>NZ_CP125380.1:2617500-3817500 GCF_034009455.1 Pseudomonas sp. P5_109
CCTCGAAAGCTATTTAGGTAGCGCCTCATGTATCACTGTAGGGGGTAGAGCACTGTTTCGGCTAGGGGGTCATCCCGACTTACCAAACCGATGCAAACTCCGAATACCTACAAGTGCCGAGCATGGGAGACACACGGCGGGTGCTAACGTCCGTCGTGAAAAGGGAAACAACCCAGACCGTCAGCTAAGGTCCCAAAGTTATGGTTAAGTGGGAAACGATGTGGGAAGGCTTAGACAGCTAGGAGGTTGGCTTAGAAGCAGCCACCCTTTAAAGAAAGCGTAATAGCTCACTAGTCGAGTCGGCCTGCGCGGAAGATGTAACGGGGCTCAAACCATACACCGAAGCTACGGGTATCACTTAGGTGATGCGGTAGAGGAGCGTTCTGTAAGCCTGTGAAGGTGAGTTGAGAAGCTTGCTGGAGGTATCAGAAGTGCGAATGCTGACATGAGTAACGACAATGGGTGTGAAAAACACCCACGCCGAAAGACCAAGGTTTCCTGCGCAACGTTAATCGACGCAGGGTTAGTCGGTCCCTAAGGCGAGGCTGAAAAGCGTAGTCGATGGAAAACAGGTTAATATTCCTGTACTTCTGGTTATTGCGATGGAGGGACGGAGAAGGCTAGGCCAGCTTGGCGTTGGTTGTCCAAGTTTAAGGTGGTAGGCTGGAATCTTAGGTAAATCCGGGATTCTAAGGCCGAGAGCTGATGACGAGTGTTCTTTTAGAACACGAAGTGGTTGATGCCATGCTTCCAAGAAAAGCTTCTAAGCTTCAGGTAACCAGGAACCGTACCCCAAACCGACACAGGTGGTTGGGTAGAGAATACCAAGGCGCTTGAGAGAACTCGGGTGAAGGAACTAGGCAAAATGGCACCGTAACTTCGGGAGAAGGTGCGCCGGTGAGGGTGAAGCATTTACTGCGTAAGCCCACGCCGGTCGAAGATACCAGGCCGCTGCGACTGTTTATTAAAAACACAGCACTCTGCAAACACGAAAGTGGACGTATAGGGTGTGACGCCTGCCCGGTGCCGGAAGGTTAATTGATGGGGTTAGCTAACGCGAAGCTCTTGATCGAAGCCCCGGTAAACGGCGGCCGTAACTATAACGGTCCTAAGGTAGCGAAATTCCTTGTCGGGTAAGTTCCGACCTGCACGAATGGCGTAACGATGGCGGCGCTGTCTCCACCCGAGACTCAGTGAAATTGAAATCGCTGTGAAGATGCAGTGTATCCGCGGCTAGACGGAAAGACCCCGTGAACCTTTACTATAGCTTTGCACTGGACTTTGAATTTGCTTGTGTAGGATAGGTGGGAGGCTTTGAAGCGTGGACGCCAGTTCGCGTGGAGCCAACCTTGAAATACCACCCTGGCAACTTTGAGGTTCTAACTCAGGTCCGTTATCCGGATCGAGGACAGTGTATGGTGGGTAGTTTGACTGGGGCGGTCTCCTCCTAAAGAGTAACGGAGGAGTACGAAGGTGCGCTCAGACCGGTCGGAAATCGGTCGTAGAGTATAAAGGCAAAAGCGCGCTTGACTGCGAGACAGACACGTCGAGCAGGTACGAAAGTAGGTCTTAGTGATCCGGTGGTTCTGTATGGAAGGGCCATCGCTCAACGGATAAAAGGTACTCCGGGGATAACAGGCTGATACCGCCCAAGAGTTCATATCGACGGCGGTGTTTGGCACCTCGATGTCGGCTCATCACATCCTGGGGCTGAAGCCGGTCCCAAGGGTATGGCTGTTCGCCATTTAAAGTGGTACGCGAGCTGGGTTTAGAACGTCGTGAGACAGTTCGGTCCCTATCTGCCGTGGACGTTTGAGATTTGAGAGGGGCTGCTCCTAGTACGAGAGGACCGGAGTGGACGAACCTCTGGTGTTCCGGTTGTCACGCCAGTGGCATTGCCGGGTAGCTATGTTCGGAAAAGATAACCGCTGAAAGCATCTAAGCGGGAAACTTGCCTCAAGATGAGATCTCACTGGGACCTTGAGTCCCCTGAAGGGCCGTCGAAGACTACGACGTTGATAGGTTGGGTGTGTAAGCGCTGTGAGGCGTTGAGCTAACCAATACTAATTGCCCGTGAGGCTTGACCATATAACACCCAAGCAATTTGACTACTCGAAAGAGCATCAGATTGCGGTGTGTGAAGACGAAAGAACCGAAAGTTCGAAATGCTCACAAAACACCGAAGCTATCACATACCCAATTTGCTGAAGCGCGGCCAACTGGCCACGACTCAGTACCCGAATTTCTTGACGACCATAGAGCGTTGGAACCACCTGATCCCATCCCGAACTCAGCAGTGAAACGATGCATCGCCGATGGTAGTGTGGGGTTTCCCCATGTGAGAGTAGGTCATCGTCAAGATTAAATTCCGAAACCCCTATCTGCGTATGCAGGTAGGGGTTTTGTTTTTGCGCCGCATAACAACCTGGCTCGCCGCAATCCTGTAGGAGCGAGCCTGCTCGCGAAAAACGCCAGGACACCACGGGGCCTCAGGCAGCCAGCGTCATCGTTGACGACCATCGCGAGCATGCTCGCTCCTACAGATGCAGGTAGGGGTTTTGTTTTTGTCCGCAGAAAAGTGAAATTACTGACCCAGCCGCTCCAGCGTGTGCTCCAAGGGGTCGAGCGACACACAGATAAAACCATCAAGCGGCCGATTGAGTTCCTCCACCAGCAAGATGGTTGCCCCCGTCGACAGGGCGCACATCAACAACACGACGACAATGGTGCCGTTGCGGGGTGCAAACAGGCCGAACGAACCGAAGATAATCGCCAGCCACGTCACCAGAATCACCAGCATCACCGGCGGGATCGATTGATTGGCTTGCAGCAGCGTCAGCCAGCGGGTGGCAAAAACCGTGTCCATGTCTTGCAATGCCTCGGCCTTGAGCGAGCGCTGATCATCGTTGCCCGGCGAAAGTGATTCGACCTGGCGTTGCAGACCTTCGGAGCGATGGATGACTTCGGGGCTATCGAGTTTTGCAATCTGACGTTGATCGCGGGAAGCGAGCACGTTGGTGACTTCGGCGTAGTTGTGCTTGAGCTCGGTACGGATGCCCTGGGTGTCTGGCCCATAGCGGGCCAGCACGCGGTCGAATTGAACCACTTTCGCAGCAGCCCCCTCCAGTTCGGCATTGGCCGTATCAAAGGTGCCTTTGGCAGAGGAAACAAGCAGACCGAGGACCAGCGCCGACATCGTTGCGATGAGACCGGTGGCCAGTTTCACCACCGCCACGGAGTCGTCGCTCAGATGATGACTCGGCAATCGCTCCCTCACGCATGAGCCCAGTAGTGCGCTGCTGAACAGGCAGGCAAACACGATGAGAGCGATCACCACATCATTCAAGTTCGACCTCCGTTGACGGTGTCCTCGGGGCGTAGGGGGGAACTACTTGTACTTGATCACGATGCCTTTGAGTTTGCGTCCCTCGATCGTCGTTACGTCGCGAGCCCACAGCGGTCCGCTGGCATAGGCACCCACCGCCTGAATGTGGTCATAGACGACCACCACGGCATCACCGCCGAGTTTGGCGGATTCTTCCCGCAGCTTCTGTTCGACTTCGGTAATTGGCGGGGCAGGGTCGACGGTGGCGTCGATCAACACTTCACCCAGGCGCACATGTGGACGCAGAGGCTCGGAGCGCAGGACGACGACCTCGTCGGGCGATGTCGGTGCGGGGTGTTCTACACCGACATAGGCGGTGGTCTGTGCATCGACACTGGCGCAACCGCCAAGGGTCAGCAGGCTGGTGATCAGTCCACCTGCCAGTAGCAAGAGTTTGAAGCGGATCGACCAGGACAGGTCATGGGCCGGCATAGTGGATTTCCTCCTCGGGTCCGTTGCTATCCATGTGGCTAGTTGACGGTAGCAGACAGACCGGGAGTTGCCAGAATGCCCAACCTTTTCAGGTTGGGCTTTTTTGTGCCTTCATGATGGTGGACAAGGGCCGTTCACTGATCCTTTTCGCAATTGACCATCCACGACACGCCAAAACGGTCGACCAGCATGCCGAAGCGCGCTGCCCAGAACGTGGTCTCCAGCGGCATCTGCACGTCGCCGTCCTCTGCCAGTGCCTTGAAGACCCGTTCGGCCTCGGCAATGCTGTCGACGTTAAGTGAAATCGAGCAGGCACTCATTTTATCGACGGGGCGATCCGGCGTGGTGTCCGACCCCATGATCGCCTGATCGCCCACGATCAGGCGGGTATGGATGATCAGGTTGTGCAGATCCTTGGGGATATGCTCACCGGCCGGTGTTTCGCCGAAGGTCAACATGGCTTCGATCTGGCCCTGCAGGCACTGCGCATAGAAGGTGAAGGCCGCTTTGCAGTCGCCATTGAAGATAAGGTAGGGATTGATTTTCATGCTCGGCTCCAGGTGCTCAAGTACATACATCGGTTTGGACGCCGGTTTTTTCGGCGAATTCCGATTGTGTCGAGCCGATAAGCAAAGCGCTAAATCTTTATCGGAGCTTGTGTTTCTTTAGATGTTTTTTCGATAGGCCGCGCCAGGCTTATCGCTTCCGGCACGCGGCGTGGCGCCAGCACACGTTCAATGGCGCCGCTGACCATGCTTTCGAGCAGATCATCATGTTCCTGCTCGTCCAGCACATGGGGCGTGAGCCAGCTGGGAGCGCTGTTGAGCAGGGCGCCGATGGCATGCCCGGCCGCCAGCAGGCCTTGCTCGCTGAAACGGCTCTTGGCGCCCAGCATCTTCAGCAACGTGCGTTCGTATTGCTCGCGCAATTGCCGGACCCGAGCCTGTTGCTCTTCGTTCAGGCAACCGCTGTCGCGCTCCACCAGACGGAAATGCCAGGGCATCTCCCGATGCAGGTTCAGATGGGCGCGGATCAGGCTGTTGAGTTTGTCGCGTTTGCCCGGGGCTTTTTGCTGGATGCGCCCGAGGGTGGCCAGCAACTCTTCGTAAAACTCCTCGATCAGGTCGAGCAGCAGATGCTGTTTGCTCGGGTAATGGTGATACAGCGAGCCTGGAGAGAGCCCCAGGCACGTCGCGAGCTCACGCATGCCGACCTGGCCGAACCCCTTGCAGGCAAACAGCTCCAGGACCTTGTCCCGATACTCGGCAAAGCGCGAGCAACGCTCAGGCATAGGCATGGAAGCCGCGCCCCGTCTTGCGCCCCAGGTAACCGGCGGCGACCATTTCCTTGAGCAACGGCGCCGGGCGATATTTGCTGTCGTTGAAGCCGTCATAGAAGGCTTCGAGGATCGACAACAGGGTGTCCAGGCCAATCAGGTCCGCCAGGGCCAACGGGCCGATCGGCTGATTGCAGCCCAGGCGCATGCCGGCGTCGATGTCTTCGGCGCTGGCCAGGCCTTCCTGGAACACCAGGATCGCTTCGTTGATCATCGGCACCAGGATCCGGTTGACCACGAAGCCCGGGCGGTTACCGGCGGTGATCGCGGTTTTGCCGAGGGTTGTCGCCATGTCCAGCGCCAGCTTGTGGGTCGCGTCACTGGTTTGCAGGCCGCGGATGACTTCGATCAGGCCCATCACCGGCACCGGGTTGAAGAAATGCAGGCCGATGAAGCGCTCAGGCTGGCTGACACTGGCGGCGAGCTGGGTGATCGACAGCGACGAGGTATTGGAGGCAATGACGCATTCGCTGCTGACTTGCGCGGCGATCTGTTGCAGCACTCGCAGTTTCAGCTCGAGGTTTTCAGTCGCCGCTTCGATCACCAATTGCACGTCCCGCAAGCTGCTGTAATCGGTGCTGGTACGAATTTTGTCGAGGGTGGCCTGTTTCTGCTGCGGCGTCAGGGTTTCCTTGGCGACCTGCCGGTCGAGGTTTTTACCGACCGTTGCGACGGCTTTTTGCAAAGCGCTTTCGGAAATGTCGAGCAAGGTCACGTTGAAACCGGCCATGGCGCAGACTTGTGCGATGCCGTTGCCCATGGTGCCCGCACCGATCACCCCGATGTTTTGCAGATTCATCTTCCCATCCTTCGATCAAACCCTGCGATACCTTGGCCGCGAATGCGGCCGAAGGCGTACTATTGCCGCGAGTCTAGAGCCGGCAGGGCGGTTGTCCTATGCCAAAACTGTTCAACGGCACTGATGTTTTTTGCCATTCGGGTGATGAGAGAGAAGCGTACCAATGCGGGAAAAGGACTCGGTTGCCGCCTATTTCGTGCAGGCAATGATCCACGGGCTGAAGGATGATCCGCAGCGCGTGACGGCAGTGCTCGAACAGGCAGGCATTGATCCGGCGGTCATGCACCAACCCACGGCGCGGGTGCCGGCGAATGCGTTTGCGGCGCTGTGGCTGATTCAGATCCGCGAGCTCGACGACGAGTTTTTCGGGCTCGATTCCCATGGCATGCCGCCGGGCAGTTTTGCCCTGATTTGCCGCGCCTTGATTCAGGAGCCCGATCTGCACAAGGCCATGCGTCAGTGCCTGGTCAACTTCGGCTTGTTCTTGCGCGACTTTCGCGGCTCGCTGGCCGTGCGTGGCAAGCGTGCGGTCATCAGCCTGGAAACCCGTTCGACGGATAACGATGCCAGTCGGTTTGGTGAAGAAACCTTCCTGGTGTTGATGATCAGTCTGCTCTGCTGGCTGGGCGGGCGGCGCATTCCCATTGACCGCGCGGACTTCCGCCATTCACGCCTGTCGCTCGGCGACGACCGCCTGCTCTGGGGCCCCAACCTCACCTTCGGTGCCGGGCGCACCGAAATCGAATTTGCCAGCCACTACTTGCGCCTGCCCGTGGTGCAGGATCTGGCGTCGCTGAAAGTGTTTTTGCGTACCGCGCCGCAATGGCTGGTGATCCGCTTCCGTAACCAGCATGGCCTGGCGGCACAGGTTCATCAGCGCTTGCGCGGCAGTCATTACAGCGAGTGGCCGACCTTGCAGGCCTTTGCCCTGGAACAGCACCTGAGCCCCAGCACCTTCCGCCGCAAACTGGAGCGTGAAGGTTGCTCCTACCAGGAGATCAAGGACGAGGTACGCCGGGGCGTGGCCTTTGAGCAATTGCGTCAGAGCGACGCGAGCATCAGCGATATCGCCGAGCAATTGGGGTTCCAGGAGCCCAGCGCCTTTCATCGGGCGTTCAAGAAGTGGACCGGGGAAAGTCCGGGGCGCTATCGAGCCCGCTATCAGGGAGAGCAGGGCGCAGGCATCGCCAGCCTTCAGGAGTCCCGCGAGCCCTGAACCACCGCCGGTCCGGCCGCCTGACGGGAGCTTGCCTTGAGCAAGCCATCGAGGGCCTGGCGGTACTGGTTTCCACCCAGGCTCATGCTGTTGTTATGAGTACCGCCGGGTATCAGGAGCAGGCGCTTGGGTTCATGGGCGGCATTGAACAGTTGCTGGCTGAATCGTGAAGGCATGAACGGGTCGGCCAGGCCGTGCACCACCAGCAGCGGCATGTCGATGTCGACGATCTTGTCGATGGAGTCGAACTTCTGCGACAACAGCCAGCGCACCGGCAGCCCGTTCACCGGCAGGCTGTTGTTGGCCACTTCCGCGACCGCATCACCCAGCGAGGTGAAGGAGGACTCGATGACCAGACCGCGTACCGGCAAGGGAAGGTGTTGTTGTTTCGCCTGTGCGGCCAGGTCCGCCGCGAGGTCGATGGCCACTGCACTCCCCAGCGAATGCCCGTAGATCAGACGCTTGTTGGCGTCCGGTTGCATCGCGGTGAAACGCTCCCAGGCGACGCGTGCGTCTTCATAAACACTGGCTTCCGAGGGCAAATCTCCTTTGCTCTGGCCGAAGCCGCGGTAGTCGATGGCCAGCACCGAATAGCCCATGGCCCGTAATTGCTCGATGCGAAATGCCTGGCCCGTGAGGTTCCAGCGCACGCCGTGCAGGTAAAGGATCGACGGCGCATCGCGGCGGGCCGCCGGCCACCACCAGGCATGCAGGTTTTGTCCGGCCTTGAAGCTGGCAGACTTGATATCGAACGCCTGAACGTCCTGCGGCAAGCCGCGATACCAACTCGCCGTGCCTGGCTCGATGCGGAACAGCAACTCGCGCTCTTTGTATTTGAGCGCCCCACAGCTCACCGGCAAGCCGACAACCAGCACGGCCATGCACAGCAACGACAGCCAGCGTCGGCGCAAGTGAGCGAGAAGGGGAGCAGGCATCGGACGGTCCAACAGAATGTGAAGCACGGGTTTTACCAGATGAGCCCGTACATCAGGAGAGTTTTCCGACCGTCGTTGCTGTGGCCGGAGCGCATGCGGCCGATGCCCTATGACATCTGGCTGGTGACCTACGCGGACTAGCGGCATACGGCCAGGGTCCGGGCGGTGATCGATGAGATTGTCGCGGGGTTCGCCGGGACCGGCGAATAATCGCAGGTGGCACTAGAACCTGTGGGAGCGGGCTTGCTCGCGAAGGCGGAGTGTCAGACGACATTACAGTTGAATGACACGACGCTTTCGCGAGCAAGCCCGCTCCCACAAAGGGGGTTATGGCATTTCCGGCAGTTCCTGTGGGCGCAAATCGAACACCAGCACTTCAGCATCCACGCCGTTGCTCAAGGTCAGCGCCTGCTCATCACGAACCCGCACACCGTCGCCTTCCTGCAACAACACTCCGTTGAGTTCGACGCTGCCCCGGGCTACATGTACATAGGCGTAGCGGTTGGCGGCGAGCTCCAGGGTGGCGCTTTCCTTGCCGTCGATCAGGCCGGCATACACCCGTGCATCCTGACGCACCTTGAGCGATCCCTTGGCACCATCCGGCGAGATGATCAGTTGCAGGCGCCCGCGTTTCTTCTGGGTACTGAAGTGCTCCTGCTGATAACGCGGTTTGGCGCCGCTGACCTCGGGCACGATCCAGATTTGCAGAAAGTGCACCGGCCGGGTGCTGGAGTGATTGAACTCACTGTGGGCCACGCCGCTGCCTGCGCTCATCAGTTGTACGTCGCCGGGGCGGATCACCGAACCGGTGCCCAGGGTGTCCTTGTGTTCCAGGCCACCTTCAAGCACGTAGGAGAAAATCTCCATGTCGCGGTGCGGGTGCTGGCCGAAGCCTTTACCGGCGGCGACGCGGTCGTCGTTGATCACCAACAGGTCGGAAAAACCCTGCTCTTTCGGGTTGCGATAGTTGGCGAAGGAAAATGTATGGAACGACTTCAACCAGCCGTGATTGGCCAGGCCACGATCCGAGGCTTTGCGAAGTGTCAGCATGATGAAATCTCCTTTCAGGACGTGAATTCGTCCGAGTGAGGAGAAGGTTAATGTTTACTGGCTTGTGCAATAAGTAGGTGGAAATTGAAATACTGTCTCTTTAAAGTTGACAGTTTATGAACGCGAATCAGCTATTCTGTTTCGATCTTCGGCCCTGATGCACGGTACGCCTTCTGTGGGAGCGGGCTTGCTCGCGAAGGCGGCCTGGCAGTCAGCATGGATGTTGACTGACCCACCGCATTCGCGAGTAAGCCCGCTCCCACAGGGCACCGACTTTATTAATCCAGTGAATTCCAATCCATGAAAACCGTGGCAATGGTGCTGTTTCCCGACTTTCTCCTGCTCGACATGGCCGGGCCCATGGAAGTGTTTTCCATTGCCAATCGTTATCTGAAACCCGACGATCACTATGTGCTGTCGACCATCGGCACCGAGCCTGGTGCACTGCGCGCATCCAACGGGGTGAGCGTGCACGCCGACCGGCACATCGATCAGGCCTGCGAAGGTTTTGATTTGCTGCTGGTGCCTGGTGGTCCGGGTGCCTACAACGAAAAGCATCCACCGCTGCTCGACTGGCTCCGGCACAACGTCAGCCGGTCCGCCGGTTATGGTTCGATCTGCACCGGGGCGTTCGTGCTGGGGCATGCGGGTTTGCTCGATGGCTATCGCGTCACCACCCACTGGCACTACACCGAGCGGCTGATCAAGGGCTTTCCAAAAGCGACCGTCGAGACCGATCAGATCTTTGTCCAGGACCGCAACCTGATCACCTCCGGCGGCGTCACCGCCGGGATCGACCTGGCGTTGTCGGTGGTGGCCCGGGACCACGGCAAGAAAGTCGCCCAGGACGTGGCCAAGGTGTTGCTGGTGGTGATGAAACGCCAGGGCGGACAGGCGCAGTTCAGCCCGCTGATGGCAGCAGTGGCGCCTCATGAAACGGCGATTACCCGGGTGCAGAACCATGTGCTCGAACACCTCGATGAAACCTACGGGATCGAGCGCATGGCGAGCCTGGCCAACATGAGCCCTCGTCACTTCGCCAGGGTGTTCGCCCGGGAAGTGAACATGACGCCGATGGAGTTTCTGCAAAGCGCGCGCATCGATTGCGCGAGGAACCTGCTGGAAACCACCGAGTTGCCGCTCAAGACCGTGGCGTTCAAAAGCGGCTTCGGCAGCGTGCGGCACATGCGTTTTCTGTTCAGTGAAAAACTGCGCCTGACCCCGACTCAATACCGCGAGCAGTTCAGCTAGGGCGTGTGTCCGTTTTGCGCACCGCAATGGCCGTGACGCTCCCCCCGCGACAGTTGTACGATCACAGTGGCCTGCCAAGATACCGGTGAACTCATTGCAAGGAAGGTGCGGAGCCTGGGATGGACTCGCGTACCGAGCCAGGCTTCCAGCGGGTGACAGCGCATGAACAGCCTCAAAGATGTAAACAGCGAAGCGGTGCTGCGATTTGGTCCCTATGCCTTCCACCTCGGTCAGCGACTGGTACTGGAGGGCGATCGGCCACTGCGCCTGGGCGGCCGTGCCCTTGATGTGTTGCAGGTACTGGTCGAGCACGCGGGGTCGGTCGTCAGCAAGGAAAAGTTGATTGCGCAGGTCTGGCCGCGCTCCGTGGTCGAGGAAATCAACCTGCGGGTTCACATTGCCGCCTTGCGCCGTGCCTTGGGCGACGGGCAGAACGGCCAGTGCTACATCGTCAACATTCCCCAGCGCGGCTACAGTTTTGTCGCACCGGTGCAACACTTGCCGCAGCCCGGCTATTTCCCCAGCGAGACCGTACAAAAGCTCCTGCACAACCTGCCGGCGCGGCTCACGCCGATCACCGGGCGCGATGCCATCGTCGGCAGTCTGGTGCGGCAGTTGCCGGTACGGCGATTCATGACCCTGGTCGGGCCTTGCGGGATCGGCAAGACCACCGTGGCCTTGCGCGTGGCCGAACTGTTGTTGCAGCACTATCGGCACGGCGTGTGGCTGGTGGACCTGGCGGCGATCGATGACCCGGCGCAAGTGACCGATCACCTCACACGCACCCTTGGACTGAAGGTTGGCACCACGCTGGAGGGGCTGTCGCAGCGCCACGCCTTGTTGGTCCTGGACAACTGTGAGCACCTGCTCGAGCGCTGCCAGACGTTGGTCGAGACACTGCTGCAGTCGATGCCCCGGCTGTCGATCCTCGCCACCAGCCGCGAGCCGCTCAAGGCCGCGGGCGAAACCGTATCGCGTCTGCCACCGCTGGCGGTGCCGCCGGCGTCAGCGCTGCGCAGCGTCGCCGAGGTCATGGGCTATTCGGCGGTGCAGTTGTTCGTCAGCCGTGCCCGGGCCCGTCAGCAAGGTTTTGCCCTGCGCGAGCAAGACCTCAAGGTCGTACGGGAAATCTGTCGGCGCCTCGATGGCCTGCCGTTGGCGATTGAACTGGCGGCGGCGCAGATCGATGCATTGGCGCTGGTCGGGGTGCAGGCCCAGCTCGACAACTGTTTTGAGTTGCTGTCCCAGGGCCGCCGCACGGCCGTTCCCCGACATCAGACGCTCAAGGCTGCGCTGGACTGGAGCTACGAACGGTTGACGGCATTGGAACAAACCGTGTTGCAGCGCCTGGCGGTGTTCAAGATGGCGTTTACCCAGGACGCCGCGATTGCCGTGATCAGTTGCGACGCGCTGCCCGTCGCCGACCTGATCAAGCTACTGGAAAGCCTGGCATTGAAGTCGCTGCTGTCCATGGAGCAGAGCGGTGGAGTGACCCGTTACCGCTTCCTCAACACCACCCGCACCTACGCCCTGGAAAAACTCGAACTCAGCGGTGATTTGCGCGCCTTCGAAATGCGTTATGCCGGGTATGTCAGCCAGACACGCTGGCCATCAAGCGGGCAGGTGGCATTGCAGCTCGTCGAGTAGCCGGCGAACCGCCATCAGGTCAGGCGTGGCAAAACCTTCGGTGAAGCGCCGGTAGAGCGGTGCCAGCAGTTCATGCGCGCGTTGGTGGCGGCCCTGGCGCTGCCACAATTGCGCCAGCGAGGTGGCGCTGCGCAGCTCCCAGGCCAGGGCGCCCTGGGCCTTGGCCACAGCGAGGGCCTTGAGCAGCTCGGTTTCGGCCGTCGCGGCCTTGGCCGGGCAATCGGTTGCCAGCAATGCCTTGGCCCTGGCCCGCAGTATCTCCGCCGTGTTCCAGCCCGCCGCACCGTTTTGCGCGCGTTCGAGCAAAGCGTCGTCGACGCAGGTCGAATCCAGCGTGACCATGATGTCTTTGATCAAGCCGACACTTGGCCGGCCGGTTGGCTGAACATCGGTGCCGCCGATCACCTGCGCGTAATGTCGCGCCCAGTCATGGAACAGTGGCACCGAGTGTTTCTGCGCCTGTTGCAGCAGCAGGCGCAGGAGTTCGCGGGCGCTGCGGGTGTCGCCGTTGTAGTGGGCGATCAGGCAGCCGGCGAGCGCCAGGGTGTAGCAGATCGACGTGCCGTGGTTGATCTGCAACGCGATGTCCAGCGCCTGCCGGGCTGAACGCCAGGCCTGTTCCGGTTGGCCCTGCAGCCAGAGGATACGCGCGTGGATGGTCAGCGCCGCGACACTCTGGTCGTATTGCACGCCGAAGCCATGGGTGAAACGGTTGAGATGGCCGCTCTGCGCCATGCGTTGCAGCACTTGTTCGGCATGCTCCCCAGCCTGATGCTGGTCGCCGGAGAAGTGCAGGGCGAGCACCCGCAATCGATGCATGCTCAAGGACATCAGGGCGTCGTCATGCAGCCCCAGTTGATCGAATTGCCGGCTCTGCTCAAGGGCCATCTGGTAATGCCCGCAGCTCAGATTGACCGCCAGGTGCCCGGAAATCGCCCGCAGCTGACCGGCCACGTCATCAAGTTGCCTGCCCAGGGCCCTGGCGCTGACAAAGGCGCCAACGGTTTCGGCGCTACCACCCTGAGCGTGGTAACAGGCACTGCCCAGGGCCAGCTTGAGGGCCATCTGCAAGCGCGGGCATGGCTCGAGTGACTGGTCGAGCAAGGCCAGCGCCTTGCGCACATAACCGCCATGCTCCTTGAGCAGTGACAGCTCCTGCCACAGGGGCGTGGACGTCGCGGCCAGGCGTATCGCCAGTGCCTGCGGCCCTTGGGCGTGCAAACCCCAATCGAGGGCTGCACGGATATCTTCGAGTGCCCGGCCATAGCGCTCGATCCACAGGCCGGTCGGCGTTTTCTCCCAGTCGTCCTGTGCCTGTTGCATCAGTGCCAGGCAGCGCTCGGCATGCCGTTCCCGCGTGCCGGGCAGGTCGGTGGTTTGCACAAGTTTTTCCAGGGCGTAGGTGCGGGTGGTGTCGAGCAAGCGGTAGTAAACATTGTCGTCGCCCACCTCCACATTCAACAGGGACTTGGCGACCAACTGGGTGATCGAGCCGAACACCTCGCGGGGTTCAATGTGCTCGCCGACAATCACGGCCGCTGCCGACTCCAGGGTAAAGCCACCGCGAAACACACTCAGTCGGCGCAGGCAGGTCTTTTCACAGGCATTGAGCAGTTCGAAGCTCCAGTCCAGCGTTGCGCGCAAGGTCTGATGGCGTGCCAGGGGCGTCTGGCTGGGCTGGTTCAGCACCCGGAAGCTGCTTTGCAACTGCTCCAGCAAGCCGTGCAGGCCAAAGATACCCACCTGCGCCGCCGCCAGTTCGATGGCCAGTGGAATGCCGTCCAAGCGGTGGCAAATCTCTATCAGCAGCGGCAGTTCAGCCTCCGTCAATTCAAAGCTGTCGTGGCTGGCCATGGCCCGTTCGACGAACAGTTGCAGGGCGGAAAAGGTCATGGCCTGGGCGCGGTCGAGGACGGCGATGGGCGGCGGGCAATCGAGTGACTCCAGGCGCTGGACGAATTCCCCTTCGGCCCGCAGGCTCTCGCGGCTGGTGGCGAGGATGTGCACGTGCGGTGCACTGCGCAGAATCTGTTCGCTGAGCTGGGCGATGGCGTCGACCAGGTGCTCGCAGTTGTCGATGACCAGCAGCATGTGGCGCTCGCGCAGAGCGTCCGCAAGCCCGCTCAGGGGGGCGTCGTCGTGCAGGGCGAGTTCGAGTAGCGTCGCCAGATGACCGTTGATCATCAGCGGGCAGTTGATCGGGGCCAGGTCCAGCAGGCGAATGCCGTCCCGGTAGTGGCCGATCAGCTGTTCGGCGACCCGCAGGGCCACGGTGGTCTTGCCGATGCCGCCGGGGCCGACGAGGGTGATGAAGCGCTGGCGAGGCAGTTGCGTCACCAGGCTGTCGACCAGCGTCTGCCGGCCGATCATGCGGGTGCGGCGCACGGGCAGGTTATGCCGGCTCGGTCGAGGCGGCGCGGGCACGGGTTGTGGCTCGGTCTGCTCCAGCGAGTAAGGCGCGACAAAGCTGTAGCCGCGCTGGGCCACGGTGACGATGTAACGCTGTCCGGCCTGGCCATCGCCGAGCGCCTTGCGCAACGCGGCCATGTGTACCCGCAGGTTGATGTCTTCGACTACGCTGTTGGGCCAGACGCGGGCGATCAATTGTTGCTTGCTGACCACGTTGCCGGCGTGTTCCAGCAGGATCAACAGGATGTCCATGGCGCGCCGGCCCAGGCGCAAGGGCTGCTCGGCCTCCATCACCAGACGTTGTCCGGGGTAGACCCGGTAGGGGCCGAAATGCACAGCCAGTTCGCTGGGAAGGGTCAATGCGTCGCTCCTGCTGCATCCGTCTGGTTCGCGGTTTTCGAGCATATTCCTCAGGTTTTTTACCCAGCGCAATGCGCCGCGCGGGTGACCGATGGGGCAGGCATAGACTCTAGCGTATCGGCCAGCGGCTGTCGGTCCCGGGATCATTGGGCGCGACAGATGGACAACGGTTGCCGGGTTTTTTTGCGCGCCATGGAAAATTAACAACGTTTAACTCGTCGCGCGTCCAGTCTGCGCCAAAACTCTCTTCCTGTAGGAGTGAGCTTGCTCGCGATGGTGTGTCTGACACATGGGTGTCGACTGATACTCCATCGCGAGCAAGCTCGCTCCTACAAAGGGATTCAATCCATCGCAAGGACAGGGCAATGAGCAACGTGGTGGTGGTCTATCACAGCGGCTACGGACACACCCGGGTCATGGCCGAAGCCGTGGCCGCAGGCGTGGCACGGCACCTGGGCAGCACCTGCCAGTTGATCCCGGTCGAGGAGGTGGACGAGCACTGGGAGCGGCTGCACAACGCCGACGCCATCATCTTTGGCGCGCCGACCTACATGGGCAGTGCCTCCGCGGCCTTCAAGGCATTCATGGAAGCCACGGCGGCGTTCTACCTGGCCCGGCCCTGGCGCGACAAGCTCGCGGCCGGCTTCACCAATTCCGGCTGCCTGTGCGGCGACAAGCTCAATACCTTGCTGCAGATGGCGGTATTCGCCACCCAGCACTCGATGATCTGGGTCGGCCTCGACCTGCTGCCGGCGCGTTCCAGCACCGGTGCATTCAACGGCCAGCTCAATCGCCTGGGCAGCTCGCTGGGCGCCATGGCCCAGTCGAATGTCGAGCAATCCCCCGATGATGCGCCGCCGCCTGAGGATCGCTGCACCGCCGCGCACCTGGGCGAACGTGTGGCGCGCCTGGCCGATCGCATGAACCCGATACCGGTTTGATTCACCCCCCCAACACTCGTTAAGGAGGCATCACCCATGAGCACCTTCACTACCCGCGACGGCGTCGAGATCTACTACAAGGACTGGGGCACCGGTCAGCCGGTTGTCTTCAGTCATGGCTGGCCGCTGAACGCCGACAGCTGGGAATCACAGATGATCTTCCTGGCCTCCAAGGGCTACCGGGTCATCGCCCACGACCGTCGCGGTCATGGGCGCTCCAGCCAGCCCTGGTCAGGCAATGACATGGACCATTACGCCGACGATCTGGCGCAACTGATCGAGCGGCTCGACCTGCAGAAAGCCGTGTTGTTCGGTTTCTCCACCGGTGGTGGCGAGGTGGCGCGTTACATCGGTCGCCACGGCACCGGGCGCGTGGCCAAGGCCGGGCTGATTTCCGCGGTGCCACCGCTGATGCTCAAGACCGAAGCCAACCCCGGCGGCCTGCCGCTGGACGTGTTCGACGGCATCCGCCAGGCCTCGCTGGCCGACCGTTCGCAGTTGTACATCGACCTCGCCAGCGGCCCGTTCTTCGGCTTCAACAAACCTGGCGCAAAACCATCCCAGGGCATGATCGACTGGTTCTGGATGCAGGGCATGCTGGCCGGGCACAAGAACGCCTATGACTGCATCAAGGCGTTCTCGGAAACCGACTTCACCGAGGACCTGAAGAAGTTCGACGTGCCGACCCTGGTGGTGCATGGCGACGCGGATCAGGTGGTGCCGTACGAAGCGGCGGGCGTTTCTTCCGCCAGACTGGTGAAGGGTTCGATCCTGAAGATTTACCCGGGCGCTCCTCACGGTTTGACGGACACCCACAAGGATCAGCTCAACGCCGATTTGCTGGCGTTTCTGGAAGGCTGAAATGCCAAGTCAAAAGATCGCTGGTGCAGCCTGCGATCTTTTTTCTTTATGAGCGGTACCGCGGACAAACTGACAGCGCCAGGCAAACGGATTGACGCCTTCGCTGCGGGTGAAAATGTGGCAGAAGTGCGCCTGGTCGCAGAAGCCGCATTCGAGGCTGATCTGCGTAAGGCTCATGTCGGTGTACCGGATCAATTGCTTGGCCAGGGCAACGCGCTGCTGGCGAATCCAGTCCTGCGGCGAGAGGCCGGTACTGCACTTGAATGCGCGGGAAAAATGACTGCGCGAGAGGGCGCAGGCCTGTGCCAGTTCAGTGACTTCCAGGCTGTCGCCGAGGCGTTCGAGGATCAGTTGTTTAACCAGCCGCTCGCGGTGCGGGCTGAGGCCGCCGGTGCTTTTCTTTGGCGCAGGCGTGAATGGCGCGGGGGCGGCATTTTGCTGAACGTGAGCCATGGCGAATGTCCGTGTCGGTAGGCTTCATTCTTGGTCCCGAAGGCTCTGGCTTGCGAGTTAATCGTTGTTAATTCCTCGTTCACAGCGGGAAGTCCCGGGTAAAGTCAGACACAATCCTCAACCTCGCGCCTGGCCGACCACACAAGGAACCCGTGCCTATGAACCGTAATGATCTGCGTCGCGTCGACATGAACCTGCTGGTGATTTTCGAAGCCCTGATGTTCGAAAAGAACCTGACCCGCGTTGCCGAAAAACTGTTCATGGGCCAACCGGCGGTGAGCGCCGCGCTGGGGCGTTTGCGCGATCTGTTCGACGATCCGTTGCTGCTGCGCAACGGTCGCGGCATGGAGCCGACGGCGCGGGCACTGGTCATTCTCAAGGAGCTGCAACCGGCGATGGACACCATTTCCGGTGCGGTCAGCCGGGCCAAGGAGTTTGATCCGGCGACCAGTCGCGATGTGTTCCGCATCGGGCTGTCGGACGATGCCGAGTTCGGTTTGTTTCCGCCGTTGCTGCGGCAATTGCAGGAAGAGGCGCCGGGGATTGTCGTGGTCGTGCGGCGGGCCAATTATCTGTTGATGCCGGCGCTGCTGGCGTCGGGGGAGATCTCGGTGGGGGTGAGTTACACCACGGATCTGCCGGCCAATGCCAAGCGCAAGACGCTGCGCGATATTCCCTGCAAGGTGCTGCGCGGCGACACCCGGCCGGGGACGTTGACCCTGGATGAGTACTGCGAGCGGCCTCATGCGATGGTGTCGTTCTCGGGGGACTTGAGCGGCAATATCGATCTGGATCTGGCGAAGGTCGGGCGTAGTCGTCGTGTGGTGTTGGGGGTGCCGCAGTTCAGTGGGTTGCGGGCGTTGCTCGCCGGTACCGAGATGATTGCCACTGTGCCGGATTATGCGGCCTGTGCGTTGGTGGAGGGGTGTGGGTTGCGGGCCGAGGATCCGCCGTTCGAGATCGAGGCGGCGCAGTTGTCGATGGCCTGGAGCGGGGTGCATGACAATGATCCGGCGGAGCGGTGGTTGCGGTCGCGGATTGGTCAGTTCATGTCTTTGGCTTTGGCTGTTTCTTCCTGACTGTGTACATATCCGTTATTTAGGTAACGGCGGCTTATGGTTTCGCCCTTACGGCGAGTCCCTTTTGGCAAACGCCCCAAAAGGAACCAAAAGGTCTCGCCCCTGGCGTACGGCCCCTCGCTGAGGCTCGGGGTTCCTTCGCTCCGGTATTCATCCGGGGGCATCGCCCTCCGGTTGGCTTCGCTGGCACCTACATGCGATGAGTTCGACTGCGTCGAACGGCGCTGCGCGCCAATCCCCGGATGAACACCTCCGCTCAGCCTCCCGAGGGGGCGGGTGGATCAAGATCAAGAGCTGCAGGCGAGCTAACGCTCGGCCTGATGAGTGGTGAAGGGCGTGGGTGTACGTGGCTTTTGCTTTTGCTTTTCTGTGGGAGCGGGCTTGCTCGCGAAGGCGGCCTGACAGCCGACCAATTTCTTTCAGATGTACTCAATCCCTGTAGGAGCTGGCTTGCCAGCGATGGCGGCATTACATCCGACGAAAATCTTCTGGTTCACACCCGCAATGTGGCGAGGGAGCTTGCTCCCGTTGGACAGCGAAGCGGCCCAAAAATCAAGCGATGCGGTCTGTCAGGCAGACTGCGTTGAATGGATTTTCGACTGCTGCGCAGCCGAACGGGAGCAAGCTCCCTCGCCACACAGAATTGCGTAGGACCAAGAACGAGGCTACACCGCCTTGCGTCGTTGTCTACAACTACGCCAGAACCCGCCGGCTTGTGCGTCTTGTACCCGGTCTTTATCGTTTCCCGGTCGCTGCAAATTCAGCGATCGGGTTTGGCAGCCCGGTCAATTTCAAGGCTCGCCAGTGTCACCTTCAGATCAGTCCGATCTGCAATTTGGTGGCTGTGCGTGGGGCACTTCGGTGAACCGGGCGTTGGATAATCTCGATCCGCAGGAATAATCCGGTAGAAGCAACAACCGGTAGCCCTGTGGGATTTGTGTGATTTGCAGACTGCCGGCGTACTCACAAACAGAGCACGTACATTCAATTTTTCCTCCCCCCGTCCCGGCACTATCGAGTCCAGTCCCGGCGCATCGACGCCGGTGGTTTTTCATTTGTGCGGGTAGGCCATGGACGCTTCGCGACGCGATGATCGAGCGCAAGACTGGGGGCTGCTGTTCCTGCGGGTCAGCGGCGGGGCGTTGCTGTTGTGGGTGCACGGTTTGCCCAAGCTGCTGCACTACGCTGCCGAGTTGCAGAACATCGAAGACCCTTTTCACCTGGGCGCGAACCTGACGCTACTGCTGGCGATCTTCGCCGAGGTGGTGTGCCCGCTGCTGATCGTCGCCGGGTTGCTGGTGCGCCTGGCGTGTTTGCCTATTCTGTTCTTGCTGTGGGTGTCGATGTTGGTCGTGCATCCGCAGTGGACGCTCTTTGAAGGCCAGTTCGGCTGGCTGTTGCTGATCGTATTCACCAGCATTTTCATCGCCGGGCCGGGAAGGCTGGCGCTCGATGTCCATTTCGCCGGAGCCTTGCGTCATGTCTGATCTCAATCGCCGTGAGCCGGCCAGTCCCGGGCCTGATGAGGTGGTGACCCTGATCGTCAAGCACCGGGTCAAGGCCGGTTTTGAAGTGCCTTATGAAGCCTGGCTGCGCAACATCGTCAAGGTGGCCGCGCAGAACGTCGGGCACCTGGGGGTGGATGTGGTGCGCGGTAAAAACTCCGGCCTCGACACCTACACCTGCGTGCTGCGTTTTTGCTCGACCGAGGCGATGCAGCGCTGGCTCGATTCGCCGCAACGCCAGGAACTGGTGAGAGAAGCCGCGCCGATGCTGGCCGATGGCGACCAGACCGAGGTCAATCCGCTCAACGAGTTCTGGTTCTCGCCCCAGGCCGAAGCCAGTACGCCACCGCCGCGCTGGAAGCAGGCCGTGGTGACGCTGCTGGTGATCCTGCCGCACACCTTGCTGGTACCGCTGCTCTGGGGTCCGCTGCTTGGGCTCAACAGCTTTCTTTCCAGCTACGTGGTGGCCACGTTCCTGATCACCCTGACCATCGTGCTGTCGGTGGTTTACCTCTTCATGCCCATGGCGACGCGCCTGTTCGCGCCCTGGCTGTCTCCCGCTACTTTGCACGAGGAACCGTGATGAACGCCGATCTGATTCTGTTCAATGGTCAATTCCATACTGTTGATCGCGAAAAACCGCTCGCCAGCGCCGTGGCGATCAGCGACGGGCGTTTTGTCGCGGTCGGCAGCGATGCCGAAGCCATGGCCTTGCGTGGTTCAGGCACACAAGTGATCGATCTCAAGGGGCGTTGCGTGATCCCCGGGCTCAACGACTCGCACTTGCACTTGATTCGCGGCGGCTTGAACTACAACCTCGAACTGCGCTGGGAAGGCGTGCCGTCCCTGGCCGACGCCTTGCGCATGCTCAAGGACCAGGCCGACCGTACGCCGACGCCGCAGTGGGTGCGGGTGGTCGGTGGCTGGAACGAATTCCAGTTCGCCGAAAAGCGCATGCCAACGCTCGCAGAACTCAATCAGGCCGCGCCAGACACCCCGGTGTTCGTGCTGCACCTGTATGACCGTGCCTTGCTCAACCGCGCCGCGTTGCGTGTCGCCGGTTACACCCGTGACACGCCGAACCCGCCGGGTGGCGAGATCGTGCGTGATGCCAAGGGTGAGCCGACCGGCATGCTGGTGGCGCGGCCCAACGCGATGATCTTGTATTCAACGCTGGCCAAGGGGCCGAAGCTGCCGCTGGAGTATCAGGTCAACTCGACCCGTCAGTTCATGCGTGAACTCAATCGCCTGGGCTTGACCAGCGCCATCGATGCCGGCGGCGGTTTCCAGAATTACCCAGACGATTACCAGGTGATCGAACAGTTGGCGAAGGATGAGCAACTGACCGTGCGCATCGCCTACAACCTGTTCACCCAGAAGCCCAAGGAAGAGTTGACCGACTTCAAGAACTGGACCGGCAGCGTGAAGCTGCACCAGGGCGATGATTATCTGCGGCACAACGGCGCCGGGGAAATGCTGGTGTTCTCGGCGGCGGACTTCGAAGACTTTCTCGAACCACGCCCGGACCTGCCGCAAACCATGGAGGCCGAGCTGGAGCCGGTGGTGCGCCACCTGGTCGAGCAACGCTGGCCGTTTCGTTTGCACGCCACCTACAACGAATCCATCAGCCGCATGCTCGACGTGTTCGAGAAGGTCAATCGCGACATTCCATTCAACGGCTTGCCGTGGTTTTTCGACCACGCCGAAACCATCACCCCGCAGAACATCGAGCGGGTGAGGGCGCTGGGCGGCGGCATTGCGATTCAGGATCGCATGGCGTTCCAGGGAGAGTATTTCGTCGAGCGTTACGGCGCGAAAGCCGCCGAAGCCACGCCGCCGATCAAACGCATGCTGGCCGAGGGTGTGCCGGTCGGTGCCGGTACCGACGCCACGCGAGTATCGAGCTACAACCCGTGGACCTCGCTGTACTGGATGGTCAGCGGCCGCACCGTCGGCGGCATGGAGTTGCACGCCGAAGGCCTTTCGCGGCTGACCGCGCTGGAACTGTTCACCCATGGCAGCGCCTGGTTCTCGTCGGAGCAAGGCAAGAAGGGCCAGATCAAGGTCGGGCAACTGGCCGACGTCGCCGCCCTCAGCGCGGATTTCTTCAGCGTCGATGAAGAGGCGATCAAGTGGATCGAGTCGGTGTTGACCGTGGTCGGCGGCAAGGTGGTGTACGGCGCCGGTGATTTCGAGAAGCTTGGGCCAGCCAGCGTGCCGGTGCTGCCGGACTGGTCGCCGGTGGTGAAAGTGCCGGGCCACTGGCGCCCGACGTCGCCGATGCAGGCCCAGGTTCACCACTGCAGCGGGCCGTGCGCGGTGCATTCCCACAGCCATGAACGGGCACGCCTGTCGAACGCGCCGGTCAGCGATTTCGCCGGTTTCTGGGGCGCCTTTGGCTGCTCGTGTTTTGCCTTCTGACGAATTCAAAAAAGCGCCGGCCCAGCAGGGCGGCGCTGACTGCAATAACCATCCATCAAGGAGTTTCCAATGAGCAACGTTCCATACAAACGCCTGAACAAAGACGATGCCGTGGTACTGCTGGTCGACCACCAGACCGGTCTGATCTCGCTGGTGCAGGATTTCACCCCCAACGAGTTCAAGAACAACGTGCTGGCGCTGGGCGACATCGCCAAGTTCTTCAAACTGCCGACCATCCTCACCACCAGTTTCGACAGCGGCCCGAACGGCCCGATCGTGCCGGAGCTCAAGGCGCAGTTCCCGGACGCGCCGTTCATTGCCCGTCCCGGCCAGATCAACGCCTGGGACAACGAAGACTTCGTCAAGGCGATCAAGGCCACCGGTCGCAAGCAACTGATCATCGCCGGTGTGGTGACCGACGTGTGCGTGGCGTTCCCGACCCTGTCGGCCATTGCCGAAGGTTTTGACGTGTTTGTGGTGACCGACGCTTCCGGCACCTTCAACACTACCGTGCAACAAGCGGCCTGGGCACGCATGTCGGCCGCCGGTGCGCAACTGTTGAACTGGTTCTCCGTGGCCTGCGAGCTGCAAGGCGACTGGCGCAACGACATGGAAGGCCTGGCCAACCTGCTGTCGGAACGCCTGCCGAACTATCGCAACCTGATCAACAGCTACACCAAGTTTACTGCCCAATAATCGCAAAACCTGTGGGAGCGGGCTTGCTCGCGAAGGCGTCATGACAGTCAGCATTGATGTTGCCTGGACCACCGCTTTCGCGAGCAAGCCCGCTCCCACAGGGTTTTGTGTGAGCAGTGGATCAGCGGTTCTGCAACCAGCTTAAAAACCCACCTTTCCTGACCACCACCGGTTTGGCCATCAACGCCAACCGGCTGTTCTGCTGGCGCACCGCTTGCAGCTTGTTCAACGCCCGGTCGACTTCCCGTCGTTGCTCCATGCAACTGCGGGTCAGGGATTTGTCGAGGCGGTAGATGATGCTTGAGGTCATGGCGGTGAACCGTGCCTGGGACGGCGTGTCGGCGAGGATGCTTTGTTCGCCCATGACTTCGCTCGGCCCCATGCGTCCCGCTTCGATCTGCATGCTGCCGTCGGGGACAGTAGCGCTCACCACGCCAGTGGCGATGACGAACAGGCTGTCCGGCACTTCATCCAGATCCAGCACCACCTCACCGGCCGCGTATTGCTGCGCCACCATGTTCTGGGCCAGGCGATCACGTTCCTCGGCACTCAGGGAGCGGAAGATTTTCACCTCATCGAGCAAGGCCCGTGCGCGGGTCGACGGCTCGATCACGCCATCGGGCTGCCGGGAGATGCCCGCCGCTTCGAGGTGCCGATGGGCCAGGTCGAACAGTTGATTGCGCACTTCGCCCTTTTTACCCAGTTCGGCGATGAAGCCGCTGGCCACGTATTCGGACAGGGTTTCGCCGGCTTCCTTGAGCACGGCTTTCGGCGGCGGATCGAGCAGTAGGCTGCTGCTGCCCTGAAGGGTGCGCTCCAAGGCATCGAGCACCCGACGCGGGCGGATGTGGTTGGGCACCTGGATACTGATCGACACCCCGTGCAGGTTGGTCGGGCGGCTGAGGTTGACGATCTTCGCCTTGGCTGCCACCGAGTTCGGCACCACTGCCGTGCTGCCGGCGCTGGTCAGCAAATGGGTGGCCCGCCAGTCGATGTCCAGCACCTTGCCTTCAACGCCATCGATGGAAACCCAGTCATCGACCTGATACGGCTTGGTAGTGTTGAGCACGATGCCGGAGAACACATCGCTCAAGGTGCTCTGCAATGCCAGACCCACGACGATGGCGACGACGCCGGAGGTCGCCAGCAAACCTTTCACCGGCAGCTCCAGCACGTAGCCGGCGGCGGCCACGACGGCAGCCAGGAACACCAATGCGCCGATGACATCCTGCAACAGCCGGCCGCTATGGCCGATGCGTCGCATCAGGACCAGGCCGATCACTTCGGTGAGCACCCGCGCGGCATACAACCACCAGAGAATCCCCAGCGCCGTGGCCCCTAGCTGCGCCACGCGATCATCGGCAAACAAGGGCGCCTGCAACGGGCTGACGCCGGCGTTGATGATCACCGCGCTGAACAGCAGGAACAGCGCCAGACGCACACCGATCCGGATGACGCGATGCTTGAACGGCGCGAGGTGCCAGAGCAGGGCGTCGATGGCCAGCAGCAGCGCGCTCAGGGAGAGCAGGTGACCGAGGAGAAAGGACATGGGGATGCTCCGGTAGAAATGAGGTCGCGCAGGTGGCAAGCGCTTTTGTGGCGAGGGAGCTTGCTCCCGCTTGAGTGCGCAGCACTCACAAGAACGGCATTGACTGCGAGGATTTTGGGGCCGCTGCGCAGCCCAGCGGGAGCAAGCTCCCTCGCCACAAACAGCGGTGTCGGCACATGCCGCTGTGTGGCCCGTGAGCAAAGATTAATAGGATGCCCGTAAGGGAAAAAGCCGCTATAAAGTGTTTGACTGTCAACCGGGATGTGACAATGAACCCCTTCGAAGATATGCGTATTTTTTGCCAGGTCATGGACTCCGGCAGCTTCACCGCTGCCGCCGATCAACTGGGGCTGTCCAAGCAGTTTGTCAGCCGCCGCTTGATGCAACTCGAAGAGCGCCTGGGCGTGCGCTTGCTCAATCGCTCGACCCGGCGACTGGATGTCACGCCGCTTGGGCAGAGTTACTACGAGTCAGCCTTGCGCCTGCTTAGCGAAGTCGAACAAGTGGAGCAGGGCATCGCCGGCCAGACCACCGAGCCTCGCGGGACCATTCGTGCGAGTGCGCCGCTGTCGTTCGCGCTGGCGCATCTTGGGTGCCTGTTGCCGGTGTTTTTGCAGCGCTATCGCGACGTGACCGTGGAGATGGATTTAAGCGATCGCCCCGTGGATTTGCTCGGTGAAGGTTACGACCTGGCGTTGCGCATTGGCACCCTGGAAGACTCGACACTAATTGCCCGACGCATTGCCTCGATTGAACGGGTGTACTGCGCAAGCCCCGCGTACCTGGCCGAGCGCGGCACACCGCGCAAGCCTGAGGATTTGCACGGTCATGACTGCCTGCCGTACGGCCATGGTCGCCAGGTGCAATGGCGTTTTGCGGGGCAGGGCAAGCCCTTGAGCGTCAATGTCAGCGGGCGAATGCGGGTCAACAACGGTGAGTTGCTCAAGGACGCGGCCATCGCCGGCCTGGGGATCACGTATTTGCCGACGTTCATTGTCGGCTCGGCCCTGAAGGATGGACGGCTGGTGGAAGTGCTGGGGGATTTGCGGCCGGAGCCGCTGACGTTGTCGGCGGTCTATCCGCAACACCGGCAGAGTTCGCGGCCGGTGCAGGCGCTGGTTGAGTTTTTGCGCGAGGAACTGGATCAGTCTGGGGGTGGGTTGTAGAGCAACTCACAACATCCAGTGTGGGAGCGGGCTTGCTCGCGAAGGCGGTGTGTCATTGAGCATTGATCTCGACTGACACACCGCCTTCGCGAGCAAGCCCGCTCCCACAGGGTCTTGTGTTGTAAGGGAATCAGTGGGAATCAGGTCCTTTTGTCATCGCCGGGCTGGGCATGGACACCACGGTCATCGCCAGGCTCGCCATTGGCGTGGACGCCACGATCATCGCCGATTTCGCCATTGGCGTGGACGCCACGGTCGTCGCCAGGCTCGCCATTGGCATGGACGCCATGGTCATCGCCGGGCTCGCCGTTGGCATGGACGCCATGGTCATCCCCGGGTTCATCATGGGTGCCGTTGCGCCCTGAAGACGAAACCGCTCCGGAGTGGCTCGAACCGCTGTTGGCACTGCCATGGCCGCTGTTGTTGCCATGGTCGCCGCTGTGGCCGCTGCCGCTGTTGCCGCCGCTACCACCGTTGCCACCACTGCCGTTTCCGCCGTGACTGCCGCCACCGCCGCCGCCATTACCACCGCCATTGCCTCCACCACCGCCTCCACTGCCACCGCCGCCGCCACCGCCACCTCCATTGCCGCCGCCGCCACCACTACCGCCACCCCCACCGCCACCGCCACCCCCATCCTTGGCCTGAGCACTGGATACCCCGGACAAGCTGTCCGGAATCAATACGGTAGACGCCGACAGAACCGCGCCAATAGCTACTGCTAGTAAAAGCTTATTGATGTGCATGTCGTTCTCCGTCTTTTTTATTCAGATTGGAACGTTGATTAACGGTGCAACGTGCTGCTTTTTTTTTGGCTTTCTCTGGTTTGGAGATCATTTCATTTTCGACCAGGACGCGGTCTCTGTAGGAGCTGGCTTGCCAGCGATGGTCGTTAACGATAACGCGTGTGAACCGGATAAACGCGGCGCACTTGAGTCCATCGCCGGCAAGCCGGCTCCTACAGGTATTGCGTTATCGGTGTTTCCCGGGATTGCGTGAAGAACCTTTTTTTCCCCGTGGGAACTTGATAAACACCTCGGCGGACCGATTTATTCAGTCGGTTGTTGAAAACAATGCAACGTGCAGCACGACCCTGTTGCAAAGGGTCAGTGAATGCTCGATGCCAGTTCGAAAATCGGGATGTACATCAGGATCACGATCACCCCGATCAACAGGCCGATAAAGGTCATGAGCAGGGGTTCGAACAGCCGTACGAACCATTCGATCCAGCGACTGATTTCTTCGTCGTAGAAGTCGGCGCTGCGCTCCATCATCTGCCCGAGGTTGCCGGACTGTTCACCGGCGCGCAGCAGGCGCAGGGACACGGGGGTCACCAGGTGATTGAGTTCCAGCGCGGTCGATAGCGATTGCCCTTCGCGCACCCGTTCGCAGGCCTGGTCCAGCCGGCTGCGGGAGGCGACGGTGAGCAGGTTGCGCACCATGCCCATGGCGGTGACGAGGGGAATGCCGCCTTGCAGCAAAATTCCCAGGGAACGGTAGAAGCGCGCCAGCTCATACATGAAGATGCGCTGGTGCACGGCGGGGAGTTTTTCGATCACACGGTCCAGCCCCCGACGAAAGGCCGGTTGGCGCTGGAGCAGGGTGAGGGCGACGATGATGGCCAGCAAGCCGCCGAAGAACTCGCCTTGATGGGTGTGAAGGAACATGCCGCTGCTCATCAGGATCTGCGACAACCAGGGCAGGTTCGACCCCAGCCCTTCGAACACCAGGCTGAAGCGCGGTACGACGTAGCCCATCAGGAACAACACCACGCCGCCTCCCACAACCAGCAACAGCATGGGGTAGATCGACGCGCTGATGATCTTCTGGCGAACCTCGTCCATGCGCTGTCGGTAGCTGACATAGCGGCCCAGGGCATCGCCCACTGCGCCGGTCTTCTCACTGGACTGCACCAGCGCCACGTACAAAGGCGGGAACACCGCCGACATCTGGCCCAGGGCCTGGGAAAACGATTTGCCCTCGTACAGCAAGCGCACCAGTTCGCTCAGGGTTTTGCGGGCTTGTGGCGCGTTTTCCTTTTCCGCCAGGCTTTCCAGCGCATCGATCAACGGCAGGCCGGCGTTGAGCAAGGTGGTCAGTTCCTGGCTGAACAACACCAGGTTGAACGTCTCGCGCTTGTGCATGCGCAACGCGCGCCAATGGCGCTCGGCGTGCAGGCTGACTACCCGCAGGCCCTGGTCTTCGGCGATGCGCCTGGCTTCGCTGTGTCCCGGCGCATCGACGGTCATTGAGATGACACCGGCCTTGCCGACGGCTTTGAGATGAAAGCGCATGGTCGCCATTCCCGTCAGTTCCAGTTGGTGACTTCGGCGTTCTCGCCTTCGCCGCCGGGTTGGCCGTCCTTGCCCATGGACAACAGGTCGTACTCGCTGTTTTCACCGGGATAGCGATAGGCGTAGTTGCGGCCCCAAGGGTCTTGCGGGAGTTTTTTCTGCAGGTACGGGCCGGTCCAGCGCGGTTCGTCGGCGGGGGCCGTGACCAGCGCCTGCAAGCCTTGTTCGGTGGACGGGTAGTGGCCAACTTCCAGGCGGTAAAGGTCCAGGGCTTTGCTCAAGCCTTCTATTTGCGCCTTGGCCACTTTCACTTCGGAACGGCCCAGTTGGGCGAAATACTTCGGTGCCACGATGCCGGCCAACAGCCCCAGCACCACCAGCACCACCAACAGTTCGAGCAGGGTGAACCCGCTTTGGGTTCGCCGGGCATTACGCAGATGCTGATTCATGATGACCTCATACAGTCGATAGCGGTTGCCATGTAGTTGCCATATAGCTGCATGCAATTGCCATGCTCACCTCTGGTGATCCTTCTGCACCCCGCGTACTACGGGCCTTCCCACTTACGGCACAGTGCTTGCGTATGGCTGTTGCACGACTGGCCATTGGGGCAATACCCCCATTTTTCGGGGCCGGGAAGGGGAGGTATAACAATGAAATCACTCACCACCGGGTTGCTGGGTCTGCTTGTGTTGACCGGCGCCGCACAGGCCGATGTGTTTGTTTCCGTGGATGCCAATGGCAGCTACGTCCTGTCCAATGTCCACCGCCCCGGACGCCACTATGAACGGGTGATCCACGAGCCCGAAGCGGCGGTGGTCAGCCTCGATCAGCAACCGCAGATGATCGCCGCGCAACCCTACGCCGAGCTGGTGTCGGCGGCGGCCACGGCCAACGAACTGCCGGCGGCGCTGCTGCACGCCGTGATCAAGACCGAATCGAGCTACAACGCCCACGCTACCTCCTCCCGGGGCGCTCGCGGACTGATGCAGTTGATGCCTGACACCGCCCGCGAAATGGGCGTGACCAACGCCTACGACCCCAAGGCCAACATCCAGGGCGGCGCCCGCTATCTCAAGCGCCTGATGACGATGTTCGACAACGATATTCGCCTCGCCGTGGCGGCCTACAACGCCGGACCGCAAGCGGTGCTCAGTCGCGGCAACGTGGTCCCGCCGTTCGCCGAAACCCAGCGTTATGTGCCCAACGTGCTGAACCAGTATCGGCGTTTGCAGGGCTTGGCCGCGGACGCTCCGCTGTGATCGCAGCCCTGGGGCCGGTTTCCCCAATAGTGGGGAAAAGTGGACCCGGCGAGAAAGTGGGGGGATTGGGTGGGGAATATCCCCCGGTGTATTAAGTCGTGATTATAACTTAATGATTAATAACGTAATTTTTTGTGGCATGCGGATTGCTCTCGACGATTTGTCTTGAATCGTTTCCTGAAAACCCGCATCGAGGCCCGAGACTATGATCGGCATATCCCACGCCCCGTCCTTGATTAATTTGCTGTTGTTGGTGACGTCGATGCTCGGCATCGAGATTGCCAGCGCAGCTGGTCGTTGTGAGCGCACCCTGGTGGCCAACGTCGTGGCGTTCGATCAGCCGCTGATGTTCAACCGCCTGGGTGCGCAAAACGTCAACGGCATGATGTTCGCCCTGCGTCGCGATGTGGTCGATGACCATGACATTTCCCTCGCCCAAGGCGGCGCGGCAGTGCCGGGCAAGGTTTCCCTGCGGCCCGACAAGCGTCCGCGTCCGCTGGTGTTGCGAGTGGCCGCCGGCGATTGCCTGACCATCAATCTGCAGAACCTGCTGGCCTATCAGGCCAACCCGGGCAGTCATGACGGGTTTGAGCAGGAGGGCGAGGAGGACGAGGGCGGCCAGACCGGCAACGCCGAAGGTTTCAAGGCCGATGAGCAGGTGGCTGACCGTCATGTCGGTTTTCAGGTCAACGGCCTGCAGGCCGTCAACAGCATCGATGACATCGCCTCCTATACCGGGCGCAACGGCAACAGCCTCGTCGCTCCTGGCGGCAGCCGTTCCTATACGTTGTTCGCCGAGCGTGAAGGCGCGTTCGATGTCAGCAGCCGTGGCGCGACCTTCGGTGGCGAGGGCGGTGCGGGCAACAACGCCAATGGGCTGTTCGCCCAGGTGGTGGTCGTGCCCAAGGGCGGTCGTACTTACCGCAATACCCTGACCGAAGAAGAAATGCGCCTGGCCAGCAGCGGACGTACGCCAGCCGGCCAGCCAATCGTCGATTACCAGGCGCGCTACCCGCAACGCCAGCCGTGGATTCGCGAAGGCAAGGCCGGTGCGCCGATCATCAACATGGTGGACGGCAGTGAGATCATTTCCAGCGAAAGCGATGCGATCGTGATGGGCAGCAATGCCGACGGCAGCTTCCCGACTTCGACCTATCCACTGGAAGCCATGGGCAAACGCAATCCGGCGTTGCCGAACCGGCTGGAACCGTTCCGCGATTTCGCCGCGCAGTTCCAGGATGAAACCGCCGTCACCCAAGCCTTCCCGGCGTACTTTGCCGACCCGGTGATGGGCCATGTGCTGGAGCCGACCCGCGACTCGTTCATGATCAACTACGGCTCCGGCGGCATGGGCGCCGAGGTGGTCGCCAACCGCCTGGGCGTGGGGCCGATGCACGATTGCCTGTCCTGCGCCTATGAAGAGTTTTTCTTGAGCTCGCACACCGTGGGCGACGTGGCGATGCTGGTGGACGTACCGGCCAACGCCGGCCTGGAAAACATTCGCCCCGGCGAAGTGCCGCGTGCCGTTCAGGTCGGGGTCAAGGCGACCATGGCGCTGTATCCGTCGGAGCCGTCCAACGTCAATCACAGCTACATCGGCGACTTCGTCAAATTCCGCAACACCCACAACGGCTATGAACACCACATCTTCCATCTGCACGGGCATCAATGGCTGTACAACCCGAACGATGACAACACCGATTACCTGGACGCCCAGGGCATTGGCCCGGGTGCCGGCTACACCTATGAAATCGCCAACGGCGGTTCGGGCAACCGTAACCGGGTAGCGGGCGATGCGATCTATCACTGCCACTTCTACCCGCACTTCGCCCAAGGCATGTGGGCCATGTGGCGGGTGCACGATGTGTTTGAAGAAGGCACCCGGCTCGAAGTGTCCCAGCAGGGTGACGACGGCTTCCACAAGAAGCCCTATGCGCTGCGCAGCGGTAAACCGGCGACGGGCGCGCGGGCCTTGCCCGATGGCGAAATCATCGCCGGTACGCCGATCCCGGCGGTCGTGCCGCTGCCTGGCAAAGCCATGGCGCCAATGCCGGGCAAGGTCGCCGTGGTGCCGAAAATCGGCCAGACCCTGGTGGCCGCGGGCGATGATGACGATGATGGTGATGATGACCACGGCGGCGGCAATGGCGGTGTCCAGGCCATCGGTTCGCTGGCGCTGGTCGATCGCAGCGAAGCCAACCGCAACGCCGACGGCAGCCTGAAAAACCCCGGTTTCCCATTCTGGATCGGCGGCATGGAAAGTTCGGTCGGCCAACGCCCGCCAACCCCACCGCTGGACATGCTCGACGCCGCCAAGGCCCAGGCCCTGAAAACCAGCGGCAATGGCCTGTGGGCCAACCTCGACCCGAACCAGTCCGGTGGCTGGGACGGTGGTCTGGGGCGCCATGCGCTGGACGGCGTGTCTGCCGGTGGCGAGGCGCACACGGTGACCACCTCGCTGGACTTCTCCAAGGAAGTGAAGCGCGCCAAACCGATTTACCTGCCGGAAGAGGGCACCGAAGTCGAACAGGCGGCCATGGCCTTCCACGCCAAGAAGGAGCACCCAAGCTTTGCCGTGCTGCCGGGCAAACAGGTGGTGGCGCGCAACTTTCGCACCAACGGTGCCTTGCCGATTGCCGGTGCGCCGTTCTACGAACCGTGCATGGATGATCGGGCCAAACGCCTGACCAGCAGCGCCGGCAGCGGTGAATTCAATAGCGGTGAGCGCATCGACGGGATGTCCTTCACCGGCTCCTCGACCTTCACCGCCGACCGTCCGCGCATCTACAAGGCGGCCAACATCCAGTTCGACGCGGTGTACAACAAGGTCGGCTACCACTTCCCGCAGGCGCGCATCCTGGCGTTGTGGGAAGACGCCTGGCCGGTGATCACCAAGCAGCGTCCGCCAGAGCCGCTGGTGATGCGCATGAACACCTTCGACTGCGTGCAATACCAGCAAACCAACCTGGTGCCGGCCACCTATGAGATGGACGACTATCAGGTGCGCACCCCGACCGACGTGATCGGCCAGCACATTCACCTGCCGAAGTGGGACCTGACCTCGGCGGACGGTTCTTCCAACGGCTGGAACTACGAAGACGGCGTGCTTTCCCCGGGCGCCGTGGTGGAACGCATCCATGCCATCCGCGCGTTCAATCAGTGCGAAGGCGCCGACCCGCGTGACGGCACGCCGGCCTGCCCGAAAGCCAAGAGCCATCCGTTCTTTGGTCAATATGGCCGGGCGGACTGGATGGGCGCGCGCACGGCGATGCAGCGCTGGTTCATTGACCCGGTAATCAACACCAAGGGTGTCGACCGTGGCCTGGGGACCATCTTCACCCACGACCACCTCGGCCCATCGACTCACCAACAGATTGGCCTGTACGCCACCGTACTGGCCGAACCGGCCGGGTCCACCTGGTTCCACGCCGAAACCGGCGAGCCGTTGTACAGCGGCGCGCGCGCTGACGGCGGGCCGACCTCCTGGCAAGCGGTGATCTCCACCGGTGACCTGGACGGTGACGGCAAGAACGACAGCTTCCGTGAGTTCTTCCTGGAATACAGCGACTTCCAGCACGCTTACGAAGCCGGCGTGTACGTAGGCGCCGGCCCCAATGGCGTGCCCAATCCACAGGCGTTCCCGGCGACGGCCGACAGCTTCCGCTACGCGATCAACCCGCCGGTGCGCAACAACGCCGGCAACCTGCTCGAGGCGGTGGTCGAGGCCCGTGGCGGCATCAAGCCGGGCTGCCCGACCCGACCATGCCCGCAAGCGATCTCGGTGGATGACCCCGGCATGTTCGTGGTCAATTACCGCAACGAACCCCTGGGCCTGCGGGTGTTCGACCCGAACAAGGTCGGCCCCGACGGCAAGCGCGGCATGCAGGCCGACGGCCTCGGTGGCGATCTGTCGTTCGCCATGCAAAGCCGCACCGACCGTGCGATCGCGGCAATGAACCTGGCGCCCAACCTGGTGACGTCGGCCACCGGCCCGACTGGCGGCACCACGCTGTTCCCGCCGCACATCAACCGTGGCGGTGCAGAACCGGGTGATCCGTTCACACCGATGCTGCGCACCTACACCGGCGACAATGTACGGTTGCGGGTGCATGCCGGCGGCCATGAAGAAGAGCACAACGTCACCCTGCACGGTGTGAAGTGGCTGCAAAGCGGCACCGGCTACGGCAACAGCTCCAACTCGGGCTGGCGCGCTTCGCAAATGGTCGGGATTTCCGAGCAGATGGGCTTCATTGCGCCGCTGTCGATGCTCTCCAGTTCCGCGGCGAGCACCGGTGATTACCTGTACTCGATGGATGCCTCGATTGAAGGCTACTGGAACGGTATCTGGGGCGTGATGCGCAACTACACCGCGCAACGCAACGATCTGTTCGCGCTGCCGAACAACACGAAACCGGCGGGCATGCGCAACACCGTGGCGTTCGAGGGCACCTGCCCACGGATCCGCGCCAACCCGAACGGCATCGGCACAAGGCCGACCGTGCAGCGCAACTACGAGGTGGTGGCGGCGCTGGCCAATGACATCCTGAGCAACCCGCTGGGCTTGTCGATCGGTGACCCGGAGGGGCTCGGCCAGCATGTCGGCGGGCCGCTGAATCCGGCGGGCGGCACCTTGGTGTTCAACTCGCGGACCGTGAGTATTCCGCGGGTGACGGTGACCGATCCCGAGGACGGCGAAACCATCACCATCGGTGGCCAGAGCGGGCCGATCCATGACCCGACCGCGATCCTGTACGTGCGCAAGACCGACCTTGATCCGACCACCGGCAAGCTCAAGCCGGGCGTACCTGTCGAGCCGCTGGTACTGCGCGCAGCGGCCGGGGACTGCATCAATATCACCCTGGAGAACCGCCTGCCGAGCGTGATGCCGGACCTGGCCCAGACCGCGATCCTGCAAGGGCTGGTCAAGCGTGACCGGCATAACAGTAACGGCTCGACCACCTTCAACAACAACCTGCTGCGGCCTTCCAGCCATGTCGGCCTGCATGCGCAATTGCTGGCCTACGACATCACCAAGTCCGACGGCGCCAACGTCGGCGCCAACCCGATCCAGACCGTGCCACCACGGGTTGGCAACACCGGCGCGTACCCGACCAAGACCTACCAGTATTACGCCGGGCACCTGGAGCGTGAAGGCAAGCCGATCACTCAACTGGGTCGCAACGTCGACAACATCAACGCCACGGCGGTGGAGTTCGGTGGGTTGAATTTCACCCCGGCGGATGTGATCAAGCAGCCGCAGAAAGGCCTTGGCGGAGCGATGAGTGTGCTGCCGGCAGGCTCTACCTGGGTCGAGGATGCCAAGCGTGCCTCGGCCACGGTCACGGCGACGGGGCAGACGGTCTACCGCGACTTTGCGATGGTCTGGCAGCGTGCCTTGAACCTGCGCTGGGCGGGTGGGCGGCCGGTGGAAGGCATCGCCTCGGAAGGCATGGGGGTGCCGAATGATCCGAAGGACAACGCCGGCATGGCCATCAACTACAAGACCGAGCCCATGTGGTACCGCTTCGGCCTCGCTCCGGATGCGCCGTTCGGCCGGGCCGACGGTGCCGGCTACGGCGACGTGCCCAACGCCCACATGGCCTACAGCAACGCGTTGGTGGGCGGTGATCCGCAAACACCGGTGTTCTACGTGAAACCGGGGCAACCGTTCCGTACCCATGTGCTGATGCCTACCGGCGGCAGTCGTGGCGCGACGTTCCAGCTCGACGGTCACCTCTGGTCGGTCAACCCGTACCTGTCGGAGAAGAGCGATACCGATGGCTATCCGATGGGCGCCCCGGGCGTTGGTTCGGTGCGGTTCGGCTTGAACCCGATGTCGATGTACATCGGCGCCCGCGAAAGCGTACTGCCGGCCGCGCACTTCAGCGCCATGCACCCGAGCGCTGGCGGCGTCAACGGGATTGCGGGGGATTACCTGTACCGCGACAACGCGTCCTTCGGCAATGCCGCCGGTTTCTGGGGCTTGCTGCGGGTCACGAATGAACCGGCGCCGACAACGGCACCGACACCGTAGTTGCGGTGATGGAAGGGTGGGATCACTCCACCCCTTGTGGGAGCGAGCCTTTGTGGCGAGGGGGCTTGCCCCCGTTGGGCTGCAAAGCAGCCCCTCAACACTTTTACGACTGCTTCGCAGCCGGACGGGGGCAAGCCCCCTCGCCACAAAGGTTTCTACAAGGGACAGGCAGATTCGGAAGAGGAGTTTTGACATGGACAGGACCATCAAAATCGTTGGCAGTGCGCTGATCCTCGGGATGGCGCTGATCTGGCTCGGCGTGTGGCGAACCGCACCGGCGAGCATGCTCAGACACCGTAGGAAAGGACAGTAATGCAACACCTGTGGGAGCGGGCTTGTGTGGCGAGGGGGCTTGCCCCCGTTCGACTGCGAAGCAGTCGTAAAAGCGGTACATGCGGTGAGTCTGGTGGATGCAATTGTGGATCGAGGGGGCAGCTGCGCAGCCCAACGGGGGCAAGCCCCCTCGCCACATGAGTGACCAAAAGGGACAGGTAGGATCTGAAGAGGGGTTGCAACATGGACAGGACCATCAAAATCGTTGGCAGTGCGCTGATCCTCGGGATGGCGCTGATCTGGCTCGGCGTGTGGCGAACCGCACCGGCGAGCATGCTCAGCGAGGTTGCATTGCCCGACACCTGGAGCAACCGGACGCTGGAGCGTGACGGGGTTTCGGTGGTCTTTGATGTGAAGCCGTTGGCCGAGGACGGCGTGTTGCGCGAGGGCGGTTTTGCCGATGTGCAGTTTCGGGTCACGGACAAGACCTCGGGTCAACCCATGTCTGGCGTGGCGCCGGGTGCCTGGCTCGACCCGGAGGCCGTCGCCGCCGACCAGGCCCAGGGTCGCGACAAGAGCTGCAAGTCGCGGGTCGGGGTGTTCCTGAAGTCGAGTATCGGCGCGCGTCCCATGCTCGACCTCAATAGTTACTTCCTGCTGGTGATGAGCCGTGATGCCAGCGTCTCGGTGGTCGACCCGTCGGTGTCCGTCGGCGGCATCACCAGCACCCTGGCGCGGATCGATCTGAAACAGCCGCCGATGGACTGGGTGACGCCCAAAGACAACAAACGGGTGTTTGTCTCGATGCCCACTGCCGGCGAAGTGGCGGTGATCGACAGTGAACAGTTCAAGCTGATCGACTCGGTGGCGGCCGGCAACAATCCGGTACGCGTGGCCCTGCAACCGGACGAACGTCTGCTGTGGGTCGGCAACAATGCTGCAAAGGACGGGCAATCCGGGGTCACGGTGATCGACACTGCCAGCCTCAAACCCCTCAAGCACCTGGCCACCGGGGCCGGGCACCACGAAATCGCGTTCAGCAAGGACAGCCGCTTCGCCTACGTCACCAACCGCGATGACGGCACCCTGAGCATCGTCGACATCGCCAGCCTGAGCATCAGCAAACAACTCAAGACCGGTTCGCACCCGTTGTCCGTGATGTATTCACCGCTGTCCGGTGCCGCTTATGTGGCCGATGGCAAGGACGGCACGGTGACTGTGGTCGACGGCAACAGCCAGTCGGTGCGCCGGGTGATCAAGCTCAAACAGGGGCTGGGTCCGATGGGGTTCAGCGCCGACGGTCGTTTTGGCATCGTGCTCAATACCCTGGAGAACCAGGCCGCGGTGATCGACACCGCCAACGACGCGCTGATCCATGAGCTGAACGTCTCCGCCGAGCCCTATCAAGTGGTGTTCACCAAGGCCTATGCCTATGTGCGCGGGCTGGCTTCAGCGAAAGTCACGATGATCAACCTGGCGTCCCTCGGCGAGGGCCGCGCGCCGATCATCCAGGGTTTCGAGGCTGGCACCCAGGCACCGCGGATGGCCGGTGACCTGCCGCTGGCGTCGAGCCTGGCGGTATCGCGGGACGATAACGCGGTGTTCGTGGTCAACCCGGTGGACAACACCACCTACTTCTACGCCGAAGGCATGAACGCGCCGATGTCCGGTTACCCCAATCGCGGACAGGTGGCGCGGGCGGCGCTGGTCATTGACCGCAGCCTGCGGGAAATCGAACCCGGGCTGTACAGCTCGCGGGTCAAGCTGCCGGCGGCGGGGCGTTTCGACGTGGCGTTCCTGCTCAACCAGCCGAACATCATCCACTGCTTCAGCACCCTGGTAGAGGCCGACAAAAACCTCGACCGGCAGCGTGGGGTGCCCAAGGTGGAGTTCATGCTCGACAAGTTCACCGCTGACCTCGGCAGCCCGTACGTGGTGCGCTTCCGCATCGTCGAGGGCAAGCAGAAGGCACAGCGCAGCGGGGTCAAGGATGTTCAGGTGCGCTACTTCCGCGCCCCGACTTCGCGACCACAGGAGGTCGCCGCCCTGGAAGTTGCCGACGGTGTCTATGAAGCCCCGGTGACCCTCGACCAGGACGGTGCCTGGTACCTGCACGTGCGGGCGGCGTCCCTCGGCTCCAGCTTCGATGACAAGACCTTTGCCAGCGTTCGGGTGATACCCGGCGATACCCAGTAAGAGGAAACTGACATGAACCGATTTGCACATCGCGGCCTGCTGACGTTCTGCCTCTTGGCCATCGGTATCGGCCAGGCGCTGGCCCACTCGACGGACGAGCATGGCGGGCACGACATGACGAGCAAAAAGGCCAGCCCGGAGACCGCCCGGATCAAGTTTGCCGACGTGGCCCTGCTGGACCAGGACGGCAAGGTCGTCAGCCTGGAAAAGGACCTGGTAAGCAACAAGATCGTGGTCATGGGCTTCATCTACACCAGCTGCACCACGGTCTGTCCGGTGGTGTCCTCGATCATGGGCAAGGTGCAGAAACAGCTCGGCGCGCGGGTCGGCACCGAGGTGCAACTGGTGTCGATCAGCATCGACCCGCAGCGCGACGATCCCAAGCGCCTGAACGACTACGCCCGCACTTTCCAGCAAGGGCCGGGCTGGAGCTGGCTGACCGGTTCGCCGCAGTCGGTCAATGCCACCCTCAAGGGCCTGGGCGCCTACAGCGGTGACTTCAAGAACCACTCGCCGCTGATTCTGGTGGGGGACGGCAATAACCGCTTCTGGACCCGCTACTACGGATTCACCGACCCGACGGAGCTGGCCCGGGCCGTCGAGAAGCTCAGTGGTGAACGCAATACCCACGCCAAGCACACCGCCATCGCCATGGAGCAGCAGCCATGAGAGCCATCGACTGGATCGCCCTGAGCGTCTGTTTCTGCATTTTCAGTTCAATGGCGTTTGCCCATGAAGAGCATCAACAGAGCGCGCCTGCGGTGGCCGCCGCGCAACCGTCCACCGGTACCCACGACGCGCAAACCTGGTTCACCGACACGCCGTTGCAGGACCAGAACGGCAACACGCTGCGCTTCTACAGCGACGCATTGAAGGACCGTGTGGTGCTGCTCAATGTGATTTTCACCAGTTGCAACGATGCTTGCCCGTTGATTACCCGCAAGCTCAAGGAAGTACGTGAAGTGCTCGGCGACAAGGCCGACGGCATCACCTTTATCTCCCTTACCAGTGATCCGCTGCGGGACTCCCCGGCGGTACTCAAGGCTTACACCTTGAAACAGGGCGTCGATGGGCCCCACTGGCTTTTCCTTACCGGCGACAAGGTGCAAATGGACCTTGTCTTGGGGCGCATCGGTCAGATCGTGCCCACCCCCGAGCAGCACTCCACCCAGTTGATCGTCGGAGACGTGGCGAACAAACGCTGGAGCAAAATCCGTCCCGATGCCCCGGCCGCCGCCATTGCCCAGCGCTTGCAGCTGCTGACAATGCCCGTGGCGGAGCGCTGAGCCATGGCCATGAACACTGCCCTCGTCCTCGGCCTGCTGCTCTTCGGTGGCCTCACGCTCAGCGTCCAGGCGCTGCCGCTGAGCCTCAACGAAAGTGCCGGCAAGCGCTTGTACCGCGAAGGTGTGTCGGCCAGCGGCGAGCCGATCATGGCCCGGGTCGGCGCATCGAACATGCTGCTGCCGGCCACCAGCCTGCCGTGTGCCAACTGTCATGGCGAAGACGGCCTCGGGCGCCCGGAAGGCGGGGTGCGACCACCGGACCTGAGTTGGTCGCGGCTGGCCAGCAGCCATGGCCAGCAGCACATCAACGGCCGCAGTTATCCGGCCTACAGCGACAGCACCCTGGCGCGCGCGGTGCAGGAGGGGCGCGACCCCGGCAACAACCGGCTCGATCCGACGATGCCACGGTTCGTGTTGTCGATGAACGACCAACGCAACCTCACGGCGTACCTCAAGCGCCTGGCCGAAGACCGCGATCCGGGCCTGACCCCCGACAGCCTTAACCTGGGCACCTTGCTGCCGGGCACTGGGTCGTTGAGCGAGGAGGGCGCTACGGTGGCGGCGGTGCTCAAGGGCTGCGTGACGCGTATCAACGAGGCGGGTGGAATTCACGGCCGGCAGTTGCGCCTGACCATCCTCGACCCCGGTGCCGATCGCGCCAGTGCCGAACAGGCGCTGGACCGCTTGATCGATCAAGAGCAGGTGTTTGCCCTGATCGCACCGCTGGTGCCGGCATTGGACGTGGAACTCGCCGTGCGTCTGGAACGGGCCGGCATTCCCCTGATCGGGCCGCTGTCCTTGCAGGGCACGCCCCACGCCAGCCGGCAGATATTCGAGCCGCTGCCGGGGCTTCGCGAGCAATTGATCGCCCTGGCCGATTACGCCGCTGCCAGCCTGCGCGTGCTCCAGGGGCCGACGCTGATCGCCTATCCGGACGAATCCGGCCAACGCTTGGCGGCGCAGGAACTCAGCCAGTACCTGCAGGGGCACGCCTGGCAAAAGGTCAGCCTGCAAGCCTATGACGCGGCCAGGGATGATCTGCCCTTGGGGTCGCGCTCGGTGTTTTACCTGGGCAGCAGCAGCGGCTTCAGTCGACTGGCCGAGCGCCTGCAAACGGCGGGGCAGGTGCCTTACCTGTTCGCCGCCTCGAACCAGGTCGCGGGCAACCTGATCCAGGTGCCCAGCGGATTTTCCCGGCGGGTGTTCCTGGCCTATCCGTTCGTGCCCAGTGACTGGACCCTGGCCGGGCGCCTGGCCTTGACTCAATTGCGTGAACTTCAGGGCCTGGGCGGCCAGCACGCGGTGCTGCAGGTGGGCGCGTTCAGTTCGATGATGCTGCTCAGCGAAGGCATGAAGCAGGCCGGGCGCGATGCCAGCCGCGAGAAACTGGTCAGTGCCCTGGAAGGCCTGCATGACTTTGATACCGGGCTGACGCCACTGATCAGCTTTGGTCCCGGCCGGCGCCAGGGCTTGAGCGGTGCCCATATCGTCACGGTGGATCTGCCGGACCAGCGTTTTTATCTGGTCGCCCCCTACAAACCCATTGCCGCCATGCCCTGACCGGAGGCCGATCATGAAACTCAACACTTTGCTGGTCCTGTTGACGCTCTGGGTGCCCGTGGCGTGGTGCAGCAGTGGCCCGGCCGCGGCGCGGGTCAATGGCGAGGAAATTTCCCAGCTGCGCCTGGAACGCTACTTCGCCGAATACCTGGAGGATCAGGGCCGGGCGGTAGGCAACATTCGCAATCCGAAAGCCTACAAGCAACTGCGCAAGGCCGCGCTGGATGCCTTGATCGACCGCGAACTGTTGTGGCAGGAAGCCGTCAAGCGCGGCGTGGTGATCAGTGATGCCGTGGTCAAGGACCAGGTCGACCAGACCCGTCAGGCCATGGGCGGCGCCGAGGTGTTTGCCCGGCGTCTTGAGGATGCCGGTTTCGACGAAGCCGGCTACACCGAATACACCCGCCGTGAACTGGCGGCCCGACAAGTCTTCAATGACCTCACCCAGGCCGGTGAGCCGGACGAAAAACAGGTGCGGGCGTTCTACGAAGAACACCGCGCCGAGATGAACCGGCCCGAAGAAGTGCGGGCCCGGCATATCCTGATCAAGGTAGCGCCCGGTGCTGACGCTTCCACTGTCGAGGCCGCGCGGCTACGCTTAATCGCGATGAAGGCGTCGATCGTTGCCGGTACCGATTTCGCCAGCGTTGCGCGCAGCGGGTCCGAAGACGCGTCGGCCGGCGAAGGGGGCGACCTGGGTTATTTTCCCCGTGGACGAATGCTGCCGGAGTTCGAGGCTGCCGCGTTTACCCTGGCGCCGGGGGCTGTCAGCGAACCCGTGCGTACGTCGGTGGGCTGGCATCTGATTTTTCTGGAGAACCACATGGAGGCGACCAATGTCCCAGCAGAGCAAGGACTTGACATGGTTCGGGCTTACCTTGCCCGGCAACAACAGGTTCAAGCCCGCTTGCAGGCATTGGCGCAATTGCGCTCGCGTAATCGAATCGAACGGATTGACGATGAATAGGGGGTTCCCCAACAGTGGGGAAAAAACGTCAATGCCAATCCGATCGCTTTCCCCGTTTTTGGGGGATGGGATTGCAGTACGAATAGGCATTGTTTTTAAATTCAAGGACATGAAGACCTAAAATTACCGGCGCTCAGTCTGGCATGAAGTGTGCGTTAGTCCTCTCAGGGCACGCACTCTGCCAGGTTCAAAACCCGGACCTGCGGTTTCAAGGAGTCGACCTTGTTAAACAAAGTACTGGTTGTTGATGACGAACAGCTGCTGGCGGAAAACCTCCAGGGTTACCTGCAGGCGCAAGCACTGGAAGTCCGGATTGCTCACGACGGTGCACACGGGATCGCCGAAGCTGACGATTTCGCACCCGATGTGATGGTGTTCGATTACCGCTTGCCCGATATGGAAGGCTTTCAGGTGCTCGATGCCGTCCGCCAGAACAGGAAGTGCCATTTTGTGCTGATCACAGGGCATCCAACCGCAGAAGTTTGCGAGCGGGCCCGGCTAATGGGAGTCAGCCATATCCTGTTCAAACCGTTCCCGTTGGCGGAATTGGCCCGTGCAGTGCTTGATCTTCTTGGCAGGCGACGCGAGCCCAGAGCGGGTGTGGTAGTGAGCACTTCGGAAGGATTCGTCGAACGACGCCAGAGCAGGACCGAGAGTTTCCCGCTGCAGTTGTACGACGGAAGTTGGGTGCTTGCAGATCGCCGAAAAAACACATCGGCCTCCATGGCACCAGACGACGAACAATTGCTCGCCGGGGAGTAGTGGCGCGACAAGACGTTCCGGCTTTTGCCGAAACTGCTCGCCGCGTCGACAGGGCTCAAAGCCCCGGGCGTTGGAGAGCAAGCCATGGACCGTCTATCCCTTGCCGTAGAACCGGCGCAACCGGAATGTGTACCGACTCGTTTTACCAGCGAACAACTGGCCCAGGCCCGAGCCCTGGCCACCAGCTCCGGCGAACGGATGCTGGACGCCCTCGGGGGATTGAGCGAACTGGCGCCCATGCCGTTCATCCAGTGCCTGGGTGTGACTCTGCACTACCCGGTGCTCGACACCGACAACCTGTTCAAATCCACCCCGGTGTTCGACCGGGTGACCCTGGCCCAATGCCTCAAGCGCGAATTCATCCTGCTGCGCCATGACGATGCGGTCATCGGTGTGTTCGCCGACCCCTTCGACAGTGCCCGCCTGGCCTGGATCGATGAATGCCTGCATGGTGCGCCGCTGTACCTGGTGCACGCCGACGACTTGAAGGCGTACCTGGCGCGTCACGAAGAGAGCTTCCACGCGGTGGAATCGCTCAACGCCCAAGCCGAGGGCGGCACCGAAATCGATACCCTGCAAAGCCTGTCCCTGACCAGCATCAGCGAAGACTCCAGCGTGGTGGTCAAACTGGTCAACTCGACCCTGTACGACGCGCTGAAAATGCACGCCAGCGATATCCACCTTGGCACCACCGGCAGTGGCCTTGTGATCAAGTACCGGATCGATGGCGTACTCAACAACATCAGCAAGATCCAGGGCAGCGAGTTCGCCGAGCAGGTGATTTCCCGGGTCAAGGTCATGGCCGAACTGGACATCGGCGAAAAACGCGTGCCTCAGGACGGTCGTTTCAAGGTCGGTATCAGCGGTCGGCAGATCGACTTCCGGGTGTCGATCATGCCGAGCATCTTTGGCGAAGACGCGGTGCTGCGGGTACTCGACAAACAGGACCTCGCCGACAAAGTCTGTGGCGTGCAGCTGCAAGCCCTGGGCTTTGAAGAAGAAACCCTGCGCCAACTGCGCCGGCTGGCCGCCGAACCCTACGGCATGGTGCTGGTGACCGGGCCTACCGGTAGCGGCAAGACCACCACCCTGTACGCGATGATCACCGAGATCAACCACGGCGTGGACAAGATCATCACCATTGAAGACCCGGTGGAGTATCAACTGCCGGGCGTGCTGCAAATCCCCGTCAACGAGAAGAAAGGCCTGACGTTCGCCCGGGGCCTGCGCTCGATCCTGCGGCATGACCCGGACAAGATCATGGTCGGTGAAATCCGCGACCCGGACACCGCGCAGATCGCCGTGCAATCGGCGCTCACCGGTCACCTGGTGTTCACCACCATCCACGCCAACAACGTGTTTGACGTGATCGGCCGTTTCACCCAGATGGAAATCGATCCCTACAGCCTGGTCTCGGCGCTCAATGCCGTGCTGGCCCAGCGCCTGATCCGCCTGGTCTGCACCAGTTGCAGCAACCCTTACAGCCCGACAGACGAAGAGCTGGAGATCTCGGGGCTCGATCGGCAAAAGGTCGCTCACTATCAGTTCGTCCACGGCAAGGGCTGCGGGCATTGCCGGGGCACCGGTTATCGCGGGCGTAGCGCGATTGCCGAGCTGCTGCACCTGGACGACGAACTGCGGCAAATGATCGTCGAGCGCCAACCCATTTCGAAAATCAAGGCCCATGCCTGCAAACGTGGCTTGCGCCTGTTGCGCGAGTCGGCGCTGGAGCTGGTGGAACAAGGCCGGACCACTCTCGAGGAGATCAATCGTGTCACTTTTATCTCGTGAGCAATTTATCGCCGTGCTCGGCGCCAGCGGTGTTGGCCTGGGACATCGGCAAGGCAGTGCAACTCGCTGGCTGGGCAGCGTCGGCTACATCGACGAAGGCTTCCACGCCTGGGCGGTGGCCCTCGACACCCTCGACCGTTTGCTGGCCGAACACGCCGTTGCCAGGGCGGAACTGACCGTGGTGATCTCCGGGCACTTCAGCCGCTACTGCCTGGTGCCCTGGAGCGAGCAGATCAGCAGCCCGGCCGAATTGCTCGGCTTCGCCCAATTGTGTTTCGAAGACCTCTACGGTGCCACGACGCAACCCTGGAACCTGGTGCTTTCGCCCGAACCTGCCGGTTATGACCGTATCGCCACCGCGCTGCCACAGGACTTGCTCGAACGCCTGCGCGCTATGGTCAGCGCCCGCGGTCTGCGCCTGCGTTCGGTGCAGCCGTACCTGATGGCGGCATTCAACCATTTCGATCAAAGCTTTGATGCCGGGGACTTCCTGTTCGTGGTCGCCGAACCGGTACGCAGCGTATTGCTGCTGGCCCGGGAAGGGCGCTGGACCTCGGTGCGTTCGGTCGGCAGCAGCGACAGCGATGCCGCGCTGACCGCGCTGATCGGCCGTGAAAACCAGTTGCAGGCATCCACCAGCGAACGGCCGTTGAATGTCTACCTGCATGCACCGGCGCGCATCGACTCGCATCCCGACGTACCCGGTGTGCACCTGCGCACCCTCGAAGAAGACCGGACAGCCGTACGCGATTGCCTGTACGTCATGTCTCGGGCGGTGGCCTGACATGCGCCCCCTGATGCTCGACTTTCAGCCGCGCCGCCGTGCCGGTCCCCTGGGCTGGAGCCTGCTGGCCGGTGGTGTGGTGCTGACCCTGACTTGCGCTCTGGTGCAGCAGCACCTGAGCAACGAGGCCGAACAACAGCAAGGCCACTTGCAAACCACCCAGCGGGTGCTCACCGGCGACAACGGCAGCAAGCCCGGCCTGACCCCGGCGGAAACCCGCGAGCAGGCGCAGAACCTGGCGGAAATGCGCAAGGTCTCCCAGCAGCTGCGCCGCCCCTGGGAACGCCTGTTCGCCACCCTCGAAGCCATGCCGCGGGACAACATTGCCCTGCTGACCCTGACCCCCGACGCCCGCAAAGGCCAGGTGCGGATCACCGCCGAGGCGATCGACCTGGACGCCATGCTCGATTTCCACCGCCGCCTCGAAGCCAGCGACGAGCTGTCCGACGTGTCGCTGCTGAGCCACGAAATTGTCGCCAACGTGCCGGAACACCCGGTGCAGTTCAACCTGTCGGCTACCTGGGAGATCGGCGATGCAAATCCCTAAATTGATTGTCCACGAATACCTGCAAGGCCTGGGCGTTCCAGGGCTGGCAGGGCTGGCCATGCTGGTGCTGGCGCTGAGCTATGGCGTGGTCGGGTTGCTGCCGGACTGGCAGTCGCTGCAAAACCTCAGCCAGCAGACTCGCGAAGCCACCGAGTATCTGGCCAAGGTAGAAGACGGCAGCGTGGCTGCACCGGTGGTGCCGCAGCGTCAGCTCGACGACTTCCGCAGCAAGTTACCGTCCCAGCCTCAGGCCACCGTGGCCATCGACAAGATCTACGCCCTGGCCGCCCAGGAGCGCATCACCTTGTCCCGGGGTGAATACTCCCTGGGCGTGGACCCCAAGACGCACCTGGCCCGTTATCAGATTCTGCTGCCGGTGCGTGGCAGCTATCCGCAGCTGCGGCGTTTCCTGCACGCCTTGCTCGGGCAGTTGCCGGCGGTGGTGCTGGAGGACGTGGAACTGCAGCGCAAGAAAATCGCCGATACCGACCTGACCGGGCGGATCCGCATGACCCTTTACCTGTCGAGGTCATGATGAATACCAAGCGAGTGGTGGGTTGGGTGGCGTTCTTCGGCGTAGCGGCAGCGCTCGCCTGGGGCCCCGATTACTTCAAACAGGCTGACGACAGCGACCCTGCGCTGGCCACCGTGGCCTCGCCAGCCAAAGGCAAGACCCCGGGCGCAGCGGCGGCTGCATCGAGCGCCGCGGCGGCAGTACCGATCAAGGATCTGAGCCCGGCCGGCGACCTGTTCGCCGCCCGCAGCTGGAAAGCGGCGCCGGTCCTCGGCACCGTCATTGAACAACCGGTCGTCGTGACTCAAGAGGTGCAAGTCCCCACTGCACCGCCGTTGCCGTTCCAGTTTGTTGGCAGGCTGGATGATCGTTCCGATCTGCAGGTGTTCTTGCAGGACGGCGAAAAAATATACGTCGTGCGCAAAGGGGATGTCATCGACGAAACCTGGCGGATCGAGCGCATTTCCCGTGAGGAACTGAGCCTGGTCTACCTGCCTCTGCATTTAGCTCAGACTTTGTCTGTGGGGAGTACGGAATGAACAAATCCCGTTTGCTGATGAGCCTTTGCCTCTGTGCCGGGTTGGTCGCCTGCAGTTCGGCGCAGCTTGCCAAGGATGAAGCTTCCGCCCTGATTGAATCAGGCCAGTACGAAGCCGGCCTGGCTCGCATCGAACAGGGATTGCGCGAGAACCCTCGCGATACCGATCTGCACATAGCGCTCAACAGCGGTCGGGCCCGCGCCGTGACGGCGCTGCTGACCCAGGCCGACATGGACCGCGCCCAGCGTAATTTCGCCGGGGCCCGCATGGGTTACAGCCGGGTCCTGGGCATCGAAACGAACAACCGTCGTGCCCAGGACTCCCTGCGTCAGCTCGACTACCTGCGCAGCATGGACGAGAAACTCGAACTGGCCCGTGGCGACCTGCGTCGCGGTGACATCTACGGAGCCGACCGCCAGGTCAAGCAGATTCTCGAACTGGACCCGCAGAACGAAGGTGCCCGGGAACTGCAAGACAACATCCGCCTGGTGCAGAGCCGCAACGTGGTGCAGTACCCGCAACTGCGTACACGCCTGGACCGGCCGGTGACCCTGGAATTTCGCGACGCCAACCTGAAGACCATTTTCGAAGTACTGTCCCAGGTCGCCGGCCTGAACTTCATCTTCGACAAGGACCTGCGCCCGGACATGAAAGCGACGATCTTCGTACGTGATGTGCGCATCGAAGACGCCGTGGATCTGCTGCTGCAGCAGAACCAGTTGCATCAGAAAGTGGTGAATGAAAACACCTTGCTGATCTACCCGGACTCGCCGCAGAAGCTCAAGGACTATCAGGAACTGGTGATGCGCACCTTTTACCTGACCAGCATCGATGCCAACACCGCGCTGAACATGATCAAGACCATGCTCAAGACCCGCGACGTGTTCGTCGATGAACGCCTCAATACCCTGACCATGCGCGACACCGGCGACGCCATCCGCATGGCGGAAAAACTCCTGCAATCACAGGACCAGTCCAACCCCGAAGTGGTGCTGGAAGTGGAAGTGATGGAAGTCGCCCGCCAACGCATTCTCGACCTTGGCCTGCAATGGCCCAACACCTTCGGCGTGATCAACAGCGACGGCTCGCCCGTGTCGATTCTCGATCAGCTCAAAGGCATCGACTCCAGCCGGATCGCCTTCACGCCATCGCCCCAGGCCAAGATCAACGCCCAGGACAAAGACATCAACACCCTGGCCAGCCCGGTGATCCGGGTGAGCAACCGCGAACAGGCGCGCATCCACATCGGTCAGCGCGTGCCAATCATCAGCGCCACTTCGGTGCCTTCGACCCAGGGCCCGGTGATCACCGAAAGCGTGACTTACCTCGACGTCGGTCTGAAACTTGAAGTGCAACCCATCGTGCACCTGAACAACGAAGTGGCGATCAAGATCGCGCTGGAAGTCAGTAACGCAACGCCGCTGGCGCCGACCCCTCAAGGCACCATTCCGGTCCAGGTCGATACCCGCAACGCCCAGACCACCTTGCGCCTGCATGATGGCGAAACCCAGATCCTCGCCGGCCTGGTGCGCAACGACCACGGCGCCAGCGGTAACAAGATCCCTGGCCTTGGCGACATTCCTGGCCTGGGCCGCCTGTTCGGCAGCAACAAGGACGACATCAGCAAATCCGAACTGGTGCTGTCGATCACCCCGCGGATCGTGCGCAACCTGCCGTACCAGAGCCCGTCGGACATGGAGTTCCCGACCGGTACCGAAACCAGCATGCACATCCAGGCTCCTGACCGTTCGATGAGCACTACTACGGTTCAGGCCGCCCCGATGGGCAACCCCATGAGCGCACCGATCGCCACCACCGTTACCGTCGGGAAGCCTTGATCATGAACGCCTCGCAACGTGGTTTTACCCTGATCGAAGTCGTGGTGACGCTGGCCCTGGTCGGCCTGTTGGCCGGCATGGCCGCACCGCTGACCGAGACGGTGGTGCGCCGGGGCAAAGAGCAGGAACTGCGGACCGCGCTGTACCAGATCCGCGATGGCATCGACGCCTACAAGCGCGCCTTCGACGCCGGCTACATCGAGAAGTCGCTCGACAGCAACGGCTATCCGCCGAACCTGAAAGTGCTGGTCGACGGGGTGCGTGACGTGCGCAGCGCCAAGGGGGCCAAGTTCTATTTCCTGCGGCGCATCCCCCGCGACCCGCTGGCAACCGTCAAGCGTGACGACGAGGGTGGCTGGGGCCTGCGTTCCTATGACAGTTCATCTGAAAACCCGCGCGAGGGCCAGGACGTCTATGACGTTTACTCCAAGGTCCGGGGCAAGGGGCTCAACGGCATCGCCTACCGGGAGTGGTGAGCATATGCGTCGGCAAAAGGGTTTTACCTTGTTGGAACTGATGGTGGTCATGGCAATCATCGCGACCCTGATGACGATTGCCTTGCCACGCTACTTCACCAGCCTGGAGGCCTCGAAAGAGACCACCCTGCGCCAGAGTCTGTCGTCCATGCGCGAGGCGCTGGATCACTACTACGGCGACACCGGGCGTTATCCAGACTCCATCGAACAGCTGGTCGAACTGCGCTACCTGCGTAACCAGCCGCTCGACCCGATTGCCGAGCGCAAGGACCTCTGGGTCGTGGTCGCGCCGCCTGATGGCGTGGCGGGCGGGGTGGCCGATATCAAGAGTGGCGCCAGCGGGAGGGCGCGTGATGGCAGCCTTTATTCCGAGTGGTAAGCCTTCGGACCAGGGCGGCTTCACCTACCTGGGTGTGCTGTTTCTGATCGTCGTGATGGGCATGGGCCTGGCCAGTGCCGGCGAGTTGTGGGCCACCGCCGCGCGCCGGGACCGGGAAAACCAGTTGCTCTGGGTCGGTACGCAGTATGCCCAGGCGCTGCGCAGCTATTACCGCAGTTCGCCCGGTGTGGCCCTGTACCCGAAAGAACTCGCGGACCTGTTGCAGGACGAGCGTTTCCCGACGGCCAAGCACCATATCCGGCAGCTGTATCCGGAGCCGATGACAGGTGGCGAATGGGAACTGATGCGCGGTATCGACGGACGTATCAGCGGTGTGTACTGCCCGTCCACGGAGAAGCCGCTCAAGCAGGTTAACTTCCCCAGCCAGTGGTCGGACTTCAACGGCATGGCCAGCTACAAGGACTGGCAGTTCGTGGCCGAGAAAGCCTTCCTCGATGGCACAGACGGGCCGCCGAAAGCGCAGTCCACCGCGCCCGAGGCGATGCAGCCATGAATCGGCACTGGCTGGCGGCAGTGGTCCTGATGCTGATGGCGAACTTCGTCTCGGCGGCAGAAGACGACGAGATGCTGGGGTTCATCATCGACGACACGATTTCGCACATCGGCCATGACTTTTATTACTCGTTCAGTGAACGCCTGCGTGCCACCAGCCGGATGGATTTCAACCTGGTGGTGCGTGAAAGACCTTCGGCCCGCTGGGGCAGCCTGGTGACCGTGGAGTTTCAGCAACGCCTGGTATATCGGCGCTTCCTGCCGCCGAACACCGTGGAGTTGAAAGACGAGGCCTATCAGGCTGCCGACCTGGTCCGCATTGAAATCGTGCGGCGCAAGCTGGAAGCCTTGTTACAGGACACGACCGACCTTGAGAGGGACGAACTATGAAAAAAAGCACTGTCGGCAAGCGTATGGGGCTGTGGTTACTCGGGCTCTGGTTTAGCGGGGCGGGAAGTTGTGGCCTGGTCCATGCCACCGAACTGGTCTACACGCCCATCAACCCGTCGTTCGGCGGCAACCCGTTGAACGGCACGTGGTTGCTCAACAACGCCCAGGCGCAGAACGACTACGACGACCCCGATCTGAAAGACCGTACCACTGTGGCCGGCACTTCGGCGCTGGAACGGTTTACCAGTCAGCTGCAATCGCGGTTGCTAGGGCAACTGCTGGACAACATCTCTACCGGCAACACGGGGAGCCTGTCGACTGACGCCTTTATCGTCAACGTCGTCGATGACTCCGGGGCATTGACGATCAATGTGACCGACAGGGCAACCGGTGAAGTTTCGGAAATCCAGGTAAACGGCATCACTACCACCCCTTGACGGGGATATGGGCCGATGGGGAGTTACGGACATGAAAAGAATAATTGTGCTAGGGATGCTGTTGGCGACGCTTTCCGGTTGCGGCCTGCGTGAACCGATGTCCGCTGAGCAAGACACTGAAACACCGACCCTGACCCCCAGGGCCTCGACCTATTACGACTTGTTGAACATGCCACGCCCCAAGGGCAAGTTGATGGCAGTGGTGTATGGCTTCCGCGACCAGACCGGGCAATACAAGCCAACCCCGGCCAGTTCGTTTTCCACCAGCGTGACCCAGGGCGCGGCGAGCATGTTGATGGACGCCTTGCAGGCCAGTGGCTGGTTTGTGGTGCTGGAACGTGAAGGGCTGCAGAACCTGCTGACCGAGCGCAAGATCATCCGCGCCTCGCAAAAGAAACCCAATACGCCGGTGAACATCGTGGGTGAGCTGCCACCGTTGCAAGCGGCGAACATGATGCTCGAAGGCGGGATCATCGCCTACGACACCAACGTGCGCAGTGGCGGGGAAGGGGCGCGCTACCTGGGCATCGACATTTCCCGTGAGTATCGGGTGGATCAGGTCACGGTGAACCTGCGGGCGGTGGACGTGCGCAGCGGGCAGGTGCTGGCCAACGTGATGACCAGCAAGACCATTTACTCGGTCGGTCGCAGTGCTGGGGTGTTCAAGTTCATCGAGTTCAAGAAACTGCTTGAGGCCGAGGTTGGCTATACCACCAACGAGCCGGCGCAGTTGTGTGTGTTGTCGGCGATCGAGTCGGCGGTGGGGCATTTGCTGGCGCAGGGGATCGAGCGGCGGTTGTGGCAGGTGGCGGGGGATAATTCCCAGTCTGGGCAGAATGAGACGCTGGAGCGGTATCTGACGCAGAACAAGGTGGATTCGGAGAGTTCGCAGTGAGTCCGGTTTTTGGCCTTGGCGGCCTTCGGGCCGACCAGGCTCTCCCCTGATGTACCCGGTCCAATTGTGGGAGCGGGCTTGCTCGCGAAGGCGGCCTGACAGCCGACCTGTATTTTGCTGGCTGAGTACATATCCATTGCTGCGGTAACGGCCACTTATGGTTTCGCCCTTACGGCGAGTCCCTTTTGGCAAACGCCCCAAAAGGAACCAAAAGGTCTCGCCCCTGGCGTACGGCCCCTCGCTGAGGCTCGGGGTTCCTTCGCTCCGGTATTCATCCGGGGGCATCGCCCTCCGGTTGGCTTCGCTGGCACCTACATGCGATGAGTTCGACTGCGTCGAACGGCGCTGCGCGCCAATCCCCGGATGAACACCTCCACTCAGCCTCCCGAGGGGGCGGGTGAGTCAAGATCAAGAGCTGCAGGCGAGCTAACGCTCGGCCTGATGAGTGGTGAAGAGCGGCGGGTGTGCGCGGGTTTTGCTTTTGCTTTTGCCTTTCTGTGGGAGCCAGCCTGCTGGCGATGGCGCCCTGCCAGCCAACCAATCTCTTTCAGATGCACCCAATCCCTGTAGGAGCTGGCTTGCCAGCGATGACGGCCTGACAGCCACCCAATCCCTCGCAGATAAACGCAAATCAAACTGTAGGAGCTGGCTTGCCAGCGATAGCGGCATTACATCCAACGAAAATCTTCTACCTCACACCAGCAATGTGCCTGTCAGACAGGGTTGTAGGACCAGGAGCAAGGCTACGCTACCTTGCGTCGTTACCTACAACTACGCCAGAATCCGCCGGCTTGTGGGCCTTGAACCCTGACTCTATCGTTGCCGGATCGCTGCAAATTCAGCGATCGGGTTTCGCAGCCCGGGTTAATCAAGGCGCTCAGCGCCACCGTTTCCTTGCAGTTGGCGCTTTTTGTTCGCCCACTGCTTTGCGTTATGGCGGCTGTGCGTGGGAGACTTTCGGGTCTGCCGGGTTCCTTGATTCCCGGTCTGCGAACCTGCGTATGGCTGCCACCTTCTTCGTCTCGCAGCGAATCGTGGCGGCTCCATCAATCAAGGAGCTTTACCATGGTCAAACCCACACCCAATCCCCCAGTATCAGAACCCGATACCGCTCAACGCGCATCAGCTCTCCATCTCAAACCCGCCATCCTCAAAAACACCACACCCCACAACCCCAGCACGATGTTCATCATCGCGCCCAACATCGCCACCGAAAGTTTATTGGCCCATGCCTGTGAATCGCTGGCTTCAGCCAGCGTCATGGCCAGTGATTTCGCCACATTCCTGGACGGCCCGCAGCGCAGCATGTTGTTGGGTATCCAGCAGGTGATCATGCTGGCCGACCTGGCAGTCAACCGCACGCTGGATAACGTTGCGCCACTGGACTAAACACCGAGCTTTTGTGGCGAGGGGGCTTGCCCCCGTTCGGCTGCGCAGCAGTCGTAAAACCATTCAGCGCGGTCGGTCTGAAAAACCACATCGCCTGTTTGAGGCCGCTGCGCAGCCCAACGGGGGCAAGCCCCCTCGCCACAGAGTTTGGGAATGCCTGTAGGTTTTCAGGCGTTTTGCAGCATCTCAATCAACCGCTCCGGCCACATCGTTTCGCTGGTTGCACGCAGCTCTGCCACCGACCACCATTTATGGTCCGCCATCACCCGAACCTCGTGAGCCGTCCACCCTTCGCGTGACACGCGTTCATTGTCGGTATGAACCACAAAATACCGTTCAATCGACAGCACCGTTTCGCCACTGGGCAGCATCATCGCAAACCTGCGTTCGGAAATGCTGGCACCTACATTGGCGACACGCAGTCCGGTTTCTTCAAACAATTCACGAACTGCCGCAGCCTCGAAGGATTCACCCTGCTCAAGCCCGCCACCGGGTGTCGCCCAGTGGCTTTGGCCGGCGAGGGCGTCGTTTGTGTGCTGGAAGTGAAACAGCAGAACCTGTCTCGAAGGATTGATCACCAGCAGTCGCGCTGAATCACGTTGGCGCATGTTTTTTCTTTCCATAGAAGTAAGCGAGCCGCAGCTTTCACTGCGGCTCGCGATGTTAAGGCTCACATCGGTGTCGTTACACCAATAAGGTTACGCCACCACCCGATAACACGGCACATACGCCGCGCCGCCCGGCAGTTTCATGCGGTGCTGGGCGACGAAGGCTTTGAGCAGCAGGTCCAGCGGTTGCATGATCGCCGCGTCGCCATGGATCTGGTAGGGCCCGTGCTCTTCGATCAGGCGGATGCCCTTGTCCTTGACGTTGCCGGCGACGATGCCGGAGAACGCGCGGCGCAGGTTGGCCGCCAGTTCGTGGGGCGGCAGGCCGAGGCTCAGTTTCAGGTTGGCCATGTTTTCGTGGGTCGGGTCGAACGGGCGCTGGAAGCCTTCGTCGATTTTCAGCAGCCAGTTGAAGTGGAACGCATCGTTGCGCTCGCGGCGGAACTGCTTGACCGCCTTGAGGCCCTGGGTCATCTGCCGCGCCACCTCGGCCGGGTTATCGATGATGATCTGGTAGTGCTGCTTGGCGGCGTCGCCCAGGGTGGCGCCGACGAACGCGTCCAGTTGTTCCAGGTACGGCGCGGCGTGTTTCGGCCCGGTGAGGATGACCGGGAAGGGCAGGCCTTCATTGTCCGGGTGCATCAGGATGCCCAGCAGGTAAAGGAACTCTTCGGCCGTGCCGGCGCCGCCCGGGAAGATGATGATGCCGTGGCCGACGCGGACGAAGGCTTCCAGGCGTTTTTCGATGTCCGGCAGGATCACTAGTTCGTTGACGATCGGGTTAGGCGCTTCGGCGGCGATGATGCCAGGTTCGGTCAGGCCCAGGTAGCGACCGCCGTGGATGCGTTGCTTGGCGTGGGCGATGGTTGCGCCTTTCATCGGGCCTTTCATCACGCCGGGACCGCAACCGGTGCAGATGTCCAGGCTGCGCAGGCCCAGTTCGTGGCCAACTTTCTTGGTGTATTTGTATTCTTCGGTGTTGATCGAGTGCCCGCCCCAGCACACCACGATCTTCGGCTCGACGCCGGGACGCAGGGTGCGGGCGTTGCGCAGCAGGTGGAAGACGTAGTCGCTGATGCCCTGGGAGTTGCTCAGGTCGATGCGTTGGCTGTCGAGTTCGTTTTCGGTGTAGACGATGTCACGCAGGGCGCTGAACAGCATTTCCCGGGTACTGGCGATCATTTCGCCGTCGACGAAGGCGTCGGCCGGGGCGTTCAGCAGTTCCAGGCGTACGCCGCGGTCCTGCTGGTGAATGCGGATTTCAAAATCTTTGTAGGCTTCAAGGATGGTCTTGGCGTTGTCGACATGGGCGCCGGTGTTGAGGATGGCCAGGGCGCACTGGCGGAAGAGGGTATAGGTGCTGCCGGAACCGGCTTCGCTCAATTGCTGGACTTCCCGTTGCGAGAGCGTTTCCAGGCTGCCTTTGGGACTGACGGAGGCGTTGATAACTTGGCGTTGGGTCATTCAATGATCCTTAAAACGATGTCATTCACACAGCAACTACGAATGGCATCCGAATAATGTGTATTCATGAAAGAAGATGGCACGAACTGCGCGGTCTCGCCATGTCCCCGCTTGACGATGAAAAGATGAAAAGGAGCCCCAGCATAGCTAAATCCCTCGCAGAGGCGATAATGGCCCGCAGTCTTTTTGCCCCGGACCCCTTTTTACCATTGAAGCTCAGGAAACCCGACGCAATGTTCGAAATCCAGCCGATGAACGCCCAGACCTACCGGCAACAGACACGGCGCAGCACAGTCATCATCGCCCTGATTTTCCTGGCGCTGGCGATGCTCCTGTCGACGGCGGCGGTGGCCCTGTTCGGCACGCCGGGGGGCGACAACCTGCGCTTCAACGTCGGCGGCGTGTTTGTCGCGGTGCTGGCGATGGCGGCACTGATGCGCCAAGTGTTCTGGCGCCAGGAATGGATGCAGCCCGCGGTCTACAGTTGGCAACTCAAGCGCAGCCTGATGAGCATCACCAATGTCATGCATCATGTAACGGCGGCCGTGGAAAAGGGGGATCCGGTTGCGATGAAGCTGTTGCGTTTCTACCATTTGGGCTTGAACCAGATGCATCAGCTCGATGGCAACTCCAGCGATCACAGTCAGTTGATCCGCGAAATGGACCGGCACAAGGAACGAATGCAAGCGCTGGGCATCGATACAGAGCAGACGCGACTGGATCCGGCGTGGCTGGAGGCGCTGAAGCAGATGTCGCGCTAACATCTTTGCCAGGCACCAGGGGAGATTCGTCGATCAACGATCATATTGAAGTATTCCGGCCAGCCGTGCCCCGGCTCAAGGTCCGCTCGGCGGTGACCCTGCTGGTGGCGGTGTGCCTGTCGATGGTGGCTATCGTGATCTGGGAAGCCTGGAGCTCACGCCAGTACCACCTGCATGACAAGGAAGTGGTGATGTCCAACCTTGCGCAGACCCTGGCGTCGCAAGCGCAGGCCACGATCAAGCAGGCCGATACGCTGCTGTTCACCCTGGTCGATCGTCTGGAACACGAGGGTGTCGATCAATCCCGGCTGCCGCAATTGCTTAACGCCCAGCGCGATCAGTTGAGCCAGCTCCATGGCTTGTTCGTTTTCGACGAAAACGGCCAGTGGCTCGCCAATTCCAATGGCGCCGGCCAGACCGGCGTCAACAATTCCGATCGCGAATACTTCATTTTCCATCGTGACAACCCCAGCCGCGGGCCGCACATCGGGCCGTCGATCAAGAGCCGTTCGAGCGGCGAGTGGATCCTGACGGTCTCGCGCCGGGTCAATCATCCCGACGGCAGCTTTGCCGGGGTGGCGCTGGCGACGATTTACCTGAGTCATTTCCTGCAGCTCTACGACAGCATCGACATGGGCAGTAACGGCGTGATCAACCTGATCGCCGACAATGCCAGCATTGTCATCCGCAGGCCCTTCAAGGAAACGGAGATCGGCACCAGCCTGGCCAAGAGTCCGTTGTTCACCCAGTTGTTGCCCAAGGGCGATGCGGGCACGGCCACGATCACGTCGGTTATCGACGGTGTCGAGCGGGTGACGGGCTATCGTCGGGTCGAGGGTTATCCGCTGATCGTCTTTGTCGCGCTGAACAAGAGTGAAGTGTTGGCCAGCTGGCGCAAGGAAACGCTACTCAGCGCCGGCATCGTCACGCTGCTGCTGAGTGTTCTCGGCGTGCTGGGGTTGCGGCTTATCAAGCTGATGAAGCAGCAGAACCTGGTGCAGGTCGAGTTGCTGGACACCCAGGACAAGCTCCTGGAGGTCAATCGCAACCTCGAAGGCCTGGCCCTGAAGGACGCACTGACGGGGTTGGCCAACCGGCGTCAGCTCGACGCTTTCATCGACGCCGAAATGGGCCGTGCCCGACGCAGCCAGACCGAGCTGGCGCTGCTGATGATCGATGTCGATCATTTCAAACCGTTCAACGACCGCTACGGCCACCTGGCCGGTGATGAGTGTTTGCGCAAGGTCGGGGCGATCATCACGAACAACATCAAGCGCCCGGGTGACCTCGCCGCCCGTTATGGTGGCGAGGAGTTTGCGGTGGTGCTGCCCGGCACCGATTACGTGGGAGCCTTTCTGGTGGCGGAGAAAATTCGCCGCGCGGTGCTGCAGGCTGAAATTGCCCACAGCGACAGCCCGCAAGGCGCGGTGACTGTCAGCATCGGCGTGTGTGCCTGCAATGCCGGGTCCCAGCTCCGCCCCGAAGAACTGATTGGTGCGGCGGACAAGGCGCTGTACGTGGCCAAGGCCAGTGGGCGGAACATGAGCGTGATTGCCAACTGAACGTCAGATGAACCGGTCCGTTCCCTCAACCAGTCGGGTGGCCAGGAAGGGCTTTTTCAGCTGTTCCAGCCACCAGCCCAGGGCGCGTCCGTCATGATCGCCACGCCAGCCGGCGTAGAGAATGTTCGGCTCACGCGGGTCGGCCATCGTTTTCTCGACCAGCGTGCCGTTTTCCAGCAACGAACCCACCCGGTGCCGTGGCAGCCAACCCACCCCCAGCGCATGGCACTGGGCGAGGATTTTTGCGCGCATGCTCGGCACGGCCAGCACCGTTTGCCCGCCGGTGACGCCGTAGGTGCTGCCCTCGGTGACCCTTGATGAATCGGCCACCACAATCGCCCGATGCTGCGCGACCATGGCCCGGGTAATCGGGCCCTTGGCCTTGGCCAGCGGGTGTCTGGGCGACACCGCAAACACCCATTGCATTTCCCCCAGTTGCATCCAGCGCAAGTTGGCAATGGCTGGCGGTTCATTGGTGGCGCCGATGACCAGGTCCGCCCGGCCTTCACGCAGGGCTTCCCAGACCCCTTTGAGGACTTCCTGGGTGATGCGCAGCGGCACGCCGGATTGCAGCGCATCGAACTCGTCGATCACCGGGATCAGGGTCTCGAACTCCAGCAGTTCGTCGGTGACGATCCACAGGCGACTCTCCCAGCCATTGGCAACCTGCCGGACCCGTTGGGTCAGGCGCGCGACGTCCTGCATCAACCGCGCCGCTTCGTTGACCAGCAACTCGCCCGCCGGAGTCAGTTGCAAACGGTAGCGGCGGCGGTCGAACAGCAACGCATCGAAACGCTCCTCCAGTTGCCGCGCCGCGTAGGACACGGTCGACGGCGCCTTGCCCAGGTGCGCGGCCGCCCGCGACAGACTGCCGGTTTCGCGGATGGCCTCGAGCAGTGCCAGGTCTTCGGTCGACAGCATGTGCACAATCCTCAAACGAAAATCGCAACCCTGTAGGAGCCGGCTTGCCGGCGATGACGTCCGCGAGCGCGATGCAAGTCTCCCGATCCATCGCTGGCAAGCCAGCTCCTACAGGTTTCGCGGATGGACTCGAGCAGCGAGCCTGTCCTGCATCCGTGTAGGAGCCGGCTTGCTGGCGATGACGTCCGCAAGCGCAATGCAAGTCTCCCGATCCATCGCTGGCAAGCCAGCTCCTACAGGTTTCGGCGTAATTGCCATTGGCGGATCACTCGAAGATAGACCAACACATTGATCACCAACACCACACCCCCCAACCCCAGCTGAACACCGGGTGTCAGGCCCGCCGGATAAATCACCGGCCAAATGTAATGCTCGATGAATCCACCGTCATAGCCGCTTTGCCCAGCCCCTTGGCGCAGGCGGTTTTCCCAGTCGGTCAGCGGGCAGGGCAGGTGGAAGAATTCCACCGCCATACCCCACAACGCGGCCGGCGGATGCCACCAGATCAGGTGGCGCCATTTGAGCACCAGCAAGCCGCCGAACAGCACGAACACAACGAACAGCAAGTGAACCAGCAGCAGCCCGTCGGCGGCGATTCGGTACAGCATGGCGGTGCCTCTGAAGGCTGGACGAATCGCACCATGGTACTCGGGCCGGTGGCGGGGGCTCTATCGATTGTCGCGGGCCAATGCGCTGAGCACGTCCTTCAAACGCTCGGTCATCGATTCACTGCTGCGTTGCATCGGTGCCCGCAGTTCGTCACCGATCAAGCCTTGCAGGGCTAGCGCGGTTTTCACCGGGGCCGGGTTGGGCTCCAGGAACAGGCTGTTGATCAGCGGCAGCAAACGGAAAAACGTGGCGCGGCCTTCAGCCAATTGGTTGTCGCGGATCTGTTGGTACAACTGCACGAACAGTTGCGGATGGACATGCGCCGACGCGGCAATCGCGCCTTTGGCGCCCAGGCATAGGGCGTTGAAAATCTGGTTGTCTTCACCGCACAGCACATCGACCTGGCCGCTGTTGAGCAAGGCGAGGGTGTTGGAAAAGTTGCCGCCGCAATCCTTGATGGCGACGATGCGCTCGTGGGCGACGATGTTGAGCAGGGTCGCCTGTTCGAAGGCCACGCCGGTACGGTAAGGGATGTCGTAGAGAATCAGCGGCACGCTGGAGGCATCGGCGACCGTGCGGAAAAACGCTTCGAGGCCGGCCTGGGACGGGCGGATGTAATACGGCGCCGGCACCAGCAGGCCAGCCACCGGGCGCTTGAGGATCTCGCTCTGGAATTGCAACAGCTCGCTCAGGTTGTTACCGGCCAGTCCCATGACCACCCGTTGCGCCGGCACCAGCTCCAGCACCGCATCGAGCACGGCCAGTTGCTCATGTTTGCCCATCGCCGCCGGTTCGCCGGTGGTGCCGCACACGATGAGGCCGTCGACGCCGTTCTCCAGCAGATGGCTGACCAGCCGGCGCAAGCCGACGAAATCGATGGCGCCGTTGTGGAAGGGGGTGACCAGTGGAACCCAGATACCTTGAAACGCAGACATGCACTTTCTCCTGATGGTTGACCGATTTCGTCACCGTCAGGGGCATGGAAGGAGAGTAAGCAAGGGGAGGGTGGTCCGTCGCGCTCAATGTCCTGTCAGCTCATCTGACGGGACAGCGCGCCCCGGTCACATGAGCGACTGTTTCTTCGATTTGAGGGTGTGCGCAACGCAACCTTGCGCCTTGGCAATCAAGCCAATGACGGAAGTGTTGAGGTTGAAGGTTGCGGACATACTTGCTTACACCCTGAGTGAGGCGCCCAGTTTTAAAAGGCGGCGCGCCGTTTGTCAATCACGAAAGTCAGCGAACTCGGCGCGCATCCGGCCATTGTGCTTGGCCTTGTAGAGCAGATGATCGACCTGTTCGACGAATTCCAGGGCCGTCGCATGCATCGATGCCAGGGTGGTGCCGACGCCGAGGCTGACACTCAGCAGCCGCGAAACGTTCGAGAATTCATGGGCGATCTGCTGCTGGCGAATCAGGTGCAGGCACTTGTGCGCCACCAGCCTGGCGGATTCGGCATCGGTCTCCGGCAGCAGCCAGACAAACTCTTCACCGCCGATCCGGGCGATGAAATCCCGCGGTCGATTGGCCGCCATCGACAGGGTTTGCGCGACGCGGCGCAGGCATTCGTCGCCCTTGATGTGGCCGTAATGGTCGTTGTACTGCTTGAAGTAATCGATATCCAGCACGATCACCGACAACGGCAAGCCGGTGCGTTGGGCTGAGTTCCACTCGCGTTCCAATACGGTGTCGAACATGCGCCGGTTGGCGATGCCGGTCAGGCCGTCCTGGAAGGAATACTCTTCTAGCTGCTTTTGCAGGCGGATCAGGTGTTCTTCGGTTTTCTTGCGCTCGCTGATATCGAACATGAAACCCACCAGCGCCTCGACTTCACCGTCCTTGCGCACCACGTGCACCACATCGCGGATCCACACGTACTCGCCGCTTTCGGTCAGTGCGCGATAGTCGGCCTCGTGATCGATGCCGGCCCGCGATTGCGAGACGCAGAAGTCCATCACGTAGGTGCGGTCATCCGGGTGCATGCGCTCGACCCAGTCATTGACCGAAGCCCAGCTGTGCTGCTTCCAGCCCAGCAGTTCTTCGATCTGTGGCCCGATGTAACTGAACGTCATGGTTTTCCAGTCGATGCGCCAGGGAATGGCTTTGGTCGACTCAAGCAGGGTTTTGTATACGTCGCTGTCGGTTTCGACTGAACTCATGAAGGGCCTGCCTCGATGAAAATGCTGGGCCATCATGTTGCTACCACCTTGGCGAATCAAGCGGGCAGCCGATGAATGGCACGCGGTCGTAGCAGTGAGCAAGATTGTTCAAGCCTTCGCCGGCGACTGCTGGCACAGTCTCAGGTCTTTCCCTGTCTGTAGAGCGTCATGTCCAACTCACTCATGCCGCGCAGTGCCTTTCTGCGCGGGGCCGCCGCGATCATGCCGCTGTCCCTGGCCACCGCGCCCTGGGGCTTGCTGGCCGGCTCCATGGCCATCGAAGCCAACCTCACGCCCCTGCAAGGCCAGGGCTTGTCGAGCATTGTGTTTGCCGGTGCCGCGCAACTGGTGGCCATCGGCATGCTCAAGGGCGGTGCCGGGATCTTTTCGATCCTGCTCACCACCTTGCTGCTGACCTCCCAGCATTTGCTCTACGGGATGAGCCTGCGTTCGGTGATCTCGCCGTTGCCGGGGCGCTGGCGTGCAGGGCTGGGGTTCTTGCTCACCGATGAGCTGTTCGCCTTGACCAGCCAGCACGACAAACAGCAATTCAACCGTTGGTACGCCCTGGGCGTGGGCCTGACGTTCTACATCGCCTGGAACCTCTTCACCCTGGCAGGCATTGTGCTCGGCAGCAGCATTCCCGGCCTTGAACACCTGGGCCTGGATTTCTCCATCGCGGCCACCTTCATTGCCCTGATCACCCCGGTGGTGCGCAACGTGCCGACCGTGGTGTGCGTGGCAGTGTCGCTGTTCTGCTCGGTGCTGTTCAGCTACTGGCAATGGGGTTCGGCCCTGGTGCTGTCGGGGCTGGCGGGCATGACCGCCGGGTTTGTCTGCAATAAATTCTACGGTGGTCGCACATGATGGTCTGGGCAGTGATTGTCGGAATGGGCGTGTTGGTGTTCCTCAACCGCTATGTTTTTCTGGAGCCGCGACTGCCGGTACGCCTGAGCAGCAATGCCCGGCAGTTCCTCGGGTTTGCCGTGCCGGGCATGTTGACCGCGATCTGTGGGCCGATTGTATTCATGCCGGAGAAACAGCTGAACCTGCACTGGGACAATCCCTATCTGATCAGCTCGCTGGTGGCGGTCGGGCTGGTGCTGTACACGCGCAATACCTTGCTCAGCATGCTGTTGAGCATGGGCTTCTTCTTTTTGCTGCGCTGGTGGCTGTGAGCGGGGCAGGGGGATCTGTTCTACGCTTAAGATTGATGACCGATCCCTTCAGGAAGAGAGGTGAACATGGCCAATGAACCCAAGCGTCCGGACCCGGAAGAGGACGTGGACGAACCTACGGAAGAAGAGATTGAGCAGCAGAAGCGTTCGGTACCGGACTGGAAGCATCCTGACGACGGTACGGAACTGTCAGAACCTGACCGCAAGTTCTGACCGACGCATACGACAAAGCCCCGCCTTTTGAGCGGGGCTTTGTCGTGATCACCCTTGTTCCATGACTTCTGGAAATTCGGGGTGGGCTGCGCGGTATCCCAATGTCTTGTCGATCCAGGCGTTCAGTTCGTTGACCATCACCGGCGGTTTACCCGGGTAATGTTCAAGGGTTGAACTCAGGATTTCATGGATATCGGGAACAGATCGAAGGTTGCGGGTTTGAATGTATTGCTTGATAAAGTAGTCGAGTTGGTAGTGCTCCGTCTTTGTAAGATGAACGCACGCCAGGCCCACGACTTGATCGTTTTCATAGTCGTCGCGCAATTTGGTTCTCTGCAAGGCTTGTTGTTTTAGGATTTCCTTAATCGCTGACTCTTTGGTCAACTAATGGTGTTGCGGGAAATTCGGCGCGAATGCTAGCTGTAGTCACCGCGATTGTATCTATTTCGACTATGGAGTCTGACAGGCGGTACAAACGTTCCAGTTGCTGTTGTTAAGAGAATGAAACAGTCGGTTAATGCTGATATTAATGACCGCTTTACTGCCGTTATCGATAAGTTCATGGAACTTGCTTAATCAGCGCAGCGCTCTGGTTCCTGACATTGCCGACGGCCTTGTCCACCTTGTACCACTCAAATACATCACTGATTTCGCCTTGAGATAACGCCATTTCTTCGGCGCGTTCCTTGGGCGTGGCCGGGTCCAGCCATTCCCGCGCCAGCTCGGGGCAAAACACCACCGGGCGTCGGTCATGCACATCGAGCAGGCCGCCTGCGCTGTCGGCCGTGAGGATGACGAAACCGTCATGCTCCCTGTGCGGGGCTCCGCCAATGGGGTATTGGCCGATCGCCGCGCAAAAGACCGGCTTGCGGTCACGTCGGCGAATCAACCATGGTTGTTTGTTGCCGTCACCGGCGTCGACCCATTCGAACCAGTTATCAATCGGGCAGATCGCGCGATGCGGCCAGATGGCCCGGAAGTACGGGCCGTGGGCGACTTTCTCGACCCGCGCATTGATCGGCGCCACGCGATCCGTCGCCCAGTGCGGGCGCCAACCCCAGCGCACGGCGTCGGCATGCAGACGCTCATTCTCCAGATGCAGCAGGGCGAGTGGCGTGGTGGGCGCGGCGTTATAGTGCGCCAGGGGTTCGTTGCCGACGTGGTTGATCAGCGCGTCGGGGATGCTCAGCACCGCCACGAAGTCGTGGATTCCACGGTATTGCGACAGTCGTCCGCACATGGCCTGACACTCTGGTTGAGACGCTCTGACCGGAGACTTCAGTTTAGTAGCTCGAGACGAAACAGGCCTGGCAAGCACCGGAACCAAACCCTGTGTACCCTATCCAACCTCGACCCGCCGCCCAAATGGGGGAAGGACGGATGATCCGGCGAAGGATACTGGCCAATTCAAGCGTGACCCTGATGGTCTGACCCAAGGCAAAACATGAAGCACTTGTTCAAGGTTTTAACGGTATGCGCGATGGCTGCCGGTCTGTTGGGGTGCATCGCGGCGCCCATCGAAATGACCGCGCAGACCGAACAGCGTCTGAGTGCACAGCCCCCCATCCGCTTTTTGCTGACCTTCGATGACGGTCCCAGTGCATCGAGTTGGTGGAATCCGACCGTCACGGTGCTTGAGAGCCTGGCGCAAAACCCGCTGCAACCGGGGATCAAGGCCGTGTTCTTCGTGCAAACCCGGGCACCGCGAGCCGGCGGTAGCGAGTTGGGTCGGGACATCATGCGGCGCGAACACGCCGAAGGTCATATCCTGGGTTTCCACACGGCGACGCCCTGGCACACCAATCATCGTTCCCTCGATCCGCCAGAGCTGGAGCAGGCCCTGACTGATGGCAGTGCCGACATCGCGGCGATTACCGGCGCCCCGCCAGTCCTGCTGCGCCCGCCATTCTGGAACTACGACAAACGCACCTTCGCCGCTTATCAGCAGCATGGCCTGCATGTACTGCTGACGGACCTGAGCGCCAATGACGGCAAGATCTGGGGCTTCAACGCCAGCCCGCGACGCCGCTCGCACATGCTGCGCTCGATGTCCGAAGTGCGCGAGCGCATCGCCCGCGGCGAATTGCCGGTGGTCGATGGGGTGATTCCGGTGGTGGTGACCTTCCACGACCTCAACCGTTACACCGCCCGGCATACCCGCGAATACTTGCAGATACTGCTCGACAGCGCCCGGGAGACCGGGGTGAAAACCGCGGACAAGCCGTTTTACGATGATCAGGCGGCGTTGCTGCGGGCGGCCATGGCGCGAACCGTGCGCGACGGTTCGCAGCCGGTCGAGTTGCCGGGGTTCTGGAACTGGATCTGGGGTGCGAACGCCCGTTAAAAAACCTGCAGAAAGTGAGAGCTGGATAACACTAATTGCGAATGATTCTGTTGCAGAGCCGGAAAGTGTAACTATGCTGAAACGGATCCAACCGAAATGACTGTCGCCCGAGGGACCGGCCATGCTTCCAATTTCAGTTCTTTGCAACATTGTTGAGTCCGGTTTTGCGCCGCTGTCGTGCGAATGCACGGAGAACAAAGGACTGCTGCGCATCGAGGTCTACGAACCCGTCAGCAAGCGGGTGGAGCTGTTGATCTGCGGCGTTTCGACGGCGGAGCTGACCAGCGTGCGCGCCATCTCGGACTTTGTCGGCGAGTTGCGTACCGAGATGAAGGCAGGGCGCCGGGCTTTTGCGGGCTGAATCCTGTGAACACTGACCTGTGGCGAGGGGGCTTGCCCCCGTTCGGCGGCGCAGCCGTCGCAAACTCATGCACCGCGCGGTTTTAGGGCTGCTGCGCAACCCAACGGGGGCAAGCCCCCTCGCCACAGCAAGCTCCCTCGCCACAGGTGATCATTGCCTGTTCTATTGCCTTAAGCTGCTGGCGGCAGCAGCTCATCAATCATCCGTAAACAATGGTTCAACCCCGGCGACACATCGCCCACCCGTCGGCTGAGAATGATCGGCGAAGTGGCGTTGTCTTCCAGCAGCGGGGTGAAGCCGATGTCGTCGCGGTGCAGCAACTGCACCGAGGCCGGTACCAGCGTGACCCCGATGCCTGCCCCCACCAGGCCGATCGCCGTTTGCAGCTCGTTGGTCCATTGCGCGACGTGGATACTCACGCCATAGGACTCGAACAACGCGATCACATGGTCGGCGTAACTCGGCCGTGGATTGCCGGGGTACAGCACAAAGGGTTCCCTGGCCAGTTCCCGCAGGCTGATGGGGCCGGCGAGCAACGGGTGGCCGGCGGGCAGGGCGGCGACCAGGCGGTCTTCGGTGAGCACGGTCTGGATGATGGCCGGGTCGTCGATACGGATCCGCCCGAAACCGATGTCGATGCGCCCGGCCTTCAACGCCTGCACCTGTTGCAGGGTGGTCATTTCCGACAGCCCCAATTCCAGCTCCAGCGGCTCGCCACTGCGCAGCCGGCGGATCAGCTCCGGCAGCACGCCATACAGTGTCGACGGCGCAAAACCAATACCCAGCCAGGTTTTCTCACCCAGCCCGATACGCTTCGTGTTGTCGCAGACCTTGTTCAGTTGTTCGAGAAGGGCGGTGGAGTGCTCATGGAAAAAACGTCCGGCATCGGTCAATTTCAGCGGTCGGCCGCGCTCCAGCAACATCACCCCCAGCTCGTCCTCCAGTTGCTGGATCTGCCGGCTCAGGGGCGGTTGGGCGATGTGTAGCAGCTCGGCGGCGCGGGTGAAGTTGAGGGTTTGAGCCAATACCTGGAAATAACGCAGGTGACGCAGTTCCATGGAGCCTCCAGACGCGGATCGGTTGCATACCTTAAAGGTATCAAGTCAGACCAATTCTATATTGGCATCACAAAAAAAGCCGTACGAGAATCGATTCCAGAACTTCAAGAACCTGATGGGTATCGAAATGCTTGCAACCGCCATTGAGTCGATCGAGACGATCATCGTCGATCTGCCGACTATCCGCCCGCACAAGCTGGCGATGCACACCATGCAGAACCAGACCCTGGTGATCATTCGCGTGCGTTGCGCCGACGGCATCGAAGGCATCGGCGAATCCACCACCATCGGTGGCCTGGCCTACGGCAATGAAAGCCCGGACAGCATCAAGACCAACATCGACACGCACTTCGCGCCGCTGCTGATCGGCCAGGACAGCGGCAACGTCAACGCCGCCATGTTGCGCCTGGAGCGCAGCATCCGTGGCAACACCTTCGCCAAATCCGGTATCGAAACCGCATTGCTCGACGCCCAGGGCAAACGCCTCGGCCTGCCGGTCAGTGAATTGCTTGGCGGTCGTGTTCGCGACGCGCTGCCGGTGGCCTGGACCCTGGCCAGCGGCGACACCGAAAAAGACATCGCTGAAGCGGAAAAAATGCTCGACCTGCGCCGCCATCGCATCTTCAAGCTGAAGATCGGTGCCGGTGAGGTCAACCGTGACCTGGCCCATGTCATTGCGATCAAGAAAGCCCTCGGTGACCGCGCCAGCGTGCGGGTCGACGTCAACCAGGCCTGGGACGAAGCGGTGGCGATTCGAGCCTGCCGGATCCTCGGCAGCAACGGCATCGACCTGATCGAACAACCGATCTCGCGCAACAACCGCGCCGGCATGGCCCGCCTGAACGCCATGAGCCCGGCGCCGATCATGGCCGATGAATCCATCGAATGCGTGGAGGATGCGTTCAACCTGGCCCGCGAAGGCGCGGCCTCGGTGTTCGCCCTGAAGATTGCCAAGAACGGCGGCCCGCGTGCTGTATTGCGTACCGCTTCCATCGCCGAAGCGGCCGGTATCGCCCTGTACGGCGGCACCATGCTGGAAGGTGGCATCGGCACCATGGCTTCGGCCCATGCCTTCGTCACCTTGAACAAACTGGCCTGGGACACTGAGCTGTTTGGCCCGCTGCTGCTGACCGAAGACATTCTCAGCGAACCGCTGGTGTACCGCGATTTTGAACTGCACGTACCGAAGGCACCGGGCCTGGGCCTGAGCCTGGATGAAGAGCGCCTGGCGTTCTTCCGTCGCGACAAGACATCCACCGCCATTCATCAAGCCTGAGGAGAGCATTATGCTGTTCCACGTAAAAATGACCGTGAACCTGCCGGTCGACATGAATCCCGAAGCGGCCGCGAAATTGAAGGCGGACGAAAAAGCCCTGGCCCAGCGCCTGCAAGAGCAGGGTAAGTGGCGCCACCTGTGGCGCATCGCCGGGCACTATGCCAACTACAGCGTGTTCGATGTCGACAGCGTTCAGGAACTGCATGACCTGCTGATGCAATTGCCCCTGTTCCCGTACATGGCCATCGAAATCGACGCGATGTGCCGGCATCCTTCTTCCATCCGTGACGATGACCGCTGAGCCCAGCCTGTTCAGCTCGCTACGCTAATAATTACAAGATGAGGAACCCTTCAAAATGAACGTCAAGATTTCCCACACTGCCGAAGTCCAGAAATTTCTCGAAGAAGCCAGCGGCCTGCTCAATGACGCCGGCAATCCACGGACCAAGGCGCTGGTCTACCGCATCCTGCGTGACTCGGTGAACATCATCGAAGACCTCGCCGTGACTCCGGAAGAATTCTGGAAAGCCGTCAACTACCTCAACGTGCTGGGTGCGCGCCAGGAAGCCGGGTTGCTGGTGGCCGGTATCGGCCTGGAGCATTACCTCGACCTGCTGATGGACGCCGAAGACGACCAGGCCGGCAAATCCGGCGGCACCCCGCGCACCATCGAAGGCCCGCTGTACGTGGCCGGTGCGCCGCTGTCCGAGGGCGAAGCGCGCCTCGACGATGGCGTCGATCCGGGCGTGACCCTGTTCATGCAAGGCCGCGTGTTCAACACCGCTGGTGAACCCCTGGCTGGCGCCGTCGTAGACGTCTGGCACGCCAACACCGGTGGCACCTACTCGTACTTCGATACCACGCAATCGGAGTTCAACCTGCGTCGCCGCATCGTTACCGACGCCGAAGGCCGTTATCGTTTTCGCAGCATCGTGCCGTCGGGCTATGGCTGCCCGCCGGACGGTCCGACCCAGCAACTGCTCGATCAACTGGGCCGTCATGGCCAGCGCCCGGCGCACGTGCACTTCTTCATTTCCGCGCCGGATCATCGCCACCTGACCACCCAGATCAACCTGGATGGCGAAAAGTACCTGCATGACGATTTCGCCTACGCCACCCGTGACGAACTGATTGCCAAGATCACCTTCAGTGACGATCAGGCCCGTGCGGCGGCTCATGGTGTCAGCGGTCGTTTTGCCGAAATCGAGTTCGATTTCACCCTGCAGTCGTCTGCCCAGCCTGAAGAACAGCAGCGCCACGAGCGGGTCCGCGCACTCGAGGACTGATCACCGCCCCCTGTAGGAGCGAGCCTGCTCGCGATGGACGTCAACGATGACGCTGGGTACCTGATGCCCTGCGGCGTCCTTGAGTCCATCGCGAGCAGGCTCGCTCCTACAAGGGTTTCGGATCTAGAATGAAACGACGCAACCTATAACAACAACGAGAGTGACCTGATGATGCCAGCGCAACTATTGAGTCAGCGCAGCCGGGTGTTTGACCATGCCGACCCTTACGCGGTATCGGGCTACGTCAATCAGCACGTCGGCAACCATTGCATCCTCATGCCCCGCACCGGCCAGCCACTGGCCAGTCTCGACCATCGCAAGTTCGCCAGCCTCGACCTGTGCCGCATCAGCTACGGTGCCAGTGTGCGCGTGACGTCCGGTGCGCTGGACAGCATTTATCACCTGCAAGTGCTGCTGCGCGGCAATTGCCTGTGGCGCGGCCACGGCCAGGAACATTACTTCGCCCCTGGCGAGTTGCTGTTGATCAACCCCGACGATCCGGTGGACCTGACGTACTCGGATGATTGCGAAAAATTCATCCTCAAAGTCCCGACCCGCTTGTTTGAATCAGTCTGCGATGAGCAGCGCTGGCGCTATCCCGGGCAGGGCGTGCGGTTTCTGGAAAACCGTTATCAGCTCAATGAACTGGAAGGTTTCGTCAACCTGTTGGCGATGATCTGCCAGGAGGCCGAATCCACCGAGCAGATCCCCAGGGTGCAGGAGCACTACACGCAGATCATCGTCAGCAAGATGCTCAGCCTGATGAAGACCAATGTCAGTCGCGTTGAGCTCGGTTCGCAAGCCGCCACGTTCGAAGCGATTGCCGATTACATCGCCAATAACCTCAAGCAGGACATCGACAGCGAAGCATTGGCACGCCAGGCGCACATGAGCCTGCGCTCGTTGTACGGACTGTTCGAGCGCAATGCTGGCCTTACGCCGAAAAGCTACCAGCGCCAGAAACGCCTGGAACGCATCAAAGCCTGCCTGAGCGACCCGACCTGCAACGTGCGCAACGTCACCGAAGTGGCCATGGACTACGGCTTCCTGCACCTGGGCCGGTTTTCCGACAGCTACCGCAAGCAGTTCGGCGAGTTACCGTCCGATACCCTCAAGCGGCGGCATTGAGGCCGGCACTTCCAGCATTTATGTCGCCTGACCCGACGCCTTCGCGAGCAAGCCCGCTCCCACATTAGCGCGTCGGTGTATTCACGATCTGTGGCCCACAGGAGATCCAATGTGGGAGCGGGCTTGCTCGCGAAGAGGTCGGCACATTCAACATTGATATCGCCTGACACAACGCCAAACCCCTGCACAAAACGGATAAAGGTCTGCACCCAGCGGATACTCCGTCCCATCGCCCCGTCCTAGCATGACCCCTGCCTGAACAATAACAATGGAGGCGGCGGCCATGACCCTGCGACCCGAATACGTGCATTCCCTGCTTGAAGACGATCCCGAGCAGGGCCTCTATCGCTGCAAGCGCGAGATGTTCACCGACCCCCGGTTGTTCGACCTGGAGATGGAACACATCTTCGAAGGCAACTGGCTGTACCTGGCCCACGAAAGCCAGATCCCCAACATCAACGATTTCTACACCACCACCATGGGGCGCCAGTCGATCTTCATCGCGCGCAACAAGGACGGTGTGCTCAACGCCTTCATCAACGCCTGCAGCCATCGCGGCGCGACCCTGTGCCGGCACAAGTCCGGCAACAAGAGCTCCTACACCTGCCCGTTCCACGGCTGGACCTTCAACAACTCCGGCAAGCTGCTCAAGGTCAAGGACCCGGCCAACGCCGGTTACCCGTCGAGTTTCAACTGCGAAGGCTCCCACGACCTGACCAAGGTGGCGCGTTTCGAGTCCTATCGTGGCTTCCTGTTCGGCAGCCTCAAGGCCGATGTGCTGCCGCTGGTCGAGCACCTGGGCGAGTCGGCGAAGATCATCGACATGATCGTCGATCAGTCCGCCGACGGCCTGGAAGTGCTGCGCGGTTCTTCGAGCTACATCTACGAAGGCAACTGGAAACTCACCGCCGAAAACGGCGCCGATGGCTACCACGTCAGCTCCGTGCACTGGAACTACGCGGCCACCCAGAACCAGCGCAAGCAGCGCGAAGCCGGTGACAGCAACCCGACCATGAGCGCCGGCAGCTGGGCCAAGCAGGGCGGCGGTTTCTACTCCTTCGACAAGGGCCACATGCTGCTCTGGACCCGCTGGGCCAACCCCGAGGACCGTCCGCTGTACGAGCGTCGCGATGAACTGGCGCAAGACTTCGGTAAGGCCCGCGCCGACTGGATGATCGAGAACTCGCGCAACCTGTGCCTGTACCCCAACGTGTACCTGATGGACCAGTTCAGCTCGCAGATCCGCATCGCCCGGCCGATTTCGGTCAACCGCACGGAAATCACCATCTACTGCATCGCCCCGAAAGGCGAGAGCGACCACGCCCGTTCCAGCCGGATTCGCCAGTACGAGGATTTCTTCAACGTCAGCGGCATGGCCACGCCGGACGACCTGGAGGAGTTCCGCTCCTGCCAGACCAGCTACCAGGGCAGCGTTACCACCTGGAACGACATGTCCCGGGGCGCCGAGCACTGGATCGAAGGCGCTGACGACGCAGCCAAGGAAATCGACCTGCACCCGCTGCTCAGCGGCGTGCGCACCGAAGACGAAGGCCTGTTCGTACTGCAACACAAGTACTGGCAGCAGACCATGCTCAAGGCCCTGGCGGCCGAGCAGTCGAAGTTGATCGCCGTGGAGGACGTGCAATGACCATTTCCTATGAAGCGGTGCGCGATTTTCTCTATCGCGAAGCACGCTATCTCGACGACCGGCAGTGGGACGAATGGCTGGAAATGTACGCCCCCGATGCGACGTACTGGATGCCATCGTGGGACGATAACGACGAACTGACCGAGGACCCGCAGCGGGAAATCTCGCTGATCTGGTACGGCAACCGCACCGGCCTTGAAGACCGCGTCTTCCGCATCAAGACCGAGCGCTCCAGCGCCAGCGTGCCGGACACCCGCACCTCCCACAACATCAGCAACATCGAGCTGCTCGAGCAGGCCGACGGACTGTGCAAGGTGCGCTTCAACTGGCACACCCTGAGTTTTCGCTACAAGACCGTCGACAGCTATTTCGGCAGCAGCTTCTACACCCTCGACGTGCGCGGTGAAAACACGCAGATCTTGGCCAAGAAAGTGATCCTGAAGAACGACTACGTTCGCCAGGTCATCGATGTTTACCACTTGTGAGGCGGCCGTCATGACCCATTCCATCGCGTTCAATTTCGAAGACGGCGTCACCCGGTTCATCGACGCCAATGCCGGCGAAACCGTGGCCGATGCCGCGTACCGCCAGGGCATCAACATCCCGCTGGACTGCCGCGACGGCGCCTGCGGCACCTGCAAGTGTTTTGCCGAAGCCGGCCGCTACGATCTGGGCGAGGAGTACATCGAAGACGCCCTCAGCCCTGAAGAGGCCGCGCAGGGTTTTGTCCTGACCTGCCAGATGCGCGCCCAGAGCGATTGCGTGGTGCGCGTACCGACCTCCTCGGAAGTCTGCCGCACCCGCCAGGCCAGCTATGACGCCACCATCAGTGCCGTGCGCCAGTTGTCCGACAGCACCATCGCGCTGTCGATCAAGGGCGAGGCCTTGAGCAAACTGGCGTTCCTGCCGGGGCAGTATGTGAACCTGGGGATTCCCGGCAGCGAGCAGACCCGTGCCTATTCGTTCAGCTCGTTGCAGCGCGATGGCGAGGTCAGTTTCCTGATCCGCAACGTGCCCGGCGGCTTGATGAGCAGCTTCCTCACCGGTATGGCCAAGGCCGGCGACAGCATGAACCTGGCCGGTCCCCTGGGCAGTTTCTACCTGCGCGAAATTCGCCGTCCGTTGCTGTTGCTGGCCGGCGGTACGGGGCTGGCGCCTTTCACCGCGATGCTGGAGAAGATCGCCGAGCAGGGCAGTGATCACCCGCTGCACCTGATCTATGGCGTGACCCACGATTTCGACCTGGTGGAAATCGACCGCCTCGAAGCCTTTGCCGCGCGCATCCCCAACTTCACCTTCAGCGCCTGCGTCGCCAGCCCCGAGAGCCAGCATCCACTCAAGGGTTACGTGACCCAGCACATCGAGCCAAAGCATCTGAACGATGGCGACGTCGACGTCTACCTGTGCGGCCCGCCGCCGATGGTCGAGGCCGTGAGCCAGTTCATCCGCGAGCAAGGCATCGCACCGGCGAACTTCTACTACGAGAAATTCGCCGCCAGCGCAGCTTGAGTCGCGCACAAATACCCAATGTAGGAGCGGGCTTGCCCGCGAAGAGGCCGGAACATTCAGCATTGATGTCGCCTGACAGTCCGCTTTCGCGAGCAAGCCCGCTCCCACAGTTATTGAGGTCGAGCGCAGATCCAATGTGGGAGCGGGCTTGCCCGCGAAGAGGCCGGAACATTCAGCATTGATGTCGCCTGACAGTCCGCTTTCGCGAGCAAGCCCGCTCCCACAGTTATTGAGGTCGAGCGCAGATCCAATGTAGGAGCGGGCTTGCCCGCGAAGAGGCCGGAACATTCAGCATTGATGTCGCCTGACAGTCCGCCTTCGCGAGCAAGCCCGCTCACACAGTTATTGAGGTCGAGCGCAGATCCAATGTGGGAGCGGGCTTGCCCGCGAAGAGGCCGGAACATTCAGCATTGATGTCGCCTGACAGTCCGCTTTCGCGAGCAAGCCCGCTCCCACAGGATTGTGGTTTCGAGCGATACATCGTCATTGACCGATGAGGTACACATGAACAGATTTCACGAAAAAGTCGCCCTGATCACCGGCGCAGCCCAGGGCATTGGCCAGCGGGTGGCCGAGCGCATGGCGGCCGAAGGGGCGAAGCTGATCCTGGTGGATCGCTCCGACCTGGTGTTCGAAGTCCAGCAGCAACTGGCCTCGACCTGTCAGGTACTGGCCCTGACCGCCGACCTTGAGCAATACGAGGAATGCAGCCGGGTGATGCAAACCGCCGTCGAGCGCTTCGGGCGCCTCGACGTGTTGATCAACAACGTCGGCGGCACGATCTGGGCCAAGCCGTTCGAGCACTATGAAGCGTCGCAGATCGAGGCCGAGGTTCGCCGCTCGCTGTTCCCGACCTTGTGGTGTTGCCATGCCGCGCTGCCGTTCATGCTGGAGCAGGGCAGCGGAGCGATCGTCAATGTCTCGTCCATCGCCACCCGCAGCCTCAATCGCGTGCCCTACGGCGCGGCAAAAGGCGGGGTGAATGCCTTGACCGCCTGTCTGGCGTTCGAAACCGCCGGTCGTGGCGTGCGGGTCAATGCCACCGCGCCTGGCGGCACCGAAGCACCGCCGCGACGCATACCCCGCAATGGTGCCGAGCAGAGCGAGCAGGAAAAACTCTGGTACCAGCAGATCGTCGACCAGACCCTCGACAGCAGTTTGATGAAACGCTACGGCACACTGGATGAGCAGGCGGGGGCTATTCTGTTTCTGGCCAGCGACGAAGCGTCCTATATCACCGGCATGATCATGCCCGTGGGCGGTGGCGATCAGGGCTGACGCGAGCGACAGACAACCCCATCCGCAAGCAACGGAGTCATGGTGATGAGTGACAAACCCACGATCGTGCTGGTCCATGGTTTTTGGGGCGGCGCTGCCCACTGGAACAAGGTCATCGTCAAATTGCTCAGCCGGGGCGACACGCACATTCGTGCCGTCGAGTTGCCGCTGACATCCCTGGCCGAGGATGCCGAGCGCACGCGCAAGATGGTCGCCCAGGTGCCGGGGCCGGTACTGCTGGTGGGGCATTCCTATGGCGGTGCGGTGATTACCGAAGCCGGCGACCAGCCGAATGTGGTGGGCCTGGTGTACATCGCCGCCTTCGCCCCGGACGCTGGTGAAAGCCCCGGTGGCATCACGCAACGGCATCCGCCTGCGGCGGCGGCCAACCTGGCTCCCGACAGCGACGGTTACCTGTGGGTCAAGCCTGAGCTCTATCACGAAAGCTTCTGCCAGGATCTGCCGGCGACCGAAGGGTTGGTCATGGGGCTCACCCAGAAAGCGCCGCTGGCCAGTACTTTCGGTGACACCATTGGCACAGTGGCCTGGAAGAAAAAACCATCGTGGTATCAGGTTTCGACCGCAGACCGCATGATCGCGCCGCAAAACCAGCAGTGGATGGCCGAGCGGCTCAATGCCCGGGAGATTCTGACCTTGAACGCCAGCCATGCGTCATTGGCGTCGATGCCCGCCGAAGTGGCGGCATTGATCGACAGGGCAGCGACGGCGTTGACCAAGGGCTAAGGCCTACAAGCGACGCGCAAAGGCCCTGACAATACTCAGCATGGCGTCGCTGATGTTCAGGTTGTGTAGCGCATCCAGCGGGTGCCAGATGAAATCGGTGATTTCGTTCAGCGGCCGCAATTGCTCCAGGTTCAGCACCGACACCTCGAAGACGTGGTGTCGGGTGCCGTCCGCTTCCAGCTCCAGCACGTACATCAACTCGTCGACCCGCAGGCCGGTTTCTTCCAGCAGTTCGCGAACGGCGGCATCGGCTGCGCTTTCACCCCGTTCGAGCTTGCCGCCGGGCAACGTCCAGCGTCCTCCTGCCTTGCGTACCAGCAGTACATGCCTGTCCTGCTCGCAGATGATCGTTGCGCGTACTTTCATGGATTACCTAATGGCCGGTTGACAGGTAACAGGCATTGAAACGCAGCATGCGGGCCTGGGCCGATTGAGCACTTTACGATTAATTTGAGCAGGTAATGCCAGGAAAATTGCAATCAATTTGGGGAATTTCCATGGCGACGTCTGGTCGGTATTTTGGAGAAGGGTGGGTGTAAGGTAGGCAAGTCAACCTGAGATCACTGCCCGAGAGGAGGTGACTATGAGCGTTCCGATGTTGAACAAGATGCACATGAATGGTTATGACGTACTCAGCGTGAACAACGGCCCCTGGCGGGTATGCACCCAGGGTGACCGGCTTGGTTCGTTTGCCAGTCGGGAAGAAGCGCTGGCATTTGCCGCTGCGCTGCCCGGCTACAGGGCGCGAACCGCCAGGCCTGCGGACAGCCATCAAACAAAATGAAGCCCCCTGTAGGAGCGAGCTTGCTCGCGATGGTCGTTAACGATAACGCGTGCTGCCTGGTTAACCCCCGGCGCGCTTGAGCCCATCGCGAGCAAGCTCGCTCCTACAAAATCCTCAAGGGCGCTAGTAACCGCCGCCTCCGCTGGGGCGAGAGGGTTCCCGGGCCTTTAGCTGCGTGTGACTCCACTCCGCGCACGTCATGAAGCTCGTGTGGTCGACCATGCCGCGGCCATCGAAACTGACGTTGTACGGCTGCTGATGGTCGGCATGAGTCAGCTTGTAGTCAAAGCACGTACCGGGTTCGACGGTGCGATCGCTGACCGCCAGGGGCGGGCCGCCGATTTGCCGGACTTGCTCCTGCGTCATGCCGGTATCGACTTTCGCCACCAGCGGCTGGTCCTGGTAGATCGAGTTGGTGCTGCAGCCTGCCAACGCGGTCAGTGCGACGACCAACGTGAATAGAGGCCTGTTCATGGCAGCGCTCCCGCTATATAGCCTTGTTGCGGCTAATGACCTTGGCTTTCACTTCCTCGGCATAGCCGGACAGTTTTGCTTCATCTCCCTGAAACAAAGCACAGAGTTTTTGCACGGCTTGCGCGTCGATGTCGTTGCCGAGCAGGCGCAATTGCTGCTCGATGCGCAAAAGCTCCACGGCCGACCAGCGCAAATCTGACGCAAGCCCTTGCAGATCACGTCGAAGTTCCTGTTCCGATTCGTTAAGCCACATGATGACCTCCTGAATACTGCACTCCGGAATTTTAGACCCGTTTACCGCAGCGGATGTTGTGTTTGTCTGAATCAGCGGGGTTTCCTTTGGTCGGGAAAGTAAAAAGCGCACGAGAAAATACGCTGTTCTACTCAAGTGCCGGTGTCTTCCACAGGCAAAGTGATATCAAATTACCGCCTGCAAGGAACTAACCAGCGAAAGCGACATCAATGACTGTCGCCCAAGCATTGGGATGGATGTGCGGACAGCGGCGAGCTACATTTTCTTTTTTCGAATTTAAGGATGCAGCATGCGGATGTTGATGGGGGGAGTCGCGCTGGCGTTGCTGGCCGGGTGTTCGTTACCGGCGTCGCTGGTACCGGGCGAGCCGAATGTCAGCAAGCACAGTGCGAAGACGCCAAAAGAGTATGCGGCGTGTGTACTGCCGGCCTGGCAAACGGAAGTCTCGAATACGACCCAGGTTTCGATATCCAACGGGTACCGGATCACCGCGCCCAGCGTGATCACGGCCGACGAAGTGCTGGATATCGTGAAATACAAGGATGGCAGCCAGATTTCGCTGTATCAGGGGCCGCCTTGGGCCAAGTCCGGCGACCTGCGCAAAATCGTGCGTGACTGCTTGTAAGCGCGGGAGAGAGAAAACCGGTCACCGACCGTTTTCGCCTGAATCGAAAAAAAACCGGATGCCTGGCGTGCATCCGGTTTTTTTTGTGTGAATCAGTCTGAAAGGTTGGTCGTCGGGATGATGTGCTCGCTCGCCAGGGCGGCACTTTTGCGCTCCCGACGCTCGTTCATCCAGCTTTCCACCTTGACGCCGAACTCCGCTGGGGCCTTGCGCCCGAACTTCCTGGCGATGTCGAGGATGGTTTGCTGGGCGAGGGCTTCTTCCATGCGTTTTTGCGCAACCATCATCGCGCCATGCACCGCGCACGGGCCGTCCAGTGCCCAATCCGGTGGGGAACCGTCGAACACCGCGCAACGGCCACGGATTTCCCGGCAATCGAAGATCGACTTGCGGCCGTCGATGGCGTTGACGATGTCGAGCAGGGTGATTTCGTCCGCGGGCCGGGCCAGCTTGAAGCCGCCGCGCATGCCTTCGGTGGCGACCACCAGTTTGCCTTTGGCCAGTTTGGTGAAGATCTTCGCCAGATAGTCCAGGGGAACGCCTTGCAGTTCGGCCAGGTCGCGCACGCTCGCTTCGCGCGAGTCGCCGCCATTGCCTACGAGAAAAAGCAGGCAGTGGATGCCGTACTCGACACCCGCGCTGTAAAGAGACATACAGATCTCCGACTTGATTAGTCGCCAATTCTAGCAGCCGAAAGCAAGTCGGGCAACGAATCGTCGCGCCCTAAATTTTCTTTTCCAGCTTGAAAAGCCCTTGTCATGCGCGTTCTTGAGGCTTTTCTGGCGAGGCATCGACGCGTTCGATGGCCGTCATCAAAAAAAACCTGTTGCAGGATTTAACTAGGATCAATAAAGTCGTAGTTGTTCGAGCGGCACAGGTCGGCGGTTTTCGAAAGGCACCGACCCTATGCCTGCTCCCGATGAGCGTGACTCACAACACTTGTTTATCCCCTGGAGTTAAAAATGAAACAGCACATTCTCGTGATCGGCGCAGGTTTCGGTGGCATGTGGACCGCTTTGAGTGCCACGCGCCTGTTCGACATTCACGCTCACAATGACGTGGAAGTGACCGTGCTGGCGCCTCAGGCCGAGCTGCGTGTGCGTCCGCGCTTCTACGAACCGAATGCCCATCAACTGGCCGCGCCGATTGGTGATCTGTTTGAGGCGGTAGGGGTCAAGTTCATCAAGGGGGCGGCGCAGACCATCAACGTCGGACAAAAACAGGTCGGCTACGTCGATGCCGCCGGTGCCCAACAAGTCTGCAGCTACGACAAACTCGTTCTGGCCACCGGCAGCCGCCTGGCGTCGCCGAACACGCCGGGCGTGGCCGAACATGCCTTCGATGTCGATCAGATCGAACAGGCCGTGCGCCTGGAAAACCACCTCAAGGCGCTGGCCAGCCAGCCCGACAGCAAGGCGCGCAACACGGTGGTGGTGGCCGGTGGCGGTTTCACCGGGATCGAAACGGCGACTGAAATGCCCACCCGCCTGCGGGCCATCCTCGGCGACCGTGCCGACATCAATGTGATCATCGTTGACCGTGGCGATAAAGTGGGCGGCTCGATGGGTGAGGAAATTGCCGAATCGATCGTCGAGGCCAGCGTGGCCACCGGGGTGAAATGGCACTTGAAAGCCTCGGTGGTGTCGGTCGATGCCGACGGCGTCACCCTGTCCGACGGAGCACGTATCGATGCCAAAACCGTGGTCTGGACCACCGGCGTTCGCGCCAGCTCCCTGACCGAGCAGATTCCGGCCGAGCGCGATCACCTGGGCCGCCTGCATGTCGACGCACACCTGAAAGTCATCGGCCAGGACGATATCTTCGCCACCGGCGACGTCGCCTATGCCGCCAGTGACGAGATCGGCAACTACGCCTTGATGACCTGCCAGCACGCCATTTCACTGGGTCGCCATGCCGGCAACAACGTCGCCGCACAGATTCTCGGTGTGGACCCGACGCCGTACAGCCAGCCGAAGTACGTGACCTGCCTTGATCTGGGCGCCTGGGGCGCGGTGTACACCGAGGGTTGGGATCGTCAGGTCAAGCTGGTCAAGCATGAGGCCAAGGCATTGAAGACTCAGATCAACACCCAGTGGATCTACCCGCCAGCGGCAGACCGTGTCGCTGCACTGGCGTCGGCGGATCCGATGATTCCGGTGGCTTGATAGCATCGAACATCGCGTCTGAACAAAAAATCCCGCTCGGGTTCGCCTGAGCGGGATTTTTTACGCCTTGTTGCCTGTGTGAAATTTAAAGTGTATTTTTTCATGAAATTATAAATAGAAAATTTCATGAGGCCGTATGTTTCAGCAATCCACTCAGCATGTCGCCAGTTACTACGCCCATTCCTGCGCCGATCGCCTGGTCCATCGAGCCGCTCTGGAAGGCGAGTCAGACACCGAAGTGCTGATCATCGGGGCCGGTTTCAGTGGACTGCACACGGCTTTGCGCCTGGCGCTGGCCGGCAAGCGCGTGACCCTGCTCGAAGCCAGCCGGGTGGCCTGGGCCGCGTCCGGGCGTAATGGCGGGCAGGCGATTCTCGGCTGGTCGTGCGACATGCCACCGCTGGAAGCGGCGCTGGGTTACGAGCGGGCGCGGCGATTGTGGGACGGCATGCGCTGGGCCGCGCGCGAGTTGCGTGACTTGCCCGGCCGGCATGAGTTCGATTGCGACTACCGCGCGGGTCACCTGTGGACCTCGGTGATTCCGCGTCGGGTAGGCCTGCTGACTGAGTGGCAACACGAGGCCAGCCACAAGTGGGGCCACGACAAACTGCAATTTATCGAGCGCAGCGATTTGCCCCAGTGGGTGGCCAGCGAGCGTTATCAGGCCGGCCTGTTCGATCCCGAGGGCGGGCATTTGAATCCGCTGAAACTGGCCCTGGGTCTCGCCGATGCGATCGAGCGGGCCGGTGGCCGCATTCATGAACAAAGCAAGGCGCTGAGCTATGGCGAGGAGGGCGAAGGTTTTGTGGTGACGACCGAGCGCGGTCGTATTCGCGCCGATGTGCTGGTGCTGGCGTGCAACGCTTACCTCGATCGGCTCGACCCGCAACTGGCCAGTTGCGTGTTGCCGGTCGGGACTTATCAGGTGGCGACCGCGCCGCTCACCAAGGACCAGGCCACGGCGCTGCTGCCGAGCAACGTGTGCGTGACCGACAACCAGTTCGTGCTCGATTATTTCCGTCGCACCCCGGATAACCGCCTGCTGTTCGGCGGCGGTTGCACTTACCTGGGCGGGATGCCCAAGGACATCGCGGCGGCGACCCGACCGTTCCTCGAACGTGTGTTCCCGCAGCTCACCGGCGTCGAGCTGGAGTTTGCCTGGGGCGGACACATCGACCTGACCCTCAAGCGCACCCCGGATATCGGCCGGCGAGGTGATCTGTACTGGATGCAGGGTTATTCCGGGCATGGTGTGCTGCCGACACTGGCCGCGGCGCGGGCGGTATCTGACGCGGTACTCGGTCAGCCCGACGAATTGTCCCTGTACCAGGACCTGAACAACGGCAGTTTTCCCGGCGGCAAATACCTGGCCGCGCCGCTGGAAGCCATCGGCAAGGCCTGGTATCGACTGCGCGACAGCATTTGAAGCGACACTTTCTGGAAGCCTCTAGATGGACATGCAAGAAGAAATCTCGGCGCTGGCAATCCTGATCCAGGACCTGCGCAAGCACAAGAAGTACACCCTGAAGGACTTGGCGGACAAAATCGGTCGCTCGGTCGGTTTTCTGTCCCAGGTCGAGCGCGGTCTGTCGCGCCCGACGGTGGCGGACCTGACCGCCATCAGCGAAACCCTGGGCGTGCCGACCACCTATTTCTACAGCCTGCCCAAACCCATGGCCTTGCCCTGGGTCACCCGCCCGGACGAGCGCCGCACGCTGTACTACGCCGACGGCATCACCGACATCCTCGTCTCGCCAAAAATGCGCGCCTCGTTCTCGATGCTCGAAAGCCAGCTGGAGCCCGGCGCCAGCAGTGGTGACCGGCACATGAAGGACAGCTCGGAGCAGGGCGGTTACGTCCTCGAAGGCGAGCTGACCCTGTGGCTCGACGACAACGAACCGGTGATCCTGCATCCCGGCGACAGCTTTCAACTGGCCAGCCATGCGCACTGCCGCTACGGCAACCTGTCCGACCAACCGACCCGCGTGCTTTGGGTTTACACCTGATAACAACAAGGAACAAAACGATGGATGCTGTGTGCTCTGAACTGCTGGCCGAGGTTCGCAACTTCCGCCACTGCAACCCCGAAGTGCGTTACGTCGACCTGATCTCCCTGGACATTCCGGGGCATTTCTACGGCAAGCGCTACCCGATCGAGATGCTGGAAAAAGTCGCCGCCGGCAGTGCCCTGAAGCTGCCGCAGAACTGCGTGCTACTCGGCACTCAGGGCGGGCTGTTCAAGATCGGTGATTACTGCTTCAACGACGGTGACCCGGATGCGTTGCGCCGCTTGGTGCCTGGCACCTTGAAGTTGGTGAGCTGGGAAAAGCAGCCCTTGGGCCAGATGCTGATCACCTCCGACGGCACGGAAAAACCTATCGAGTTCGAACCACGCGAAGTGTTGGCGCGGGTGTTGAACCGGCTGCATCGTAAAGGCATTTTCCCGGTGGTGGCCTTCGAGCTGGAGTTCTACCTGTTCGACAGCCGCCTGAAGGACGGCTTGCCGCAATTTCCCCGTGACGAGCTGAGCGGCGATGCCGATGATCAGCCGAACATGCACATCGAGCGCTTGTCGCGATTCGCCCCGGTGCTCGATGAAATGGTCGAGACCGCGCGTGAGCAAGGCGTCGATGCCACGGTGATCACCGCCGAGCTCGGCCCGGGCCAGTTCGAAATCAACTTCGGCCATTGCGATGACGGCCTGCGCGCCGCCGACTGGGCCGCCCTGTTCTGCCGCAGCACCCGGGGCGTGGCGCTCAAGCACAACTACCGCGCCAGCTTCATGGCCAAACCCTACCTGCAGCACCCCGGCAGCGGCATGCACGTGCATGTCAGCCTGTATGACCAGGCCGGCAATAACCTGTTGGCGGCGAACGGCCAACGGGCGCTGCGTCATGCGGTGGCCGGTTGCCTGGATGTATTGCCGCACTGCATGCCGATTTTTGCCCCGAACCACAACGCCATGCGCCGCTTGAGCGGCACCGTGAACGTCGCGTCCCGCGCCAGTTGGGGTTTCGAGGATCGCGATGCGTGCTTGCGTATTCCGGAGTCGGACGTCAAGAACCTGCGCATCGAACATCGCCTGGCGGGCGCCGATGCCAACCCGTATCTGGCGTTGGCGGCAATTCTGGTGGGGTTGGAGCAAGGCCTGGAAGGGGAGCGCGAGCCGATTGCACCGCTCAACGAAGACCGCGGCAGTGGCATCGATTTTCCGTTGGAAATGCTTGAAGCCGTGCAGTCCATGCAAAGTCATGCTTCGCTGCGCGAAGGCTTGGGGGCGGAGTTTGTGGACGTCTACTGCGAAAACAAGCGTCAGGATCATCTGGCATTTTTGCATGATATCAGCGCGCGGGAGTATCGCTGGTTCCTCTAGTTTCCCTTGGAAAATATGTGGATATATAAGGGCTTAGAGCGATTAGTAACTGGATAGTGAATAAAAATATCTTGTTACAGGGTGAAATATTCCGTAATATCCGCGCCGCGTTCACCACCACGGTTTATGCATTTTTAAATCCCAGGCGTCCATCAGCTGCCTGGGATTTTTTTTGCCCGATTTTTGTTGATTGCCTTTGTGGCGAGGGAGCTTGCTCCCGCTGGGCTGCGTAGCAGCCCTAAAAATCGGTATACAAGCTCTTCATGACAGGCCGCAATGCGTCAATTGGTTCGCTTCGCGACCCAGCGGGAGCAAGCTCCCTCGCCACAGGGTGTGTGCGGCGCTTCATCAACCAGTAATAACTCAACGCCGGCACCAGCAACCCGACGATCCACGCCAGATCCACCCCGTCCAGCGCCGTGGCCACCGGGCCGACGTACAGCGTGGTGTTCATGAACGGAATCTCCAGGGCAATCGCCAGCACGAAACTGCCGCAGGCGATCCAGTTGATGCGCCCGTAGATGCCGTTCAGGTCGAAGATGTCGTCAATCCGGTACTGGCCTTTGCGCAGGCAGTAGTAGTCGACCAGATTGATCGCCGTCCACGGGATCAGGAAATAGCTCATGAAGAAGATGAAGTTGAGGAAGAAGTTGATGAAGTCGTCCTGACTGATGGTACACAGGGCCGTGGCCACCAGGCTGATCAGCAGCATGAACACGCCGCGTACCCGTGGCGTCACCTTGAGTCGGGCGAAAGGCTCGATCACGGTGATGGTCGACATGAACGCGCCGTACAGGTTGAACACGTTGATCGACACTTGGCCGTAGACGATGAAGGCGAACAGCAGCACCGCGCCAGTGCCGAACAAGCCGGCGACATGCCCGCCGACGTTGCTGGAAAAGTCGCCGATGCCGACGCTCAGGATCGCCCCGAGAATCATCATCCACGCACCACCGCTGACCGTGCCGGCGTAGCTGTACCAGAACACCTGCGCAGTCGGGGTGTTGCTCGGCAGGTAGCGCGAGTAGTCGGCGACGTAAGGCGCGTAGGACAACTGCCAGGTCACGGCGATGCTCACCGCCACCAGGAACTTCGACAGCGAGAAGCCGGTCGGCAGCCATTGTTCGGTCGGGATCGGCAACTGCAAGGCGAGCGCCGTGGCGGCCACGAACACCAGCAGCGACAGGATCGACAACAGCTTCTGCAAGCGGTGAATCAACCGATAGCCATAGAGTGCGACGACGAAGCACAACGCGCCGATCAGGTAGATATTGCCGGACATCGGCAGCGGGCTGACCGACTCCAGTGCCTGGGCCGCGAGCAAGGTGTTGCTGACGAAGAAGCCCAGGTAAATCAGCATCACGAACAGCAGCGGCAACACCGCCCCCCACACGCCGAATTGCGCCCGGCTCTGGATCATTTGCGGAATGCCCAGCTTCGGTCCCTGGGCCGAGTGGGAGGCCATGAAAATCGCCCCCAGCAGCGAGCCGATGATGATCGCCAGCGCACTCCAGTACAGGTTGAGCCCCATCACCACCGGCAAGACGCCGGAGGCGATGGTGGTGATGTTCATGTTGGCGCCGAACCAGATATAGAACAGCGAACCCGGTTTGCCATGGCGTTCGGTCTCGGGGATGAAATCGATGCTTCGTTTTTCGACTTGCATGGCGATCACTCCTGAGTCCGGACGAGATGGGATTGCAGGCGGGCGATGGTGCCTGGCAGCTCGTGGGGCTGGTGGGCGAACAGGTCCGGCTGCCTGGGGATCAGGCTGACGTAATCGACTTGTTGCAGGGCGCGCTGGCATTCGGTCGTGGTGAGGATTTCCAGCGAATAGACCCAGTTGGCCATGATCAACAGGGCCGAGTAATGCCCGGCCTCGGTGGTCGTGGTGCAGGCATCGCTGACCAGGCGCACGCGATAACCGAGGGCGAAGGCATCGAACACACTGGTGAGCACGCAGACATCGGTCAGCACGCCGCAGACGATCAGCGTGTCGACCTCCAGTGCCTTGAGCCGGGCCTCGAGGTCGGTGCGGTGAAAGGCACTGTAACGCCCCTTGTCGATGACCCATTCACCGGGCTGCGGCGTCAGCGACTCGATGATTTCCACTTGCCGGGTGCCGGCGCGGTAGCTGCCGGGGCCACCGTCGGTTGCCAGGGGTTCGCCGGGGGGCAGGTCACTGCCGTCGGCCTGATTGATGTGGCGGGTATAGATGACAGGCATCCGCTGATGGCGGGCGGTATCGAGCAGGGCGGCGGTATTGGCGACTACGGTGTCGAGGTTGTCGAGGACAAAACCGTCCTCCTGCTGCATGTCGATGATCAACAGCGCGTTGTTATTGTTCATTGGGCAAACCTGATCAAAGGCGAAACACGATGCACCGTACGCGCCAGGCCATGGCGAGACGCGGGATGCGTGATTGGCTGTTCGGGTGGGCTCAGTGAACTATTTGCCAGAAGCCGTTCTGCTTGGCCGCAACGCTGGCGCGCAGGCGCTTGAAATGCAGGTGTGAGGCGCACGATTCACCGCGCAGGTAAGCCCGCGCGGCGCCGGAAGGAAGGGTGAGCGATGGGAGACGACCAGTACGCATTGGAATCGACCCTTGTGGGAACGCCTGCTCCCACAGGACAAATGCATACCTGTAGGAGCGAGCCTGCTCGCGAAAAACTCTGGACAACTCGGTCATTCAGAAGGCGCGCGTTATCGTTGGCGTCCATCGCGAGCGAGCTCGCTCCTACAGGGGACAAATGCCTACCGGAACGCTGGCACCACATGCTTGATGAACAGCTCCAGGGATTTTTTCTTTTCCGCGTGGGGCAGGCTGTTATCGCACCAGAAGCTGAATTCGTCGACCCCCAGTTCCTGGTAGTACTTGATGCGCGGAATGATTTCTTCCGGGGTGCCGATCATGGCGGTCCTGTGCAGGCTCTCCAGTTCGAACTCTGGGCGCCCGGCGAATTTCTCTTCCGGGCTTGGCGCGAGGAAGCCGTTGACCGGGGTGGTCTTGTTGCCGAACCAGGCATCGAAGGTGCGGTAGAACTTCGAGATCGCCTTGGCCCCGACTTCCCAGCCCTGCGGATCGTCGGCGGTGTGCACGTGGGTGTGACGCAGCACCATCAGTTGCGGGCGCGGCACGCCAGGATTGTTGTCCAGCGCGGCCTGGAACTTGTTCTTCAGGTCGAGGACTTCTTCGTCGCCTTTCATCAGTGGCGTGACCATGACATTGCAACCGTTGGCCACGGCGAAGTTGTGCGAATCCGGGTCGCGGGCGGCGATCCACATCGGCGGGTTCGGTTGCTGGATCGGCTTGGGTACGCTGGTGGAGGTCGGGAATTTCCAGATGTCGCCGTCATGGGCGTAGTCGCCGTTCCACAGCGCGCGCACCACCGGGACCATTTCCCGCAGCGCCTGGCCGCCGGAGGAGGCAGGCATGCCGCCGGCCATGCGGTCGAACTCGACCTGGTAGGCGCCACGGGCCAGACCGACTTCCATGCGCCCGTTGCTGATCACGTCGAGCAAGGCACACTCACCGGCCACCCGCAGTGGATGCCAGAACGGCGCGATGATGGTGCCGGCGCCCAGGTGAATGGTGGTGGTCTTGCCCGCCAGATAAGCCAGCAGCGGCATCGGGCTCGGCGAGATGGTGTATTCCATGGCGTGGTGTTCGCCGATCCAAACGGTGCTGAAACCACCGGCTTCGGCCATCAGGGTCAGTTCGGTCAAGTCTTCGAACAACTGGCGGTGGCTGACGCTTTCGTCCCAACGTTCCATGTGTACGAACAGGGAAAACTTCATGACGCTTACCTCGGATCTGTTGTTGTTGGCCTGTCGATCGCGGGCCTGTTGAATATTGGTATACCATAATACATTATTTCCGCAAATGACTTCTCTTCGCGGCTAACGCTAACCAATGTGGGAGCGGGCTTGCTCGCGAAGACGGAGTGTCAGTCAACACCTATGTCGCCTGGAAGTTCGCTTTCGCGAGCAAGCCCGCTCCCACAGGGGTACGCGGTGATTTCAGAGGGATCAGGCCAGAACGGGCAGGGCACCCATCTTGCCGTGGCAATACACCAGTGGCCCGCTGGTCTGGCGGGGCACGATCAGGTTTTTCACGGCGCCAACCATGATGGCGTGGTCGCCGCCTTCGTATTCGCGCCACAGTTCACATTCGATGACCGCCGTGGCGTTGGCCAGAATCGGGTTGCCCAACTCGCTGAGCGTCCACTCGATCCCCTGGGCCTTGTCCTTGCCTTTGCGTGCGAAGGCATAGGCTTCGGTTTGCTGGCCGCCGGACAGCACGTGGATGGCAAAGCGTTTGTTCTTGATCAACACCGGGTAGGAATCGGAGCTGTAGTTGGGACAGAACAGTACCAGGGCCGGGTCCATCGACAGCGAGCTGAAGGCGCTGGCGGTCAGGCCGACGATCTGCCCGTCGTCATCCAGGGTGGTGATCACGGTCACTCCAGACGGGAACGAACCCATGACTTGTTTGTAGATGGCGGCATCGATCATTGGACGGTCCTCGGGTGGTGTGACGCGTTTTTATAGGTTTGTAGGTCTGATGGTATACCGTAATACATCGAATGCAAGGTCTTTTTAGGTGAACCGATAAACGTACGGCTCTCGTCGGAAAGTCAATGAATACGGGGCTTTAAGCTAGCAAGCGCCGGTGTGAATCGGGCAGGATGCCGGTTCAGATGCTTGTTCAAAGACCGGATCAGTATTGTTTAAAGTTTGGAATACCATAATATGGTCCGCATCTGAGGGGCGGCCAGAGAGTCCCCCCGGTTTGGCTTCATACAAAGATAAGAACAGACAAACTCGAGTTCATGCACATGTCCCAGATGTCCCGGCAAGATCCGTTGATCGAGAACCACACGGTCGACTACGTTCCACTCGCAGAGCGCCACGGGAAGGCCCGCGATCTTTTCACCCTGTGGTTCAGCACCAACATCGCGCCACTGCCCATCGTCACCGGCGCCATGGTGGTCCAGGTGTTCCACCTCAATCTGTTCTGGGGCCTGCTGGCGATTGCGCTCGGGCACATGGTCGGCGGCGTGGTGATTGCCCTCGCGTCGGCCCAGGGGCCGTGCATGGGCATTCCGCAGATGGTGCAGAGCCGTGGCCAGTTCGGCCGCTATGGCGCGCTGCTGATCGTGTTCTTCGCGGCGTTGATCTACATCGGCTTCTTCATCTCCAACATCGTGCTGGCGGGTAAATCGATTGTCGGCATTGCGCCATCGGTCCCGGTGCCGGCCAGCATCCTCATCGGTGCCCTTAGCGCTACCGCCATTGGGGTGATCGGCTACCGCTTCATCCATACCCTCAACCGTATCGGTACCTGGGTGATGGGCGGCGCGTTGCTTGCCGGTTTCCTCTACATTTTCGCCCATGACCTGCCGGCAGACTTCTTCACCCGCGGTGCGTTCAACCTGTCCGGCTGGCTGGCCACGGTGTCGCTGGGGATCATCTGGCAGATCAGCTTCTCGCCTTACGTGTCGGACTACTCGCGCTACCTGCCGGCGGACATCGGCATCACCCGGCCGTTCTTCGCCACCTACCTGGGGGCAACACTGGGCACGATCCTGTCGTTCACCTTCGGTGCCGTGGCGGTACTGGCAACCCCGGAAGGTACCGAGGCGATGGCGGCGGTCAAGCAGTCCACCGGTTGGCTGGGGCCGATCCTCATGGTGTTGTTCCTGCTCAATATCATCAGCCACAACGCCTTGAATCTGTATGGCGCGGTGCTGTCGATCATCACTTCGATCCAGACCTTCGCCAGCCAGTGGACGCCGAGCATCAAGGTGCGCGTGCTGTTGTCGAGCATCGTGCTGGCGGGCTGCTGCGTGGTGGCGCTGGGCGCTTCGACGAATTTCATTTCGCAGTTCATCGGCCTGATCCTGGCGCTGCTGCTGGTGCTGGTGCCGTGGGCCTCGATCAACCTGATCGACTTCTACCTGATCAAGCGTCGCCGCTATGACATCGCCTCGATCTTCCGCGCTGACGGCGGCATCTACGGGCGCTTCAACTGGCACGCGATCATTGCCTACTTCATCGGCATCATCGTGCAGCTGCCATTCGCCAATACTTCACTGTACGTCGGGCCGTACGCCAATCTGGTAGACGGCGCGGACCTGTCGTGGCTGGTCGGGCTGGTGGTGACATGCCCGTTGTATTACTGCCTCGCCACGCGCAACCAGGCGCAGCAAAGCCATGCGGTGAAGTTCGGCTACGTCGATTGACCCCTGTAGGAGCGAGCCTGCTCGCGATGGACGTCAACGATAACGCGTGTAAGCAGGATAAACGCGGCGCACTTGAATCCATCGCCGGCAAGCCGGCTCCTACAGGATTTGTAGGTCACGCGGTCCCTTGTAGGAGCTGGCTTGCCAGCGATGGTCGTTAACGAAAACGCGTGAAAGCAGGATAAACGCGGCGCACTTGAATCCATCGCCGGCAAGCCGGCTCCTACAGGATTTGTAGGTCACGCGGTCCCTTGTAGGAGCTGGCTTGCCAGCGATGGACGTCAACGATAACGCGTGTAAGCAGGATAAACGCGGCGCACTTGAATCCATCGCCGGCAAGCCTCCTACAGGATTTGTAGGTCACGCGGTCCCTTGTAGGAGCTGGCTTGCCAGCGATGGTCGTTAACGATAACGCGTGAAAGCAGGATAAACGCGGCGCACTTGAATCCATCGCCGGCAAGCCGGCTCCTACAGGATTTGTAGGTCACGCGGTCCCTTGTAGGAGCTGGCTTGCCAGCGATGGACGTCAACGATAACGCGTGTAAGCAGGGTAAACGCGGCGCACTTGGATCCATCGCCAGCAAGCCGGCTCCTACAGGATTTGTAGGTCACGCGGTCCCTTGTAGGAGCTGGCTTGCCAGCGATGGTCGTTAACGATAACGCGTGTAAGCAGGATAAACGCGGCGCACTTGAATCCATCGCCAGCAAGCCGGCTCCTACAGGATTTGTAGGTCACGCGGTCCCTTGTAGGAGCTGGCTTGCCAGCGATGGACGTCAACGATAACGCGTGTAAGCAGGATAAACGCGGCGCACTTGAATCCATCGCCGGCAAGCCGGCTCCTACAGGTATTGCGTGTTACCCGGGATTGCAGTTCAAGCATCCTTGAACACATTCAGGCCGCGTTGCACCGCCGGCCTGGCTTCGACGCAGTCGAACCAGCGCGAGAGCTGTGGAAGCAGCTTCCACTCCAGCCGGTCACGGAACGCCCTTGCGATGGTGAACGCGGAGATGTCGGCCATGGTGAACTGCGCCCCGGCCATGAATTCGCCCGTCAAAAAACTTTCCGCATAGGTCAATTGCTCGATCACCCGCAGATCGATGATCGCCGCGGCCTTGTCCTGTCTCGCCTGATGCAGAAAAAAGGCGGCATGGCTGGGAGCGATGACGTCGGTCACAAAAAAGAAATAGCGGTCAATCACCCGGGTGCGCTCAGGCCCGGGCTGCGCCGGTGCCAGCTTTCCGGGCGCGATGGAGTCGGCGTACTGGATGATCGCGTTGGACTGGTTGATGACCAGTGCCGGCGTGGTCCCGTGATCGACCAGGGTCGGGACTTTCCCGGCTGGGTTGAGCGCCAGGTAGTCCGGCCCGCGATGCTCCTGCGCATACAGGTCGAGCCTGCGTGCGGTGTAGGCGATGCCGGCTTCTTCCAGGGCGATCGCGGCCCGCAGGCTGTTGCCGGTATTGGCGCCGAACAGCTCTATCCGATCGTTCATGGGTATTGCTCCTTGAGGGACTCACGGGCAGCCAGGCAACACTGCCGATGAAGTCAGTATGGTGAAAATCCGCCGCACCGATATGCAAAAACGGTGACCGTCCATATCCCTGTGCGACAAGCCTTATCCCTCCACGAAAACTACTTTCACCGCATTTGATAATAGCCTCTCGAAATGTTTTAAGAGTTTCACAAGCCATTCAGTAAACCCTTACCTCGAACTTGTGATGCGCATGTCACTCATCGGGCGCGCCTGCTTGCGCGTTCGTGTTGAGCGCAGTTGCGTGGGCGGCAATCGGGCCCTGACTGGCGATGAAACCTTCAAATAACGATAAGAAACACCCAGGAGCACCGTATGTTCAAACGCGCCATTCCCACCGCAGTCCTGTTGGCCACCGGTTCGCTGTGTGCACAGGCCGCCGATTCCGCCGCCCATGGTTTTCTCGAAGACAGCAAGGCCAGCCTCTCGATGCGCACCTTGTACTTCAACAGCGACAATCGTGACGGCGCGGCGGACCCTTCGAAAACCGAAGAGGCGGCCCAGGGTTTCGTATTGCGCTATGAGTCGGGGTTTACCCAGGGCGCGGTGGGGTTCGGGCTCGATGCCCAGGCGTTGCTCGGCATCACGCTGGACAGCGGAGCAGGGCGCCACGTCGGTAGTGGCATGATTCCTTCTGACGGCGACGGCGCGGCGGCCGCCTGGAGCAGCTTCGGCCCTACGGCGAAGATGCGCCTTGCCAAGACTGAGTTTCGCTACGGCACCTTGCTGCCAAAGTTGCCGATCCTGCTCGCCAACGATGCCCGTGTGTTGCCGCAATCGTTTACCGGCGCGCAGGTCACCTCGAACGACATAGATGGCCTGACGTTGACCAGCGGCGTGCTTGAACACGCGGTAGGGCGCGCCTCGACGGATCGCACAGGACTCTCGGTCGCCGGCAGCACCCAGGACAGCAACAAGTTCTACTACGCTGGCGCCGACTACAACCTCACCAAAACGCTCAAGACCCAGTATTACTTCGCGCAACTGGAAGACTTCTACAACCAGAACTTCCTCGGACTGACGCACATCCTGCCCATCGACAGCGCCAGCTCGTTGACCACCGACCTGCGCTATTTCCGCACCACCTCCAGCGGTGCCAACAGCTCGGCCTCCGGGCGCGCGCAAGGCTATCGGGTATCGGGCTACACCGACGACAACGACGGTGAAATCGACAACAGCACCTGGTCTGCGATGGTCACCTACACCCATGGAGGGCACGCGGTCACGCTGGGGCATCAACAGGTGGGCGATGGCAGCAACTTCGTCCAGCCCAACCAGGGCAGCCTGGTGGACAAGGGGGCGGGCGGCGGCAGTGTCTACCTGCCCACCGACAAGATGATCCAGAACTTTGCCCGGGCCGGCGAGCAGACGAACTTCGGGCAATACACCTACGACTTCGCGCCCCTGGGCGTGCCGGGCCTGAAAGCCTCGATCGTGTATCTGAAGGGCACGGACATCAAGGCGCAGAACGCCAGCGACCAGTCCGAGTGGGAGCGCGACATGACGCTGGACTACGTGCTGCAATCAGGGACGTTCAAGGGGGTGGGTTTCTCCTTGCGTAATGCCACGTCCAATACCGATGCGGGCCGCAATGTGGATCAGACCCGGTTCATCATCAACTACACCTTGTCGTTGCTGTAGGCGAGCAAAGCGATAGAACAGAGCGTTGATTGTGGCGAGGGAGCTTGCTCCCGTTGGGTCGCGCAGCGGCCCCCAGCATTCGGTCGGGTATACCGCGTCGGTAGAATTTGCGACTGCTGCGCAGCCGAGCGGGAGCAAGCTCCCTCGCCACAGGGAGCCGGCTCATTCAGGTATCCGGATTGTCTACTTCTCGCTCAGGCGTGCAGGTTCGCTGCTTGCATTCACCCCCTTGTCCCACAGCGCAACCAACCCGCCAAACGTCCCGACATAGGCCGTGCCATCCGGCGCCAATGTGATCGGCGACCAGTTGTTGTCGAATGCCTGGCCGACCCCGCTCAACGCCTTGAACCGGGTCTGGCCGCTGGCGAAATCCAGCGCCATCAGGTACCAGGCGTTCTCGCCGTCGGCCTGCGGCTCGAAGGTGTAGAAGTACAGCAGACCGTTGCCTACCGAGAGTTTCGGCACCACCGAAGGCGAGCGTTCTTTCGATTCCCAGACCCGGTCGCAGCCCGACTCGTCGGCACGGATGTCGATGCGGCTGATACCACCGTGCACGGCCTGCCAGTCCTTCTGCGCGAAGGCGCTGGTGTAGCCGGCGTTGTTCTCGAGGATGATCGAGCGACCCCAGCCGATGGCCGAGTTGTCGGTGGCCGAGGCGTTGTTGTCGAACACGGGCAATTTGCAGATCAGGCGATTGCCGGCGTAGTCCTGCTCGCGACGGTAGACCAGCAGGTTGATGCGCCCGTCGCTGTTGTCGGTGATGGTGACGTAGCGCTCGCCGAGCAGGGTCGGTGTGGTGCCGCTGCCCTGGTTGATCGCACCGACCTTGCGCCCGGTGCCACGGTCGTAGACTTCGCGCCAGCCTTGCACGGGCTTGCCGTCGGCATCGGCGGCGAAGCGGTACATGGCGTGATCGGACACCAGATAGACGCCGTCGGCCGCCACCGACATGCCGTTCTGGATTTCTTCGTTGGCCAGTTGGGTGCCCTGGACCTTGCCAGTGTCGGGGTTCAGTGTGCCGATGCGGCCACGCCGGGTGATCCACCAGATCAAGCCCTGGTGATCGGGCATGACCCCGGTGATGGGGTCGCATTCGCCCTTGGGAAACCACGAGGTCGGGCGCACGCAATCGTGCGGGACCTTGTCGCTCAGGTCCCAGTCATCAACCTTTTCGAACGACCACGCACCGGCAGCGTCCTGACGATGCACCACGCGCTGGATGTGCTGCTCGGCGTCGGCGATGACCACGCGATTCTGTTCATCGATATAGAAATAGGCGCCGGAGGTGTCTGCCATGATCTTGTCCGGGTCCAGGGTAATCAACGCGTGGAAGGTCGACGGTCGCGGCGGCAGCGGGTAGCGGGCCAACAGCTTGAGGGTACGCGGTTCGAGCAGTTGCAGTTCGAATTGCATCAGGTTGGCGCACAACACCACCAGGCGCCCCTGCTGATCGAAGGTGTGAATCGGGCACATGCCGCCGGGCTTGCGACTGCCATCACGGCTGCTCGTTTGCATGTCCCGGCCTAACGGGCCTGGGCCGGGGTGCGTGTCGGAGCTATAGCCATCGGAATGCATATAGCTGCTGCCGTTGCTGGCCATGAAGGGGTTGGCGGGCACGGCGCCGCTCAACGGTTGCGCCACGGCGGCACTGCCGATCTGGGACGTGGCATTGCCGGTGCTGGTCAGCGGTTGCGGGTCATAGGGTTCGGAACAGGCACTGAGCAGGCCGAGCAGAGGCAGGGCAAGCAGAAGTGGAGCACGCATCGAAGCCTCGCGATCTTGTTATTGGTGTGAAGCGTAATAAGCAGCAAACGGGGTGCGCAGGCATCGGCAGTTTGGACTAACTGTCGATTCATTGCCGATCAAAGCGGACAGTTATATTGGCCTTTTCGATCCCCTTTTGGCCTGACCCACGCTGTGAACCGGCCACGCCGTCAGCAAGAATCAGAGCACTCACGGCATACTTGGGGAAATGATCCATGCACACGATCAAACTGGGCGTCACCGCCTGCGGGCTGTCGCTGCTGGCCAGCGCGGTGCACGCCGAACAACAGGAATTGCGGGTGTACAACTGGGCGGACTACATCCTGCCGTCCGTCCCCAAGGATTTTGCCAGGGACACCGGGATCAAGGTGACCTGGGACACCTTCGACACCAACGAGTCCCTGGAAGCCAAGCTGCTCACCGGCAACTCGGGCTACGACCTGGTGGTGCCCTCGAACCAGTTCATCGAAACCCAGATCAAGGCGGGGGTGTTCCAGAAACTCGACAAGTCCAAGTTGCCGAACTGGTCGCACCAGGACCCGGCGTTGCTCAAGCTGCTGGACAAGAACGACCCGGGCAACCAGTACGGCGTGCCCTACATGTACGGCACCGTGCTGATCGGCTTCAACCCGGCCAAGGTCAAGGCGGCGCTGGGCGAAAATGCGCCGGTGGACAGTTGGGACCTGGTGTTCAAGCCCGAGAACATGGAAAAGCTCAAGGCCTGTGGCGTCGCCATGCTCGACTCGCCGTCGGAGATCCTGCCGCTGGCCCTGCATTACCTGGGGCTGGACCCGAACAGCCAGAACCCCGATGACTACGAAAAAGCCAAGGCGCTGATGCTCAAGGTTCGCCCTTACGTCACCTACTTCAACTCCGCCAAGTACATGACCGACATCGCCAACGGCGATATCTGCGTGGCCATCGGTTACTCCGGCAGCTTCTATCAATTCGGCAACCGCGCCAAAGAGGCGGGCAATGGTGTGGTCGTCGACTGGCGCCTGCCGAAAGAGGGCGCGCCGATCTGGTTCGACACCTTCGCCATCCCGAAAAGCGCGAAGAACGTCACCGAGGCCCACGAATTCCTCAACAACCTGCTGGACCCGAAAGTCATCGCACCGATCAGCGACTTCCTCGGCTACCCCAATGCCAACAAAGACTCGCTGACGCTGATCAACAAGGACATCACCGGCAACCCGAACCTGACCCCGACCAGCGAAGCGCTGGCGACGCTGTATGTGGTGCAGCCATTGCCGCAAAAGCTCGAGCGGGTGCGCACGCGGGTCTGGACCAGCATCAAGTCCGATCAGTAACCCCTATCCCTGTAGGAGCGAGCCTCTGTGGCGAGGGGGCTTGCCCCCGTTCGACTGCGAAGCAGTCGTAAAATCTGCCAATGCGTTTTTCCAGACAGGCCCCATTGTTTGGTTTTGGGGCCGCTCCGCGACCCAACGGGGGCAAGCCCCCTCGCCACATAGGCTCGTTCCCACAGGTTGTACGGTGCAGGGCTCAGCGAAAAAACTCCCCCGGTGTTTCGCCGAACTGCTGGCGGAAGGCGGCGATAAACGCCGATGTCGAGTCGTAGCCACAGGCCAACGCAACGTCGGTCACGCGCTCGCCCTGTTCCAGTGGCGTCAGGGCGCCGAGCAGGCGCAAACGCTGGCGCCAGGCGCGAAACGTCAGGCCGGTGTCGCGCAGGAACAGGCGACTGAGGGTTTTCTCGGTGACGCCGAATCTGTCGCTCCAGTGGCTCAGCGTGGTTTGTTGCTCCGGATGCGCCTCCAGGCTTTGCGCGATTTGCCGCAACCGGCTGTCCTGGGGCAGGGGCAGCATCAGGTCGATCTGCGGCGCCTCAGCCAACTGATCCAGAATCACCTGGGCCAACCGACCGTGCGGCCCGTCCTGATCGTATTCCACCGGAACCTGGCTGAAGGCACGGATCAACTCGCGCAACAGATCGCTGACCCCCAACACATGACAGCCCGGTGGCGTCCACATCGAGACGCTGCAATCGATGTACAGGCTGCGCATTTCCGTGCGCGGTGAACTGAACACCCGGTGCGGCATGCCCGCCGGAATCCACACCGCACGCTCCGGCGGAGCGACGAAACGCCCGACGCCGGTCTGGATTTCGAGCACGCCCTGGATCGCATAGGAAAGTTGCACCCATGGGTGGCTGTGGCGCCGGGTCAATGCGCGATTGGGCAGCGATTCGGTACGACCATAGAGTGGTCGTGGCAGGCTGGACAGCCCGGGAATACTGCGTCGAACACTCTTGTCATGTCCTTTAGGCGGCATCAGCTGGCTCATCGGCGTTAGTCGGTAATATCCAGTCACGTTAGAGTCGCTTGCACGTACTGGCAACCCCCGGATGATCAAACCCATGACTCGCCCCCGTCTGTTACCCGACAACTTCACCCTGACCCTGATCGGCGTGGTGACGCTTGCCAGCCTGCTCCCCGCCAGCGGCCAGGTCGCGGTCGGTTTTGGCTGGCTGACCAACATCGCCATCGCGCTGTTGTTTTTCCTGCATGGCGCCAAACTCTCCCGCGAGTCGATCATTGCCGGTGCCGGGCACTGGCGCCTGCATCTGCTGGTGTTCAGCCTGACCTTCGTGCTGTTTCCGCTGCTCGGCCTGGCGCTCAAACCGTTGCTGTCGCCGCTGATTGGCAATGACCTGTACATGGGCATGCTCTACCTGTGCGCGCTGCCCGCCACGGTGCAGTCGGCGATTGCCTTCACTTCGCTGGCGCGGGGCAACATCCCGGCGGCGATCTGCAGTGCGGCGGCGTCCAGCCTGTTCGGGATTTTTCTCACGCCGTTGCTGGTGACCCTGCTGCTCAACGTGCACGGCGAAGGTAGTTCGACTCTCGACGCTATCCTCAAGATCAGCGTGCAGTTGCTGCTGCCGTTCATTGCCGGACAGATCGCGCGGCGCTGGATCGGCAACTGGGTGGCGCGCAACAAGAGCTGGTTGAAGTTCGTCGATCAGGGGTCGATCTTGCTGGTGGTCTACGGGGCGTTCAGCGAGGCGGTGATCGAGGGCCTGTGGCAGCAGATTCCGTTGCTGGATCTGGTTGGGCTGGTGCTGGTCTGCTGCATCGTCCTGGCGCTGGTGTTGGTGGCCGCGACCGTACTGGGCAAGGCGTTCGGCTTCAATCAGGAAGACCGCATCACCATTCTCTTCTGCGGCTCGAAGAAAAGCCTGGCGACCGGCGTGCCGATGGCGCAGGTGTTGTTTGCCGGTAGCACCATTGGCTTGCTGATCCTGCCGCTGATGTTGTTCCACCAGATTCAACTGATGGTCTGTGCGGTGCTGGCGCAGCGTTATGCCAAGCGGCCGGAATCGATTCCGGAACTGATGGCCCAGGTCGATCCTTGATGATTCGGGACTGGAGTCTGCTGTAGGAGCCAGCTTGCTGGCGATGGACTCAAACGCGCCGAGTTTATCCAGTAGACACGCGTTATCGTTAACGACCATCGCGAGCAGGCTCGCTCCTACAGCCCGATCTTTTACCGCAGCGCCGGGGTACGCGGCGGGATCATGCGTTTGCTGCCGGTCGACTCGAACGCCGACGCCAGGTGCAGCAGCTTCGAGTCGTCATAGGCGCGACCGGCAAACGTCAGGCCGACCGGCATGCCGATGTCCGGCATCACGCCCATCGGCACGGTGACCGTCGGCACGCCGAGGTGGCGGATGGCGAGGTTGCCGTTGGCGACCCACACGCCGTTGCTCCAGGCGATGTCCGCCGATTGCGGATCGACATCGGCATTCGCCGGCCCCACATCGGCGACCGTCGGGAACAGCACCGCGTCGAGGCCCAGGCGATCCATCCAGTCTTCCAGGTCGATCTTGCGGGTCTTTTCCAGTCCGCGCAGGCCGTCGGGCACTGTGCTGATCTGGTCCCACGGGGTGATGCCGCGCTCGGCCATGCGCACGTATTCGTCCATGCCGGCGGCCAGGTCGCCCTCGCGGTTAGGCAGGGTGCCCGGGTCGTGAGGGAAGATCTGCGGGCCGTCGACATCGACGAGGCGATTCAATTTCGGGTCGCCGTTGGCCTGCAGGAAATCATCGAACGCCCAAGCGGTCAGGTCCCACAGTTCATGGTGTAGAAATTCCTTGGAGACGATGCCGCGATTGAACACGGTCGGCGCGCCAGGACGATCGCCTTCGCAGTTGGAGACCAGCGGGAAATCCACGTCGAGCACTTCGGCGCCCGCGGCTTCGAGGGCCCTGCGCGCCTGTTCCCAGAGGCCGATCACCGAAGGGCGGGTGTTGATGCGCTGGCCGGTCGGCCCGCCGATGCCCGGTGCTTCGGACGTTCCGGCTTCAGGGTCGGCGTTGATGTACATGCGCGGAATGCCGAATTTCTTGCCCTTGAGCGCTTCGCTGTTCGCGGCCAGCGCGGCATAGGATTGCGGGCGTATCTCGGACGATTTCGGAATCGGCACCCAGGGCTGCAGGCGCCACAGGTCGCCACGGGTGTCCGGGTCATCGGCCACGACCACGTCGAGCACTTCGAGCAGGTCGGCCATGGTCCGGGCAAACGGCACGACCACGTCCATGGTCGGGGTCAGGGGCCAGTTGCCGCGTACCGAGATCACCCCGCGCGAGGGCGTGTAGGCGCACAAACCGTTGTTCGAGGCCGGGCCGCGGCCGCTCGACCAGGTTTCTTCCGCCAGGCCGAAGGCCGAGAAACTGGCCGCGGTCGCCGTGCCGGCACCGTTCGACGAACCGGAAGCGAAAGGCGCGGTGAGGTAGTCAGCGTTGTACGGGCTTTCGGCGCGGCCGTAGACGCCACGCTGCATCCCGCCATTGGCCATCGGCGGCATGTTGGTCTTGCCCAGGCAGATCGCCCCGCCAGCGCGCAGGCGTTCGACGGTGAATGCATCGCGATAGGCGACCAGGTCCTTGAAGGCCGGGCTGCCGGAAGCGGCGGTGAGACCCTTGACCAGATAGCTGTCCTTGGCGGTGTACGGGATGCCGTCCAACGGCCCCAGCACCTGGCCCTTGGCGCGACGGGCGTCGGAGGCCTGCGCCTCGGCGAGCGCCTCGGGGTTGCGCACCACGACCGCGTTCAGCGCCGTTGGCGTTTGCGGGCCGTCATACGCGTCGATCCGCGCGAGATAAGCCTGGACCAGCTCGACCGAGGTGGTCTGGCCGGATTCGAGCGCGGCGCGCAGCTCGGCGATGGAGACTTCGGTAACTTCGATCATGCTGCCACCGCCGCTTGCAGGTGGAGGGTCCCAAACACTTCACTTTTCTCGAAATGGACTTTCATATCGTTATTCTCGTTGCACTGTGTGGCACGACAGGGGTCGGGTGTTAAAAATACTGAGCACTATTTAGCATTAAACCGGGGTTTTAGGAATCCGTTGTCCAATTTATCTTACAGACGACAGAAAAAAGGTTCTCCACTCATTCCCGCGAAACTGTAGGAGCCGGCTTGCTGGCGATGGACTCCAGTGCGCCGCGTTTATCCGGATCATAGCGTTATCGTTAACGACCATCGCTGGCAAGCCAGCTCCTACAAGGGCCCGCGTCCGGGTCGAAATGACGTGAACGCCAAACTGTAGGAGCCGGCTTGCTGGCGATGGACTCAAGTGCACCGCGTTTATCCGGATCACAGCGTTATCGTTAACGACCATCGCTGGCAAGCCAGCTCCTACAAGGGACCGCGTCCGAGTCGAAATGACGTGAACGCCGAACCGTAGGAGCCGGCTTGCTGGCGATGGACTCGAGTGCACCGCGTTTATCCGGTTCGTACGCGTTATCGTTAACGACCATCGCTGGCAAGCCAGCTCCTACAAGGGCCCGCGTCCTGGTCGAAATGACGTGAACGCCAAACTGTAGGAGCCGGCTTGCTGGCGATGGACGCAAGGGCGCCGCGTTTATCTGGATCACAGCGTTATCGTTAACGACCATCGCTGGCAAGCCAGCTCCAAGGGCCCGCGTCCGAGTCGAAATAATGTGAACGCCAAACTGTAGGAGCCGGCTTGCTGGCGATGGACTCAAGTGCACCGCGTTTATCCGGTTCGTACGCGTTATCGTTAACGACCATCGCTGGCAAGCCAGCTCCTACAGGGGACCGCGTCCGGGTCGAAATGACGTGAACGCCAAAGCCGTGAAATTACCAGAAAAAAGGCCACCACAACCCGACGTTGTGGTGGCCCGAGGGGTGACTCATGATAGTGGCCCGCACGTGCAGGCCAATGGATCAGTGAGCGCCGGCAGCCTTGTTCAGGTCGCTTTCGGCCCATTCGGTGTAGACGCAGGCATCGGCGGTGGCCCAGCGCACTCGTACCGGGTCTCCGGCCTTGAGGGGCATGCCGGCGGCGGACAGTGCCTTGACCGTCATCGAGGTGCCGCCCGCGGTGACCACGCTGCAGGTCTGGCTTTCGCCGAGAAACAACACTTCCACGACCTGGGCCGAGACTTCGTTCCAGCCGGCGGCCAGCGGTTCGGCAAGGGCTTGTTCATTGCTCAGGGCCAGGGCTTTTTCCGGACGCACCATCAACAGCACGTCCTGATCGGTTTGCAGGCCGGCAGTGAGGCGGATCGACAGCGCCTGACCTTCGAAGGTGGCCACCGCATTACCTTGGGCCTTGAGCTTGAGGAAGTTCGAGTTGCCAAGGAACGACGCAACAAAGGCGTTCGGCGGGTTCTGGTACAGGTCATAACCGCTGCCGAGGCCAACGATCTTGCCGTGGCTGAAAATCGCGATGCGCTGGGACAGGCGCATGGCCTCTTCCTGATCGTGGGTCACGTAGACGATGGTGATGCCCAGGCGCCGATGCAGCTGGCGCAGTTCATCCTGCAAGTCTTCGCGCAGTTTCTTGTCCAGTGCACCGAGGGGTTCGTCCATCAGCAGGATGCGTGGCTCGTAGACCAGCGCCCGAGCAATGGCGACCCGTTGCTGCTGGCCACCGGACAATTGCGAAGGGCGGCGATGGGCAAATTGCTCGAGCTGCACCAGTTTGAGCATCGCATCGACCCGGCGCTCGCGCTCGGCAGTGGCGAGTTTGCGGATGGCCAGCGGGAAGGCGATGTTGTCGCGCACCGACAGATGCGGGAACAGCGAGTAACGCTGGAACACCATGCCGATGTCGCGCTTGTGCGGCGGCACGTTGACCAGCGACTGGCCGTTGACCAGGATCTCGCCGCTGCTCGGCGTTTCGAAACCGGCAAGCATCGACAGCGTGGTGCTTTTGCCCGAGCCGCTGGAGCCGAGGAAGGTGAGGAACTCACCGTCCTTGATGTCCAGCGAGATGTTGTCCACGGCGGCAAAGTCGCCGTAGTGCTTGTTCAGGTTGCGCAAGCTGACCAGGGGTTTGTCATTTTGCTGCGCGGAATCTTTGATCACTGCAGTCATGTCGTACTCCTGGCGCTCAAGCGCTGATTTCGTTGCGCCGGCGCAGGGCAGCGGCGATGACCATGACCAACACCGAGAGGCCGATCAGCAGCGTCGAAGCGACGGCGATCACGGGCGTCAAGTCCTGGCGCAGGGTGGTCCACATTTTCACGGGAAGGGTTTGCAGGGTCGGGCTGGCCATCATCACGCTCAGCACCACTTCATCCCAGGAGACGAGGAAGGCGAAGAGGGCGCCGGCCACCATCCCCGGACGGATCGCCGGGAAGGTCACCTTGAACACCGCTTGCAGGCGCGAGGCGCCGCAGATCACCGCCGCGTCCTCGATCGACTGATCGAACAGCTTCAGCGAGTTGATGATCGAGATGATGGTGAACGGCAGCGCGACGATCACGTGGCTGACCACGAAGGCGAACATGGTCCCGGTGTAGCCGAGTTTCAGGAACAGCGCGTACACCGCCACGGCGATGATCACCAGCGGCACGATCATCGGCAGGGTGAACAGGCCGTAGAGCATTTCCCGGCCGGGGAAGCGACCCCGCACCAGGGCGAACGCGGTCGGCAGGCCCAACGCGACGGCGAAGAACGTAGTCAGCACCGCGACCTTGAGGCTGGCCATCGCCGCGTTCATCCAGTCGGCGTTGGAGAAGAACTGGCCGTACCATTTCAGGGTCCAGCCCGGCGGCGGGAACACCAGCCATTGTGATGAACCGAACGACAGCAGCACGATGAACACGATCGGCAGCAGCAGGAACAGACCGATCAGCCCGGTGGTGGCATACAGGCCGAAGCGCATGCGCCGGCTCATGGCATTGGGGGTCAGGAGCATGACGGCTTACCTCGCGTTGCTGGCGCCAACCGGGGATTCCGGCTGGAGCTTCAGGTAGAAGTAGAACAACACCAGCGTGATCACGATCAGCAACGCGGCGCCGGCACTGGCCAGGCCCCAGTTGAGGAACGACTGCACCTGCTGGATGATGAACTCGGGCAGCATCATGTTCTGCGCACCGCCCAGCAGGGCCGGGGTGACGTAGTAACCGAGGGACATCACGAACACCATCAGGCCGCCGGAGAACAGCCCCGGCCGGCACAGCGGCAGGAACACCCGGAAGAAGTTGGTCCAGGGGCTGGCGCCGCAGATGGAACCGGCCTGCAGGATCATCGGGTCGATGGCCTGCATGGTCGCCTGCAACGGCAGCACGATGAACGGGATCATGATGTAGCTCATGCCGATCACCACGCCGGTGAGGTTGTGCACCATCTCCAGCGGCTGATCGATGATGCCCATGGCCATCAACGCCTTGTTGATCACCCCCGAGGCTTGCAGCAACACCAGCCAGGAGTAGGTGCGGGCGAGCAGGCTGGTCCACATCGACAACAGCACGATGCTGAGGATCCAGCGCCCCCAGCCACGGGGCACCAGGGTGATCGCCCAGGCCAGCGGGAAGCCCAGCAGCAGGCTGAACAGGGTCACCAGTCCCGCCACCGAGAAGGTGTTCAACAACACCCGGGCGTAGGCCGAGTTGGCGAACAGTTGCTCGTAGTTGCCCAGCCCCGGTACCGGTTCCAGCACGCCGCGCAGCAACAGGCCGATCAGCGGCGCGAGAAAGAACAGGCCGAGAAACAGCAGGGCCGGGACCAGGTTACTGGCGCCACGCCAACGCTGTTTCAGCGACGGCGAGGGTTGCTTTGCAACAGACAGGGCGGATGCCGCACCGGCAGCGCCAATGGCGCTCCCGGTGGCCGTTGAGGGACGAGACGCGGTTGCCGTCATTTTCATTTGACCAGCCATTCGTTCCACCGTGTCGCGATGGCCGGACCGTTCTTGGCCCAGTACGCGAAATCAAGAGTGATTTGATCCTTTGCGTAGGCGGTCGGCAGGTTAGGGGCCAGCACCGAGTCCAGGCGCTGCACGCTGTCGACGTTGACCGGGGCGTAGGCGGTCAGGTTGGAGAAATCGGCCTGGCCCTTGGCACTGCTGGCGTTGGCCAGGAACTTCATCGCCGCGTCCTTGTTCTTCGAACCCTTGGGAATGACCAGGATGTCGGCCATGACCAGGTTCTGCTTCCAGCTTACGCCGACCGGGGCGCCGTCTTCCTGCAGGGCGTGAATCCGCCCGTTCCAGAACTGGCCCATGCTCGCTTCACCGGAGGCCAGCAGCTGCTGCGACTGCGCGCCGCCGCCCCACCAGACTATGTCCTTCTTGATGGTGTCGAGTTTCTTGAACGCACGGTCCAGGTCCAACGGGTAGAGCTTGTCGGCAGGCACGCCATCGGCCAGCAAGGCCAGTTCAAGGACGCCAGGGCTTGGCCATTTGTAGAGGGCGCGTTTGCCGGGGTAGGTCTTGGTGTCGAACAGCGCGGACCAGTCCTGAGGCTTGCTGGCGCCGAGCTTGCTTTCGTTGTAGCCGAGGACGAAGGAGAAGAAGAACGAGCCGACGCCGTGATCGCTGACAAAGCGCGGGTCGATCTTGTCGCGGTCAATGACTTTGAAATCGAGGGGTTCGAGCAAGCCTTCGGAGGCGGCGCGCAGGGCGAAGTCGGCTTCGACGTCGACCACGTCCCACTGCACGTTGCCGCTCTCGACCATGGCCTTGAGCTTGCCGTAGTCGGTCGGGCCATCCTGCACAACAGTGATGCCGCTGGCCTTGCTGAACGGGTCGGCCCAGGCCTGCTTCTGCGCATCCTGGGTGCTGCCGCCCCAACTCACGAAGTTGACGCTTTCAGCCGCCAGCAATGCCTGGCTGGTCACACTCAGCAGTCCCGCAAAAAGAACCGCGGTCGCACGTTTGTTCAACACCATTTTCACGCCCTCATTGTTGTGTTTATGAGCGGGGCTTTCGAGTGCCCGCCTATCGGGAGCAGTAGGTCCATCGAGTCAGTGCTGACTGTCCGGTCTATGGAATATCATATTATGGTATTCCAAGCTTTGTGCAAGCACTTTGCCGTACCGGCTATCAGCCGAAAGTGGAATTTTCAGTGTCGACGCATTCCCCTGTGGGAGCGGGCTTGCTCGCGAAGGCGGTGTGTCAGACAACTTTGGGCCGACTGACACTCCCTCTTCGCGAGCAAGCCCGCTCCCACAGGGAATGGCGCCAAACCGAGGGTTATTCGGTGAATGGAATGCTCTCCACCACCTCCAGGTCATACCCGGTCAAGCCCGCATATTTCAGCGGCGGGCCCAGATGGCGTAGCTTGCCGACGCCGAGGTTTTGCAAGATCTGCGCGCCGGTGCCCACTTCCGAATAAATCCGCGACTGCGAACGGCTGAACTGCTGTGGTGGTTGAGTCAATTGCGGCACACGCTCGAGCAAGGCCTGCGAGGATTCGTGGTTGGCCAGCACCACCACCACGCCGTGGCCTTCGGCGGCGACACGCTGCAACGCGGCCCACAGCGTCCAGTTGCTCGGCCCGCTGTACTCGGCCCCGACCAGGTCGCGCAATGGATCGATCACATGCACGCGCACCAGCGTCGGTTGCTCGCGGCGCAGATCGCCCATGACCATGGCCATGTGGACACCGCCTTCGATGCGATCCTCAAAGGTGATCAGACGAAAGGTGCCATGCACGGTCGGCAGGTCACGCTCACCGATGCGCACGATGGTGTGTTCGGTGCTCAGGCGATAGTGGATCAGGTCGGCGATGGTGCCGATCCTGATCCCGTGCCTGCGCGCGAACACTTCCAGGTCCGGGCGGCGGGCCATGGTGCCGTCGTCGTTCATTACTTCGACGATCACCGAGGCGGGCGTATGGCCGGCCAAACGTGCCAGGTCGCAGCCGGCTTCGGTGTGGCCGGCGCGGGTCAGCACGCCGCCTTCGCGGGCGCGCAACGGGAAGATGTGGCCCGGTTGCACGATGTCGGCAGGACCGGCGTTGGCGGCGACGGCAGCGGCCACGGTGCAGGCACGGTCTGCTGCGGAGATGCCGGTGGTGACACCGACGGCGGCCTCGATGGACACGGTGAAGGCGGTGCTGAACACGCTGCCGTTGCTTGGCACCATCTGTTCCAGGCCCAGGCGCTTGCAGTGTTCGTCGGTCAGGGTCAGGCAGATCAGGCCGCGGGCTTCGCGGGCCATGAAGCTGATCGCCTCGGGTGTGCAGCAGTCGGCGGCCAGCAACAGGTCGCCTTCGTTTTCCCGGTCTTCATCGTCGACCAGCAGGACCATTTTGCCGAGGCGGTAATCTTCGATGATTTCTTCGATGCTGTTGAAGGCCATGCTGGAGTCTCGGTGTTTGTTGAATGGGTAATCTGGTATACCATAATACAAAACTAACCGGGAGGTCACTATGAAGGCGTACTGGATTGCTCATGTGGATGTCACTGAACCTGATCAATACAGCCAATACACTCGGCGGGCGCCGCAGGCGTTTGCGTTGTATGGCGGTCGGGTTCTGGCTCGGGGTGGGCGTAGTGAGGCGATGGAAGGTCGGTCGACGCCGCAGCGCAGTGTGGTGATCGAGTTTGATTCGTATGATCAGGCGGTGGCTTGTTATCGGTCGGCGTTGTATCAGGAGGCTCGGGGGTTTCGTTTGGGGGTGGCTTTGGCTGAGGTCATCATTGTCGAGGGGGTGGTGGGGCTCTGAAAAACGGCTGAGTACATATCCGTTTCTGCGGTAACGGCGGCTTATGGTTCCGCTCTTACAGCGGGTCACTTTTGGCAAACGCCCCAAAAGTAACCAAAAGGTCTCGCCCCTGGCGTCCGGCCCCTCGCTTAGGCTCGGGGTTCCTTCGCTCCGGCATTCATCGGGGGCATCGCCCTCCGGTTGGCTTCGCTGGCACCTACATGCGATGAGTTCGACTGCGTCGAACGGCGCTGCGCGCCCATCCCCGGATGAACACCTCCACTCAGCCTCCCGAGGGGGCGGGTGGATCAAGATCAAGAGCTGCAGGCGAGCTAACGCTCGGCCTGATGAGTGGTGAAGAGCATGGGTGTACGCCGCTTTTGCTTTTTGCTTTTTGCTTTTTGCTTTTTGCTTTTTGCTTTTTGCTTTTTGCTTTTCTGTAGGAGCTGGCTTGCCAGCGATGACGGCCTGCCAGCCAACCAATCCCTCGCAGATACACGCAAATCAAACTGTAGGAGCTGGCTTGCTAGCGATGGCGGCCTGCAAGCCAACCAATCCCTCTCAGATGTACTCAATCTCTGTAGGAGCCCGGCTTGCCGGCGATGGCGGTGTGTCAGGTGCCGCAGGGTTGGCTGGGGTGGCGCCATCGCCGGCAAGCCAGCTCCTACAGGGAGGGTGTAGAGCCTCACGATCAGGCCGGCCGGCAGGCCGCCTCGCTTTGGCTTTTGATCTTCTTGCCCCATCGAGAGGCCGAGTGGAGGTTCTGCGCAGTGGGCAACCCGGCATGGATGCCGGGTTAGCCGCCCCCGGCCATGGATGGCCGATGGCGGCGGGCCCACGGAGCAGGACCGGAGCGAGGGCATGCCGAGCCTAGGCGAGGCACCGAACGAAAGGGGCAAGAGCCTTTGGTTACTTTGGGCTTTTCAAAGTGACCCGCTGTAAGAGCGGAACCATAAGCGGCCGTTACCGCAGGAATGGATATGTACACCCGAAAGCCAGCGTCGAACGACAAACCTTCGCGAGCAGGCTCGCTCCTACAGGGGAGCCGGTTACCAAAATTCGAACAACAGAAAACAGATCAACGAATAAAGTGAATCTTCCCGCTGTCGTCATTACCCATGTAAATGCCATAAACCCCAGCCTGCCGCTCCTCGATATAACGCTCAAGAATCTGCCGAATCGCCGGGTAATAAATGCTGTCCCAGGGAATCTCCTCAGGCGCGAAGAACTTGTAGTCGAGGGTTTCCGGGCCGTACTGCCCGGTGATCTCCAGCGCGATGGCGCGAAAGATGATGTACACCTCGCTGATCTGCGGCACGCTGAAGATCGAATAGGGCGAGACGATTTCCGCGCGCACGCCGCTTTCTTCCCAGACCTCGCGCAAGGCCGCCTGCTCGGTGGTCTCGCCGCTTTCCATGAAGCCCGCCGGCAGGGTCCAGGTGCCGGTGCGGGGCGGGATGGCGCGTTGGCACAACAGGTACTTGCCGTCCTGCTCGATGATGCAGCCGGCAATGATCTTCGGATTGACGTAGTGGATGTAGCCGCAGCCGCGGCACATCAGGCGCTCGTGCGTATCGCCCGGCGGCACCCGCTGACCGAGATCAGCGCTGCCGCACTTGGGGCAAAAGCTCGGGCTGAACATGTCAGCGACCTATGCGCGGTTCTTTCAGCGCGATGGGCTGGGTGATCGCCGGGATGTCGCCGGTTTCTTCCTGCTTGCGCTTGAGGTAGTCCAGGGCCACGGCTGCGGCTGCACGCACGTGGTCGACGCACGCCTGGTGGGCGAGCAGCGGATCACCGCCCTTGATCGCCTCGACCATGCGTTCCATTTCCTGGTTGCTGGCGCCGCGACGGTTTTCCTGGGACACCGAAGTCGCGCGCAGGTAGCTGATGCGTGCCTGCAACTGGCGCAACTGAGTGGCCGCGACATGGTTGCCCGAACCTTCGAGCAGCACGTCGTAGAAACCCTGCACCGAGTCGATGACCTGTTGCAGCTCGCCGTCTTTGAGCGCCTTGCGGTTTTCTTCGAGGGCTTTTTCCAGGGCCTTGATGTCCTTGGCCTTGGCGCGCAGGGTGAACAGTTGCACGATCAGCCCTTCGAGCACGCAGCGCAGCTCGTAGATGTCCACGGCATCGGCCAGGGTGATGATCGCGACACGCGGGCCCTTGGCATCGGCGAATTCCACCAGGCCTTCGGATTCCAGGTGACGCAAGGCTTCGCGCACGGAAGTACGGCTGACGCCCAGGCGATCGCACAGATCGCGTTCGACCAGACGGTCTCCCGGCAGGAGCTGGAAGTTCATGATGGCGCTTCGCAGTTTATCCAGCACGATTTCGCGCAGGGTAACGGGGTTGCGATTGACCTTGAAGCTGTCGTCGAGTGGCAGGCGTTTCATGGGGTCCGCTCTTTAGGTTGGCTGTCCATGCCAGACGGGCATTTAAACAGTCGAGGGGTTAACTGGAGGCCTCGGCATCGGCTTCGGCGAAGGCTTCTCGGGCGAGCCGGAAACTGTCCACGGCAGCGGGAACACCGCAATATATGCCGACTTGAAGCAGAATTTCGCGTATTTGCTCACGACTCAGGCCGTTACGCAAGGCGCCGCGCACATGCAGCTTGAGTTCATGGGGGCGGTTGAGGGCCGAGATCATCGCCAGGTTGATCATGCTGCGCTCCTTGAGCGACAAACCCTCACGACCCCAGACATGACCCCAACAATATTCGGTGACCATCTCTTGCAGTGGCCGGGTGAAGTCGTCGGCGTTTTCGATGGAGCGGTTGACGTAGGCTTCGCCCAGCACCTGGGTGCGGATCTTCAGGCCTTTTTCATATTTATCGTTGTTCATTTTGCTGCTCTCCCGTGGGGGATTTGGATCTCGACGTCGATCTGTAGGAGCCGGCTTGCTGGCGATGGCGTACTTGCAGACGCCTTCGCCAGCAAGCCGGCTCCTACAGGGTGAACCCGCGATTCAGAGGCCGCCCATCAAGGTGTATTTGAGTTCAAGGTAATCCTCGATGCCGTACTTCGACCCTTCACGGCCCAGCCCCGAGGACTTGATCCCGCCAAACGGCGCGACTTCGGTGGAAATCAACCCTTCGTTGATCCCGACCATGCCGTACTCCAGCGCCTCGCTCATGCGCCAGGCGCGGCCCAGGTCGCGGGTGTAGCAGTAGGCGGCGAGGCCGAACTCCGTGTCGTTGGCCATCTCGACGGCCTGGGCTTCGCTGTCGAAGCGGAACACCGCTGCCAACGGACCGAAGGTTTCATCCCGGGCGACTTTCATCTGCGTGGTGACGCCTGTGAGCACGGTCGGCTGGAAGAAACCGTTGCCCAGTGCATGGCGTTCACCGCCGCACAGCAGCCGGGCGCCGTGGGCGAGGGCGTCTTGCACGTGGTCTTCGACCTTGGCCACGGCGCGCTCGTTGATCAGCGGTCCTTGGGTGACGCCATCATCGAAACCGCTGCCGACCTTGAGCTGCGATACCCGTTCGGCCAGTCGAGCGACAAAGGCGTCGTGGATGCCGTCCTGCACCAGGAAGCGATTGACGCAGACGCAGGTTTGTCCGGCGTTGCGGAATTTGGCGATCAGCGCGCCATCGATGGCACGCTCCAGATCGGCATCGTCGAAGACAATGAACGGCGCGTTGCCGCCCAGTTCCAGCGAGACTTTTTTCAGGGTCGGTGCGCACTGGGCCATCAGCAGTTTGCCGATGGCGGTGGAGCCGGTGAACGACAGTTTGCGCACCTGCGGGCTGGACGTCAGCTCGGCGCCGATGGCGATGGCGTCACCCGTGATCACGTTGAAGATGCCAGCGGGAATCCCGGCCTGTTCCGCCAATGCCGCCATGGCCAGCGCCGAGAACGGCGTTTCCGGGGCCGGTTTGACGATGCACGGGCAACCGGCGGCCAGCGCCGGGCCGGCCTTGCGAGTAATCATCGCCGCCGGGAAGTTCCACGGCGTGATGGCCGCGACGACGCCAATCGGCTCCTTGCTGACGACGATGCGCGCATCGCCCTTGTGGCTGGGAATGGTGTCGCCGTAGATGCGCTTGGCCTCTTCGGCGAACCACTCGATGAAGCTCGCGGCGTAGAGGATTTCGCCCTTGGCTTCGGCCAGTGGCTTGCCTTGTTCGAGGGTGAGGATCTGTGCCAGGGCGTCGGCGTTTTCCATCATCAGGGCATGCCAGCGCTTGAGGGTATTGCTGCGCTCCTTGGCGGTCAGTGCGCGCCAGGCCGGCCAGGCCTTGTTGGCGGCATCGATGGCCAGGCGTGCGTGCTCGGCGCCGAGGTTCGGCACGCGGCCGATGAGTTCACCAGTGGCCGGGTTGAAGATGTCCTGACAGGCGCCATCCGGCGCGTCCAGCCATTGGCCATTGATGTAGGCCTGCTGGCGGAACAGTAACGAGGCTGCTGGGCTCATGCCGGCTCCTGAGTAATGTGGTGGACCCTGTGGGAGCGGGCTTGCTCGCGAAAGCGGTGGGTCAGTCAATATTGATGTCAACTGACACTCCGCCTTCGCGAGCAAGCCCGCTCCCACGAGGGGATTGTGTAGATCCATCAGGCCAGGGTAGGCAGCGGTCCCAGCTTGCCTTTGTGGTAGATCATCGGCGTCACCGGTTGCGCGGGCAGGATCAGGTTCTTCACCGCGCCGACGATGATCGCGTGATCACCGCCGTCGTATTCGCGCCACAGTTCGCACTCGATGATCGCCGTGGCCTTGGCCAGGATCGGGTTACCCAGATCACTCAAGTGCCACTCGATGCCCTTGGCCTTGTCCTTGCCTTTACCGGCGAAGGCATAGGCTTCGGCGGTCTGCTCGGCGGACAGCAGGTGAATCGCGAACTGCTTGCTGTCGCGCAGCACCGGGTAGGTGTCGGAGCCGTAGTTGGGGCAGAACAGCACCAGTGCCGGGTCAATCGACAGCGCACTGAAGGCACTGGCGGTGATGCCGACGATGCCGCCATCCGGGTCGAGGGTGGTGACCACCGTGACCCCGGACGGGAACGAGCTCATCACGTCTTTGTAAATGCCGGGTTCGATCATTTTCCAGGACTCCTAGCGCATCACGAAGGGATCAGGCATCGGTGCCTGGGACAGGTTGATCCACACCGTTTTCAGCTCGGTGTAGGCCAGCACCGAATCGATGCCGCTTTCGCGTCCATAGCCGCTGTTCTTGAAGCCGCCGATCGGCGCCATGGCCGAGACCGCGCGATAGGTGTTGACCCAGATGATCCCCGAACGCACGTCCCGGGCAAGGCGATGGGCGCGGCCGAGGTCGCGGGTCCAGATGCCGGCGGCGAGGCCGAACTGCGAGTCGTTGGCGATCGCCAGGGCTTCGGCTTCGTCCTTGAAGCGGATGACCGAAGCCACCGGGCCAAAGACTTCTTCCTGCATGATCTTCATCGAGTTGCGGTCGCACTCGAACAGCGTCGGCTCGTAGAACCAGCCGTCGCCCAGATTGGTCGGACGCTTGCCGCCCAGACGCAAACGCGCACCTTCAGCGATGGCATCGGCGACCAGACCTTCGACCACGGCCAGTTGCTGCGCGGTGGCCATCGGGCCCATTTCGCTGCTGTCGTCCTGCGGGTTGCCGATGCGGATGCGCTGGGCGCGTTCCACCAGTCGGCCGACGAACTCATCGTAGATCTCGTCCTGCACCAACAAGCGCGAACCGGACACGCAACTCTGCCCGGAGGCGGCATAGATCCCGGCGATGGCGCCGTTGATCGCGCTGTCGAGGTCGGCGTCGGCGAAGATGATGTTCGGCGATTTGCCGCCCAGTTCCAGCGACAGCTTGGCGAAGTTCTCCGCACTGCTGCGCACCACATGCCGCGCTGTCGCCGCGCCGCCGGTGAAGGCGATCTTGCGGATCAGCGGATGGCGGGTGAGGGCCGCGCCAGTACTCGGGCCGTAACCGGTGACGACGTTGACCACCCCCGGCGGAATCCCGGCTTCCAGCGCCAGGCGCGCCAGTTCGAGGATGGTCGCCGAGGCGTGTTCCGACGGCTTGATCACGATGGTGTTGCCAGCCGCAAGCGCCGGGGCGAGTTTGATCGCGGTCAGGTACAGCGGGCTGTTCCACGGAATGATCGCGGCCACCACGCCCATGGCTTCGTGCACGGTGTAGGCAAACAGGTCCGGCTTGTCCAGCGGCAGGGTGCCGCCTTCGAGCTTGTCCGCCAGGCCTGCGGTGTAATGGAAGAACTCCGGCAGATAGCCGACCTGGCCACGGGTTTCGCGGATCAGCTTGCCGTTGTCGCGGCTTTCCAGCTGCGCCAGTTGTTCCTTGTTTTCGGCGATCAGGTCGCCCAGACGTCGCAGCAACTTGCCGCGAGCGGTGGCGGTCAGTCCGCGCCAGGCCGGGCTGTCGAAAGCGGTTTGCGCGGCTTGTACGGCGCGCTCGACATCGGCTTCGTCGGCATCGGGCAGCTCGGCCCAAGGCTCGGCCAGCGCCGGGTTGAGGCTTTCGAAGGTCTTGCCGGACAGGGCATCGACCCATTCACCGCCGATGCACATCTGGAAGCGTGCGAGTGTCATGCAACGATCCCCTTGATCTGGTTTTGTTGGGAGTGCGCGGCCTGCAGAAACTCCAGCAACAGCTGGTTGACCAGGCGCGGCGATTCTACGGGCATCATATGCCGTTGCTCGGCGAGCACGGCAACGGTCGCGCCGGGAATGCGCTCGGCCAGCTGCCGGGCCATTTCCGGGGTCGAGCCCGGGTCCAGTTCGCCGGTGGCGATCAGCGTCGGCACCCGGATACTGGCCAGGTCATCGGCGCGGTACATATCCTGGGTGGCGAACAGTTCGTAAGTGGTCAGGTAACCCTGCGGGTCATTGCCGGCCAGGGTCTGGCGAATCGCGGCGATCTGCGCCGGGTTCGCGGCCTGGTATTCACGGCTGAACCAGCGCGACAGCGCCGCTTCGGCATTGGCGTCCGGCCCGTGTTCGGCGGCCTGGCTGGTGCGGGCGATGACCCCGGCGCGCTGTTCGGCGCTACGGTTGAACACGCTGTTGAGCACCACCAAGCCTTCCAGGCGTTGCGGGTAGTGCAGGGCAAACGCCCGCGCCACCAGCCCGCCCATGGAAAAGCCGATCACCGTTGCCTTGGGCAATTGCAGGTGGTCGAGCAGCTCCAGCAACTGGTCGGCATAACCGAGCAGCGGCGTGCCGCTCTCCGGACGCGGACTGGCGCCATGGCCGAGCATGTCGTAGGCGATGACGCGGTAGTTCGTGGCCAGGCCGACGATCTGGCCGCCCCACATTTCTTTGTTCAGGCCCACGCCGTGGATCAAGACCACGGGCTGGCCTTGGCCGGTCGCCAGGTAACTGGTGCCAGCCGGGGTGAGTTCAGCGGTGAGCCGAATCATGGAGCGCTCCTGCAATGCCTTCTTGTTGTCGTTTTGCTGGGCGGTTACTGGGCTTTTTCGGCAGCCAGTTCTTCCAGGTCGATGTAGCGGTTGCCGATGCGCGGGTGCAGGCGGCCACCGTCGGCGCAACCCAGGACCACGACGATTTCGTCGGCACGCGGTGCGTCTTCGATCTGCATTTCCAGGGTGATGTAGTGCGAACGCAGGCCTTCGTCGTCCTTGTGCATCATCGGGATCTGGATCGAAGTGCCCGGGCCGCCGCGCTTGTTGGTGAAGCTCAGGTAGCTCTTGGCCTTGACCGCTTCGCGGTAATGGTTGCCGAAGCGCAGGGTGTGGATCACCGCCGAAGCGTGCTCGATTTCGCCGTCAGCGCCGACCACCGCAGCCTTGCCGTATGCCTCGATCTTCTCGGCGCCGCCAATGATGCCCACCAGGCGCTCGACCATCAGTGCGCCGAGGTCGGAGCAGTTGGCGCGGATCTGTGGTTTCAGGTCTTCGACGAAACCGTTGCCCAGCCAGGGGTTTTTCATCACCACGGCCAGACCGACCATGGTCACGGGCTTATCGGTGGCTTTGCCGCCTTCAATAAAGGTTTCTTCGACATAGCTGACGATCTTGCGGATTTCGAAACTCATGAGCTGCTCCGTAGAGGTTTTGGGTGTCTGTGCGTCTGATGGTATACCATAATACCGATGACGCAAGTCCCCGAACGGAGTTTCTGGCTGGATGGCAGGTAAAAGTTCGCTTACCGAGTCGCCGGACTGATGACACCAGCTTCGCCCTTGGCCAACTCAATGGGGAGCGGACCTTTCACTGCGGGTGGTTGTGCGTCAAGGAAACCGACGTGGTGCTGGTAGTACACGCCCATTACCGGGTTGTTGGCGGTGATTAAGTGATAGTAGGGCGCAAATATTTTTATAGCTGTCCTTTGCCACTTGCTCGGCGAGGTGGCGTCGACTTGCTGGGGGCGGCGAGGTTGGGAGGTGTGCTGCTATGGAAATGGTGCGCAAAGTTTAGGGAGGTGGGCGTTAGGACGACGACCGACCAGTACTGGTAGTAAGGATGCCCAAACCGCCAAAGATATGCCGCCGACGAGCAATTACGATGGACGAAAAAAGTAGCATATGGCTACTATGATGTATCCCTAGGAAATCACCATCTCTCGTGATTGTTCGATGGAGTACTTTCAGCGGCTAATGTTGAGGCTGAGGGATGGATGACACCCTTTCCTAATATAAAAACAATGTGCCTGGTACCTCGCCGGCGTGACAAGGATCGTTAAATGCGACACGACAAAGATGATCCTAAGGGATATTACCTAGTCATGGGGTTAACCTCGACCGCCGGGGATGATCAGATCAAGGCCGCCTATCGAAGGCGCGCCATGGAGCTACACCCTGATCGCAACCCTGGAAACGATACCACCCGGCAATTTCAATTCTTAAATGAAGCTTATGCGGTGCTATCGAACCCCGTCTCCAGGACCGAATATGACAGCGTGGGTACTCAAACTGCTGGCACTGATCCCGCGACATCTCAAGTGCCAGACCCTATCGTCTGTTCTCTCTGCACAAAAGTTTCGGCTCAACCAAGAGTCGTGGTATTCCGATCTGTAAAAAGCTTCCTTGTGGCAACAATTCGCAAACCTATCGCTGGTGTGTACTGCAGTGAGTGTGCTCAGAAACAGTCTCTGAAAGCATCAGCAACCAGTTGGTTGCTTGGTTGGTGGGGCTTTCCATGGGGGCCGCTTTACACTGCGCACGCATTGGTGAGCAACATGTTCGGTGGCACGCATCCACCGCTTGAAAATGCTAGATTGCTGGGTTACCAAGCTTACTATTTCTATGCGACTGGACGCCCTGACCTGGCACAGTCACTCGCCGAAAACGCGATAAAGTACTGCAGGAAAGTGCCGAATACACCTAGCCGTAAAAGTGCGGAAGAAACTGAGCGAGACAGTCTGCTCAGCAACCTTGAAGCATTCATGGCCGAATTGGGTAGCAACAACAAAGCCAATCGATTGAAAAACAGCTGGGGCCCCATACACGGTCGTTTTTTTGTCCATCTTGGTGCGATTGCTGCGGCGGCTGGAGTGATCGCCATCGCGATAATTAATTATCCCCAATCACACTATTCTCCGCCTCGTGGGCCAATGCCGTATTCCGCGCAACCTGCCCCATTAGCAACTTCCACAAATGTGTCGGGTGGTATGGTTGTTCAGCCTGCGTCGGCTACCAACACCCCACAGAAGGTGGTGGCAAAAAAACCGGCCTATGTGCGTTCGAAGATGGCCCCAAATGGCCGGCCATGGCCTAAAACCGCGGGGTACTTGGTTGGTGAACCACAAACGCACAAGACTGGCCACTCGGAGGTGACGATCGACAATGGGCAGAACAACTCGGACGTTCTGCTGAAACTCGTTGCGTTGGAAGGTAAGCTAGCCCGGCCGGCAAGGCAGATTTTTATTCCTGCACACAGTAGCTTTACCATGAAAAATCTCACTGCTGGCAACTTTGATGTACGGTATCGCGATCTGACTTCCGGCGGTCTTTCGCGCTCGGAATCTATGGAGCTAACTGAATCCACCACATACAAAGGGACCCAGTACAGTGTTATCACGCTTACTCTCTACAAAGTGGCGAATGGCAACACTGCGACTTACGGGCTTTCAGAGGATGAGTTCTAAAGAACTTGAAAGGCTTCAAAGTACTTCATTATTCATGCGAGCCAATAAAAATTGTGGTGCTGCAGTCCGTGTAGTATTCAGATGTTATCAGCTGTTTTTCTACCGTTGGAGAGCACATTGAGAATGTTCAATGGACGCTAGTATATTTTATATAGCGTCTGGCATAAATTTAACTTGCTGCTTGTCGTCGCGTTGATTCAAATCGACGCCGTAGTGAGAATTGCTTTTCAGAATGTATCGCTCGGCGGCACATATGTAAATTTGAGCGTAGATGGATTCAATGTGAATCATGTGGCCCACGATGAGTTTTACCAGTTGCCGTGCGCGTCTGGACAGCTCATCGCCTGAGGTCATTAGTGCACCGAGCTGCTCTTCGTCGGTGAACTCGCGACTAGCCTGCACCTGGATTTCACTTCGTATAAGAGGTGCACATCAGATCAATCAAATCGCCAAAGAACTCTTGTTTAAATGCGTTGTAGGTTACGCCCCGAAAGCTACAAGACCTTGCGCCGTTGCCTACGGTTACGCCAGAATCCGCCGGCTTGTGCGCCTGGGGTCCGCTCGGTAACTTGATTCGCATCACTGCCCATCAGTGATCGGGTTTAGCAGCCCGTTGATGTCAAGACGCATGATGTCTCTATCAAACAGGTATCCCTTACCTGCACTTGATGGTGGTTGTGCGCAGGGCGCTTCGGCGCGCCGATTTCTTGGCTCATCGGTCTGCTAACCTGCGCACAGCTGCCTCCCATATCGTTTAGCAGCGAACGGGTTGTAGCCTCACTCTTATGAGGATAGAGCCAATGTTCAAGGTCACCCCCAACCCGCCGGACACCGATCCGGCACCCCCCTACGAACCCGATTCAAACAAACTCAACGAAACCGCCGAGCGCGCTCTCGATTTTCACTTCCCCTCGACCGCGGATATTAAAGCCACGCCGCGTACGGTCAGTACCTTGTTTACCGTCGACCCGCAGGTCGATACCGAAACCTTGGTGGTTTACCTGGTGGAGACGTTGGCTTCGGTGGATGTGATGGTCCACCAGTTGGTGGATCATCTGGACGGTGGATCGCGCAATGCTCTGCTGGGGATTTCCAACAGTGTGATGTTGGCGGAGATTACGGCGAACCGGGTACTGGATCAGATTGATTCACCTGAGTAAGTGCGGTTCGTTTGAGTGAGTGGATTGCTCACGATGATGCGCGGCGGTCTCTTTTTTGGGGCTGCTGCGCAGCCCAACGGGGGCAAGCCCCCTCGCCACAGGTTTTTCAGTGTCTGTGCTGATAGCTCATCAGGACTTCGCTTCCTTGGTCCCCAGCACATCACGAATGTTGTCCACCACATTGCTGTCCTTGATCACATCATTCAACCACCCCTCGAGCGGCATGTTGCCCCATTTGATCGCGCGTTCGATCAGGTAGGGCACGGGGCTCTGGGGTTCGGTCTGCTTGAAGAATTGCGCGATGCCCGCGAGCAGGGTGAATGCCTCGTCGCGGGTCTGCGGCGTGGTGCGCAGTGGTGTGACGGGAGTGTCTTGCCGGGTCTGGGTCATTGCCGCACCTGCAGGTTGTGCGCCGGCGCTTTCGGCGACGGTCGGGGTGGGGGCGACAGGGGCCGGGTGCAGTTCGATGCCGCGGTCCTTGAGCAGTTTCTCGGCCAGTTGGCCGGCGCGGGACAACACGTCATGGAGCCCGGCGAAGCTTGGCGCGTCATGACCGAACAGCCTGTCGGCGGTGCTCTGCAGTTGTTGGCACGCATTGAGACTGGCGGCAATTTCGCCGGCCTTGAGGCGCAGGTGGTCGGAGTCGGTCAGCACCACCGAACGCTGGAACACCTCGGCGTTGATCTTGCCTTCGTCGAGGGCGGCGCGCATGGCCTGGGGGTTCTGCAAACCGAGGTTTTCGACGTGCCGGGATTCGTCGTAACGCAGCAGGCCGTACTGCTGGCCCTGGGTGATGGGCAATCCGCCCACGACATCCGCCAGGGTCGTTTTCATCCACGCCAGACGGGCAGCGCGTTCATCGACGCCGTCCTCGAGGGAAGGGAAGAGGCCGGCCCAGAAATTATCCAGCAGGCGTTCGGCCAGGGTCAGGCCGAAGGTGATACCGGTGAAATGGTACTTGTGCGCCAGGGCTTCGCTGAGCCAGGCGACGAGCATCAGGTCCTTGCTCTGTCGAGCCAGGCCCTGGGCAGCCAGGGTGAGGGTCAGATCCCAGTCGGAGGACTTCAGATCGGTTTGCCAGTCACCCTGGGTCAGGTAATCGGGGTCTGCTCGCCGTGCTTCTTTCACCTGATCGAACAAGGTGGAAAAGCTCAGGTCTTCGCCGCTCCCCTCATTGATGGGCGCGGTCAGTTCGGCCAGCGAAAGGTCGTTGAGAAATTCAGACATGGGAAACTCTGATCAGACTAAAAGAACACCGCGCCCGCCTGGCAGGCGCAGTGCTGAAAACGAGCCGCGTGTGCGGCCCGTCATTACCACGGTGTTATGCGAAAACCTTGTTCGCGGTGCGATCCCAACCACCGGTGACGTTGCCGCCGCCCTGGCCATCGGCACGGCTCTGCTGGGTGTAGGTGGTCTTGATGCGAGCGAAGTTGAAGCTGATTTCTTCGATCGGCAGATCGCCAACCGCTTTGTCTTCGCCGTTCTGGTTACCGCCAGCGATCGCTTTCACGGACGACACCACGACTTCTTCCAGGTTGATGGTCAGGTAGGTGACCTTGTCGCCACCGGCGCGGTTCACGTTCAGCTGGATCTTGGCAATGTGCTTGCCATTGCAGCAGTGTTCGAACAGCTTGGCCGAAGCCTTGTCCACGGCTTTGCGGATGCGGAAGTCGCTCAACGCTACACGTTCCGACGAAGCACCGCCCGACGAGCTGGCCGTCGCGGAGGTCGCTTGGGTGGCGCCATACTCGTAGCCCAGCACTTCGATCCAATCCTTGTGTTTGTCGTCCAGCACTTCACCTGGAATACCTTCGATCTGGATGTATGCGTCAAATGCCATTTCTATTTTCTCCTTACCTTCATTTAAAGGGATGTCACCTGCGAGCAGGTTCCAGCCCTTCGTTCTAACCTCTTTGAAACGATCAACAGAGGTGTCTTATGCCAGCCCGGGCCTCTCGTCGAGATGACCCGGATGCCGGTATTTCTTCACAGGGCGCGCATGCTCAGTTGAGTGCCCGCACTTCGATTTCTACCCGCCGGTTAGGCTCCAGGCAGTGGATCAGCTGCGCTCTTGGTTGCTGCATGTCGCACTTGACCAAGGGCTTGTTGCTGCCTTCGCCGACGGCTTCCACCAGCTCGCCGGGTACGCCTTTGCCCACCAGGTAGGTCTTGATGGTTTGCGCCCGCTGTTTCGAAACCTGCAGGTTGCCCTGCGGGTCGCCGAGTTGGTCGGCGTGGCCGGCGATGATGATTTTTCCGATGTTGGGGGTGCTGAGCAGCTTGCCGGCGATCGCGCTGAGCTGGCTTTGGCCTTCAGTCTTCAGGCTCTGGAAGTCCGCACGGGCGAAAGCGAACAGGGTGTCCGACTCCAGCGTGATGGTTTCGATCGAGCGCAACGACTGGGTCAGCAGGCTGTTGATGTAGTTGCGCGAGCTGGAGATCAGGAACGCGTTGTCGAGGATCCGCGGCACGTCCGGCTGGTGAATCTGGTCGCTGTAGAAATTGATCTGGCGGCTGGCGAACTCATAGTCCGAGGCGGCGACACTGGCGTTGCCGACCTGGCGGGCAATCGCCGGGTACCAGTAGTCCGGGATTTTCGCCTTGAGGAACGCAGGGTCGGCCTTTTCCCGCTGGGCACGCGACAGCATGACGTAGGTGTCCAGCGTCGCCTTGCCGAACGCGGCGATGGACTGCGCCCGGTTGTCGTTCGGCAGGGCCTTGGGTTCGACGCTGTCCACGCCGGTCACCGGCATCAGGTCCTTGGCATTGCGCTGATAGACCTTGAGGGTGGTCAGCAAGTACAACGACCGGGTCAGGTTGTCGGCCGTGGGCTTGAGCATCACGCTTTCCAGGCGGTCGAAATAGCGGCTGCGCACCAGTGGTTCTACCTTGTGGCCCTGATAAAGCCCGAGGCGCATGCGCAACGGTACGCCTTGGTCGTGATGCCGCGCGTAGTAATCCGCGGTCCAGAAGCGCAGGCGATCGAGGGTTTGCCAAGCGGTGTATTGCCCGGTGGCGGAGCGGTCATCGGCCGTCGCCTGAGTCAGTTCTGCCGAGATGCCCTGCAGGGTGTTCCTGTTGTTCACATACGACCAGCCCAACAAGCTGCACAGCAGCACCGCGACCACTGCGGCACCGCCGATCCAGGCCGCCCGGCGCCGACGCTCGCGGTGGTTGGTGGTGTACAGCGCCACCAGGTGCTGGTCGGGAATGATCACTTTGCGGAACAGGCTGTTGATGAACAACGGGCGCGGTTGCGCGTTGCCGTTGGCGATCTCCCGGTCACCTTCCAGCGAGAATCGCTCTGTCACCTGGCGTGCGTGCCCGCCCAGTTCCGGCTGGTCGGCATCGAGGGCACTGGTGAAATAGAAGCCGCGCAGCAGTTCGGCACTTTGATAAGGGTTGGCGCGCAACAGGGCATCGACGAACAGTTGCAGCCGTGGCTTGAGGGCCGCCAGCTCCAGCGGGAACCGATACACCGCCGAATCCTGACGGGTGATCTGGATGTCTTGCGAGACCAGCTGCTGGCTCGCCACCTGTTGCCAGTAGCTGACCAGCTCGTCCATCGCAACGCCAAAGCGCTGCCCCCAATCGGCCTGCTCATAGCCTTTGTGGGAAAAGGTCTTGCCCATGACTTCGCCACGGGCGGTTTCGTCCAGTTGCCGATAGAAAGGCGCGAAACCCGGCACCAGGTCGCACTTGGTGAACACCAGGTACACCGGCAGGCGCACTTCCAGCAGGGCATGGGTTTCCTGGATGCGTTCGCGCAGGCGCTTGGCGATGCGCTCCTGATCGTCGAGCGAGGTTTGCAGGATGTCGTGGATGCTGACGGTGACGATCAGGCCGTTGAGTGGCCGGCGCTGGCGATGCTGGCGCAGCAGTTGCAGGAATGCGCGCCATTTGCCGGCCTCTTCCTGGTTGTTCATGTAGCGGCCGGCTGTGTCCAGCAGCACGGCCTCGGAACTGAAGAACCAGTCGCAATTGCGCGTGCCACCGAGACCGGCGACCCGCACGCCTTCGCGCTCGGCATAGGGGAAATTGAGACCCGACTGATAGAGCATGGTGCTCTTGCCTGCCGCGGGCTGACCGACCACCAGGTACCAGGGCAGGGCGTACAGCGCATCCTTGGGATTGCTGCCCCGTGGCTTGTTGCTGTGCAAGCGTTCGATGCTCTGCAACAGCCGCTCGCGCAACAGGCTGACTTCCTCGCGATCCGCCGGGCTCGCGTTCAGCACGGCCTGGTCGGCATCCTCGCGCAACAGTCCTTCGAGGTTGTGATGCCGGGACACGCCCCGATAAAGCAGCAGTACATAACCGGCGGACAGGCCGAGGAACACGCCAATGCCGGTCAACAGGCTGTTGAGCGAACTGAAGTCAAACGCACGGCCGATGCCCCACACCACGAAGATCGTGAGGAAAAAGCACACCCCGAGAATGTAGGGCTGATAGCGCAAGAAGTAATACTTGATCTTGTTCATACGGACTTCGAATCCAGGGCATCGACAAAACGGTCGATAACGTCACCCAGAGGGCGGTCGATTTCGGGAAAAGCGTGTTTCGGGTGGTGCTCGTCAAAGGCATCGAATGACGCCAGCACGTCATAGCTCTGCGAGCGCTCATTGATGCCGGTCAGCAGGCGGTAGGCCTCGCTGGTATTGCGTGAGGCAAAACAGATCAGCCGGGGACGCATGAAATCGTCCGCCAGCAGGTTGACCTGCGGCGCGGCGCGTTCGGCTGTCATTTGCGTCAGCCAGGTGACCCACAGATCGGCGGTCGGATTTTTCAAACCCCTTTCCGCCGGCAAGGGCAGGGTGATGCCGATCGGCGTTACGTGATCCAGATGCTTTTTGAGTGCCTGAAGGCGCGTCAGCACGGCATTGATGACGAACTCCGGGTAAGTGCCCTGGAGCGCGAAGGCAATATCGCGCAGGTTGAAGTTCACCAGGAACTTGTCATGCACGCGGCGGAACAACTCGAAGTCCTGCCCCTGCAACGGGCGCAAGGCCTTGATGCGTTCGAACAGCACCGAAGTGCTTTCGCCCTGGACGGCCATGTGCAGCAACGGCCTGATCTGCCCGCTGAACAGTTCGCCCAGGGTGAACGGATTGACCAGTGGCTCGGCTTCACTGGCCTTGAGCGTCTGGAAAATGAAGAACGGATAGCGCCGCCCACTCGAGTCCCTCGAGCTGATCAGCCCGCCCAGCAACCAGTTGCCACTGCGTGCGCGATAGCTGAAAAAGCACAGCGGCAGTGCGTCGAACAGCTCGCGCCAGTCTTCGCGATGCTGCAGGGCGGCCAGTGCACCTTGCAGCCAGCCGTCGAACTCGCAGACGTCGTCGCCCGCACCTTGCAGGCTGACGAAGTCCGGGCTCGCGGGCACCTTGCCGAAGCAGCCGATCATAGGCCGCAACCCTGCTTCAAGGTTCGCCGGCTCACAGCGCTTGACCTTCTTTGCTGTTGAGCGCGCTCAATGCCTTGACGTTGGCCAGGTCGGTCAGCTTGACGCCGCCGTAGTTGCGCACGGCGAGGCTGACCGGGCCACTGCTGGTGTTCCAGCTGAAGCGTTGCTGGATACCGTCAAGATCGCTGACCCGTGCGCTGTCGTTCATGCGCAGCAGACCCCAGCGGCCCGGGTAGTCGAACACCGTGATGCGCTCGCCGGTCAGGGTCACCACATCCAGGCGTGCGCCCGGCGTGGTGGTCGTGCCGGGCCACGAGAAGCGGCTCCAGCTGGTCTTGCCGTTGCGATAGTGCTGCACCTGGCCATCGAGGGTGAAGATGATGTCGGTCAGGTTGGCGGAAGGCTCGAGCATGATCTCGAAGCCGTTGTCGCGGTCCGACAGGCTGGCGATCACCTGGCCCAACGAGCTGGCCTTGTCGATGCTGTTGACCATGTTCGGGTTGACCAGCGGCGTTGCCTTGCTATTGCTGCTCATCCCCAGGCCTTCGCCACCGGACAGGTTGCCGATTTCGTTGCGCTTGAAGTTCGGCAGCAGCCCGGATTCCGGGTCGACGAAACGCTGCAGATCCTTGACCGAAGCTTCATTGCGGCTGCCCGGTGCAATCGGGTAACGGTGCGCCATGACCTGCTCCCAGGGCTTGGCAATCTGCTGTGCCCAGGCCTTGGCAATCTGTTGGCCGGCCGGGTCGCGCAGGGTTTCCCAGGCAAACTGGATCGGTAGGCTGAACAGGCCCTGCAACGATTCGGAAAGGCCGCCCTGGCTGGTGTCGACGGTGGTCTCGACATAGTTGCGCACGCTGGTCACTTCACTTGGCAACCCTTCGAGGGTTTCGCTGATCAACTGCTTGCTGCTCTTGCCAACGTCCTGGGAGCGCTGGATGTTGTTCATCCGCACCTTGAGCTTGCGCAAGGCCGCGAGGTAGCGATCCATGATCGTGCTGTCGGCGCCTTCGGCGTTCTGCACCGCAAACACTCGCGATACCGGTTCGAAGCGCTTGGCCAGGCTGCCGTCGTCGACTGCCGGCAAAGGCGAAATCAGCGCGCCTGGCGAGGTGTTCTTGCCATCGAAAATCCCAGTGACGCTGCTCCAGAATCCGTCATCGGGCTTGATGCCCGCTTGCAGGGTTTCGCGGGGGGCAGGGACATCCCATTGGGTGTTGTCGTTGACCGCCGCGAGGAGGATTTTCACCGGCGAATTCTGCACGTCGCTGAGCAGTGCCAACTGTTGAGTCGCGTTGGCCATGTCGGTGAAGTGGCGAACACCCACGCTGTCGATGAAGGTATACCAGGCCTGGGTGTAGTCGCGCTTGTAGCGCGTCATGAACTCGCGGATGAAGTTGGCTTTCTGCACGATGCTGTCGCCGCCTTCGCCGTCGAGCACCCAGTCCGATTCGTTTTGCAGGTTGCCCGACACCAGCTTGATCAGATCCGGCTTGACGAACTGTTCCCAGCCCTGGCGGGTGAAAATCGCCGGAACCGCCTCGGTGCCGTACAGCAACTGACGGCCGGGCATTGGCACCAGGTCGCTCAAGCCAACGGCCGGGAACTGACGGCTGGATTCCAGTTGCAGGCGCAGGTATTCACGGTCCACCAGCGAGCTGGAAATCATGAACGACTTCAGGCTGTTGCGGGTTTCGCTGATCAGTTGCTCGTTACGCGACAAGGCCGGTGCCTGGCCGTTCTTGAGCAATTGCACGTAGACCGGCGAGTTGTCCTGGATCACCGCCGTGCTGACAGGATTGTCGGCACTGGCGGTATTGGCCCAGGCCACCGGCAACGCGGCACCGACGAACTCAGGGTCCGGGTGGGTGCCCGGTTGCGTGAGCATCAGGTAGAGCTTCAGTGCGTTATAGGACTCGATGATGGACGCTACTTGCCGCTCATCCAGCCGGCCGAGCATTTCCTCGGACAACGAAAGCCCGCCGGTGGTCGCCGACAAATCCGCGGCATCGCTCGCCGTGGCAGGGTTGCGCAGTGCCGTCAGCGCTTCGCCCCGTGCCTTGTTGGCGGCACCCTTGGCGGTACCGGTCAGGCGACTGGCGACATCAGCGCTGCTGCGCGGCAGGTTGTTCAAGCGGATCGGCAGTTTCTGGCCAGATGCGCGCGCTTTGACCGGGTCGGCCTTGTTTGACGCAGGCGCAAAGCTGTTCTGCGCATCCACGGTCTTGGCGAATTCATTGAAGGCGCGCATCTGCAATTGCAGCTGCAGGTTGACCGGTTCCAGTGCCTGGGTGCGCAGTTGCTGCAAGTAGGCGGTCTGCGCGACGCGGTAGATGTCGTCACCACGATACAGGCCGGCACCGAGTTGCAGTGGCACGCCTTTGGCGCGGTGCTTCTCGATGGCCGAGAGTTGCTCGCGCAGCAGCTCCAGGCCCTGGCCCGAGGCGAGCAGCCCGGCACGGTCCGGGGACTGTTGCAGCTCGCTCAGTTGCTCGCGCAATGTGGCCAGCCACTGACGGTTGTTCTGGAACGACAGGGCTTGCCAGCCAATGAACGCAACCCCGGCCAATACCGCCAGGCCCAGCAGGGCAGGGCTGGCGGAGGTGTTCTTGCCAAGGCGCGACTGATAAAGGGTCAGGTCGCGATCCGGGAAGATCACCCGGCGGAACGTATCGGTGATGAAGTAGCTGCGGTCGCTGATTTTCTTGCCGCTGCTTGGCTCCGGTTGCTCAGGCTCTGGTTGCAGGGCGAACGACTCGGCCAGGTCGTCTTCATACACCTGGCTCAGTTGCTGGTCGGTCTGCAGTGCGCTGGTGAAATACAGCCCGCGCAGCAACAGCGGTGCACCGCTGCGACCGGTCTCGGCAAAGTGCTGGAGGAACTGCTCCAGCACGCCCGACAGCTCGGCGAAATAGTTCGGGAAATTCAGCAGCGCGCTGTTGGCATCGGCGCCCAGCGCAATCATCTGCGCGTCGACGTGGCGACGAATATGGCCATGCAGGTTGGCCAGCTTGGCATCCAGTACCGGGCGCAGGCCCTGGTTGCGGATTTCGGACAAACCGAAGGTCATGCCCAGCGGTTGCTGGCGCTCGTTCAGGTCCAGGCCTTCAAACGCCTGGCTGAAGCCCGGCAGTTGATCGGTCTTGCTCAGCATCAGGTAGATCGGTGGATTGGCGTCCAGGCAATCGTTGTACTCCTCGATGCGCGACACCAGTTGCGCGGCCAGTTCGTTGCGCTCGGCCGCGCTGCACGCCAGCAGTTCAGGCAGGCTCACCACCAACACCAGACCGTTGACGGCGGCCTTGCTGCGTTGCTTTTTCAGCATGCGCAGGAAGGCGGCGAATTCGCTGGCCGACGGATCGTCGCGCAGGTACCGGCCGGCCGTATCGATCATCACGGCCTCGGGGCTGAAATACCAATCGCAATGCTGGGTGCCGCTTTGTGTGTCGTTGGCGCTGCTGGCAATGCTCGCGGACAAACCGGAGCGGGTCAGCAACGAGGTCTTGCCGGCCGCGGACATGCCGATCACCAGGTACCACGGCAAATCGTAAAGCGCCGACGAACCGCCGCCGCCGGCCGAGCGGTCGGCGCGCAGCATCGCGATGGCGTGCTTGAGGCGTTCGCGCAGCACTTGCTGATCGCGGAACTCACCGGTGGACTTGAGCGAACGATCGACTTCGATCTGTACCAGGTTTTCAAGGTTGTGCTCCGCCCGGATACGCTTGTACTGACGCAGCACAATGATCAGCAGGTAGAAGGCGCTGACGATCGCCATCACCTCCAGCGCATAACCGCGCAACCAGCTCACGTGCGGCGCGACGAACCAGCAAACCGCCAGGCTCGCCAGCCACAGCACGGGGACGAGGAACCAAAAACTTTTTAACGAGCGCAATAATGTCTTCATGTCTTCCTGACTCGATTACCTGACCTGTTTTCAGGCACTGAACAGCTGGCTGATTTGTTCGGACAAAGCGGCTACGTCTTTGCCCAGCAGCCAGTCCAGCGTCAGGTAGACACCCGCGCAGACCAGCGCAATCAGCGCCAGGTAAAGCCAGAGGGGAACTTCATGGCGCAGCATTTGCGAGACCTGGTCGGGCAATGCCCAGTCAGGCGAGAGGGCCTTGGGCGTCTTGCGAAAACGCGCGATGTCCTGGCCCAGGGTATTGGCCAGGTAACGCAGCTGATCCTTTTGCCCGAGGCTGAACTTGCCTTCGAAACCCAGGGCCAGGCACAGGTGGTAAACCTCGAGCACATCGAGGTTCTGTTTGACGTCGCCACGCAGCGCATCGATTTTTTCGAAGAAGCCTTCACCGGCCAGGTGCACGCCGAAATAGCGGAACTGCAGCGGCTGCAATTCAAAGTGCCGACGCAACTCGTTGTCCCCGGAGCGCAACACGCTTTCATCGAGGAACGCACACAGGGCGTACTGGGTGTCCTTCACCTGTTCAACGCTGTAGTTGGCGCTGCGGGCATCGCGTTCCAGCGCCTTGAAGAAGGTGTCGACGCTTGCCTCGAAGGCGCTGACCGACGTCACCTGGCGGCCTTTGCGCACGATCAGTGCCATGCTGATGAAGTCTTGCACCAGGTCTTTGAGGGTCGGTTTTTCACGGGCGGCGGCAACGGCGCCTTGCAATACGGCTTCGGTCATTTGAGTACCGCCATCAGTTCAAGCTTGAGGTTGGTGAACGCGCTGGGCGCATAGAAAGAGATGGCCTGGGCACTCATCATTCGCTCATACACCCGGCCATGGGGTTCGATGGAGAAGTAGTGATTGTCCAGTCGCACCGGGATCGCATTGGGCAGGCGGGTCGAGTGATTGAGGGTGACGCCGGGCATGGCGCTGTTGACCACCACTTCGATGTCTTCCGGCGAGCCGACCTTGAACGCCCGTGGCACCAGTTCCAGCAGGCTCGCGCCCGGCATGTCGGCGTGCACGGAGATGTAGAAGTCCGCCTCGGCCAGCCGTGGATCGTGCAACTGCCCTTGCCAGTACGAAGGCTTGGTCTGGGTCAGGTTGATCACCACGCACTGGTTCGGCACCACGTTGTCGAGCAGCACGCGAATCATTTCGTCGAGCTTGACCAGCGAAGCCGCCGGGTCGTGGTGGTCGTACTCGGGGATGTCGTTGAGCTGGGTGTCCAGCGAGAACGTCAGCAAGCCGCCGGCGAGTTCAGCCAGGAACAGGTACAAGCGCTCGGGGTGCAGGCGCGGATGCGCGAGCAGGTGCGCCAGGGCCGGGTGGGCACGGTTCACCGTGTTCAACAGCCAGAACAGGGTCACGTCGCTGGAGCCGAACTCGGCAATCTGGTCCGCACGCTCGCGACGACGGCCCGACAGCGCCTTGCTCTTGGATTGCAGGGCCCCGAGCAGACGCTTGCCCAGTCCGATCAGGGTGTCGTGGGTACCCAGGTGCAGCGTCGGGTGCACGAAATGCCCGTCGAGATTGAACCCACCAATGTTGTTGCGCGACAGCCGGGCAATCGGACACCAGGTGTAGCCATCGAGGTTGTCGCCGTCGATCAGCATCACCACGTTCAGGCGCAGGCTGGTGATTTCGTTTTCCAGGTCGCCTTCGTTGAGGTCCGGCAAAGTGTCGAACTGCTTGCGAAAGCGCCGCCCGGTCTTCTGTTCCTGACCGTCCTCGACGTAATTGAGGCCGAAGGGCTCAGGCAGTTTCAGCGCGGCGTAGACCTTCAGATCGTTGCCCTTGAGCAAGTCTTTCAGGTCACGGGCCGCTGGCAGCGGATCGTGCTGCGGCGCGTCGAACAGGCTGCCGTCGGGGAATACCAGCTTCAGCCGCTTGAGTTGCAGGGAGCCGGTGGCGAGGGCTTCCTCGTCCACTTCCAGCAACTGCACGCCCCAGTGAAAAGGCGTGTTGCGCAGGGTCGCCTGCGCCAGCTGATGCTGGTGAAATTCATCCTGATACTGGAAATGTTGTGGCAAAAGGAACATGCCTTCGGACCACATCACCCGGCTTTGCTTACTCATTGAGCGCCTTCCAATAATGAATTCAATTTCGAGTCCACGGCTTTTTGCGCGGAACCAACGGCTTTGTCCTGGGCCTTTTGCACCACGGCGTCCTGAACACGTTCGGTCAGTGTCGGCTCAGCCGGTGGGTCGGGCAGAGCGGAGGCCTTGGCGAGCTGCTCTTCGGACTTCGGTTTGTTCAGCACGTCGACGCCGCTGACGGCGGACACGGTGTTGTTGTCCACCAGCACCCGCAGGCCGTCGGAGGAGAACCAGATGCCGTCCTTGCGCAGGGAGTTGGCATCAAACGCGACCTTCCAGCGGCTGTTCTCGTCGCTGCGGAAAAAAGCCGCGACACCGACATAGCCTGCCGCCTGGTTCAGCGGCCACTTGTCGACTTGCCCCATGCCCGGCAACAAAGTGATTTCGCGGTTTTCGATCAGGGTATTGCCGAGGGCTTTTTGCGGGTCGTCCCACAGCGAGTCGGCATCCACCGAGGCAAAACGCTCCAGCGACGTCAGCTGGTACACGCGCAGCACCACCGAAAGCGGCGTGCCGGACGCGTCGGGATTGAGCTGGTTGCCGCCGTCGGAGGTCAGGATGACCTTCTCGTTGTCGTCGAACAGCATGTCACCGGCCCACGTGTCGTCGACGCGCTTGCCGACCCGGTCGGTGACGCCACAGGCGCTCAGTACCGCGATCATCGCCACCGCCGTGAGGCATTTGGCCAATGCCGTCTTTTCGGGACGCTTCCCTGAATATTTCTTGTCCATGACCACTACCTGTAAATGCCCGATCAGATCAGGCGATAGGCGAAATCGCCGTCGCTGCCCAACTCGATGTTCAAACTCTGAATCGGTTTGTCCTGCGCCATGCGCTCCAGCACCCGTTGCGCCAGTTCCGGCATCAGGGTCTTGGACAGAATGTTGTCGATGTTGCGCGCGCCGCTGTCGACTTCCGTGCAGCGCGAGGCAATGGCCTTGACCAGCGCCTCGTCATAGCTCAGGACGGCTTGATGATTGCGCTCGAAGCGCTGGCGAATGCGCTCGAGTTTGAGCGCGACGATGCGCTCAAGAATCGCGTCCTTGACCGGGTAGTAGGGGACGATGGTCAGGCGGCCGAGGAAGGCGGGCTTGAACACCTGGTTCAACTCGTCACGCAGTCCTTCGACGATGTCTTGCGGTGTCGGTTGCTGCTCAGCGTTCAGGCACCAGTGCATGATGCGGTCGGTGCCGGTGTTGGACGTGAGGATGATCACGGTATTGCGGAAGTTGATCTCGCGACCTTCGCCGTCATCCAGCACGCCTTTGTCGAACACCTGGAAAAACAGTTCGAGCACATCCGGGTGGGCTTTTTCCACTTCATCGAGCAGCACCACGCTGTACGGCTTGCGTCGCACCGCTTCGGTCAGCACGCCGCCCTCGCCATAACCGACGTATCCCGGCGGCGAGCCCTTGAGGCTGGAGACGGTATGGGCCTCCTGGTACTCGGACATGTTGATGGTGATGACGTTGCGCTCGCCGCCGTACAGGGTGTCGGCCAGCGCCAGTGCGGTTTCGGTCTTGCCGACGCCGCTCGGGCCGAGCAACAGGAACACGCCGATCGGCTTGTTCGGGTCTTCCATGCGGGCGCGGGAAATCTTGATGCGCTTACCGATTTCCTGCAGTGCGTGGTCCTGGCCGAGCACCCGTTCGCCCAGCAACGCCGGCAGGCGCTGCACGGTTTCGATTTCGTCGCGCAGCATCTTGCCCAGCGGGATGCCGGTCCAGCCGGAAATCACTTCGCCGATGGTGCCGCCATCCACCAGGGCATGCACCAGCGGTTGCTCACCCTGGACGCTGGCCAGCTCGGCGCGCACCGCGGCAATCTCCTGGGTATCCGGTGCCTGATTCTCCGGGTGGCTGAGGGCGCCGAGTTTTTCCACCAGTTGCAGCTCGCGTTGCCATTGTTGTTCGAGGGCATCGCGGGTCTGCTGTTCGCTCAGCAACTCGGCATTCAGAGTGGTGAGGCGGCGAGCATGGTCGCTGCCTTTGGCGGCTTCCTGCTCAAGCACCGAGATTTCCGCCTGCAAATTGTCGATCTGGCGCTTGCAGTCTTCCAGCGGCCCCGGCTGTGCCGATTGCCCCAGGGCGACCCGGGCGCAGGCGGTGTCCAGTACGCTGACGGCCTTGTCCGGCAACTGGCGCCCGGTGATGTAGCGATTGGACAGGCGCACGGCCTGCACCAGCGCTTCGTCCATCACCGTGACCTTGTGATGTTCCTGCATCTTGGCCAACAGGCCGCGCAGCATGTGGATGGCCTTGTCTTCGTCCGGCTCCTCGACCTTCACCACCTGGAAGCGGCGGGCCAGGGCGGCATCCTTCTCGAAGTACTTCTTGTACTCGGCCCAGGTGGTCGCCGCGATGGTGCGCAATTCGCCGCGAGCCAGGGCTGGCTTGAGCAGGTTGGCGGCATCGTTCTGCCCGGCCTGGCCACCCGAGCCGATCAGGGTGTGCGCTTCGTCGATGAACAGAATGATCGGGTGCAGGCTGCGTTTGGTTTCTTCAATCACCGACTTGAGGCGGTTTTCGAATTCGCCTTTCACACCGGCACCGGCCTGTAACAAACCCAGGTCGAGGGTGTGGATGGCGACGCCCTTGAGCACCGACGGCACGTCCCCTTGAACGATGCGCAGGGCCAGGCCTTCGACCACGGCGGTTTTGCCGACGCCGGCTTCACCGGTGAGGATCGGGTTGTTCTGGCGGCGGCGGGTGAGGATGTCGACCATCTGCCGCACTTCGAACTCGCGACCGAGCACCGGGTCGATCCGGCCTTCGCGAGCGCTTTGCGTGAGGTTGACGGTGTATTGGTCGAGGGCCGGGGTCTTGCCGCTGCCTTTTACCGTGCTGGCGCTGGCGACTTCGCTAGAGCCCAGTGGTTTGGCCTGTTTCGACTCGGCGCTGCCTTCAACCAACGCATTGAGGTTCAGGCGCAAGTCGTCGGCGTTGATTTTTTCAAGCTCGGCGGCGCCAGCGATCACCACCCGGCGCAGCTCATCGTCATCGAGCAGGGCCTGCAACAGATGGCCGGTGCGGATCTGTGCCTGGCCGAACTCGATGGAGGCCAGGACCCACGCCTGTTCGATCATGCGGGTCAGGTGCGGCGACAGCGCCGGGGTGCGCGTATTGCCTTTCTTGAACGTCCCCAGTGCCGTCACCAGTTGCGCCTGCAAGCGCTCAGGCACTACCTCGTAATGACGCAGGATGGCCGGCAGGTCATTGTCGTAGCTGTCAAGCAATTGCAACAACAGGTGCTCGATTTCGACATCGTAGTGGTGTTCCGACAGGCACAGCGCCGCGGCGCTTTCAGTGGCGGCGCGGCTGGTGTCGTTCAGCTTGGCAAACAGGGACTTCAGGTTCACAGGGAGACCCCATCAAAAGGAATGTGGAAGAGGGCGCAGCGCGAAGGTTCGACGTCGACGCCTGGTCGCTTGAGCCAACCGAGCCGGCCCAGCGAAACGCTGCCCAGGCGGGCGACCGGCACGGCCTTGGGTTTGAGCTTGGGCGCCAACTGGAAATCGAGTTCCGCACCGACATAGAAACGCACCAGTTCCACCAGTTTCTGGTAGTCCTCGGTGCCTGGCTGGAAGCGTTGATAGTCAGCCAGCTCCAGTGGGCCCAGCTCGATGCGCACGCATGACTGATAGTCCCAGACCCGGTTGCCGGCGACGGCGCTTTGCCCGAGCACGGCGTTCTTGCGCCCCAGCTGCGTACATTGGCTGGCATCGAGCTTCAGCCAGCGACCGGCAAACGGCTTGACCTTGAACGGCAGGGAAAAATAGAAAGTCAGCATCGCTTCAAGGTTCAACGCGTTGCGTGGTTTCTGGGCGAACAGGCCGGAGAAATAGCTGAACAATTCGCGGCGCAGGGGCGAGCCTTGCTTGTCGAATTTCTGCTTCTGCGCCTCGGGGCCGAAACCCACCAGGTTGAGCAGGTAGCGGTCGAAATCCGAAGTGCCGTTGCGTTCGTACTCGATGTAGAACTTGTACTTCTGCCAGGCCTCGTAGAACAGCGTGGTCATGCGGTGCGAAAAAATGTCGAGGAACGCGTGGGCCGCGTCATCCCGGTACTGGATGTGCCGCTCGATCAACAGCTCGGTGTACGGGCGCGGCAGCACACCCGACGGCCCGACCAGGCCCATGAAGGTGACTTGCACTTCGGACAGCGGCAGACCGGCCACGGACACCTTGCCGTCACGCTCGAACTGCAGATCGCTGACTTCACTGGCCGGGAAGTTCAGCGACAGCTGCGAGCGAAAACGCAAAGGGTCTTCGTGCGGTCGGGTTTCCAGGTCCATGCGCCCGGTTCTGCTGTAATGCAGGCGAAGCAGGCGCACCAATTGGAAAAACTCGAATCGGTGCGGCTCAGCCCTTGCCTGGTCGATCAGACCAGGGGTTGATCGCCGGTTCGCGGTGGCCATTGGACGACTCTCTTTTCGCGCTGCAAGCTGCGAAGGGTTAATTGGGTAAAGCTGTTCATCGAGCAGTACTGACCAAAGAAGTGATCGAGCACCATGCCAAACAAAAACACACCGCTGCCGGTGTATTGGCTTTCATCGAAATTGAGGGTGATGCCGACGCCGCGCACGAAGTTCGGTCGTGGGTGGCCGATGCGCGCGACCACGGGTTCGCTGCTCACCGAGACGATGCCGTTGATCTGTTTGCGGATCGCCGACACGTTGCGGTAGTTGTAGAGCGACAACAGTTCCAAGAGCACTTCGCGACCACGGGACACCAGCGACATGTGGTTCAGCGACAGGTGCGAAATCAGCCGCCAGATCACGCCGTTGCCCAGCGGCACACGAGCGGTGGCGGTGGGTTTGCGCAGGCAGCGGATGTCCTTGATCACCGAATTGCCCGGGATATTGAAATCGCCGCGTTCGCCACCGAACGGCAGCATCAGGGGCAGGTCGCGGTTGCTGCAAGTCAGGCGGATGCTCAACGTATCGTTGTTGGCCTCCATCAGCCCCAGCTCACGATCCACCACCCGGATAAACACGTTTGAGCCATCGCGCTGGCCGGTCTGTACCGCGCGGCGCCGGGCAATCCAGAAACTCTGGCCCGGGCCTTGATCGCCACGGGGCTCGAAAAACGGATGGCAGGTGCCGACCTGATCGATACCGCCGACCTTGCGCACCCGCCGCACGCGATCGATGGACACCACTTCCGCCGAGCTTTGCAGGCGCACATCCGGCGTCACCGCGTACTCGTGCTGGGCGTGGGTCAACTTGATCGGCTCGGCCTGCTGGCGGAACAGGTTGATGATCGGCGTGCAATTGAGCTTGAAGTTATTGCGCCCGATGTTCTGCGTCAGACGCGCCAGGCGGTCGCTCAGGTCGTAGTCGGAAAAGTAGAAGTTGATCTCGACTTTCTCGACGTCCTTGCCCGCCAGAATCCGCGCAAAGCCCGACAGGTCGAAGAACATGAATTTGTCGGGGAAGGTGAAGTACTCGTGGAGCAGGCGATAACCGAGGAACGAGCGCTCTGAGTAGTCGACCAGGCCTTCGTCCAGACCGTAACCGACGGCTTTGAGGGAGTTGGCCGGCAAGGTGACCTCGCGGGTGCGGCCCTGATCTTCGAAGCTCAGCGTGGCCTTGGCCAAATTGTTGAACAGCAGCTCGTACAGTTGCAGCATCAACGTGCTTTCGCCGTCGAGGAAGAAGCGCAGGCGGTCCAGTTCCAGCTTGCCGAACAGCACGTCGGAGGTCGCCACCAGGCCGATGCGCAAGCGCGCGACCAGGTCGGCGCTGTGACCGTTGAACGCCGAGCGTTCCATCTCGATGAACGACGCCTGTTGCACCGACACCGGCCACAGCTCGACCGGATAGCAGGTGCGGAATTTACACACCACGCCATCGATCGGGTTGGCGCTGATTTCGGTATGCCGGGGCACACGGAACGCTTCGGTGACTTTTTCCTGCTTGCCCAGGTTGAACTCGACGATCGACATCGACGGGGTAGGGCGCAGGTAGTGCGGGTACAGCACCTCGAGAAACGACTCGACGATTTCCGGCAGCTCGTCATCGAGTTTTTTGTGCACCCGCGCCGACAGGAACGAGAAGGCTTCGATCAAGCGCTCGGTGTGCGGGTCTTCGCAGTTATCGCCCTCGATGAGCAACCGCGAAGCGATTTTCGGGTACTGGCTGGCGAACTCCTGGCCCAAAAAGCGCAGGTGCGACAGTTCCTTTTCGTAGTAGGGCAGCAGATCGTCGAGCATCAGTTGAGGTTCTGCACTTTGTATTCCTGGGTGTTGACCTGCAGCACCGCGTCGAAGGACACCTGACGGGTGACGTCTTGCAGGCGCAGGACCGCGTCCACGCGAAAGGTCAGCATGCGTTGGCCGGTCTGTTGGGCGAGCAGTTGCACTTTGACGCTGCGAAAGCGCCGGTCACCGACCGTGATCGCTTTCTCCAGTTGCCGCTGGATCAACAGGCGATCCTTCGGATCAAGCACGCTGCGACTGGTGAAGTCCGGCATGCCGTAGTCGAGGATGCTGCCGCTGAGGTTGACGAAACCCTCCAGCTCGTTGGCGACCAGGGACTGGCGGGTGTTGACCAGGATTTCCAGGTCGCGAACGATGCTGGCCTTGTAATCGGCCAGCGAACACAAGCGTTGCGATAACGCTTCGCTGGACTGATGCGGACGATCGTCCAGCAATCGGTCCAGCAGTGATGGCAACAGCTTGTGTTGACTGGTCATGGTGCCTCCGTGGCAATGTGCCCGATCAGCCGCGGGTCGATTGCGGCAATTCAGCGACCAGGCGCAACGAAGCAGTCAGCTCGTCCAGTTGGTAGTGCGGGCGCAGGTAGGTCACGGCCTTGTACACACCCGGCTTGCCCGGTACCTCGAACACCTCGGCGCGGGCTTCGCGCAACGGGAACTTGGCCTTGGCTTCCTGGCTCGCGGTGTCGTCCAGCAACACGTAGCTCGACAGCCACTTGTTGAGGAACATCTCGACGTCCTTGCGCGAGGCGAAGCTGCCGATCTTGTCGCGCATGATCGCCTTCATGTAGTGGGCGATGCGCGAGGTGGCGAAGATGTACTGCAACTGCGCGGAAAGCCGGGCGTTGGCATTGGCGATGTCGGTGTTGTACTGTTTTTGCTTCTGCGCCGACTGGGTGCCGAAGAACGCGGCATAGTCGGTGCCTTTGCAGTGCACCAGCGGAATGAAACCGAGGTCCGACAGCTCTTTCTCGCGGCGGTCGGTGATGGCGATCTCGGTCGGGCACTTGAGGGCGATTTCGCCGTCATCGGTCTTGAACGTGTGGGTCGGCAGACCTTCCACCAGGCCGCCACCCTCGACACCGCGAATCGCCACACACCAGCCGTAGCGGGAAAACGCATCGGTGACCCGGGTGCCCAGCGCGTAGGCGGCGTTCATCCACAGGTACTTGTTGTGGTCGCGGCCATCGACGCTTTCGACAAAGTTGAATTCCTCGACCGGCGTGGTATCCGGGCCGTAAGGCAGGCGACCGAGCACGTGGGGCAGGGTCAGGCCGACATAACGCGAGTCTTCGGAGGCGCGGAACGACTTCCACTTGGCGTATTCGACGGTGTCGAAAATCTTCGCCAGGTCCCTTGGGCCAGACATGTCGGTGAACGAATCCCAGCCGAACAGCTCGGGCGAGGCCGCCGAAATGAACGGTGCGTGGGCCGCCGCGGCGACGTGGGAAATCTCTTCGAGCAGGTACATGTCTTCCGGGCTGCGGTTGAACTCGTAGTCACCCAGCAGCATGCCGAACGGTGCACCACCGAAGGTGCCGTATTCTTCTTCGTAGATCTTCTTGAACAGCGCGCTCTGGTCGAATTCGGAAGCGGCCTTGAGGTCGCGCACCAGGTCTTTCTTCGACGCATTGAGCAAGTGGATCTTCAGCGTGGTGCTGGTCTCGGTCTGGTCCACCTGATACTTCAGGCCGCGCCAGGAGGACTCCAGCTGCTGGAACTCACTGGCGTGCATGATCTCGTTCATCTGCTCGGAGAGCATCGCGTCGATCTCGGCGATGCGCGCATCGAGTACGGCGATCAGGTCCTTGCTCGGCGTCATTTCGCCTTCGAGGATCTGGTTGACCAATTCACCGATCAGGTCGCGGGTGCGGGTGCGCTCGGTCTCGGAGCGGGCCACGCGGCTTTCGGAAATGATGCTGTCGAGCAACGAGGATTGCGCGGTGAAGCTGTCCACTTCCACCAGCGTGCTGTCCTGTTGAGTCACGGTTTGCTTGTCGTTCATCGTCAGGCTCCTACGCTTTGCCGTCGGTGGCTGGAACGGCGGCTTCGCGACCGAATTCCTTGCCCAGGGTTTTCAACTTCTCGGTGTTCTGCAGCACGTCCATCAGCAGCTCTTCGAGCTTGTCGTTGCCGCCCATCTTGTTGCGCAGGTCCGCCAGCTTGTTGCGCACTTCCAGCAGCTTGCGCAGCGGCTCGACCTGCTTGACCACGTTCTGCGGTTCGAAGTCTTCGAGGGCATTGAAGTTGAGCTCGACGCCCAGCTGCGTGCCGTTCTTGGCCAGGGTGTTGTCGACGCGGTAGGTCAGGCGCGGCTTGATGCCCTTGAGCACACCGTTGAAGTTGTCGCGGTCGATGAAAATGAACTTGCGGTCCTTGAGCTTCGGCAGCGGCTCCAGCGGGTTGCCGGAGAAATCGCCCAGCACACCGACGACAAAGGGCAGCTCTTTCTTTTCCTGAGCGTCACCGATATCCACGTCGTAGGTGATATGGACCCGAGGCGCGCGAACGCGGTCGAGTTTGTGCTGGGTACTTTCCTTCTTCGCCATCGTGATCTCCTGTGCGAACAATTCGCTGCAAGTCGTTTGCGTGTCGGTTCAATGGGTGGCCGAGCGCGTTACATTCCTTCGATCGTCAGCAGCAGGCGCTGACGGATTTCATCGTTCATTTCCATGATGTTGGCGTGGCCCACCAGCTCTTCGAAGCTGGTGTTGCCGGCGATCTGGGTGCTGCTGCGGATCACCGCTTCGTCGGGCAATTGCGAACGAACAGGCGAGCTGATCACGCAGAAGGGCAGGTCGCCGAAGTCCTTCAAACGTTCGAAACTGACGGGAAAACGCAGGCCTTCGAGCAAGCGGCCGAGGCCCGGTGACTTGCTCAGGCAGTAGAACAGCACCAGGTAATGCACGACGAAACGGTGCAACTCGGCGCTGCTGCGATCGGGGTCCTTGATCACACTGCGAAAACGCGCCAGGTCGAACGAACTGAAGCCGACCACCCAGCGCACGGGGCTGGTGATGCGAATGGATTGACCGCTTTCGGACAGCACCTTGTCGTACTCCAGCGCAAACAATTGCGGAGTGGTACTGAGCAGGTTGAGGGGCACTTCGAGTTCGTTGACCAACCGGAACGGAGCGGCCGAGCCGATGCGATCGTAAAGCTCCTTGAGTTCCTTGAAGTGGTGCTGGGTCTCGCGCCCGCTGCTGCGTTGCGCGCCCTGCAGGTACTCACCGAAAAACGCCTGTGGACGAATCAGCAAGGCCAGGGTCGCCAGATAATCCGAGGCCTGCGCCTTGAGCGCATCGGAAATGGCCCGGGTCTGGCTTCGCAGCTTGATCAATGCTTCAACATCAAAAAACGTCTGGGTCATCGGTACATCGTCCTTGAACACTCCATGCCTTCCTGGGTAAAAAACCGGGGCATGTCGAGTGACTGATTTCTCGAGGGAACACTCGTCCACGAGAGGTGATTGCTATTGTTCGACATCAAAAAAAACACACTGCCGGGAATAACCGAGAGTGTGATGCTGGCATATGGATATTGAGTTGCCAGTAACGTCGTGTATGGCAACACGTTGTATGGAAAAGTTCATTCGGGAGCGGATTTTTTCTCGTTTTTGTTACATGCCGCAATGATGTCGGCTTGCCACTACTTGTGGGAAGTGTCTGTCGGATAGTTCTGAAACCCAGTTAATTCAATGGTTTCAGGCAGGTTGTGGATCCAATTTTTAATTGAAAATAATTTGAAAAAGGTGAACCGGTTCACCCAGGTCGGGATTGATTGGTGTTTACGGAGTTATTGCAGTGCAAGTGTCATATTAATCGGGAGGGGATGATGGCATTGGCGCGTGGCGGGAATGCGGCAGGCGTTCTTTTCGCGGATTTTGTCAGTCAGTTCCGGACGACCGAGCCATCTGGGCTTTCAGTCGGAGTAGCGTCGGGGATTCTCCGCCAGTCAGTTCGATTTTAAACTCGGCAAAAGCCAACTCAAGTTCTGCGTATTGCTGCAAGCCGTCTTCAGTGAACAGAAAGCGTCCAGGAATATCTCGCCACTCCAGAGGCGTGCGGATTTGACCACGATCAGCCCTGTCCATCAGGGGCGCCAGCTCTTGATCCAGTCTAGTTACAGCAGGGTCCATTGCCTTCAATGCATCGATGGCCGACCGTAGCTTCAGGGTTTTTTCTTTCAGTTTTTCGGTATCCATGGGAACGGATCTTTCTGGGTTTTATTGCTTGGTACAATGATGTCTGCTTGCCACTACTTGTGGGATGTGTCTGTCAGATAGTTCGGAGATGCAGCCAATTCAATGGTTTCGGCAGATGATGGATTCCCGAATTAAAAATACCGGCTTGACACTTGGTGTTGCATAGGTGTTTCCTTTCGCACGTGCTCAGGTGGCGATTAAAAAATGTGACGCAGTTCTATTTTTGTTGAATTCCTTCGGCACTTTATCCGCATGGTGGTTGTCGCACCCACGGGTCATTATCCGCCGTTTGTGATTCAGGAAGACAATCGCAACAGCGGTTTTTTTTCGTGATGGTTGATGGGGCAATGCTCTTTGAGCGGAGCATGGCTCATGAAAAGTTCGTCGGTTGTTGCACGGAGTTGGTTTTGCCGAAGATCTTTTCGGGAAGGCGGTATCAGGAGAAAGGAACATGGATGAAAGATTTTTACCCTGCACAGTGGCCAACCCTCGTGGAACGCGCCAGCAAGCCGGATTGATTGCTGGCGGCAATCTTTCATTTCCCAGCGAGATCGCCTCGCGGTCTTTTCCGATGCCACAAAATTTTGCCGGTTACTACGCGACCAGCGATTACAACGCGGCGATGTTTCTTGCTCATGAACTGGCTTCGCCCGAGCTGGATATGTCGCCGAGTGAGGCGCAAGAGTCCTTACAGTTGCTGCGTTCGTTAATCAGGAACCTGGGTACGGCAGCGAATGTTTCCGTTGAGGCGCTGAAAGAACTGCAAAAAGCCGCCCAATCAATCCCGGAGATAGGGGACTTGATGTTTTCTCCGGCGAACTTGCCTGGGACCTTGGTCAGTGCCGGTACCAGCGTGGCAGCATTTTCCAAGTCGAAGTCGGTTGTAGACTTGCTGGATCTCTCCGCGGCCGACAAGAAAAAGCTGATCAAGTGGGCCAATAGTCGTGGAACAGCGAGCTCGACCTCGGCTAAAAAAGCCTTCAAGGGCCGGATAAAACTGATTCGGGTTGCGGGGCAGTTGCATTTTGAAGTGCCGATTACTGCTCAGGCACAAAGTTATAAGGTGCTCAGTCAGGTTGGGGCGCAAGTAGCTCATCTCCCGGCTTATGGAACGAAGGGGGCACTTAATCAGCGTGCCATGCTCCACGCCGGAGGCGCAACGGGTGGCCTCAAGTTTATGACGGGTAATACGGTGGGGGTGGCGTTAGCCATTGGGCCGCAGGCGTATCTAGATTATTCAAGCTCGACAACGATGGACGAATTTTACAAGAAGTCTGCTTATAGTCAGCCTACTAATATAGCGGCGTTTGCTGGTGGCGTCATTGTGACTATTGCGTTGACCTCGGCATCAGCACCGCTAGTTGTTGTTTTGATGCTTGGATGGGCAGGTGGAATGGTGGTTCAGTCAGTCATGAGCAAAAGCGGTGCTGATAAACAAATTGGGGATTTTCTAACAAAGTGAATATCTATTATGTTTAACCCAGATGCGGATGCTATTAAAAAAGGGCCTTGGATTGCTTTTATAATGGTGGCTTTTTTTGGTGCTTTTGGATCGTCTGGAATCCCAGGTTATTGGTGGGTATATTTATTTGTTGTTGTTGTTGCATTAGGTTTTGTCCTGTATTTGGTGTATTTTTGTGAGCGATACACATTTTATGTCTCCACGCTTTTTTTAAGTCTTGTTGGTACGCTTGCCTATTTGTTTAGTAGTTTTGCTTACCTGTCTGCATCGGGCACTTGGGGTGCGGCGAGCTTTGAGGCTGTTACAATGGGGTTAGTGCCGATAGTCTCCGTGGTGCTCGTATATTATGCGATAGTGCTTACGAAGTCAGCGCATTTTCCATTTGAATGTGCAGGTTTAAAGGTTGCTTTACGAGAGGTAGCGAAAAGTCAAAGTGCTTACAGTGTTGGTATTATCGCTGGTGTGACGACCTTGACGGGTAGTATGTTTCTTAAGTCGGTTGATGCGTTGACGAGTGAAGTCGTTATTGTTTTGGTTGGGAGTCTTGGTTGCTTAGCACTACTGATCAATTTTCGCCACACGATCCGTGGTCTTCGTACCCTTCGAATCCAAGAACGTAGTATGCCGATCCCTTATACCTTCATGCGAATTGATGAAATTCGCGAGGCCCGCCACCGCTGGTGGTTGGGCAGGTTTTTTAAGTGGATACTTTCTTTGCGCGAGTCTCATGATTAATGCACAAACTATAAAAAAGGGCGGCTGGATTAACGTCGTTGCAGTTGCCTTTTTTGGTGTTTTTGGACCATTAACCTATGAAGGTTGGTGGTGGTATTTATTTCTTGTCGTTATTTCTTTTGGCTTCAGTCTGTATTTGATTTACTGCTGTGAGAGATTTGTTGTGTTTCTGACGGCGGTGTTGTTGGTTGGGGTAATTACTTTTCCTTATATTGCCGGCTGTTTGGCGTACTTGATCGCTTCAGATTTTTTTGGGAGGGGTGATCTTCGGTCTGTATCCATTGGAATAACACCGATTATCATCGTGTTTTTGGTATTTGTAGTGATTTTTTATAGTAAAGAATCGTTTTTTCCTTTCGAATGCGTAGGCAATAGGGTTGCAGGCCGGCCAAAAAAAGTTGTGAGCGCCAAGAGCTATAATCTCGGATTAATTTCCGGTGTGACGACGCTCACAGGCAGCGTGTTTCTGAAGTCTGTGGGTGCAGACACGGGCGGCATGGTTGCGGTGGTACTTTGCACGCTGTGTTCTGTAATTATGTTGTTTTACTTACGCCACAGCATCCGCGGTCTCCGAACCCTACGTATCCGAGAGCGCAAAATGTCCACGCCCTACACCTTCATGCAAATCGACGAAATACGCGAAGCCCGCAGCCGCTGGTGGCTGGGTCGGTTATTTAAATGGATGGGTTCCCTGCGCCAGTCCACAGGTTCTTGACTGCCAAGCGTTAATGCGGCAGTAGCCCGAATATTGATTCCAGGAGTTGCACATGACAATGGATCTTTCATCCCTGTTCACCGCGCAGAACCGGCGCCTGTTCAAACTGAACATGCCGCTCAAAAGTGGCCAGGAACTGCTGCTTGAGTCCTTCGTCGGGCATGAAGGCTTGTCGATGGAGTTCGGCTTCCAGTTGGACCTGTTGTCCGATGATGCCAGTGTAAAACTCAAAACCGCCATGGGGCAGTTGGCGACGATCGAGATCGAACTGTCTACGGGCGCAAGTCGCTACATCAACGGGCATGTATTGCGTTTCGGCAGTAATGGCAGCGACGGTGGGATGTGTCGTTATTCGGCGCTGATCGGCTCCTGGCTCAGTTTGCTAGAGCAGCGGTTCGACTCGCAGATTTTCCAGGACCAAACGGTCGAACAAGTGATTACCAAAGTATTCAGTCGTTATGAAGGGCTGGCCAAGTTCGAGTTTCGCATCAACCGCACGCTCAAACCCCATAGTTACATCACTCAGTATCGGGAAAGTGATCGCCATTTCGTGACGCGCCTGCTGGAGCACGAAGGACTGTTCTTTTACTTCGAGCACACCGCTGACAGTCATACGTTGATCATCATGGATGACTCAACCCAGTTGCCTGCGCTGCCAGAGCAGCCGCAAGTGCGTTTTCATACGGCGTCCATTACTGAATCAGCGGATTCCATCACCCATTGGAGTGCAGAGCGGGAGTTGCAGTCGAGCAAGATCGCGGTTCAGACTTTCGACTACCGTCAGCCTCAAAACCGTCTTCCAGTGGCCATGAACAGCCTAAATCAGCAGGGTGATGTACCGGCTTACGAGATTTACGATTTCATGGGGCAGTACACCCATGGGAACTACGACGACGGCGAAGTGCTGGTGCGCAATCGTATCGAGGCACTGGAGCTTAAAGGCAAGGAGTTTTCCGGTGCTAGCAATTGCCGGGCGATGCGCCCCGGCTACACGTTCGAACTCACACAGCACTATGAACACGACAGTGGCTCAGTCGAAGATCGCCAGTTTTTGTTGATGAGCATTCAGCACCGGGGCAGCAATAATTATCTTTCGGGCGGGCAGGCGGGTTATGCAAACAACTTCTTTTGTGTACGCAAGAAAATCAAGTTCCGACCGCAGCTCGACACTCTAACGCCAACGATTTCCGGCCCTCAAACCGCCATCGTCGTCGGCCCGCCCGGCGAGGAGATCTACACCGACGAACTCGGCCGGATAAAAGTGCAGTTCCACTGGGACCGTTACGGTGAGTTCAACGACAAGAGTTCCTGCTGGGTCCGTGTCGCCCAGTCCGGTGCCAGTGGCGGTTTCGGTAGTGTCTTGATCCCTCGCGTTGGCGATGAAGTGGTCGTGGCTTTTCTTGATGGCGATCCAGACCGCCCACTGGTCATGGGCAGCCTCTACAACAGCCAGAACACCCCGCCGTGGTCGCTGCCGGCGAACAAGACCCAGAGCGGGTTCCTGACCCGGTCGATGAAGGGTGACGGCGGCACGGCGAACTTCTTCCGCTTCGAAGACAAGTCCGGCGCCGAGCAGATCATCATGCATGCCGAGCGCAACATGGACACCGAGATCGAGGTCGACGAGACCCACAATGTCGGCAGCAACCGCACGATCACGGTGGGTGGCACGCACACCGAAACCATCAAGAAAGACACGGTGATGAATGTCCAGGAAGGCTCGCTGACGATTCAGGTCGACAACCAGTTCATTCAGGTCAGTGCCAAGCAGCACATCATTCTTCAGGTGGGCGGCAGCAGTATCAAGCTGACGCCTGAAGGTATCGAAATAAAGGGCGACGCCATCGATATTCTTGGCAAGAACACCTACGTCCACGGTGACCGTGTCGATATCAACAAATGAGAAATCAGACCATGGTCAGGACCAGTATCTACGATCGTATTTCCGAGAAGCGGCTTGCGGCCGAGGCACTTGCGCGACAGCAGTTACAGGAGGCTGCCGAGGCTTCGCTCGCTGTCATCGAGCCCGAGCCGGTAGCGGTGCTACCGCTTCAATTGACGCGCAATGAATTGAAAGTCGCGGGACTGAATCTGGTAATGCCGCAAGGCTTCAACTTCCGCGACATCGATACAACGCTCGAAAAACATGGGCATCCCGTCACGTTCAGTGCCAAGCGTCGTCCTGCACCCGAAGGGCTGACGCTGCAACGCTCGCTGCAGTTGTATGTGGAGAACCTGCGCAAGAACCACCCCGACGTCACCATTGTGCGCCAGAGCGATTGCCTGCTGGCAGGCAGTCCGGCGATTACCCTGGATTATATATTCACGGCGGGACAGGAGCGTCGCCACGGCAGAGCGACCAGCGCAGTCATCCAGCCCGGCAATGGTAACGAGCGCCAATGGTTGAGCATGTCGACGATGATCAATCCCGCACATGCAGAGCTTGCCGATTGGTTGATCGAGTTCGAGACGATGCTCGAAAACATCAGCGCTGACTAAGCATTTTCCCCTTTTACGTATTTACGGAACGCACGCCCAATGGACTATCAGCTTCAGGAAGGATCCATCACGTTGCCGGAAGGTTTTCAGGACCGCACGGTGAACATGTTTGTGCTCGGCACCAGTATTCCTGCGCCGCTGAACATCACACTGTCGCGCGACAACATGCTGCCGGCAGAGGATCTGAAGGCTTACATCGAGCGCCAGGTAAAACTCATTGCCGCCAAACTGCGCGGCTATACCTTGCTCAGCAAGAAGCCGGCAGCGCTGTCCGGGGAGCAGCCGTTCCCCGGCATCCAGGTGGATGCCTACTACATGAATGATGGTCGACCGGTTTACCAACGACAGGCAGCGTTCGAAATCGAACCCGGTCGCATCCTGGTGTTTTCCACGACCAGCCAGGCTGATTTCAGTGTCAAACAAAACCAGAGTTGGCTGGATCTGCTGGCAAGTTTCAAACCGCGCCAGGCCGATACGGTGTCCACCGACAGCGCCGAACAGGAGTAACCCATGTTCGAAGCTGCGCGTTGGGGCGATGAAATTGAACACACCAGTGCGCTCGGCGGCTTTCTCGCCGGCGCGGTGATCGGGCTTGCGATTGCGACGGCTGCCGCATTCACGATCTGCACGGCGGGGCTCGGCGGAATTCTGCTGGGGATTGCCGTAGGGCTGGCTGCCAGTTTCGTCCCCATGATTGGCGAAAGCATAGGGTCGGCAATGAGTTCGCCCGCCGGGGGGATCAAGCTCGAAGGCTGCTCGACGGATGTGTTCATCAACAGCCGTAATGCCGCCCACGCAAAATTGAGCATGGGTATTTGCGATAAACACCCAGCGCCGGTCATGGTTGCCGAAGGCTCTTCCAATGTTTTCATCAACAATGTGGCGGCATCGCGCAAGGGTGACAAACTCACCTGCGGCGCGAAGATCTCCAGCGGCTCGAACAATGTGTTCATTGGCGGCGGAACTGAGCGCTATCTCGATGTCGACGAAGAAATTCCCGGCTGGCTGCGGGTCACCGTCGACGTGCTGATGATCGTCGCCTCGATGGGCCGCGCAATAGGTCCGATCTTCAGGCTGGGCATGGTGCAAGGTCTGAAGGCGGCCGGACCTTGCGCATTGAGATTTGGCGCGACCGTGGCCGCCAGCTACCTGGCCGGTCGCTTTGTCATCGGTCCGGCCGTTGAGCGCGCAATCGGCGGTTTGAGCGGCAATCCCGTCGACCTTACCAGCGGGCGCAAGCTGTTGCTCGAGTCGGGAGAAACCGACTTTGCGCTGCCGGGGCTCATGCCGATTGAATGGTCGCGCTTCTATGCCAGCGATCTGACCGTCGACAGCGTGCTCGGCAGAGGCTGGGTCTTGCCTTGGGAGCAAAACCTGCGCAGAAGCGGCAGCTTCGTCTACCTCACGGATAACCAGGGGCGCAGCGTGCCCTTTGTGGATGTGGAGCCAGGCGATCGCATCTATAACCCCTATGAGCAGCTCCACCTGGTCCGCACCGAAGGCGGCCACTACCTGCTGCAAACCCTCGACAACCTGTTCTTCTACTTCGGCGAGGTGCCGGACGACAACAGCGATGTCCCGCTGCAACGCCTGGAAAATGCCCTTGGGCATTACCTGCATTTCACCCGCACGGCAGAAGGCCGGTTGACCGACATCAGCGCCACTGGCGGGGTTCGGGTGCACCTGCACTATGACAACCCGCTGGGGCGCCTGACCGACGTCAAGCGCGTCGTCGACAACCTGGCGGTTGAAACCCTGGTGCAGTACCGCTATGACGACAACGGCCAACTCATCGAGGTGATCAATCGCAACAGCGATTCGATGCGCCGCTTCAGCTACGCCGATGGGGTGATGGCCAGCCACAGCAACGCCCTGGGCCTGAGCTGTCATTACCGTTGGGAAACCATTGATGACCAGTTGCGTGTGGTCGAGCACTGGACCAGCGATGGCGAACACTTTCACTACCGCTACGACTTCAAGCAGCGCACCTCGTGGGCCACTGACGCACTGGGCCGTGAGCTGCAGATCCACTACAACGACGATCGCCGCGTGATTGCCAGTCGCGACTTCGGCGGCGAGCAGTACGCTATCGACCTCGACGAAGCCGGCAACATGACCGGTCTCAAGCTGCCGGATGGCAACCGCTTGGGGTTCAAGTACGACGACTTTTCGCGTTTGCTTGAAGAAACCGACCCACTGGGCCGCAAGATCAAATACAAGTACCACCTCGGCACTACCCTGGTCACCGAAACGACCTTCCTCGACGGCAGCACCTGGCAGGCCCGCTACGACGCCAAGGGCAACTTGATCGCCGAAGTCGACGCCCTGGGCAATAAAACCGAATACCTCAACAGCGACGACGGCCTTCCACACACCATCATCGATGCGACCCACAAGTCCAAATACCTGTGGTGGAACACCCAGGCCCAGGTCGAACGCTTCCAGGATTGCTCGGGTAAAAACACCACGTACCGTTTCGACGAGCGCCAGCATCTGGTCGCCGTCACTGACGCGCTGGGTCAGACCACCACGCTGGAGCGCAAGCCTGACGGCGAAGTGCTGCGCATCAATCACCCGGACGGCAGCGCCGAGTCGTTCACCTACAACGCCCTCGGCCAGGTGCTCAGCCATACCGACGGCAAAGGCCAGACCACCCGGCTGTTGCGCACCGCTCGCGGCCTGCCGAGCAGCCGCCAGGACGCCAAGGGCCAGCGCATCCGCTACGAATACGACCCGGCGATTCGCCTGACTGCGCTGATCAACGAAAACAACGCGGCGTACCAGTTCGCCTACGATGCGTCCGACCGGTTGATCGAAGAAAAACGCATCGACAACCTGACCCGACGCTTCAGCTACAACCTCGGCGGGCATCTGACCCAGGTCGACGAAACCGGCTACGGCGAACGCGGCGAGCGGCCACAACGCCGCACCGAGTTCGAGCGCGACAGCATTGGCCGACTGCTGGCCAAACTCAATGCCGATGCGCGTCAGGATTATGTGTACGACGACGCTGATCGCCTGCTGTCGATCCAGCGTCTGCCGACCGGGCAGGGCAAGCAACTGGGTGTCAGCGAAGAAACGCTGGAATTCGCCTACGACCTGCTCGGCCGATTGGTCCAGGAGACCACGGCGCAAGGCGCCTTGTCCTACGAATACGACCCACTGAGCAACCTCACCACCCTGACGTTGCCCACCGGCCAGCACCTCAATCACCTGTACTACGGCAGCGGCCACCTGCACCAACTCAATCTCGACGGCCAACTGATCAGCGACATCGAGCGCGACGACCTGCACCGTGAAGTCCTGCGCACCCAGGGCACGCTCACCAGCTGCTTCGGCTACGACGCCCTGGGCCGCAAGAGCTGGCAGTTCGCCTCGCGCCTGCCGGCGGAAAAACTCTCGAGAATCCACAACCCCGGCATCCAGCCCGACCTGCTGGTCGAGCACGCCTACAACCCAATCCATCGCCGTCACCAGTACGACCCGGCCGGCGAGTTGACCCGCACCCTCGACAAACTGCGCGGCGAGATCAAGTACGAATACGAAGCCAACGGCCAACTGCACAGCCGCGACACCGGCCAGTTGCTCGACAGCGAAGAATTCCGCTACGACGCCGCGGCGAACCGGCTGAACTTCAACACCAGCCAGTTTGATCACGTCAAAGACAACCGCCTCAAACGCTGGCGGGATCAGGAATATGCCTACGATGCGTGGGGCAACCTGATTGAAAAACGCAGCGGCATGGGCACGCTGCAGACGTTTGGTTATGACTGTGAAAATCGGTTGGTGCGGGCTGAGACGTTGGTTAACGGCAAGCTGGAAAGTACCGGTGCGTATCGGTATGACAGTTTGGGGCGACGGGTTGCCAAGGTTTCAGAGGTCAACGGCAAGATCGAGCAGAAGCACTTTTTGTGGCAAGGCTTGCGGATGCTGCGTGAGGAGCGACCGGGGCAGAGTAGTTTGTACCTGTATGAGCCGGGGAGTTATGCGCCGTTGGCGCGGGTGGATCAGGCAGAGGGGGAAGAGCAGCAGCTCTATTACTTCCATACCGATCAGATTGGTACTCCGTTGGAGATGACTGACCGTGAAGGGCAGATTGTCTGGCAGGCGACGTACAAGGCTTGGGGGGCTGTTGAAAGGCTGGCGGTCAATGATGTCGAGCAGAATCTGCGGTTTCAGGGGCAGTATTTTGACGATGAGACGGGGCTGCACTACAACACGTTTCGGTATTACGATCCGGAGGTGGGGCGGTTTGTTACGCAGGATCCGATTGGGTTGATTGGCGGGGCAAACCTGTATCAATACGCTCCTAATTCCATAGGTTGGAGCGATCCGTGGGGGTGGAGTTGCAATCGTCCCGGCGGCTACAAAGCTGGTGATGTTGATGCCCACGGTAACCTGTCTCCAGGTGTTAATAGGGCATCGGGCCACAAAAATATTTCGGAAGATAAACTAGTTCAGTCACACCATTTTATCCAAGATGAGTGGGCGAAAAGAAATGTCACAGGGTATAAGAGAAACGAGGCGCCTGCTATTCTTCTAAAAAGCTCTTCGGGAGAACCTCATGCGATTGTCTCATCGCTTCAGCGAACTAGACGGCGAATTTCTGGGTTTGGTGGAACGATTAAGGAAGAGTTTGGTGTCGCCTACAAAGAATTAATTGACGCTGGCGTTGATCCTGGCGCTGCGAAAAAGGCTGCCAGTAGGTCGTATAAATATTTTGACTCATTAGGGGCGTTTCAATGACTCTAAGTTATACAGAAGTAAATCCGCCTGCGTCGGCAGCGATGATTAATGAAGCGGTCTGCTTGTTGGGGGTCGATGAGGATGTATGGGTTGCCAGGTTTTGGGCTCTCTATAATGGAGCTTTGCTTGATGATCAAGTGCTGATTTATTCGACGGAGGAAATAGTTGAGCGCAATAAAACATATGATATAGACAAGGACTTTCCAGGGCAGCTTTTGGTGGGTGATGACTCTGGTGGCAGGCTTGTTCTGATCGATAGATCTGCCGAAGATAAATTTTATCTCATAGGCTCTGGTGATCCATTTTTAGACGGTGCGGAAATATTTTTCTCAGTTGAAGAATTGGTAGCGTATGTCCTTGAAGATGGCAACCAATTGCCGGACTCCATAAGTATTTTGGCAATAGGTAAAGCTAAAGCCACTTTGCAAGAAATTCTGGAAATCAAGAAAGGGTTAGGGTTGAGCGATTCGGTGAAAGATCTGAAAAAAAAACTCGAAAAAGAAAATGAGGTAGTTCTGAAAGAGGTAAAAGCTGCCAAATACGAGAGTGTATTAGCTAGATATCGACATCTGATTCGGTTCGATAACTAGTTGGGGCGCTGATCTAGGGTTTGTGCTGATGATCTTCTAGAAAATACCCTTGGCATCAGCCCAACACCTCAATCACCTGTACTACGGCAGCGGCCACCTGCACCAACTCAACCTCGACGGCCAGCTGATCAGCGACATCGAGCGCGACGACCTGCACCGCGAAGTCCTGCGCACCCAAGGCACCCTCACCAGCTGCTTCGGCTACGACGCCATGGGCCGCAAGAGCTGGCAGTTCGCCTCGCGCCTGCCGGCGGAAAAACTCTCGAGAATCCACAACCCCGGTATCCAGCCCGACCTGCTGGTCGAGCACGCCTACAACCCGATCCATCGCCGCCACCAGTACGACCCGGCCGGCGAACTCACCCGCACCCTCGACAAACTGCGTGGCGAGATCAAGTACGAATACGAAGCCAACGGCCAGTTGCACAGCCGCGACACCGTCCAGTTGATTGAAAGCGAAGAATTCCGCTACGACGCCGCCGCGGACCGGCTGAATTTCAACTCAACCTGCAGAGAAAGATTGCTATACCGGTTAGACCGTTTATTTCTTTCCGTTATTTAAATAGATGCAATCTGCATATCCATAACCGAATAATCCACGTCATGTTTTTCACCTTGTCCGTGATCGAATCGAATCGTTCGTCACAACAGAAACAATCCTCCTGCCTGCCTCGTTAAGCCTGCCGCGACATCGACTTTGGCTGTTTGATCGCCAGCTTGTCGCGCCCGGCCGATTCCCTAGAATCCGCCTCCATCAGCTTCGTCCAACTATCCAGTCCTTCAGGGAACAACACCATGATGAATGCCATGCAGATGCAAATGCCGATGAACGCCAACATGCCGATGATGTCGATGATGGGCATGCCGATGATGATGGCGACCATGTCCTGCGACATGATGGACGACGGCATGATGTGCAAGATGATGCCGGCCGCTGGCATGGACATGGCCATGTTCAGGAACAGCGCTGAAATGATGCAGTTGATGATGAACTGCGGCATGCCGATGATGATGCACTGCGGCAACATGAGCATGATGTGCATGTCCCCGGCGAGCATGGCCATGCCGATGATGAACATGATGATGTCGATGCCAGTGATGGGCATGCCGATGCCGTCGATGAAGTGTGTTATGGAATGCACGCTCATGGCGGACTGCATGATGTGCAAAATCATGCCGATGGCCGGCATGAACATGGACATGATGAAAAACTGCTGTGCCCTGATGATGAAAATGATGAACGACTGCAGCATGCCGATGATGATGAGCTGCAACGGCATGCCGCTGATGTGCTGCACTTGCTGATCGCCGCACTGCACCTGCACCTGTACCTGTACCTGTAGGAGCGAGCTGGCTCGCGATGGACGCAAGGCTGGCGCGTTTTTCCAGAAAACCCGCGTTATCGTTGACGTCCATCGCGAGCAAGCTCGCTCCTACAAGAAGGGGGTTTTAGTCCAGGCGTTCGGGGTAGGTCACTACAAGATAGGCCACGGCCTCACTGTCGGCGGGGTTGCGATAGCGGTGGGGCTGGTCGGCGTAAAACAGGATCGAGTCCCCCGTGGATAGCAGGTAGCGTTCATCGTTGACGCTGATTTCCAGGACACCCTGCGCCACCACCAGGTTTTCCTGGACACCTGGGCCATGGCCCTGCGACTGGTCCTCTCCCAACGCGCTCAGGCGCAGCTCGTAGAATTCCGATTGGCGCGCCACGTCAAAGGGGAACAGGGCGCGGCTGACAAAAGCGCCGTTGGCACTGACCAGGCGTTTGCTCTGGCTCGCCGACAACAGGGCCACACCTTCGAAGGCCCGATGCTCCAGAAACGCCGCCACCGATACCTTCAAGCCTTTGGCGATTTTGCACAGCACCTTGATGGACGGCACACTGCGCCCCGATTCGATTTGCGCCAGCATGGCGCGGCTCACGCCGCACTGTCGGGCCAGGGCATCAAGGGACAGATGGCGCTTGCTGCGCAGACGCAGCAGGTTTTGTCCGACCCGCTCGCAGATCGGGTCCTCTTCCGGGGCATCCGGATTGTTCAGGTCCAGCACAGGCTCGTCCGCGCTTATCAAAAAGCGCGAGGGTTCGTGCGCGTTCACGCCTGACGTGTCTCGGTAGACCGAGACGCCTGAATCCACTGCAATGCCTGTAATCCGGCGTTACGTGCGTACATCTCCCACATGGCCCGTGCCCGTTGCTGAGCTTGTTTGCGTTTGCGGTAGCTGGCGAAATCGATGAGGTTGTCAGTCGGATTCATGGGGCACTTCACTGTGGTGATGAATGACGGGATGACTGGAGAGTACGCTTCTATTTTTATAACGATAAATACTTAATTTTCATTTATTAATTCTTTTTGGTTCTTATTGGTGGGCGATTTTCAGGCGCTTATGAATGCCCTTTATATTTCCAAATGGTCTAAACATGTAATTATATATTCCTTTTGGTGTTGGCTGATGCGGTGCATCTTGAGGGCCTGCCCATCCATGCGGATGGTCTCGACGCCAGACAGGAAGCCTTATCATGACCATCAAAGCGATCAACGTCCGTAACCAGTTCAAGGGCGTCATCAAGGAAATATTCGAAGGCGAAGTGGTCTCCGAAATCGACGTGCAAACGGCCTCCGGGATCGTCACTTCCGTGATTACCACGCGTTCGGTGCGCAGCCTGGAGTTGAAGGTGGGCAGCGAGGTGATTGCCTTCGTCAAGTCGACGGAAGTCTCCATCGCCAAGCTTTAAAAGCCTGAATCATTGATAGTTGACGGGTGATCTGCGGGTTTAAAAAAGTCATGAAAAAACCCGGCTGATCAGGCTAATGCCGATCAGTTAAGCCTTCTCGCTTGACCTTTGGCCGCAAGAAATCAAAATCCGATGCCTGTACTGGCATCGGATTTTTTTATGCGTCTCGCTCGGGCACTGGAACTGACCCACAACATCGCCTCCACTCCCAACGCCATCGATGGATTGGATTCCTTACTCGACCCTTCTTTGGTCGAACAGGCACTTGAGCAGGCCGGTGTAGCGACCCTGCGCAAGCGGCGTTTGCCGCTGGAAATGATGCTTTGGTGCGTGATCTCCATGTCGTTCTTTCGACGTATGTCGGCCTGGGATGTGGTCAGCCGCATGAACATCATGCTGCCGGGACAGCGTCCGCTGGTAGCGCCCAGCGCCGTAGTCCAGGCCCGTCAGCGATTAGGCAGCGAAGCTGTACGACAGGTCTTCGATCTGACTCAGAAAAGTTGGCATGAAGCGGCCGCTCATCCAACTTGGGCCGGTTTGCGCTTACTGGGCGTCGACGGTGTCGTCTGGCGAACACCCGATACCCCCGAAAACCGTGCGCGTTACGACTCGGCCAGTAACCAGCATGGCGACACTGGTTTCCCTCAGGTGCGCATGGTCTGCCAAATGGAGTTGACCAGCCACTTGTTGATCGGCAGTGCGTTTGACGGCTACCGCAGCAACGAAATGAAGCTGGCAGAACAACTGATCGAAACCACGCCCGATCACTCGTTGACGCTGTTCGATCGCGGCTTTTATTCCTTGGGTTTGCTGCACCAGTGGCAGCAGGCCGGCTCCGAGCGCCATTGGCTGATGCCATTGCGCAAAGGTGCGCAGTACGAAGTGGTTCAGCGTCTGGGTCGCCAGGATGCGGTGGTTTCGTTAAGCACTTCGCCGCAGGCTCGCAAGCAATGGCCGGGGCTGCCGGAGCGTCTGACCGCGCGACTCCTGAGCAAAACCGTCAAAGGCAAGGTATGTCAGATCCTGACCTCAATGGCCGACCCGCTGCGCTTCCCGCCCGACGAAATCGTTGATCTGTACAGTCAGCGATGGGAGATCGAATTAGGCTTTCGGGAAATGAAACAGACGCTGCTCAACAGCAGCTATACGTTGCGCAGCAAAACGCCCGAGATGATCGAGCAGGAATTATGGGGAGTGTTGTTGGGCTACAACTTGTTGCGCTATCAAATGGTGGAAATGAGTCGCCACTGCCCCGGCATTTACCCATGTGAAATGAGTTTTACCGCCTGCACCTGGGCGATCCTCGGGTTTATCAACAGCGTCTCGGCCGACCGCTCCGGGAACATCCCCAAGTACCTGGCCGAGCTGCATGCCTCAGCCCCGCAGTATGTACTGCCTCATCGACGGGCGGAGCGCATTTACCCCCGGGCCATCAGGCTCAAATCCCCGAAGTATCCGATCAAAAATAAAAATGCCAGTCAGCTTAACTGACTGGCATTAGGCTGATCAGGCCGGGTTTTTGTTGGGCGTTGTGGCGACGCGGTTTGTTTATGCGACGCGATTCTGCAGCAGCTTGTCAGAACCACCTTCAGCGACGCGGTTCTGCAGCAGTTTGTCGGAACCGCCTTCAGCGACGCGATTCTGCAGCAGTTTGTCAGAACCACCTTCAGCGACGCGGTTCTGCAGCAGTTTGTCAGAGCCACCTTCGGCAACACGGTTCTGCATCAGCTTGTCGGAGCCATCCGCAGCGACGCGGTTTTCGATCAGGCGGTCGGAACCACCCTCGGCCACACGGCTTTCAATCAGACGATCCGAGCCGCCTTCAGCGACCACAGGTTGAGCAGAGGTAGCGGCAAAAGCGCTAACTGCGAAAACCGAGAAAGCGATGCTGAGGAGGGTCTGGCGTTTCATGATCGTGTGCTCCGGGGTACTTATGGGTTGGTATGGAGCAGATGTTACGCCGTGGATTTTTTAAGAGAACTTCATTGAGTCAATGGTGACTATCGATGCAGTCAATGGATGATTTGCTGACCATTGTGGGAGCGGGCTTGCTCGCGAAGGCGTCGGCATTGCCAGCAATGTTGTCGACTGACACAACGCCTTCGCGAGTAAGCCCGCTCCCACAGGTTTTTGCAGTGAACACAGGTTTCGAGGTGTCAGCGGGAGATGAGGCCGTGATCGAGGGCGTATTTGACCAGCGCGGCCGGTTTGTCGATGTTGAGTTTGCGCCGGATGCTCAGGCGGTGTGTCTCCACCGTGCGCACGCTGATGTCCAGTTCCCGGGCCATTTCCTTGTTGTTCAAGCCTTGCGCCATCTTCGACAAGACCTGGCTTTCCCTCGGGGTCAGTTCGTTGTCGGTGTTCTTGTCGGCGATCAGGCGCTGGGCGATTTCGGCGCTGTAGAAGGTTCCGCCGCTGGTGATGGCTTCGATGGCGGCGATGATTTCCCGCGACGGGGCGTTCTTCAGCACGTAGCCGCTGGCGCCGGAGCGCACTGATTCACTGACGTACTCGTAATTGTCGTACATGCTCAGCACCAGCACCTTGAGCGACGGGTACTGGCTGCGCAGCACGCGGGTCAGTTCCAGGCCGTTCATGTCTGGCAGGCTGATGTCGACCAGCAGCAGGTCGGGCTGGCAGCGTCCGACCATTTCGATGGCCTCGGCGCCGTTTTCCGCTTCGCCGACCATTTCCAGGGGCGACATCACGGCCAGCAGCGCCTTGATGCCGTCGCGGACCAGGGAGTGATCGTCGACCAGGGCGACGCGGATCGGGGAGGGCAGGTTCATCGCAGCTATTCACTCTTGTAGTTTTTGGGCCGGCTCAGCGTTTTGCGCCAGGTTTCATCGGCAGCAGCACGTCCAGCTCACTTCTGCCCGGCATCGAGATCAAATCGAAGCGCCCGCCAAAATGTTCGACGCGTTCGCGGATGTTACGCAAGCCAATGCCGGCTTGACGACGTTCGACCTGGGCGACGTTGAAACCGATGCCGTCATCGACCAGGGTCAGCCGCACGGACTCGTCGCAGCCGCGCAGTGTAATGGACACGTTTTTCGCCTGCGCGTGGCGTTCGATGTTGGTCAGGCCTTCCTGGACGATGCGGAACAGCGAAACCGCCGCGCCGTCGACCAGCAGGCAGTCGAATTCATTTTCGTCATAGGTCACGGTCAGCCCGCTGCGCTGCTCGAATTCGGCGGCCAGTTGGCCGATGGCCGCCGGCAGGCCGAGGGTGTCGAGCAAGGAGGAACGCAGGTCGTGGGAGAGGCTGCGGACTTCACCGATGGCATCGCCGAGGCGCTCGGTGGCGTCTCTGAGGGCGTTCAAACCCTTGTCGTCGGCTTGTCCGCGTTCCAGCAGATGGCTGGCCAGTTCGAACTGGAACTTGATCGAGACCAGCACCTGGCTGATGCCGTCGTGCAGTTCGCGGGATACCCGTGATCGTTCTTCCTCCTGCAGGCTGACGATGCGCTGGGTCAGGCGCTGCAGTTTCTTGTCCGCCAGGCGATGTTCGCTGACGTTGAGGGTCATGCCGGTGGCGAATACGAACAGCACCGCGACGAGGGCGACCACGGCAATCGCCATCATGGTCTTGCGGATGCCCATGGCCACTTCGGCGCGGGCCTGCTGGGTGGCGCGCTCGACGTCTTCGAGGTAGATGCCGGTGCCGAGCATCCAGCCCCAGCGATCGAGCATCACCACGTAGGCGAGCTTGTCGGTCACCTGGCCGGAGGAGGGCTTGTTCCAGGCGTAGCGCTGGAAGCCTTCTCCCGATTGCGCGCTTTGCAGCAGCGCCTGAATCACCGGCAGGCCGTGGGGGTCTTTCATGTCCCAGAGGTATTGGCCCACCAGCTCCGACTGCCGCGCGTGCATCAGGCTGCGGCCTTCGTGGTCGTAGACGAAGAAGTAGCCGTTGATGCCGAAGCTGAGCTTGCGCAGTTCTTCCAGCACCTGTTGCTGGGCGCGGGCATCGCCGTGGCCGTCGTCGTACAGGGGGGCGATCAGGCTCTGGGCCATTTCCACGTAGTTTTTCAGCTCCGCGCGCTTGCTCGCCAGAATGCTGTCTTCGATCAGTTGCGCCTGTTGATCGCCCAATTGGCGGTTGAGGGAAATCACCAGCGCGCAAATGACGGCAATGGCCAGCACCAGCGGCAGAATCCCGAGGGCGACGATCTTGTGTTTGAGCTGCATGTTGATTCCTGCCCGCGCGAAGGCTCGGGATCATATGCCAAAGAGGCAAAGCCTTGTAGGACCGAATGACCATTGGCCGGGGTGAAATGCAAAACCAATGTGGGAGCGGGCTTGCTCGCGAAAGCGCTGGGTCAGCTGACATCAATATTGACTGATCCGCCGCCTTCGCGAGCAAGCCCGCTCCCACAGGGGATAGTGGCGTCTACGTAGTACTACGTAGACGCCACGTACGTAGTAACGCGGATTTATTTGTGGACGGCATGCGTGGATATTGGGCCAGCTCCGCATCGCGGACACAATTATAAAAATTACCGCCGCAGTCACTGGCTGTCGGCAGGAGACACGCTATGCCCCGTCTGGCTAAACACCTCGCCTGGTTTGCCGTGGCTGTCCTGGGAGCGATTGCGCTGAGTGTCGTGGCCCTGCGCCGCGGCGAAGCGATCAACGCCCTGTGGATCGTAGTCGCAGCCGTCGCCATCTACCTTGTTGCCTACCGCTACTACAGCCTGTTCATCGCCAATAAAGTGATGCAGCTCGATCCCAATCGGGCCACGCCGGCTGTGCTCAACAACGATGGTCTGGACTATGTGCCGACCAACAAACACGTACTCTTCGGTCACCACTTCGCGGCCATTGCCGGCGCGGGTCCGCTGGTCGGCCCGGTGCTGGCGGCGCAGATGGGCTACCTGCCCGGCACGCTGTGGCTGATCGCCGGCGTGGTGCTGGCCGGTGCAGTGCAGGACTTCATGGTCCTGTTCATGTCCACCCGCCGCAACGGCCGGTCCCTGGGCGACATGGTTCGCGAGGAAATGGGCCGCATCCCCGGCACCATCGCGCTGTTCGGTTGCTTCCTGATCATGATCATCATCCTCGCGGTGTTGGCGCTGATCGTGGTCAAGGCCCTGGCGGAGAGCCCGTGGGGCATGTTCACGGTGATGGCGACCGTCCCGATCGCGATGTTCATGGGCGTGTACATGCGCTACATCCGCCCGGGCCGCATCGGTGAGATCTCGGTGGTCGGCGTGCTGTTGCTGCTGGGTTCGATCTGGCTCGGCGGGCAGATTGCCGCGGACCCGGTGTGGGCCAAGGCCTTTACCTTTACCGGTCTGCAGATCACCTGGATGCTGATTGGCTACGGTTTTGTCGCGGCGGTGTTGCCGGTGTGGCTGATCCTGGCACCCCGTGACTACCTCTCCACCTTCCTGAAGATCGGCACCATCGTTGCCCTGGCCATCGGCATCCTGGTGACCATGCCCGAGCTGAGAATGCCGGCCCTGACCCAGTTCATCGACGGCACCGGCCCGGTATGGAAGGGCGGTCTGTTCCCGTTCCTGTTCATTACCATCGCCTGTGGCGCGGTCTCCGGTTTCCATGCGCTGATCGCCTCCGGCACCACGCCGAAGCTGCTCGCCAGTGAAGGGCATGCCCGTTACATCGGTTATGGCGGCATGTTGATGGAATCCTTCGTGGCGATCATGGCCATGGTTGCAGCCTCGGTGATCGATCCGGGCGTGTACTTCGCCATGAACAGCCCGGCTGCCGTGGTTGGTGCCGATGCGGTGACCGTTGCACAAACCGTCAGCAGCTGGGGCTTTGCCATCACGCCGGAAGCCCTGCAAGCGGTCGCCCATGACATCGGTGAAACCACCATCCTGGCCCGTGCCGGTGGTGCGCCGACCCTGGCGGTGGGGATCGCGCAGATCCTGCACCACGTGTTGCCGGGCGAGAACACCATGGCGTTCTGGTACCACTTCGCGATCCTGTTCGAAGCGCTGTTCATCCTGACTGCCGTGGATGCCGGTACCCGTGCCGGTCGCTTCATGCTCCAGGACTTGCTCGGCTCGTTCGTACCGGCCCTGCGCCGCACGGAATCCTGGACCGCCAACCTGATCGCTACTGCCGGTTGCGTGGCGATGTGGGGTTATCTGCTGTACCAGGGCGTGATCGACCCACTGGGCGGCATCAACACCTTGTGGCCGCTGTTCGGCATCTCCAACCAGATGCTGGCCGGTATCGCGCTGATGCTCGGCACCGTGGTGCTGATCAAGATGAAGCGCCAGCGTTATGTGTGGGTGACCTTGCTGCCAGCCGTATGGCTGCTGATCTGCACCACCACCGCCGGTTTCATCAAGCTGTTCGATGCCAACCCGGCGATCGGCTTCCTCGCCTTGGCCAAAAAGTACAGCGATGCCCTGGCCAACGGTCAGGTGCTGGCCCCGGCCAAGAGCATCGACCAGATGCAGCACGTGATCTTCAACGCCTACACCAACGCGACGCTGACCGCGCTGTTCCTGTTCGTGGTGTTCAGCATCCTGTTCTTCGCGCTCAAGGTCGGTATCTCCGCCTGGGGCAGCAAAGAGCGTACGGATAAAGAAGCGCCATTCCAGGCTGTGCCGAATGCGTAAGCGAGGAGGGCAGCATGTTCAATGACTTGAGTCGCCTGGGTAAATACCTTGGTCAGGCTGCGCGCCTGATGGTCGGCATGCCCGACTACGACAACTACGTCGAGCATATGCAGAACAAGCACCCGGACAAACCGGTGATGGACTACGAGGCGTTCTTCCGCGAGCGCCAGGAGGCCCGTTACGGCAGTAAGGCCGGACCGAAGTGCTGTTGAGCGAGTAAAAAAACCGGCCCCAAAGGCTAATGCCGATCAGTTAAGCCTTCTCGCTTGACCTTTGGCCGCAAGAAATCAAAATCCGATGCCTGTACTGGCATCGGATTTTTTTATGCGTCTCGCTCGGGCACTGGAACTGACCCACAACATCGCCTCCACTCCCAATTCAATCGAGGGACTGGATTCTTTACTCGATCCTTCTTTGGTCGAGCGGGCCCTTGAACAGGCCGGTGTGGCGACCCTGCGCAAGCGGCGTTTGCCGCTGGAAATGATGCTCTGGTGCGTGATTTCCATGGCGTTCTTTCGACGCATGTCGGCATGGGATGTGGTCAGCCGCATGAACATCATGCTGCCGGGCCAGCGTCCGTTGGTGGCACCCAGCGCTGTGGTTCAAGCCCGTCAGCGGTTGGGCTGCGAGGCTGTCCGACAGGTCTTCCATCTGACTCAGAAAAGTTGGCATGAGGCTGTGGATCACCCAACTTGGGCAGGCTTGCGTTTGCTGGGCGTCGACGGTGTGGTCTGGCGAACACCGGATACCCCGGAAAATCGGGCGCGCTACGACTCGGCCAGCAATCAGCATGGCGACACTGGCTTTCCTCAGGTGCGCATGGTCTGCCAAATGGAATTGACCAGCCACATGCTGATCGGCAGCGCGTTTGATGGCTATCGCAGCAACGAAATGAAGCTGGCCGAACAACTGATCGACACCACGCCCGATCACTCGTTGACCCTGTTCGATCGCGGTTTCTACTCCTTGGGATTGCTGCACCAATGGCAGCAAGCAGGCACCGAACGGCATTGGCTGATGCCACTGAAAAAAGGCACGCAGTACGAAGTGGTTCAGCGTTTGGGCCGTCAGGATGCGGTTGTCTTGTTAAGCACTTCGCCGCAGGCCCGCAAACAATGGCCGGGGCTGCCCGAGCGCCTGACTGCGCGACTCCTGAGCAAAACCGTCAAGGGCAAGGTGTGTCAGATCCTGACGTCGATGACCGACCCGCTGCGCTTCCCGTCTGACGAAATAGTCGACCTGTACAGCCAGCGATGGGAGATCGAATTGGGCTTTCGGGAGATGAAACAGACGCTGCTCAACAGCAGCTATACGCTGCGTAGCAAGACACCCGAGATGATCGAGCAGGAACTGTGGGGTGTGTTGCTGGGCTACAACTTGTTGCGCTATCAGATGGTGGAAATGAGTCGTCACTGTCCAGGTATTTACCCGTGTGAAATGAGCTTTAGCGCGTGTACCTGGGCGATTTTAGGGTTTATCAATAGTGTCTCGGCCGACCGTTCCGGGAACATCCCCAAGTACCTGGCCGAGCTTCATGCCTCAGCCCCGCACTATGTCCTGCCTCATCGGCGAGAGGAGCGTATTTATCCTCGCGCCATCCGGCTCAAATCACCGAAGTATCCGATCAGAAATAAAAATGCCAGTCAGCTTAACTGACTGGCATTAGCCCCAAAGGCCGGTTTTTTATTGGTCTGTCCGCAGGTCATGGAGCCTTGTCACCCTTGCGTCCGGGGGGCTGACTGTCCGGCTTGGCGATCTTGAGCGCCCGGTCGGCGACCTTGGCGTTATGTACCAGGCGACAGAGCACGGCGACGACGATGATCGCCAGCACTACCCAGATGACAATGGCTTTGACGTACATGGCGAAACCTCTCGCGCAAAACGATCCTGCCGATCGCCGACGTCCCTGTAGCAATAGTATTAATCCATTGTGGCAGGTGTTGATGATCTTGCCTCTCGTTTCTGATTTGCGCTGTTTATCAGCTATCTCCCCGGATGAAGCGACAGTTTCCCCGACCGGTACTTTAATGGATGTTCTGGAGCGACTGATCGCGGGGCTGTCATAGCCTTAAGGCTATGGATCCCATACCGAAAAGCTATTTCATCAATCGGTGATCCGGATCCACGCTCAAGGGTGGTTAGCTAAAACAAAATAAAGAGGAGATGCCATGTCAACTGAATCGAAATGCCCGTTCAATCACGCCGCTGGCGGTGGCACGACGAACCGCGACTGGTGGCCGAACCAACTGAACCTGAAGATCTTGAGTCAACACTCGCCCAAGTCTGACCCGTTGGGGGGCGCCTTCAACTACGCCGAAGCCTTCAAAAGCCTGGACTTCCAGGCGCTGAAAAAAGACCTGACCGCGCTGATGACCGATTCCCAGGACTGGTGGCCGGCGGACTTTGGTCACTATGGCCCCTTCTTTATTCGCATGTCCTGGCACGCCGCCGGTACCTATCGCACCGGTGACGGCCGGGGCGGCGCCGGTTCCGGCCAGCAACGCTTTGCCCCGCTCAACAGCTGGCCGGACAACGTCAGCCTCGACAAGGCCCGCCGGCTGCTCTGGCCGATCAAGCAAAAGTACGGCAACAAAATCTCCTGGGCCGACCTGATCGTCCTCACTGGCAACGTCGCCCTTGAGTCCATGGGCTTCAAGACCTTTGGTTTTTCCGGCGGCCGTCCGGATGTCTGGGAACCGGACGAAGACGTGTACTGGGGTTCTGAAAAAAAATGGCTGGGTGGCGATAGTCGCTATGGCAAAGACGACAGCAAGCCCGCACAGGCACCCGGCGATGTCCCGCTCGTGGCCGAGCCGGGTCGTAACGAAGATAGTCGTACCGAAAATGGGCGCAATCTGGAAAACCCCCTCGCCGCCGTGCAGATGGGCCTGATCTATGTGAATCCGGAAGGCCCGGAGGGTCAGCCCGACCCGGTCGCATCGGCCTTGGACATCCGCGAAACCTTCGGCCGCATGGCGATGAACGATGAGGAAACCGTGGCGCTGATCGCCGGTGGCCACGCCTTCGGCAAGACCCACGGCGCCGGGCCTGCCGACAACGTCGGGGCGGAACCCGAGGCCGCTGGCCTGGAACTGCAAGGCCTGGGCTGGAAGAGCACATTCGGCACCGGCAAGGGCGCCGACACCATCACCAGCGGCCTGGAGGTGACCTGGACCACCACGCCGACCAAATGGAGCAACAACTACCTGGAAAACCTCTTCGGTTTCGACTGGGAACTGACCAAGAGCCCCGCTGGCGCCCATCAGTGGAAGCCGAAGAACGGCGCCGGTGCCGGGACCATTCCGGATGCCTTTGATCCGTCCAAGCGTCGCGATCCAACCATGCTCACCTCGGACCTGGCCCTGCGTTTCGATCCGATCTACGAGCCGATTTCCCGGCGCTTCCTGGCCAATCCCGATCAGCTGGCCGATGCCTTCGCGCGCGCCTGGTACAAACTCCTTCACCGTGACATGGGCCCGCTCTCGCGCTACCTTGGCCCGGAAATGCCGGCCGAAGAACTGCTGTGGCAAGACCCGATCCCTGACGTCGATCATCCGCTGGTAAACGACAGCGATGTGGCGGCCCTGAAAAGCAAGGTACTGGCTTCCGGCCTGTCGATTGGGCAACTGGTATCGACGGCGTGGGCGGCGGCTTCCACCTTCCGTGGTTCCGACAAACGCGGCGGCGCCAACGGCGGGCGTCTGCGCCTGGCGCCGCAGAAGTCCTGGCAGGCCAACCAGCCGGAGCAACTGGCCAATGTGCTGGGCAAACTCGAAGGCATCCAGAAGGAGTTCAATGGCACGCAATCCGGTGGCAAGAAAATCTCCCTGGCCGACCTGATCGTGCTCGCCGGTGGCGCGGGGGTCGAACAGGCAGCGAAAAACGCCGGCCACAGCGTAACGGTGCCATTCAGCCCGGGACGCACGGACGCCAGTCAGGAACAGACCGATGTCGAATCCTTCGGTTTCCTTGAGCCGATTGCCGACGGTTTCCGCAACTACCTGAAGCAACAGTACCGTGTGCCCGCCGAAAAACTGCTGATCGACAAGGCACAACTGTTGACGCTCAGCGCGCCGGAAATGGCCGTATTGCTGGGCGGGCTGCGGGTGTTGAACGCCAATGTCGGCCAGAGCAAACACGGTGTGTTCACCCAACGGCCGGAGGCACTGACCAACGACTTCTTCACCAACCTGCTGGATATGGGCGTGGAGTGGAAGCCGGTGTCGGACGCCCAACAGGAGTTTGAAGGACGTGATCGCAAGACCGGTGCGGTGAAGTGGACGGGCACCCGGGTTGACCTGGTCTTCGGCTCCAATGCGCAGCTGCGTGCGGTGGCCGAATTCTATGCCACCGCCGATGCGCAGCAGCAGTTCGTCAAGGACTTCGTCGCTGCGTGGACCAAAGTGATGAACCTGGATCGATTCGATCTGAAATAGGGGAGGTTGGCGTAAAGCTGGAATGACTTGCCCTCCGGCTTCTGCATCAGCGGAGGGCATCCAGTGACCAGATTACCCGGTAGATGTGTTCCGCATGCTTCCAGGGTTCTTAGCTGAAGGCCCACCCAGAGAGCGGATTGCTCTCCAGGATTTCATCCTCGACTGCGTCCTTAAGTGCATTGCGCGACTAGTTATCTTGAATCAATATGTTTTTCAGAAATTGCCCTGCCATGCAGGGTGGTGTGAAGCTTTTCAAATATATGGAGTGTTAAAGGTGCAATCAGGGATAAAGTTTGTAAAAGCGAAAGTGCCCTATTTTTTTCTTGCATTTACGTTGTTGCCAATTTTCTTTTTTTCAATTCTTGTTCCAGCGTACGCGAATACGTCATTTTACTCTGCTCTTGATAGTGATATTGATAGATATTTTTTCGGGAGTGTGGGTTTTGGCTCGTCTAATTTTCCTCTGGTTTCCAAGGTTGTCGCCAACTATATTTGTTTGCTTGCACCGTTTTTTGCGCTGGGCTACTCGTATTTAATTATAAGTAAATCGAAATTTACAGCGTCTAATTTTGAAGACGCACCACTACGCGTTTTTTTGATGTTGCCGTTTTTGTTGGTTTTGCTTTCTTTTTTTGTGATTTATATTAATTATCTTGATTGCACTAATCTAATTGCTAAAAAGAAAATGAGTTTTTTCGGGAGGAGCGAGTTTTTATACGCGATTTTGTCATCCGGCATAATGTATTTGATATATAATCTGACGCTTGTAAATATTCTGTTTTTTAGATATTACCCGGTCGCGGCATTCATTCGATTTCGTCGGTTTATGTCGCGAGTGCGATAACCTGAGTCTCGATAATGATTTTATGCAGCTGCGTTTAGTAGCGTCAGTCTAAAGCGCTAGAAATTTACAGGCCTCGCTATATGCGTAATGCTGTTCACTTAAGCGAATGTGGTCCTTTGTAGGAGCGAGCTTGCTCGCGATGGTCGTTAACGATAGCGCGTATTTACTGGCTAAACGCGGCGCTCTTGAGTCCATCGCGAGCAAGCTCGCTCCTACAATTTCCTTAACTGAACAGCATTACGCTATATGCAGGGCTTTTTCGTTTTCGGCTCCACAACACCCATCGCTGCGAACGCGGAGTGCAGCTGGGGCCGATCTTTTATTCAGACTGCTTCGACAGACACTCGTATACGTTTGCCCAGGGCTGCCAAAGCTTTCTCGATGGCTTCCATCTTCGAGGTGTGCAGGAAGTCGACCAGGCGATCCCCTTGGGTCTGAGCCAGTCCGAGTAGGCGGCACAAATCGGCCTTGCACATATCGCGCGCCATCATCTCGTTCCACAAAACGATCTTGGCCACTGTCACCGCAGGTAAGTGAATGACTTCCTCTCCGGTCTCTGGCGCAGATGAAGCGGGAATAGCCAGGCGCTGATCGACAAAGATAGACAGGGTTGTTTCGATGGCATCCACGGCTTCGCTGATGGCGTGCTCTCGGTCATCGCCATAGCTATTGAGTAAAGGAAGATCCCGGCAGTAGACCGCCAGGCCTGGACACGTGTCTTTCTCAAAACGGATTGCATAGTCGTACATGGTCACTCCTTGGAGGTGATCGTCCAGCGTGCAGATGGGGTGAAGGGGCTCTCAGAGACCCAGTTGTTTAATGATCGCCCTGCGGGTCGGTTCTGGCATTTCCTTGCTACCGTGACATAAAGCTGTCTTTACATAGCCAAACCGAGCCATACAAACCCAGAAGTAGGCTTTTTGACCCCTAGGGGTTGCCCTTCAAAGTGATGAACCTGAATCATTTCGATCTGAAATAGGGGAGGTTGGCGTAACGCTGGAATGACTTGCCCTCTGGCTCCTGCATCAGCGGAGGGCATCCAGCGACCATGAACCGAAAGCTGAAGTGTGTTGCTCGCAAGTCAGCTTTGAATAAACGAGAGGTTTTCTTCTCGAATGGCGCTGGCCGCTTCATCGTATAGAAACGGCAGAAACATATAACGGCGACCCTGGGTTACAGAAGTGGCTTCGTGCAGTAGTGAGCACGAAAACACCACAGCCCCTCCTGTGGGGGCGTTGTAAAGTGCTTTTCCGTACTCCGGGAAACGCAGGAAACCACCTTCGAACTCTCCCGAATTAAGAAACAGCGAAACGGCAAAACGCCGATGCGCCGTGCCCTTCGTGGTGTTATCCCTGTGGGGTCGGAAATAGCCGCCTTCCTCGCTGTTGTAGCAGGACACCAGATAGCGTTCCATTCGAGTGGCATTGAACTGGAACGCTTTTTGTAACTCTGGAAGCAGGCGGTTGGTAATACGCGATGAACATGCTTTGGATAGAACTTCATCTTCAATGACGCAGTCACGACGATGTTTGTGGCTGTGGTCTTTGATGTGGACGGTTTTACCCGATTGCTCTGTCATGAACCCGGATTCCTCTCCACCGCGTTCGTCGTAATAACTGATAAGTGCTTTACACAACGACGGTTCGAATATACGCGGAACCACCAGGACGGGGGCGTGTGGCGTGGCGGCATGTGGTGCAGCCAGTGCAGGCAATTTATCCAGAAAGCGCACTAAAGAGGGGACATGGTTATCAATCGCTGCCTCTATCGGGACGATGGCCAGGACTCGTAGCGCAGGATCCAGCACATAGGTCATTTGCCTGATGCTGCCGTCTGGCTGCAAGACACCGTAGAGTTGACTGACTGCCCGATCGAAATCCCAGATGAAGCGTATGCCGGGTATCAAACTTTCCACGCGCTTGAGCTTTTCATCATCCGGATCGACGGAAACACCAAAGAAGCAGACTTGAGCATCATCGAACCGCTGGCGATGGGCCTGGATACTGTCCAGTATTTCAGTGGCTGCAGGATCAGCCGCAGACCCGAAAAAACACAGCACGACATACCGACCGGCAATGGTATCGAAGCAAAAGCGTTCTCTGAGTTGAGTGCGACAATGGAACCAAGGGGCTGGCTGGCCGACTGAAAATGCCGTGGCACGCATCACAACTCCTTGCCGGTTGGCAGTGGATCGCTGGCAGGAAGACCTTGCCTGTAAAGCTAGTTCAGTCTTGGCGACGCTGCCCGGAGTGCTGAAGGTCAGCGTTCAGCCCGCGTCTGTTTTTTCGGCGTCGGCAGACCACGAATCGATCACCGATTGCAGGAACTGCTCCGACAATCGCGGGTTGTCCAGGGCTCTGGCGATCAGTATCGCCCCGGTGATCGATGACAGGATGCGCAAGGCTTCCTGGTGTTTTTCCTCATCGGTTTCGCCGTCGACCAGTGGCAGCAATGTATCGATCAGGGTCTGCACGCCCTGGGTGAACGAGTGGCTGACGGCACCGCCATTGCGCGCGACATCGGCGCCCAGGGCAGGGATCGGGCAGCCTTCGCTCCAGTTTTTCAAGTGGCCCTGGGTCAGGTAACCCTTGAGCAGTTCGGGGATGGATCTGGCCGCTCGCCAGTCTGCGATGTTGGTTTCGAACGTGCGGCTGACCGCCTCTGACGCCAACTGCTCCTTGCCTCCCGGGAACTGTCCGTAGAAGCCGCCGTGGGTCAGGCCTACCGAGCGCGACAGCTCGCCGATCCCGATGCCGTCGATGCCTTTTTCCCGGTACATCTTCGAGGCCGCGCCGAGGATCGCTTCCTTGTTGGCGGCTGCCTGGTCTTTCGTCACTTTCATGAGCGGGTCCTGCCATCCGATGAGCGCCCTGGCAAATATTCGCCGGGGGGCTGGTAATTATGATGATCGTAATATAAATTCGCGGTCATGGTTTTGCCAGTCCCGAGCCAGTGGCTCGAGTCGAACCACCGCAAAGGGTGCTTTTACCCATGAAACGTAATGATCTGCGCAGTATCGACCTCAATCTGCTGGTGGTTTTCGAGGCGCTCATTCAGGAGCGCAATGTCACTCGGGCCGCAGCAAGACTGTCCCTGGGCCAGCCGGCCGTCAGCGGTGCATTGGGTCGTCTGCGAAGACTGTTCAACGACCCTCTGTTTAAACGCATTGGCCACAAAATGGAACCGACCACCCGTGCCTTGCAGGTCGCGCAAGCGCTTGGGCCCGCGCTGGACTCCATTTGTTCCGTCATCAGTCTGACGGATTCCAATAAAAAACCCTGCTAATTCATAGGCTTGATTCGAACATTGGTTTTTTTGCGGTTAAACATGATAGCTATCATTAATGATGATAGCCAAGTTCACTCCATTCAATTCGTCGCTGCCCCCCGTGAGGCCGAGAATTTTCCAACCCCTAACCGTCTGGCGGACACCCCCCATGGAACAGTCACTCAAACCTTTGCGTTATCCACTTGCTGTCCTGACCCTGGCAGTCATCACGGCCTGCGGTCACGCACCCGATGCCGCCAAGGCGCCTGGTGCGCCCTCTGTCACCGTCGCAAAAGTCCTTGAGCAACCCATTACCGAGTGGGATGAGGTCACCGCCCGTCTGGAGGCGCCGGAAACTGTCGTGGTTCGCCCGCGGGTGTCGGGGCAGATCGATCGCGTGGCCTTCACCGATGGCGAGTCGGTGAAGAAGGGGGATTTGCTGTTCCAGATCGATCCACGGCCGTTCGAACACGAAGTGCACCGCCTTGAAGCACAATTGCAACAAGCTCGCGCCGCGCTGCTGCGAACCGCCAACGAAGCGCAACGCGGCCAGCGCCTGTTGAGCAGCAATGCCATCTCCGCGGAGCTGGCCGACACGCGCACCACCACCGCCCAGGAAGCCCGGGCGGCCGTCGATGCGGTGCAGGCACAACTCGATCTCGCACGCCTGAACCTGAGCTTCACCCGCGTCACCGCGCCGATCAGCGGCCGGGTCAGCCGTGCCGAAATCACCGCCGGCAACATCGTCACCGCCGACACCTCGGCGCTGACCAGCGTGGTCTCCACCGACAAGGTCTACGCCTATTTCGACGCGGACGAACGCCTGTTCCTCAAGTACGGCCAGCTCTCCCGCCAAGGCCAGCGCAGCCAGTCCACGCCGGTGTACATGGGCTTGTCGAACGAGGAGGGCAATCGCCACCTGGGGCAGATGAACTTTGTCGATAACCAGGTCAATCCCAAGACCGGCACCATCCGCGGCCGTGCGGTGTTCGACAACGCCGACGGCCAATACACCCCGGGGTTGTACGCCCGATTGAAACTGGTGGGCAGCGCGGCCTATGCCGGCCTGCTGATCAAGGACGAGGCGGTGGGCACCGACCTGGGCAAGAAGTTCGTGCTGGTGATCGACCAGGACAACAAGGCCGTGTACCGCAGCGTCGACCTGGGGCCGAAGCTCGAAGGCTTGCGCATCGTGCGCAGCGGTTTGCAGAAGGAAGACCGCATCGTCATCAACGGTCTGCAGCGGGTCCGTCCCGGCGCGGTGGTCGCGCCTCAGGACGCGCCGATGGCCGATGCACAAACCGTCGCCACCCTGGCCCGTCAACGGCAGGCCATCGAGGCGGGTAATCAGCCCGTCGCTCCGTCACCGGCGCTGGTGAAAACCGATGCTGCCGTTTCGCCTCGCGGATAAAGGAACACAGCCATGAAGTTCTCCCAGTTCTTTATCACGCGGCCGATCTTCGCCGCGGTGCTGTCGCTGCTGATCCTGATTGCCGGCGGCATTTCGCTGTTCCAGTTGCCGATCAGCGAATACCCGGAAGTGGTGCCGCCCACCGTGGTGGTCCATGCCAACTACCCGGGCGCCAACCCCAAGGTCATCGGCGAAACCGTGGCCGCGCCGCTCGAACAAGCCATCACCGGCGTGGAGAACATGTTGTACATGTCTTCGCAGTCCACGGCGGATGGCCGGCTCACGCTCACCGTGACCTTTGCCTTGGGCACCGACCTGGACAACGCCCAGGTGCAGGTGCAGAACCGCGTGACCCGCACCGAGCCCAAGCTGCCGGAGGAGGTGACGCGCATCGGCATCACCGTCGACAAGGCCTCGCCCGAGCTGACGCTGCTGGTGCACCTGGTGTCGCCGGACAAGCGCTACGACATGCTCTACCTGTCCAACTACGCAATCCTCAACGTCAAGGATGAGCTGTCGCGGTTGAACGGTATCGGTGACGTGAAGATGTTCGGCATCGGCGATTACTCGCTGCGCATCTGGCTCGACCCGAACAAGACCGCGTCACGCAACCTGACCGCCACCGACGTGGTCAATGCGGTGCGTGAGCAGAACCGTCAGGTCGCGGCCGGCCAACTGGGCTCGCCGCCTGCACCCAACGCCACCAGCTTCCAGATGTCGATCAACTCCCAGGGGCGGCTGGTCACCGAAGAAGAATTCGAAAACGTCATCGTGCGCAGTGGCGCCGATGGCGAGATCACCCGCCTCAAGGACATTGCCCGGATTGAACTGGGCTCCAACCAGTACGCACTGCGCGCACTGCTCAATAACCAGGAAGCGGTGGCGATGCCGATCTTCCAGCGCCCGGGTTCGAACGCGATCGACGTGTCCGACCAGGTGCGGGCGAAGATGGCCGAACTGAAGAAGAGCTTCCCGGAAGGCATGGACTACGAGATCGTCTACGACCCGACCATCTTCGTGCGCAGCTCGATCGAGGCGGTGGTGCACACGCTGTTCGAGGCGCTGATCCTGGTGGTGCTGGTGGTGATCCTGTTCCTGCAAACCTGGCGCGCGTCGATCATTCCGCTGGTGGCGGTGCCGGTGTCGCTGATCGGCACCTTTGCCGTGATGCACTTGCTCGGCTTCTCGCTCAATGCGCTGTCGCTGTTCGGCCTGGTGTTGGCCATCGGCATCGTGGTCGACGATGCCATCGTGGTCGTAGAGAACGTCGAGCGAAACATCGAAACCGGACTCGAACCGGCCGAAGCCACCAAAAAAGCCATGGGCGAAGTGACCGGGCCGATCATCGCCACGGCGCTGGTGCTGTGCGCGGTGTTTGTGCCGGCGGCGTTCATTTCCGGGCTGACCGGGCAGTTCTACAAGCAGTTCGCCCTGACCATCGCGATCTCGACGGTGATCTCGGCGTTCAACTCCCTGACCTTGTCGCCGGCGTTGGCAGCGGTACTGCTCAAGGCTCACGGCGCACCGAAAGACCGTTTCTCCAAGGTGCTGGACCGCTTGCTCGGTGGCTGGTTGTTCAAGCCCTTCAACCGTCTGTTCGAAAAGGCCGGTCACGGCTATGTGGTGGCGGTTGGAAAAATCATCCGTGGCAGCAGCGTGGCGTTGCTGGTTTACGCCGGCCTGATCGCCATGACGTACATGGGCTTCAGCACCACGCCGACGGGGTTCGTGCCGACCCAGGACAAGAAGTACCTGGTGACGTTTGCGCAATTGCCGGACGCCGCCAGCCTGGACCGCACCGAGTCGGTGATCCGGCGCATGAGCACCATTGCCATGAACGAGCCGGGTTTCGACAGTGCCGTGGCCTTTCCGGGGCTGTCGATCAACGGCTTCACCAACAGCCCGAACGCCGGTATCGCGTTCATCGGCTTGCGGCCATTCGATGAGCGCAAGGACCCCAGCCTGTCGGCCGGGGCGATTTCCGCTTCGTTGAACGCCAAGTTCGGCGGTATTCAGGACGCCTACACCGCGGTGTTCCCGCCACCGCCCGTTCAAGGCCTGGGCACCATCGGCGGTTTCCGCCTGCAGATCGAAGACCGCGGCAACCTGGGTTACGACGAACTGTACAAAGAAACCATGAACATCATCGGCAAGAGCCGCAGCGTTCCCGAGCTCGCCAATCTGTTCACCAGCTACACGGTCAACGTACCCCAGGTCGAGGCCGCCATCGACCGCGAAAAAGCCAAGACCCACGGCGTGGCGATCAACGACATTTTCGACACGCTGCAGGTGTATCTGGGCTCGCTGTACGCCAATGACTTCAACCGTTTTGGCCGTACCTATCAGGTCAATGTCCAGGCTGAGCAACAGTTCCGTCAGGAGCCGGAGCAGATCGGCCAGTTGAAGGTGCGCAACGACCGTGGCGAGATGATTCCGCTGGCGACCTTCGTCAAGGTCAGCCCGACGTCGGGGCCGGACCGGGTCTCGCATTACAACGGCTTTGTCACTGCGGAAATCAACGGCAGCGCAGCCCCGGGCTACAGCTCCGGCCAGGCGCAGGCGGCGATTGAAAAGCTGCTCAAGGAAGAGCTGCCCAACGGCATGACCTACGAGTGGACCGACCTGACCTACCAGCAGATCCTCTCCGGCAACACGGCGCTGCTGGTGTTCCCGCTCTGCGTATTGCTGGCGTTCCTGGTGCTGGCAGCGCTGTATGAAAGCTGGAGCCTGCCGCTGGCGGTGATCCTGATCGTACCGATGACGCTGCTGTCGGCGATTGCCGGGGTGATCATTTCCAAGGGCGACAACAACATCTTCACCCAGATCGGCCTGATCGTACTGGTGGGGCTGGCCTGCAAGAACGCGATCCTGATCGTCGAGTTCGCCAAGGACAGACAGGACCAGGGCCTGTCACCGCTGGACGCCGTGCTGGACGCCTGCCGCATGCGCCTGCGGCCGATCCTGATGACCTCGTTCGCCTTCATCATGGGGGTGATTCCGCTGGTGACGTCTACCGGTGCCGGTTCGGAAATGCGCCGGGCCATGGGCGTCGCCGTGTTCTCCGGGATGCTCGGGGTGACCTTCTTCGGCCTGCTGCTGACGCCGGTGTTCTTTGTCCTGATCCGTCGCTACATCGAACGTAAAGCCGCGCGCAAGGCGGCCCATGTTCACTCGCTCAACGTTATTGATCCGGAGGCACACTGATGAACGCTTTCAAGCTGTTTTTACCGAGTCTGCTGGTCACCGCGTTGGCCGCCTGCACGGTCGGGCCGGATTACAAAACCCCGGACACGGCACCTGCCCATGTCGTCTCGGCGCAAGGAGCCAACTACGATCAATCGCGTTTCGAAACGGTGTGGTGGCAGCAATTCGATGACCCCACACTGAATCAACTGGTCGGCAAAGCGCTCAATGGCAACCGCGACCTGCGCGTGGCCTTCGCCCGCTGGAAGGCCGCCCGGGCCATCCGCGATGACGTCAGCAACGACAACCTGCCGGTGGTCACCAGCCGGGTCAGCAGCCAGCAGGGCAAGTCGCAGGTGCCGGGGCAGACAGAGCATCGGGTCAATACCGACCGCTACGATCTGGGCCTGGACATGGCCTGGGAGATCGACCTGTTCGGGCGCATCCAGCGCGAACTGGAATCCAGCGATGCCCGGGAAGATGCCACGGCGGCGGACCTGTACCAACTGCGGGTGAGCATGATCGCCGAGTTGGTGGACGCCTATGGTCAGCTGCGCGGTGCGCAACTGCGGGAAAAAATCGCCCTGGCCAACCTCAAGAATCAAAGCGAATCGCGCAGCGTGACGGTGAGTCTGCGTGACGCTGGCGTGGGCAACGAACTCGACGTGGTGCGTGCCGATGCGCGGTTGGCGGCCGTCGAGGCGAGCGTGCCGCAACTGCAGGCGGAGCAGGTGCACCACAAGAACCGCATCGCCACGTTGCTGGGTGAACGCCCGGACGCGCTGGGCATCGACCTGAGTCCAAAAGACTTGCCGGCCATCGCCAAGGCGTTGCCGATTGGCGACCCGGGCGAGCTGCTGCACCGGCGTCCGGATGTGCTCGCGGCGGAGCGTCGGTTGGCGGGGTCAACGGCGGATGTCGGCGTGGCCACCGCCGACCTGTTTCCACGGGTGAGCCTGAGTGGCTTCCTCGGGTTCACGGCGGGGCGTGGTTCGCAAATCGGTTCCAGCGCCGCCCGCGCCTGGAGCCTGGGGCCGAGCATCACCTGGGCGGCGTTTGACCTGGGCAGCGTGCGGGCGCGTATTCGCGGGGCCAACGCCGACGCCGAAGGGGCATTGGCGACCTATGAGCAACAGGTGTTGCTCGCACTGGAAGAATCGGAAAACGCCTTCAGCGACTACGGCAAGCGCCAGCAACGCTTGCTGTCGCTGATCAAGCAAAGCGAGTCGAGCCGTGCTGCGGCCGACCTGGCGGCGACGCAATACAAAGAAGGGGTGGTGGATTATCTGGTGTTGCTCGACGCACAACGCGAGCGGTTGAACGCCGAGGATGCCCAGGCACTGGGTGAAACCGATCAGTACCGCGCGATTGTCGCGATCTACAAATCCTTGGGCGGTGGTTGGGACAGCGGCGAAACGAAGCTGGCAAAAAACAACTGATGGACCCGGTGTTGTGTAGGAGCGAGCTTGCTCGCGATGGACGTTAACGAAAACGCGTGCTTGCTGGCTAAGCGCGGCGCTCTTGAGTCCATCGCGAGCAAGCTCGCTCCTACAGGGTTTGTAGGTCACGCGGTCTCGTGTAGGAGCTGGCTTGCCAGCGATGGTCGTCAACGATAACGCGCATGATCCGGATAAACGCGGCGCACCTGAGCCCATCGCCGGCAAGCCGGCTCCTACAGTTTTACGGGATTGCTTGAATAACCTTTTTTATTGCCCGTCCACAAGGCGTGGCAGCCCCAACGGATTGCCCTCGCGCAAGGGCTCCGGCAGCAACGCATCCGGAAAGCCCTGGTAAGCCACCGGACGCAGGAAGCGCTCGATGGACGTCATGCCCACTGAGGTAAATCGGCTGTCGGTGGTCGCCGGAAACGGCCCGCCATGCACGGTGGCAAAACACACTTCCTGCGGATGGGCGAAGGCGTTGACCACGATGCGCCCGGTGCGTCGCTCCAGGGGCGGGAGCAAGCGATGGGCCAGTGGCAAATCGTCCTGTTCCAGATGCAGGGTCGCGCTGAGTTGCCCCTTGAATGAGCGCGCTACCTGCAACAGTTCTTCTTCATCCCGGACCTTCACCAGCAACGCGGACGGGCCGAACACTTCCTGTGCAAGCAACGGCTCAGCGAGAAAACGCTCACCCTCGACTTCGAACAGCGCCGAGCGGCCATCCACTTCAGCGGTCGCGGTTGCGCCCACGGCGACAAGACTGGCACCGGCGCTTTCCATGTTGCACAGACCCTTCAAGTACGCCCCGTGGATACCCGGTGTCAGCATTGTGCGGGCCGGCGCTTCGCTCACGCGTTTGCTCATGGCGTGGCGCAGCGCGGCAAAACCAGTCCCTTCGACGGCAACCAGAATCGCCGGTTTGAGACAGGCTTGCCCGACATTGACCAGCATGCGCTCAACAAAGCCATCGCCAATCGGCGCACCCCGTTCGGCAAGTGCCCGGGGCAGGATGAAGGTCGGGTTGACGCTGGTCATTTCGGCGAAGACCGGAATCGGCTCGGGGCGTTGTTGTGCGCGCCGGTACAGCGCCATGCCACCTTGTTCGGAACCGGTGAAGGTCACGGCCTTGATCAGCGGATGATCGACCAGTGCTTCGCCGATGGCATTGCCGCTGCCACGCACCATCGAGAACACGCCTTCGGGCAGTCCGCTGTCTTGCACCGCTTGGCGGATGGCACGGGCCTGGATTTCCGAGGCGCCGGGATGCGCGTTGTGCGCCTTGAGAATGACCGTCGAACCCGCCGCCAGTGCCGAGGCGGTATCGCCGCCGGCCACCGAATAAGCGATGGGGAAGTTGCTCGCGCCGAAAATCGCCACCGGGCCGATGGCGATTTTCTGCAGGCGATGGTCCATGCGCGGGCGCGGCTGGCGCTCCGGTTGTGCAGGATCAATAGCCAGTTGCAGGAAACGCCCCCCGCGCACGACATCGGCGAATTGGCGGAACTGGGTGGCCGCCTTGATTGCCTCGCCTTGCAGCTGCGCCTCGGGCAGTCCGGTTTCCAGGGCCGCCCGTGCCGCCAGCGCTTCGCGAACGCTGTCGAGATTGTCGGCGATGCGCTCGAGAAACGCCGCACGCTCGGCGAGCGAGGTATGGCTGTAGACATCGAATGCGTCATCGGCCAGGGTCGCGGCGCGGTCGACATCGGCCACGCTACCTAGCGCAAACGCCGGTTCGATCGGTTGGTTCGTCGCGGGATTGAGCGCCTTCAGGGTGCCTTCGCTGGCGGCGACATCGCTGGCGCCGATCAGCAGCTTACCGGTCAACTGCATCACGCACCTGCCTGTGCCAGTGCGGCAACCAGTTCATCGGTGGTCACGATGGCGTGAGCGAAGGTCGGGCCGTTCAGTTCATGGGCCCCGTGCATCATCTCCGGCTTGAAGGCGGCGGTTGCATCGCGTACCAGGGTGACGTGATAGCCGAGTTCCTGAGCGTAACGGGCAGTCGCCTCGATGCAGGTATTGGCCAACAGGCCGACGATGATCACGTGGGTGATGCCTTTCTGTTTGAGGCGAAAATCGAGGTCGGTGTTGGCAAAACCGCTCGACCCCCAATGCTCCTGCACGACGATATCGCCGTCCTTCGGCGCAAAATCAGGGTGCCATTCGCCGCCCCATTCGCCCCGTGCGAAGTGATGCATGTGCATGATCTTGCACTGGGTGGGGCTTGGGTGATCCCAGTTTTCGTAGTCGCCTTTTTCCCAGCGGTGGTGCGGTACGATGACCACCGGGATGTTGAGCGCGCGGATGGTGCGATCAAGGGTGCGCAGGTTGTCGAGCAGGCCGACTTGCTTGGCAATGGGCTCGATCAACGGATAGATCTTTCCGCCCTCCGAGAGAAAGTCGTTGTAGGGGTCGACCAGCAGATAGGCAGTCCGGTCAAGAGGGTAGATGGCGTTGGACATGACGGTTCTCCGCAAAAAAATCCGTGGATGGTGAAGTGTAGTTGCTCAAAATTTACGCAGATATGATAATCATAGTAACTAGGAAAGAGGCAATACCGCATGTCGGTGAAAACAACCGTTTCTGAAACCCTGTGTCCGATTTCCCGGGCTGAAGCCGTCGTGGGCGACCGCTGGACGGTGCTGGTGCTGCGCGAATTGTTCATGGGCAGCCATCGCTTCGATGAAATCCAGGCGCAGACCGGCGGTACGCCGCAAATGGTCGCGGCGCGCTTGAAGAGCATGGAAGCGGATGGGCTTGTAGAGCGACGCGCTTACAGCGAACGGCCAAAACGCTACGAATATCACCTCACGGAAAAGGGCGACGCGTTCCACTCGGTGGTCCTGGCGCTGCGGGCCTGGGGCGAAACCTGGTGCAAATCACCCGAGGAAGGCCTGGCGGTGGTGTATACCCACCGCAGCTGCGGCGAACCGGCCGGACTCGGGCCGCTTTGCGCGCATTGCGGACAGCCCCTGCGCCGTGCAGACCTGATCAGTGAGCCGAGTGCAGCCTATGTCGCCGAACGCAGCGCCCGCCGCGAAGCGTTCAAGGGCTAGCGGTGCCCGCTACGACGGGTTTGTATCCGCAGGTATCCGCAACGCCCGCCGTTACCCGAACATACAAAACCCGGGCTTCCCGACACCCTGGCGATACACGGCGGCCTTCAAATGCAATCACCGGCACCGCGTCACTTTCGACGCGGCCGAGCATGGTTCAACTGGAGGCAAGGCTATGTTGCGTATCAACACCCGTCACACCATCGGCAAGCTTGGCATCGCCCTGGCAGCAGCGGGGCTGGCGACCTTCGCGAGCCTCTCGCAGGCCCAGGAAGTACAGCCGGCCCCGGCGATGAAAAGCTGGCAGCAGGGCCTGCATCGAACCGATCTGGTACGCGAAGACCTGGGCGCCGCCGATTGCGAAGTCCTTCAGGTGCTCGTGGACTTCGATCCGGGCGTGACGTCGCCCAAACATGCCCACCCGGGCGTAGAGGTGGCGCACGTGATCAGCGGCATCTTCGAGTATCAACTGGAAGGGCGGGCACCGGTGACGCTCAAGGCCGGCGATTCGTTGTACATCCCCGCAGGCGTTGCGCATGTGGCGAAGAACGTAGGCCAGGACAAGGCATCGGAACTGGCCACCTACATCGTCAAGAAAGGCGAGCCGCTGCTGATCCTCAAGCAGTAATGTAGGAGCGAGCTTGCTCGCGATGGACTCAAGAGCGCCGCGTTCAGTCAGGACGCACGCGTTATCGTTAACGACCATCGCGAGCAGGCTCGCTCCTACGTTTTCCGCTGGCGTTATTGACTGCAAACGTCCCACACGCAACCGCGCAGCCAGCGATGCGCCGGGTCGGCGTCCATGCGCGGGTGCCACAGCATCGACACCGTGATCGGCGGCGTGGGGAAGGGCAGGGCAAAGCAGTGCATCCCCTGGCACAGGTTGCCGACGTGTCGCTCGGGTACGCTGGCCACCAGCTCTGAAGCCCGCGCCAATGCGATCGCAGAGGAGAAGCCGGCGACGATGGTGACGATGTCGCGCTGCAATCCCAGTTCACTCAAGGCGTCGTCCATGACGCCTTTTTCGTGCCCCCGGCGCGAGACCAGGATGTGCCGGGCGGCGGCATAACGAACCGCTGTCATTTCACCTTGAGTCAACGGGTGACCTTCACGCACAAGGCCAATGAAGCGGTCGCGAAACAGCATCCGGGTGCGCACTTCCGGGCTGGTGGATTCGTCGATCACACCGGTTTCCAGGTCCACCGAACCGTCGCGCAGCAGGGTGCTGTCCTTGTTGAGCTTCTGCACGAAACTCAAGCGGACACCGGGCGCTGCTGCGTTGAGGCGGGCGATCAGTGGCGGTCCGAAGTTTTCCACGAAACCGTCGCTGGTACGCAGGGTGAAGGTGCGGGTCAGTTGCTTGAGATCGAGTACCTCGGCGGGACGCAGGACGGCTTCGGCGTCCTGCACGAGCACACCGACGCGTTCACGCAACTCCAGCGCCCGAGGGGTGGGCACCAGTCCGCGCCCGGCCCGCACCAACAGAGGATCGCCCGTGGTTTCGCGCAGTCGCGCCAAGGCCCGGCTCATGGCGGACGGGCTTAGGCGCAAGCGCTTTGCGGCGCGGGCTACGCTGCCTTCCTCCAGCAATACGTTCAGGGTGATCAGCAAATTCAGATCGGGCATGGAATGGGTTCCTGTGGGAGCGGGCCCTGTGGAGTGGGACCCCTGTGGATAGGGACCCCTGTGGTGAGGGGGCTCTGTGGATAGGGAGTTCTGTGGCGAAGGGGCTTGCCCCCGTTCGGTGGCGAAGCCGCCGTAAATCCAGGCGACTTGGTCTGCCTGAAGGATCGCTGGGGGCTGCTTCGCAACCCAACGGGGGCAAGCCCCCTCGCCACAGGGCCCGCTTCCATGATGGCGTTGTATGCACGTATTAAGTGCAACTGCTGCGTCTTCCGCCATGGTATGGCCGGGCTTAGGCTCGGTACAACCTGTTTGCGGAGTCACGAGAAAATGAAATCCCTATCGATTCGAGGCGCCTTGGCCAGCCTGTCGTTATCCATGTTGCTGGCATCCCTGGGCACCAGCATTGCCAACGTTGGATTGCCGGCATTGGCCGAGGCGTTTTCTGCGTCGTTCCAGGCCGTGCAGTGGGTGGTGCTCGCTTACTTGCTGAGCATCACCGCGCTGATCGTCAGTGTCGGCCGGCTCGGCGACCTCATGGGGCGGCGGCGCTTGCTGTTGATTGGCATTGCCGTGTTTACCGTCGCCTCGCTCCTCTGCGCCCTGGCGCCCGGCCTGTGGTTGCTGATAGCGGCCCGGGCCCTGCAGGGCGTCGGCGCGGCCACCATGATGGCGCTGACCCTGGCGCTGGTGAGCGGGGCGGTGCCCAAGGAAAAAACCGGCAGCGCGATGGGCGTGCTCGGCACGATGTCGGCGATAGGCACTTGCCTGGGGCCGACGCTGGGCGGCGTGTTGATTGCTCAGGTGGGCTGGCAGGGGATCTTTCTGCTCAGCGTACCCCTGGGTGTGTTGGCGTTCGGACTGGCCTGGCGCTTTTTACCGGTGGATCACCACGAAATCACCTCCACCCGCCCGGACTTCGACGCACTCGGCACGCTGGTCCTGGTCCTGACCCTGTTGGCTTACACGCTGGCCATGACCCTTGGACGCGGCAGCTTCGGTCCGCTCAATACCGCACTGCTGCTGGTCGCGGTGATCGGCCTGGTCCTGTTCGTGTTCGTCGAGCAAACGGCTGCGTCGCCGCTGGTTAACCTGGCGATGTTGGGCAGTCCGCTGCTGAGCGCCGGGTTCGCCATGAGCACCCTGGTGACCACGGTCGTCATGGCCACCCTGGTGGTCGGCCCGTTCTATTTGTCGGGTGCGCTGGGGTTGAAGGCGGCGAGTGTCGGGCTGGTGATGTCGGCCGGCCCGCTGGTGGCGGCACTGGCCGGCATGCCCGCCGGACGCCTGGTCGACCGGCTGGGCGCGCAGCGTTCGGGTGCACTCGGGCTGATTGCCATGTTGACCGGCGCGTGCATCCTGCCTGTCATGCCGATGAGCGTCGGCATCCCTGGTTACCTCGCGCCAATGGTGGTCCTCACGGCCGGCTATGCGCTGTTCCAGGCGGCGAACAATACCGCCGTCATGCTGCAAATCGAGGCGCAACAGCGTGGTGTGGTTTCCGGCCTGCTCGGGTTGTCGCGCAATCTCGGCTTGATCACGGGCGCCTCGGTGATGGGCGCCGTGTTCGCCTTCGGCACGGCCAGCCAGGATATCTTGCAGGCGCAACCCGAGGCTATCGCGCAGGGGATGCGGTTGACGTTTGCGGTGGCTGCGGGGCTGATTCTTTTGGCGCTGGTGCTGGGAGCGGTCAGCAAAATCGTTTCACGTCGCTTGATCGCGCCGTGCTGAAAAACGGCGAGACTGTCGTGAAAACGACCTGTTTGCGCTGAACGCGAAGCCTTGTGAGTTTTCTGTTGAACGAGTGTTCAGTCTGGACTATGTTGGGGGCCACCTTCCCCCGGCTGGTTGCGGGCTTGCGTTTCTTCAATTCGAACGAGGCAATGGCATGCGGTTTTCACCCTTTGTTGAACGGATCAGTGGCCAGGGCGTTGCCGCCTGGGATATTCACTACGCAGCCAACGCGGCACAACGCAACGGCGAGGACGTGATCATCCTCAGCGTCGGCGACCCGGATTTCCCCACCCCCGATTTCATCACCGACGCCGCCATCCACGCCCTGCGCGAAGGGGACACCCACTACACCGAAATCGCCGGCCGCCAGGCCTTGCGCGAAGCCATCGCCGGCCGCTATAGCCAGTCGATTGGCCGCGAACTGCAGGCCTCGAACATCATTCTCACGGCAGGCGCGCAGAACGCCCTGTTCGCCACCTCGATGTGCCTGCTCGGTGCCGGCGACGAAGTGATTGCCTTCGATCCGATGTACGTCACCTACGAAGCCACGCTCAAGGCCTCCGGCGCCACGCTGGTGCGGGTGCCCTGTGCGGCGGACTCGGGTTTCCGCCTCGATGCCGCCGTGCTGGCCAAGGCCATTACCCCGCGCACCCGGGCGATTTTCTTCTCCAATCCGAACAACCCCACCGGCGTGGTGCTGGGTGGCGAAGAGCTGCAAGCCATCGCCGACCTCGCCATCGCCCATGACCTGTGGGTGGTGGTGGACGAGGTCTACGAGAGCCTCGCCTACGAGCGAGAACACCTGAGCCTGGCAGCGTTGCCGGGCATGGCCGAGCGCTGCGTGGTGATCGGCAGCCTGTCGAAATCCCATGCCATGACCGGTTGGCGCATCGGCTGGGTCATGGCCAATGAAACCCTGGTCAACCATGTCGAAACCCTGGTGCTGAGCATGCTCTACGGCTTGCCCGGGTTTGTCATGGAAGCGGCGCTCAAGGCCGTGCAGTCCTTTGATGAAGTCACCCACGGCATGCGCGAGATCTATCGTCGGCGCCGCGACCTGGTGGTGTCCGGCCTGGCCGATTGCCCGGGCATCAGCGTGCTCAATCCCGATGCCGGCATGTTCGTGCTGGTGGACGTGCGCGGCACCGGCCTGACCTCGCTGGAATTCGCCTGGCGCCTGCTGCGCGAGGCGGGTGTCTCGGTGCTCGATGCGGCGGCGTTCGGTGAGCCGGCCCAGGGGTTTGTGCGGCTGTCGTTCACCCTCGGTGAAGAGCGCCTGGCCCAGGCCTGCCAGCGCATTCGCGGTTTTGTCCAGGTGCTCAATGGTGAGGCGCCGAGGCCGGTGCTCGGCACGATGACCAGCACCGCAACCGTCGAACCGGCTGCGGCCAGGACCATGATCGAGGTCGATGGCCTGCACAAACGCTTCGGCAATATCGAAGTGCTCAAGGGCGTTTCCCTGACCGCCCGCGAGGGCGAAGTGATCTCGCTGATCGGGGCCAGCGGCTCGGGCAAAAGTACCTTGCTGCGCTGCATCAACATGCTCGAAGTGCCGGATCAGGGCCGCATCCTGGTCGATGGCGAAAGCATTCACCTTAACCAGAACCGTCCCGGCGCACCGCTGGTGTCGGACGCCAAACAGCTGGTGCGCATCCGTTCCAGCCTGGGCATGGTGTTTCAGAATTTCAACCTCTGGCCCCATCGCACCGTGCTGGAAAACCTCATCGAAGCGCCGACCCAGGTCCTGCGTGAAAGCCGTGCGGAGGCCACCGAACGGGCCGAAGCGCTGCTCGAGCGCGTAGGTCTTGCGGCCAAGCGCAACGAGTACCCGGCGTTTCTCTCCGGGGGACAGCAACAACGGGTGGCCATCGCCCGGGCCCTGGCCATGCGGCCCAAGGTCATGCTGTTCGATGAACCCACCTCGGCACTCGACCCGGAACTGGTCGGGGAAGTGCTGCGGGTGATCCGCTCCCTCGCCGAAGAAGGCCGGACCATGATCCTGGTGACTCATGAAATGGCCTTCGCACGCGATGTCTCTTCCAAGGTCGCCTTTTTGCATCAAGGGCTGATCGAGGAAACCGGTTCGCCGGACGAAGTGTTCGTACACCCACGCAGCGAGCGTTGCCGACAATTCGTCAACGCTCATCAGACTCGCTAACTCATCATAAAAAGACGGGAAAACAACATGGGAAATCGACGTTTTGCAAACTGGTTGACCGGTGCAGCCTGCGTATTGCTGGCTGGCATGAGTGCGGCGCAAGCACAGCCGATCAGGTTCGCGGTGGCCGCCGAACCCTATCCGCCGTACACCGAAAAGCAGGCCAACGGTGAGTGGAAGGGTTTCGAAGTCGACCTGATCCACAAGCTGTGCAGCGAAATGAAAGCCGATTGCGAGATCAAGGAAGTGGCGTGGGACGGCATCATTCCGTCGCTGCTGGCGAAGAAGATCGACGTGATCTTTTCCTCGATGTCGGTGACCGAAGAGCGCGAAAAACAGATCGCCTTCAGCAAGGCCTACTACGACTCGGCGATTGCCGTCGTCGGCCCGAAAGAAGCGTCGGTGAAGAAGTACCCGGATGACCTCAAGGGCAAGATCATCGGCGTGCAGAACTCGACCGTCAGCGCCAGCTACCTGAAGACCTACTACGAAAAAATCGCCGACGTTAAGTACTACGACACCCAGGACTCGGCCAACGCCGACCTGATCGCCGGGCGCATCGACCTGATGATGGCCGACGGCACCGCCATGGCTTCGTTCATCAAGACCCCGGATGCCAAGGACCTGGCCTACCTCAGCACCGTGCCCTACGACCCGATCTTCGGCAAAGGCGTAGGCGCTGGCATGCGCAAGGACGACACCGAACTCAAGGCCAAGCTCGACAAGGCCATCCAGCAGTTGCTGGCGAGCAAGGACTACGACGACCTGTCCCAGAGCTACTTCGGCACCAGCGTGAAGCCTGCGTTCTGACGACGGGTTAAACGTAGATCCCCTGTGGGAGCGGGCTTGCTCGCGAAAGCGGCGTATCAGATACATAAATATTGACTGACATACCGCTTTCGCGAGCAAGCCCGCTCCCACATGGGAAGGTGCAGATCCGCCAACTGGAGACTGAAATGCCGGCAATGTTCGATCTGATCAATTTCACCGAGCAGGGATGGGGCAGTGCGCTGCTGAAGGGGCTGTGGATGACCCTGCAGATTTCCGCCGGGGCCTTCGTGCTCGGGCTGGCGATCGGGCTGGTGGTGGCGTGCCTCAAGCTGGGCGCACCAAAACCGATTGCCGCACTGATGCGCGGCTACACCACCTTGTTCCGCGCGGTGCCGGAACTGCTGCTGATTCTGTTGCTGTACTACGTCGGCTCCATGCTCCTCAATTCGCTGATGACCCACCTGGGCTACGGCGTGGTCAATGTCAGCGGTCCGCTGGCGGCCATCGTGGTGCTGGGGCTGGTGCAGGGCGCCTACGCCTCGGAGATTTTCCGCGCGGCGATCCAGGCGATTCCCTTCGGCCAGATCGAAGCGGCCAAGGCATTCGGCCTGAGCGGTTTCGGGCTGTTCCGCCGGGTCACGCTGCCGATCATGGCGCCGTACGCCATGGCCGGGATGGCCAACCTGTGGATCAACCTGATCAAGGACAGTGCGCTGATCAGCGTGGTCGGCACCAACGAACTGCTGTACACCGCCAAGCAAGGCGCGGGTTCGACGCGCCACTATCTGTTGTTCTACCTCACGGCTGCCGCGCTGTATTACGCGGTGACCTTGGCGTCGAACTATCTGTCGGGTCGGCTGGAGCGACGTATTCGTCGCTGGATGCCTCTTGTTGACTGAACCGGCTGAGTAAATGAAATGATTCCAGCGTGGATAATTGAATACGCGGCACTGTTGGGCCGGGGCTTGCAAACCACCCTCACGATTCTATTGATCGCCAGTGTGTTCGGGTTTGCCCTGGCGGTCCTGGTGGCCCTGGCGCGGATCTCGAAAAACAAGGTGATCGCCAAGGTCAGCCTGTTCTACACCAGCGTCACCCGTGGCACGCCGTTGCTGATCCAGATCTACATCTTCTATTACGGCCTGGGCAGCCTGTTTGCCCAGTTCCCGCTGATTCGCGGCAGCTTCCTCTGGCCGTACCTGCGCGACGGTTACTGGTACATCGTGTTCGCCCTGGTGGTGTCGGTCGGCGCCTATGTCGGCGAAGTGATTCGCGGCGGCCTGCTGGCGGTGCCCAAGGGCGAGATGGAAGCGGCTTCGGCCTTCGGCATGACCAAGCGCCAGTCCTTGCTGCGGGTACGGTTGCCCCGGGCGATGCGCCTGTTGCTGCCGACCCTGGCCGGGGAAACCGTGATGCTGCTCAAGTCCACGGCGCTGGCCTCGACCATCGCCGTGATCGATCTGCTCGGCGCCGCCAACGTGGTCCGCGCACAAACCCTGCAAGTGTATGAACCCCTGTTGCTGGTGGCCGGTGTCTACGTCTGCCTGACCTTCCTGATCGAGGCGCTGTTTGCCTTCGCCGAACGGCGCGGCACGCCGGTGCGCAGGTCGGCCTGATGAGTTCGTCAAGGGTTGACCGCTCGCTGCAAGGCATTGGCCTGTGCGTCCTGGGCTATGCGTTCCTGTCGTTTCAGGATGCGCTGATCAAATGGCTGGTGGCCGACTATTCGGTGGTCACCATTCTGTTCTGGCGCGCCGCCGTGGTGGTCGTGGCGGTGCTGCTGGCAGGCCGTCTGCGCGTCATCCGCCGGGCCTGGCATTCACCCAGCCGGCGCCTGCTGGTGGTGCGCGGTCTGCTGTCGATCGTGGCCTGGGTGCTGTACTACACGGCGGCCCGCGACCTGACCCTGGCCGAGATGACCACCCTGTATTTTTCCGCGCCGATCATGGTCACGATGCTGGCGGCGGTGATCCTCAAGGAGCGCGCCAGCGGCTGGCAGTGGTTCAGCCTGATCATCGGTTTTATCGGGGTGGTCATTGCCTGTCGCCCCGACAACATGACCGAGCCGTTGCCCATCGTGCTGACCTTGTTGGCGGCGGTGTGCTGGGCATTCACCTACATCCAGTTGCGTCAGGTGGACGAGCAGACCTCGGTGCTGGAGCAGATGCTGATCACCAACGTGGTGTTCGTGATTTGCATGGCGGTGGCCCTGCCGTGGACTCACACGCCTTCGCCGACACCCGCCTGGCTGGGCATGCTCGGCGCCGGCCTGGTGGGCGGCATCGGTCAGTTCCTGTTGTTCGCCAGTTTCCGCCGCGCCACCGCGACCTTGCTCGCGCCGTTCGAGTACACCGGGCTGATCTGGGCGTTCGCCCTGTCGAGCCTGGTCTGGGGCACGCTGATGGACACGTCGCTGATGATCGGCGCCGGGCTGATCGCCGTCAGCGGCACCCTGGCGATGATCTTCGGCCGGCACGCATCACAGGACGTCGTCGGTGCTGAATGCTCCGTGACGCAGCCCCTTTATCCAGCAACGGCAGATGTGGAGACCGTTGGCGGCGCTGAAGGTCTCGGGGTTCAGGCACCACTCGAGCCAGAGACCGTCGAGCATCGCCGATAAACCGATGGCCGCCAGCCGGGTGTCGTGAATCACGAAACCTTCGCTGGCGGCCAGGCCGTCGAGCAACTGGCGGATCAGGTCGAGGTAGGCGCGGTAGCTTTTTTCGTGGGACTGGCTGACGTGTTCGGAGTGACGGATCAGGCTCCAGAACACCACCCACACGCCAAGCAGTTTCGGGTCCATGACCCTGGGCGAGAACGAGCCGACCAGGAAGGCGTCGATCTTCTGCGCGGGTGTCCCGGCCTGCTCGATTTCCAAGAGCAGGGCCGTGGTCAGTTCGCTCGCGAGCCGCTGGTAGGTGTCGGCGATCAGAGCCTCGATGCTGCCAAAGTGATGGTTGAGCAACCCCACGGACACCCCGGCTTCGGTAGCGATGCGTCGCACGGAAATCCCGGCGTGACCGTCGCGGCCCAGGCAGCGCAGGGTGGCGGCCACCAGCATTTCGCGGCGGTCTTCGGGTTCGGCGCGACGGTTCTTCGGGGCAACGGTTGGCACAAGGCTGTCCTTGGGTGAGATTCCACGCAGTCGAGCTTAGTTGAACGTCTGTTCAATCACCAGCCTCGACAGCAGCGATACAGCGTTTTTCAACGGTCATGACGGGAGGGAAAGCCAATGCCGCAGGATATTTCGTTCAGTGTTCGTAACAACAACGGTGACGCCGTGCGGGTCGGTGCCTGGCGTTACGCAGGCGACGGCAGCGGGCCCAACGTACACCTGCAGGCCGGCGTGCATGCCGATGAAATCGCCGGGATGCTGGTCCTGCACCTGCTGATGCAAAGGCTGCAAACCGCCGAGGCCCAGGGCCGGCTCAAAGGCAACATCACCGTGGTGCCGCAGGCCAACCCGCTGGGCATCGGGCAGTTTCGCCAGGGGCGGATCCTCGGGCGTTACCACGACGCCACCGGGCATAACTTCAACCGCGCGTTCGACCAGTCGGCAGCCATGGAGCGACCTTCGACCTGCGTCCAGCAATGGCAAAAGAAACTGGTGCAACTGGCCGCCCCGGCCGACGTGATGCTCGACCTGCACACCGATGACGAGGCCTTGCCGTACCTCTACGTGCACCGCAGTTTCCAGACCCGTGGCCGCGAACTGGCGGCGGCGATGAAGATGGACGTGGCGATCATCTGGGATGACGGCGGCGACGGCTCCTTCGAGGAAACCATCATCGCCCCGTGGCTGCGCGAAGGCGTCACCGAGCACCGTATGGCGGCGACCCTTGAGTTGCGCGGGCAGGGCGATGTCAGTGATCGTTTCGCCGAGTCGGATGCCGAAGGGCTGTACAACTGGCTATGCAGCTGCGGCGTCATCGATGAGTCAGTGGCGCCTGCAGACTGGCCCGTCGAAGCCGTGGAAATGGGCCACATGGAAACCATCATCGCCCCGCAACCCGGCGTGCTGATCTTCGAAAAGGAGCTGGGGGATTTCGTCGAGGAAGGCCAGCGCTTTGCGCGAATCCTCAGGACCCCGGGCGATCCATCCTCCGAAGTGGTGCTGCATGCCGAGCAAGCGGGGCGCCTGGTGACGCGCTATCGCGATCGCCTGATCCCCCAGGGCATGGGCGTGGCGAAATTCACCGGCAGCCGGGTGTCGCGAAACTGGAGCGGCGGGTTGCTCGACCCGAACTAGCAATCCCCCAACATCAAACACACAAACCCTGTGGCGAGGGGGCTTGCCCCCGTTGGGTCGCGTAGCGGCCCCGCTTTTCTTCAGTCAAACAGTGCAATCAGGTTTTGCGACGGCTTCGCCGCCGAGCGGGAGCAAGCTCCCTCGCCACAAGGGCGGTGTTAGCTCCAGAGTTAGCGTCTGCCAATGAATCAGTGCGATGTAAGTGTTGTTGCGCCAATTGAGCCTGCCGACATTTGTGGCGAGGGGGCTTGCCCCCGTTGGGCTGCGAAGCGGCCCCGCTTTTCTTCAGTCAAACAGTGCAATCAGGTTTTGCGACGGCTTCGCCGCCGAGCGGGAGCAAGCTCCCTCGCCACAAGGGCGGTGTTAGCTCCAGAGTTAGCGTCTGCCAATGAATCAGTGCGATGTAAGTGTTGTTGCGCCAATTGAGCCTGCCGACATTTGTGGCGAGGGAGCTTGCTCCCGCTGGGCTGCGAAGCGGCCCCGCTTTTCTTCAGTCAAACAGTGCAATCAGGTTTTGCGACGGCTTCGCCGCCGAGCGGGAGCAAGCTCCCTCGCCACAAGGGCGGTGTTAGCTCCAGAGTTAGCGTCTGCCAATGATTCAGTGCGATGTAAGTGTTGTTGCGCCAATTGAGCCTGCCGACATTTGTGGCGAGGGGGCTTGCCCCCGTTGGGCTGCGAAGCGGCCCCGCTTTTCTTCAGTCAAACAGTGCAATCAGGTTTTGCGACGGCTTCACCGCCGAACGGGAGCAAGCTCCCTCGCCACAAGGGCGGTGTTAGCTCCAGAGTTAGCGTCTGCCAATGATTCAGTGCGATGTAAGTGTTGTTGCGCCAATTGAGCCTGCCGACATTTGTGGCGAGGGGGCTTGCCCCCGTTGGGCTGCGAAGCGGCCCCGCTTTTCTTCAGTCAAACAGTGCAATCAGGTTTTGCGACGGCTTCGCCGCCGAGCGGGAGCAAGCTCCCTCGCCACAAGGGCGGTGTTAGCTCCAGAGTTAGCGTCTGCCAATGATTCAGTGCGATGTAAGTGTTGTTGCGCCAATTGAGCCTGCCGACATTTGTGGCGAGGGGGCTTGCCCCCGTTGGGCTGCGAAGCGGCCCCGCTTTTCTTCAGTCAAACGGTGCAATCAGGTTTTGCGACGGCTTCGCCGCCGAACGGGGGCAAGCCCCCTCGCCACAGGGTCAGCGTTTGCCACAGAATCAGTGATTATTCACGCGGATCAATCTGATCCAACACCCGATTCGCCGTGATCTCCGCCAACATCACACTGTTGGAAATCCCCAGCAGGGCATTGCGCGATCCGCCGTCCAGATGATCCACCAACTGATGCACCATCACATCGACCGAGGCCAGCGTCTCGACCAGATACACCATCAGGGTTTCGGTATCGACCTTGGGGTCGACGGTAAACAGGGAGCCAGGTGTGCGTGGTGTGGCTTTGATATCTGCGGCCGAAGGGAAGGCGAGGGCAGCCTCGTCGAGATGTTTTGAATCGGGTTCATACGGGGATGCCGGATCGGCGTCCGGCGGGTTGGGGGTGACCTTGAACATGGCAACTCTCCGTCTACGAGTTAAAGCTGCACCATTCGGTTCCAAGCGAAGGGTGGCAGCTGTACGCAGGTTGGAACCCGGGAAACGGAAACCCGGCAGACCCTAAGGTCTCCCACGCACAGCCGCCATAACGAAGCACACACTCAAAGGTGTGCAGCATGGGTTATGAAGGGCATCATGCGCCGTTTATTCATCAGGGTTCCAAGCCTGGTCGCTGAATTGGCAACGACGCGGAAACGATAAAACCAGGCCCCTGGGCGCACAAGCCGGCGGATTCTGGCGTAACCGTAGGCAACGACGCAAGGTCTTGTAGCCCCCCGGAAATACCCTACAACCTTTTTAAACAAGAGCTCTTTCGGACATCAACAACCGAGTAACGCCTTTCGTGTATCGCCGTGTATCAGGGCGCTGCATCCGCATACAGCCATACAAAACCATCACTTCACGGATACAGCCCGGATACACCACTGGGGCCAAATAGACCTGTCAAAGCGAGATGCACAACGCACCTCGCCACCAGGTTCATCACCCCTTGTGGTACGACCAATAGTGGTCCAGCCACGCCATTGATCCGGAGTATCAACATGTCTCGTATCCAGTCGAACAAAACCCGTATTGGCCTGCTCGCAGTTGCACTGGTCGGCGGTATCAACTTCGCCTCCACCGCGTTCTCCGCCGAAGCCTTGCCGCAAGGCTACCAACTGGCCGCCGCAGAAAAGACCAGCGAAGGCAAATGTGGCGAAGGCAAATGCGGCGCCGAAGCCAGCGCCCAGAAGACCCAGGCCGAAGGCAAGTGCGGTGAAGGCAAATGCGGCGATGCGTCTTTCGCACGCACCGACGCCGACCACGACGGCCGCGTTTCGCTCAAGGAACTGCTGGCCGTGGCCCCCAAGGGCACAGAGGAATTCAAGGCGATGGACACCAACGGCGACGGCTTCCTGTCGGAAGGTGAGGTGTACAAGTTCCGCACCAACCAGTTCACCTCCAACGGCAAGAAAGTACCGACTGAGCTGTTCACCAAGTTGAGCCAGGCTAAAGACTGATCGGCCTTAACGAAAAAACCCCTTCCTGTGCTGTCGCGCAGGAAGGGGTTTTTGCGTGGGCATTACCGGTTTGGTTGTCAGGTGCGGAATTGCCCTGCACTTGACCACCGGTTGCATCGGATTTGATCAGCTGGCTTTGTAACCGTGACCGGCAGAGAACGGCCGATTCTGTTGAAAAAGTAGCTCCCCTGTCTGGCCTGCGGCAAAATCTCTGCATTGGCCAGCAGGGAAGCACGCAGCATGATGGGACAGTTATCGAGTGGGCAGGAACGGCTGTTTTACTCGTTCAACCTTGAAGACCACATCCCCGCCAATCACCTTCTGCGTAGCATTGATCGGTGTCTCGATCTGAGCGACTTGCGCCATTACCTCGCCGATTTTTACAGCCCAATTGGGCGTCCGTCGATTGACCCTGAGTTGATGATCCGCATGCTGATCGTGGGCTATTGCTACGGCATTCGCTCAGAGCGTCGGCTGTGCGAAGAAGCCCATTTGAACCTGGCGTATCGCTGGTTCTGCCGGTTAAGCCTTGAAGATGAAGTCCCCAATCACTCGACCTTTTCCAAAAATAGGCACGGCCGTTTTCGGGACAGCGATTTGTTTCGCTGGCTGTTCAACGAAGTGCTGCGTCGTTGCATGGACGCCGGCCTGGTCAAGGGCGAAGGCTTTGCCGTGGACGCCAGCATCATCAAAGCGGATGCCAGCCGGCAGCGCGGTGTACCGGGTGATGAACCGGTCAACTGGAACGATCCGGCCCTGAGCACCCGCGCCGTGCGTGAGTATCTTGAGGCACTCGATGAAGAGGCTCTGGCCGAAACGCTACCGAAGCGCCTATCGCTGACTGATCCTCAAGCCCGCTGGACCGCAGCTCCAGGTGGCCCAGCGTTCTACGCTTATTCCACGAATTATCTGATCGATACCGAGCACGGCGTGATCATGGACGTGGAACCCACACCGGCTCATCGAACCGCAGAAGTCGAGAGCACCAAGACGATGATCGAACGGGTCGAAGCGCAGTTCGACATCAAGCCGGAGCGCCTTATTGGCGACACCGCTTACGGCACCGCGCCGATGCTGGCCTGGATGGTGGAGGAAAAAGACATCGAGCCGCATGTGCCGGTGTGGGACAAAACCGAGCGCAAGAACAACAGTTTTTCGAGCAACGATTTCCACTGGAATGAAGAGGCTGAGGAATACCGCTGCCCGGCCGGAAACCCATTGCGCAGCGAATGGCGAGCCTTCAAAAATGAGCGTTCACACGTCACCAAAGCCAACACCATTATCTTCCGATCCCGGCAGACCGACTGCGTTGCCTGTCTGATGAAAGCCAAGTGCTGCCCGAACACTGCGTGCCGCAAGATCGCCCGCAGCGTCCATGAAGCCGCGCGCGATGTGGCTCGGCGAATCGCAGCGACACCTGGGTACGTGCGCTCTCGCCACGAACGTAAGAAGGTCGAAATGTTGTTTGCCCACCTCAAGCGCATCCTGAAATTGGATCGCCTGCGACTACGTGGCATGAGTGGCGCGACTGATGAATTCACGCTGGCCGCTGCGGTGCAGAACCTGCGACGGCTGGCCAAATTTACATCTCAAGGGCCACCTGCCACGGGATAGGTGCGCCTGCACGAAGCAAAAAACCTCAAATTAACCCAATAACAGAGCAGCAAAGGTCAACGAAGAGCCGAGAAACCACTCGATGTGGTGAGTAGGTTCTCCGATGGTGGTCGTGCCTTAGTTCAGGCCAGCTGAAAATCCGACTTTTTCAACAGAATCGGCCAAAAGCTGACGGTGGCTACAGGCAGAAATCGACCCATAGCGGACTCTGACCAGCATTTGGTTAAGGGGGGGCTTTAGCCCGTCCCATTGAGCGAAGTGAACGATTTGAACCAGTTGTTATGCATGTTTTACTAGCCGTTTCTTTAAATGATACAGGTTAGTCCCAATTGGGCGATCCTCAAGAACACCATAAATCTCATATCCATGCCGCTCATAGAACTTTTTAGCATCAACGGTTTTTAAGAATGCAACTACTGCTCCATTGTTGGCACCAATCGCTTCTGCTTTTTCCAAAAGCATAGATCCTACTTTTTTACCGCGATGAGATTCCTTAACCCAAAAGGTGTCAATTTCTAAGCCATCCCAGTAACAATTACAGCTTATTGCACCGATGTAGTCGCCTACTTCATCGTGTGCAACCACCATAAATATTTTATCTTCCGATTCTGGTGGCAGATTTGGATATTGAATTCGAAGATATTCTGAAAACCTATTATTCAGAACTGCTTTATCCTTTTCTGTTGGAGAACCCAATACATCAATCTTGATTTCCATTTTATTGCTCCTTAAATTCAACTTTTAGATGCCGAACGGCTTTTGGCATAACATCCCATGTTCATGCGTAATCCATTGAGCAATCAAAAAATCGACATTGTAAACGCGACATCAAGAAAGGTGAAAGCGACATATTACTTAGCACATGACTGACGTGTTAGCTGCGTGTCCATGGTCTGCTTTTGGCCGTTTTCTGCCTCTCGCCAAAGGCAGTACTCGACCAGTGCCAGACCTTGAGATCGTGCCGCAGATCTGCAAGAACGGACTATGCTCTGGGGGCATCAATGTCAGTTGGGCTGGGGGCTGTCTCTGCGGTATGTCGGTGCAGCAGATCCAGTTCACAACGGCAATCAATCTCCGGTGAGTCCTACAACGCCTGCATTCAAGCCATGAAGAGAAACATGACTTGGCGTTTCTGTTTTTCAGTTGACTGAGCGCGACTAAATCGTGGAGTGAACCCACCATGTCCTTGGACCATAAACTGTTTGTTGGCGTCGCACTGACATACCTGCTACTCGGCGGTTGCACCTCCCAAGTCACTGAACGCGAGCAATATTCGGGCTTCCTGTCCAGTTACAACAACCTGCAAGAAGTGACCACCGCCACGGGTGAGAAGGCAATGCGCTGGGTGAGCCCGTCGTGGAACCCGAATGCGTATGACACCATAGCGTTCAGAACGCTGGAGTTTTATCCCTCGCCCAAACCCAATGAGCAGGTCAATCAACAGACGCTGGCCGACTTGCAGGACTTCATGTCCAGAAAGGCCAAAATCGTGCTGGGACAGAAATACCAGAGGGTGTCTAACGCCGCCGCCGCACCGGCCAGGTCACGCCCCCTGATTCTGCGGGCGGCAATCACTGGCGTCAGCGCTTCGAACGAAGGTATGAAGTGGTATGAAGTGATGCCGATTGCGGCCGTTGTCGGAGCGACACAGGCAGCTACCGGTCACAGGGATCAAGACACTAATCTATTTGTTGAAGCCGAGTTCATAGACGCAAGAACCAATCAAACAATGGTCAAAGTGGTGCGTAAGGTATTCGGCAACCAGCTAGAGAACGAAAGTCAGAAAATCACCACCAAGGACTTTAAAGACGCTATTGAAAAACTGAATACCGATCTCTGGACGTTCATCCACAGCTGACCGCTAATGAACTTTCAGTTTCTCTCTCCTCTTGCGTCCTGTCAGCCGATGCGCGCCCCTGTATATGTTAAGGCGGCGATCCGACTTGCCCGCGATCACGACGACACACTGGCCGCTTCACGCCTTAACCCAACGCTGCCGACTCCAACTACTCAACCCATCAACCGCAAACACCAGCACCAACATCGCCAATATCACCGTACTCGCCTGAGCCTCCTGAAACAGACTAAGACTCACATAAAGCATCTGCCCCAACCCCCCAGCCCCAACAAAACCCAGCACACTGGCCATCCGAATATTGTTCTCCCAGCGGTACAAAATGTACGCCAGCAACTGCGGAAACAGGTTGGGCAGTGTGCCGTAGCAGAAAGCCCAAACCACATTACCGCCCTGCAAACGAATGGCTTCAGCCGGTTGCGGCGGGGTGTTTTCCAAGGCTTCGGCGAACAGTCGACCGAGCACCCCGGTGGTGTGCATCGCCAGTGCCAGGGTCCCGGCGTTTGGGCCGAGTCCGGCGGCCAGCACCATCAACGCCGCCCACACCAGTTCGGGAATGGCGCGCAGGGCGTTAAGCACAAGTCGTGATGCGCTCTGCAACGGCCAGCCGAATCGCCCGGCCGCTGGCAACGCCAGGAGCAGGCCGAACACCGCCGCGAGCAGGGTGCCCAGGGCTGACATGGCCAGGGTTTCCACGGCGCCTCGGCCGATGGCTTGCAGATGGCCGGCGCTCAGGTCCGGGCTGAGAAAACGCAGGACGTAGGCGCCCATCTGTTGCAGGTTGCCGCTGCCGGTCAGTTCGCCGAGGTCGATGCCCAGGTAGCTGAACGAGGCGACGACCGCTGCGCCGATGCACAGGATGAGCAGCAGGTTGATCAGGCGATTCATGCGAACCTCCAGCGCAGCAGGCGGCTGATCTGGTCGGCGAACAGCACCAGGACGAAAAAGGTCAGCAGCATGCTCGCCACTTCACCGCCGGCGAACATGCGCAACGACAGGTCGATCTGCTGGCCCAGGCCGCCGGCGCCGACGAAGCCCATCACCACGGAGGCGCGGATCGCGCATTCCCAGCGATACACGGTGTACGACAGCAATTCCGCCGCGACATTGGGCAGGATGCCGTAGCAGAACGCGGTCAATCGACCGCTGCCGGCTTGCAGCAGGGCGTGGGCGGGGCGCTGGTCGACCGACTCGAAGATTTCCGCGTAGACCTTGCCGAGCATGCCGCTGTAGGTGATGGCGATCGCCAGCACCCCGGCGGTCGGGCCGAGGCCGACGGCGCGCACGAACAGCAGGGCCCAGACGATTTCCGGCACGCTGCGCAGGAAGATCAGCAAGCCTCGCACCGGCCAGCGCAGCAGCCGGCCCAGGGCGCTGGGGCGACCGCCGCGCGAAGCCGCCGACAGCGACAGCGCGCGGCTGGCGAGCAGGCCGGCGGGCACGGCCAACATCAGGGCCAGGGCCATGCCGGCGGTGGCGATGGCCAGGGTCTGCAACGTGGCTTGCCAGAGTAACTCGAGGAACTCTTGGTCATGGGCGGGGGGCCAGAAGGCCGAGACGAAACGGCCCATCTCGCTTTGGCTGTCGTCCTTGAACAGCACGCCCAGGTCCAGCTCGCTGAAATGGATGCCGGGCCACAGCAGGGCAAGCGCTAACAGCGTGAGCAGCAGACGAGGAAGGGTGGCCGGGTCCCGCGTATCGCGCGTCAGCATCGGGGAATCTGCAGGCTCAAGGGCGCCACCGGAGCGGGCGGCGATTGCAGTTGCTCGTTGGCGTAGAGCCTGTCGAGCAAATCGTGGTCGACTTCGCTGGCGGGAAGGTCGAACAGGACCTGGCCGTCACGCAGACCGATGATGCGCGAGAAGTGCGTCAGGGCCAGTTCCACGGCATGCAGGCTGGCGACCAGGGTCACCTTGTGTTCCCGGGCGTGGCGGCAGAGGATCGACAGGGTGTGCCCGGCCAGGACCGGGTCCATCGCCGACACCGGCTCGTCGGCCAGCAGCACTTCGGGGGCCTGGTACAGCACTCGGGCAATGCCCACGCGCTGCAACTGGCCGCCGGACAATTGCTGGCACTGGGCGAACAGCTTGTCGCCAAGATCGAGTTTGAGCAGGGCCGCCCGCGCGCCAGGCACATCCACTGGATGCAAAAGGCTCAGCAGGCTTTTGGCAAAACCCCATTGGCCCAGTTTGCCGGCCAGCACCGCGGTGACCACGCGCTGGCGCGGTGGCAGTGGTGGCGCCTGATGCACCAGGCCGATGCGTGCGCGCAGTTGCTGACGTCGACGTGCGGAGAGGTGCCAGGCTTGTTCGCCGAGCACCTCGACCGTGCCGCTGCCGGGGCGCAGGGCGGTGGCGAGCAGGTTGAGCAGGCTCGACTTGCCGGCGCCGGACGGGCCGATGATTGCGACCTGCTCACCGGCGGTGATGTGCAGGTCGATCTCATTTAGCGCCAGCACGCCCGTGTCGTGGGTGAGGCTGACGCGGTTCAGATGCAATGTCATTTCAGCAGGTCGGCAGCGCGCGCGGCTTCCTCGATGCCCTTGTAGTTCTCAGGCTTGGTCGCGATGAAGCGGCTGGCGGCTTGCAGGTCCAGGATGGCCTTGTCTTCGGGTTTTGCCGGGTCGAGCGCGAGGAAGGCCGCCTTGATCTTCTCGGCCAGGGCCGGGTCGAGGGTGCCGCGCACGGTCCAGTTGTAGTCGAAGTAGGCCGGCGTGGTGGCGAAGACCTTGACCTTGTCGGTGTCGACCTTGCCGGCCTTGACCAGTTTTTCCCAGACGCTGGCATTGAGCACGCCGGCGTCGACTTTGCCGGCCTGGACCCAGGCGACGGTGGCGTCGTGGGCGCCGGAGTAGCCGACGCGGCTGAAGTAGGTTTCCGGCTTGATGCCGTCCTGGAGCATGAAGTAACGCGGCATCAAGCTGCCGGACGTCGACGACACCGAACCGAAGGCGAAGGACTTGCCCTTGAGGTCGGCCAGCGACTTGACGGCCGGGTCGGCGGTGATGAATTTGCTGGTGAACTGCGCATCCTGCTCACGCTGTACCAGTGGAATGGCATTGCCGGTTTTCAGGCGCGCCTGCACGAAGGTGAAGCCGCCCAGCCAGGCCATGTCGATGCGATCGGTGGCCAGCGCCTCGACCACCGCCGGGTAGTCGGACACCGGCACGAACTCGACCTTCATGCCCAGTTGCTTCTCCAGGTATTCGCCCAGCGGCTTGAACTTGCGCAGCAATTCGGTGGGGGCTTCGTCGGGAATGGCGCTGACCTTGAGGGTGTCGGCAGCCTGTGCCAGCAGGGCGGTAACGGATAGGGTCAGGCCGACGGCCAAGGCCAGGGTACGTTTGAGCATGGAAGTTCTCCGGTTCAATAGCGGAAAAATGTCGATGCGCCCCGCACACGCTAATTGCTGCACGACGCTTCGTGAGGGTAGACGAAAACGTCGGGATTATAGGGACTCTTGTGTGCCAGGCCAGCAAAACCTGTAGGAGCGAGCTTGCTCGCGATTGCGGAGTGTCAGCCAGCATCAATATTGACTGATCCGACGCCATCGCGAGCAGGCTCGCTCCTACAGTGGATCTCTGGTGAACATAAAATTTGTGTAAGACAGAAATTTAAATGTGGGAGCGGGCTTGCTCGCGAAAGCGGTATATCAGTCACACCGATGTTGGATGTGCCGCCGTCTTCGCGAGCAAGCCCGCTCCCACAGTGGATTTCTGGTGAACAGCCCATTTTTGTACGACAGAAATTCAAGTGTAGGAGCGAGCCTGCTCGCGAAAGCGGTATATCAGTCACATCGATGTTGGATGTGCCGCCGTCTTCGCGAGCAAGCCCGCTCCCACAGTGGATCTCTGGTGAGCAGCCCATTTTTTGTACGACAGAAATTCAAGTGTAGGAGCGAGCCTGCTCGCGAAAGCGGTATATCAGTCACATCGATGTTGGATGTGCCGCCGTCTTCGCGAGCAAGCCCGCTCCCACAGTGGATCTCTGGTGAACAGCCCATTTTTGTACGACAGAAATTCAAGTGTAGGAGCGAGCCTGCTCGCGATAGCGGAGTGTCAGCCAGCATCAATATTGACTGATCCGCCGCCATCGCGAGCAGGCTCGCTCCTACAGTGGATCTCTGGTGAACATAAAATTTGTGTATGACAGAAATTTAAATGTGGGAGCGGGCTTGCTCGCGAAAGCGGTATATCAGTCACATCGATGTTGGATGTGCCGCCGTCTTCGCGAGCAAGCCCGCTCCCACAGGTTTTGTGGTGTTCCTTAGTTCTGGTGATTTACATCTTTGCCAACGCCTGCGCCAGATCCGCCCGCAAATCCTCCACATCCTCAACCCCCACCGACAACCTCACCAACCCGTCGCCAATTCCCAGTTCCGCACGGGTATCCGGCGGGATGGTGGCGTGGGTCATGATCGCCGGGTGTTCGATCAGGCTTTCCACGCCGCCCAGGCTTTCGGCCAGGGCGAAGATCTGGACGTTCTCGAGGAAGCGCCTGGCGCCGGCCAGGTCGCTGTTGAGGTCGAGGGCGATCATGCCGCCGAAGCCGCGCATTTGCCGTTGCGCCAGTTCGTGTTGCGGGTGCGAGGGCAGGCCGGGGTAGTAGACCCGCGAGACTTGCGGTTGGCGTTCCAGCCACTGCGCCAGGTCCAGTGCGTTGCTGCAATGGCGTTCCATGCGCAGGGCCAGGGTCTTCACCCCGCGCAGGGTGAGGAAGGCATCGAAGGGGCCGGCGATGGCGCCGACGGCGTTTTGCAAAAAGCCCAGGCGCTCGGCCAGTTCAGCGTTGTCGCCGACCACGGCGATGCCGCCGATCACGTCGGAGTGGCCGTTGAGGTATTTGGTGGTCGAGTGCAGCACGATGTCGAAACCCAGTTCCAGCGGGCGCTGGATCCACGGGCTGGCGAAGGTGTTGTCGGCCACGCAGATGATGCCGCGCGCGCGGCAGGTGCGGGCGATGGCGGCGAGGTCGGTGAGGCGCAGCAGCGGATTGCTCGGGGTCTCGACCATGACCATGCGGGTGTCGTCTTGCAGGGAGGCTTCGAACGCCGCCAGGTCGGTCAGGTCGACGAAGCTGAAGCGGTGCCCGGCGCTGCGCTGGCGCACCTTGTCGAACAGGCGGAAGGTGCCGCCGTACAGGTCGTTGCCGGAGACGATGTGCGAGCCGGCGTCGAGCAGTTCGAGCACCGTGGAAATGGTCGCCAGCCCCGAGGCGAAGGCAAAGCCCCGGGTGCCGCCTTCGAGGTCGGCCACGCAGCGTTCCAGGGCAAAACGCGTCGGGTTGTGCGAGCGCCCGTAGTCGAAACCCTTGTGCACGCCGGGGCTCTGTTGCAGGTAGGTGGAGTTGGCGTAGATCGGCGGCATCAGCGCCCCGGTGGTCGGGTCCGGCACTTGCCCGGCGTGGATCACCCGGGTGGCGAAGCCCTGTGGCGGGGCGTTTTTGTCCTGTTGACTCATGGCAGGGATCTCCGCAAATGGTTGAGCATGTCGGTTCGGGTAATCAGGCCGTGGAAGCCCGAGGCGTCCTGGATGATCGCCACCAGGCCACGGCCCAGCTCTGCCTCCAGTTCAGCCAGCGTGGCGTCGGGGGACAGGGTTTGCAGTTTGTCGGTCATGGCGCTGGCCACGGTCTTGCGAAAGTGCGCAACGTCTTCGTGCACGCCCAGCAGGATGTCGGATTCGTCGATCACGCCGACCAGTTGCTGACCCTTCACCAGCACCGGCAGTTGCGAGACGTCCGCCAGGCGCATGCGTTGGAACGCGGTGAGCAGGGTGTCGTCGGGGCCGACGCTGATCACCCGGCCATCTTCGAAGCGCCGCGCGATCAGGTCGCGCAGGTCGCCGTAGTGCTTGCGTTGCAGCAAGCCCTGATCGTTCATCCACTGGTCGTTGTAGACCTTCGACAGGTAACGCGTACCGGTGTCGCAGACGAAGCTGACCACGCGTTTCGGCTGGGTCTGTTCGCGGCAGTAACGCAGGGCGGCGGCCAGCAGGGTGCCGGTCGACGAGCCGCCGAGAATGCCTTCGGCGCGCAGCAACTGGCGGGCGTGGTCGAAGCTTTCCTCGTCGCTGATCGAGTAGGCGTGGCGCACGCTGGACAGGTCGGAAATCGACGGAATGAAGTCTTCGCCGATGCCTTCCACCGCCCAGGAGCCGGGGGTGGGGAGGGTGCCACTGCGGCTGTATTCGGCCATCACCGAGCCGACCGGGTCGGCCAGGACCATTTCCAGGTCCGGCTGCACGCGTTTGAAGAAGCGGGTCAGGCCGGTGAGGGTGCCGGCCGAACCGACACCGACGACGATCGCGTCCAGATCGTGCTGGGTCTGCGCCCAGATCTCCGGTGCGGTGCTGCATTCATGGGCCAGGGGGTTGGCCGGGTTGTTGAACTGGTCGGCGAAGAACGCATCGGGAATTTCCGCCGCCAGCCGCGCGGCGACGTCCTGGTAGTACTCGGGATGACCCTTGCCGACGTCGGAGCGGGTGATGTGCACCTCGGCGCCCATGGCCTTGAGGTGCAAGACCTTCTCGGTGGACATCTTGTCCGGCACCACCAGCACCACCCGGTAGCCCTTGGCGCGACCGACCAGGGCCAGGCCCAGGCCGGTGTTGCCGGCGGTGGCTTCGACGATGGTGCCGCCGGGTTTGAGGCGGCCATCGCGTTCGGCGGCATCGATCATCGCCAGGCCGATACGGTCCTTGATCGAACCGCCGGGGTTCTGTGATTCGAGTTTGAGAAACAGCGTGCATGGGCCGGTATCGAACCGGCTGACGCGCACCAACGGTGTATTGCCGATCAGTTCGAGCACGGCAGGGCGGGAATTGGTAAGCATGTCGTCACTTCCTTGCGCTAATTCGCACTGGGTGGACAGCGGCCTGCAATGTGCCATCAGGCGTCAATCACAGGCATTGCATCGCTAGGACCATAGGCCGGGATCCGGCCACCCGCAACCTCGCACAGCCGATCGGTCGGCTCGACGCTTTTTCCTCGCCAGCAACCACAAAAAACATAATTTCGCTAATCCCCGGCTCCGAACAGAATGCGGCCAACACCCTGACACCGATAGCCGTAGCAGAAGAACAACAGTGATCAGAATCGAGGCGGCAGCCATGACCGACCTGAATCAAACCACCTTTCAGAAGTGCACAGCCATGACAGTTGATAAAACCGTAATTGATACGCTTGTTGTTGGCGCCGGCCAGGCCGGCGTGGCCATGAGTGAACACTTGAGCAAACTCGGTGTGCCCCACCTGGTGCTGGAGCGCAACCGTGTTGCCGAAGCCTGGCGCACCGGCCGTTGGGATTCGCTGGTGGCTAACGGCCCGGCCTGGCACGACCGCTTCCCGGGCTTGGAATTCGACGGCCTGGACCCGGATGCGTTCGCCGGAAAGGAGCAGGTGGCTGAGTACTTCGAAGCTTATGCCCGCAAATTCAATGCGCCGATCCGCACTGGCGTGGAAGTGAAAAAAGTCGAACGCAATGCCGATCGTCCGGGGTTCACCGTTGAAACCTCCGAGGGCGTGATCGAGGCTCGCCATGTAGTGGTCGCCACCGGTCCGTTCCAGCGTCCGGCCATTCCGCCGATCGCCCCGGAAATCGCCAGCATCACGCAGATTCACTCCGCTCAATACTACAACCCGCAGCAACTGGCCGAAGGCGCGGTGCTGGTGGTGGGCGCCGGTTCTTCGGGCGTGCAGATCGCCGATGAACTGCAACGCTCCGGCAAGCAGGTCTACCTGTCGGTGGGCGCCCACGATCGTCCGCCGCGCGCCTATCGCAACCGTGATTTCTGCTGGTGGCTGGGGGTGCTCGGCGAGTGGGATGCCGAAGCCATGCAGCCGGGCAAGGAACACGTGACCATCGCCGTGAGCGGTGCCCGTGGCGGCCACACCGTGGACTTCCGCCGCCTGGCCCATCAAGGCATGACCCTGGTCGGCCTGACCCAAGCGTTCAATGGCGCCGTGGTGAGTTTCGAAAACAACCTCGCCGACAACATCCGCCGTGGCGATGAAAACTACCTGGCACTGCTCGACAAGGCCGACGCCTATATCGAACGCAACGGCCTCGACCTGCCGCTGGAACCGGAAGCGCGCGCCATGCTGGCCGATCCGGACTGCGTGACGAATCCAGTCCTTGAGCTGGACCTGTTCAAGGCCGGCGTGACCACGATCATCTGGGCCACCGGTTACTCCACCGATTACAGCTGGCTGAAGGTCGACGCCTTCAAGGACAACGGCAAGCCGCAGCACCAGCGCGGCGTGTCGGCCGAGCCGGGCGTGTATTTCGTCGGGTTGCCGTGGCAGTCCCGTCGTGGCTCCGCGTTCATCTGGGGCGTTTGGCACGACGCCAAGCACATTGCCGATCACATCGTTAAACAGCACACCTATTTCAACTATCGGGATGCGACCCAGCGTCAAGCCGACGCCGCCCGCGCACCTCTTCAGAAAGCCAGCCTCATGGGAGTTCGTTGATGCCTACTCATACCCGCATCCGCATGTTCAACACCAAAGACACCTACCCGAACCAGACGCTCGACAACGACCTGTGCCAGGCCGTGCGCGCCGGCAACACCGTGTATGTGCGTGGTCAGGTCGGTACCGATTTCAACGGTCAACTGGTGGGCCTCGGTGATCCGCGCGCCCAGGCCGAACAGGCCATGCGCAACGTCAAGCAATTGCTCGAAGAGGCGGGCAGCGACATGAGCCACATCGTCAAGACCACCACTTACCTGATCGACCCGCGCTACCGCGAGCCGGTGTACCAGGAAGTCGGCAAGTGGCTCAAGGGCGTGTTCCCGATTTCCACTGGCCTTGTGGTCAGCGCCCTCGGCCAGCCGCAGTGGCTGATGGAAATCGACGTGATTGCCGTTATCCCCGAATAAGGAATTCGCCATGACTTTTTCCATCGTGGGTCGCTGCGCCGAGACCGGCCAGTTGGGCATTGCCATCAGTTCTTCGAGCATTGCCGTCGGTGCGCGCTGCCCGTGGCTGCGTGCCGGTGTCGGCGCGGTGTCGAGCCAGAACATCACGCTGCCGGCCCTTGGCCCGCAGATCCTCGATGAACTGGCCAACGGCTCGGCGCCGCCCCAGGCGCTGGACCACTCTTTGACCCGCAACGGCTACAGCCAGTATCGCCAGGTCGCGGTGGTCGATGCCCAGGGGCGCACGGCGGTGTTCAGCGGCAACCATGCGCTGGGAATCAACAATGCCGTGGCCGGTGACCAATGCGTGGCGGCCGGCAACCTGCTGGCCAACAGTGGGGTGATCGAGGCGATGGTCGCGGCGTTCGAAAACAGCGAAGGCTGCCTCGCCACCCGACTGATGAACGCCTTGCAGGCCGGGCAGGATGCCGGCGGCGAAGCGGGCGCGGTGCACTCGGCGGCGCTGTCGGTGGTCGGTGACCTGACCTGGCCGATTGTCGACCTGCGGGTGGATTGGGCCGATGAAAACCCGATTGGCGAGCTGGGCAAACTGTGGACGGCCTACGAGCCGCAACTTCAGGATTATCTGACCCGCGCCCTCAATCCGACCCTGGCCCCCGCGTATGGAGTGCCCGGCGATGAGTGAGTTGCGCAGCCGCGCCATGCTCGCGCGGTTGATCGGGTTCGCCACGGTCAGCCGCGACTCGAACCTTGAGTTGATCGAGTTCGTGCGCGACTACCTGCGCGAGCTGGGCGTGGATTGCGAACTGATCTACAACGCCGAGCGGACCAAGGCCAATCTGTTGGCCTCGGTCGGCCCGAGCGTGGCCGGCGGCATCGTGCTGTCCGGTCACACCGACGTGGTGCCGGTGGACGGTCAGGCGTGGACGGTCGAGCCGTTCTGCCTGAGCGAGGCGGGCGGCAAGCTGTATGGGCGCGGCACCGCGGACATGAAAGGTTATCTGGCCTCGGTGCTGGCGGCGGTGCCGATGTTTCTCGCCAGCCCCTTGAAGCGCCCGGTGCATTTGGCGTTTTCCTATGACGAAGAGGTCGGTTGCCTCGGCGTGCGCGGCTTGCTCGAAGTGCTGCCGCAACGCATCCCGGCACCGGCCTTGTGCCTGATCGGCGAGCCGACCGAACTCAAGCCGGTGCTCGGCCACAAGGGCAAGCTGGCGATGCGTTGCCACGTGCGCGGCGCGGCCTGTCATTCGGCCTACGCGCCTTATGGGGTCAATGCCATCGAGCAGGCCGCGCGCCTGATCGGCCGGCTGGGTGACATCGGCACCACCCTGGCGCGCCCGCAGTTGCACGACAAACGCTTCGATCCGGCGTTCTCCACCGTGCAGGTCGGGGTGATCCAGGGCGGTACGGCGCTGAACATCGTGCCCGCCGATTGCCGTTTCGATTTCGAGATCCGCGCCTTGCCGGACTTCGCCCCGCAAGTAGTCGTCGACGAGTTGCAGGACTACGCCGAGCAGACGTTGCTGCCGGCCATGCAGGCCGTGGACAGCGATACCGGCATCCGCTTTGAAAAAATCTCGGCCTATCCCGGCCTGGCGACACCGACCGACAGCGCCGCAGCCCGACTGATTGCCCAACTGTGCGGCAGCGACGAGTTCAGCACCGTGGCCTTTGGCACCGAAGGCGGGCTGTTCGACCAGGCCGGTATCCCGTCGGTGGTCTGCGGTCCCGGCAGCATGGACCAGGGGCACAAGCCCGATGAATTTGTCAGCGTCGAACAGATGGCGGCCTGTGACCGCCTGATGGATCGCCTGGCGGCTTACTTGAGTGAATCCGAACACCCATAACAACAACGGGCCACAAGGCCCGAGGAAGCGATCCATGTCCAGATCCTTGCGTTGCAGTGTTCCGTTTGCCCTGGCGTTGTTGAGTGCCAGTGCGTGGGCGGCCCCCCAGGACCTCACCGTGATTTCCTTCGGTGGCGCGACCAAACAGGCCCAGGATAAGGCCTATTTCCAGCCCTTCAACGCCAGCGGCGCGGGCAACATCATCGCCGGTGAGTACAACGGCGAGCTGTCGAAGATCAAGGCCATGGTTTCGGCCGGTCACACCAGTTGGGACGTGGTGGAAGTCGAAAGCCCCGAGTTGTTGCGCGGCTGCGAGGAAGGCCTGTTCGAGAAGCTCGACGCGGGGCGCTTCGGTGATGCGGCGAACTTCGTGCCCGGTGCGCTGACCGAATGCGGGGTGGCCACTTACGTCTGGTCGATGGTCATGGCCTTTGACCAGAGCAAGCAGGCCAAGGCGCCGCAGTCCTGGGCGGACTTCTGGAACGTCGCCGACTTCCCGGGCAAGCGTGGTTTGCGCAAGAGTGCCAAGTACACCCTGGAAATCGCCTTGCTGGCTGACGGCGTCAAGGCGGATGACATCTACAAGGTCCTGAACACGCCCCAAGGCGTGACGCGGGCCTTTGCCAAGCTCGACCAGATCAAGCCGAACATCCAGTGGTGGGAGGCGGGCGCCCAGCCGGCGCAATGGCTGGTGGCCGGCGACGTGGTGATGAGCGCGGCCTACAACGGCCGGATCGCCTCGGCGCAGAAGGAAGGCATGAAGCTGAGCATCGTCTGGCCGCAGAGCCTGTACGACCCGGAATACTGGGCGGTGGTCAAGGGCACGCCGAACAAGGCGCTGGCGGAAAACTTCATCGCGTTTGCCAGTCAGCCGCAGAGGCAAAAAGTCTTCTCGGAAAACATCCCTTACGGGCCTGTGCATCGCCAGACCCTGCCATTGCTGCCCAAAGCCGTGCAGGAGCAACTGCCGACCGCCGAAGCCAACCTGGCCGGCGCCCGAGCGGTGGATGCGGAGTTCTGGGTCGACCACGGCGAAGAGCTCGAACAGCGCTTCAATGCCTGGGCTGCGCGATAACTCAGCCAACACACACACCCTTGTGGGAGCGGGCTTGCTCGCGAAGAGGCCATCAGGTCCAACATTGAAGTGCCTGACAAACGCAGAACCCTGTAGGAGCGGGCTTGCTCGCGATGAGGCCCTCAGATCCAACATCTTCGTTGGCTGACCCACCGCCATCGCGGGCAAGCTCCTACAGGTTTCTCGGTTGTTCGCAAAATTTGTGGTCAACCCTTTACCCCTGTGGGAGCGGGCTTGCTCGCGAAGAGGCCATCAGGTCCAACATTGAAGTGCCTGACAAACGCAGAACCCTGTAGGAGCGGGCTTGCTCGCGATGAGGCCATCAGATCCAGCATCTTCGTTGGCTGACACACCGCCATCGCGGGCAAGCCCGCTCCTACAGGGGTTTTGTCTTTGGCTTGATTTTGTCTTTAATTGGTTTTTCCTGCTGATAAATAGCCATTACCGCGCAATATTTTTTAACGTTTAAAGGCACAAATTAACTAATTTTCCTCCCGCTGCTCTTTGTCCATGATCGCCTCCTACAAGAAATGCGCCGTTCCGTCCGCGCACACCGAAGTACGAACACGTACTCATCCTTGCTTTGGAGTTCGTCATGTCCACCACCGCTTCATCCGCCCCGCTCATCGAGAAACACACGATCGGGTACGTCCCCCCTGAGGATCGCCACGGAAAGGTCAAAGATCTGTTCACCCTGTGGTTCGGCGGCAACATCGCACCACTGCCCATCGTCACCGGCGCGCTCGGCGTGCAGTTGTTCCACCTGAACCTGGTCTGGGGCATTGTCGCGATCATCGTCGGCCACCTGGTCGGCGGAGTGCTGATGGCGCTGCACTCGGCGCAGGGCCCGCAGATGGGCATTCCGCAGATGATCCAGAGCCGCGCGCAGTTCGGTTCGTTGGGTGCGTTGCTGGTGGTGGTGATTGCCGGCGTGATGTACATCGGCTTCTTCGCTTCCAACATCGTCCTCGCCGGCAAGTCGCTGCATGGCGTGGTCGAGAGCGTGCCGGTGTCGGTCGGCATCGTCCTCGGCGGGCTCGGATCGGGGATCATCGGCATCATTGGCTACCGCTTCATCCACGTGCTCAATCGCATCGGCACCTGGGTGCTGGGGCTGGGCATCGTGCTGGGCTTCGGCTACATCCTGACCCATGTGCAGACCGACGACTTCCTCACCCGTGGCAGTTTCAACATTTCCGGCTGGCTGGCCACGGTGTCGCTGGCGGCACTCTGGCAGATCGCATTCGCGCCCTACGTGTCCGACTATTCGCGCTACCTGCCCAAGGACGTGAAAGTCAGTTCGACCTTCTGGGCGACTTACCTCGGCTCGTCGCTGGGTTCGATCCTGTCCTTTGTGTTCGGCGCTGTCGCCGTGTTGGCAACGCCGGTGGGCATGGACACCATGGACGCCGTGAAGTTGGCCACCGGTGCCATCGGCCCGTTGATGCTGGTGCTGTTCCTGCTCAGCGTGATCAGCCACAACGCGTTGAACCTGTATGGCTCCGTGCTCTCGGTGATCACCCTGCTGCAAACCTTCGCCCACCGCTGGATTCCGACGGCACAGAGCCGGGCGGTGCTGTCGCTGATCATCCTCGCCGGTTGCTGCGTGGCGGCCATCGGTGCCTCGGCGGATTTCATCGGGCATTTCGTCGACCTGGTGCTGGCGTTGCTGGTGGTGCTGGTGCCGTGGACAGCGATCAACCTCATCGACTTCTACGCGATTCACAAGGGCGACTACGACATCGCCTCGATCTTCCGCGTCGACGGCGGCATCTATGGCCGCTTCAACCCGCAGGCACTGCTGGCCTATGCCATCGGCATCGTGGTGCAGATCCCGTTCATGAACACGCCGATCTACACCGGTCCCGTGGCGGTGCATATCGACGGTGCGGACCTGTCGTGGCTGGTCGGCCTGATCGTGACCACGCCGCTGTACTACTGGCTGGCGAACCGTGACACGGCTTACCGTCGCCGGCAGAACATGGCAGGTGTGATGACGGGCAACATGTAATGACGGTTGGAACAGGCGTACCGCGTTGAAAGGATTGTGTAATTGGCGATAGCTGTTTTTCGGGCGTATGGCTATGCTCAGCGAGTTTGCCAAACGCCAATGATAAACAACCACAGTGAAGCCATGAGCCAATCAGACACGCGTGCGACTGTTCTAGCGCTGTATCCAGAAGACTCCCGCGAGGCGGCGGCATTGCTCAAGCAGGCAGTGCCGCTGATGGTTCGTCACAACATTCCGCCCAACCCGGTGCACTACGCGCTCTGGTACACCTACAGCAAAGGCCAGGAGCCGGAGCTCAACCGGCACCTGGACCGGGTGGTCAACGACTTCGATTACTTCCCGCCGGAGTCCGCCACCAAGCTGTTTCGCGAGTACATCATCCGCGATGAGCTGGCGGACGCCCGTTCCGGACAGCAGGACGCGATCAACCTGGTCGACGACATGGAGCGCGATGTTTCGCGCAGCGTGAAGGGCAACCAGAATTTCCAGGCCAGCCTCGGCCAATACCTGCAAATGCTCGAAGAACCGGCCAGCGAACGCTTGCCGAGCATCCTGATCCAGCTGCAACAGAGCACCCAGCTGATGCAGAGTCAGCAGGAGCACTTCCTCTCCCAGTTGCAGTCCGCGCAGCATGAGATCAAAAGCCTGCGCGACAAGCTGGAGCGCGCCCAGTTGGCGGCGACCCTCGATGGCCTGACCGAATTGCTCAACCGCAGCACCTTCAACCGCAAGCTTGAGCAGGCGATGAACAGCGCGCCAGCAGGCGTGGCGCTGGTGATGCTGGATATCGACCACTTCAAGCAATTCAACGACCAGTACGGCCATCCCCTGGGCGACCGCGTGCTTCAGCATGTCGCCCAGGTGCTGCGCGATTCGCTGCCCGGCGAAGCGTTCGCGGCGCGTTATGGCGGAGAAGAGTTTTGCGTGGTGCTCAAGGATTGCCCGGACCTGGCGGCTGCCGGCGTTTTTGCCGAGCGCCTGCGCCTGAAAATCCAGTCGCTGCGGGTCAAGGCCCGGAGTACCGACACGGTGCTGGATACCATCACCGCGTCGTTCGGCGTGGCCCATGCCCAACCCGGCGACACCCCGGAAAGCCTGCTGACCCGCGCCGACGACGCGCTGTACCAGGCCAAGCGCAACGGGCGAAACCAGGTACGGCAAGTAACCACTTAAAGGACGAACCCCCCAGCCCCTGTGGCGAGGGAGCTTGCTCCCGCTGGGCTGCGCAGCGGCCCCAAAACCGGATCAATCAGGTAGCACCGAGCAAACAGGGTTTGCGACTGCTGCGCAGCCGAACGGGAGCAAGCTCCCTCGCCACGGGTTGTTTGTTGCTCATTCCATCCGCCGTTTAGCCGAGGATGAAGTAGACCTTGCGCACCGTGGTGAGGTTTTCCCAGGTGCCATTGAATCCGCTGGCGACCACGAAGGAATCACCGGGGCCGAACGTGCGCGCGACGCCCTCGGCATCGGTCAGGCGCACTGTGCCTTCGAGAATGTGACACAGCTCATCGTAATCGCACTGGCAACGCTCGCGGTGCGGTCCCGCCTCCCAGATGCCGGCCACGGCGTTTTTCTCAGGCGCCACGAAGTGCCGCCAACTCTTGCTGCGATAAGGCGCGTCGACCACGGCCGGGTCGTTGATTTCGGTTTCACGGGGGACAAGGTCACTGGCGAAGTCGATGACGTGCCGGGGCAGGGCTGTGGACATGGTGGTCTCCGGATCAGGAATCGAAGCCGATGCCGAAGGCATCGAAGGTCTTGAGCAGCAGGTCGCGGTGACCGTCGCGGTCTTCGCGCGCCAGTGAGCGTTGGGCCAGTTTCACGCCGACATAACGCAAGGGTTCGGGCGGAAAGCGGAAGGGCGCCTTGGAGGTCATCAGCAGCTCGGTACGCTCGGTGCGCTCGCCGGCCAACAGGTCGAGCATGTTCAACGCGGCGAAGCGGCTGGCGGACACCCCTTGCCCGGTGAAGCCCAGGGCATAGGCGACGCGGCCCTGGTGCTCGCAACCGGTGAACATCGTGGTGCGTGCGGAGGTGTCGATGATGCCGCCCCAGGCATGGCTGAAGCGCACATCGCGCAGGGCCGGGAAGGTCTGCTGAAACTGCTCGGCCAGGCGCTGAAAGCTTTGTGGGCGCTGGGTCAGGGCCTCGTCGCGGCGTCCGCCGAAATGGTAGATGGCGTCATAACCGGCCCAGAGAATGCGGTTGTCGGCGGTCTTGCGCAGATAGTGGAACTGGTTTCCGGCGTCGGCGATGCCGTAGCGGCCGGTCCAGCCGATGGCTGCCAGTTGTGCATCGCGCAGTGGCTCCGTGACCAGTGAGTAGTCATAGACCGGGATCACGCTCGATGCCAGATGACCGAGCAGCGGCGGGGCGATGTTGGTGGCGAGGGCGATCTGCCCGGCGATGATTTCGCCATTGGCTGTGCGCAGGCGCACGTTGTCCTTGTCCGCATCCAGTTGCACAACAGGGCTGTTTTCGAACAGTTGAATCCCTTGTTCCAGGCAAACGCGGCGCAGTTCAGCGGCCATTTTTGCCGGGTTGAGCAAGGCGTAGTTGGGTTCGAACAAGCCGGCCGCATAGGTCGGGGAGTCGAGTTTCTCTGCCAGTTCCTTGCCTTCGAGCCACTGGCAATCGATGCCGAAGCGGGCATAGTTGCGTTGCATCGAGCGCAGCCCATCGACCTGCCACGGCCGGGCCGCGACGTTGAGTTTGCCCTGGCGTTCGAACTCGACCTGCATGCCGAAACGATCGAGGTCGGCGGCCAGCTCATCGAGGTTCTGCCGGCCCAGGCGAATCAACTGCTGCGCTTCATCCGGCCAGCGCTTGAGCGCGTTGGATACCCCATGGGAGATGCTCGGCGCGCAGAAACCGCCGTTGCGTCCGCTGGCCTCACCGCCGCAACGGCGCGCCTCGATGATCGCGATGCTCATGCCCGGGTTGCGCTGGCGTGCTAGCAGCGCCGTCCACAATCCGGTGAATCCGCCGCCGACCACCGCCAGGTCGCATTGCACAGTGCCGGTGACGGACGGTGCGGCAGGCGGTGGGGTGACGGTGTCCTGCCAGAAGGGATGGGGCAGGACATGGTCAAGCGCATCGAGATGCGATGGGGCATTCATGCTGAAACTCCGGCGTGTGTCGGGCAGCGACGATGGCGTTCGCTTGCCCGATGGTTTTTGTTGTTTTGGCTAGAGGTCGAGAATGGCGCGGGCGGCAATCTCGGTGCCGCGGGTCGCCTGCATGCGCTCGCTGAACGCGGTGAGGCGTTGTTTCATCGCCTGGTCGGCCAGCAGCTGTTCAAGCGCGGCGGGCAGCGCGGCCACGGGATCGGCAAAGCGCGGCAGGTAGCGGCCGACGCCGACTTCCTCGGCGCGGGCGGCGTTGTCGTGACCGTCCCAGCAATAGGGAATGATCAGCGACGGCAGGCCGAAATACAGCGCTTCGCAGAAGCTGTTGTTGCCGCCGTGGTGGATGAACACATCGCACTCCTTGAGCACCGCCGGCTGGGCAAACCAGCTGTCCAGGTACACGTTGTCCGGCACGGTGGTGTACATGTCGCGGTAGGCGCCGACGTTGACCAGGAAGCGATAAGGCAAGGTTTCGATCGTGCTGATCAGGCGCTTCATCATCCCGGTGTCGGCGGCGCCGAGGCTGCCGAAGCTGAGATAGATCAGCGGCGCGTCGTTGTGCCGAGGAAAGTCCGGGACGATGTACGGCGCTTCGCGGCGCACACAACCGTCGAGGTAGACGTAGCGCTGCGGGTCCAGCGGTTGCTGGCGTTCATAGCGCACCGGTGTCGGCGACAGCAGCAGGTTCAGCCACGGCGAATCGGTGAGGAATTGTCCCGGTGGGCACGGCGCGGTGCCGTTACTCAGGAGAAACTGCGAAAAGCGTTCATGGGCCGGTGCGATAGCCTTGAGGTACTGCTCGGTGTAACCCTCGCAGGCCTGGGGGTCACTGGCCAGGCACCCGGACAGGTACGGCGGAACGGCGGCATCCGGCAGTTCGGTTTCGGCGCAGGACACCACTCGCACCCACGGGCAGCCGGCGTTGGCGATGGCCGGGAACATCACCACGTTGTCGAGCACGATCACGTCCGGCTTCAAGCGGCTGAGCAACTGCTGCAGCGGCTTTTCCGACTCGATGGCGGTGTCGATGATCGCTTCCCAGGCCGGCGCCACGTAGCTGTCGATCTGTGCCAGCGGGGTCTGGTCGAAGTACGGGATGCTGCGCTCGATGAAGCGCTCCCAGTAGTGCTGGTGTTCCGCCGCCGACAACGGGCTCACTTGCGGAATCGGGTATTCGTCGAAACCGTATTCGGCGAACAGCCCCTGGAAATGCTCATGACAGATGAACACCGGCTTGGCGCCCAGTTCACGCAGCGACTGAGCGATACCAATGCAGTTCAAGGCCGCGCCGAAACTGGCTTCCGGAAACAGGGCGATCAGTTTTTGTTTTTGCATGGCGAGGGACTGTCCATGGCGGGTCAGACCCGCCGCTCCTGAAGGTGTTTTTGATGCTGTCTTATTTTCAAAAAAAAATCATCATGTTTTTTCGAATCGGTTAGCGACGCCCGAACAGATGACTTTGCGGGATGCCACGGTTGGCGGTTTGCGGGCGTTGCGCGGCGCTCAGGCGCAGGTGCAGGCGCAGCAGGTCGGCGGCGATCTCCATCTGCCCACGCTCGATCTGCGCAATGATCTGCAGGTGCTCGCGCAGGGCTTCCTGCAGGCGGTGCACGCTCACCGACGGCAGCAGGTTCGGCAGGCGGCGCAAGCCTTGGTGCTGGAGCAGGGCGTCGCTGATGAAGCGGTTGCCGCAGCTCTGGGCCAGCAGTTCGTGGAAGCTGATGTCCAGCTCGCGAAACTGCTGCAGATCGAAGTCTTCCACGGGGCGGGCGAGCAGGCTTTGCATGGCGCTGCGCAACAGTGCCAGGCGTTGCGGGTCGGCATTGAAGCTCGGGCTGAGCAGGGCTTCGGGCTCGAGGATCAGGCGGAATTTCAGGCTTTCTTCGAGGGCTGCGAGGCTGTTCAGCGACGGGCGAAACAGCCAGGACTGGCCGGGGCCGCGCTCGATGGCCTGGCTTTCGCTCAATTGCTGCAGGGCTTTTTGCGCCGCCGGCCGGCCGATGTCGTAGCGGCGCATCAGTTCGCTGATGCTGATGCTGTCGCCCAGGCGCCCGGCCATGCGGTCGCGCAGAACCGAGGCGGCCAGTTCTTCTTCCTCGGCTTGCGGCAAGGCGGCGTTGAATGCCGAGCCAGCCGGGGATGCCAACAGGGTGTAACCCTTGCCGGCCTCATGGCTCAGTAGATTCTCTTCCAGCAGCACTTTCAGTGCACCGCGAATCAGCGTGCGCGAGACCTGGAACGTGCGGGCCAGGGCCTGTTCGGCCACCGGATCGCCGGCCACCAGGCCGCTTTCCTGGGTGTGCTCGAGGATGCGCCGGGCCAGTTCGAGGTGATTGGTGCGCGGTTTTTTTTCGGCTGTCGTGCTCAAGCGTCTTTTCTCGTTGTGAACCGCTGTGGGACTCAGTTGCTCATCTTATGTCATGCGCCGGTTGGACGTCAGGCCGGAAAAAATGCGTTGACATCTTTTGATACTGGTCCTAATTTCTAAAAAAAAACACCAGCAATCGTTTCTCGTTTTGCCGTACTGCCTTCGAACACAACAATAAACAATCGTCGGGTGAGTATTTATGAGCAAGCTGAATGATCTTCTGTGCGCGGGATTGGCCGTTTCCCTGGCGATCGCCTCACAGGCTGCAAGTGCAAAAGACATGGTGATTTCCATCTGGGACGGCTACATGGCCCCGGATGCGCTGGAGAAGTTCAAGGCTGCCAGCGGTGTGGACGTCGACAAGGCGCTGCACGCCACCAACGAAGAAATCATGGGCAAGCTGATGGCGTCCGGTGGTGAAGGTTACGACGTGGTGTTCGTCTCCTCGCCGTTCGCCGAAGTCCTGCACAAGCAGGGGCTGCTGGCGGACATCGATCCGGTCAAGGTCCCCAACCTGAAAAACCTCTACCCCGAAGCCACGCACCTGGAATATGACCAGGGCAACCGGTTCTCTGTGCCTTACACCTGGGGCACCACCGGCATCTGCTACCGCTCCGACAAGGTGACGCCGGCGCCGCAGAGCTGGAACGAGCTGCTCAATCCGAGCGATGCCCTCAAGGGCAAGGTGACGATGCTGGCCACCGACCGCTGGATGCTCGGCGCCGGTTTCCTCGCCAAGGGCTGGTCGGTCAACGACAGCGACCCTGCGCAAATCGCCGCCGTTCGCGACCAGTTGATTGCCACCAAAAAACGCATTCTGGCCTTCGACGACACCACCTTCTATTCCAAGCTGGCCTCTGGCGAATCACTGATGGCCCACGCCTGGGACGGCTGGTGCAACTACGGCACGCAAGCCAACGCGGCGATCAAGTTCGTGGTGCCCAAGGAAGGTTCCGACCTATGGGTCGACACCATGGTCGTGCTCAAGAGTTCCAAGCACCAGGACGAAGCCTTCAAATTCGTCAACTTCATGCTGGCCAAGGAAAACCACGTCTGGGTCGCTGAAAACATCCTCTACAAAATCCCCAACCAGGCGGCCATGGCCGGGCTGTCCGCAGACCTGCTCAAGCAATACCCCAACCTGACCATCGCCCCGAGCGAGCTGGTGAAGATGGAGCAATTGCGCGACCTCGGCGGCACCACGCAAAAGGCCTACACCCGCGCCGTCACCGAAATCATGGCGGCGCAGAACTAACGCCGCATCGATTCGAGGCATGCCCGGCATGCCTCGCCACGCTCGCAAGCCGCCTCTGTCCTGAGGCGGGAGGATAGGGTTAATGAGTGCTTTGCATGCTGACAGGCGTCTGTCGGCCTGGCTTCTTGCGCCCGGCTTTGGCTGGCTGCTGATGTTCCTGGTGATTCCGTGCCTGCTGGTGCTGGTCTACAGCTTCGTCGAACGCGGTGCCTATGGCGGCATCGACTGGTTGTTCACCTGGGAAAACTACCAGCGCGCATTCGATCCGCTGTACCTGGGCATCCTGCTCAAGTCGGCGAAGATCGCCGGGCTGGCCACGCTGTTCGCGGTGCTGATCGGTTACCCGGCGGCCTATGCGATTGCCCGGGCGCCACGGCGGCGTCAGGCGGTGTATCTGTTTTTGGTGATGCTGCCGTTCTGGAGCAACTACCTGATCCGCACCTACGCCTGGATCGTCCTGCTCAACCGCGAAGGCCTGATCAACCGCCTGCTGCAAGTGTTCGGCTACAGCGGCGAACCCATCAGCCTGCTGTACACCGAATCGTCCGTGGTGCTGGGGCTGGTCTACAACTACATCCCCTTCGTGATCCTGGCGATTTTCTCGTCGCTGTCGCGGATCAACAACGAACTCTGGGACGCCTCCAAAGACCTCGGCGCCTCAGGCTGGATGACCTTTCGCCGGATCATCCTGCCGCTGAGCGTGCCGGGTATCGCGGCGGGCGCGGTGTTTGTCTTCGTGCTGAGCATCGGCAACTTCATCACCGCCGACCTGTTGGGCGGCAAGCAGGTGCAGATGGTCGGCAACCTGATCTACTCGCAATTCCTCACGGCGCGGGACTGGCCGTTCGGCGCGGCGCTGAGCTTCTTCCTGATCGCGATCATGCTGATCCTGTTGTTCATCCAGGCCCTGGTGGCCCGTCGTGCAGAAGGGGCGCGCTCATGAGTCAGCCACGTTCTGTCAGCGCCACCGTGCTCGGTTCGCACCTGGGGCTGGTGTACGCCTTCCTTTATATACCGATCCTGGTGTTGATCCTGCTGTCGTTCAACAAGTCCGGTTTGCCCACCGCCTGGGGCGGCGTCTCGCTGAAATGGTACGCGGCGCTGGCGCACAACACGGCGATCCTGTCGGCGGCGCTCAACACCCTGATCGTTGCCTTGTCGGCGACCTTCATTGCCTGCGTGCTCGGCACCTTCCTGGCGCTGGGCATCGAGTTGCGCCGCAAGGACAACCACAAGGGCCAGGTGGTCGACACCTTGCTGATGGCGCCGATGATCATTCCCGACATCGTGCTGGCGATTGCGCTGCTGAGCTTTTTCAACCTGCTCAAGGTCGGCCTGGGGCTGCACTCGATTATCATCAGCCACGCCGTGTTCAACATCGCCTTCGTCTGCGCGGTGGTGCGCACGCGGCTCAAGCACTTCGACTATTCGATTCTCGAAGCCTCGATCGACCTCGGCGCGGGCTGGTTCACCACCTTGCGCCGGGTGCTGTTGCCGGTGATTTTCCCCGGCGTGCTGGCCGGTGGATTGCTGTCGTTCACCCTGTCGGTGGACGAATTCATCATCGCCTTTTTCAACTCCGGTTCCGGCCAGGCCTCGACCACGTTGCCCATGCAGATCTACGCCATGATCCGCTTCGGCGTCACCCCGGAAATCAATGCTCTGGCGACGCTGGTGATGCTGGTCAGCATCACCGCGCTGCTGGCTTCGCAGCGTCTCAACAAGGCTCCTCGCACCCATGAATAACTCATCCGCGGTACTGATCCTGGATAAGGTCAGCAAGTCTTATGGCAACGGTCTGGCGGTCAACGAGGTGTCGCTGAGCATCCGCGAGAACGAGTTCTTCGCGCTGCTCGGGCCGTCCGGCTGCGGCAAGACCACGCTGTTGCGCATGCTCGCCGGTTTCGAAACCCCCAGCGGTGGCTGCATCTATCTGGACGGCAACGACATCTCGCCGCTGCCGGCGAACAAGCGGCCGCTGAACCTGATGTTCCAGTCCTACGCGCTGTTCCCCAACATGACCGTGCGCAAGAACATTGCCTACGGCCTGGAGATGGAGCGCCTGCCGGAGAGCGAAATCCGCCGGCGGGTCGATGAAGTGCTGAGCACCGCGCAGCTGGGTGAACTGGCCGAACGCAAGCCCGATCAACTCTCCGGCGGCCAGCGTCAGCGGGTGGCGCTGGCCCGGGCCCTGGTCAAGCGACCACGGGTGTTGCTGCTCGACGAACCCTTGGGCGCCCTCGACAAGAAGCTGCGGGAAAAGATGCAGCTGGAACTCAAGCGCCTGCAACACGAGAGCGGCATCACCTTCATCATCGTCACCCACGACCAGGAAGAAGCCCTGGTGATGTCCGACCGCATGGCCGTGCTCGACGGCGGCAAGGTCTGCCAGTGCGGCAGCCCGACCGAGCTCTACGAAAACCCCAACAGCCGTTTTGTCGCCAACTTCATCGGCGTCAGCAACCTGCTCGAAGGCGTGCGCACCGGTCAACACTCGGTGCGGGTCAACGGCCAGGAACTGAGCGTGGAAACCGACGCGCCGCTGGTGAGCGGCCAGGCCGTTGCCGTGGTGGTGCGCCCCGAGCGCCTGCAAGTGCTGACGGAGCAGGGCGGCGAATGCGCCAATCAGGTCAGCGGCAAGATCGTCGAAGTCGCCTACCACGGCCTCGACACCAACCTGCACGTGCAGACTCCGCTCAGCGACAAACCGCTGATCGTGCGCGTGCCGTCCTCACAGTTCGAATTCGCCCATTTTGCAATCGACACGACCATCCGGCTGGGCTGGCAGGCCCGGCATGCCCGCGTATTGACACGCTGAACAATAAAAAGACCAGGCAGGAGCAGCACTCGATGAAACAGAAAGTGATCGCATTCTTTCCGGAAGCCGCCTACGGCCCGGCGCTGAACTCAGTGGGTATCGCCCAGGCCTGTGAAGCCCTGGGCCACAAGGCGGTGTTCCTCACCGACCCGGGCATGAGCGGTGTGTACGCCGGTTATGGTTTCGAAGAGCACATGGTCAACATGTCGGCGCCGATGCCGGCCGAGGAGATGGCCCGCTACTGGGTGGATTTCATCAACGGCCACATCCCGAACTTCCGCAAGTCGCCGCTCGAGCAGATCGACAACTACGTCAAGGAATGCTGGGCGGCCATTGTCGAAACCGCAAAGTGGGCACAAAAGGACCTGCCGGCGGTGCTGGACAAGGTCAAGCCCGACCTGATCTGCGTCGACAACGTGATCCTGTTTCCGGCGATCAAGCAGTACGGCAAGCCGTGGGTGCGGATCATTTCCTGCTCGGAAAACGAGATCGAAGACCCGGATATCCCGCCGCACCTGTCGGGCATGAGCATCGACGACAAGGCCGGCCACGCGCAATTCCGCCAGCGCTTTGAGGAAGTGGTCGGGCCGATCCACGAGGACTTCAACCAGTTCCTCCAGGCCCATGGCGAGCAGCCGTATCCGCTGGGCACGTTCTTTGAAACCTCGCCGTTCATGAACTTGCTGCTGTACCCGGATGCGGTCAAGTTCGACCGCCGCCATCCGTTGCCGGCCGAGCGTTTCCATTACCTGCAAGGCTGCGTGCGCCACGACACGCCGTACGAGATTCCGCGGTTCCGTGCGAACAACGACAAGCCGCTGCTGTACGCCAGCTTCGGCAGCCTCGGTTCCGGCGATGTCGAGCTGCTCAAGCGCCTGATCGAGGCGGTGGGCAAGCTGCCGTACCGGGCGCTGTTCAACGTCGGCGAGCACCTGGATGAGTACCCGGACCTGCCGGACAACGTGCAGATTTCCAACTGGTTCCCGCAGCCGTCGGTGATTGCCCAGGTCGACGCGGTGATCCACCACGGCGGCAACAACAGCTTCACCGAGTGCCTGTTCTTCGGCAAACCGGCGATCGTCATGTCCTACGTCTGGGACGGCCACGACAACGCCATGCGCGCTGAAGAAAGCGGCCACGGCTTCAAGCTCGACCGTTATGAGTGGAGCGAAGAACAGCTCGCAGAAAAACTCCACGCGTGCCTCAACGACGAGGCGATGCGCCAACGCCTGCAGCGCACCAGCGTGCAGATGCAATCCCGCAAGGGGCCGCAAGACGCGGCCGCGATTCTCGACAAGGTGCTCAACGATGCCTGATTCATCCACCACGGCGGGTATCACGCCGTACCTCGAAGCCGTCAGCAGCCGCACCGACCTGGTGGACTGGGGCGTGCAGAGCGACGCCGTCGAAGGCGTCTCGCATTCCAGCGGGCGCTTGCTGTTCAAGGGGCCGAACAACAGTCCTGAAACCGGATTGTGGGTGTGTACCCCTGGGCGCTGGCGGCTGTCGATTCCCCGGGACGAGTTGTGCCATTTCATCGCCGGGCACGCGACCTACCGCCATGACAACGGCGAAGTGATCGAGGTGCGCCCCAACACCCTGGTGCTGTTCCCGGCCGGATGGACGGGTGAATGCGACGTCCGCGAAACCCTGCGCAACGTTTACATGCTGGCCTGAACTTTGTAGGAGCCGACTTGCTGGCGATGGCGGTACGTCGGGCGACATATGTGTCGACAGTCCCGGCGCTATCGCCAGCAAGCCGGCTCCTACAGGTCCGAGAATGACAATTTACTGGAGAAAATAAATGACTACCCCGTTTCTGTACGACCCGCTGAGCATCACCGACGTCAAGGATTGGGGCGTGATCCCGACCATGCTTGAAGGCGAATCCCGTGTTTCCGGCGTGGTGCTGCACAAAGGCCCCGAAGGCCAGTCCGAATGCGGCATCTGGATCTGCACCCCCGGCAAGTGGTTCTGCCACGTCACCAGCGACGAGTTCTGCCACTTCCTCGAAGGTCGCTGCACTTACGTCCACGAGTCCGGTGAAGTGATCGAGATCAAGCCAGACACCGCCGCCTTCTTCCGCAAGGACTGGAAAGGCGTGTGTACCGTCCACGAGACCGTGAAAAAGGTCTACATGATCCGGTGACTGCCATGACAGATGCACTGGCGCAATTGCCAACCCGTGAGGACCAGCGCGCCGCCTTCCTGGCCCGCGCCGGTTTTGCCGGGGCCTTGCTGGTCGCCTTGCCGGCGGATGCTTCGACCCGGCGTTATTTCCGCCTGGACGGTGCCGGCCTGTTGCTGATGGATTCGCCGCCACACAGCGAACCCATCGGCCCGTTCGTGCGGATCGCCCGGCAGTTGCAGGGGCTGGGCCTGTCCGCGCCGGCCTTGCTGGAAGTGGACGAGGTGGCGGGGCTGGCGCTGATCGAGGATTTTGGTCACGACACCTACACCCGGCTGCTGCTGGCCGGGCATTCGGAGTCGGCGTTGTATCACCTGGCGGTCGATACGCTGGTGGCGTTGCATCGCGCAGCGCCCGCCGCGGAGCTGGCGCCTTACGACGAGCAGCGACTGGCGGCCGAGTACGCACTCTTTATTGATTGGTACGTGCCGCTGTTGATCGGCAAAGAGGCGGCACTGGCCCTGCGCGATGAGTATCTGGCGCTGTTCGCCGTTGCCTGCCTCGACGTCTCAAAACGTCGCGAAGCCCTGGTGCTGCGCGACTTTCATGTCGACAACCTGATGCTGCTGCAAGGCCGCGAAGGCGTCGCGGCCTGCGGCTTGCTGGATTTCCAGGACGCGCTGGCCGGGGCGGCGGCCTATGACTTGATGTCACTGCTCGAAGACGCCCGTCGTGATGTGCCGGAGGCGCTGCGGGTGGCCCTGATCAGCCATTACCTGTTGCAGCGCCCGGAGCTGGATGCGCCGGGTTTTCTCGAAGATTACCGGCGCCTGGCTGCCCAGCGTCACGCCAAGGTGCTGGGGATTTTCGTGCGCCTGGCCGGCCGGGACGGCAAGCACGGTTACCTGGCGCACTTGCCGCGCACCCTCGGTCTGTTTATCCGCGCCCTGGACGCCGAGGCCTTTGCGCCGCTGCGCCAGTGGCTTGACCGGCACGTGCCGGGCTGGCGTGCGGAACTGCCCGCCGAGACCCTGGCGACATTGCGTGAAACCCCTTATCGATTGGTTCAAGGATCATCCCATGGCCACGTTCAACACTGACATTGCATTGCGCTTCATCAATTCCGAGTTCCTGCCGCTGACCGATGGCCGCGTGCGCGAGGTGCTCGACCCGGCGACCCTGCAAGCGGTCGGGCAAGTCGGCGTGTGTGGCGATACCGATGTGCAAGCTGCCATCGACGCCGCCGCCGCCGCGCAAAAACAATGGCGCGTAGTGGATGCCAAAAGCCGCGCCGCGCGCCTGCATCAACTGGCCAATGCCATCGAACAGAACCTTGCCTGCAACCGTGAAGTGGCGCGCCTGATGACCCTGGAAATGGGCAAGCCGTTTCCCGAGGCCATGGGCGAGTTAGCCAACTGTGCGCCGATCTTTCGCTACTACGCGGAAATGGCCCGGGACGATGCCGGCAAGGTCGCCGGTACCACGCAGATCGGTTCCTTCCAGCATGTGCGCTACGAGCCCTATGGCGTCAGCGTGCACATCATGCCGTTCAATTTTCCGATCCTGCTGATGTGCTGGACGGTCGCCGCGTCGCTGGCGGCGGGCAATGCCTGCATCATCAAGCCGGCGGAAGCCACGACCCTGTGCACCCTCAAGTTCATGGAGCATTTCACCGCGCTGTTGCCGGGGCTGGTGTCCTGTGTGCCAGGCGATGCAGTCACCGCGCAGTTGCTGGTGCAGTCGGCGCAGACTCACGCGGTGGCCTTCACCGGCAGTGTCGCGGCGGGTAAAGCCGTGGCCGTGGCCTGCGCCGAACGGATGAAACCTTGTGTGATCGAGGCTGGTGGCAGCGATCCGCTGATCATCTCCAGGCACGCACCACTGGATGTCGCGGCGGCGGGTGCGGTGACGGCTGCGTTCCACCTCAGCGGGCAGATCTGCACGTCGGCCGAGCGCTTCTATGTCGTCGACGAGGTCCATGACGAATTTGTCGCCAGGTTCGCCGAGCGTGCCCGTGCCTTGCGCATCGGTCATGGCCTGGAGCGCTCGGAGATCGGGCCGATGGTCAGCGAGGCGGCGCGCAACAAGGTCATGCGCCTGGTCGACGACGCCGTGGCCAAGGGCGCGAAAGTGGTGTGTGGCGGACGGATTCCACCCGGGCACAACGTCGGCTGGTTCTATGAACCGACCATCCTCACCGGCGTGACCGGCGACATGGCGATTCTTCAGGAAGAGTGCTTCGGCCCGGTGGCGGCGATCTGCCGTGTCAGCGATTTCGACGAGGCGGTGCGGTTGGCCAATGACTCGCCGTTCGGCCTTGGCGCCTCGCTGTTTTCCACCGATCTGGCCGAAGCCATGGAGGCTGCCGAGCGTCTGGAAGCGGGGATGGTCTGGGTCAACAATCCGCTGATCGACAACGATGCGTTGCCGTTCGGTGGCTGGAAAATGTCCGGCCTTGGGCGCGAGCTCGGGCGTCAGGGGCTGGAAGCGTTTCGCCGCTCGAAAATGGTCATCATCGACCACCAGCCGAAAATCCAGGACTGGTGGTATCCGTATGCCGACGACGTTTTCTATCGCGATCCGGCCTGAAGCCGGGATGCACACAGGAGGATCGCGATGAGTGACAACATTGACTGGCCGACGCTGGCGGTGATTCTGGCGGCCGGGCAGGGCACGCGCATGCGTTCGCCGTTGCCCAAGGTCTTGCACCCGGTGGGCAGCCGGCCGCTGCTCGGCCATGTGCTGGCGGCGGTGGAGGCGGCGGGCATCGAGCAGCGAGCGGTGGTGTTGGGTGCCGGCGGCCATCTGGTGGCCGAGTACCTGGATCAGGTTGCACCGACGGCACGGGTGTTTACCCAGCACGAGCAACTGGGCACGGCCCATGCGTTGCTGGCGGCACGGCCGGCACTGGAGGCTCACGAGCAGGGTTGTGTGCTGGTGCTGTTCGGCGATTCGCCGTTGATCACCGCGCAGACCTTGAACCGTTTGCGTCGGGCACTGATCGACGGCGCAGCGGTGGCGGTGGCGGGATTCCACACACAGCATCCGGGCCCTTACGGGCGCCTGCTGGTGGAGCGGGGGCGTTTACTGGCCATCCGCGAAGCCAAGGACGCCAGCCCGCAGGAGCTGGACATCAACTTCTGCAACGGCGGCGTCATGGGCCTGCGCGCCGACACCTGCCTGTGGTTGCTCGATCGCATCGGCAACCGCAACGTCCAGGGCGAGTACTACCTCACCGATGCGGTGGCGGTGGCCAACGAGGCGGGGCTGACCGTGACTGCCGTGGAAGTGGAGGAAGCCGACGTGCTCGGGGTCAATGACCGCGAGCAATTGCAGGCCGCCGAACAGCTGTACCAGCAGCGTCGGCAGCGCAGGATCAAGGAGTGTCCCTTGGGTGACTACCAACGGTTGTACATCGGCGGGGAGTGGGTCAGCCCGGTTCAACGCGGTGTTTTCGACACGCTCGATCCGAGTGACGAGTTGGTGCTGGCGCGGGTTGCCTCGGCGACAGCAGAGGATATCGACTTGGCGGTGACAGCGGCGCGCATTGCGTTTGATGAGGGTGACTGGCCCCGTTGGTCCGGCGCGCAACGGGCACAGGTGCTGAGAAAGATCGCCGAGGGCATTCGTGTCCGTCAGGACGAATTGGCCGCCATCGAAGTGCGCGACAACGGCAAGCCGCTGCCGGAAGCGCTTTGGGACATCGCCGATACTGCCGGGTGCTTCGACTTCTATGCGGGGCTTGCCGAGCAGTCGGATCAACACAGTGAACGGTCGATCGAGGTGCCGGATGCGCGGTTCACCTCATCGGTGATCAAGGAACCGGTGGGTGTGGTCGCCGCGATCATCCCGTGGAATTTCCCGATGCTGATGGCCTCGTGGAAAGTTGCTCCGGCACTCGCGGCCGGTTGCACCGTTGTGCTCAAGCCCTCCGAACTGACGCCGCTGACAGCCCTCGAACTGGCCGGCATTGCTGACAGGGCAGGGCTGCCGGCCGGGGTGCTGAATGTGGTCACGGGCTTGGGTCGCGAGGCGGGAGCGCCGCTGGCCGAACACCCGGATGTCGACAAGATCGCCTTCACCGGCAGCGTGCCGACCGGGCGCAAGATCATGCAGGCCGCCGCCAGCGAGATTAAAAACATCAGCCTGGAACTGGGCGGCAAATCGCCCTTCGTGATCTTTGCCGACAGTGATCTTGAGGCGGCGGTGGAATGGATTCTGTTCGGCATCTTCTGGAACCAGGGCCAGGTCTGTTCAGCCACTTCGCGGGTGCTGGTGGAACGCGGGTTGTACCCGGCGCTGCTGGAACGCCTGATTGTCGCGACCGAGCAGATCCGGATTGGCCAGGGTTTCGAAACGGGTGTGAAACTCGGGCCGCTGGTCAGCCAGGGGCAACTGGACAAGGTGCTGGCGGCCATTGCCGCCGGCCAGGCCGAGGGTGCGCGACTGGTTTCGGGCGGTGTGCGGCCGGGTTATCTGGAAAAGGGTTATTACCTGACGCCGGCGATTTTCGCCGATGTTCCCGAAGACAGCGCTTTGTGGCGTGAGGAGATTTTCGGACCGGTCGTGTGCCTGCGCGCCTTCGACACGGAAGCCGAAGCGCTGCACCAGGCCAATGACTCACCGTTCGGCCTGGCGGCGGCGGTCATGTCCCGGGATATCCCGCGCTGCGAACGGGTCGCTCGCGGCTTTCGCGCCGGCATTGTCTGGGTCAACTGCTCGCAGCCGACCTTCGTCGAAGCGCCGTGGGGCGGTTACAAGCAGAGCGGGATCGGTCGTGAGCTGGGCGAGTGGGGCTACAACAACTACCTGGAAACCAAGCAGATCACCCGCTACAACGGCGAACCTTGGGGGTGGTATCTGAAGTGAGCGCCAAACCGGCCGACCTCGAAACAGGGGGGGGGGCGTCACTCTATTTTCAGCGTGGACGCGGTTCCTTGTAGGAGCTGGCTTGCCAGCGATGGTGGTTAACGATGACGCGTGTGACCTGGATAAACGCGGCGCACTAGAGCCCATCGCCAGCAAGCCGGCTCCTACAGTTTGGTGTTCAAATCATTTCGACTCGGACGCGGTCTTTTGTAGGAGCTGGCTTGCCAGCGATGGTGGTTAACGATGACGCGTACAAACTGGATAAACGCGGCGCATTGGAGCCCATCGCCAGCAAGCCGGCTCCTACAGATTGGTGTTCACATCATTTCGACTCGTACGCGGTCCCCCTCGTACGAACTGGATAAACGCGGCGCATTGGAGTCCATCGCCAGCAAGCCGGCTCCTACGGTTTGGTGTTCACATCATTTCGACTCGGACGCGGTCCCTTGTAGGCGCTGTCTTGCCAGCGATGGTCGTTAACGATGACGCGTACAAACTGGATAAACGCGGCGCATTGGAGCCCATCGCCAGCAAGCCGGCTCCTACAGATTGGTGTTCACATCATTTCGACTCGTACGCGGTCCCCCTCGTACGAACTGGATAAACGCAGCGCACTGGAGTCCATCGCCAGCAAGCCGGCTCCTACAGTTTGGCGTTCACATCATTTCGACCAGGACGCGGTCCCTTGTAGGAGCTGGCTTGCCAGCGATGGTCGTCAACGATGACGCGCATGAACCGGACAACCGCGGCGTACTAGAGTCCATCGCCAGCAAGCCGGCTCCTACGGTTTCCCGGGATTGCGTGAAGAACCAATTTTTTCCTGATTTGTGCGCCAATGGAACTGAAAACCATTCTGACACTCGAAGTCTTTACGGGCGAAGCGGGTGTCGTAATGGTGACGCATTCGCAATGAGCGCCCTGCATGGCTGTAAAGTCGGGAGGGTGGCATGGAAGATCGCGCGATGTTCAAGTTCGTTGCAGGTTACCTGCTCGTATGCGCACTGCTGGCATGGGCGGTGGCCCAGGCGTCTCCGTGGATTGCCTCGCACCTGCTGCTGAGCTGGATTCTCTAGCGCCGCAAAACCCCTCGACGCCACATTCGAAAATTCCCCCTGCCTCTGCCCGCTAGCTTGCACCGTAAAGTTGCTGTCTTCTGTTTGCCCCACGTTCTCTGAACTCCGAAAAAGAACTCGAAAACCGAGCTTTTTGACGTGTTCAACGCCGGTGCCTCCGTGACCGACGGCAAGTACAAGGACTTCGTCACCTGCGACGGTCGTGACATGAGCGGCGAGGACTTCCTCTTTTCGCCCAAGTACAGCTTGCCAGCGATGGTAAACCGGATAAACGCGGCGTACTGGAGTACATCGCCGGCAAGCCGGCTCCTACAGGTATTGCGTGTCTCGACCGGTACGCGGTCCCTGGTAGGAGCTGGCTTGCCAGCGATGGTCGTCAACGATAACGCGTATAAACCGGATAAACGCGGCGCACTGGAGTCCATCGCCAGCAAGCCAGCTCTTACGGGTATTGCGTGTTTCGACCAGGACGCGGTCCCTTGTAGGAGCTGCGATGCGGCATCAGGCCGGTTCGCTGAACCGGCAACTGACCCAATTCAAGGATTGAGTCAGTTGCCGACGCTGCCGTATCAGTGGAACGGAAAGATGTAGTTCATCCAGGCGGCCATGCGCAGGAGGATCTTGCGCATCATCGCGATGTGATGGAAATGCTGGCTGTACAGCGCCGCCTGGCCGTAGGCCCCGCCCGGCATCTGGCCGGCGTACTGGGCATAGTCGGGATCGGTGATTTCAATGATCACTGGCACCCGGCCGGCCGGCGGTGAGCCGGTGAAGCCGATCAATGTGCCCGACGGTTGAATCTGGCCTTCGGCGATGACCGACACCACGGTTTTCACCTTGCCTTCAAACACCTTCCCGGGAATGCCGTCAAACGCGACTTCGGCCTCGTCGCCTTCGGTCAGGCGCAACAGGCTGTTCTGCCGCATCCACGCCGAGAAGTAATGCCCTTCGGCAGGAATGAACACCATTGACGGGCGCAGCGGCAATTTGGTCGCCATCATGCCCGGACGCAGCGAAACGTGGGTGACGAAGCCTTTGCTCGGCGCACGCACCGTGGTGTTGTCGAGTTCGTATTGCGCGTTGCCCAGTTGGGCAGTCAGGTCATCGCTGCGAGCGACCACCATATCCAGTTCCCGTTGGGTACTGAAATTACGCTTGATCAACTCGGTGATCCGCGCGCGATCGGCCTGGGCGGCAATCAGCTGTGCCTTGAGGGATTTGACCCGGTACTCGAAAGGCGCGGGGTCGATGCGAAACAGTACATCGCCTTTTTCCAGGGGCTGGTTGGTCTTCACCGGCACGTCGATCACCTGGCCACTGACCACGGGGATCACCGGGACCGAGACGAAATAGGAACGCGCCACCTCGGAGTAGGGATGGTTGTAGTTCATGGTGAAAATCAGCGCACCGATGATCAGGATTCCGCCCAGCACCGCCGTGGGCACCGTCCATTTGTTCAGGGGGATGCGGAAGATCTTGAAGATGGCAACGCAGAGTGCCGCATACGTCAGTATGAGTAATAGATCCATGGCTCAAAGGCCCTCGCCGAGATTGTCCGTTGGCAGCCTGCCCGGTGCCGTGCCCGCCGTCGCTTCGAGGCGCTCGATCCGGCCTTGCAGTTCGGCGACCTGTTGTTCGAGGTGAACCACATGGCTCTTGGGCGAATGCCCGTCACTGAACCCCCAGCCCCGGTCCTCTCGGTAGGCCATCGCCCAGATCCACAGGAACGGCCAGAGCGCGTGCAGGGTGAACAGGCTGACCCACCCGGTCGCGTGGATCGCATCCTGGTGGGGGTGGTTGCGGTGGACGGCAATTTCATAGGGGATGTCGTGGAGCAGGATGACCCCGTAGAACAGGACGAGCCCGACAAAGATCAGCAGGCCCAGTGCGAAGTAATCAAGCATGAATCGCTCCTCTAGAAGCAGGTAACGTGTGCGCATGAGTGTAGCCGTTCAATCTACACTTGACGGGGAAGCGCATCGCCAGTCCGGGCAACCGGTGCCTGGCCGACGCGTCGGCCGGTATCGTGCGGGCAGACCCGGGGGAGGTGAATTCATGACAGGCAATGATCAATTCGAGAGGGCGCCTGTACTGGATCCTGTCGAGCGCATTACCGAGGTGATCTTCGGCCTGCTGATGGCCATGACGTTCACCGGCACCATCAGCGTGGCCACGGCAGACCAGGCCGCCGAACGCACGATGATGATCGCCGCGCTCGGTTGCAATCTCGCCTGGGGACTGGCCGATGCGGTCATGTACCTGTTGCGCGCACTGGTCGAGCGCACGCGCAGGATCAAGTTGTACCTTGCCCTGCGCAATGGCACGGACGCCGCGGCCGGTCAGGCGCTCATTGCACAAGTATTGCCGTTGCAGTTCGCGACGGCGGCCGGCAGCGAAGGCCTGGAGCTGTTGCGCCGGCGGCTGCTCGAGCAGCCGCCCTTGCCGATCAGGGCCGGCCTGGGCTGGAACGACTTCAGGGGCGCCCTGGGTGTTTTCCTGTTGGTGGTGTGCTCGACCTTTCCGCTGGTGGTGCCGTTCATACTGCTCGACCAGACGGCACTCGCCATCCGCCTGTCCAACCTGGTCGGCCTCGTGGTGCTGTTCATCGCCGGCTGGCTGCTCGCCCGATACGCGGGCGCCACGCAGTGGCAGGGTGGGGTGATCATGGCCACCACGGGGGCCGTGCTGATCCTTGCGATCATTGCGCTGGGTGGCTGACACTCGGTCATAAATCAACACATTAAAGACTCGTTCTCATTTACAATTGCCCTTCCATTTACGTTGGGCAGCCCGGTATGGATGTTCTCGCCGCAATCCATCTTTATTTATCCCAGTGGGTGATCGAGCCGGTCACCCGGCAGTTCCTGGGCATTTTCGACTTCAACGGCCGACTCGGGCTATCCTTTCTCTGCATGTCTTACAGCGTCGCTTATTGCCTGTTCCGGTACCGCAAATCCCGGGGCTTGACCGACGCGCGCTCGTTCCCACAGTTCATCGGTGGCCGCCGGGTCTACCTGCACCGCTCGGCGCTGCTCGACTACCGCTATTACTTCGTGATCGCCATTCTCAAGGTCGCCCTGGTGCTGCCCATCGTCGGCCTGGTCGATCCGTATGTCTTGCGTTCAGCGGACTACATCGCGTTCTTCAGCAACCTGTGGGGTGCGCGTACGCAAGTGCAGGAGAACCTGGGGCTGACCTTGCTCTATGGGCTCGGGGTATTCCTGGTCAAGGATTTCAGCCATTACTGGGGCCATCGCGCCTTTCATTCGCGGTACCTGTGGGCCTTCCACAAAGTCCATCATTCGGCGCCCGTGCTGGTGCCGGCGACGGCCAGCCGGGTGCACTTTCTGGAAGATGTGGTGGAAAAGCTCACGGACATCATCTGTCTCGGCGCCTTTGCCGGTGTCTTCTGGTACGCCTGTGGCGGGGAGATCAGCCGCTATACGCTATTTGGCGTGACCTACATGGTGTTCATCTTCAATAACCTGGCGGCCAACCTGCGTCACAGCCATGTGTGGCTGTCCTTCGGGCCGGTGCTTGAGCGGGTGCTGAGCAGCCCGGCGCAACACCAGATTCATCACAGCGATGCGCCGCGACACTTCAACAAGAACTTCGGCATCAACCTGTCACTGTGGGACTGGATGTTCGGCACGCTGTACGTCACCCGGTCCACACCCGAAGTCATCCATTACGGCACCGGGGAGCAGGATCACGAGCGATACCTGACGCTGTGGGGTTTGATCGTCACGCCATTTGTGGACTCCGCGCACAAACTTCGCTCTGCAAAAGGCCCGAACACACAGCCTGAAAGGGGATCTGATCCGTATTTTTCAGCGCAATCTGCCTCTGTAACGGAAACAGCCATCGGCCGACAATAAATCTACGGTACGCAGTTCGGGCAACTCATGGCGCCCGCTGTACCGCCAATTCATTGCGTGGGAGGCCACATGGCCAAGATGACGATTTTTCTCGGCGGTTTTCTGCTGTTGACCATTTTTATCGGTGTGCTGGCGACGATTCCGCCGACGTGATCACGCCGGCCGATTGCCGTCGACCGCCAGCCGCAGTTCACGGTAGGCCGTTATCAGTTGCTCAAGGCTGAACCCGCGATTTCTGCCGCTGGGGTTGGGCAACACCCAGACCGAGGCATTGCCGAAGGTGTTGCTTTGCAGGCCCCAGGCAATGTTGCGCTGACCGGACAGCGCGCAATACGCCGCCTTGCCCAGAAACGCCACGAAACGCGGCGCATGGCGGGCGATTTTCTGTTCGAAGCCCGCTGCGGCGGCGCTGAACTCGTGCAAGGACAACTGATCGGCACTGGCTGTCGGCCGTTCGACCACCGCAGTCAATCCGCATCGATAGTTCAAGAGAGTCCGATCGTTTTCCGGTTGCACAAGCTCCGGGGTAAAACCGGCCAGGTGCAGCGTGCGCCAGAAACGATTGCCGCGCCCGGCAAAATGGTGACCCTGGGCGGCGGCAGTCATTCCGGGGTTGATCCCGCAGAAGATCACGGCCAATTCCCCGGCAAGAATATCCTCGAGTTTTTCACTCACCGCAGATCACTCTGACTGCATTGCGCGCCAGCGCCGTCAGTTCGGCTCGGGATTTACCGGCCCGCGCACGTATGGAAATGCTGTGCAGCAGCGACGAGGCAAGCACGGCAAGGGCCGCTGGGTCTGCATCGCCTTTGAGCTGGCCAGCCTCTTTGGCCGCTTGCAGGCGAACCTCCAGATCGGCATCCAGCCGGTTCAAGCGGTCGGACAGCACCTCGCGAATCTGCGGGTCCTCGACGGCCTCGGTGGTGGCCGTGCCGATGGCGAAGCAACCCCGGGGCTGGCCGTCGCCCGAGAAGTAAATCGACAACTGCCCCTCGTAGAAACGCTGCAAGGCTTCGGCCAACGGCAGCTCGAGGTCCGTCAGGGCCTCGTGCATGGCCGCCGCGGCGAATTCCCAATACTGCTCCAGCGCTTTGATGTAGAGCGCGTGCTTGTCGCCGAATGCCGCATAGAGGCTGGGGCGATTCATGCCGGCGGCGGTGGCGATGCTGTCGAGCGACGCGCCGGAATAGCCGGTGTTCCAGAACACCCCGAGTGCCTGCTGCAACGCTGTCTGCGGGTCGTACGCCCGAGGGCGGCCACGGCCTTTGCCCTCTGTCGATTTATTTTGTGCCATGTTGTACAAAATCCTTGTGAAGCGCTGGGTCGAGGGATATTCTTACACCATCGCACAAAATTAAGGAATCAGAAATTCCTTGATCAGGGTTTGTTGTAGCCGAGCGCGAACTGAGTGTTGCGGCGACGAAACCGACGTGCTGGGAGCGATCCTCCCGACCGCGCACGGGCTTGCTTCCTTACTGCATCCATTCTCATTCGGGCCGCTGGCGCTTGTTGCCGATGCCGGCCCGATTACCCGGCTAAAGGTGAACTCGATCATGACCAAACAGTTCGATATCCCGGCTTCACAGACCTTCGAGCAGCCTGGCCCCAACCCGGTCGGCGCACCCACCGGAAAACCGCTGAAACAGCGCTTGCGCCCCTGGCTGATGGTCGGTGTTCCCATCCTCTTCGCGGCGCTGGGTTATGCCCACCACGTGTCGGGGCAGGCGTATGTTTCGACCGATAACGCTTACGCCCGGGTGGCGAAGGCCTCGATCAATGCGCGGATTTCCGGGCAAGTGGTGGAAATCGCCGTCGAGGACAACCAGCAGGTGCACAAGGGCCAGGTGCTGTTCCGGATCGACCCGCAACCCTTCCAGATCGCCGTCGAGCGTGCCCAGGCGCAGCTCAGCGTGGCGCGGCTGCGCATCGACGGGCTCAAGGCCAGCTATCGCCAGCAACAGGCGGAACTGCAATCGGCAAAAGAGTCGGCCGACTTCGACCAGAAGGACTTTGCCCGCAAGAAAGCCCTGGTCGCCTCCGAGTTCGTCTCGAAATCGATTTACGAACGGGCCGACACCGACGTGAAAGTGGCGCGGCAACGGATCGCGTCCATCGAGCAACAGATCGCCAGCACCGTGGTGGCCTTGAACGGCAATCCAAACATCGACGCCGACAGTCACCCGACGGTACGCGAAGCCAGGGCGCAACTCGACGAGGCGCAACTGTACCTCTCGTACACCACGGTGTATGCGCCGCAGGACGGCATCGTGGCCAAGGTCGATGATCTGCAGGTGGGCAACCACTTGAACAGTGGTGCGCCGGCCTTTGCCCTGTTGTCCGGTCACGAGATCTGGATCGAGGCCAACTTCCGCGAGACCGACGTGGCCCACATGCGCCCGGGTCAGGAAGCCACCATCCGCATCGATACCTACCCGGATCGCGTGTTCAAGGCCCACGTCACCAGCATGAGCCCGGGGGCCGGCTCGGATTTCGCCTTGCTGCCGCCGGAAAATGCGACCGGCAACTGGGTCAAGGTCACGCAGCGGGTGCCGGTACGGCTTGAGCTCGACGAAGAGGACCCGGCGCTGCCGCTGTTCTCCGGGACCAGCGCCACGGTGCGGATCGACACCCAGTTTCAAAGCCCCTGGTGGCACCCGCTCAAGGCGTTGCTGACCGCAGGTAACTCCTGATGAACGCTCAATCGTTGGTAAGTCCCGGTGGGGAGGGTGCGCGCTCGCTCAGGTTCGCCGCCTTGCTCGCGACCTATATGCAGTCGGCCAACCTGCCGTTGCCGAACTCGGCACTCAGGTTGATTCAGGGCAGCCTGTCGATGAGCGACGATCAGGCGGGGTGGATTTTCACCGCGTACCTGGCCGCCAGCGCAATCAGCATGCCAATCGCGCAGTGGCTGGCCGCACGCTTTGGCCTGAAGCGGGTGTATCAGGCGGCGCTGGCGTTGTTCGTCCTGGGCTTGTTACTTGGCACGGCAGCGACGACATCACTGGAGTTCGTCGGCGCGCGCATCGTACAAGGCCTCGCCAGTGGCGTACTGGCGCCGCTGTCGATGGCGATCGCCATGGAAACCTTGCCGGTGCAAAAGCGTGCAACCTTTGGCGCGAGCTGGACCGCCATCGTGCTGTTCGGTATCGTCAGCGGCCCGAGCATCGGTGGCTGGATCGCCGAACACTTTGGCTGGCGGCCGATGTTCTACCTCAGCGTGCCACTGTCGGCGTTCATCTTCCTGGTGATGGCGCTGTTGTTGACCGAGAAGAAAGCCGAGAAACCGCCGGCGTTTGATTTCTTCGGTTTCGGCACCTTCACCCTCGGCCTGATCAGCCTGCAAATGCTGCTCGACCGGGGTGAGCGACTGGACTGGTTCGCCTCGCCGGAGATCTGGATCGAAGCGATGGCGTCGGCGCTGGGGATCTACCTGTTCGTGGTGCATGTGCTGACCTCGAAGGTGCATTTCCTCAACAAGCGCCTGCTCAAGGACCGCAACTTCGTGTTGTCGACGGTGATCTTTTTCGCCCTCGGTTTCGTGCTGTTGTCGACCATGGCCCTGACCTCACCGATGCTCGACGAGATTCTCGGCTATCCGCCTGACACCACCGGCGCCTTGACGATCCCTCGTGGCATCGGCCTGGTCGGCGCCTTCCTGCTGATGGGGCGGTTGCCCGAGCGCTTCGACCGGCGCCTCTTCGTCGCGGCCGGTATTGCCATCGTGATTTATGCCAACTGGATGATGCTCGGTTATTCACCGCTGATGGACGAGTGGCCCGTGGCTGTGGCCGGTGCGATCCAAGGCGCGGGCCTGGGCATCCTGATGCCGGCGGTGAGCAAAGTCGCCTTCAGCACCCTCGACCCGGCGCTGCGCCCGGAAGGCACCGGCCTGTTCAACCTGGCCCGGGTCTATGGCAGCACGCTGGGGGTGGCGATCGTGCAGTTGTTTTTCTTCAACAACACCCAGGCCATGCACATGGCGCTGGTCAGCAACCTGACGCCGTACCGCGTCGCCACGCAGTCGCTGACCTCGGCGCCGCTGCAGGCGCTGGAAGGGCTCAACGAAATGATCACCGGCCAGGCCGCGTTCATCGCGGTCGTCGACCAGTTCAAGATTTTGCTGGTGGTGATGCTGGTGGTGAGCCCGCTGGTGCTGTTTCTTCGCAAGCCCGTTGCGGCCAATTAGTTTTCGTGGAGTTCGCCAAATGAAATCTTGTGCGCTGGTCATCAACAGACATCTGCTGCAAACGAAGATCGCAGCGCTGTCGCTACTGGTATTGCTGACGGCCTGCACCGTAGGCCCGGACTATGAGACGCCGCAAGCGAGTGCGTCGCAGCACTATGACCCGCAAGCCGAGCAGCGCCTGGCCCATGGTGCCGAGCCATGCATCGACCTAGGCAAGAGGGTCCGTGGCGACTGGTGGGCTGCCTTTGGCTCGCAGAAACTCGACCACGTGGAGCGTCGCGCCATCGACGGCAACCTCGATCTGGTGGCCGCCGATGCGACGATCCGCCAGGCCGCTTCTTCTGTGGCGGCGGCGCAGGGTGCGCTGTATCCGCAGGTCGATTTTGCTGCCGTGGCCGGTCGGCAACGGCTGCACAACAGCAAGGAACCCTCGATCGCCAACTTCTATGCGATCGGGCCGCGGGTAGGGTTCGACCTTGATGTGTTCGGCGGCAACAAGCGCCTTGTTGAACAGCAGCAGGCGTTCACCGAGCTGCAAACTCACCGCTACGAAGCGGCGTACCTGACCCTGACCGGCAACGTCGCCAGCCAGGCGTTGCTGGTGGCCTCCGCCAATGCGCAGATCCAGGCCGTGGAAAAACTGCTGGCCAACGACGCGAGGAATCTTGAGCTGGTGCGCATGGCCCGCAGCAATGGCAGCACCACGCAGATCGATGTGTCGCTGGCCGAGACACGGCTGGCCCAGGACCGCACGCTGTTGCCGCCCCTCGCTCAGCAGCGCGATGCCGCCCGGCATGCGCTGTCGATCCTGACGGGGAAGGGGCCGGCGGACTGGATCGCTCCCGACTTCGAGTTGAGCGAGTTTGTCCTGCCGTCGAACATGCCGGTGAGCCTGCCTTCGGAAATGGCCCACGATCGCCCGGATGTGCTGCAAGCCGAAGCACAACTGCACATGGCCAGCGCGGCGGTGGGCGTGGCGACGGCGAATCTCTATCCCCACGTCACGCTGTCGGCGTCCCTGGCGCAGGCGGCTTCGGGCAATGGCGGCGCGGCGCTCTGGGGTTTTGCTGCGGGCTTGGCCGGGCCGCTCTTCGATGGCGGTACGCTCAAGGCCGAACAACAGGCTGCCGTCGACGGCTACAAGGCGACGCTCGCCGGTTACCAACAGACGGTCATCAGCTCGTTCGGCCAGGTCGCCGACACCTTGCAGGCGATCAACCATGACGCCGAGGAACACCTGGCCCAGACCGACGCATTGCACGCGGCCCAAACCAGTCTGCAGTTGAACCAGCAAGCCTTCGCGCAAGGCGAGAACAGCATTCTCCAGGTCCTGGAAGCGGAGCGTGCCTTTGAGCAGGCGCTGCTGGGGCAGATCCGCGTGGAAACCGCGCAGTACCTCGACACCGTGCAGTTGTTCATCGCCCTGGGCGGCAACTCGGTCGGCGCCTTCGAGCAACGCGTTGCCTCGGGCGACGGGCAGAAACCTTCGTATCAATAATGGCTGCGGCCTGGAGTACTGACATGACCTATGAAGCCTTTCACGACGGGCTGCGCGATACCCGCTTCCCGCTCAACCATGGGACGGTCGAGATGCCGGCAGTCGGCTTCGGCACCTTGTTCCGCGATCTTGCCACCACCACTGAAGCGGTGAAGGAAGCGCTGGCTGCCGGTTTCCGCCACTTCGACTGCGCCGAGCGCTATCGCAACGAAGCACAGGTGGGTGTTGCGCTGATGGACGTGCTGGCAGCCGGTAAAGTCCGCCGCGAGGACCTGTTCATCACCACCAAACTGTGGAACACCAACCACCGTCCCGAGCGCGTCGAGCCCGCGTTCGAAGCCAGTCGCCAACGCCTGCAAGTGGACTACATCGACTGCTACCTGATCCACACGCCGTTTGCCTTTCAACCCGGTGACAACCAGGACCCGAGGGACGAGCAGGGCAACGTCATCTACGACAACGGCGTGACATTGATCGAGACGTGGCGCGCGCTCGAACGGTTGGTGGATGAGGGGCGGGCGAGGTCCATCGGGGTGTCCGATATCACCCTGGAAGCGTTGAAGGCGCTGGTCACTGAGGCGCGGATAAAACCGGCCGTGGTGCAGGTCGAGGCCCACCCTTATCTGCCGGAGTGGGAGCTGCTGGAATTCTGCAAGGAACACGGGATCATCGTGCTGGCGTTTGCGCCTCTGGGGCATGGCATGGAGCCGAATGTGCTGCAAGACCCGGTGCTCACCGGTATCGCCCGGCGCTTGCAGAAAACCCCGGCCCAGGTGGCGCTGGCCTGGTCGGTGCAACGCGGCGTGGCATTCCTGACCACCTCGGCCACGCCAAGCCATATCCGCGAAAACATCGATATCTCGACCTTGCCGCACAGGGCCATGCTCGAGATTCAACAAGACATCACAACCCGTATACGCTTCAACTCGGTGGTTGAAACCGGAGTGCCCGGGTTCATTCCACGCAAGCCGTAGTGCCTGGCATCAGGGCGGTCCGTCACAGGACCGCCTACCCCTTGAGGTGACACCGATGGATGTTTTGCAGACCCTGCGCTGTTTCGCCGCGGTTGCCCAAAGCGGCAGCTTCACCGCGGCGGCCACGATGTTGGACACCACCACGACCAACGTATCCAAAGCCGTTTCCAGCCTGGAGGCCCGCCTGCAAACGCGCCTGATCAACCGCACCACCCGACGCCTGGCGTTGACCGAAGCCGGTGTACGCTACCTGCAGCGCTGCGAGCGGATACTGGAGGACATGCGCGAAGCCGATGCCGAGGCGGGCACGGCCCAGGTCATGCCCGCCGGCCGCCTGAAAATCCACGCCATGTCGGCCATCGGCAACCACTACGTGATCGGCGCCATCGCCCGCTACCGGGAAACCTACCCTTCGGTGTTGTTCGACCTGACCGTGACCAATCGCCTGCCGGATTTGCTGGAGGAGGGCTACGACATGTCGATCGTGCTGGCGCGAGACCTGCCCGATTCCGGCTTTGTCGCCCAGCGGCTGGGTATCACCTACAGCATTCTCTGCGCCTCGCCGGCGTACCTGGCAAAACGCGGGGTTCCCGGCTCGCCCGGTGAACTCGACGGCCATGATTGCCTGCGCATCGTCAACACGGTCATGCCATCGGAGAACTGGGTGTTTGAAGGCCCGCAAGGGATAGAAACGTTCAGCACGCCGGTGTCGCCCTTCCACGTCAACACGGCGGACGCCATGACCTTCGCGATCAAGAACGGAATGGGCATTGGCATCCAGCCGATCGCGTCGGCCGTCGAAGGCCTGCGGGCGGGGACGCTGGTGCGGGTATTGCCGGAGTATCGGCTGGAAGAGTTGAACCTGTTTGCGATCTACGCTTCACGCAAGTTCGTCGATGCAAAAATAAAAACCTGGGTGGAATTCCTGAAGCACTCCATTCCCGGGTTGCTGGCGTCTGATGAAAAAATTGTCGGTGCATCGGTGTAGCGATGTGGCTGGCGCAGCACGCATGGAGTGTCGACCCTCCAGCGCCCGTACAGTGCTCACCCGTTCGAACAACCGCTGCCCATCACTTGATACTCGATGGTACGGCGTTGACCCTGGGAATCTTCGTAGGTCATGCGCGCCGGGACCGGTCCGCATTCATTGGCGATTTCCGAGACTTCGATGACGCGTTTGATATCGAGCTTTGTGCCGTATGTGTAGGTTTCAACCGGTGCCTGGCTGGTTGCGGCAGTGGAGTGGATGTCATCTGCAAAGGCCTGGGTGCCGGTGGCGGCAAGCGTAAGCAAGAGTGCGATTTTTAGCAGTTTCATGATCTTTACCTCGGGGTCGGAGCGTTATTCCTGGGACGATTTTTCCCGCGTGAGTGGGTTGCGCTTGGTTGGCTTTACTCACTTGGGTAGAGCCAATGTTAGGTGTTTGGCGGGGGGGTAAAAATCGGTCGGCGGGATAAACACTGTTGCCGGATTGATCATGAATTGAGGGGGGGGAGTCGGTCTTGAGTTTTCTCCCTCAAGGTAGGTGATTTCACAGACTTGCCTACCCATTTGCATTCGACTTGACCTGTCATTTGCATCGGATTTGACCAGGATGCTCCATGGCAATACCGGGCAGAGAACGACCCATAGTTGCCGGTCAGCACCGGCAGAAAACGGCCAAAGCGGACGCCAGGAGCAGGCCACTTCGATTAGCTGGATGTACAGCCGCCAGTCGACTCAAGCGATACCCCTTGTATCCTTGTTAATTCGACGTATTTCTATTCGACGCTTGCTCTGTCAGCACTTCTTTGTCCTTCGACACAGTCTGTGAAACACCAGGACTGTTGAACTGTGCTACGACGAGACCAAGCAGCATGATTCCCACACCCAAAAAGCGCCCAAAACTTGCTGGCTTTTCCGTCAATCCGAGCAGGCCAAAGTGGTCGAGTAGCATCGCTGCAATCATCTGACCGGCTATTACACACAGGAGGAAACCGCTCGCTCCGACTCTTGGAAGTAGCGCTAAGGAAGTAGCCACGTAAATGGCCCCTGTCACACCACCGATCCACATCCACCACGGGCCGCTTACTGCACTTTGGAAGTCAGGCACGGGCAAGCGCATAAGGATGACAGCTACCAATATCGCAACGACGCCGATGCTGAGCGCGACAGCGGCTCCCCATAAAGGGTGGCCAAGCATGCGTCCCAGCGTGGCGCCGCTAGCGGCTTGTACCGGAATCAGCGTGCCTGCCATGAAGGCTGTCAGTAAGGGTAGAAAAAGATAAAGGGCAGTTTTGCCTAGCATAAAGTTCTCCGTTAAACATGCCGATCAGCGCTCGGCGGGGGTAACAGTTCATGTGGTAAATTGATGAAAACCACTACTTTGCGACTCGAGTATTCATTCTATGGATGAACTGCGCAGGATTGACCTCAACATGCTGGTAACGCTTCATGCGTTACTGGCCGAGAAGCACGTCACGCGAGCATCAGTACGGCTGCATAAAAGCCAGCCAGCAGTCAGCCACGCGCTCGGCTTGCTCAGAGCCCATTTCGATGACCCTTTGCTCATACGGCGAAACGGGTCCATGGTTTTAACGGCGAGGGCACAAGCTCTGGCTCAGCCGCTTCAGGATGCTTTGGGCAACTTGAACTCGCTGTTGGGCGCTCCGTCATTTGAGCCATCAACGGCAAAGGGCCGTTTCAGATTGTCGCTATCGGACTATGCAGCGCGAATCCTTCTACCTCGGCTTACCCAGAAGGTTCGTCAAGAAGCTCCAGGTATTGATTTGGCTATCAGCCAGGCAAGTCGAGAAATGATGATTTCTCAGCTTTTGGATGGCGAACTCGACCTTGCATTGGGTATCTTTCCCGAGGTTCCGGATGCCATTGCGCTTCAAGATCTCTTTTTCGAAGGGTTCATCAGTCTTGCTGATAAAAAAGTGTTGCCCGCGCAGGGCGGTCTTTCACTGAACGATTGGCTAACTCGCCCACATGTAATGCTCGCGCTTCGCCCTGACGCGAATGACGAAATCGAGCAAGCGTTGGCCACCCGAGGCTTAAAGCGTCACATTGCCTTGGCTTTGCCACACTGGAGCGCTGCGGTCGAAGTACTTGCTGGTACCGATTTGATTCTTACGGTTGCCAGTCGCGCGGTAGGCCCGATGCGAAACCACAAATCGCTACGGCAATTCGAACCGCCCATTGATATCCCCCGATTTGCCTATCAGCAGGCCTGGCATTCCAGGAAAGAGGGTGACGCCGCACATCGCTGGTTGCGCGAGGCAGTCTTCAAATGCTCTCAGCCAGGCTGACGTCAAACCAGAGCAGCCAAGCTGTGCTCCATCACGACTAACTCGATAGTTACTTGCCCGTCTACCTGACGAATTTCATCAGGATTGCAGAGCAGGGCCTTTCAACTCGATTTGATTATCATCAGGGTCATTCAGGTAAATCGACAAGCCTGTTCCCTCTGCTCCATAGCGCATCACTGCCTTTTCAGCAGATACACCGGCATCAGCCAAGTGGCGGAGAATGGCTTGTTCATCAAACGGCTCAACCCGAAGGCAAAAGTGATCGACGTTGTGTCTTTGCTTACCCGCCGGCTGACCACCCTGACGACCGATCGGCCCTTTCACATCAACCAGGTCAATCATGGATGTCCCTGCGCTCAGATGAATCATGCCAAGGTCGTCACGGCGCTTTTTGACATCACATCCAAGTATAGATGTGTAGAAAGCCAGGCTGTGCTCGATGTTCTGTACCCGTAAAACAACATGGTCTATACGTTGAATTGAAAAACTGCGCATAACGATCCTCCTGTCGGAATCACTTACTTGAGTCCCCATCCAAATTTCCGATCTTTAGATGGGAGCTCTCCACGATGCGTGCGCCAAGCTCGACGACTTAGCTGATCTTGGAAAACAGTTGAGGCACTTCACCCGAGAAGTCGACCCAAGGATTGGTATCGAGCAACTCGGCATGCGGCACGCTTGATTCATCGAAGCGAATAGTGAAGCTTTCCGGCCCATGGGCATAAGCCACAATTACGCCCTGGTGCGGATCCATGTAGCCGGCGTGCATGCCAAAGCCTGGATAGCTGAGGCGCACCGCAGGCCCTTGAGGATTGATCTCATGCACGGTCAAGCGCGCAAGGACGCCATCCGGCAGTACAAACATCCAGGTGAAAGCACCACCGGATACAACCGTCATCACCTCATCAATGCCCGCGCCATTGTCCGAAGTGTTTACATGAAGACGCCCATAACGATTCAGAGCCCAAGTCCGCATCTCTGGGGTCATGGCTTTCATGTCGTAAACTTTTGGATAGGGCGCTGTATCTCCCTCGCGGGTACCCAGGTAACCACCACGGTGTACCTCAGGAGTGCGGCCTGCGAGGTGGATTTGCTCCAACAATTCAGCGCGGTTGAGACTGAATATCGAAAGCAGCTTGTTTTGATCTTCTTCGCTGATGGCGTCAACCAGCGATGCTTTGAGTATCGGCTTGGCTTCTTCGGGTATCGAGACAGTGCTGGCGCGCACACCTACGCTGCGCAATACAGCGTTGACGCTGTCGATACCTTCAACATCGGAACGGCCATCGCTGAACTGAAGTTTTACGAAGTTCATCTTTGTTTCTCCTATCGTGAGTCAGAAAGTTGCGGTTGCGTTGCGGGTTTTCATATAACGGGTAAGGCGGGTTACTTGCTGATTTGGGTAGCGCTGTTCTCAACCGTTGGCGTGCCGATGCCCTGGACTAGCAACACACCACCAAAGATGAGCACGACGCCTGCCACTCGAGTGAAAGTGATCGGTTTGTTGGGGAGTCCCATCAGTCCGTAATGGTCAACCAGGACTGAAGCCAAAATTTGTCCCGCTACGACGAGCAGTAGAAAACCGCTAGCCCCTAGCTGGGGAGTGATGGCAGTTGCGCTGCCTACGTACACGGCGCCCAAAATGCCACCGATCCATAACCACCAGGATCCCTGCAAAGCCTTGCCAACATCAGGCGCAGATACACGTAGGACCAACAGCGCAATCACCACCACAACGGCACTGACGAACAGCGAAGTTAACGCCCCCCAGAGCGGGTGCCCTAACGCTCGGCCGACGGCTGCATTGCTGGCAGCCTGGAAGGGCAGGACTGCACCTGCCAGCAACGCGGTACCCACCGGGATTAGTGCGAGAGCTACTGCCTTACTGAACATGGCATTCCCCTTTGGAGATGACTGGTTTCGATGGGCAAATATTCTCCAATCCACAGGGGTTATGGAAATCACATGTTTGCACATGCATTATTCATTTGATGGATATCTTGGAGGGGCGAGGCTGTGTAGCTCAGCTGCGCTCAGTCGACTTAACGGGATCGAAATTCGACTTTTACTTTCAGGGAGCGAAATGGGTACTGAGTATTCGCCGCACGCTTTAGTTGAACTGAAGTGTCCGGCTTTAAAAATCATCCATTGATGTGCGAACCGTCAGCCAGTGAGATAGGCACTGCAGAAAGTACTCTGCCATCCGATGACAACAAGAGAAAAGGTCCGCACTCCATGCACAAGTTCGTAAAAGCCCTGACCCTGTATTCCTTCACCATCCTTTGCGTCCCATTCGCCACTCAGGCACAGGAAACCTCCACGGGGCAAACCCCGGCCTTTGTGGTGCATAAGTTAACGGACTTCCTCTACGCCATCGGCGAGCCCAACTACTACCAGAAGAACTATTCGTACTTGTTGGTGGGGACGGATCGGGCGCTGATGTTTGATTCGGGCGCGAACCAGAAAGAAGACATCACTTCGGTGGTGCGCAATATCACGGACAAGCCGCTCTCGTTGCTGCCTTCACACCTGCACTTCGATCACCTTGGCGGCTTGCACAACTTTCAGAGCATCTACCTGGTGGATATGCCCTTCACTCGTCAGTTCAAGGGCAAAGATGACTTCTACCGTGTTCCCGAGCCGGTTTACCTGGGCAACATAGATCATATGGTGGTGCCGCCCTTCAAGGTGGCGCGACTGATTAAGCCCGACGAGACGATCGACCTGGGCGGCCTCAAGGTGCGCCTGATCAGCGTACCCGGTCACACGCAGGATGAAGTGGCGCTCTTCGATGAAACGCACAACATCCTTCTGGCGGGGGACCACGTCTATCCGTCCTGGCTCTTGGCGGGGAACCTGAAGGACTACGTCGCTTCTCTCGATGCCACGCTGAAGGTGATCAATGAGCAGACCGCCATCTATGGCGCTCACGCTGACGAGGACCCAACCAGGGTGCCAGCCATGACATACGCCGACGTGCGGGCGATCCGCGACAAGATGGTCCTGATCCATGCCGGGCGAGCCAAGGGTGAAGCCTTCAGCGATCCGGAACTGATCAAGAGTTCCGAGCTTTATAAGGTGGAGAAGGACATCAGCATTCTTACCAACATCCAGTTCACTGATGGTCGTGTCTACGGTTACTGATCGGGCTGCCCTGCCTTAGAGAGTAATCAGTCGATGAACGCCGGGATTTCCGGGCGTTCGCGCGTTCCTTTGGAACAGGCAACATAGTAATTGTGCACCGCCGGCGCCGAGATCGGCAGCGGACGCACTAATCGTCCTTCATCGAGATCGCAGGCGGAGACGACTTCATCGCTCAGCGCCACGCCGAAGCCGTCACGCTGTCGCATGAGCCGGCTTCCTACGAAAAGCTATTTACACCTGGGGCGTAACAGGTAGTTGCGATTGCGCAATCAACCACTCGATGAAATTGCTCACTTCCTCACGATCGCGATTACCTTCGCTGCACACGCAGTAATAGTTCTGCAAAGCTGGCACGGCAAGGGCGAGAGGCTGTACCAGTCGGCCTTCATCCAGATCGCGGGCGGACACAACCTCGTCGCTGAGTGCCACGCCATACCCATCGCGAGCAGCTTGCAGAACCATGCCGAAATCATCGAAGTAAATATCCGAGTCACTCGATTGCCCAAAGCGTGCCTCGGACAGCCAGCGTCGCCACTGCGCGCCATCGTCTTCATGAAGCAAACGATAATGAGCCAGGTCGGACACGCTTCGAATGGCCTTGGGGCCGCGCAATAGTTGGGGGCTACATACCGGTGTCATGCGGATCCCGTGCAGTAATCGCCACCAGAAGCCAGGCCAGGGAGGGACGCCGTAAATCACGGCCAGATCGGCCCGCCGCCAATCGACTGTATTGAAGTAACTTGCGGTGATGACATTCAACTTGATGTGCGGATTGTCATCCATGAACGCGAAAAGCCGCGTGGCAAGCCAAGTTACGCCATGCACGCTGGGGATAGAAAGCGTCAGTTCGATTTTCTGCCGTTCTCCCTGACGTTCACTGGATAGCTGGCGCACCCCATCTTGGATTTCGCAAATCGCGTTGGCTACCCGATGTTGCAACAGGCGGCCATTGTCGGTCAGGACCAGTCGTCGACCTTGCTTCTCGAATAATTCCTTACCCAGACCGCTTTGCAGAACCCGAAGCTGCTGACTGATTGCGCCCGTGGTGACATGTAACTCCACCGCCGCCGCGGCAATGTTGCCCAGTCGTGCGACACATTCGAATACCCGAAAACTATGGAGAGGTGGGAGTGCCATCGTCACGCCTATATTTCAGTTTTTCTAAAGAATAACCCTATAAAAAGTTTAGCTTGTTTGCCTTCTTTGTCGCCAGCACCATTGCCCTGCGTTACCGCATTCCTCCTCTAAACCACCAAAACAACAAGAGAAATGTCATGAACCAAGTAGCCGCAATTTTTCTGGGTTTGGGTATGGGTATGGCCAGCAGCTTGGCCGTTGCAGCTGATATGAGTAGCACGAAACCTTCGTTCGCTCAGGGCGACACATTAAAAGTCTGTACGGCCGGCGAGTTTCCACCGATGGAGTTCTACGCCAAGCCAGGCGACACCCAGATGGTTGGTTTTGAGGTGGATGTCATGGCTGCGCTGGCCAAACACTGGGGCGTAAAACTCCAGTTGGTTGTGGGCGATTTCAAAGGTTTGTTGCCGTCTCTCGACTCAGAACGTTGTGATGTTGTTGCCAGCGGCATGACCCTTACTAGCGAACGCTTGAAGCGCTACGACGGTGTTGGCTATTTCAAATCGTCCAAGGTCATGGTGACGTCGGCACAGGATGAGCAAACCCGCAAACCGGAAGATCTGAGCGGCAAGGTGATCGCTATCGAGGCGGGCACCACCTACGAAGACACGGTAAAGGCTCTCAACAAACAGCTGATAGAAAGCGGTCGTAAGCCCATCAGCATGCAGACGTACCCGTCGGCTTCGGCGGTTATCCAGCAAGTTCTCGTAGGGCGAGTAACGGCGACGATCACCCAGGATACAACGGCGGCTTATCGCAGTACCCAGGTACCTGGGAGACTGCAGATTACCTATACCTATCCCGACACTGACCTGTTTGGACTTTACCTGCGCAAGAACACTGCCGATTTGCAAAAACTCAACGATGCGTTGGGTGCCTTGCAGCAAAGTGGTGAGCTGAAAACGCTGCTCGCCAAGTGGAATCTGCCGACCCAGTCGACAGACGTCCAATTGGCTCAGCAGTAAGGGTGAGCGTCATGGTGTTTGATTCTTCGTTATTCCTGGACGCCGTATTCGGCTGGCCGCTGGCTAAAGGGGCGCTGCTGACCCTGGTGTTGTCGGTTGGCGTGATGGCGTTGTCGATGGGCGTTTCGCTGTTCACCGGCTCCTGTGCAACTTCGTCGCGGCGCGGCGTGCGCTGGTCGATGGCCAGTTATGTGTGGTTGTTCCGTGGTGCTCCGGCGTTGCTGGTCTTGCTGTTTATCTGGAATGGGCTACCGCAACTGTTCCCCAGTTTTCGTGGCGGCTGGTTCACGCCTTTTCTGGCGGCGTTCATTGCTCTGTCGCTGATACAGATCGCCTATCTGACCGAGATATTTCGCAGTGCATTTGCTGCGGTGAGCAGCGGCCAGCGCGAAGGCGCAGCGGCATTGGGTCTGCATCGATGGCAAGTGTTCATGCTGGTGGTGTTGCCGCAAGCCTTACGTATTGCGCTACCCGCTTTGGTTAACGAGTTCATCTCACTGCTCAAGGCGACTTCTCTGGCGACCATCATCTCTTTGAATGAATTGATGACCACCACTCAGTTTGCAATTGCCACGAGCTTTCAGTTTATGGAGTGGTACAGCGCCGCGCTGGTTTACTACATGTTGCTGGTCTCGGTATTGACGGGCTTGCAGATGCGCGTCGAACGCGTTCTTTCCAATGGCTACCGCTAAGGGCGGCTTTTCGGCAAAACAGGAGACACCATGAAACTGTCCATTGATACGCCAGTCGAGCTTGCCAAGATTCAGCCAACTGCGGTGGAAATTCGGGGGCTTGGCAAATGGTACGGGGCGTTCCAGGTACTGAAAAATATTGATCTGGATGTCCAGCAGGGCGAACGGGTAGTCATTTGCGGGCCCTCCGGTTCCGGCAAGTCCAGCCTGATTCGCTGCATCAATCGCCTGGAGGAACACCAGGAAGGACGCATCGTCGTCGACGGTGTGGAGCTTACCGGCCAGCTCAAACGCATCGATCGGGTGCGTAGCGAAGTGGGTATGGTGTTTCAGCACTTCAATCTATTCCCCCACCTCACCATTCTTGAGAACTGCACACTGGCGCCACGCTGGGTACGCAAGATGCCTCGTCGAGAAGCAGAGGAACTGGCCATGCATTACCTGGAGCGGGTACGCATCCCGGACAAAGCCCAGTGCTATCCAGCCAAACTCTCGGGTGGCCAACAGCAGCGAGTCGCCATTGCACGAGCCTTGTGCATGAATCCCAGGGTGATGCTGTTCGATGAACCGACCTCGGCGCTGGACCCGGAGATGATCAAAGAGGTGCTCGACACCATGGTTCAACTGGCGGAAGAAGGGATGACCATGGTGTGTGTTACCCACGAAATGGGCTTTGCTCGCAAGGTGGCTGACAAGGTTGTCTTCATGGACGCAGGTCAAATTGTCGAGTGCGGTTCGCCTGATCAAATATTTACCCAGCCAAGCCACGAACGAACCCAGCGCTTTCTTGGCCAGCTTCTGCATTGAGGTGCCCCATGAGGGATGAATGGTACCAAAGGCAGGATCTGGGCAATGGCATTACGCGCTTGAGCGAGCCTCATGTGCACCGCTACTTTGCCGCTAACCTCTTTCACGTGCGAGGGCGCGATGCCGATCTGGTGATTGATTTCGGCATGGGGTTGGTTCCGTTACGACCGGCCCTGGCTCTGGAAGAAGGTAAGCGGCTTGTTGCGGTGGCGACCCATATTCATGCTGACCATGTTGGCGGTTTCCATGAGTTCGAAACACGACTTGGGCATCCGGCTGAGGCGGAAGACTTTGCCTGCATGGTTGATCAGGACACCTTGGCCCATGTGTTTCGCAGCTTGCCGGGCGCAGTGGAGCAATCACCGTGCCTGAACTGGTCGCCGGAGCACTACTGCATCAGGCCGGCTCCATTGACTCAGACCGTGGAGGAGGGTGACATCATCGATCTGGGAGACAAACAGCTACGGGTACTTCATTTACCCGGTCACTCTCGTGGTTCGATTGGCCTGTTCGACGAATCGGCAGGTGTGCTTTTCAGTGGTGACGTCATTTATATCGGTGGTTTGGTCGATAACCTGCCTTGCTCGAACCAGACTCTTTACCGTCAGACGATGCAACGTTTGATCGATCTGGAGGTGCAGTGCATTCACGGAGGACATGGCGCAGCCATGTCCTCAGAGCAGATGAAAGCTATTGCGAGGCAATATCTTCACGGCACATCAGCCAAGGCAACGATCTGATCGGGCGGGTTATCGAATAGAGTGTTATATCCGTCTGGAGCAACGTTTCACCGTAAACGATTGCCCCCTTTTGGCCATTGCTGCCGTTGATGAAGGGCAGCTTCTGGCCGATTGTGTTGAAAAAGTCGGTCCTTCCAGACTGCCCGCGTACTGACTGCTGAAAATGCCTTTTTTGCGCGCAGCTGCGCGAAATCTGAGCCCGGGAATCCTCTGCTTAAAGTAAAGATTTCAATCTCAAACGCGTACTTTTCTCCCGTGGAAACCATGGCCGACTTTTTCAACAGAATCGGCCGGTAGTTGCCTATCGCGAAGGGCTGTAACCGAGCCCATAGCTGACCTCGGCTTTGCGCCCCTGCCGTCAGCCAATGATGATCGTCCCGACAGCAATCACCGCGCATGCCAATATCTTTCGGGCAGTCAGTGTTTCGCCCAAGAAAAAATATCCGATCAATGCCGCGAACAACACGCTGGTTTCGCGCAATGCAGACACCGCTCCCATGGGCGCGGCGGACATGGCGTAGATGACGATGCCATAGGCCAGAAGTGAGACCAGACCTCCAACGAAGGCCGACATGAACCCCGGTCGGAAGGTAAATAAACTCTTCGCGTCGCGCACGCCGACATACACCAAAGGCATCAAGATGCCCCACAAGGCGCACATCCATACCGTGTATGCCATCGGCGCGCCGGACAGGCGGACGCCAATGCCATCCGTCACGCTATAAGCCGCAATGAAACAACCGGTTCCCAGGGCGTAAGGCAGACTGGGAACGGCAAGCTTGCGCCCTCTAAAGGCCAGCGAAATGATTCCGCCTGACACCAGTAAAATGCCGATCATCGCGACTGGCCCAACCGTTTCTCCGGCAAAAACCGAAGCCGCGAGGGTAATCAGGATAGGCGAGGAGCCCCGAGATATAGGGTAAGTTTGCCCAAGGTCTCCAACCTTATAGCTGCGCACCAGGAACAAGTTGTAGCCAACGTGCAGCACCGCTGAAAGCGCTGCGTAGAACCAGCTGGCTTGGGCCGGAGCTTCCAAAAACAAGGCTATCGCGATGCTGGCAATGGCTACCGCCACGCACATGATCGTCATCGACCAAAGTCTGTCGGCGCCACCGCGCAATGCGGCATTCCAGCTGGCATGCAAGAGCGCTGCAAAAAGTACGAGCAAGATAATGTGATAGGGCATGCGCCATCCTAAGCAATTGGGTGCCTCGACTAAAGCGAAGTCCTCGCATCACTTGAAGAGTAATTGCTCATCCCTCATCGATATCCTTTTTTGAATCGTTTCGGGGCGAACGTCCAGAACTATGACTCACTGGTTTAGCGTAATAAGTAGCGCATAACATGATCGATATGCAAAGGCTGCTTCCCTGGTAGACCTCTGTCATGCGTTCGTCCCTGTCGCTGGAAAAGATGCCAGCCTTACCACCTTGTCTGATCAGTCGAACGACCGCTTCAGCCGTTCTCTGCCGCTCATGCCCACGAAGCAAGCGGGTCAAATCCGATGCAATGGGTGGTCAGAACGAATGCAAATGACTGATCAAGTCGAACGCAAACGCCTGATCAAATGCAGTGCAATTTCTCCCCCAAACAAATCAGGAACTCTGCCGATCAATATCGCGCCGCAGAACAACAGCGGTAGTAATGTCCTCAACATAATCATGACTGGCGACGGCATCTCTGACCCGGTTCAGGTCATCGATGGTTCGTGATTCGATCTCGATGACCAGGTCGAGTTGGCCACTGACCGAGGACACGCGCCGGACCTGCGAGTTTTGCGCCAGTAGATCCAGCAGGCCCATTGCAGGCGTGCGCTTGAGGCAGACCAGCAGGATGGCGCGAATCACGTTGGCGTCGATTTCACCGATGTCCGCGCGGTATCCCCTGATCACGCCATTGCGTTCAAGGTTGATGACCCGTTCGCTGGTCGCGCTTCTTGAAAGCCCGATTCTCGCTGCCAAAGCCTTCAGGGCAATCCGGGCTTCCTTGGAAAGAATTTCGAGAATTTCGCGGTCTTTCGTGTCCAGGTCGCGCATCAGAACTCCCTAATTTTGCTGCCGAAATTGTGCCGGTCGATTCCGGCAATATGCAGGCGCAAGCCGACCGTATACCTACTGCCGTCCCGGGCGTTGCGTGCCAAGCTATCTGAAAAAAATGGCTTGGAAAACAACTACCATGACAAATCTCTCGCATCCTGCCCCCCAGTTCTCGACCGGGGATGCCGAAAAACTCAGTGAGCAGCTTTTCAACGTTATTGGTACGGCCACGCCGCTGGATGGCGAGCGCGACCGCAACTACCGGTTGAACACAGGAACCGATGCGGGATGGATTCTGAAGGTCGTCAACTCGACCGAGCCGCGCGTTGAAAGCGAGTTTCAGACGGCCATTCTCAGTCATCTCGCCACTCACAACCCCGAGCTTACCGTGCCTTTTCTGAAGAAAAGCCTTGCCGGTGAATACCTCGCCACTGCGGTAGCGCCCTCGGGCGAAACCCATGCGGTGCGCCTGGTGAGCTGGTTGCACGGTACGCCGCTGGCCGAGGTCGAGCGTACGTTCGAATTGATGCGCAGCCTGGGCCAGTCGTTCGGTGAAATCGACCGTGCACTTCAGGGCTTCATTCATCCGGGCGCGGTGCGTGATCTCGACTGGGATTTGCGTCACGCCGCACGTTCGCGCTCACGCCTGCACTTCGTCACAGATCCTGGCAGAAGGGCCATCCTGGAACGCTTCATTGAGAACTTCGAACAACGCGTCCAGCCGAAGCTTTCGCGTCTGCGTGCGCAAGTCATTCACAATGACGGCAATGACTGGAACATCCTCGTCGATTCGCACAATCACCAGAGCGTCTCGGGCGTCATCGATTTTGGCGATGCGGTCCATACGATCCTGATTGCCGAAGTCGCCATTACCTGCGCCTATTCCATTCTCGACATGGAAGACCCGATCGGCGCGGCCGCCGCCCTCACTGCCGGTTTCCATGACAAGTACCCTCTGCAGCCGGAGGAGCTTGACGTCCTCTTCAATCTCATTGCGATGCGCCTGGTCACCAGTGTCACCTTGTCGGCCTCGCGCTGCGACCGCACGCAAGACAATCCCTACCTTGGCATCAGCGAAGCGCCGGCCTGGCGACTGCTGGAAAGGATGGATCGCATGAACCCGCGGCTGGCGACGGCGATCCTGCGCAAAGCCTGCGGTTTTGACGCGATCGAAGGCGCGGGGGCGGTGCGCCGCTGGGTGGCTGAAAACTGCAAGTCCTTCGCCGATATCGTGCGTCCATCGGCGGCGACCATGAACAAGGCCATTGCCCCGTTCGGCGACGCTTCGCATGTGATGACCATCGCTTCAGCCGAGCGGCGTCCAGCGCAGGCAACCCAGTGGTGGAGTGATTTTTCTGCCGAGCACAAGGTGCCGCTCGGCATCGGGCCATGGGGCGAGGAACGGACCATCTACACCGACACGGCGTTTGAGTCGCGATTCATCGAAGGGCAGCGTCGGATCATTCACGTCGGTGTCGACTTGATCATGCCCGCCGGCACGCCGCTCTATACGCCGGTTGCCGGCGTGGTGCAGAGCGTCGAGGTCGAGCATGAGCCGCTGGGTTATGGCGGCTTGATCATGCTCAAGCACTCGCCTGAGGGGTGCCCGCCATTCCTGACGCTGTGGGGGCACATGGCGCATGAAGCCCTGGCGCGGCTCAAGCCCGGGGACCGCCTGGAGGCTGGCGCGCTGGTGGGATACATGGGGGCGGATACGGAAAATGGCGGGTGGATCCCCCATGTGCATTTTCAGATGTCCACCGACACCGGGCTGAAAGCGGGCGAGTTCATCGGTGTGGGTGAGCGGGCTTATCTTGAGGTATGGGCGGACCTGTTCCCCGATGCATCGACCCTCGCGGGGATTCCTGCGGAAACCTACAGCCAGGACGGACGCACCAAGGCCGAGCTTGTCGCCAAGCGCAAGGAGCTGTTGCTGCCAAACCTGTCGATCTCCTATTCGGACCCGATCAAGTTCGTTCGCGGTGACGGGGTCTGGTTGATCGATAACTTTGGCAGGGCGTATCTGGACTGCTTCAATAACGTCTGCCATCTCGGCCACTCTCATCCGGATGTGGTGCAAGCACTTTCCCGGCAGGCCTCACGCCTGAACACCAACACGCGTTACCTGCACGACAATATCGTCGAGTATGCGGAGCGGCTCACCGCCACTTTGCCTGAAGGTCTGGCGGTGGCTTCCTTCGGTTGCTCGGGAAGTGAAGCCAACAGCCTCATGCTGCGTATGGCGCGCAATCACACCGGGCGTAACGATGCGATCGTGCTGGATTGGGCTTACCACGGCACTACCCAGGAATTGATCGACCTCAGCCCCTACAAGTACAAGCGTAAAGCCGGTAAAGGGCGCGCAGACCATGTGTTCGAGGCGGCCGTCCCGGATGCCTACCGTGGTTTGGATCAGTGGGCGTTCGAGGAACTCGGCAAGCGTTACGCCGAGAGCGTGGCGGATCAGATCGAGCTCATGCGCAAGCAGGGCAGGGCGCCGGCGTTCTTCCTGGCGGAGTCCATTCCCAGTGTCGCCGGGCAACTGTTCTTCCCGGAAAACTACTTGAAAGAAGTCTATGCAATGGTCCGTGCCGAGGGCGGTCTTTGCCTGGCTGACGAAGTCCAGGTCGGCTTTGGTCGTGTAGGCAGCCACTGGTGGGCTTTTGAAACCCAGGGTGTGGTTCCCGATGCAGTGTCCATGGGCAAGCCCATTGGCAATGGCCATCCGATGTCGGCGGTGGTGACCACGCGGGAAATTGCCGACAGTTTCAACAACGGCATGGAGTACTTCAATACCTTCGCCGGCAGCCCGGTTTCATGTGCTGTAGGGCTCTCGGTACTCGATGTGATCGAGCGCGATAACCTGAAACTCAACGCACTGACCATTGGCAACTATCTGCTCGACGGCTTCCGCAAGTTGCAGCAGCGCTACGATGCAATTGGCGATGTGCGTGGGCAGGGTCTGTTTCTCGGGATAGAACTTGTCACGGACCGCAAGACCAAAGTTCCGGCCACGCAGTTGGCCAGGCAAGTGGCCGATGGTGCCAGGGAGCGGGGCATTTTGATCGGTACTGAAGGCCCCCATGACAATGTCCTGAAGATGCGCCCGTCGATGATTTTCAGTCAGGCAAATGCTGACTTTCTGCTCGAGGTCCTGGACGAAAGTTTCAAGGCCGCACTGCGCTGATTTGACTGCCCGACATAGTGTCGGCCAACTCCGGCAATGTGTCAGGCAGGCTGACACCTTGCCGGGTGCTTTCCAGAAGTGCCTATGCAAGACTTTTCATGAAGGCCGGCTGAATAACTCCAAGAAAATAAAAAACAATTCTTCCAAGGTGCCATCCAATGCTAACCAAAAAGCTCAAGGGTTTGATTGTCGCTTCTACCGTGGCGGCAGCGGCGCTACTTTCCACCTCGGTTGTTCACGCTGATGATTTGAAGTCGATCCAGGATTCCCAGGAAATCCGCATCGCGATGAGCGGTCAATACTCGCCCTTCAGCTTTGCCAACGAGCAGAACCAGATTGTCGGATTCGATGCTTCCATCAGCGAGGCACTGGCTGAGCGGATGGGGGTAAAAGTGAAGATCATCACCACGCCGTTCGACGGGATCATTGCAGGTCTTCTGGCGAAAAAATATGACGCCATCATCGCTTCCATGACCATTACCCCGGAACGGCAGAAGGCCGTGGATTTCGTCGGGCCCTATTACCATGCCGGCCGCACGATCGTAGTGAAGGAAGATTCTTCGATCAAAAGCCTCGATGATCTCAAGGATGTGTCTGTCGGCGTGACCCTCGGCGACGCCCACGATAAATGGGCGAGGGCCCGCGGCAACCTGAAGGTCAGAACGTACAAGGGGCTTCCGGAAATGCTGGTCGACCTGGAGGCTGGGCGTATCGACGCGATTGTGATGGACAGTGTTCCGGTGCTGGTCGCCGTCAAGGAAACCGGGCAGAAGGTTCGCATCATTACGCCACCGGACAGCGACGGTGCTCTTGAGGGAATGGGCATTGCCCTGCGCAAGAACAACCCTGAACTCAAGGCGACGATGCAGAAGGCACTTGAAGACATGCTCGCCGATGGCACCTACGAAAAGATCTCGATGAAGTGGATTGGCAACGATATCCGCTAATGCGTATTTAGCATGGCTCGACTTACTGTCGAGCCAGCCAATCAGACTTTTCCGAGCGTGCTCATGGATCTGACTCTCATACAACGCACATTCCCGTTTTTCCTGGAGGCGGCCTGGATTACGGTGCAGATCTCTGTACTTGCTCTTCTGCTTGGTTTTCTGGTCGCAATCGTGCTCGTGGCTGGCCGGTTGTCCACTGTTCTCGCCTTTCGATGCCTTGCCAGACTCTACATCAGCGTTTTTCGCGGCACTCCCTGCCTGGTTCAGCTGTTCATCATTTACTTTGGCGGGCCGCAGATCGGACTTGAGCTGGAGCCGTTTGCGGCAGGCGTCATCGGCCTGGGCCTGAATATCGCCGCCTACATGGCCGAGTCCATTCGGGGCGCTATCATCAACATTGACCCTGGCCAGGAAGAAGCGGCACGTTCAATTGGTTTCGGGCGGGGTCAAACCTTATTGTTCATCACGCTGCCACAAGCTGCAAAACTGATGATAAGACCGCTGGGAGTGAACGCTGTCGCTCTTATCAAAGGTTCTGCATTGGTGTCGACGATCTCTGTGGTTGAACTTTCATATACAGCGCAACGCTTTATCAGTTCAACGTACAAGCCTTTTGAGATTTTCATGGTGTCTGCATTGCTTTACATCGTGATGGTCTACTCGGTCAGATTTATTGTCGACTATCTCGATAATCGCTTCGCGGCAAGGTGAGAGCATTCCTATGCAAAGCCTGGATCTTAGTATAGTTACACCTTATTCCGAGCTGCTTGCGACCGGTCTTTGGTGGACGGTCGTGATGTTTGTAAGTTCCAGCCTGTTGAGTTTGATGGCCGGGATAGCCTTTGCACTCATTGTTCTTTATGCGCCCAAGGTGTTGGCGCTGCCCGTGCGTTTCATGACCTGGTTGCTGATGGGCACGCCACTGCTTCTGCAGTTGTACGTGATTTATTATGGTCTTGTGCAAGTAGGCATCGATATTCCCGCGCTGGTGGCTGGCATCATTGGTCTTAGTTTGCACTTTGCCGTCTACAACGCCGACGTCATTCGTGCCGGCGTGGTGTCGGTAGACCCGGGGCAGATCGAAGGTGCGCGCTCCATTGGCCTCAGCCGTGGACAGACCCAGCGTTACATCATCGTGCCGCAGGCGCTGCGCAGGACTATTGCGCCACTGGGAAACAACCTGATTGTCCTGTTGAAGGACACCTCCCTGGTTTCCATCATCGGTATTGCCGAGTTGGTGTACAGCGCGCAACTTGCCGTGAGCGAAACCTATAGTCCGTTCGAGTTTTATCTGACTGTTGCGGTTATTTACTATGCAGCCAATCTTGTTCTGGAAGGCGGCCTGCATCTTCTCGAAAACAAGGTAGAGATGTCACGATGATCAGCAAGCAATTCATGGTTGAAGTGAAGGGCGCTCGCAAGGCTTACGGAGCACTTGAAGTACTCAAGGGCATCGATCTTTCCATCTCTCGCGGACAAATCATCGCCATCATCGGCCCGAGCGGTTCTGGTAAGAGCACGCTCCTGCGCTCGATCAATCACCTGGAAGTGCTCGACGACGGCGAGATCTGGCTGGAGGGCGAGCAAGTCAACCGGCCATTGAAAGGTCGTGCGTTCGAACAGCACATCAATGCCGTGCGGCAGCAGATGGGCATGGTATTCCAGCACTTCAACCTGTTTCCGCACCTGACCGTGTATGAAAACATTGCCCTTGGCCCGGTAAAGCTCAAGGGGCTCGGCAAAAAAGCGTCTCGTGAATTGGCAATGGAATACTTGTCAAAAGTTGGCCTGGCCAGCAAGTTCGACGAATATCCTTCTCGCCTGTCGGGCGGGCAGAAACAGCGGGTGGCCATAGCCAGGGCCCTGGCGATGCAGCCGAAAGTCATGCTGTTCGACGAGGCGACATCGGCACTGGACCCGGAGCTCGTCGAAGAGGTCAACCTGGTCATGAAGCAACTCGCTGCGGAGCATATGACGATGTTGATCGTCACTCATGAAATGCGTTTTGCCGGCGAAGTGGCAGACCGGATTGTCTTCATGGACGGCGGGGTGGTGGTCGAGGAGGGTGCACCCGAAGACATCCTGCAAAACCCTGTCCACGAACGAACCCGGTCGTTCTTGAAGAAGCATCTGCACGATAGATAAGGTGCGCTTTCGCTTCCGAACGCCGGGGGCGGGCGTGATCAAACACCATGGCGCAGTAGTGAATATCTCAGGCGACTGCGCCGACATCGGCGATACGTTGAGTCAGCGCGGAAAAAAACATAATGGTCAACTTCCGACAAGAGAATGCGACCTCTCTCCTGTCGGTCCCTGCCATACATTTGAGGTTTTGCGCGCTTGGCAAAACGGTGCACGAATGAGCGTGCCCGGTAATTTACGATGGTGGTGGGATTACTTCTCGACCAGTATTTTCGGGTTGGCACTGCCCCAGACGGTGTAGAGGTCGGCCAGAAGCGCACCGTTGATCTCTTCGACTTCAGCCTGGCTGACTTCGTTTGCGCCTTGCTTGCCGAACAGCACTACTTCATCACCTGCCTTGACGTCGGGTGCATCCGAGACATCGACCATCACGGTGTTCATCGAAACCTTGCCCACCACCGGCACGCGATGTCCATTGATCAATACCACGCCTTTATTGGTGAACACGCGGCGATACCCATCGGAGTAACCGACCGTGATGTTGGCGAGTTTCGAATCACGTGTCAGGGTGAAGGTGCGGTCGTAACCCACTGTGTTTCCAGCGGGATAGTTATTGACCGAGGCCACATGCGACTTGAATTGCATCACGCGCCGATATTCAGTGCGCGAAATGACGGTATCGCCAAACAACGCGCCGCCCGTGCGCACCATGTCCAGGCGCGATTCGGGTACTTCCAGGGTGGCGAAGGAGTTGGCCGCGTGCAGGGTGATTTTCTTGCGATCGAGCTGGGCCACGTCCATCAGCCAAGCCGCTTGTTCATTGAAGGTTGCCAGGCCCTTGCGTACGTCGTCCTTATCCTCCACCGCGAAGTGGGTCATGATTGCGACCACTTCCAGATTCGGTACCTTTGTGATTGCCACGGCGTCTTTCTTGCCCTGTTCGGTGGCCATTTCCACGCCGTTACGGCTCATGCCGCTTGAGTTGAGGCCGATGTGCACTTGCAGTTTGCGACCGTGTTTATGTGCAAGATCGGCCGCCTGGCGGGCGAAATCGAGGTTGCCAACCAGTTCCTCGATGTTGTACTGCAGAGCATTTTCCAGCTCCCCCAAGGAAGCGGTGCGAACACGGATTAACTGACCTTTAAAGCCGCTTTCGCGAACCACTCGCGCCTCTTCGTTACTGGCGACCGCCACACACGGTACACCGAGCGCGATCACCGAAGGCATCACCAACCCGATACCATGACCATAAGCGTCGGCTTTTAGTACCGCACAGAGTTTCGACTTGCCGGCGAGCTCCGCTTGCAGGGCTCGGATATTGTGCTCTAACGCGGTCTTGTTGATTTCAATCCAGGCATTACTGATTTGCGCAGTCAGCTCGGAGTTGCCATTAGTAAGCGACAGCGGCGGCGCCGCCTGAGCCTGGCTCTGCAAAAAAAACAGGCCGAGGGACAACGCTAGAACAGTACGAGTAAAGGGCATTTGAAACTCTCCATGTAATCGGTCTTTTTATTATTCCGATGCCGATTATTGGAAGGCGATGTAAGTTGCCGTTGTACGCCGCGTTCGAAGATGTAGAAACATGTAAGGAATTTGTTCGCGCTCACCTTGGCGCTAAGCGATGGCATCAGGAATGTGTGTTACGAGGATGGCTACCCACTAAGAAAACATCCGGAGACTGGTACGGAGTACCCGCCGGGTTTGCGCCAGCTGTTGATTGCTCCTTGTCCGTCTTCCCATCGAGAATCACGGGCCCTTAACAACGCAAGGTCAGTTGGGCGGACGCTTACGCTGAAGCTGGCGCGACCTGTCGTATAGCTACATTAGTCAGATCAGGCGACCCAGCGCATCACCTTCTCAAGGTGGCCAGTGTGCGCGTCCAGTTGTTCATTGAGAACTACAAAGCCCTGGTTCTCATAGAGATGGATACCAGGCGCATTCGCCGAATACACAGTCAGCTGTAGAGTTGACCTGGATGCCATGGCGTCCGCGAGAAGCTGCGAACCGATACCGTCCCCCTGACGCTCAGGCGATACGAATAGCGCCGCAAGTGTGTCTCCATATACAGAGCAGAATCCTACTACCGTCCCGTCTGCCTCAAATACTCGGGACATGGCGCCGGGTAGGTAGATTTCACGCATAGCATCAAGCTGGCTACGCCAGAATTCGGGGGCTATGAAGTGATGCGCCTGGATTGACGCTCGTAGCCAAATGTCCAATACGGGCTCTAGGTCAACGTTTCGAAAGTCGCGGATCATGAGGCCTCAGCGATTGAGTCAGGAAGAAAACATTGTGCCATACGCGTGCTCCGCGCAACGGTGCTCCATCTGCAGATCTGCCTGGCACTGATTCTGATCGATCAACAATATTTGGGGCGGGATCTGTGACCGCCAACGCCAGTGCTGGTTTGCTCTGGGCGTTGACAGTCTGATTGCGCCGCTGGCGATGAGTATCGCCCCGTACGGCCTGCCGATACCTTTGATAGCCACGGTCGCATTGATCGTTTTTTTACTCAGCGCGCCACTATCGACTATTTAAGCCTGGGCCAGGCGTCCTACGCGTAACCAGCCAACGACCACTGCGCCAATCAGCAAAAAGCCCAGGTAGCCAAAGAGTGGATAGACCTGGCCCACCAGGTTGACAAACCCGACAAGGCTGCCGACGAAAGCCAGTGCGCCAGCGGCCGCTGAGCCGATGCGGAATTTGCGAGTGCCTGCCGGCAGTAGCCGGGCCGAAAAGGAATACAGGGTACCGACGGCCGTGTTGACGATCATCAGGAAAATGATCACCGCCATCAGCAGGCCGAGGACCGGCGAAACCTCCGTGGCGATGGACAGCATGGGCATTGGCAAATCCGCCACGCTGTCCAGGCGTGACAGCAATCCGAGGCTCATCACCAGCATCAGCAGCCCCAGCAATGCGCCACCGAGGATGCCACCCCAGATGGCCTGCTTCTCGGATTTCGCAGCGCCGCCCATGATCGCCAGAAACGGCACCCCGGCCACAATGTTGTAAGACACGTACAACAACGCTCCCAGCAGCCAATGGCTCGCGCCGGCTTCTTGCTGGCTGGCCAGTTGATTGAGTTCACCGAAACTCAAGCCCCGGGTGGCGGCACCATACAGGGCCACCGCTACCGCCGTCAGGATCAACAGCGGAGTGACAGCGCCGATCATGCCAATGACCTTCTGCACATCCAGGCACACGATGGCAACCACGATCAAGGTCACCGCCACGCTGCCGAACAGGGCGGGGATGCCGAACTGTTGTTCCAGCAAGGCGCCGCCGCCGGCCAACATGACCACGGTCACCGCAAACATGAAGAAGGTGATCATCAGGTCGACAAAGGTGCCCAGGTAGCGTCCGCACAGTGCATAGACGACGTCCTTGTGGGACTTTGCCCGCAGGCGGCTACCCATACCCGCCAATGCCATCCCGAGAAAGGTGAAGAGCGCGGCGCTGACCACCGCCCCGAGCAGTCCCCATACGCCAAAATCCACGAACATCATCTGCAGTTCCCGACCGGAGGCGAATCCTGCACCGACGATCACACCGACAAATGCACCGGCTATTTTCAGACTTTCTTTCATGACGATTTCCCTCGAATTGTTTTTGTTATGGCTTATGGGGACGACCACTGTTCATGGCCGTCCCGGGGCATCGCACTGGCAAACAGCTGGGTGGATCAGCGGGCGCCGACCCAGGCCTGGACTTCGATCTCCACATCGACCCCCAGCGCCAACTGGGCGCCGCCGACGGTGGAGCGCACCGGGAAACCATTCTCGAAGTGGCGCTTGTACACCTCGTTGAAACCGGCGAAATGTTGCATGTCCGACAGCCACACCGTGGCCTTCACCACCTGGTCAAAACCCACGCCGCATTCGGCCAGGGTCTCGCCGATGCGGGCCATGGCGGCCTCGGTTTGCTCGCGGATATCACCGAGCACCACTTCGCCCAGAGGGTTCATCGGGACTTGCCCCGAGAGGAACAGAAAGTCGCCGACCCGAATGGCCTTGGAGAACGGATAGGGCAGGTGGCTGGGGTAACGCTGAAAATTGTCAGACATGGTTTGCAACCTCATTGGGGGGATGATCAGCGCAAGCGACCAGGTGCCAGGCGTTGTGGCTCGACGCCTTGGCGGCGCAGTGTTTCGGGTAGGGGTTGATCGAGCAATTGGGCACAGGCCAGTTGCGATACGCCGGCCGCGGACTGAATGCCATAACCACCCTGTGCCGCCAGCCAGAAGAAGCCTTCCCGGTGATCGTCCCAGCCGACCACCAGATCACCGTCGGCGACGAACGAGCGCAGGCCGGCCCAGCTGTGGCGTGGGCGGCGGATGGTCAAGGAGGTGGCGGCTTCGATGTGGTAGATCCCGGTGGCGATGTCCAGCTCTTCGGGCATCACGTCCTGTGGCGGGACGGGATCGGCGTTGGCCGGTGAGCCAAGCAGTTGGCCAGCGTCCGGTTTGAAGTAAAAACTTTCGTCGATGCCGATCACCGCCGGCCAGCGTGAGAAGTCCACGCCCTCAGGGCCGTCGAAGGTAAAGGCGGTGCGTCGGCAGGGTTGCATCCCAATGGGCTTCACACCGCATTGCTGCGCCACCTGGTCGGCCCAGGCACCTGCGGCGTTCACCAGATTGCGCGCGCGCAACTGGCGGCCGTCGGCCAGTGTCAGGTGCCAATGACGGCCCTCGCGGGTGGCGACACTCAGTTGGGCATCGCATTTCAGTACGCCACCGGCACGGCGCATGGCCCGCAAAAAACCTTGGTGCAGTGCGTGGACGTCCAGGTCGCGGGCGTCAGTTTCGAGCATCGCCCCGACAATCGCCTCCGGGCGCAGGCAGGGCACCATCGCGAGGGCCTGCTCGGTATCAATCAATGAAACATTGCCAGCTTGTGCCAGGCCGGTATCGAAGGTTTGTCGCAGCAGGGATTGTTGCCCCTCACCGGCGACGTACAGACAGCCGCGAGGCTCCAGCAGCGCATGTTCGGTGAAGTCGGTTGGCGGTTGCTCATAGAAGTCCCGGCTGGCACGGGTCAATGCCTGGATCTGCGGTGTGCCATAGCTTTCCATGAACATCGCGGCGGAGCGTCCGGTGGCGTGATAACCCGGCTGGCTCTCACGCTCGAGCACCACAACGCTGGCTTGCCCGGCCAAGCGATAGGCCAGGGAGGCCCCCGCAATACCGCCGCCGATGATGGCGAAATCGAAACACTCGCTGTCCTGCATACCGAAGTCACTCCTGTCTCTGGGGATGGGGAAAATTAGTTTTCCCCTTATTTTTATAATTCTCAGATACGAGAAATGTAAGATATGAGAATTCCCCAGTCAACCCATTACCTTGAGGTATTATTCCAGCCCTTGCCTTGGCTCAGCCCCAGGCGCCGTTTTTCGTACGACAGAGAAGTCTGCATGAGTTCCGATCGAGTCTCGTGTCCCACGGACCATCCCTTGATAGATCGCGCCCAGGTCGGCGCGCGCCTGCGTGTCCTCCGCAAAAACCAGAAGTTGACGCTGAAACAACTGTCCGAGCGTTCGGGCGTGGCGCTGTCGACCTTGTCGAAGATGGAGCTGGCGCAAGTGTCGGTGAGTTACGAAAAACTCGCGGCCGCCGCTCGTGCCCTGAGTGTGGACATTTCCCAGCTGTTCAGCCCGGCCAAGGCGGGCGTCAGCGAAGTACAGCCCACGGTAGTCAGCACCGCCATCGACAGTGCGGCGAGCTACAGCACGGGCAATTATGAATATCACCCGATGGCGGGGGATTTCCCCGGGCGCAGCATGACGCCCATGTACGCGCGGATCTGTGCGCGTGAACTGAACCAGTTCGAAGACTACATCCGTCACCCCGGACAAGAGTTCGCCGTGGTCCTTTCAGGTCGTGTGCGGATTCAATTCGAAACGGGTGAATTCATCAGCATCGGCTGTCGCGAAACAGCCTATTTCAACAGCTCGATTGGTCATGTTTATCTGGCTGAAGGCGAGGATGGCGCCGATGCTGAAGTGATGGTGGTGATGTCGGAGCACTGATGCGCGTGTACGGAGTGCTCAAGACCGAACGGCCGAAGGGAATGGCGCCGAATGCCTGCCACGTTTAAAGGCGCCAGCCGCCGCGACCTTGAGTAACCTATGAAATCTCGGGCATTCTGCGTGGCTAGGGGCTGGACATTCGGCCGCATGCCGCAATCCCCGACTCATCGCCTGTAGTTGCTTGACGGTCGCATCAATCTCATCGGCCTTGGCCAAAAGCACGTCTCTATCAACAACGGCCTTGCCACTCGGGGAGAGCATGGCATGTATCTCATCCAGCGAGAGACCACCTGCCTGTCCGAGTGCGATAACAGCCAACTGCTCAACCACGGCCGGCGCAAACTGGCGTCGAGCCCCGCGCGGGCTGACCGACGCGATCAAGCCTTTCTTCTCGTAGAAACGCAATGTGTGGGCAGGAATTCCCGTGCGTTTGACGACCTCAGTGATATCCATTTTCAGCCCATTGACTTGAAGTTGACTTCAACTTCTATCATGCATTCGCAAGATAAATTGGTCCATGAACAAGAGGTCTGTATGGCATTGCCGGAAGAGGTTGCACAGGTTTTTCTGCTGGGGGTCGGCGCTACTGTCGTCATGGATTTGTGGATGTTTCTTCTGAAGGCCCTAGGCGTTCCAACGCTGAATTTCGCCTTCGTAGGGCGCTGGGTAGGTCATGTGTGCCAAGGTACATTCGCTCATGCCAGCATTGGACAAGCGATGCCGGTGCGAGGTGAAGTGGCCTTGGGTTGGGTGGCACACTACGTCACGGGCATTGCTTTCGCGGTGTTACTGGTGTGCATTCAAGGTGTTGCCTGGCTGCAGGAACCCACCTTCCTGCCAGCAATCGCTGTGGGCTTCGCGACAGTTGCAGTTCCTCTTTTCGTTATACAGCCCGCCATGGGGGCAGGATTTGCATCCTCTCGGACGCCCACGCCAGCCAGGAACTGCGTGCGCAGTGTGATAAGTCATAGCGTCTTTGGAATTGGCCTCTACCTGTCCGCGGTTTTGATTGCCTTGGCTTCGACGTGAGCAGGGTTTAAGTCTTGCGTGTCATGCAACCGACGGGCAGTCAATCCGCCAACACTTGAGTAAGTGAGAGCATGAATATTCCTACCCAATGGTCCCAAACATTCAGTGGGGCGCCTATAGAACGACAAGCTATCGGAGAGTCAGGCGCCGAGGTTTCTCGCATCCGCTGCATCAACGTCGAACACCTGTTCGTGAAGTCCGAGCCCATTGGTGCACACAGTGAACTGCCGGAGGAGATTGAGCGTCTTCGCTGGATGAATCGGCTTGACCTGCCTGGGCCAACCGTTCTTGATGCTACGACAGAAAACAATCGCCATTGGTTACTCATGAGTGCCGTCCCCGGGCATGATCTGGCCAGTGCCAACGATTTGTCTCCACCCCAAGTTGTCAGCATCCTGGCGATGGCGCTACGTACTCTGCACCAGGTACCCATTGCGACATGTCCCTTTGATCACTCCTTGGAGCAGCGCATTGCAACCGCCAGGCGTCGAGTGAGGGCCGGGCTCGTTGACGAGGCAGACTTTGACGATGAGCGGCTGGGTCGGACCGCTGAGGATGTTTTCGCAGAGATGTTGTCGACGCTCCCTGAAACATATGATCTTGCGGTCACCCATGGCGATGCCTGCCTGCCAAATTTCATGGTCGAAGGAAGTCACTTTACCGGCTATATCGACTGCGGCCGGCTAGGCATCAGTGACATCTATCAAGACCTTGCACTGGCTGTCCGAAGCATAGAGCGCAACCTTGGACAGGCATGGGTAGCGCCATTTTTTCGCGCCTATGGTGTGGAGCCAGATCAGCAACGTATAGCGTTTTACTGTTTGCTAGACGAGTTCTACTGATGAGCTGCAAATGAGATTGCTGAACACCGGCTCCAGTGACAATCGGGCACGGGTATCGTGGAGCGTTGCCCGGACGGCCTCTTCACCGAACACCAGACCCTGAAGGTAGGTGAAGTGCGGGTTGAACAGCCCGAGGGTGTTAAGTACCTGGCGGAGCCTGTTGTGACACCGAATCCCTCGCTGCAACCACCGCACTTTATTTCTGGTGACTCTGTTTTACTTTCTGCTGAACGCATACGGCAAGCGTGATCAAACGCTCCATTCACTTTTGTTAAATTTATTGACTTCAAAGTCAGCTTCTAGAAAGATGCAGGCCGCCAGACCTGTTTCAACCTTTTCCTAGCCTCAATCACGTAGCACCGACGGCGCTTGCAGACCTGCAAGCGGTAAATTTCGCCTATCGCTATATACAAAAATATATAGCGATAGGCGAAAACGTCAGGTCTCGAGGGAATCAGGTCCATGGACACCAAAAAAACAAGAGCCCCGTACCGGAGTAAACACAATGAAGCTGCAACCCCTGGCCCTGGCCATCACCCTGGGTGGCTTGACCCACCAGGCCATCGCCGCCGGTTTTATCGATGACAGCAAGGCCTCGCTGAGCCTGCGCAATTTCTATTTCAATTCGGACAACCGCGAAAGCCAGGACAAGGTGGGCAATGCCGCCTACGCCAGCCAGGCCAAGGAGTGGGGGCAGGGGCTGCAACTCAACGTGATCTCCGGATTCACCCAGGGCACCGTCGGCTTTGGCCTGGACGCCATCGCCATGACCGGGCTGAAACTGGACAGCGGCGGTCGCGTGGGCAAGGCTGGTATTGACCGTACGCCGGGGGCGCTGTTTCCCACGGACAGCGACGGCCACGCGGTCGATGAATATTCCAAGGGCGGCGTGACCGGCAAGGTGCGCATCTCCAAGACCGAGGCGCGGCTGGGCACCCTGCAGCCCAAGCTGCCGGTGATCAACTTCAACGACGGTCGCCTGCTGCCGCAAACCTTCGAAGGCGGGCAGATCACCTCCAGCGAGATCGACGGCCTGACCCTCACCGCCGGCCAACTGCAAAGCACCAAGACCCGCAGTTCCACCGACGATATCGATCTGCGCATCGCCGGCGCGACACGTCCCGCCCGCACTCCGGCCAGCACGCCGCTGGCCGACTCGGACAACTTTGTCTTCGCCGGCGGCGACTACAAGATCAGCAAGGACCTGACCGCCCAGTACTACTACGGCAGTCTCGAAGATTTCTATAAGCAGCACTTCCTCGGCCTGATCCACACCCTGGCCATCGGCCCCGGCGCGTTGAAGACTGATCTGCGCTATTTCAACAGCAGCGCCGATGGCAAGAACGGCAACGCGGCCGGACGTGCCCAGGGCTACAAAAGCAGCGGCTTCTGGAGCGCGGGGGACACCCACGCCGGTGAGGTGGACAACAACACCTGGAGCGCGCTGTTCACCTACAGCCTGAGCGGCCATGCCTTCAGCGCGGGCTACCAGCAAGTGTCCGGCGACAGCGCGTTCCCGTTCGTCAACCAGGGCGACGGCGCCACGGCGTACCTGATCACGGACCGGCAGATCGGCAAGTTCCTCAGCGCCGGCGAGCGCACCTGGCTGGCCGAGTACGGCTATGACTTCGTCGCGCTGGGCGTGCCGGGGCTCAAGACCGTGGTCACTTATCTGAGTGGCGACAACATCGATTCCGCCGCGGGTGATCGCAAGGAATGGGAGCGCGACCTGCGTATCGATTACGCGCTGCAAAGCGGTCCACTCAAGGGGCTGGGCATTTCCTGGCGCAACGCCAGCTTGCGTGGCAATGCCAGCAGTGACCTGGATGAAAACCGCCTGATCCTCAGCTACAGCCTGCCGCTGCTTTAAGCACGGCGTAGCGGTCCCGGGCGGGCGATGCGCGCTCCGGGACCTGCAGGTGATTGGTCAACCACGACAGGAGCATCGCCATGCGTTCCATTTTTTCGACTGTGCAAAGCCTTGTTCGCCCCAGCGCCAAACCCGTGCTGCTGCCCGGCGCAACCATCGATGTGGCGGAACAGACACTCGAGGTGGTCGGGCAAGTACAGAACCCGCTGCGCTTGAGCGTGGCCGACCTGCAAGCCATGCCGGGCTATGACTGGGTGACGCTGACCAGCAACACCTGCGAAGGCAATGCGCAAAAAGCCCGGAAAAAGGGCTATCGCGGCGTGTTGCTGCGGGAAATTGTGCTCAAGGCCGGGTTGCAGAGTGATGACCCCAAGGGCTGGAAACGCGCCTATGTGGTGGCGCGGGCCAGTGACGGTTATGTCGCGTTGTTCAGCTGGAACGAATTGATCAATACCGACGTGGGCGATGCGGTGTTGGTGGTGTATCGACAGCATGCGCACGGGCAGACGGAGCCTGGCGAACACCTTTCATTGGTCTCGGGTAGCGATCGCCACTCCGGGGCTCGTCAGGTGAAGTGGTTGCGCAGCATTGAACTGTGCAGCATCTTTGGCTGACTCACACACAACGCAACACCGAGGAAAATGCCGATGCCTGTCTGCAATTCGCTTGGTTGTGATCGACACCCTTCGGTCGAACAGGTGTTGGGCGGCGAACAGTGGCCGCCCGAATTAGAAGTGGCCCTGAGGGACTTGCTCGAGCAAATGGCCGACGCCGGGCATGAAGTCACGCTGCACAACCTGGGTCGGTTCCTCGGTGACTTTGTGCCGCGCTACACCCTCGATCGTGCCGAGGAATGGCAGGAAAGGGCGACCCGGCGCTGGGTCTTGCAGACCAAGCCAGCACTGGTGGACAAACTGGCGGATGTCTTCATCGGCGCTCAGTGACCGGCACCGCCGGCGCTCACTGGTACTCATCATGCCGGCGCCACCAGGGCCCCGTTTCATTGCGTCCCCTGGGCGCGCGGTCGAGCCACTGGTACATGCTCCACAACCCGTCAAGGCCCCGCGCGTAGGTGGAATAGGTGTGATAGATCGCGCCGTCCTCCAACACAAAGGAGCTCAACCCCGGCCGGTCGCGGGAGTAGGTCGGCGCGTCGGTGCCACAGGTCGCGGCGAACTGTTTCACCGGTTCCGGGATCTGGCTGGCGTCCATGGCATGTCCGCCGCGCTGGTAGTTGTATTCGACCAGCCCTTCACGCTGCTGGGTTTCAGTGAAGTAGACGTTGAAGTCGGCGGTAAAGTCGCTATCGGCGGCCGAGGCCCAGGGGAAGGTCCAGCCCATCCGGCGCTTGTAGGCCTGCAGTTTTACCAAGGGTGCGCGGGAGATCGCCATCAGGGTCACGTTGTGATTGGCCAGGTGGATGACCAAGGGGTCGAAGCCATCGGCAATGGCTGAGCAGGACGGGCAGCCGGCGGTGTAGTCGGGGCCGAACATGAAGTGGTAGACCAGCAATTGCGAGCGCCCCTGAAAGAGCTCGGCCAGGGTTGCATTGCCGTTGTCGGTCTCGAATCGGTACGTCTTGTCGAGGCGAACCCACGGCAATGCCTGGCGTTGCCTGGCCACTTCATCGCTGCGTCGGGTCAGGGCCTTTTCCGCTTCGAGCAGTTGCAGGCGTGCCGTCAGCCATTGGTCACGGGTCGCGGTTTTGTGCGTGTTCATCGCTGTACGCTCCTGGTGAAAGGTCGTGATTTAGACTAAACCCGGGTATCGAATGATGGGAGTGACAAGCGTGGCGGGATTTCGATGGACTCGATGATCACGGCAGCCGCCCAGGCGCTGGCGGCGGGCAATCCGCTCGGCGCACTGGACCGCGTGGCCTTGCGTGACGATGCGCCGGCGCTGGCCCTGCGCGGTATCGCCATGGCGCAACTGGGCGACCTGGTGCGGGCCCGGGCGCTGCTCAAGCGCGCGCAACGAGCTTTCGCGCCCAAAGAAGTGCTGGCCCGGGCGCGCTGTGTGGTGGCCGAGGCCGAAATCGCCCTGGCTTCGCGGGAGCTCGGCTGGCCGGTCAAGGCGCTCGAAACGGCGCGGGTCACCCTTGAGCAACACGGTGACCGGGTCAATGCCGCCCATGCGCGGTATCTGCAAATCCGCCGCTTGCTGCTGATCGGTCAACTCGATGAAGCGCAGCAGTTACTGGCCGGACTCGACCCCGGCGCGTTGCCGCCGGCGTTGCGCGCAACCCATGAGCTGGTGCTGGCGGGGATCGCCATTCGACGCCTGCAATCGAGCGCGGCACGGGATGCGTTGACCAGGGCCCGGCAGGCAGCCGGTCAAACGGGAATTGCCGCATTGATGGCCGAGGTCGAACACGCTGCGCAACTGCTCGATGCCCCCGCGGCACGCCTGATTGCCCAAGGGGAAGCACGGCCGCTGTTGCTCGAGGAAGTTGAAGCCTTGCTCAGCTCAACGTCGCTGGTGGTGGATGCCTGCCGCTACGCCGTGCGTGGCTGTGGCATGTCGGTGTCGCTCGCGACGCGGCCGATCCTGTTCCTGCTGGCCCGCGCATTGGCCGAAGCGTGGCCCGCCGACGTGGCGCGGGAAACGCTGATCGCCCGGGCGTTCCGCTTGAAGCTCGCGGATGAATCCCATCGCGCCCGGCTTCGCGTGGAAATCGGCAGGCTGCGTCAAGCGCTCAGGCCCTTGGCCGGCATCACCGCGACAGCTCGCGGTTATGCGCTGCAATCGCCTGTGTGTACCGATGTGGTGACATTGGCGCAACCGGTCGAGGAAAAATTTGCCGCGGTCTTTGCCTGCCTCGCCGATGGTGAGTCGTGGTCGAGTTCCGCCCTGGCATTGGCGCTGGGCACCAGCCAGCGCACGGTGCAACGGGCGCTCGATACACTGGCGGAGCAGGGCAAGGTGCAGTGGTTTGGCCGTGGCCGCGCACGGCGCTGGATGACACCGCCCGTGCCGGGTTTCGCGACGACCTTGTTACTCCCGGCGCCGCTGCCCGGTGGCTAGGATGAACGCCACCAACCCCAATGAGGAATGCCGGAATGAAACACGCAACTGCTGAAGTCATTCGTGAATATGGCCCGTTTGCCGATGTCGACCATGTGTGCGGCGTGACCTGGGACGGCGAAAAGGTCTGGTTCGCCTGCAACGACAAAATCAACGCCCTGGACCCGGAAAGCGGCAAGGTGCTGAGCTCCATCGATGTCGCCGCCCATGCGGGCACCGCGTTCGATGGCGAGCACCTGTTCCAGATCGCCGAAGACCGCATCCACAAGATCGACCCGCGCAGCGGCCGCATCCTCTCGACGATTCCTGCGCCTGGCGCAGGCTCCGATTCGGGGCTGACCTGGGCCGAAGGGACGTTGTGGGTGGGCCAGTACCGCGAACGCAAGATCCACCAGATCGACCCCGAGACGGGCAAGATCCTGCGCACCATCGAATCCAACCGCTACGTCACCGGCGTGACCTGGGTGCAAGGCTCGCTGTGGCATGGCACCTGGGAGGGCGACAAGAGTGAACTGCGGCGCATCGACTCGCAAACCGGTGAAGTGCTGGAGAGCCTCAAGATGCCGGAGGGCGTCGGCGTGTCGGGACTGGAGTCCGATGGCGGCGAGCGGTTGTTCTGCGGTGGTGGGGGTAGCGGCAAGGTGAGGGTGGTGCGCCGGCCTTCGTGAAGCACGGACGCAGAGCAAGCCTGCTCCCACATTGTCCAGGGTGTACGCAGATATCGCGTTCGACGCAAATCAACTGTGCGGGCTTGCTCGCGAAGACGGTGGGTCAGGCGCCATGGATGTTGAATGTGCCGGCCTCTTCGCGAGCAAGCCCGCTCCCACATTCTTCGAGGGTGTACGCAGATTTCGCGTTCGACGCAAATCAACTGTGGGAGCGGGCTTGCTCGCGATGGCGGTGGGTCAGGCGCCATGGATGTTGAATGTGCCGGCCTCTTCGCGAGCAAGCCCGCTCCCACATTGCTCGCGGGGGTACGCAGATATCGCATTCGACGCAAATCAACTGTGGGAGCGGGCTTGCTCGCGAAGGCGGTGGGTCAGGCGCCATGGATGTTGAATGTGCCGGCCTCTTCGCGAGCAAGCCCGCTCCCACATTCTTCGAGGGTGTACGCAGATTTCGCGTTCGACGCAAATCAACTGTGGGAGCGGGCTTGCTCGCGAAGACGGTGTGTCAGGCGCCATGGATGTTGAATGTGCCGGCCTCTTCGCGAGCAAGCCCGCTCCCACATTCTTCGAGGGTGTACGCAGATATCGCATTCGACGCAAATCAACTGTGGGAGCGGGCTTGCTCGCGATGGCGGTGGGTCAGGCGCCATGGATGTTGAATGTGCCGGCCTCTTCGCGAGCAAGCCCGCTCCCACATTCTTCGAGGGTGTACGCAGATATCGCATTCGACGCAAATCAACTGTGGGAGCGGGCTTGCTCGCGAAGACGGTGTGTCAGGCGCTATGGATGTTGAATGTGCCTCAGTCCGTCTGAGGATGCTGATCGCTGATGTCGTGCCAGTCCGCTTTCGAGCCGACATGCACATGTTTTTGCTTGCGGGGGCGCAGCGGCGTATCCAGGGTGCCGAGGGCAATCGAAACCCAGTCGGAAAATGCGCCTGTCGAGTCAGTCCAGAACAGTGAAGATCCACAGCGGCAACAGAACCGCCGCGTGACGCCTTTGGACGATTCATAGGCCATCAGCGAATCAGTGCCGGTCATGATCGATAGCGCCGAGGCGGGTGTGCTCGCGTAGGTCGCAAACGCAGCCCCATGGCTCTTTCGGCATTGGCCGCAATGGCAATGGGTGACGGCTTTCAGCTCGCTCGACAAGCCATATTTAACGGTGCCGCAGAGGCAACTGCCCCGGTGAAACTCATCCATGTAACGTCATCTCCTTGTCGATAGTATTTTTGTTTCCTGCCGGGTTTTCTGCTGGTCGAAATCGGTCTAAAAGCCTGGTTGGCAATCGCGCCTGTTTTGCTATTCTCAATCCTGTAGGTGAAGACGCAGACTGATGCGCAAAAGGATAGCAAGGAGACGTGGGGCGCGTTCCGAAGGGTACACGGTTAGAAAGATCCCCGCGCTGGGATCCAGCCCTTATGCCGTGTGAAGCAGAAGAGTTCCATTACGGTTTCACGACTCTTTTGTGGGAGGCCTGATAAACCTTGTAAGCCGGAGACCAGCACCGGCCACCTACTTGTTACATTCACCCACAAAGCCCGCTCAGAGCGGGCTTTTTAATGCCCGTACGGTGGGGCTGGCCGGGGATTCAAGTACCTGTAGGAGCCGGCTTGCTGGCGATGGACCCAAGTCCGCCGAGTGAGTCCAGATAGCACGCGTTATCGTTAACGACCTTCGCCAGCAAGCCGGCTCCTACAAGGGACCTGCCCACGCCGAAATGAAGTGACCTCCAAACCTGTTAATGCCCGCACGGTGAGGCTGGCCGGCGGCTCAAGGCGCGCCAAACAGCATTGTCCAGTAAACACCATTGTCGCTGCGCGCGTTGGCGGCGTACGCGGCACCGACCTGGGTGAACATCGGGTTCATCAGGTTGGCGCAATGCCCGGGGCTGGCGAGCCAGCCGGCCATGGCCTTGCTCGGGGAGCCTTGCCCGGCGGCGATGTTTTCACCGATCTGGCGGCCACGGTAACCGGCGGCCCTGGCGCGGTCGGAGGGCATGTCGCCGTCGGGGTCCTGGTGGGCGAAATAGTTGCCGTAGGCCATGGCCTTGCTGTGGCTTTGTGCAGCGGAACCCAAGGCCGAACTCCAGGACAGCGGTCGCGCGGCGGCGAAACGCTGGCGACCGCACAGGCGCGGTTTGCCCCGGGCTGCGTTGACCTGCGCCAGCAACGCCTGGGCGGCGCTGCGTGGATCGCCGGTTTGCCCGTCGAGTACCGGCTTGGCAAGTACCACTTGCCACTCACTGCCGGCGCGGCTGACGCCGATATCGGCGTATTGGTTGTCGAGCAGCGCGGCGCAGTGCTCGTCCTGGAACATATCGAACGCTTCTTCGGCATCCCGTGCACCCACCACGCGGATCGACCGCACCATGGTGGCCTGATAGCCGGAAGCCTTTAACCGGTCCCGCAACCCACCGCCGTAGCCAACGGGCAGGGCCAGGTTCGATTTCAGCCTCAGGGGTGATAAACGTTGCGTCGGTCGCCGGTCGCAGCCTTGCGGATGGGCGCGATAGTCGTTGATGGCGTCGACCAGTTGTCGTTGCCCATCGGCGTGGGCGGGGCTGGCGAAAACGGGGAGCAGGGAGAACAGGCACAGCGAAGAAAAGCGCAAGGCAACGACAGTTTGGCGCATGGACGGACAACTCGAATGAGATGACGACGATAGGAGAGGAAAAAACGCTGGGGTATGACTGGCTTCCTGGAACAAGGTTCACGGCGAACGTGAACCTGTTTATTGTCGGAGCGAAATGTCCGACGAAGGGTAGGTCTTCTGTGGGAGCGGGCTTGCTCGCGATGGACTCCAGGACACCGCTGGGTGTCAGGCAGCCAGCGTTATCGTTAGCGCCCATCGCGAGCAGGCTCGCTCCTACAGGGTGCTGGGGCGGGTCAGTCCATACAGGCGTACACCACCAACTCCACCAGCATTTCTTCCCGGGCCAAACCTGCCACGACTATGGCAGCACGATTGGGGTAGGGCGCCTGGAAGTACTCGGCGTAGACGGCATTCACGGTTGCCAGATAACTGCGGTCGGTGACGTAGATCAGCACCTGGGTGACCGCGTCCAGCGAACTGCCGGCGGCTTGCAGGGTATGGCGCAGGTTGTCCAGGGTTTGCCGGGTTTGCGCTTCGATGCCGCCGCTCACCACCTGGCCCTGACGGTCGATGGGGATTTGCGCGGTGTACAGCGTGCCGTTGCCGACAACCGCCCATTCCAATGGCGCGCGCGAGGCAAAGAGATCGGTCTTGATCGCCTGTTTCATGGATGATTCCTGATGCAGATTTGAGGGTTTTATCGGGTGTCGCTGCCTTCGCCGGCGCCACGGCGACGGGATTCTTCGGTGCTTTCCACCAGCACCCGCTCACCGAGTTTCTTCAACTGGGCCCAGACTTCATCATTGACCTGCAGCCCACCCGCGGGGGTTGGCTGACTGTGTTCAAACGTCGGGGCCGCGTCTTCGGCACTCAGCCGTGGCAGCAGCGCGAAGTGCCTGGACATCAGCACGTTGATGCTTTGCTCGTCGCCCTGCGCCGGTTGCGGCAGGTCATACACGCGCAAGGCCGGGTGGGTGTTCCCGGCGCTGAAGGTGGCCACCAGTTCCTGCCGGGCATCGCGCCAATACACACAAAAGTTCAGGCCTTCTCCGGCACAGCGCGCCAGGTAGCCCAGCAGCAGAATGCGGTTGTGGCAGTGACGAATGCGGATCAGCGCACTACCGCCACGCAAGGCCTTGCCCACCCCCAGTTCGATGGCCTGGGCGGCGCAGCGCAACACGCTTTGGCCATGGGCATCGAGGGTCAGTTGCGTGGCGTCTTCGTAGCAGGTTTCGATGGGCCGATCGACTTCATCGTGAAGAAAGTCCAAGGCCTTTTTCAGCGCGCCGATGCCGTCGAGGCCTTGCTGTTGCAGCCTGGCGATCATCTCGGCGGCGTCGTCGCAATCACCGGGCGCAAAACCGATGCCTTCGAAGGCCTTGCGGCAGATCACCTGGATTTCATTGAGTGATACGCGCATTTCAGAGTGCTCCGGCAGCGTTGGTCAGTTCAGGCATGACGGCGAAATTCCAGTCGTCGGCGAACGGCTGGCCGATCTCGCTGACCAGCGGTGCCCCCTGGAACAAGGTGATGCGCACCCAGCGGCTGGACTTGGGGTCGAACTTGCCAGCGCCGAAGAACGCCAGTTTGCAGCGCAGCAAGTGGATCGGCAGCATGCCGCGGTCCATCAGGTTGGCGCGGATCTCGCCGAAGGCGCAGCGGGCCATGCCCTGCAGGCGGCAGACAGTGCCTTTGAACTGCGGCAGTGCCAGCAGAAAGTGCGCGGTCAATTGCCGTGGGTGTTGCTCGCGGTAGGCCAGCAGGGCGCGATGACAACGTTGAATGTTGTGCGCGATCCCCAACTGCATTTCTTTCTCTGCGCCTGGCTCCATGGCCCGTTCGCCGAGGCGTGGCTCTTCCTTTTCCGCCGAGCGATACCAGAAGAAGTGGTTGGCCTCGGCACCGCTCAAGTCGTACTCGAGCGCCCAGCGGTACTCGGTCTCGATGAGGTCGCTCAGTTCATCCAGCGGCATCTCGGCATTCAGGCGAAACCCCTCGTTGACCGACATCTGCCCGGCCAGCGGATCGACCTGTTCGGGGTACAACTCCAGCAGCAGGCTGACCAGCAGTTCCTGGCAACCGGCGCCGACGTTCACGTCGGCCCAGGCTTGCAGGCGCGACCACAAGCCGGCGTTGACCGACTGGCCGGTGAACCACTCGGCCAGATGATCGAGATCGGCCAGCGTCTGCTGGTCGATACCGCTTTGTCGTTGGTCATCGGTGCGGGTTTGCTGCAAGTGTTGACGGGCCCGTTGCAGCAATGCCTGGAAGCGCTGCGCCTGAGGCACGTCAGCTGCTTGGGCCAGCACCAACCCCAACGCCGTTTCCCGCGCCCACATCCACTGGTTGACCAGTTGCGGGTGGTTGATCAGGAACGGCGCCATGCCCAGTCCCGTGGAATTGCCGACTCCAAGGTAACGCTGCAGGGCCGGGGCCAGACCCACCGCCCGCTGCGGGTTGCGCGCCCGGGCCATGTGCTCGATCTGTTCGATGCTGAAATGCCGCAGCAGGTACACGGTAAACATTTGCGCACTGAAGGGTTGCGTGAAGTCCGCCGTGCCTTGCAGGCAACTGAAGTCGGCGATGCCGAACTTGCCGTTGCCGTATACCGCGGTGGTGCGATACAGGTAGCCGACCTCGGCCAGTTGCCGAGGGTCTGGCTGGCAACCTTCGGCCAGCGCTTCGAGGAAACGCTCGAAGTTGCGCAGGCTGCGGTTGGCCCGCGACAGCACCAACACTCGCGAATCGAATCGCCCGGCTTCCTGCAGCGGCACATTGCGTCGCAAGTCAGCCAATTGCTGCTCGTCGACGTCGCCGGCGAGCAGGACAAAACTGACGTCCCACTGATCGGCAATGACCCGGTCGCTGCGCTTTTCCGGTGGCAGGTACATGGAAAAAATGACGCAGTGATAATGGGCACTGGCGGTGTCGATGCGGTAGATCGCCGTACCAAAGCCCTCGGCGTCCAGGTCGAAGCAGGTGCGCTGGATGCGCCACTGCTCGTTCATCATCCGCCGCATGCTGCTGCGCACGAAACTCAAGCGGCTCTGAAAGTGACTGCCCAGCCGCTCCAGGTCCATGACCCGGGCGGCGGGCCGCAAGGTCGGAGAGGTGTCTGCGTCGGTGTGCGACATCATTGCGATTCCTGAACTGTTCATCATCAGACTGCCTGTTCGCGAGCCATCTGCCGGGCGATGCGCAGTGCATCCCAGAGCGACGGCAGGATCAGCAGTGAAACCGGTACGGCGGTAATTACGATAAAGGATTGCAGCGCCGTGACCCCGCCCGAACCAATGGTGATCAACACCACGGCGGCCAGGCCCATGCCGATGGCCCAGAAGGCCCGCAGCCATGCTTTCGGCTTGTCATTGCTGGACATGGCCATCGCCACGGTGAACGCCATGGCATCGCCGTTGGTGGCCACCGAGATGAAGCTCAGGAACAGGAACAGCGCCGAGATCAGTCCACCCAAGGGCAGGTTCTGGGTCACGCCCAGCAGCAGGTCTTCGGGCTGCGCGCCGTGGGCGGTGACGATGCCCGGGGTTTGCAATTCCATACCGATGCCGGCGCCACCGACGATGGTGAACCAGAACATGGTCACCAGCGGTGCGATGATCGACAGGGTCATGATCACTTCACGGATGGTCCGGCCACGGGAAATCTTCGCCACGTACAGGGCAACCATTGGCGCGTAGCCAATGAACCAGCCCCAGTAGAACACCGTCCACCAGTCGAGCCATTTCGGATCGGCGCGGAACAGGGTCATCGGAATGAACTGCTCCAGGTGCAAGGCAAACGCGCTGGGAAAGCCGCCGAGAATGAAGGCGGTGGGCCCGAGCAGCACCATGAACACCGCCAGGCCGATCATCAGCCAGACGTTGATACCACTGACGAAGCGGATGCCCTCCAGCCCGACCAGGCAGGAGATGGTGTACATCACCGTGACCAGCACGATGGTGATGGACTGCACCACCAGGTCGTTGGGAATGCCCCATACCGAGTGCAACGCACTGCTGATCTGCAGGCCGAGGAACCCGATCGGGCCGATGGTGCCAGCAACCACGGCGATGATCGAGGTGGCGTCCGCCAGCGTGCCGATCGGTCCCTTGAGCGCACGTTCGCCGAACAACGGATAGAGCAGGGTGCGCGGCGCCAGCGGCAGGCCTTTGTCGTAATGCAGATGCATCAGCACGATGGCCAGCAGGCTGCCCAGCACTGCCCAGGCCAGGAAGCCCCAGTGCACGAATGATTGCGCGAGCGCAACGTGTGCGGCGGCTTCGGTGTGCGGTTGCACCCCGGCGAACAACGGCGGCGGGCTGGCGAAGTGCATCATCGGTTCCGCTGCCGCCCAGAACGCGCCGCCGCCAGCGAGCAGGGCGCACATGATCACGGCGATCCAGTTGAAGGTGCTGGTATCGGGACGCTGGTCGACGCCGCCCAGGCGTACCCGCCCGCATTTGCTGAAACAGATGAACAGGCTCATGGCGAAGGTCGCGAGCATCAGGATCTGCCAGTACAAGCCGAAGAACTTCGTCGACCAGGCGAACAGCGTGTTCACCAGGTGCGACACGCCATCGATGTCGACCAGTGCCGCGATCAGGAAGGCGCCAAGGAAGCCGCCACTGATCAGGAACAGCGGCCAGTCGATGTCTTTTTTCGGCGGTGCAAGGTCCATTGGCTGGACGTCGGCTTGCAGGGTGTCGGAAGTTTTCATGATGCCTCCAAAATACGCGCCTGGGGCTGTGCATCGCCGGTCGGGGAGATGAACGGGAGGCTATTGTTGTTATTTTTCATGCTGTCCTCACGGTGTCGATCAAGAGTCAGTTTTGCGCCGTCGTAGCGTTTTCCAGCAGGCGCAGCCAGTTGAGTCCCATGATGTTGCGTACCTCGTCCTCGGCGAAGCCTCGGTCGCGCAGGCCCTGGGCGATGACCGGGAAGTCCCGGCTGTCACGGAACCATTGCAGCGGTGCCGGCCAGTTGGCGTTGTCCTTGGATCCTTCGCCGTAATCCTTGTCTTTGCTCCAGCGCCCGTTGCGCATCCATTCGAGCACTTGCAGCGGTTGTTGCTGGCACAGGTCGGTGCCGATGCCGATGTGTTCGACGCCCATCAATTCCGCGGTGCTGGCGACCATGTCGCAGAAGTCTTCCAGGGTGCAGCCCGACGCACCCTTGAGGTGGAACGGGTAAGTGCTGAAACCGAGCAGGCCGCCGGACTCGGCGATACCGCGCAACACCGCGTTGGATTTGTTGCGCTTGGCCGCGTGGAAACTCGACGGGTTGGCGTGGGAGACGATCACCGGCCGGCTCGACAGCTCGATGGCTTCAAGCGTGCTGCGCTCGGCGCTGTGGGACATGTCGATGAGCATGCCGACGCGGTTCATCTCGCGGATCACCTGGCGGCCGAAACGGCTGATGCCATTGTCTTCGGTCTCGTAGCAACCGCTGGCCAGCAGGCTCTGGTTGTTGTAGGTGAGCTGCATGATCAGCACACCGAGCTGGCGGAAAACCTCCACCAGGCTGATGTCGTCTTCAATCGGCGAGCAGTTCTGGAAACCGAAGAAAATCCCCACGCGGCCTTCCTGATGGGCCAGGCGAATGTCCGACGCCTCGCGCACCGGACGAATCAGCTCGGGCCAGGTTTCGAAGCGGCGGTTCCACTCGCCGATGCGCGACAGGGTTTCCCGGGCGTTCTCGTGGTAGGCGATGGTGGCGTGCACCGCGCTCAGGCCGCCTTCGCGCATCTGGCGAAAGATCTCTTCGTTCCAGTGGGAATATTGCAGGCCGTCGATCATCAATAAGTCGTGCATGCTGATCTCCCGTTCAAGGTCGCACGTAGGTGGTCTTGACCACGGTGTAGAACTCGCGGGCGTATTGCCCTTGCTCGCGTGGTCCGAAGCTGGAGGCTTTGCGACCGCCGAACGGCACGTGGTAATCGGTGCCGGCGGTGGGCAGGTTGACCATCACGCAACCGGTGCGGGCCCGGCGCTTGAAGTCGCTGGCATAACGCAGCGACTGGGTGATGATGCCGGCGGTGAGGCCGTATTCGGTATCGTTCAACACCGACAAGGCTTGTTCGTAATCGTTGACCCGGATCACACAGGCAATCGGCCCGAAGATTTCCTCGCGGTTGATGCGCATGCTGTTGTGGGTATTGATGAACAGGGCGGGGCGCATGTAGTGCCCGGCCGGCTCCAGGTTGAGCAGTTCGCCGCCCTCGACCAGGGTCGCGCCTTCGTCTTCGGCCAGTTGCAGGTAATGGAGGTTCTGCTCCAGTTGCCGGGCTTCGGCCACCGGGCCGATCTGTACGCCCTGGCCGAGGGCATGGCCGACCTTCAGCTGACGCATGCGCGCCACCAGTGCTTCGACGAAACGGTCATGGATGCCGTCGCAGACGATCAATCGCGAAGAAGCCGTGCACTTTTGCCCGGTGCCGAAGAAGGCGCCGTTCAACGCGCATTCCACGGCGATGTCGAGGTCGGCGTCATCGAGCACCACCAGGGCGTTCTTGCTGCCCATTTCCAGTTGGCAACGCACCAGGTTGCCGGCGGTGGCGACCGCGACGCGGCGACCGGTCTGCAGGGAACCGGTGAAGGTCAACGCATCGATGTCGGCGGACTGGATCAGGCTTTCGCCGACCACCGCGCCGCTGCCCATGACCAGGTTGAAGGTGCCGGCGGGCAGGGCCTGGCGGCTGATGATTTCGGTCAGGGCCCAGGCGCTGGCCGGCACCAGGTTGGCCGGTTTGAACACCACGGCATTGCCGAAGGCCAGGGCCGGGGCAATCTTCCAGGCGGCGGTGGCCATGGGGAAATTCCACGGGGTGATGATGCCGACCACACCGACCGGTTCACGCTGCACTTCGATCTCGATGCCGGGGCGTACCGAGGCGGCGGTCTCGCCCATCTGGCGCAGCACTTCGGCGGCGTAGTAGTGGAAGAACTGCGCAGAGCGATTGACCTCGCCGATGCCCTCTGCCAGCGGTTTGCCTTCTTCCCGGGAGAGCCGTTCGCCGAGTTCTTCCTTGCGTGCCATCAGCTCGTTGCCGATGGCCATCAGCACTTGCTGGCGCTGTTCCAGGCCGCTGGCGGCCCATAACGGCTGGGCGTCGCGGGCGGCGGCGATGGCGTCCTGGGTTTGCTCGGCGCTGGCTTGCTGGTAGTGGCCGATGAGGTCTTGAACATCCGAAGGGCTGTGGTTGGCGATGACGCCCTGGCCTTCGCACCAGTTGCCGCCGATGTAGTTTTTGTAGGGTTGCAGTGCCATGGGAACCTCCGATTGCGTTGGCCCCATCTTGAGAGTATTAGTCTGCAAATAAAAATTAATAATAAATATGAAATGATAAGGAAAACTTACCGTGCTGCCTGAGCTGAAGATTACCCAACTGCGCTATTTCGTCCTGGTCGCCCAGCTGAAAAGCTTTCACGGCGCGGCGAAGCAGGCCTATCGCACGCAACCGGCGCTGTCCCTGGCCGTGCGTGAGCTGGAGCAGAAACTCGGCCAGCCATTGTTCGAAAAGGGCGGCAAGACCGAACTGACACCCTTCGGCGAACACTGCTTGCCGCTGTTCCAGGATTTGCTCGCGCATCACGACCGTATCGCCCGTGAAGTCAGCTTGCTGGCACGGCATGAAATCGGTCAGGTGAGCATCGCCACGGTGCCATCGGTGGCCAGTCGGTTGCTGCCGCATCTGCTGGCACGGTTTGTCAGCGAGCACCCGAAAATGCAGATCAGCATGCAGGACGGCAACGCCGACAGCGTCCAGCAGTTGTTGGTCCAGGGGCAGGTGGACTTTGCGATCAGCAGCGTGTGGACGGCGGACGAAAACATTGAGTTCGTGCCGATCCTGAGTGATCGGGTGGGGGTGGTCTGCCGCCACGATCATCCATTGGTGGCGAGCGGCGAGGCATTGCACTGGTCGAGCCTGCAAGCCTACCCGCTGGTGCGCAATGGCACGTCGCGCTTGCTCGCTGGCACGGAGGCGGCGGGGTTGCTGGACAGCAGTCTGCTGTTCGTCTCCAACATGATTTCGCTGATCGCGATGCTGGAAGAGGGCATCGGCATCACCACGCTGCCGTCCCTGGCGTTCCCGCAGGGCAACGAGAAACTGGTGTTCCTGCCGCTGTCAGAGCCGCGGGTGGAGCGCCAGATCGGCATCCTGTGCCGCAAGGGGCAGAGCCTGTCGCCAGCGGCGGCCGAGTTGATGGGGTTTCTCAAGGCGAACATGCAGATGGTCGATCTGTAACGTCAGGGTTCGAGTGGCGGCTCCGGGCTTTCTGTCGGTCGCAGCTTGAAGCGACAGACATGCCCGCCACGCACCATGCATTCGCTGTGTTCGACTTCACCGCCGCCCAGCGCGCCGATCAAGGCCAGGTCCAGTTCGCAGACCACCGGATGCTCGGCGGCCAGGCGATGGAACACGCAGTTGTGCGCAACGATTTCCGGGCTGTCGCCTGAGCGAAAAAACACCTCGGCTTCGTAGCCCGCCTGGTTCATGTGCTGGACGATCCTGGCTTCGTCAACGACCTGTTGTTCACGGTCCAAGGCCAGTTTTCGGCCCATGCTGCGCATCAGCGAGGCAAGGGCTTCGGGGCCGATGATGGCGGCGACTTCATCGATCAATACGCTGGCCAGCAGCTGATAGTGGCGAGGGAATTGCTCCCGCGCGTGGTCGGTGAGCCGATACAGCTGCTCGGGGCGACGGCCCGTCGGGCGGGTGTCGCCGCGCAGCACCAGGTCGTCACGCTCCAGCGCCGCCAGGTGTTGGCGGATCGCCGTACGTGTGACGGCCAGATGTTCAGCCAACTCGTCAATGCTCATGCCGCCGGCATGGTGCAGTAGGGCATTGAGCAGGTCTTGCTGTGTTCGGCCCAGTCCTTCCAGCATGGTGTGCCCTCGCGCGATATCAGAACTTGTCCGGGAATTGCTTGACCAGCGCGCCGGTCAAGGCGTCGGCCAGGGCCAGGATGTGCGTGCGCATCATCGCCCAGGTACGGGCTTCGCCAGCGTAATCGTGCGCGGCAAACTCATCGATCTGGGCGATGTGGTGACCGCCATGGGCTGACAACATCGTCACCAGTGTCGTCTCAGGCAGATTGGGGTTGGCACCGGCCAGGAAAGCCGCGATCGCCTTGGCATTGCCGGTCAATTCGGTGACGGCGGCCTGCTTGCCTTTCGCATCCTTGGCAACGGTGGCATCGCTGTAGTGTTTCACCGCGCCCCAATGCCCGGCAAGCAGCTTGAGCAATTGATCCGCCGCTGGCTGGCCGTAGAGCGGGGCGATGCTGTTGGCGATTTTGGTGGCGTTGTCGACCACCTGGTCGGCCGCGACTTTGGCTTGCTTCTGGTCGGCGGATTGATTGGCCAGCGCGTAGTTTCTGATCCAGAAAATGTGCTCGACCCAAAGGTCACGCTCGGCCAGGCGCGTGGTCAGCGCGGGGCTGTCGGCCGCGGCGGGTGAAGCGGCAGGCGTCTGGCTCCAGACCGGTTGTGCACACAATGCCAGCAGGAGCAAAGCCAGGGTTTTGATATTCATGACGGCACCCTCAGAGAGTGGGAACGTTCGACAATATCAATATAGACATAAAAATATGTTTTTATTGGGCACAGGTGAGTTCTCGGATGAACGGCCATAGCCTGTCGCCAAAAGCGATTTGGCTTTTTGTGGCGAGGGGGCTTGCCCCCGTTCGACCGCGAAGCGGTCGCAAAAGTTTGTCTGATATACCGTATCGTCTGGGTTGGGGACTACTTCGTAGTCCAACGGGGGCAAGCCCCCTCGCCACAAAGACCGCTGATCCCGTTACAACCCATCCCCCAGCGCCTTGAGGTATTCAGGGCTTTCGCCGATCGAGTTATGCCCCGTCCCCTCGATGACCTGCATCGAAGCCACGCCTTTGGTGAAGTGACTCAACAGGCGCTCGGTGCTGGAGCGCGGAATCACTTCGTCATGCCCGGCCGCAATCAATACCGTCGGCACCGTGATGCGGGCGGCGTACTGCCAGGACGGGTATTTGTCCTTCAGCAACCAGCGCACCGGAAACCAGCGGAACTGACGGGCGGCCAGCCCTTCGAGGCTGTTGTAGGGCGTGATCAGCACCAGCCGCGCGGCCGGCCGCTGGCTGGCAAGGCGCACGGCAACCCCGGAACCCAGGCTGCGCCCGACCACCGCCACATGCGGATGGGTGGCATACACCTGGTCGAACAACGTGATGGCATCGCGGGCAATGGCCTCTTCGGATGGCGAGCCGGAACTCCCGCCAAAGCCACGGTAATGCAGCAGATACAGGGCGTAGTCAGGGAACGCCTGGGTGAACCCGGGCAGGTTGCGCGAGACGTCCTCGGCATTGCCGCCGAAATAAACCAGCGCGTTCGGGCCATCGTGAGGGCGGACAGTGACCAGCACCTGTGCGTCGGCGACCGGCAGGGTCAGCAGCGTTGCGGCTGTCCCGACGGTGCGCGGTTGCGGGTAATAGATCAGCGCCCGTTGAAACACGAACAGCGCGACGCACAGCGCCAGGTACAGCGCAGCGACGATGACGACGAGCAACACCAGGGTGCGTGACATTCGACTAACGTTAGTGGGCGGCATGAACGCTCGGGGTTTGAAAGTGGCTGGCGCAAGGCTTTCTGAGTGTAGTCAATCGACCTTTGGCGCGGGTTGTCCGGACGGTCGACGCAACGGACCGAACCCGAACGACTGGTGAGAAGCGTTTTATGAGCCATCCTGAGGGTTACACCCGTAGAGAAATACTCACGCTGGCTGCCGGTGCTTCGGCGGTCTTCACGTTCGGTCCGGTGGGGGCACAACCCGCGCCGCCGACGGGAACAGGAGGCAAGACCATGCAGACTCGCGCCATTCCTTCCAGTAACGAGCCCTTGCCGATCGTAGGCTTGGGCACTTATCGCGGATTCGACGTCGAGCCTTCGCAACCGACCTACAAGGACCTGCCCACGGTACTGGATGCGTTGTTCGACAAGGGCGGCACGTTGATCGACAGCTCGCCGATGTATGGTCGCGCCGAACAGACCATCGGCGAACTGCTGTCGATCCATGAGCCACGTTCGCCGGCGTTCCTGGCCACCAAGGTGTGGACCCGGGGCCGCGAAGAAGGCATTGCGCAGATGGAGCAATCCTTCGCCCTGTTGCAGACCGACATTATCGACCTGATGCAGATCCACAACCTGCTGGACTGGCAGACGCACCTGCCGACCCTGCGCCACTGGAAGGAAGCAGGGCGCATCCGCTACATCGGCATCACCCATTACACCGCATCGGCCTATGAAGAAGTCGAAGCGGTACTCAAGGCCGAGCCAGTGGATTTCTTGCAGATCAACTACGCGCTGGATGATCGCGGCGTCGAGAAACGCCTGCTGCCGTTGTGCCGCGAACGGGGCGTGGCGGTGATCTGCAATCGACCGTTTGGCGGTGGCGGCTTGCTGGCCAAACTGAAAGACAAACCGCTGCCAGGCTGGGCGGCGCAAGTCGGGGTCAAGAGCTGGCCGCAACTGGCGCTGAAGTTCCTGCTGTCGCATTCGGCGGTGACCTGCGTGATTCCGGGCACCGGCAACCCGCGCTACATGGCGGAAAATGCCAGGGCCGGATTCGGCCCGACATTGACCGACGCCCAGCGTCAGCAACTGATCGCGCTGGTCGGCTAACGACGCACCCGATGCGGTCCGGCGAGTCCCGCAACCTCTCCTATACTGTCTCGCGTCCATGCCGTTGAAAGCGCATTCGGTGCCCTGACGGCATCCCTGTCCATCACTGCAAGGAGATCGAACATGGCTATCCGCATTGGCGACGAAGCACCGGATTTCACCGCTGAAACCACCGAAGGCACGCTCAATTTTCACCAATGGGTCGGCGATGGCTGGGCTATCCTGTTTTCCCATCCCAAGGATTTCACCCCGGTGTGCACCACCGAACTGGGTTACCTGGCCAAACTCAAGCCGGAATTCGACAAGCGCAACACCAAGGTCCTCGGCCTCAGCGTCGACCCGGTCAGTGACCATAACCGCTGGGTCGGTGACATTGCCGAGACCCAGGGCTGCGCGGTCAACTATCCGCTGATCGGCGACGAGAACCTGGTGGTGGCCAAGCTCTACGACATGATCCACCCCAATGCCAGCGGCGGCGCGCGTACGGCAGTGGACAACGCCACGGTGCGTTCGGTGTTCATCGTCGGCCCGGACAAGAAGGTCAAGGCCATGCTGATCTACCCGATGAGCGCCGGGCGTAATTTCGATGAAGTGCTGCGCCTGCTCGATTCCCTGCAACTGAATGCCAAGCACACCGTTGCCACGCCGGTGAACTGGCGGCCGGGTGAGGATGTGATCATCCCGACTTCAGTGTCTGACGAAGATGCGAAGAAGAAATACCCGGAGGGCTTCAAGACATTGAAGCCGTATTTGCGGACGGTGGCTCAGCCGAAGTAACTGCTGCGGCCTTAAGATCGCCTTCGCGAGCAAGCCCGCTCCCACAGGGGATCTCCAGTGAACACAAAATCTGTGTACGACAGAGATCCAATGTGGGAGCGGGCTTGCTCGCGAAGAGGCCGGCCCCGCAGACCAAGAACTCCCGGTCAAACCAGATACTTCTTAAACCACCCCACCGTCCGCTCCCACGCCAGCTTCGCCGCCGCCTCGTCATAACGCGGTGTCGAGTCATTGTGAAAACCATGATTGCAGCCCGGGTAAATGTAGGCCTCATAGGTCTTGCCCCCGGCCTTCAACGCTTTCTCATAGGCGGGCCAGCCTTCGTTGATCCGCGTATCCAGTTCGCCGTAGTGCAGCATCACCGGGGCCTTGATCCGGGGCACTTCCTCCGCCGTCGGCTGACGGCCATAGAACGACACGGCGGCACCCAGTTCCGGATAAGCCACGGCCGCCGCGTTGGTCACGCCACCGCCGTAGCAGAACCCGGTGATGCCGACTTTTCCCGTGGCGGCCGGGTGTTTCATCATCCACTCGACGGCGGCGAAAAAGTCGTTCATCAGCTTTTCCGGATCGACCGTGGCTTGAAGCTCGCGACCCTTGTCGTCATTGCCGGGATAACCGCCGACCGACGTCAGGCCATCCGGGGCGAGGGCGATGAACCCGGCCTTGGCCACTCGCCGGGCCACGTCTTCGATGTACGGGTTGAGCCCGCGGTTTTCGTGCACGACCACCACCGCCGGTACTTTGCCGGCGGTCTTGGCCGGGCGCACCAGGTAACCGCGAACCTGGCCGTGGCCCTTGGGCGACGGGTAGGTGACGTATTCGGCAAGGATGTCCGGATCGGTGAACTCGACCTGCTCGGCCAGCGCATAGTTGGGGCTTAGCGCGGCGAGCAGGGCGCCAGCGGTCAAGCCGCCGAAGGTGAACAACGCCGCACGGTCGAGAAACTCCCGGCGGTTGATCTTGCCGTGGGCGTAGTAGTCGTAGAGTTCCAGCAGTTCGGGGGCGAAGTCTTTTGCGGTTAGACGGGGCATCGCAGAGTTCCTCTCGGCTGGTTGAACGCGGCCCCTGTGGGAGCGGGCTTGTGGCGAGGGGGCTTGCCCCCGTTGGACTGCGCAGCAGTCCCATTTTTCGGGGGCCGCTTCGCGACCCAACGGGGGCAAGCCCCCTCGCCACAAGCCCATCCACAGGGGAAAAGGGTGAAGCCGACACCTCATTCCAGGCACTGCGCCCCGGCCTTCGCCACCTGCGCATCCTGTTCGGGCTTGACGCCCGACACCCCGACAGCACCAATCACCTGCCCATCGAAAACAATCGGCACGCCACCCTCAAGCGAAGTCAGCACCGGTGCTGACAGGAAAGCGTAGCGCCCACTGTTGACCATGTCCTCATAACTTTTCGATTCGCGTCGCCCGAGGGCTGAGGTGCGGGCCTTTTCGGTGGCGATGTACGCGCTGCTCGGCGCGCAGCCGTCGAGGCGTTCGAGGGCCAGTGGGTGGCCGCCGTCATCGACCACCACTATGGTCACGGCCCATTGGTTGGCCTGTGCTTCGGCGCGGGCGGCTTTGATGATCTGGCCGACTTCGGCCTGGCTCAGGACGGCTTTGCTGTTCATGGGCATCTCCAGGATTCGCTTAAGGCAGGGCGGCTTCGACCAGTTCGATCCAGTGCCGCACCGGGGTTCGGCCCGCGCCGTCGAGGTGCGACTGGCAGCCAATGTTGGCCGTGACAATCACCTCGGGATGGCCGCTTTCCAGGGCGTTGAGCTTGTTGTCGCGCAGTTGTCGCGACAATTCGGGCTGGGTCAGCGAATAGGTGCCCGCCGAGCCGCAGCACAGGTGCCCATCGGGAACGGGCGTGAGGTTGAAACCGAGTTCGCTCAGCAGCGCTTCCACGGCTCCGCCGAGTTTCTGCCCGTGCTGCAAGGTGCAGGGGCAATGGAAGGCCAGGCGCTGGGAGGCGTGGATGCCAAGTTTTTCCAGGGGTTCGTCTCGCAACACCTCCACCAGGTCCCGGGCCAGTTCGCTGACCTTTTTCGCCTTGGCTGCATAGGCCGGGTCGCTGGCGAGCAGATGGCCGTAGTCCTTGATAAAGGCGCCGCAACCGCTGGCGGTCTGCACAATCGCCTCGGCGCCTTTTTCGATGCCCGGCCACCACGCGTCGATGTTGCGCCGGGCGCGATCGAGACCGGCGGCCTGGGCATCCAGGTGGTAATCCACGGCACCACAGCAACCGGCTTCGCGGGTCGCGATGACGCTGATCCCCAACCGGTCCAGCACCCGCGCCGCGGCGGCATTGGTGTTGGGTGACAGGCCGGGCTGCACGCAACCTTCGAGCATCAGCACCTGGCGCTCACGGTGGGTCATGGGCCGCGGCTTGGCCGGGTAGACACTGCGCGGCAACTTGCTTTGCAGGAGGCCGGGCAGCAGGGCGCGGAACACCTGACCGCCATTGACCAGGCTCTTGAACAGATCGGGATGCGGCACGGTCTGGCGCAACCCTTCGCGCAACAGGCGTTGACCGAGCGGGCGCGGCACCGCCGCATCGACCACCGCCCGGCCGATGTCCAGCAGGTTGTGATAATCGACGCCCGACGGGCAGGTGGTTTCGCAGTTGCGGCACGACAGGCAGCGGTCCAGATGCTGTTGGGTCTTTTGCGTGACCTCGTTGCCTTCCAGCACTTGCTTGATCAGGTAGATGCGCCCTCGCGGTCCGTCCAGTTCATCGCCGAGCAATTGATAGGTCGGACACGTGGCATTGCAGAAGCCGCAGTGCACGCAGGTGCGCAGGATGCTTTCGGCTTCTGCGGCACGGGGCAGATGGCTGGCGCGTTCACTCAAGGTCGTCTGCATGGTTCAAAGCTCCGCGTACAGGCGTCCGGGGTTGAAGATGCCCCGTGGATCGAGTTGTTGTTTGAGGTTGCGGTGATAACGCATCAGCGCCGGCGGCAGCGGATGGAAGGGGCTGTCGGTCAGGCCGTGGCTGAAGCAGGTGACATGACCGCCGACCTCGTCGACCACCTGGCGGATGAATGCCGCTTCGGCATCGGACTTCAGCCAGCGCTGGGCGCCGCCCCAGTCGAGCATCTGGCGACCCGGCAGCGACAGGCGTGGCGTGTTGTGCGGCAGGGACAGGCGCCACAGCGGCTGGTCTTCATCGAAGTAACTCAGGCGCTGTTCGTTGAGATCGTCCCAGAAGGCAGCGTCCAGCCGTTCGCCGCCGAGGCGCTCATGGGCCGCCGCCACCGAACCCTCACCGCCCTCGAGCCGCAGGTGCAGGCGTGTGCCGTCGTGACAGGCGGCGCTGATCGGCAGCGGTTGCTGGCCCCATTCCGCCAGGCGCAGTAAGGCCCGTTCGGTGTTCATTTCCAGGCTGATGCTCAGGCACTGCCGGGGTTTGGGCAGCACTTTGAGCGAGACTTCGGTGAGCAGCCCGAGGCTGCCATGACTGCCGGCCATCAGGCGCGACAGGTCGTAGCCGGCGACGTTCTTCATCACTTCGCCACCGAAGCGCAACAGCTTGCCATGCCCTGTGATCACCCGCGTGCCGAGGACGAAATCCCGCACCGAGCCGGACCACGGGCGCCGTGGCCCGGACAACCCGCAGGCGATCATGCCGCCGACAGTAGCGCCGTCGCCGAAGGACGGCGGTTCGCAGGGCAGCATCTGTTGCGCGGCATCCAGCACTTGCGCCAGCTCCGACAACGGCGTGCCGCAACGGGCGGTGATCACCAGCTCTGTCGGGTCGTAACTGACGATGCCCCGGTGCGAGCGGGTGTCGAGAATTTCCCCGGCGGTGGTGCGCCCCAGGAAGCCTTTGCTGTTGGAACCCTGGATGCGCAACGGCGTGGCGTTTTCCAGCGCCTGATTGACCTGCTCCAGCAGTGACGGGCTGTCGTCGAAATCTTCAGGGCCGTGCATCAGAAACGCTCCAGCTCGGGGAAGGGCAGTTGCCCGCCATGCACGTGCATGGCACCGAATTCGGCGCAGCGGTGCAGGGTCGGAATGTTCTTGCCGGGGTTGAGCAGGCCGCTTGGGTCGAAGGCGGCCTTGATGGCATGGAACAGGGTCAGCTCATCGCTGTTGAACTGCGCGCACATCTGATTGATCTTCTCGCGGCCCACGCCGTGTTCACCGGTGATGCTGCCGCCGACTTTCACGCACAACTCCAGGATCTTGCCGCCCAGGGCTTCGGCTCGATCCAGTTCACCGGGTTGATTGGCATCGAACAGGATCAACGGATGCATGTTGCCGTCCCCGGCATGGAACACGTTAGCCACCCGCAGGCCGTACTCGTTCGACAGTTCGGCGATGGCATGCAGCACACCGGGCAGTTCGCGACGGGGGATGGTGCCGTCCATGCAGTAATAGTCCGGCGAGAGGCGGCCGACCGCCGGGAAGGCATTCTTGCGCCCGGCCCAGAAACGCACGCGCTCGGCTTCGTCTTTGGCCTGGCGCACCTCGGTTGCGCCGGCCTGTTGCAGTACCTGGCGCACCCGCTCGCAGTCATCGGCGACATCGGCTTCAACGCCATCGAGCTCGCACAGCAGGATGGCCTGGGCATCCACCGGATAACCGGCGTGGATGAAGTCCTCGGCGGCGCGGATGGCCAGGTTGTCCATCATTTCCAGGCCACCGGGGATGATGCCGGCGGCGATGATGTCACCGACCGCGCGCCCGGCTTTTTCCACGGAGTCGAACGCCGCCAGCAGCACCTTGGCGGTCTGCGGTTTGGGCAGCAGCTTGACCGTGACCTCGGTGATCACCCCGAGCAGGCCTTCGGAACCGGTGAACAGTGCCAGCAGGTCGAAGCCGGGGGAGTCGAGGGCGTTGGAGCCCAGGCTCAGAGGCTCGCCATCGACGGTAAGGATGTCGACCTTGAGTATGTTGTGCACGGTCAGGCCGTATTTCAGGCAGTGCACGCCACCGGCATTTTCCGCGACGTTGCCGCCAATCGAGCAGGCGATTTGCGAGGACGGATCCGGCGCGTAATACAGGCCGAAGGGGGCCGCCGCCTGGGAAATCGCCAGATTGCGCACGCCGGGCTGAACCCGTGCGGTACGGGCGGCGGGATCGATGTGCAGGATGTTGTTGAAGCGCGCCATCACTAGCAGCACGCCTTTCTCCAGGGGCAGCGCTCCACCGGACAAACCGGTACCGGCGCCACGGGCCACCACGGCGACCTGCCGTTCATGGCAGACGCGCAGCACCCCTTGCACCTCGTCGATGTGCCGGGGCAGCACCACCAGCAGCGGGGTGGTGCGATAGGCCGACAGCCCATCGCATTCGTAGGGCTTGAGCTCCTCCTGCTGATGCAGGATTTCCAGAGCCGGCAAGCGGGTTTGCAGGGCGTGCAGGAGCGCCTGTTTGTCGACGTCGGGCAAGGCGCCGTCAACGCGCTCATCGTAGAGAATGTTCATGGGTTCATGACTCTCGCAGGAGGCCACTGACCTTCATCATTGGCCTGATACAGCCGACTGTCCATTGGGATGTTTGTCTGCACGACGGACCATTCATTCAATAAAAACACTCTCCAGTGTGGGAGTCGATTTAATGGCCGCCCACCACCATGTGGCTGAACGGTGCGACATAGGCCTGCAACGTCACCAGCCCGCCGACCAGGATCGCCAGCACAATCGAGTGGAAGAACACGTAGCGCAGGATTTCCCCTTCATGGCCGTACCAGCGGGTGGCGGTGGAGGCGACCACGATCGACTGGGCGTCGACCATCTTGCCCATGACCCCGCCGGAACTGTTGGCGGCGGCCATCAACACCGGGCTGATGCCCAGCTGCTCGGAGGTCACCCGTTGCAACCCGCCGAACAGCACGTTGGACGCGGTGTCCGAGCCGGTCAGCGCCACGCCGAGCCAGCCGAGCAGGGTGCCGAACATCGGGTAGAAAATGCCCGTCGCGGCGAAGGCCAGGCCCATGGTCGCATCCAGGCCGGAGTAGCGCGTGAGAAAGCCCAGGGCAAGCATCGCCGCAATGGTGATCAGCGAAAAACGCACCACCCACAGGGTGCGCAGGTACTGGCGAATCAGTTGCGGGATCGAGTAGCCCATCAGCAAGCCACCGACAATCGCCGCCAGCAGAATGCCGCTGCCGGTGGCGGTGAACCAGGTGAACTTGTACACGGCTTCTTCGGGTTTCGGCGCCGCCACCACCGGCGGGACTTTTACCACCTGCAAGTGCAAGGTGCTGAATGTCAAGACCGGCGCGAACACAGGATTGGCCTCGAGCATCGGCTTGCCCTGGGGGTCGAGCTTGGCCGTGCTGGTTTGCGGGTCGATGGCCGGGCGGACGTCGAAGTTGTTCTTGAAGCTCTGGGTGCCCCAGATGAACACGAAGATCGTCAGGATGATCCATGGCATCCATGCGCGCATCACGGCAGGTTTCGCCTCATTGGCGAAGGTTGCAGTCGGTACGGGCTTTTCGTCGTGCTCGGCGTCGATCTTCGAGTTGTCGACCCGGCCGGACAGTGCAGCGGAGGTGTGCACGGTGGCCGGTTTCCACACCCTGAGGAAACCGGTCAGGCAGGCCATCGAAATCAGCGCGGCAATCACGTCCACCAGCATCGGCCCGTGATAGTTCGACACGAGGAACTGCGGCACGGCGAAACTGACCCCGGCCACGAGGATCGCCGGCCAGATTTCCAGCATCTTGCGCCAGCCGGCAAAGGCCCAGATCAGCCAGAACGGCACCAGCACCGAGAAGAATGGCAACTGGCGGCCGACCATCATCGACAGCTCCATTTCATCCAGCCCGGTGACCTTGGCCAAGGTGATGATCGGCGTGCCGAGGGCGCCGAACGCCACGGGGGCGGTGTTGGCGATCAGCGCCAGTCCCGAGGCGGCGAGCGGCGAAAACCCCAGCCCGATCAGAATCGCCCCAGTCACCGCCACCGGCGTACCGAAACCGGCCGCGCCTTCGAAAAACGCACCGAAGCAGAAAGCGATCAGGAGCAATTGCAGGCGTCGGTCATCGGTGATGCGCGCCAGGGAGTCCTGCAGCACCTTGAACGAACCGTTCTCGGTGGTCAGGCGGTGCAGGAAGATGATGTTCAACACGATCCAGCCAATCGGTAGCAGTCCATTGGCCGCACCGTACAACGCTGCCGAACCTGCCATGTTCGCCGGCATGCCGAAGGCGAAGATCGCGATCAGCAAGGCCGAGGCCAGGGCGAGCAGCGCCGCCAGGTGTGCCTTGACATGGAAAAACGCGAGGGACGCCAGCATCACCACCACCGGCACAGCCGCCATGAGCGTTGAAAGCACCGGGTTACCGAACGGATCGTAGACTTGCTGCCAGACCATGTTCCACCTCTGCTTTTTATTGTTGGACGTGCAGATCCCCAGGGGGGAAGGTGGGCTTGAGTATAGGTGGCATTGCAGCGCTGTCAGGGCAGGCCTCCGGTCCAGCGGGTCGGCGCAGTGCCGGGGGCTGAGCTAGCATGGCGGGTAGGGTATGAATCCAGCGACGGGAGGAACGCAGACATGACCGAGCGCCACATGGAGCACAAGGAAACGCTATCGAACGGATGCAATATCAGAGTCAAAGCCGAGATATTGAAAGACGGTTCGTTGGGCATGTTCATCGGTGTCTATCGGCCGGACGGCACAGCCATCGATGAAAACCACGATCCACGGCCGCATATGCTCGACATGGAAGCGGCGATGGATTGGGGGATCGACATTGCCAAGGGGATTGGCAATAGCCAGCGAACGTTATGAGCGGTTCCCGTCGGTGCCCGTGCGACCGGCGGTCGCTGTCAGAACCCGAACGAACGGGCCGCGTTTTTTGCCAGTTCGATATCCAGGAGGTGCTCGACCAGCACGTCATTCAAAAAACGGAACTGATCATTGAGCCCGACCACTTCGTTGCTGAAGTGATGATCGGCTGCCGGGATCAGCAATGCCTCGAACTTCTCGTCGAACAGCAGAGTCAACTCTTTACGTGACTCGAATTTCTGCGCGTAGAAATTATTGCCGAACACTGGAAAACGCACGGCGAGGTTAACGGTGCCAGTCATGATGTTTGCTCCTCGCTCAGGACGTACCCGGCAAACAGGCTCAATGTGAACGCCGTCAGGGCCAGGCAGGTCAGCAGATGGATCAGCATGATGTTCCCCTCCGATTCGGGGTTTCGTGTTGGCTTGGGATTGATCCTACGCTGACGGCCGGCAAGCGGAAGGCAATCGCGGCGATGGTGAATATCGACGCCAGTGATGGGTGTTGTGCAGATGTTGCGGGCCTCTTCGCGAGCAAGCCCGCTCCCACAGGTCCGTGGTCAACCGCTTACTTGTGGGAGCGGACTTGCTCGCGAAGGGGGCCTCAAAAGCACCGCCAACTGTCGGCCATGCGCATGCCGCCACCTATACTCAAACCAGAGGTTGTCCAATCACCGAGCCTCCGGTTCGATGACAACTGTAGGAAGCCACAATCGTGAACCTGCGTTCGCTGATCATTGCCGTGCTGGTGGTGTTGGCGGGGTGTGCTACGCCTGCGCGCGCGCCGGTGGTCGTGGCGCCGGTCATCGTTTCCGCGAGCACCTGGCAGCAAATCGACCGGGAGATCGTCGCCGCGTCGCAGTCGGCCACCGAGCAGACCAGAATCTACGCCCGCGGCGCCATGGATTACTGGCGCACGCGGGTCTATGAACTGACCGAACAGAACTTCATTCCGTGGTTCAGCAGCTACTGGACCCAGGAGTGGCTGTCGATGAAGGTCAGCTGGTACACCATCAGCGCCAAGGGCGAGCAGGATGCCTCGGCCAAGCACCTGGCGGCGTACCTGCTCGAAGCCTATCAGGAGAAGGTCCTGGCCCCGGTGGCGGTGGAAATCGATCCCGATGCGATTCTTGGCCTGGCGGCGGCATTCTATGTCGACATCCTCAAGGAAGAACTGCAGAAAATCTCCACTCGCCACGGTGTGCCAATGGCCCAGATCAACGGGCGCATCCAGAAAATCCCGGCCATCGCCCTTGGGCCGCCGCCGGCGCGGGACGCCTCGTTGTACCAGATCGTGCACAGCGAATCGCTGAACTCATTGCCGGCCTACGCTGCGTTGATCGACAAAATCCATAAGGCCGGCGGTGACAAGGGCGTGGGTTCAACCGACACCGCGATGGCGCCTGTGGCCAAGCGCGCCAGCCAGCGCATGGAAGCCGAGATGGCCCCGCGCGGGGCCGCCAGCGCCGTGGCCGCCGCCGCCGGGAAACTCGCCGGCGGATTGATCACCGTCGGTGTAGCGGCGATCCGCGCAATCATCCAGGCCAACGACCGGCCCGACAGCGAGGCGCTGATCCGCAGCAGTCTGGGCAACACCTTCGACAAGGCCTGGATGAAACTGGTGCAGAACCCGACCACCGGTGTCATGGCCAGCACGCTTTACATGGCGGGGCAGATTGAAGGCAGCCTGGGCGGCGGTGCTCAACCGCCGGTCGGTTTGAGCGCCGGCACTGTCGATTTGACGCCAGCGCAATCGACTACCCAGCAGAACACCCCATGACCCAAGGAGAACACTCATGTCCTACGTTGATGGTTTTATCGCTGCCGTACCCACCGCCAACCGTGAGCAATACCTCAGGCACGCCAAGATCGCCGCCTTGGTCTTCAAGGAAAACGGTGCCTTGAGCGTGGTCGAATGCTGGGGCGAGGATGTCCCGGAGGGCAAGGTCACTTCCTTCCCGTTGGCGGTGAAACTCAAGGAAGACGAAACCGTTGCCTTTGGCTGGATCATCTGGCCGGACAAGGCCACTCGCAATGCCGGGATGGACAAGATGATGCAGGACCCGCGCATGAAGCCGGACGTCAATCCGATGCCCTTCGACGGCCAGCGCATGGTCTACGGCGGGTTCGAAGTACTCCTCCAGGCCTGACACCCGACGCGGGATCACTCCGGCGTCGGGGTGATCCTGCAACTCTTGCGCTGGCGGATCTCGTCGTCCGTCGGCCGCTCGCGGATGAACTCGAAGCGCGGCTCACCTTCGCTGTAATGCACCAGCCAGCCCCATTCCAGCTTGAGTTCATCCTGGCCTGGCTCGGGCGGCCTGGCCCACCATGGCTCTTTGCTGATGATTTGTCGCATGGCCCCCTCCGGTATTTCGGAATGCTAGAACTATAACGCGCCTGCCGCACGGCGCCACAAATGCGCTGGCCGGCAGGTCGGTGTTGAGTACACTCAGGCAGTCTTCCCAAGAGGTGTGCGGCATGAACGACGAAACCCGTGAACCGTTCAAGCGTCTGTTCTTTGCCCTGGACTGTGCTCCGGCCCAGCGCCGGGATATCGCCCAGTGGCGCAGTGCGTTGCAACTGCGCAACGGCCGGCCCGTACCGGCGGACAACTTTCACCTGACGTTGAAGTTTCTGGGGGCGGTGGGGGTGGCGCAAATTGCCGACATCTGCACCGCTGCGGCGTCCATCCGCACGCCGGGCGAGCGTTTGACGGTGCTGCTGGACCGCCTGGATGTGTGGCGCAGGGCAGGGGCGCTGGTGCTCGCGCCGGAGCAGGCGACCCCGGCATTGCTGCGCCTGGTGTATGACCTGGAACAGGCGATGTTGCCGTTCGGGCTGGAGCAAGCGCCGAAGGAATACCGTCCGCACCTGACCCTGGCGCGGGACTATCGGGCGTCGGTGCCAGAATCCGCGACACCGCCCGAGTTCTTTCTGCGGGCTGATCGATTCATCCTGTTCGAATCCCACAAGGGCCGTTATCGGGCGTTGGCCGAATGGCCGTTGATCGATCCCCAATAAAAAAGCTTCTTCGCGCGAAAGGCGGATAACGCAATACCTGTAGGAGCCGGCTTGCTGGCGATGGATTCAAGTGCGCCGCGTTTATCCAGTTCACACGCGTTATCGTTAACGACCATCGCCAGCAAGCCGGCTCCTACGCTGAAAATGAAGTGGACTCCAAACCATTGAAAGCCCCAATAAAAAAAGGCGCCCGAGGGCGCCAAATTCACCTGAACCGAGGGAGCCAGGTGAGGCCGTTCTACTTGCAGGAGAGGCAGCGGTGGTAAGGCGCTGCGCGAACGGAAAGTGTTGAACCCCCCACCGATCAAGTGTGGGAGCGGGCTAGCTCGCGAAGAGGCCGGCACATTCAATAGAGATGTCGACTGACCTGACGCCTTCGCGAGCAAGCCCGCTCCCACATGGGTTCGGTGGGGTTCTGGATTATTGGCCCAACTTCACCTTGGTCCAGCCACGGGTCATGATCCGCTGGATGGCGATCGGCTGATCCGGCACGGCATAGAGCGTGGCCATCACCGCTTCCGACGGGTACGAACCCGGATCGTTGCGGATGGCTTCATCGACCAGTGGCGTGGCTGCCGAGTTGGCGTTGCTGTAGCCGATGTTGTTGGTGATGTCGGCGATCACGTCGGGGCGCATCAGGAAGTTCATGAACAGGTACGCGTTCTCGACGTTGGCGGCATCGCGCGGGATGGCGAGCATGTCGTAGAAACTGGCGGCGCCTTCTTTCGGGATGCTGTAGTCGATCTTCACCTTGTCCCCGGCTTCCTGGGCGCGGGCCTTGGCCTGCAGCACGTCGCCGGAGTAACCGACAGCCACGCAGATGTTGCCGTTGGCCAGGTCGGAGATGTATTTCGACGAATGGAAGTACGCCACGTTCGGGCGAATCTTCATGAACAGCGCCTCGGCTTCGGCGATGTGCTGTTTGTCCTGATCGTTCACCGGGTAGCCCAGGTAGTGCAGGGCGGTCGGGATCATTTCTGTCGGCGAGTCGAGGAAACTGATGCCGCAGGCCTTGAGCTTCTCGGCGTACTCCGGTTTGAACAGCAGGTCCCAGGAGTTGGTCGGGGCGTTGGCGCCGAGCACTTCCTTGACCTTTGCCGGGTTGAAGCCGATGCCGATCGAACCCCACATGTACGGGATGGCGTGGGCGTTATCGGGATCACTCGCGGAGGCGTTTTTCAGCAGCACCGGGTTGAGGTTTTTCCAGTTCGACAACTTCGACTTGTCCAGCGTCTGGTAGACCCCGGCCTTGATCTGCTTGGCCAGGAAGCTATTGGACGGCACGACGATGTCGTAGCCGGATTTGCCCGCCAGCAGGCGTGCTTCCAGGGTTTCGTTGCTGTCGAACACATCGTAGGTCACCTGGATGCCGGTCTCGTCTTCGAACTTCTTGACGGTGTCCGGGCCAATGTAATCCGACCAGTTGTAGACGCGCAGAACCTTGTCATTGGCCTGGGCGCCCGTGGCGATTGCGCCCAATAAGGACAGTGTCAGCAGAGTCCTGCCAAACATTTTCATCGGTACAACTCCATTTCTTTTTATACAAAACACAAAACCTGTGGCGAGCGAGCTTTTGTGGCGAGGGGGCTTGCCCCCGTTCGGCTGCGTAGCAGTCGTAAAACCAGTGAATGCGATGCAACTGAGACACCGCAGTTTTCCGGTTTTGGGGCCGCTTCGCGACCCAACGGGGGCAAGCCCCCTCGCCACAAAGCCCCCTCGCCACAGTTAACCGGGCAACGACTAGGCAGTCGCTTCTGCCATTTGTTTTTTCGGTTGCTGCCAGGATTCGCTGGCAGTCTGGTCCATGGCTTCCTGGATCGCGCGCTTGCGGCTTTCTTCGGCGCGGCGGCTGAAGTACCAGACCATGAAGGTCACGATGGACACCGCCAACAGGATCAGGCTGGCCACGGCGTTGATCTCGGGTTTAACCCCCAGGCGTACCGCCGAGAACACTTCCATCGGCAGGGTCGTGGAACCCGGGCCGGAGACGAAGCTCGCCAGCACCAGGTCATCCAGCGACAGGGCGAACGACATCATGCCGCCGGCCGCCAGTGACGGCGCGATCATCGGAATGGTGATCAGGAAAAACACCTTGAATGGCTTCGCACCCAGGTCCATGGCCGCTTCTTCGATGGACAGGTCCAGCTCGCGGAGGCGGGCGGAGACTACCACCGCTACATAGGCGGCACAAAACGTGGTGTGGGCGATCCAGATGGTGACGATGCCGCGTTCCTGCGGCCAGCCGATCAATTGCGCCATGGCCACGAACAGCAGCAACAGCGACAGGCCGGTGATCACCTCAGGCATCACCAATGGCGCGGTGACCAGGCCACCGAACAGCGTACGACCCTTGAAGCGCGTGACGCGAGTCAGCACGAACGCCGCCAGTGTACCCAGTGCCACCGCTGCGATGGCGGTGTAGCAGGCGATTTCCAGCGAGCGCACCACCGAACCCATCAGTTGGGTGTTGTCGAGCAAACCGGCATACCACTTGAACGACCAACCACCCCACACCGTTACCAGCTTGGAGGCGTTGAACGAATAGATCACCAGGATCAGCATCGGCAGGTAGATAAACGACAGGCCGAAAATCAGCATGAACTTTGAAAATCCGAAGCGTTTCATCCCCGTGCCTCCATCTCTTTGGCCTGGCTGCGGTTGAACAGCAGAATCGGCACAATCAGGATCAACAGCATCACCACCGCCAGGGCGGACGCCACCGGCCAGTCGCGGTTGTTGAAGAACTCTTGCCACAACACACGGCCGATCATCAGGGTTTCCGGGCCGCCCAGCAGTTCCGGAATCACGAACTCACCGACCACCGGAATGAACACCAGCATGCAGCCGGCGATGATGCCGTTCTTGGCCAGCGGCACGGTGATTTTCCAGAAGCTGTTGAAGGTGCTCGAACCCAGGTCCGATGCGGCTTCCAGCAGGCTCTGGTCGTGCTTGACCAGGTTGGCGTACAACGGCAGCACCATGAACGGCAGGTAGGCGTAGACGACCCCGATGTACACGGCGGTGTTGGTGTTGAGGATCTCGATCGGGTGCGACGTCAGCCCGGTCCACATCAGGAACGCGTTGAGCAGGCCGTTGTTGCTGAGGATGCCCATCCACGCATAAACGCGGATCAGGATCGCGGTCCAGGTCGGCATCATGATCAACAGCATCAGGACGTTCTGCGTTTCCTTGCTGGCCTTGGTGATGGCGTAGGCCATCGGGAAGCCGATCACCAGACACATCAGCGTGCTGAAAAACGCGACCTTCAACGAACCCAGGTAGGCGGACAGGTACAGCTCGTCCTGGCCCAGCAGGGTGTAGTTGCCGATGTTGAGCAGCAGCTGGAATTTCTGCTCGGCGTAGGTGTAGATCTCCGAGTAGGGCGGAATGGCCAGGGCCGCTTCCGAGAAGCTGATCTTCATCACCAGGAAGAACGGCAACATGAAGAACAGGAACAGCCAGATGAAGGGAATCCCGATGACGAGCTTGCGCCCGCTGGGGACCAGTCTCAGGAATTGCTGATTGAAGGTTTTCATGCGCGCAGTACCACGCCGCTGTCGTCTTCCCACCACACGTAGACCTGATCGTCCCAGGTCGGACGTGCGCCACGGCGTTCGGCGTTGGCCATGAACGACTGGACGATCTTGCCGCCAGGCAGTTCGACGTAGAACACCGAGTGGCCGCCGAGGTAGGCGATGTCATGCACCTTGCCGCTGGACCAGTTGTAGCGGTTGTCTGGCTTGATAGTGCTGACCAGCAGTTTTTCCGGGCGGATCGCGTAGGTGATCGACTTGTCCTGCACCGAGGTGCTGACGCCGTGACCGACGTAGATTTTCTGCTCAAGGTCCGGGCTATGGATGATCGCGTGGCCTTCCAGGTCCTCGACCACGGTGCCGTCGAAGGCGTTCACGTTGCCGATGAATTCGCAGACCATGCGGCTGACCGGTGCTTCATAGATGTCGACCGGGCTGCCGATCTGGGCGATCCAGCCCAGGTGCATGATCGCGATGCGCTCGGCCATGGTCATGGCCTCTTCCTGGTCGTGGGTCACCATCACGCAGGTCACGCCGACACGCTCGATGATCTCGACAAGTTCAAGCTGCATCTGCGAACGCAGCTTCTTATCCAGTGCGCCCATCGGTTCGTCGAGCAGCAGCAACTTCGGACGCTTGGCCAGGGAACGGGCCAGGGCCACGCGCTGACGCTGGCCGCCGGACAGTTGGTGCGGCTTGCGCTTGGCGTATTGAGTCATGTGCACCAGGCGCAGCATCTCCTGCACACGGGCGTCGATTTCGGCCGCTGGCAAACGGTCCTGCTTGAGGCCGAAAGCGATGTTCTGCGCCACGGTCATGTGCGGGAACAGGGCATAGGACTGGAACATCATGTTGATCGGTCGTTCGTACGGCGGCATGTCGGTGATGTCGACGCCGTCGAGCAGAATCCGGCCTTCGGTCGGGCGCTCGAAGCCGGCGAGCATGCGCAGCAGCGTCGATTTACCGGAACCGGAACCGCCGAGCAGGGCGAAGATTTCACCCTGGTGGATTTCCAGGGACACATCGTCCACAGCGGTGGTTTCGTCGAATTTCTTGGTGACGCGATCGACTTTCACCAACACCTTCTTCGGTGCCTGGTGACCTTCAATTGCCTTCCTGTAGATGCTGGAGGCGTTTGCCATGTGAAACTCCCAACAGGTTTCAGTCGCCCGGCCAACACGGCCCGGCTTAATAGTGGATTGCAAACCCGGAGTCAACGCTGCCTCTCTGTAGGAGCGAGCCTGCTCGCGATGGTCGCCAACGATGACGCTGGCAGTCTGAATGCCCGCGGTGTCCGGACATCCATCGCGAGCAGGCTCGCTCCTACAGGGAATTGCGTTTCCCGTCCCGGGTTAATTCGGCGCCGCCGTCCTGGCTGCCTGGTAGTACTTGTTGTTATCGCAGTGTGTTGTTCTGGCGAGCGGGACGCGCAAAAGCGCCTGCCCGCTCGCGTGGGCAGTCAATCGTTGAATGTGGGTTTGGGTCGTCAGCTCGAGTGACGCAGCGCCGCCCGTTGCCGGCAGGCTTCGCCGAACGCCTGGAAAATACTCAAGTAAGGAGGGTTATCCAGCACTTGCCATTCCGGATGCCATTGCACGCCGAGGGCAAACGCCTTGCTGTGCTCGACCGAGACCGCCTCGATCAGGCCATCGGGGGCGACGGCTTCGGCGCGCAGGCCGGGCGCGAGGCGGTCGATGCCCTGGCTGTGAATCGAGTTGACCTGGAACACCGCAGGCAGGTCCAGCGCTTCGAACACGCCACCTTGCTGCACATTCACCGCATGGGCCGGTGCGTATTGCACGGCCAGCTCCGGGTGGTTGGCTTCACGGTGATCGAGGAAGCCCGGCAGCTCATGGACTTTCTGATGCAGGCTGCCACCGAACGCCACGTTCATTTCCTGGAAGCCTCGGCAGATGCCGAGGACCGGAACACCGGCAGCGATGGCCGCGCGGATCAGCGGCAGGGTGGTGCGGTCCCGTTGCGGATCGTGCTCCGTCCCGGGGGCGCTGTCGGGGCCTTGATAGTGGAAGGGTTCCACGTTCGACGGCGAGCCGGTCAGCAACAGACCGTCGAGCTGCCCCAGCAGGTCATCGATTTCGGTCAGTTCAGCCAAAGAAGGAATAACGACAGGCAGCCCCAGCGCCGCAACGCTGACAGCACGCAAGTACTTGTCGCCGCTGATGTGGTAGGGGTGCAGGCCAATCTGTTTGACGCACGCAGTAACGCCGATCAATGGCTTGAATGCCATTTTTATCACCTCGAAGTTTGACACTTGAACGAGCTTTTCTGGAGCTTAGCCTTGTTGATTTTAATTAACAACTCTCATGTAAAAAATTCTAAACGCCGCACGTCCGATCTTCAGGAATTACGGGCGTTTTTGGGAGTATCTGGCACTCTCGTGCCTCTGAAGTGCCCGAAAATAAACGCTGAAAGGCCAGGTGTTCGCTATTGACTTCACTTTGCCTTTCGGATTGACTGGGCTCGTGAAAGGGCAGTGAACATAATAATTAACAGCTAAATAGGTGCAACATGTCGGTCCCCCTGCGTACCGTTCAACTCAACGAAGCAAACGCATTCCTTAAGAAATATCCTGAGGTTTTGTACGTCGACCTTCTGATTGCGGATATGAACGGTGTGGTGCGCGGCAAGCGCATCGAGCGCACCAGTCTTCATAAGGTTTACGAGAAAGGCATTAACCTGCCGGCGTCCCTGTTTGCTCTGGACATCAATGGCTCCACGGTGGAAAGCACCGGCCTGGGTCTGGACATCGGCGACTCCGACCGGATCTGCTACCCGATCCCCGGAACCCTGAGCATCGAACCCTGGCAGAAGCGCCCGACCGCGCAACTGCTGATGACCATGCACGAACTAGAAGGCCAGCCATTCTTCGCCGACCCGCGTGAAGTGCTGGCCAATGTCGTGCGCAAGTTCGACGACATGGGCCTGACCATCTGCGCCGCGTTCGAGCTGGAGTTCTACCTGATCGACCAGGACAACGTGAACGGTCGTCCGCAATCGCCACGTTCGCCGGTATCCGGCAAGCGTCCGATGTCGACCCAGGTGTACCTGATCGACGATCTCGACGAATACGTCGATTGCCTGCAAGACATCCTCGAAGGCGCGAAAGAGCAGGGCATCCCGGCTGACGCCATCGTCAAGGAAAGCGCCCCGGCGCAGTTCGAAGTCAACCTGCACCACGTGGCTGACCCGATCAAGGCGTGCGACTACGCGGTCCTGCTCAAGCGTCTGGTGAAGAACATCGCCTACGACCACGAGATGGACACCACCTTCATGGCCAAGCCGTATCCGGGCCAGGCAGGTAACGGTCTGCACGTGCACATTTCGATTCTCGACAAAGAAGGCAACAACATCTTTGCCAGCGAGGATCCCGAGCAGAACGCCGCACTGCGACACGCGATCGGCGGTGTGCTCGAGACCCTGCCGGCGCAGATGGCGTTCCTCTGCCCGAACGTCAACTCGTACCGTCGTTTCGGCGCACAGTTCTACGTGCCGAACTCGCCGAGCTGGGGCATCGACAACCGCACCGTAGCCGTGCGTGTGCCGACCGGTTCGCCAGACTCGGTGCGCATCGAACACCGCGTAGCGGGCGCCGATGCCAACCCGTACCTGCTGATGGCGTCGGTATTGGCCGGCGTGCACCACGGCCTGACCAACCAGATCGAACCGGGCGCACCGGTGGAAGGCAACAGCTACGAGCAGAACGAGCAGAGCCTGCCGAACAACCTGCGCGATGCCCTGCGCGAGCTGGACGACAGCGAAGTCATGGCCAGGTACATCGACCCGCTGTACATCGACGTGTTCGTGGCGTGCAAGGAAAGCGAGCTGGCCGAGTTCGAGAACTCCATCTCGGACCTTGAGTACAACTGGTACTTGCATACCGTCTGATTGGTTGGTTCAACACAATCAAATGTGGGAGCGGGCTTGCTCGCGAAAGCGGTGTGTCAGGTGACATCGATATTGAATGTGCCGACGCCTTCGCGAGCAAGCCCGCTCCCACAGGGATTGCATTTCAGAACTTGAACTGACGGGCTTCAGCCCGACGATCACCTATTCCCCTGCGTCGAGTCACAACAATGACAAACACTCGCAGCGATTGGGAGCAGCGCTTCCAGTCCCTAACAATCGAAGGTCGCGCATTCATTGACGGCCAATACTGCGCGGCCGCCAGTGGCACCACGTTCGAATGCCTGAGCCCGGTGGACGGCCGTTTCCTGGCCAACGTCGCCAGCACCGATGAGGCCGACGCCAATGCGGCAGTCGCCGTCGCGCGCCGCGCGTTCGAATCCGGCGTCTGGGCCAACCTGGCCCCGGCCGAGCGCAAGCGCATCCTGATCCGTTTCGCCGATCTGATCCTGGCCAACCAGGAAGAACTGGCCCTGCTCGAAACCCTCGACATGGGCAAGCCGATCAGCGACTCCATGAGCATCGACATTCCGGCGACCGCCAACGCGATCCGCTGGACCGCCGAAGCCATCGACAAGATCTACGACGAAGTCGCCGCCACGCCCCAGGACCAGTTGGGCCTGGTGACGCGCGAAGCGGCCGGCGTGGTCGCGGCCATCGTGCCGTGGAACTTCCCGCTGATCATGGCCAGCTGGAAATTCGCCCCGGCCCTGGCGATGGGCAACTCGTTCATCCTCAAGCCTTCGGAAAAGTCGCCGCTGACGGCGATCCGCATCGCCCAGCTGGCACTGGATGCCGGCATCCCGAAAGGCGTGTTCAACGTCCTGCCGGGCTACGGCCACACCGTGGGCAAGGCGCTGGCGTTGCACATGGACGTCGACGTGCTGGCCTTCACCGGCTCCACGGCGATCGCCAAGCAGCTGATGATCTACGCCGGGCAAAGCAACATGAAACGCGTCTGGGCTGAAGCGGGCGGCAAGAGCGCGAACGTGGTGTTCGCCGATGCGCCGGACCTGCGCGCCGCTGCACAAGCCGCGGCCGGTGCCATTGCCTTCAACCAGGGCGAAGTCTGCACCGCCGGTTCGCGCTTGCTGGTTGAACGTTCGATCCGCGAGCAATTCATTCCGCTGTTGGTCGAAGCACTGCAAGCGTGGAAACCAGGGCATGCGCTCGATCCTGCGACCACGGTCGGCGCGGTCGTCGACCAGCGTCAACTGGACAACGTGCTGCGCTATATCGGGATCGGCAAAGAGCAGGGCGCTCAGTTGATCGCCGGCGGCAGCCGCACCCTCGAAGATACCGGTGGCCAGTACGTGGAACCGACGATTTTCGACGGTGTGACCAACGCCATGACCATCGCCCAGGAAGAAATCTTCGGCCCGGTGCTGTCGGTCATCACCTTCGACACGACTGAAGAAGCTTTGGCGATTGCCAACGACAGCATCTACGGCCTGGCCGCCGGGGTTTGGACCAGCAACCTGAGCAAGGCCCATACCTTCGCCCGTGCCTTGCGCGCCGGCAGCGTCTGGGTCAACCAGTACGACGGCGGCGACATGACCGCACCGTTCGGCGGGTTCAAGCAGTCGGGTAACGGTCGGGACAAATCGCTGCACGCGTTCGACAAGTACACCGAACTCAAAGCGACCTGGATCAAGCTCTAATAACAATAAAGCGGCGGTCGCCGGCAACTTGCGGCGGCCATCGGAGAAATTTATGAAACACAGCGCTACCAAGCAACAGCATGTAAACAGCTACTACGCCGCCACCCGCAACTTCACCGGCGATTTCCCGGTGCTGGAAGGGGCGGTGGACTGCGACGTCTGCGTGATCGGTGCCGGCTACACTGGCCTGTCCTCGGCCCTGTTCCTCGCCGAAGCGGGCTACAGCGTGACCGTGCTCGAAGCGGCCAAGGTCGGCTTCGGCGCCAGCGGTCGCAATGGCGGTCAACTGGTCAACTCCTACAGCCGTGACGTCGATGTCATCGAAGAGCGCTACGGCGACAAGACCGCCGAAGTCCTCGGCAGCATGATTTTCGAAGGCGCCGACATCATCCGTCAGCGCATACAGCACTACGACATCCAGTGCGACTACCGTCCCGGCGGTATCTTCGCGGCGATGAACAAGAAGCAGCTCAAGGGCCTGGCCGAGCAGAAGAAGAGCTGGGAACGCTACGGCAACAAGAACCTGAAAATGCTCGACGCGGCCGACATCAAGCGCGAAGTCGGCTCCGACGCCTACGTCGGCGGCCTGCTGGACATGCAGGGCGGCCACATTCACCCGCTGAACCTGGCCCTCGGCGAAGCCTCGGCGATCATCGGCCTGGGTGGCAAGATCTACGAGCAATCGGCAGCGGTGGAAATCACCTACGGCGAGCCGATCACCGTGCGCACTGCAAAAGGCGTGGTGAAGGCCAAGTACCTGCTGATCGCCGGTAACGCCTACCTGCCGCAGGGCCTGGACAACCGCGTGACCAGCAAGAGCATGCCGTGCGGTTCGCAGATCGTCGTCACCGAGCCGTTGTCGGAGCAGCAAGCGCATAGCCTGATCAAGAACAACTACTGCGTCGAAGACTGCAACTACCTGCTCGACTACTACCGCCTGACTGCCGACAACCGCCTGCTGTACGGCGGTGGCGTGGTCTACGGTGCACGCGAGCCGGACGACATCGAACAACTGATCCGCCCGAAAATCCTCAAGACCTTCCCGCAATTGAAGGACGTGAAGATCGACTACCGCTGGACCGGCAACTTCCTGCTGACCATGTCACGCATGCCGCAATTCGGCCGTATCGAGAAAAACGCCTACTACATGCAAGGCTACAGCGGTCACGGCGTTACCTGCTCGCACCTGGCCGGCAAACTGATCTCGGAAATGATCCGTGGCGATGCCGAGCGCTTCGACGCGTTTGCCTCCTTGCCGCACATGCCGATGATCGGCGGGCGCACCTTCTCGGCGCCGCTGACCGCCCTCGGCGCCGTGTACTACTCGCTGCGCGACCGTTTCGGCATCTAAGCTTTACCTCGCCGACGGTTTCTGTGTAACAGGAACCGCCGGTTTTTTATCTGAAACACCGCAGTTCCCTGTAGGAGCCAGTTTGCTGGCGAAGAGGTCATATCAGCCAAAATCGATGTCGCCTGACACACCGCTTTCGCGAGCAAGCCCGCTCCCACAGGTGGTTTTTTTCTGCCGTCTATCGAACCTGCTGAGCATTACGAACAAACGTGATTTAATAGCCGCCTTTCACGTTTCCGGGACCGGAAAACGGCGTGATCCGCGCCTGCTCTCCACCCCCATTACCCTTACGCGGTACGCACATAAGGCTGTCATGGACACGGGCTCACGACTCAAATTAGTACGCGAAAGCTACAAACTGTCCCAGCGCGAGCTGGCCCGGCGTAGCGGCGTCACCAATGCAACCATCTCCCTGATCGAACAGAATCGGGTCAGTCCTTCCGTCAGCTCCCTGAAGAAACTGCTGGAGGGCATCCCCATGTCCCTGGCCGACTTCTTCACCTTCGATCAGCCACCCCGCGAACACCAATACGTCTTCCGCGCCAGCGAACAGCCCGACCTCGGTCGCCACGGCCTGCGCCTGCTGCTGATCGGCGCCTCCGTACCAAGCCGGCAGATGCGCCTGCTGCGCGAGCAATACGCGCCGGGCGCCAGTTCCGGCGAAGAGCCGATCGTGCACTCCGAAGGCGAAGAGTGCGGGCTGGTGACACGTGGCACCGTGGAGTTGACCGTGGATGGCCAGGTCAGCGTGCTGAACGCCGGGGATGGCTATTACTTCCCGACGACCTTGCCGCACCGGTTTCGCAATATAGGGGCGGATGAGGCGGAAATCATCAGCGCGAACACGCCGGCGAACTTCTAATAGGGCCTGCCCCGGTGGCGCTTTGTCAGGCCGAACAATCGGCTCTTCCAGACAGAGTCCACCAGGATCAGGCTATAAAAACCCGCATTAATGCGGGTTTTTTTACGGCTGGAATTCGCTTACTGCGCCTTGGACACCTCAAACCCCCGCCGCTCGATCACCCCAAACACGTCCCGCACATCCTGAAGCAGAATCCGCGAAATGTTCGTGACGGTGTTGATGTCGTTTTCGGCGTAGTCGGGGAGGCTGGTGCAGGCCATGAGGTTGAGGTATTGGAGGACGGCGTTGAGGCGTTCGGCGGCGCAGTTGTGGAGATCGCGTAGCGGGGCGTCGCTGTCGATGAGAAGGACGGGGTAGCTGGTGGCGATTTGTTTCATGGGGGTGAAGCGGCGTTGCGGATTGTTAGCATCCATAAGTAAAACTTCCTCGTATCTGAAAGAAGAGCTACTCCCGGTCGCTGCGAATCGAATGGGGTGGTAGCTATGTGCGGGTTCGCAGACCGAGGATACGAGGAACCCGGCAGACCCGAAGATCTCCCACACACAGCCACCATAAAACGACATGCGGGCGCAGATGCGACCGTCAGTGGTTTGGTGGGCTGCAAGGTTACTACACGTATCTACAGGGCTGCGAAACCCTATCGCCAATTCAAGTCAGCGACGGGCGCACATTAGGCATCGATTTCGACGGCTGCAACCGGCCTGTAGGACGCCAAATTACCTCTGTGGCGAGGGAGCTTGCTCCCGTTCGGCGGCTCTGCCGCCGTAAAACCGGGCACTGCGGTGTGTCTGAGGAAATGAGTTGCAATAGATGAGGACTGCTTCGCAGCCCAGCGGGAGCAAGCTCCCTCGCCACGGGCGGTAAATTCCTACATGTTTTTCGGATGCCAGGGATGCGCCTTCACTGCGTCATAAACCCACGAATCGCCGCAATCGTCTGCGTCGGCGCTTCCTCCATCAGCCAATGCCCAGCTCCCGGAATCACCACTTCCGTGACCTTGTCCGCGGCATTGCGCATCACGATGGCTTCATTGGCCCCGAAGGATTTCTCGCCCCCGACCGCCAGCACCGGCATGCTCAGTTTTTTCGCCATCGATGCCTCGTTGTCCACGGCATCCTGGCGAATGCTGCGGAACTGGGCGAAGGCGGCGTGCATGGCGCCGGGGCGGGCGTAGAGTTTGGCGTAGTGCTGGCGGGTGCCTTCGTCGACCTTGGCCGGGGTGCCGGCGAATTCGTTCCAGAATCGGTCGAGGTAAATGCGTTCACGCCCGGCGACCAGGCGTTCCATGTCGGCGCCGCCGAAGTCGAAGTGCCACAGCATTGGTGAGCGCACGATGTCGTTCCACGGCGGGATGCCCGGCACTGGCGCATCCATCACCACCAGGCGGTCGGTGCGTTCCGGGTAGCGCGAGGCATAGGCGAAGGCGACCATGGTGCCGATGTCGTGGCCGACGACCACCGAGTGTTCGATCTTCAACGTATTCAACACGCCACGGATGTCGGCGGCTTGAGTCTTCTTGTCGTAGCCGCTTTGCGGGATCGACGACAAGCCCATGCCGCGCAGGTCCGGCACCACCACGGTGTGGTCCCGCGCCAGGTCGGCCGCCAGTGGTGCCCACATGTCGCCGGTGTCGCCAAAGCCGTGCAACAGCACCACCGCCGGACCCTTGCCGCCGACGCGCACGTGCATCGTGACGCCATCGACGGCGATGTCCTGGGTGTGAAAAGACGCCGGGAACGGCGTGACATCGGCGTGCGCCGCAACGCTTGAGCCGAGCAGGGTGAGGGCGATCATCAGGGGGCGGATCATGGTGATGTCTCCAGGGAGGCGCAGTGAGTTGAATGCAATCGACTAGCCCCATCCTTCGCTAAACGCCTGCAAGGCTTCGATCGGAAGAGCGTAGACGGTTTGGCGTTTGCTGACTCGACGGAACCAACTTCGTCAACAGCGTCTAAATTTCAGGGAACATCCCCGCCACGAAGGAACGACTCATGTTCAAGTCTCGATCGTTGATTGCAGCAATCACCTGCCTGGCCCTGGTCAGTGGCCCGGTGACTGCGCTGGCTGATCCCGGTAACGGCCAGGGCAACGGCAAGGCAAGCCATGGCAACCAGGGGAGTCATGGCAACAAAAACAAGAATTCCGGCGGCGGCGACTGGAGCAATGGCCCGAGCATCAATCGCGGTAGCGTGCTCGAGATCATTGGCGTGAATACGGGCTACTGGAGCCCCGGGCCTGCCTTGCCACCAGGTATTCAAAAGAACCTTGCCCGAGGCAAGCCCCTTCCACCGGGCATTGCCAAAAAGCTGGATGGCCGACTGGTCGGCAGGCTGCCCCACTATGACGGTTACGAGTGGCAGCAAGTCGGCACGGATCTGATCCTGGTTGCGCTGGCCACCGGGCTGGTTTATGAAATTCTCAACGGTGCGTTTGATTAACCTGTAAAGGGCCGTTTTCCTTGTTTCGCCATTTCGCCCCTGGCTCTCACCCGGCACTGCGTTCATTTGCAGCACCAAAACTGGCTGCACAACGGGCGTTACACGGACAGAAAACGAGCCACCCGGACACATCGCGCAGTGATTTGCGTTCGCGGGTTTTTTGTCATGTTCAGCGCCCATTCAGCGTAGATATTAGTCAGCCCAACGCTATTCCAATGAGGCTGCACTGTGTTCCAACGACTTGTTTGTTCGCTGTCTGTTTTGAGCCTGTCCATCGCCGCCGCCCAGGCTGCCGAGACTGTCTCCCTCAACACGCCACGCCTGAAGAGCATCGACAACTTCCGCGACGTTGCCGGCCTTACAACGGCATACACCACGGCCAATGACGGCACGCTGCGTGGCGGGGTGTTTTATCGCTCCAACGCGCTGACCCCGTCGACGGCGGATCTGGCGACCCTGAACGGCCTGGGCATCAAGGCGGTCTACGACCTGCGCACGCCCGTCGAGATCGCCGCCACGCCTGACACGATGCTCACGGGCGCGAGCTACACCAACATCGACATCATCGGCGGCTCCACCTCTGGCGCGAACGTCACCAACGTCGCGTTCCACAGCGCCGCCGAAGCCACCGCGATGATGCAGGACACCAACCGCGATTTCGTCAGGAACCCGGGGATGCGCAGCGAATTCAACCAGCTGTTCAATGAGCTGGCCACGGTCGACGGCGCCGCGTTGTTCCATTGCACCGCCGGCAAGGACCGTACGGGCTGGACCGCCGCCGTGCTGCAAAGCATCGCCGGGGTCGACGATGCCACCATCATGAGTAACTACCTGGCCACCAACGACTACACGGCCGCGCGTATCAAGGCGACCCTGGCGGCGATGCCACCGGGCATGGCGACCATCTATGGACCGCTGATCGGCGTGGAGGCCAGTTACCTGCAGGCCGGCCTCGACGAGGTGACCGCGCAGTACGGCACGATGGATAACTACCTCAAGGAAGGCCTCGGCCTGTCCCAGGAAACCCTCTACGTGCTGCGCGGCAAGATGGTGTTCTACAACAGCCTGCCTGGCGCGGCGGACCTGGCCGGCAACGCCGCGGCCGGCGCACAGTTGTTGCAACAACTGCAGAACAGCAGCCTGTCGGGCACCTACAGCGCCTACAACTACTACCTGCAGTCGGCCATCGATGCGGGCAGCCTCGGCGGCGTCGAGTCTACTGTCGGCGGTCAGGTGCACGCCGACGCTGCCAGCTATCTGCTGCGCCAGGGCGCGATGATCGAACAGGCTGCCGCGCCGTTCACCAGCGGCATCGACCTCAAGGCCGGGCAATACCGCCTGTGGAGCACCGCCCTGGCGGGGTACCTGGGTACCGACGGCTCGTCCCAGGCTTCCAGCAGCAACGAGCATAGCCAGGGCATGATGATTGGCCTGACCCAGCGCTTTTCCGAACAGCTCAGCGCCCATGCCGGTTTCGGCTACAGCAGCGGCAATGTCGGTGGCGCAGGTGGCGAGGCCGATACCGACCTGACTTTCTTCAACGTTGGCGCACGCTTTGCCCCGAACGGTCTGGAGCGCGGCCTGTTTGTGGATGCCAACGCCAGCGCCGGCTATCTCGATTACGAGAGCAAGCGCGAACTTGGCGGTGGTCTGGGTACGGCCAAGGGTGACAGCCATGGCAACCTGACCGGCGCGACCCTGGCACTGGGTTATCGGGTTCCGGTGAGCGGCGTGACCCTCGAGCCGAGCCTCGGTGTGCGGGTCAGCCACGTCAACCTGTCGGGTTTTCAGGAGAAAGGCAGCGAGCTGGCGCTGGACGTCGACGGCATCCACGAGACCCGCAAGAGCGCGGTGGCCAACCTCAACGCAACATTTGCACCGGTCGCCCTGGGCGCCTGGCAAGTGGTGCCGGGCGTGCAGGTGGGCTACGAGCATGTGTTGGGCGATCAGGACATCGACAGCGAAGGGCACCTGCTGGGCCTGGACATTGAGCAGCAAGCCGCCTTCGACAACCGTGACCAGTTCACCGGTGGCGTCAATGTCATGGGCAACCTGGGTCCATGGAGCGTGGGTGCGCAAATCGGCGCCAGCGGTGGCGGTGACAGCCACGGCTTCAATGGCGGCCTGAAGGCCAGTTATCTGTTCTGACGAACAGTTAAGGCAATCTGTGGGGGCGGCCTGTGATAGTGACCTGACAGTTCCGGCCCCTTCGCGGGCAAGCCCGCTCCCACAGGTTGTGTGTCGTGCCCGGATCATGTGGCAAGCGCAAAACCCTGTGGGAGCGGGCTTGCTCGCGAAGAGGCCGTGTCAGTCGACATAGATGTTGAATGTAACTACAGCATCGCGAACTGGCTCGCTCCCACAATTTCTCAATTGGTCGCCATTGGCCGCGTTCGCACCCCCTTTCTCACATCTGCGGGACTGATACCGTAGGCACTCTGGAAATACTGGCAAAACCGCCCGACATTGCTGAAGCCGTGTTGCAGGGCCACGTCTGTCACCGAAGGCGAGACACCCTGGGACAGTGCGGTAAAGGCGCGCTCCAGGCGTACCTGGCGCTGATAGGCAACGATCGAAGTGCCCATGAAACGCTGAAAACCCTCCTGCAATGCGCGCAGGCTGACGTTGCTCAATTGCGCCAGTTCGGTGCCGCTGGCCAGGTGGTCGGGGTGTTCCTGAATGTACTCGACGGCCAGCTTCACATGCCGCGGCGCGATCAGTGGGGAAGGGCGCCGCAGGGCTTCGGTGAAGTTGTGCGGCCAGGTTTCGAGCACCGCGTCGACCAACATTTCGCGAAGGCGTGAAGGCATCAGCGAGCCCGTATTGATCAGCAGGTCGAACTCGGTTCCGGTGGCCATGTCCACCAGCGCCTTGATGCCCTGTAAAGCTGGCACGCTCAGATCCACCACGGGCTCGAAACAGACTTTTTGCAGGATCGGCTTGCCCAGCAACATCGACAGCCGTTCGGTGATCAGCGCCCGGCTGATGGAAATCCCGTGCTGCGCATGATTGTCGACAAAGCGCGCCGAGCGGACCTCGGCCTTGTCGATGGCCAGGCCGATCTGCGCCAGGCCTACCGACTCGGTGATGTGGTTGAAGATGATCTTGCCAGCGGTGGGAATGACGAAGGTTATCTCATCAAGGGGGACGGGAAACGCCACCGTGAAGTCGCCATGAAAGTGCATGCGACGAAAACTGACACCTTCGTGCCTGCCGTAGACCCCGCCGATGTCGATGTTTTTCGGGTGCGGTGGAGAGTCGGGATAAAGGTTGCCGAACAGGTTCGAGAACAGCGCGCCAAAGTCGTCGCAGTTCATGTCGTTGGATCTGATGATGATTTGCTTGCGCGTCGTGCTTGAGTACACCTGAAGTGTCACCTTGAGCGGATGGGCAAAGCCCGGTACGGGGAACTGCCGGTCGGAGATCGAACGGATGCGGTTCGGGAAAGCGCTAGGACGTTATCAGTGAGTAATGACAGGTTTGTTACTGGTTGTTGCCGCCCCCGTTTCCGTTCACCCGACGCCACCGCTCGCACTGCACAACGAGTGGCACGAGCGGTGCCGGGGCGTGGGCTGGCCTACAATGGCCGCGGCTATTTCACCGGCTCTGTTGCCTTGATATCCCCGCAAAAGATATCGACGTTGCCATCGGTCGACGCCGTTCGCACGACCACCGAATACTTGCCGTCAAGCAGGGTTTGCAAGGGCACAGGCGCGGTTCTGGTGAACGACCAGCCGCGTACGGGTTGGCGTTCGGTGTTGACGGTGTCGTTCATCGCGTAGGCGACTGACCCGGGTTGCTCGCAGCTGCCGTTATTGATGAACGAGTAAAGCCGCAGGGGCAGGGTAACCCCGGTTGGAGCACCGCTGATGAAGAAACTGAGCCCGGTTTTCTTGTCCCAGTCGGTCAAGGTGACGGTGCCGATCTGACCGGCATTTTGCCGGGTGGCGACCAACGTGACGTTCACGCCGTGGTTCGGGGAAGTGGTGCAGCCGAAAAGGCTTGCCGCAACCATGAGTGCTGCCAGAGAGGTTTTGAGCTTCATTGCCAAACTCCTGAGTTGAAGAACTGCAATGGGGGGAATTAGCGGGTATAGCTCATTAATCGCTTTCATGGCGTCGTCCATATAAGGCTTTCCATTTTTGAGCGGTGATGGTGGGGTGTCTGTCCCCTTCTCCAGCCATAGGGCGGCGTAGTCGTGCAAACCGACTACATTTGTAACTGGCCGAGCCTGAGCGGATTGCCTGCTGGCACACGCGCTTGAATGCCGATGAAGGTTTGCCGTGGTTACGCGTGCAGTTAATGGATTGTGCGGTCAGTTGAGCCCACTCATCATCCGCATGGACGATTTGCGACTGGAGTGACTGATGAATCAACAAGGCAGCGATCCGCAAGAGCGGATTCCAGGCACTCCACCGCGGGGTACCGTGCGCAGCCTGTTGATCCCGGAGTGGCTCGACAGCTATCGGCCGGACTGGCTGCGCGGCGATGTGGTCGCCGGGCTGACAGCGGCGGCTGTGGTCATTCCCAAGGCGCTGGCGTACGCCACCATTGCCGGCCTGCCGGTGCAGGTCGGGCTGTACACGGTGCTGGTGCCGATGGTGATCTATGCCGTGCTCGGTTCCTCGCGCCCGCTCAGTGTCAGCACCACAACCACCCTGGCCATTCTCGCCGGCTCCGCGTTGGGCCAGATCAGCCCCGATGGCGATGCCGCGACCTTGCTGGCGGGTTCCGCCACGCTGGCGCTGATGGTGGGCGCGATCCTGATCGTCGCGGGGTTGCTGCGCCTGGGCTTCGTCGCCAATTTCATTTCCGAGCCGGTGCTGGTGGGTTTCAAGGCCGGCATCGGCGTGGTCATCGTGCTCGACCAGTTGCCCAAGCTGCTGGGTACTCACATCGAAAAAGGTGGCTTCCTGCACAACCTGGTGGCCACTGTCCAGAGTGTCGGCCATGCCTCGCTGCCAACCGTGGCGGTCGGCGTGTTCATGGTCTTGCTGCTGGTCGGCATGAAGCGATTTACCCCGCGAATGCCCGCACCCTTGATCGCGGTGGCGCTGGGCATCATCGCCATGAGCCTGCTGGGCCTGGAAAGCTTTGGTGTGTCCGCCGTTGGCCTGGTGCCAATCGGATTGCCAGCACCGACCCTGCCGGCATGGTCGATGGCCGAAACCCTGTGGCCTTCGGCGATGGGTATCGCGCTGATGAGCTTCACCGAAACCATCGCGGCGGGGCGCGCGTTCGCCCGCAGTGACGAGCCCGCGCCACAGCCCAATCGTGAGCTGCTGGCCACCGGTGTTGCCAACATCGGCGGGGCGTTTCTTGGGGCCATGGTCGCCGGTGGCGGGACTACCCAAACGGCGGTGAACCGCCTGGCCGGCGCGCGTTCGCAATTGGCCGCACTGGTCACCGCGGCACTGGCATTGGGCACTTGCCTACTGCTGGCGCCGCTCATTGGCCTGATGCCCAACGCCACGCTCGCTGCCGTGGTGATTGTGTACTCGGTGGGCCTGATCGAGCCGGCGGAGTTTCGCGAGATCCTGTCGGTGCGTCGTACCGAGTTTGCCTGGGCCGTGGTGGCGATGATCGGCGTGATGCTGCTGGGCACGCTGCAAGGGATCGTCGTGGCGATCATCGTCTCGCTGCTGGCCCTGGCCTATCAGGTCTCGGACCCACCGGTGCACGTCCTGGGACGCAAGCCCGGCACCAACGTCTATCGCCCGCAGTCCACTGGCAACACAGACGACGAGCGCTTTGACGGGCTGTTGTTGCTCAGGCCCGAGGGGCGGATCTTCTTCGCCAATGCCGAGCGCATCGCCGAGAAGATCCGGCCGTTGATTGACAGGGCGACACCCAAAGTCGTGGTCCTGGACCTGCGCAGTGTGTTCGACCTGGAATACACCGCCCTGAAAATGCTCACCAGCGCGGAGCAGCGCATGAGCGAGAAAGGCATTTCACTGTGGTTGGTAGGCATGAACCCGAGTGTATGGGACATGGTCATCAAGGCACCGCTGGGCCATACGCTGGGCGAAGCGCGCATGTTCCTGAACCTGGAGCAGGCGGTTGAACATTACCAGCGCAGCAGACGCTGAATGAACGCGGCCGGGCGCACTCCGACCGCTGTGTGACGCATTGAAGGAGGTAACGGGCATGGCAAAGAAGAAGGCTGCATCGAAAAACAAACCGGCTGAAGGCGACAAGCTCAAGAACAAGGTGTATCTCGAGGAACTGGCGCGCTTGCATGTCGAAATGGTCAAGTTGCAGGAGTGGGTGCAGCACTCGGGCGCCAAGGTTTGCATCATCTTCGAGGGCCGTGATGGCGCCGGCAAGGGCGGAACCATCAAGGCGCTGACCGAACGGGTCAGTCCACGGGTGTTCCGGGTGGTGGCGTTGCCGGCACCGACCGATCGGGAAAAAAGCCAGATGTATGTGCAACGTTATCTGCCGCACCTGCCGGCGGCCGGTGAAGTGGTGATCTTCGATCGCAGCTGGTACAACCGCGCCGGTGTAGAGCGGGTCATGGGATTCTGCAGCGAAGAGCAGGTGCGCAATTTTCTCACCTCGGTGCCGCGCGTCGAGCAGGCACTGGTCGAATCAGGAATCATCCTGATCAAGTACTGGCTTGAGGTGAGCCAGGAAGAGCAGACCCGGCGTCTCAAGGAGCGTATCACCGACGGACGCAAGATCTGGAAGCTGTCGCCCATGGACCTCAAGTCCTATAACCGCTGGTACGACTACTCTCGTGCCCGGGACGACATGTTCGAGGCCACCGACACCGATTTCGCCCCGTGGCGGGTCGCCAACTCCAATGACAAGCGCCGGGCGCGACTGAACATCATCAGTGATGTGCTGGGGAGCATTCCCTACGAAGAAATACCGCGGGCAAAAGTGAAGTTGCCCAAACGGCAGGCGCCGGGTGATTACCGGGAGCCGGATTATCCGTATCGGCGGATTGCGGAGAGGTTCTAGAGGCACACTGTGCGATGAGGCCTGTGCCCGGTCTTGAGGAGTCGGGCACAGTTACTGCCATTTTAATTAATGCCCGATCAACCGTTGCCGCAATGGCTATGCTGCGGGTTGTGGGCATGCGAAGCACATTCCGGAGTCATTTACGCGAGCGCGCGGGCTTGCGTTTAGGATCAACCGCAGCATTATTTTCGCCCCGATAAACCTCGGCAAAAATGTCGGTGATCGCGCGCAGCGGTCTGCGTTGCTTGAGGGCTTTGACCTGTTTACCCAGGCGAATCAACTCGTCGCTTGGCTTGGCCCACTGATCCTCAGGGATCGACTCCGACCACGCCTGCATGGCCTCAGGCAGTTTTTTGCGGCCGACCCTGGCGATGCGCTTCACTTCCCATTCGACGAGGCGATTGGGCAGCGTCCAGAACGTCATGACGTGGTAGAGGTACCAGAAAAAGGCGTGAATCCAGCCGACTTCCTTTTCACGCACCCTGCGGTGCAGGCGGGCGCGGGCATTGCGGAAGGTGTGCAGGCCTTCATGAGGCGGATCGTCGGGGCCTTACAGGTCCATGGGGTCCTGGATGCTTTTGAGGTCGTGGACTTCGTATTCCATGTAGGCGCGGACAGCTTCCCAATGGGCAATCGCCAGTTGCATGCCACCACACATGAACTCAACGCTGACCAGTTCGCCTTGATGGTGAAAGCCCATGCCCATGCCGTACTGGCGAGTCACTCCATACTGTGTGGTGCCTTGGGCCTGGACGACCCAGGCGGAGAGGGATTCCCAAGGTACGAAAAGTGGCGCCTCCGCTCCCGTGGGCATAAAGCAGACTTCGCGGCGTTGGCGGTTGAAGCGGGTGGGGATGACCTCCGTGTATTTATTGTGGACGTAGAGCCAGACGGCGAGACCGATGCTCAGTACGCACAAATACATCCAAATGGTTGGTTCCAAACCAGCTAGAAAGATACCTTGCATCGCATCCCAAATATCATCCCGACCGTAGCCGAGGCTTAGCCCAAAAAGAGCGCCGACAATCGGAGCACCGACGAGCATCAAGAACGCAGCGGTAAAAGGAATACCTAATGTTACCTGCCACGGAAACACTTGGGGCTTGCCGCCGCCAAAGTCCAGGTAGGTGTCGTTGAGATCGTTCACATAAGGGCTGTAGGGCGATGCGTCGGTAGGCAGCGGTAATGGTGCCATGTACGTCGTGTAGCCAGAGGGAAACTGTTCGACGTCTCCAGCGCGGTGCAGTTTCATTGCCGGCGGATCAATTGGGTGGCTATCAAGGGTTTTAGACATGCGCAGCCAACTCCAGCATCAGAGGCTCTACTCGCAGCAGAGGGGCGTGAGGGGCGGGTGGGACTTGAGCAACCGAAGGGAAGGCACCACTTTCCCTTGGATCTAGACGAATGTAGTGCGTGCTCTGTTGTGGCAGCCCACTCGCATGGGTGCTTCGAATGGCCACGACCAGCATCAATTCCTCGCCCGTTTTACCGATAATGCGCTCACGGGCTTGCGGGTAGCTGACACAGAGAATGATCTGATTGTCGTCCACGCGGCGTAGTCCGGCGTCGACAGGTTCGCTAAGCATTTCCCAGCGTTCGCTGGTCTGCGCTCTATCGACGCGAATCTTGTTGATGCGGTAGGCGCCGATCCACAATTGATGGCTGGGCTTGCCGCCCAGCGGCGCCAGGAAGGCTGCAGTATCCAGCCCGGGTAACAGCAAGTGGATGTCGCCGACTTTAGCGCTCTGCGTCATTTTCGCGAGCGCGCGGGCTTGCGTTTCGGATCACCCGCAGCATTATTTTCGCCCCGATAAACCTCGGCAAAAATGTCGGTGATCGCGCGCAGCGGTCTGCGTTGCTTGAGCGCTTTGACCTGTTTACCCAGGCGAATCAACTCGTCGCTTGGCTTCGCCCACTGATCCGCAGGGATCGACTCCGACCATACCTGCATGGCCTCAGGCAGTTTTTTGCGGCCGACCCTGGCGATGCGCTTCACTTCCCATTCGACGAGGCGGTTGGGCAGCGTCCAAAAAGTCATGACGTGGTAGAGGTACCAGAAAAAAGCGTAAACCCAACCGACTTCCTTTTCACGCACCCTGCGGTGCAGGCGGGCGCGGGCATTACGGAAGGTGTGCAGGCCCTCATGGGGGGGATCGTCGGGGCCTTGCAGGTCCATGGGGTCCTGGATGCTTTTGAGGTCGTGGACTTCGTATTCCATATAGGCGCGAACGGCTTCCCAATGGGCAATCGCCAGCTGCATGCCACCGCACATGAATTCAACGCTGACCAGTTCACCTTGATAGTGAAAGCCCATACCCATGCCGTACTGGCGAGTCACACCATACTGTGTGGCGCCTTGGGCCTGGACGACCCAGGCGGAGAGGGATTCCCAGGGTACAAAAATCGGAGCGTGCGCGCCCGTGGGCATGAAGCAGACCTCGCGGCGTTGGCGGTTGAAGCGTGTGGGGATTACTTCGGTGTATTGGTTGTGAATATAGATACATACGCCGAGACCGACGCCCAAGCAGAGCAAAGACATCCAGATTACAAGTTCCAAACCAGCTAAAAAGACGCCTTGCATCGCATCCCACATATCATCCCGACCGTAGCCGAGGCCTGCCGCCATAAGAGCGCTGATAACCGGAGCACCGACGAGCATCAAGAACGCAGCGGTAAAAGGACCACCCAATGTCACCTGCCATGTCAATACTTGGGGCTTGCCGCCGCCAAAGTCTAGGTACGCGTCGTTGAGATCGCTCACGTAGGGGCTGTATGGTGATGCCTCTGTAGGTAGTGGTAGCGGTGCCAAATACGTCGTGTAGCCAGAGGGAAACGGTTCGACGTCTCCTGCGCGATGTAATTTCATTACCGGCGGATCAATCGGGTGGCGATCAAGGGATTTAGACATGCGCAGCCAACTCCAGCATCAGGGGCTCTACTTGCAGCAGAGGGGCGTGAGGCGAGGGAGGGACTCGATCAATCGATGGGAAGGCGCCGTCTCCCCTTGGGTCAAGACGAATGTAGTGCGTTCTCTGTTGCGGCAGCCCGCTGGAATGGATGCTTTGAATGGCCACAACCAGCATCAGTTCCTCGCCCGTTTTACCGACAATCCGCTCACGGGCTTCCGGGTAGCTGACACAGAGAATGATCTGATTGTCGTCCACGCGGCGTAGTCCGGCGTCGACAGGTTCGCTAAGCATTTCCCAGCGTTCGCTGGTCTGCGCTCTATCCACGCGAATTTTGTTGATGCGGTACGCTCCGATCCACAATTGATGGCTGGGCTTGCCGCCCAGCGGCGCCAGGAAGGCTGCAGTATCTAGCCCGGGTAACAACAAGTGGATATCGCCGACTTTGGCTCGCAGAAGCAGGTTTTTCCACCAGGAGTCATGTTCAACACGACCGACCTGCACAGAAGGTGCCTGTACGATCGCGATCAAGGCGTTTTGGTATTCAGTGAGACTCAACGCTTTGCGTTTACTCGCGTCCTGTCCCCACGGTGTATTTTGTAGCCATTGGTCATGAGCACTGGTGTTGTAGTAGTTGTAAACATAGTTTCCACCCAACTCCAACGCCGTAAACAGAACGCCGGCCAGGTTCGCGCGGAAAAAAACGCTTGATAGCCGGACACCGGAGGCGGCCCATGCCGCGGTCCTGGCAGCCCCCTGCTTGGCCGCAATTACCGTAGCCGTCGCGTAGACCGTATTGCCCAGGCCATACATATTGCTTGCCAGCAAACCGCCTGAACCCACCATCGACATGACCGCGCCGGCCTGAGCCCCATCGTTGCCGCTGCGGACGGCTTGCTCCCAGCTACCTTGATAACTGTTGAGGCTGGAACCGGCAGCGAACAGCCCGAATACATAAGTCATCACTCCTAGACCAATGTGCAACTTTCCCATCTGCACCTGTACATGGGCGACTGCGTGATTCTGTAGCCCTTTGGCCAACACTAAGCTACGCGCGCTCAGCGCTGTATCGAATACACCTTGAGCTGCAGCAAAGCCTGCTGCGCCCGTAGCCGCGAAAGAATTCAGAGCAGGTCGCCAAGTTCGTTGGTTTTTACTTGTAGCCAAAGTCTCAGCGAACACTTGCCGCAGATTCAAAGCCTGCACCACAAACAACAACAACGCCGCCCCATCCCCCATCAGATTCAATTTCGGCGCAGCCTTCACACCGCTCCGATAGTTCTTCATCAACCCTGCTATTTCCTGCTGGCTCGCCGGAGGAAATACCACCGTGATGCCCGCCCTTACGGGCGTTGCCCCATACAACCGCACGCTGTTGCCAGGCAAGTCGCCAATAGGACTCAGTGCCCCCGCCAGCCGCGCTTCGGTGCCTGTCAGCTGCTGGCGGGCGATGGCTATTTCAACCTGGAGCTGTTGCGCTTGGGGTGACTTGTGCCCCCTCGTTTGCTTTACCTTGTTGCGCTCGCGATTAAGCGTTTGCAGATAGGCTTTTTCTTCGAACAAATCCTTGAGGGTGCGTCCAAGCGCAGCCTTCTCGGCCTCCGATGCGACGGTAAAGGTCACGCCCTCGCGCCTTGCCGCATCGAGAATTCGCGTCGGCAACGCCTTGGGTAAACGACGAAAGAGCTGATCAAGATCAGGCATCGGCTGCCCCTTGAGCACCTGATCAAAGTCGGCCAGCACTTTTTCAATGCCGCGATTGAGCGCCGGGGTCATGGTCTGCTGCGCGGCGTCGGCCACCGCACGGGTGTCGTCCGGGAGCCTGTCGAGGGCCGGCAAACGGTTTTTCTCGATATCCTGGAGGCTTTTCAGATACTCGGACAGGTTGTTGAACAACGTCATGCCCGCCGCCGGCGCGAACGCATACTGCACCCACAAGGCCGTCTGTTGACTGTAGGGCAGCGTATAAAACATGGGGCGGCTGAATTGCGGTTCTTTCTCCAGGTACTGGAGAATCACCTCGCAGGCTTCATCGCTTCGACAAATATCCTTCAGGCAGGCGTATTCGGTCGCAAAACATTGGCCAATCTGTTCGGCATTCTGGGGGTCGTAGTACCAGGCACTTTTATGAAAACGCCCGGCGCACAGCAGGGCTGTTCGATCCGCGGTAATGTTGTCGAGTAGCGTGTTCCAACGCTTGAGTGATTGGCGGTGCTGGAACAGCGCACTGTCCATCGCGTCACGGTCGATCAGATCGTTGATACCGCGTTGGCCCATCTTGGCGCCATCAAGAACGTCCTTGATTCGGCGGTCTTGCTCTTTACCGAGCTTGAGCAGGGCCTCGAAATGTGTCTCGACGAAGTCTTGTGGCGCCTCCTTGAAGTGTTCACGGGTGTAATAGCGACGATCCGTGTCTTCGATGTTTCGACCCGATGCCGTGTAGTCGGGTGCGGACCCTTGGTAGCGGGCCATGTGCATGGCGTCGTCCAGCGCCTCCTTTTGCAACCTGGCCAGTTCTGGCGGTACCGGACTGCCTTTCGGTGGGGTGGGCAAGCCGCCTTTGTTGAGGTATTCGACAATGGTTTGGCGTGTTGTACCTTGCTCCGGCTCCTGCATGTTATCCAGGTCGCCGAGCATGCGTTTGATGGCAGGGTCGTCACTGGCGTCGGCCAGCCCGTCGATCTCCTCCCGGGTCAATTGAGTCAGCGACTCGATATAGCAGGCCAGCAGATAATCACGCTCGTTGGCACGTTCTTGCGATCCACCCTTGGCCCATGTATCGATCCAGTCGGCCACCTGATCCTGGTAGTTGGCAAGGTCGCGAAGGACGCCAATGGAATCCTCCACCACCAAATACAAGACGTCATGCCGGTACTCTTCCTCGATGCAACCGCTCAGGGGGCTCATCGATGATTCACGAAAGCGTTCAGGCATTTCCCACAAATAGGGGATGCGTTCATTTTCGGGGGTGCCATAGACATTGACGGTGGGAATGAGCGTCGCTTTTTCTTCCGGCTCGCCGCGTTTGCGGCGTTCAGCATTATCAGCCTCTTGAAGTGCTTTTGCCGCCGCCTCATCCCGGGCAGTTTGCTCGCTGCGGACCCGAGCGGTGGCGACCTCGGCCAGCCAGCGTTCGGCCTGGGCCGGCGTCAATAAACCGGGGCCTCCCGTTTCACAATTGGCCTGCCCCAGATCGACCGCCTGCATGAAGAACTTGCGTTCGGATTGGCTCTTGAGTACCTGGTGGCACTTTTTTGCGGTCCACTGTATTTCGGAATAGCTGATATGCAGTTCACTGCGTTTGGAAAATATCAAAACAGGTTCGCTGATGGGCTGTTCCCGAACATCAGTGTGGACTTCCTTCCCTTGCCAGAGCATCGCGCTGACCAGTCCATCGGTGAGCCGATACTCCGACAGTTCTCCCTTTTGACCGTCGATCACATAGAGCCAGCCATCGCGCAGCAGGCGAATGCCCAGGGGGCGAGTACCGAGTGTGTACGGGACAGGGATCTCGTTCGAGGGGTCCAACGCCGTGCCATCGACCAATCCATAGCGTAACGGCACCAATTGAACCTGGCTCTTCATCAGCGGGCAGGTACCCATGGAGTTCTTTGCATCGTCGCGGCTTGCATTGACGTGGTTAGGGTTTTTTCCTGCGGGTGTCGAGGTGCTCATACAGGGTTCCTTTGCAGAAGTTCAGCCCTTTCCTTGGCGACACTGGCGAGGTGTTCGATGCGTTGGATCGACGTGCGATGTGAGGGGGTTGCAAGCAGTGCATCGAGATCGGGATGCTCGACCAGTGCTTGCACGCCGAGGAAGCCGTGAATATTGGCGTAGAGGGTTACATCGAGTTCGGTGTTGAACCCGCGATCGTAGGCGGCCGATGCGAGCGCATGCAGATGTTCCCGGCGCTGCTGCGGGGTCGCATGAGCCTGATAGTTAGGGAAGTGTTCATGCATGTGTTGGTCGAGGCGCATGACTACATTGCGAAAATTCACCTCATCCAAAAGACTGAGCTGTATTTCGGTCAGTCGATAGCGTTGGTTATGATCGGTCTTTGGTGCATCGCCCGGGCGCAGATTCATGTGCCAGAATCCCAGTGCAGCATCAGCGGTGACGAGTTGCTTGCAAGGGCCGAACAAGGTGGTTTCCTTGAGGCTTTGCCCATGCGCGAGCAGGGCCTGGGTGACGGCGGGGTCGGCGATGCGTAACAACACTTCTTCGCCTTGCGGGTGCAATACGCTGGTGAGCCAACGGAAGTGCGCGACCATGTGTTCCCATGAGTGGTCGCTGAATGCCAGATAACCCCACTCCTGGCGGGAGGCACTCAGGAACTGTGTCAGGACTGGATCGTCTTGGGTTTTTATCTGCACCAGGCACGGAGAAATATCGAGGAGTTCGGCCCAGGGAGTGCCAAGGTACAGCGGTTCGAATACAGGACTTTGCGCCCACTGGTACAGGTGCTGCGCAAGCTTTTCGACGCTCACGCCATCCAGTAGCAGACCCACCGTGCCATTCCACGGAAGGCCTTGAGGCAATCCATTTTTCAGCGGCCATTGTGTGTCAGGCATTTTTTTGCACCTCCCGTTTGGCGGCTTCGCAAATCGCGCAAACAGGTTTCTTCTGCATCAGCGCCTGCCGCTGCGCTGGCGCCAACAATTGCCCCGCCTTATCCGCATCCGCTTGCTTGAGCGGCCCCGGCAACAACGGCGCCGCCGCCGTCCCATTGCCCGGGCTGCCTCCATCATTCACATTCACCACCGGCCCGCTTATCGCCACGCCGCTGCCATCGATCTTGATAAAGCTCCCGCCGGCCTTAAGCGTCAGTTCACTGCCGGCTTCCAGCACCACCTTCATGCCGCCGCTCAGGTGAATCTCCTGCCCGGCTTCGATGAATTGTCCGCTGCCAATCCTGACGTGCTGGTTCGCAGCTACGGTCAGGTGGTCATCCGCCCGCGCTTGCACCTTGCGGTCGGCGTAGACGGTGTGGTGTTCCTCGGCCTTGAACTCGCTGTAGCTGTTTTGCTCGACGGTGTCGTGGCGCTCGTTGCCGACGCGGATTTTCTGGTCGTGCTCAATGTGTTCATCCCAGTCACGCTGGGCGTGCAGGAAAATCTGTTCCTGGCCCTTTTTGTCTTCGATGCGCAGCTCGTTGAAGCCACCACCACCGGGTGAGCTCATGCTTTTGAAGGTGCTGCGTGTCTTGTTGGTCGGCAACTCGTAGGGAACGGTGTTTGCCTTGTGGTACAGGCAGCCGCTGATCAGTGGCTGGTCGGGGTCGCCCTCAAGAAAAGTCACCAGTACTTCCATGCCGATTCGCGGGATGGCGATGCCGCCGTAATGTGCGCCGGCCCAGGCGGAGGACACGCGCAGCCAGCAGCTGGTTTTATCGTCGCTTTGGCCCTGGCGGTCCCAGTGGAATTGCACCTTCACCCGGCCGTATTGATCGCAGTGGATTTCTTCGCCTTCGGGGCCGGTGACCACGGCGCTCTGGCTGCCGAGGATGCGCGGTTTCGGGTGGCGCAGGGGCGGGCGGTTCGGTACGTCCCACGGCGTGGCCTGGAAGCGGTTGCGATAACCCTGGTGGAAATCGTCTTTCAGCGAGCTGGTGTCGCTGGTCATCGACTCTTCCAGCACTTGCGGCTGTTTGCCTTCGTGGTGGACTTCGGTGAGCAGCCACAGGTCGTTCCAGCGGGTCTTGGTGTGTTGGGTCAGTGGCAGGAAGTGTCCACTGACCAACAACGGTTGGTCGCTCTCGCCTTTGGCGAGCTGATAGTCGCTGCGATGGCGCTCCAGGGCGCGTTTGGCAAGGTGCCTGCCGCGTTCGCGATGGATGAAGCGACCCGGATAGTCATAGTCTTCGAGGTCGGGGAGGGCGTCGCCGCGGTTTTCGGATTCGAGGGTGATGCGTGGTTTTTCAAAGTCGTAGTCGCGCCGGATCGTGCGGCTGGTACGGGTTTCCAGACGCAGGTCGAAGCGCTTGATGACCGGGTCGTCCGCCGCCATGCCGGAGTCTTGCTTGTAGGCTACGGGAGCGAGTTTCGGGAACACCGCCTGGTTATCACCGAACACCAGTTGGTGGGCGGTGGCGCTGTGCTGGAAGTGGTAATGAATACCTTCTTCCTCGCACAGGCGCTGGATGAACTGCAGATCCGACTCATCGTATTGAACGCAGTAAATGCGTTCGGGATAAATCGCACCGAGGTTAAAGATGTAGGCATTGCTTTGAATGCCATGCTCTTCGAGAACCGTACCAATGATTCTTGGCACATTGAGGTTTTGGAAGATGCGCTGGTTGATGCGGTGCGCCAGGTTGGCCAGCTGCGGTTTCAGCGTCACGGCGTAGCGGGTCAGACGCTTGCCGGAGTCACCCTGGGTGGCACGATGGATTTGGCCGTGAATGCCGTTGCCATCAGGTGACAGCTGCAAAAAAGCGGGCTTGTGCATCAAGGTTTCGAGGTCGAGGGACGGTTGCTCGCTGACTAAATCAATGTCGAACGAGAACGGCTGGTTGATGGCTTCGCGACCCGTCAGAGAGAAGACTTGAAGGTCGTTTGCCAGCCCCTCGATGGACAGGTTGAAGTGGGTCTGATTGGCTGGTGCGAACATCCCTTGTTCCTTGTGTCATGCAACGTTGAAAACAACATCGACCAGCAGGGCTGGCCGATGTTTTGAAACGGTCAGCCAGGCTTAGCCAGCAACAGGCGAACGCCAGTCATCGGAACCCGAAGTACCGCAAACTTCGTGGGTCCAGGTGATTTTGCGGTAGGTGAATTCGACGTCTTCCAGGTGAGTGAAGTGCGAGTTCGACGGGTCCTGGCAGTTGTGCATGTAGTCTTTGATGTCGACGATGATTGCGTCTTCAAGCTTGGTGGTGAAGTAGTGTTCCTGGGTGCCGGCAGCCGAGGTGCGGTACCACTGGATGGTGATTTCGTTCAGGCGCTCGCCGGAAGTCAGGGCCGACAGCAGCAGGGGCGAGGACTTGTCGAACACCTTGGTGATTTTCACTGGCTTGTGAACGCGCTGGCCGGTCGGTTGGCCGGACTGTGGGTCACGTGGAATGATCACTTCGTGACTGAACCCCTGAACCATCACCTGGTCTTCGTGACCTTCCTGGTAGGTGTTGCCCACCGAGTCAGCGGTGAAGGCATCTTTCGTTATCAGGCCTTGTTTGGTGCCGATGATGGACATGTACGCTGGTGTAGCCATGGAGTTGCTCCTTGTTGGATAAATGAGGTTGCCCGGAAGGCGAGATCGCCCGGTGGGTGACCTCAGATATCAAACATCGTGCCATGTTATTTATTTAGTAGGTAAATCAAGGGTTAGTTGGTTTTTCAGATCTGTGTGCTGATATTTTATCAAGGCATTGTCCTGGTTTTTGCGCAACTTCTTGCACAGTGGTGTGCAACTTCTTGCGCACTTGATTTGATGTTAGTAAATATAGGGGCTGCGGAGAGCTATCCACAGACTTGTCCACAAGGAGTGGGCAACTATTTGCCAACAGCGGCCATTGTGTATCGACAGGGGATCATAAGGTTTAGAGCGTTGTAGGAAATTTCATGCGTGCTTCTAGGACAATTCCGATTTACAGGATCTTGGGTCTCAGGTGTAGACTTTTACCCGATGAAGCGATCATCCTTCCCGGGTTCAGGCGATTGGCTTGCGCAGGTGCAGGATGAACGCCCCCACGGGAAGTGCACAAGATTATTGGCTGAAGTAGCTCTTTCTCAATGGTTTTTAGTGAAGTTGGCGATTGCCTGCTAATTCATGCGAGCTTATAGGTTTTTAGCTTTTTTCAAATAAATTCTGTCGATTGATAATGTGGTTTCTTATGTCTACTTAAGCGCATCTTGCAAAGTGGTCATTACCCTGCACAGGCTTTGTCTTTCTAAAAGGCGTGATCTAACTGAGTTGAAATGTTCTGTTTTCTTTTGTCTTTCGACATTTTCTTAACTCGCCGTTCAACGTTTTTTTATAATAAAGGTAGTGGATGTCCTACTCCAGCAAACTCTCCGCTCATTATCTGGAGCTCGCAAGAATCTCAATTTCCCCGGAGAGTTTTGCGGGCGAAGACGTTCGTTTTTCGAGTGAATATGAGGCGCTGGAAAGTGAGCTTGGCAAAACCCAATCCATGCACGAAAGCGGCCAGATCGATTGGCTGAAAGTTCGAGAAAACAGCGAGAGCCTGTTGCTTACTCAATCAAAAGATTTGCGAGTTGGGGTCTGGCTGACTTGGGCGTTGTATCAGAGCGAATCGTTTCAGGGGCTGGTGGCGGGGTTCGGTTTTTTGCACCATCTGTGCGAGCACCATTGGGACGATATTCACCCCGGTAAGGCCCGAACCCGCAGCGCCGCGATCAGCTGGATCGTGCCACGCCTCGAGCAGGTGCTGAACGAAAACGTAGCGATCAAAGGGCAACTGCCACTGTTCCGCCGATTGGTCGAGCACCTCGAAGGACTGGATGCTGTTTGTACCCGGCATTTGGGCGACGATGCTCCGCTCTTGTTGCCGATGTCGCGTCGGCTGAAAAGCATGGTCCAGCGCGCGGCCGATAACCAGCCGGAGCCGGGCGTGGTCGGCGCTGCTGTTGCCCAGGTCAAGCAGGCCGCCACGCAACTGTTCGCCGCGGGAACGCCGATCGACAATGAAAAAGAAGCACACAAGGCGCTGCGGGCTCAGCAGGACAATGCACGACCGTTGTGTACATGGTGGCTCAAGCAGAAGGCTACTGACGTGCGCGCCTTACGCCTCAATCGTGTGCTGCTGTGGCTGCCCATCGACGCGGTGCCGGAGCGCAATGCTGAACACGTCACCGCCTTACGCGCGTTGCCGGCGGACAGGCTCAAGTCCTACCAGAATCGCTACGATCAGGCGGCATACGCCGATCTCATTGTTGAAGTCGAGGCGAGCCTGGCCAAGGCGCCATTCTGGTTCGATGGCCAGCGCCTGGTCTGGGAGTGCCTGCAAGGCTTGAATGCCGACCAGTCCATGCGTGAAGTGGAAATTCATTTCGCGCTGTTGATTCAGCGTTTGCCCGGCCTCCTCGAATTACGCTTTCACGACGGGGCGCCTTTCGCCGATCCCGCCACGCGAGCCTGGATCAGCGCCAATGTCATGCCGCACCTGCAGGCCAGCAGCGCACCGCGCAAGGTGGAAGTCTCCCATGCACAGCCGGCTTGGGAACTCGCGCTGGAAGAGGTGTTGCCGGTATTGCGCAAGGACGGTCTCAAGACCGCCGTGCAGATACTGAAGCAGGGCCTGCAGAACGCGCAGGGAGGCCGAGTCCGATTTTTCTGGCAGTTCGCCCTGGCACGCCTGTGTTTTCTGGCGAAGAAATACGAACTGGCCAAAACCCAACTCGAAACACTCGACCAAACATTACAGGACTCAGGCATACACGCCTGGGAGCCGGATCTTGCGCTGGAAGTGCTCCATCTGCTGCATAGCTGCTGCGAGTTGCTGCCGCAAAACCACGCGGTGCGCGAACGCAAGGAAGAGATTTATCGCAGGCTGTGCCACCTCGATCTTGAAGTGGTACTCGAATAGGCCTCACGGCCACAACCGCAAGGAGAAACGCCATGGCCAAAGAAGGCTCGGTAGCCCCCAAGGAACGCATCAACGTCACTTTCAAACATGCCGCCGGTGGAGCTCAGGAAGAAATTGAACTGCCGCTCAAACTACTGGCCGTTGGTGACTACACCCACCGCAAGGACGAGCGCAAAGTCGAAGATCGCAAACCGATCAGCATCGACAGCATGACCTTCGATGACGTGTTGGCCAAGCAAGAACTGCAACTGACGCTGAGTGTGCCCAATCGTCTGCAGGAGGAGGGTGGTACTGAAGAGCTGGCGGTGAATTTGCGTGTCAACTCGATGAAGGACTTCAACCCGGCCAGCCTGGTCGAGCAAGTGCCGCAGCTCAAGAAACTGATGGAGCTGCGCGACGCACTGGTGGCCCTCAAAGGTCCGCTGGGTAATGCGCCTGCGTTCCGCAAAGCCATTGAAGGCGTACTCGCCGACAACGAATCCCGCGGTCGCGTACTGGGTGAGCTGGGCCTGAACACCGCAGCCCCGGACGCCTGAGTCCCTATCAGCCAAGGAAGCCAACACCATGAGCACTAGCGCAGCAAAGCAAAAAAGCGCCGAAAGCGGCGAACTCAGTATTCTCGATAGCATCATCGCCGAAACCCGGCTGACGCCGGACGATGACGCCTACGACATCGCCAGGCGCGGTGTATCGGCCTTCATCGAAGAACTGCTAAAGCCGCAGAACAGCGGTGAGCCGGTCAAGAAAGCTATGGTCGATCGCATGATTGCCGAGATCGATGCCAAGCTCAGTCGCCAGATGGACGAGATTCTCCATCATGCTGATTTCCAATCCCTGGAGTCGGCGTGGCGGGGTCTGCACTTGCTGGTTGACCGCACCAATTTCCGCGAAAACATAAAGATCGAAATCCTCAACGTCTCCAAAGACGATCTGCTGGACGATTTCGAGGACTCGCCGGAAGTTATGCAGTCCGGTCTGTACAAACACGTCTACACCGCTGAATACGGCCAGTTTGGTGGCCAGCCGGTGGGCGCGATCATCGCCAACTACTTCATGTCCCCAAGCTCGCCGGACGTGAAGCTGATGAAGTACGTGTCCAGTGTTGCTTGCATGTCCCACGCCCCGTTCATTGCCGCTGCCGGCCCGAAATTCTTCGGCCTGGAAAGCTTCACCGGCCTGCCGGACCTGAAGGATCTGAAAGATCACTTCGAAGGCCCCCAGTTCGCCAAATGGCAGAGCTTCCGCCAGTCGGAGGATTCGCGCTACTTCGGGCTGACCGTTCCGCGTTTCCTGCTGCGTAACCCGTACGACCCGGAAGAAAACCCGGTGAAATCGTTCGTGTACAAGGAAACCGTCGCCAACAGTCACGAACACTACCTGTGGGGCAACACCGCCTACGCGTTCGGTACCAGGCTGACAGACAGCTTCGCCAAGTTCCGCTGGTGCCCGAACATCATCGGGCCGCAAAGCGGTGGTGCGGTGGAAGACCTGCCGTTGCACCGCTTCGAAAGCATGGGCGAGATCGAAACCAAGATCCCGACCGAAGTACTGGTATCCGACCGTCGTGAATACGAGCTGGCCGAAGAAGGTTTCATTTCCCTGACCATGCGCAAGGGTTCCGACAACGCGGCATTCTTCTCCGCAAGCTCTGTGCAGAAGACGAAGTTTTTCGGCATCAGTGCAGAAGGTAAGGCCGCCGAGCTGAACTACAAGCTCGGTACCCAACTGCCGTACATGATGATCGTCAACCGTCTGGCTCACTACTTGAAAGTGCTGCAGCGCGAGCAACTCGGTTCCTGGAAAGAACGTACCGACCTCGAGCAGGAACTCAACAAGTGGATCCGCCAGTACGTTGCCGACCAGGAAAACCCAAGCGCCGAAGTACGTGGCCGGCGCCCACTGCGTGCCGCCCAGATCGTGGTCAGCGATGTCGACGGCGAGCCAGGTTGGTACCGCGTCAGCCTCAATGTGCGCCCGCACTTCAAGTACATGGGCGCTGACTTCACCTTGTCGCTGGTTGGCAAGCTGGACAAAGAGTAAGCGGAGCCTGACTGATGACTGGATACGGCAGCCTTTTCGAACGCCTGGGTGGCGACGCGGACAAACGCGTCGGCTGGAGCCGAGAGACCTCCGCCATGGCGTCGGTGGCTGCCCATCTGGCCAAGATGCTCAGTACCCGGGCGGGCAGTGTGCAGACGCTGTCCGACTACGGGCTACCCGATCTCAATGACATGCGCCTGAGCCTGCACGACTCCCTGAGTCAAGCGCGAAAGGCCATCGAACGTTTCATCGAAGCCTACGAGCCACGCCTGAGCAAGGTGCGTGTCATTTCCCTGCCGCGTGAACACGATCAGCTTCGCCTGTCCTTCAGTATCGAAGGTCTTCTGGAAGTCGAGGGTTTCAAACGCCAGGTCAGTTTCGCCGCGTGCCTGGATGGCAGCGGTCAAGTGAAGGTCAACTAAGGAGATTCCCAATGTCCGGCAAACCCGCAGCACGCGTATCCGACCCCACCGCTTGTCCACTACCGGGCCACGGTAGCAACCCGATAGTCAGCGGTTCCGGCGACGTATTTTTCGACGGCTTGCCGGCAGCTCGCCAAGGTGACGTCACGGAGTGTGGCGGGGTGCTGTCCGGTGGGTTGGCGACGACTGTTTTTATCAATGGCAAGGCGGCTGCGACGGTGGATTCCGTTGGGACGCATGGCAATAAGGTTACGGCGGGGTCCGGGACGGTGATTATTGGCAATTCGCATACGCCCGCGCCGTTTGTGCCGCCGTTGCCTTTGATCATTCCGGGCTTTGATGAGCAGTTTGTACTGACGGATACGACTGGCAGGCCTATGGCCAACTCGCGTTACTTGTTGGTGCGTGAAGATGGTTCCGAGGAGGAGGGTGTGACAGACGACCAGGGGCTGACCCATCGCGTGTCTCGTCACAAGAAAGCCGAGAAGATCGACATTTACATTGGATCAAGAGACTGATCAATGAGCGCGGATATAAAGACAACAGCCAACGGAAATTTCGTCAAAATTTCAACTAGGCAGAGTACTCCGACTCAGAGCCTTGAGCCAAAACCCGTTGCAGTTGAACATGGGCTTACAGTTTTTCTGGGAGGCGCTGGCATGGTTGGGGCCTATAACAATGACATGATTTCGGCCTTTAAAGAGGTTGGGATATCCAATGCAATTTCTGGAAATTACTCATCTCTGACTATGGGTATGGACAGGTATGTTCCCGAACTTGTGGACATGCTTAGCGATGCATCTTCGGTCGTGCTGTATAACCAGGATGAAAAGGATCCTGTGGTTCTTGAGTATGGCGAGCTGCAGAAATGTGAGTATGGCAACGAGTATATAGAGAAAAAATATCTGTTCGGGATGATCACGGTCAAAAATTACAATGACGCCGTTTGTACGCCTCTTGGTGACCTTTTGGCGATGAAAATAAGTCGTGATGTCAGCAAATTGAAAGCGACAGAGTTTCCATTGAGTGTATTGCAAATTACCAAGCCTCTTCCGAAGGTTGGCCAGTTCAATATCGTCGGTTATTCCTGGGGAGCTGTTATCGCCGCGCGCAGTGCCATTTACTATGCGCGTGCCGGGATTAGGGTCGATCACCTTGTTCTAATTGGCGCCCCGATTAACAAAAGCCTCAAGGTTGCCGTCACTACGCACCCGAACATCGGAAACGCGACGATCATCGACCTGAAAGACAAGGGTGACCCCATATATGCGGGAATTTCCGACGAAGAATTGATGAAGGCGTCTGCCGAGTTGGGCGCGCAAATGTTGAATGGCGGTGGTCATTTTTATTATTCGGGCGAAAACGCTGAAGGCAAGTCGCGCCGTCGGGATCTGGCGAAGTTTCTATACGCAAAAGGGCTTCGTTAAGTGATTCGGTATGTTTACTTGTGTTTTTCAGCACTGTTGTTGCTGATGTCGGTTACGCATCCGCACACTCAGTCTTCCATTGTTGATCTGGAATCACTGTCATTTCTGCCTGGCTTGTATGAGTCACTTTTTCTATTTTGTATTGTGATCTTCATGCCGATGATGGTGGTGGCTTTTTATTATTTTGTCAGCGCTCTGAGCATTTTATTACTGCGGCGAAGTTTGCGAGCGGGCACGCCAGTATTGCTGTTGTCTATCGTGGTCTCGACTGCGCTGTATAGTTTCAATCATTGGGTGTTCAGTGAATTGTTTTAGGTTCGGCTCTGCCAGAAAACGGGTTTTTATTTATTCCTTGTCGCAATGGAAAGGGCAGTGGATGAGCGCGTTTATTTGTAATTCGCCAACTACTCATCTGGAAAACTGAACAATATGTCCTTTAACCACTACTACCAAAGCGAACTCACCGCACTGCGCGAGTTAGGGCGCCGTTTCGCCGAACGTAGTCCGGCGTTGGCGCCCTATCTGGGGCAGGCCGGGCGGGATCCGGATGTGGAGCGGTTGCTGGAAGGCTTTGCGTTTCTGACCGGGCGTCTGCGTCAGAAGCTTGATGACGAGTTGCCCGAACTCAGCCATTCCCTGATGCAACTGCTATGGCCGAACTACATGCGGCCGCTGCCGGCGTTCAGCATTTTGCAGTTCGATCCGCTCAAGCGTTCGGGGCCGGCGCTGGTGGTCGAGCGTGATACGCCGGTGGAAAGCGAGCCGGTCGAAGACGTGCCTTGCCGCTTTCGCACCTGCTATGCGACCGACGTCTTGCCGCTGCATCTGGCCGCGCTGAATTACTCTGTGAAGGGCGATGGCTCGCTGCTCAGCCTGCGCCTGGAAATGAGTGCCGATGGCCACCTCGGTGAGCTGGAACTGAGCACGCTGCGCCTGCACTTCGCCGGTGAGCGCTATATCAGCCAGATGCTTTACCTGAGCCTGCTGAGCAACCTTGAAGGCATCGAGTTGATCCCGCTCGACGGTGCCGGCGAGCCGATAGATGGCGTCAGCGGCAAGCCGATGGCGTTCAAGATTCCGGGTGATAGGGTCAAACCGGTGGGCTTTGCCGAAGAAGAAGCGTTGATCCCGTATCCGCTGAACACCTTCCGTGGTTATCGCTACCTGCAGGAATACTTCGCCTTCCAGGACAAGTTCCTGTTCGTCGACGTCAACGGTCTGGACATTCTCAAGGCACTGCCGCAAGACACGCTCAAGCTGATGCGCGGTCTGGAGTTACGCTTCGACATTCGCAAGAGCGGCATCATGCGCATGCGTCCGACGCTGGAAAACGTGAAGCTGTACTGCACGCCGATCGTGAACCTGTTCAAGCACGACGCACTGCCAATCCGCCTCGACGGAAAGCAGGACGAATACCTACTGCTGCCAGCGCAATTCGATCTGGGAAATTGCGGCGTGTTCTCGGTGGAATCCGTAACCGGCTGGAAGCTCGGCGGCGTCAGTTATCAGAAGTACGTGCCATTCGAATCCTTCGAGCACGATCCCAGTTTCGACGTGCCCAACAGCCGCCCGCATTACAGCATCCGTCAGCGTTCCTCGATGCTGCACGACGGCCTCGACACTTACCTGAGTTTCGGCATCCGCCACACCGAAGCCAATGAAACCCTGTCGATCGAGCTGATGTGCACCAACCAGAACCTGCCACTCAAGCTCAAGCTCGGCGAAATCAACCAGGCGTGCGAAGAGACCCCGGAGTTTCTCAGCTTTCGCAATATCACCCCGGCCACGTCGAGTTATGCACCACCGCTGACCCACGATTTTCTGTGGAAGCTGATCAGCAATATGTCGCTCAACTACCTGTCACTGGCTGACGTCAACGCATTGAAGGTGATTCTCGAAACCTACGACCTGCCGCGTTACTACGACCAGCAGGCCGAAAAGGTCAGCAAGCGCCTGCTCGGTGGACTCAAGTCCATCAAGCATCAGCATGTCGACCGCCTGCATCACGGGTTGCCGGTGCGTGGTTTGCGCACCGAGCTGACCATCGACCCGCAAGGCTATATCGGCGAGGGCGACCTGTTCGTGTTCGCGTCGGTTCTCAACGAGTTTTTCGCGCTTTACGCCAGTCTCAATTCGTTTCACGAGCTGCGGGTAAACAGCACACAGGGAGAGGTGTATCAATGGACACCCCGTATGGGCCTTCAGCCGCTGCTTTAAGCGCGCTGACCCGAGGTATACGCGAGTACTCGCTGTTTCAGGCTGTGCTGCTGGTGGTTGACCGGTTGCGCGAGGCGCATCCGAACCTGAGTCAGGACGATTTGTACGATCAACTGGAATTCCAGGCCAATCCGAGCCTGGGCTTTCCGGGCAGTGACGTTGATCGCGTGGAGTTTTTCCATGAGCACGGGCAAATGCGCGCGCGCCTGCGCTTCAACCTGATTGGCCTGGTGGGCTCTGGGTCGCCGCTGCCGGCGTTTTATGGCGAGCAGGCCCTGGGCGACAGCGAGGACGGCAACCCGACCCGCAACTTCCTGGATTTGTTTCACCATCGCCTGCAACGGCTGATGCTGCCGATCTGGAAGAAGTATCGCTACCGAGCCAGTTTCGAAAGCGGTGCGAACGACCCGTTTTCCGCGCAGCTGTTTGCGCTGATCGGCCTGGGCGGCGAAGAGATCCGCCGCGCCAGTGAGTTGAACTGGAAGCGCCTGCTGCCTTACCTCGGTTTGCTCAGCTTGCGGGCGCACTCGGCGGCGTTGATTGAAGCGGTGCTGCGTTACTACTTCAAACACGCCGAGTTGACCATTGAACAGTGCATCGAACGCCGCGTCGAGATCCTTGAGGAACAGCGCAACTGTCTGGGCCTGGCCAACACCGTGCTCGGCGAAAGCGTGGTGTTGGGGGAAAGCGTACGCGACCGCAGCGGCAAATTTCGTATTCACATTCGTGAGCTGGATTGGCAACGTTTTCACGAGTTTCTGCCCATCGGTTTCGGTTATCAGCCGCTGTGCGCGCTGGTGCGGTTCACCCTGCGCGACCCGCTTGATTACGACATTCGGCTGGTGCTGCGCCACGAAGAAATTCGTGAGTTGCGCATCGGCGAACAAAACGCTTGCCGGCTGGGATGGACCAGTTGGCTCGGTCGCGAACACGCAGACGGTGTCGTCACCCTGGGCAGCAAAATTCATTAAGGATGTGAGCGTCATGAGTAACGTAGATCTGCAGCAACTGATACAGGCGCTGGACGCCGAAACCCGCCGCGACCTGGAACGCTCGGCCGAGCGTTGTGTCGCACGCGGCGGCACCAGGGTCCTCGTGGAAGACTTGTTGCTCGGTTTGCTTGAGCGCCCGCAGGGCTTGCTTGCGCGTGCCTTGCAGGACGCCGAAGTCGACCCCGGTGAATTGAGCGCCGCCTTGCAGTCACGCGTCGAGCACAGCGCCTCGCGCAACCCGGTGTTTGCTCCGGAGCTGGTTCAGTGGCTGAAAGATGCACTGCTGGTGGCCAACCTTGAATTGGGCCAGACCCAGGTCGAACAGGCCGCGCTGATCCTTGCAGTATTACGTAACCCGATGCGCTACGCGGGTAGTCGCTACCAACCGTTGCTGGCCAGGCTGAATATCGAGCGGTTGAAGGCATTTGCTCTGTCCCGGCAGGAAAAAACCGACACCGCCAAAGCGGCTGCACCGGGGGAGTCGCTGCTCGAGCGCTTCACCCACAACCTGACCCAGCAGGCCCGCGACGGTAAACTCGACCCTGTGTTGTGCCGCGACGGCGCTATTCGGCAGATGGTCGATATCCTTGCTCGGCGTCGCAAGAACAATCCGATCGTGGTCGGTGAAGCCGGAGTAGGCAAAACCGCGATCGTCGAAGGCCTGGCCTCGCGCATTGCCGCCGGTGAAGTCCCGCAGGTGTTGAAGGGGGTCGAGTTGTTGTCCCTGGACATGGGCCTGTTACAGGCCGGGGCCAGCATCAAAGGCGAGTTCGAGCGCCGTCTGAAAGGCGTGATTGATGAGGTCAAGGCGTCGCCCAGGCCGATCATTCTATTTATCGACGAGGCTCACACACTGATCGGCGCGGGTGGCAACGCCGGTGGTTCCGACGCCGCCAACCTGCTCAAGCCGGCGCTGGCCCGTGGTGAGTTGCGCACCATCGCTGCCACCACCTGGGCGGAGTACAAGAAGTATTTCGAGAAAGACCCTGCATTGGCGCGGCGCTTCCAGCCGGTGCAATTGCATGAGCCCACCGTCAATGAAGCGGTGACTATCCTGCGCGGCCTGGCGCAGGTCTATGAAAAAAGCCACGGCATTTATTTGCGTGATGACGCTGTGGTAGCGGCTGCCGAGCTATCAGCACGCTATCTGGCTGGCCGTCAGTTGCCGGACAAGGCCGTCGATGTACTTGATACCGCTTGTGCCCGCGTGCGCATCAGTCTGGCCGCCGCCCCGGAAAGTCTTGAGCGCCTGCGTGGCGAACTGGCTGAAGGTGGCCGTCAACGCCAGGCATTGCGCCGTGATGCCGAAGCCGGTTTGCCGGTCGATCACGAAGCATTGACGGCGCTGGAGGTGCGCCTGGAGGAAGCCGAAGCGCAAAGGGCAGCTCTGGAGATCCTCTGGACTGAACAGAAAACTCTGGCCGAACGCCTACTCGAGCTTCGCCAGCAACTGGCGCAAGCGCGGGAATCCGCTGCGCAGGTCGAAGACGCGGCAGCAAAAACCGAGACTGACACGGTAGGGTCACTGGAAACCGACCTGCACGACACCCACACCGCCCTGACAGCAATGCAAGTGAAAGAACGGCTGGTGAGTTTCGAGGTGTGCCCACGGCTGGTGGCCGAAGTCATCAGCGCCTGGACCGGCGTGCCTTTGGCGCAACTGGCCCGCGAGCACAACGCCAAGGTCGCCAGTTTCGCCAGCGATCTGCGCCTGCGCATTCGTGGTCAGGAGCAGGCGGTACACGCCCTGGACCGCTCAATGCGCGCCACTGCCGCTGGCCTGAACAAATCGGATGCGCCGGTGGGTGTGTTCCTGCTGGTCGGCCCCAGTGGTGTCGGCAAGACCGAAACGGCCCTGGCACTTGCCGATTTGCTGTACGGCGGTGATCGCTTTATCACCACCATCAACATGTCGGAATTCCAGGAGAAACACACCGTGTCGCGCCTGATCGGCGCGCCACCGGGCTACGTTGGGTATGGCGAGGGCGGCATGCTCACCGAATCGGTGCGGCAGAAACCTTATTCCGTAGTGTTACTCGATGAAGTCGAAAAGGCCGACCCGGACGTACTCAACCTGTTCTATCAGATTTTCGACAAAGGCGTGGCCAATGACGGCGAAGGGCGCGAAATCGATTTTCGCAACACCCTGATCCTGATGACGTCCAACCTGGGTAGCGACCGCATCAGTGCCCTGTGTGAAAACGGTGAGCGGCCAAGCGCCGAAGTGCTCGAAGAAACCATCCGCCCGGTGCTCAGCAAGCACTTCAAACCGGCATTGCTGGCGCGTATGCGCGTAGTCCCGTTTTACCCGGTCGCAGGTCCGGTACTGCGCGAGCTGATCGAAATCAAACTCGGTCGTCTTGGCGAACGCCTGAGCCGTCGCGAGTTGGACTTCACCTACTGCCAGAGTCTCGTCGACCACTTGGCGCACCGCTGTACCCAGAGCGACAGCGGTGCGCGGTTAATCGACCACCTGCTCGACCTTCATGTCCTGCCCCTGGTCGCTGACCGCTTGCTGGATGCGATGGCAACGGGCGAAAGCCTCAAACGTGTCCATGCCACGCTAGCCGGCGATGCCAGTGTCACCTGCGAATTCACATGAGGAGGGCATGATGTTTACTCACGTGCCCCAACCGCTGGTCTATGCCGAAGGGCTGCTGGCGCAGTTCACCAGTCTGTCGCGGGCAACGGACGGCGCGGCGCTGCTGGGCGCCTTCGCGCGCGGCTTGACCGAGCTCAGTGGCTGCGAACTGGCGCAGGTTTATCTGTTGGATGCAACCCACACCAGCCTGGAGATGAACGCAGAGTGCCTGGACGGCAATCTGCAACCCCGTGAAGCGCAAAGCCTGCCAGCGGATTACAACGCCGAGCAACTGCTGCAATTCGCACTGTGTCAGAACCGTGTGATATGCCTCACTGGGTTGAGCGGTAGCCTGCACTCGACCAGCTTTCTGCCCAGTCAGGCCAAACCATGGGAATCGCTGCTGTGCGTACCCTTGGTCAACCAGCACAAGGCCCTGGAAGGGGTGCTTTTGTGCGCCAGCTACCAACACCTCGACCTGCAAGGATTTGCCAACTCATTCCGCCAGCTTGGTTCGTTTGTCGTCGACCAACTGCATCTGCTTCAGCGGCTACACCGGCCGAGCACTGAGCTGTCAGCGCTGCCGGTCTGTGCGCCCAGCGCCAGTGGCTATGGCCTGATTGGCAGCAGCTCGGCCATGCACCGAGTCTATTCGCTAATCGGCAAAGTGTTGCACAGCCCCTGTACCGTGTTGCTGCGTGGAGAGACCGGCACCGGCAAAGAACTGGTAGCCCGAGCCATTCATGATTGCGGCCCGCGTCGCTCCAAAAGCTTCATCGTGCAGAACTGCGCGGCGCTGCCGGAAAACCTGCTGGAAAGCGAGCTGTTTGGCTATCGCAAAGGCGCTTTTACCGGGGCCCACCGCGACCGCGTCGGACTGTTCGATGCGGCCAACGGCGGCACGCTGCTGCTTGACGAAGTGGGCGATATGCCGCTGTCGTTGCAAGCCAAGCTGTTGCGGGTACTACAGGAGGGCGAGGTTCGCCCGCTGGGCTCCAATGACACCCACAAAGTCGATGTGCGCATTATCGCCGCGACGCATCGGGATCTGTTGGCTCTGGTCAGCGCTGGGCAGTTTCGTGAAGACCTGTATTACCGACTGGTGCATTTCCCCATCGAGTTGCCGGCCCTGCGCGAGCGCGCAGAGGACATCCTGGTACTGGCACGCCACTTTGCCGACAGGGCGTGCGTTTTTTTGCAGCGCGATGCAGTGAGTTGGTCCGACGATGCCCTTGATCGTTTGGCCAGCTACGCCTTTCCCGGCAACGTGCGCGAGCTCAAGGGCCTGGTCGAACGGGCGCTGTTGCTGTGCGAGGGCGACGAATTGCTGGTTGAGCATTTCTCCTTGCATATCGACACCATGCCTCAAGGCAGCAGCCTGAACCTGCGCGAACGGCTTGATCAGATCGAGCGAAGTCTGATGCTCGATTGTCTGCGCAAGAACGACGGTAATCGGACCAACGCCGCCCGTGAGCTCGGCCTGCCGCGTCGTACCTTTCTCTACCGCCTCGATCGCCTGAACATCAACGTGTGGAGGGCCGATGACCAAGCCTGAGTTGCTCGATTCCAACGCATTTTTCGTTAACCGTGCCAGCCACAAGGTCGGTGCCCTTTGCTGCTCTCTGGAGACCCTCTGATGTCTGTTCGTCACTGGCAAGCCGTGCTGCTGACCCTCGCTGTTGTATGTGGCCTTGGTGGCTGCGGCGGCAATTACAAATTCAACGACGCTGCCTACCGCCCCCTGGGTGATCCGCAGGCGATCAATCGCGGCAATTGAGCGAAGGAGTATCACCATGGAACTGGTTTTCGAAATGCTCAACACCAGGCAGTTCGTGCCCACCGAGCTGTGCCAGAAGACCTTCAAGCAGACCGGTGGTGTGATCGGTCGGGGTGATGACTGTGACTGGATCATCCCCGACCGCAAGCGGCACTTGTCCAGCCACCACGCGCTGGTCAGCTATCGCGATGGCGCTTTTTACCTCACCGATACCAGCAGCAACGGTATCAAGGCCAGTGACAGCGGTGCACGCCTGCGCAAAGGCGAAGCGGTGCGGATAGAGCACGGAAGCCGTTACATGCTGGGGGACTTTGAGATTCGTGCACGGTTGATCCGCGACCCGGCCATATTCGCTGTGGAACCAGTTCGTCCACAAGCTGCCGGCAGTATCATTCCCGACGACGCGTTTCTCGATCTGGACCCGCTCAAAGCGCTGGATCAGCAAGAGCGCGTGTATTCGGAAATCGAAGAGCTGCTCTCATCCAGCCACATCATTCAGGACACCCGCCAACGCGCCGATTATGCGCGTATCGATATGGAAAGCCTGATGGTGCCAGAGCTGGTGGAGGCGCCGGTAGCTGCTGAACCGGTAGCTGCGCCAGTCGTCGAGCGCCAGGCTGATGGTTTCTGGGAGCAGTTCGGGGGCGCCCTGGGCGTTGACCTCAATAAACTGGACCACGATGCCAAAGAGGCGCTGGCCCTGAATGCCGCGCGCTTGCTCAAGCAGAGCATCGGCGGCCTGCAGCAGAGCCTGCGTACCCGCAGCGAATTGAAAAACGAACTGCGCCTGGCCCAGACCCTCGTGCAAGGCACGCACAAGAACCCATTGAAGTTCGCCGCCGATGCCGGTGAAGCTCTGGACATTCTGTTGCAGCCCGACAAGCCGGGGCAGATGCCGGCCAGCCAGGCAATCTCCCGTTCCTTCCGGGACCTGCAAGCCCATCAAGTGGCATTGCTGACTGCCAGCCGCGCCACAGTTCGCGGAACCCTGGAGCATTTTTCACCGCAACAACTGACCTTGCGCTTCGAGCGCGATAACAAACCCTTGTTCGCCACCTCCGGCAGTCGCTGGAGAGCCTACGGGCGCTACCACCACGCCCTCTGCCAGGACGATGACTGGAGTGAACGCCTGCTGACCCGTGATTTCGCCCAGGCCTACGAAGAACAGATTCGCCTGATTTCCACCCTCAACGCCGACCACCAAGGATGAAGCGCATGCCCCGCCGCTCGACTGTTTTTTTCAAGACGCTGACTGCGCTGGCAGCACTGGTGCTAATAGCCGGGTGCTCGTCTTTATCGCCGTATTCGCACCTCACCAAGCTCAACCTGAAGCTGACCGCCAGCGACCAGGTGAATCCGGACCTCAATGGGCGCCCATCGCCGATTGTCGTGCGCCTGATCGAACTCAAGCATCCGGTAGCATTCGAGAACGCTGACTTTTTCAGCCTGTATGACCGCGCCAGGGAAACGCTGGCACCGGACATGGTCGCCAGCGAAGAAATGGAGCTGCGTCCAGGCGAAACCGTGGAGCTCAAACTCAGCGTGGCGCAGGGTAGTCGCTATGTGGGCGTGCTCGCCGCTTACCGCGACCTCTCGGACACCCAATGGCGCTACACCCTGCAAGTGCCTGCGCTGACGGCGACCGATGCCGACCTGACCCTGGGCCAGAACGGCCTGCGCAACACCCATGCAACCCTCGCCAAGGCGGCTGACTGACCATGAACACGCATAAAGTCATTTGGCAGGAAGGCATGTTGCTGCGCCCGCAGCACTTTCAGCATAACGATCGCTACTACGACCACCAGATGAAGACGCGCACCCAATTGCTGGGTGGCTACACCTGGGGCTTTCTCCACCTGGAAATCGACTTGCAGTTCCTCAACATGGGCAAGCTGGTAATCAGCCAGGCCTCAGGAATCCTGCCCGACGGCAGCCTGTTCGAACTGGTTGGGAACACCGAGCCGATGGTCCTTGTTGTGCCGCCGAACACCGGCCATACGCCAGTTTACCTGGCGCTGCCGCTGGTTACCGGCAACCACATCGAGGCGCGGCGCATGGAGCAATCCGACGTCTTGGCGCGCTACATCGCTTACGACGCCGGGGTGGCCGACTCTAATGCCGGCGATGATTCCGCCAGCCAGGTCACTTGTGCACGCCCGGATATCAAGCTGCTGCTGGGCGAACAACAGAGCGATCAGGCCTATGTGAAGTTGAAAGTCTGTGAAGTGCTCGACACCACGCCCGACGGTGTGATCACCCTCGATCCAGACTATGTGCCGACCTATATCCAGACCCATGCTTCCAGCTACCTGCTGTCGTGCCTCAAAGAGGTGATCAGCATGCTCGGTCACCGCGGGGACACCATTGCTGAGCGGATTCGCTCCAACGGCAAGGTCGGCGGTGCGGAGGTCGGCGACTTCATGATGCTGCAGCTGATCAACCGCACAGAACTGCTGCTGCGCCACTACCTGGGCCTTGAGCAGGTCCACCCGGAGGAGCTGTACCGCACGTTATTGACCATGCTCGGTGACCTGGCAACCTTTTCCAGCGACACCAAGCGCCCGCGTCTGGACAGCCGCTACCAACACAGTGACCAGGGTGCGAGCTTTCGCAAACTGATGGAAGCCATTCGGCAAGTGCTGTCGATGGTGCTGGAGCAGCATGCGATCGAGCTGGTCCTGCAGGCGCGACAGTATGGAATCACCGTATCGCCGTTGCTCGACCACAAGCTGCTGGGCTCGGCCTCGTTCGTGCTGGCCGCCAGTGCCCACTGCGACTCCGAAGAGCTGCGCCAGCGCTTGCCGTCGCACCTGAAGGTCGGTCCGGTCGAGCGCATCCGCCAGTTGGTCAACCTGCATTTGCCCGGCATCAAAGTCAAACCCTTGCCGGTGGCGCCGCGGCAGATCGCGTTTCACTCCAACAAAACCTATTTCATTCTCGAACTCAGTTCAGAGGACCTGGCGCAACTGGAGCGTTCCGGCGGCTTCGCGTTCCACGTCTCCGGCGAGTTCGCCGAGCTTGAGCTGAATTTCTGGGCCATCAGGAACTGACCGACATGATCAAGGACAGAGAACACCCTCAGGACGATAAAACCATCCTGCTCGACCGTCAGGGCCATGGCCCGGATTCGCAACCACTGACGGACTTTGCGGCGCCGCCGCGTTTCGAGGAACTGGCAGAACGCATGATTTATGCCGCGCGCCTGCGCCCGGCCGAAGCGTTTAACGTCAGCCTCAATTCATTGGTGGCCGCCGCCTGTGAATTGCTCTCGGAAGTGGTGCGGCTCAAGCACGGCGAAACCCGCGAAGACCTGCGCGCGCTTAACGAACGGCTGACTCGCGGGTTGAAGCTCTTCGACGTGCGCGCTTTGAACGATGGCGTCGAAAGCAGCCAGGTCATGGGGGCGCACTACGTGTTGTGCACGGTGATCGACGAAGCCGTGGTCACCACACCGTGGGGCAATGAGAGCGAGTGGTCGCAGATGAGCCTGCTTAGCAGCTTCCACAACGAAACCTTTGGCGGTGAAAAGTTCTTTCAACTACTTGATCACCAGTCGAAAAGCCCGATCAAGAATTTGCCCATGCTCGAGTTGATGTACCTGTGCCTGGCCCTGGGTTTCGAGGGCAAGTACCGGGTGCAAGCGCGCGGGATGCTGGAGCTGGAAGGCATCCGCGATGCCTTGTACAGGCAGATCCGGCAATTGCGCGGTGATGTGCCACGGGAGCTATCGCCCCACTGGGAAGGCTTGAAGGATCAGCGGCGCAATCTGGTGCGCATCGTACCGACATGGATGGTGGTGCTGTTTACCGTGGTCTGCCTGGTGGTGATGTACTCCGGGTTTGCCTGGGTACTGAGCGAGCAACGCGACACCGTGCTGCAACCTTATCAGCCGATTGACCCCATCGCGGCCGTGCCGCAGTCGCAGCCGTAAACAGGGACGCGTGATGAAAAAGCTTTTCAAGAAAGTCGGCGCATTCTTGCGCAAGACCTGGGTCTGGACCTTGCTGATTGTATTATCTGTAGCGCTGCTGGTGTGGTTTGCCGGCCCGTTGCTGGCGGTAGATGACCATAAGTTTTGGGAAGGCGCGAGCGCGCGTTTACTGACCATCTGCGTGCTGTTCCTGAGCTGGGGCCTGAGCATGGTCTTTGTCGGCTGGCGCGCCGGTGTGCGTAAAAAAACCGTCGAGGACAGTGAAGGCGGCCAGGACCGTATCCGCCGGGAAGAACAGATGGACGAGGAACAAAAGGAGTTGAAGGCGCGTTTCAACGATGCCCTGAAAACCCTGAAGACCTCGAGCCTCTACCGTGGCCGCAGCGAGCGCTGGCGCAGCGATTTGCCCTGGTACTTGCTGATCGGGCCGGAGGGCAGCGGCAAGACCAGCCTGCTGGACTTCTCCGGGCTGGAGTTTCCGATCAACAAGTTCGAGCGCAAACTCACCCGCGACACCCGTGGTACCCGGCATTGCGACTGGTACTTCGCCGACCATGGCGTGCTGATCGACACCGCCGGCCGCTACCTGAGCCAGCCCGACCACGAAGTCGACGGCAGAGCCTGGAATACCCTGCTGGACTTGCTGGGTAAACGCCGCCGCAATCGTCCCCTCAATGGTGTGCTGGTGACCATTTCCGTGGAAGCGCTCCTGAGCGGCAACGAGCCGGCCCTTAAGGAGATCGCCGAACATGTCCGTGAGCGCCTGCAGAGCGTGTACCAGAAGCTGCATGTGGATGTGCCGGTTTACCTGGTACTGAGCAAGGCTGATCGCTTACTGGGTTTTGATGAGTTTTTCGACCAGATGAGCCGCGAAGAAAGCGATCAGGTTTTGGGTAGCACCTTTCGCAAAGAGCAGAGCGGCACTGACGTGGCCGTACTGCGCGCCGAGTTCGAAGCGCTGCTGCATCGCCTTAACAGTCAAGTGATCATGCGAATGCACCAGGAGCGCGACATGCAGCGCCGCGGTCGTATCCTCGATTTCCCCCACCAATTGGGGCAAATCGGTGAGCACCTGTGCCTGTTCGTTGAGTTGGCATTCTCCGGCAATCGTTACCAGCGGGTCAGTCAGTTGCGTGGCTTCTACCTGACCAACGCACCGCACCTGACCGAAGAAATGGACGCCACCGCCGCCGGCATCGGCGCCAACCTCGGTATGAAAGCCGCTGTGTTGCCGACCCTGCGTAGCGGCCGTTCGCGCTTTATTCATCATATGCTCAGCCGGGTTATTTTCCCCGAGGCTGATCTGGCGGGCCTGGACCAGCGTGAACGCAGGCGCATTCACTGGGGCCAACGTACCTTGTACGTGGGCGCGCTGGCCGCATTGGCACTGTTCGGCCTGCTCTGGGCCGGCGGTTTCTCCGCCAACTACGAGCGGCTGGAAAAGCTGCGCAGCCTGGCGCAAAGCTGGACGCAACATCGCTCGACCCTGGCTGCGCGCGACGATTCAATGGCAACACTCAAGACCCTCGACAGCAGCTATGCCGCGACCCAGGTCTTTGCGAAAAAGGGCGATGTGGGTTATCAGGAGCGAGGTGGCCTGTACCAGGGCGAAACCGTCAACCCGGTGGTCAAGGACGCCTATGAGGGCGAATTGCAAGTGCAACTCTTGCCACGGGTGGCGTTGCTGTTGGAAGGGCAGATTCGCGCCAACATGAAGGACCGCGATCGCCTGCTCAATAGCCTGCGTGCGTACCTGATGCTGAGCATGAGCGACCGCCGTGATGCACCGTGGCTCAAGGAATGGGTCGCAACCGAGTGGTCTCAGCGCTACATCGGCAACACAGCGGTGCAGAATGACTTGAACGCGCACTTCGAGCGCTTGCTTGAATTGCCGTTTACCTATCCGGTCAACGACCAGTTGGTAGCCCAGGCTCGCCAGGTGCTGCGCAACGAGTCGCTGGCTACTGTGGTCTATCGCATGCTGCGTGAGCAGGCGCGCAATCTGCCCGAGTATCGCTTGAGCCAACATCTGGGGCTGCAAGCCGCGCTGTTTGCAGGCACCGGTTATGTGATTCCGGGTTTCTACACCCAGCAGGGTTATCAGCAGTATTTCTCGGTGCAAGGCTCCGTGCTGGTCACCGCAATACTGCGGGACAACTGGGTGTTGGGCGAAAGCTCGGGCCTTAGCACCATGGACTTGCGCCGCTTGATGGTGGAACTGGAGCAACTGTACTTCCGCGACTACGCCAACTATTGGAGCGAGGCGGTTGGCAGCGTGGCATTGCCGGCGGTCAACGATTTCGGTGAAGGCGCCGAACAGCTGGCGGGCTTGACATCGGCCAACTCGCCGATCCTCCAATTGTTGGTTGAAGTACGTGAACACACGCGTTTTCCGGCAGTCGCCGACGACGCGGCCGATGCGGCAGACACCGTCGGCAAGCTGGCGGAGAAGGGCGGCAAGACCGGTAAGCTGGGGGCCGCGTTAGCTGACAAAACCGCCGGTGCCTTGACGAAAAAACTGCCGGACACGGCGAAGAAATCACTGCAACGGCGCTTCGAGCCTTTACATCGATTACTCGATGACAGCAACGGCCCGGCGGCTGACCTGACCCCGGCGCTGAATGCTCTCAACGAGCTGCAACTGCAAATGGCCAGCCTCGCACGCGCCAGCGCGCCGGAGCAGGCGGCGTTTGAAATGGCCAGGACTCGCATGGGCGGACAGCGTGATGCGCTGAGTAACCTGCGTAACGCATCAGGACGGTTGCCGCGGCCAGTGAGCCTGTGGTTCAGCGGCTTGGCGGAAAACAGCTGGCATCTGGTGCTGGGCGATGCCTATCGGTATCTAAACCTGCGCTATCAAAGCGAGCTCTACAGTTTTTATGGTAAGGCGATAAGCCAGCGTTACCCGTTCAACGCCCACAGCTCCAGCGATGTGGCAATCAGCGACTTCCGCGAGTTCTTCAAGGCCCAGGGCATTGCTGAGCGCTTTTTCGACAGCTACATGCGTCCGTTCGTCAGCGGCGAGCCGGGTAACTACCGCATGCGCAGTATTGACGGCCACAGCTTGCCGGTCTCCCGGGTATACCTGGAACAAATGGCTGCCGCCCAGGTCATCCGGCAGAGCTTCTTTGCCGATAACCCGGCGGAACCGCAGGTACAGTTCAAACTCGAGCCGTACACGCTGGACCCGGTGGTCAGCCGTTCCGAGTTCAAGTTCGGCGACAAGACCATCGAGTACCGCCACGGTCCGATTGTGCCGATGTCGTTCAAATGGCCGACCGACGCTGAGGGCGGTCGTACCAGCCTGGTGCTCGACAAGATTGTCGGTCGTCCGATTGGTATCGAGAAAAACACCGGACCCTGGTCACTATTCCGCCTGTTTGACCTGATGCAGACCGAATACCTTACCGGGCGCGACGTGTTGGTGCTAAAGGCCGATATAGGCGGCCTGCGCGCCAACTATCTGCTGATCAGCCAGCGCACGCCGAACCCGTTCGACATGGGCGTGTTGCGTACCTTCCGCATGCCGGTGCAGCTCTGATGCAGCTAGCCAGTCCTTGGCGCAGCGCGGCGCGTACGGATGCCGGCAAGGTGCGGGCGCGCAACGAAGATGCCTTCCTCGACTGCCCCCAGCAGGGACTGTGGGTGGTCGCGGACGGCATGGGCGGTCACCAAGGCGGAGACATTGCCAGCCAACTGATTGTTGCCAGCCTCGCAGAGTTGCCGGTTCAGGCGGATTTTGATGCGCGCATCACCGACATTCGCCAGTGCCTGCACTGGCTCAACCGGCGCCTGGGCCAGGAGTTGACGGTCTCCGCCGGGCGTCAGGACAGCATCATGGGCAGCACCGTGGTGGTGCTGCTGGTGGAGGACAAGCGCGCTGCGTGCATCTGGGCCGGCGACAGCCGCTGCTACTTGTGGCGAGGCCAGCGTTTGTACCAGCTGTCCAAGGACCACTCGTATCAGCAACAGTTGATGGACGAGCAAAACTTCAGCGCCGAACAGGCCAGGACTCATCCATCCGCCCATGCGTTGACCCGGGCGGTGGGCGCGGCGGAGCAGTTGACCCTCGATGTGTTGGAACTGGAGGTGTATGCCGGTGATGTGTTTTTGCTGTGCAGCGACGGCCTGTATCAAGGGCTGACCTGCGACGCCCTGGGCAGCGCCTTGAGCCTCGTGGCGCCGCATGTCGCGTTGGACCGCCTGTTCGATGGTGCGTTGCGCGGCTCGGCACGGGATAACCTGACCGCCGTGGTGATCCGCCAGTGACCGATTTCGTACAACCTGTCGCCGACCTGTCGGTGAGCGAAGAGCAGGACAACAGCCTGACCTGCTTTGCGTTCGTCAAATCTCTGAACACAAAGCCGAAAACGGCCGTTGCCGCGTCTACATCGACCAAGGCCGGCATTGGTGCTCCGCCCGAGCTGCTGGTCGGTCGTTATCGCATCGAGCGCCTGCTGGGTGCGGGCGGCATGGGCACTGTCTACCGCGCACGGGATCTGTTGAGCGAACAGTTTGGCGATCCTGCCCCCTATATCGCGCTGAAAATCCTTAGCGAGGAATTTTCCGAGTGCCCTGACTCCAGCGCGCTGCTCTACAGCGAGTTCGCCCTGACCCGGCGTCTGCGTCACGACAACGTCCTGCGTTTGCACAGTTTTGAAGTGGACATCGAGTGCCAGCGCGCCTTCATCACCATGGAGCTCATGCGCGGGCTGACCCTGGACAAGCTGCTATGCGAACGCCCACTTGGCTTGCCCTGGAACGAGCTGCGCGAAATCGTGCTGCCGTTGCTCGATGCCCTGGCGTACACCCATGCGCGCGGCGTCATGCATGGCGACATGAAGCCCAGCAACGTGATGGTCAGCGAGGAGGGCGTGCGCTTGTTCGATTTCGGCCTCGGCCAGGCGCTGGAAGGTGAGCTGCATGGCCTGCCCCAATTGAGCCGTGATCGCTTCAACGCCTGGACACCCGGCTATGCCGCCCCGGAAATGCTCGAAGGGCGGGCGTTGGCGACCAGTGCCGACATCTACGGTGTGGCCTGCGTGATCTATGAGTTGGCGGGCGGCAAGCACCCCTTTCGCCGCCTGCCGTCGACCGAGGCCCGCGACAACCACCTGGCGAGCGAACTGCAAGCGCCCGCGCACTTACCCAAGCACTGCTGGCCTGCCTTGCGCTCCGCGCTGGCTTTCGAGGCGGTGGATCGAACGATCACCGCTGCACAACTGCGTGATGCCCTGAGCATCACACCGTCCTGGCTGCAGCGCTTGCGCGTATGGCCGTAAAGGATGACCAAGGAACAGGGAGCCGACCATGTTTAACCCGTCTAACCAAACGTATTTCAGCCTGTCCATCAAAGACTTCGTCGGCGACTTGCAAGTGCTGTCGTTCACCGGCAGCGAAGGCATCAGCCAAGCCTACCGCTTCGACCTTGAACTGGTCAGCGAAAACCCGGACATCGACCTGGAAAAGCTCCTGCACAAGCAAGCGTTCCTGGCGTTCGACCGGCAAGGCAGCGGCGTGCACGGCCAGATCTACAGCGTCGCCCAAGGTGATGCCGGCAAGCGCCTGAGTCGCTATACCGTTGCCCTGGTGCCGCAACTGCAATACCTGCATCACCGCACCAACCAGCGCATTTTCCAGCAGATGTCGGCGCCGAAAATCATCGCCAAAATCCTCGAAGAGCATGGCATTCAAAGCGACGTCTACCGTTTCCAACTCAGCCAGCCGTGCCCGGATCGCGACTACTGCGTGCAGTATGACGAAACCGACCTGCACTTCGTCCAGCGCCTGTGTGAAGAAGAGGGTGTGCACTACCACTTCCAGCACAGCACCAGCGGCCACGTGTTGGTGTTTGGCGACAACCAGAGCGTTTTTCCCTTACCCGGTCAACCCACCGCCTACGTACAAGGCAGCGGCATGGTCGCCGACGAACCGGTGATCAAAAACTTCAATGTCCGCCTGGCCACCCGTACCGGCCGGGTCACCCGTCGCGACTACGACTTCGAAAAGCCCAACCTGCAACTCGAAGCCGCCTGCAAACCCCATGGCGACATCACCGGCCCGGACCTCGAAGACTACGACTACCCAGGCCGCTTCCTCACCCGCGCCCGCGCAAATCTGCTCAGCCAACGCGCCATCGAACGCCATCGCGCGGACTATCAGCAAGCAGAAGGCCGGGGCGACCAGACCACGCTCCTCAGTGGCCACTTCCTGAAGCTTTCCGACCATCCGCGCCAAGAGTGGAACGACCTGTGGCTGCTGACCCGACTCACCCACGAAGGCAAGCAGCCGCAAGTGCTGGAAGAGTCGGTCACCAGCGACACCAGCGACACCAGCACCAGCAAGGACGACTTCCACCAGGGCTACCGCAACCGCTTCCTCGCCACCCCGTGGGACGTGTTCTACCGCCCGGCACTGAAACACCCCAAACCACGCGTCCTCGGCAGCCAGACCGCCGTGGTCACCGGCCCCAAAGGCGAAGAAAGCCACTGCGATCAATACGGTCGGGTCAAAGTGCAATTCTTCTGGGACCGCGAAGGCCTGGCCGATGACAAAACCAGCTGCTGGCTGCGCGTCTCCAGCGGCTGGGCCGGCGACCGCTACGGCGGCATCGCCATTCCGCGCATTGGCATGGAAGTGCTGGTGACCTTCCTGGAAGGCGACCCGGATCAGCCGCTGATCAGCGGCTGCCTGTACCACAAAGCGAACCCGGTCCCGTACCCGCTGCCGGCAAACAAAACCCGCACGGTGTTCAAAACCCTGAGCTCGCCGGGTGGCAGTGGTTTCAACGAACTGCGCATCGAAGACAAAAAAGGTGCAGAGCAGATCTTCCTGCATGCCCAGCGCGACTGGGACGAAAACATCGAGAACGACCAGAAAATCCGCGTGGGTAACGAACGGCACGACACCGTTGAAAAGAACACCTACACCGAGCTGAAGGCTGAAGAACACCGCACCACCCACGCCGACCGCAAGGTTGAAGTGCGGATGGACGACCACCTGACCGTCGCGCAGAACCAGCATGTGAAGCTGGGCACGGCGCAACTGGTGAGCGCGGGGCGCGAGATTCACCTGAAGGCGGGGGAGAAGATCGTGATCGAAGCGGGGATGGAACTCACGATGAAGGCCGGGGGGAGTTTTATCAAACTGGATGCGGGTGGCATTACGGTGCTGGGGCCGGTGGTGAAGGCGAATGCGGGGGGATCGCCGGGGAATGGGACGGGGATTGGGATTGAGTTGCCGAAACTGCCGGTACCAACGCCATCAGCCAAGCCCGGCAATCTGCTCGACACTGCCCAGCCCGGCGTGCTCAAACCACCGCCCAAGCAAAGGGAATATTTCTTCGATATCAAGTTGACCGACGTACCGGGCGACGAAGGCTTTCCGTTGGCCCACACAGCCTGGTCCATCGTTCAGGGCGGTGAAGAAGCCCCTCTGCTCGAAGGTCAGACCGACGATGACGGACGCGTCAACATCGATGATGCGCAGCGCTTGAAGTTGTCCCAAGCCTACGCGGCCAAGGGTCCCTTGTGGCTGTGCTATCCGGGACAACGGGTGCCGGTGGCGCTGCACGACGAACCCTCGGACGCCGACAAGGAACGCTTCGCTCTCGCCGCCCTCGACTTCCACGACAGCGCCAAACAAGGCCGGATCAGTACCGCGAACAGTGAACGCAGCAAACAGGATCTGCTCGCCGACGACGATCTGTACAGCCAGCTGCAAACCAGGGAGGATTGAATATGACGGACTCCGCAACGCCTTACAACGGCATTCGCCACAAGGAAATCAGCCAGATCAACACCGCTCAGGGCAAGGCCCTGCCGGCGGTGAATGCGCCGGATTTCTTCATCCAGGACCAGTCGGCCTTCGCGCCCAAACGCAGCGGCAATGACGTGCGTTTCTTCACCACCGGCGAGGATTACTACAAGGATCTGGCCACGGAAATCAGCAATGCCAAGACCTCGATTTTCATCACCGGCTGGCAGATCAACTACGATGTGACGCTGGACGGCAAGCAAAGCCTCTGGCAGTGCCTGCACGCTGCGCTGGTGAAAGCCCCGACACTCAAAGTCTTCGTCATGCCATGGCTAAGCCCCGCCGCAAGCGTCGGCACCCACGACTTCGAAACCATGCTCGCGGTGTTTCAGCTCAACGCCGGCCTCGGTGGTGCGCGTGCGTTCTGTACACCGGCTATCCAGCAAAGCGACATGAAAGGCCTGGGCTCGACGTTTTCCCATCACCAGAAATGCGTGGTGATCGACAACATGATCGGCTACGTCGGCGGTATCGATTTGGCCTACGGCCGCTGCGATGACAACAACTTCAGCCTCGATGCCCGCGACCGCAAGGGCAATGACGCGTACAACCCGGGGATCCCGCATCTGGGTTGGATGGACATGCAACATCACGTCAGCCGCACCGGCCTGCTGCTCGGCACCCTGTTCGATCTGTCCAAGCCCACGGCAGAGATGACGGTAGGCACTGACACGTACAACTTCAAAGTAGCGCTGCCCCGCATCGATACTGTTATCAATATGGTCGCGACGGTGCAGAACTTCTTTGCCAGCCCGCCATTGCCGGTGTTCGACTGGATGGCCAAGGGCGGCAACAGCCTGGAAGAGTACGTGAGCGCCATCGACCCTCTGGCCAAACCCAAGCAGTATCTGCTCGATACCGCCATCCGCCAGATCACCGCGCTGATCAAGCACAACTGGACGCGCCTGCCTATCGCCGAACCGCTCAAAGGTCAGGTGCAGGTGTGGATCCGGGAAGTGGAAAGCAGCGTCGGCGAGTTGCGGGTAGCGTTGCGCCTGAAAAGCCACGAACTGATCAACAAATGGATGAGCTCAACCGACCTCGGACGCATGATCGCGATGTTCTGCGACAAGGGTTACGACGCCATGCCCGCGGACAAGTTGGGTTGGCTGAGCGATATCGGCCAGATCGCCACCTCGTTGCTCGGGCACTTCTACGCGTTGCTACAAAATCGTCTGGAGAACCATCGCGAGCCGTTCGTCTACCTCAAGCACAAAGCGCAGCCGCTGGCCTCGTCGGATTACAGTCGGCTGGCCGACGATCAGCCACGCATGCCGTGGCAGGACGTTCACAGTCGCATCGAAGGGCCGTCGGTGTATGACCTGTCGCGTAACTTCATCGACCGCTGGAACGGTCAGCAAGCTTATATCGCCGAAATCAAAAGTCTGGAAAAGACCGACGTCGTCATTGCTCTGATGGAGTGGGTCAACAGCCTGGCCAAAGGAGCCGGACTGCCCCATCACCTGGACGCCAACGACCGCATCAACCTGAATCTGCCAATGCCCAAGCCGGTATGGATCGACCAGGCGCCCACATTACCGACACCCCCAACGACCTTGACGGGCAAAGTCAGTGTACAGGTATTGCGCAGTGCTTCGGCCACCATGACCAGCCAGGAAGCCAAGGGCAGAGGCAAGGCCCAAGTGAGTTTGCCGCTGCCTCCCGGATTCAACGCTGGCGGTGTTCAGGACAACTGCCTGCGCGCCATGCTGCAGACCATTTCCAGCGCCCAGCACTTCATTTACATCGAGAACCAGTTTTTTCAGACGGACTTTGGGGATGAGGGGGAGTTGTCCGAAGGCAAGCCTCTGTCCGGCCCGATGGCAAGTCTGCGCGACCCATCCACCCTGCACCAAGGCTACGTCGCCCGGATCAAGCTGCGCGAAGCGCTCGAAGACCAGGACTTTACCAAGATCGACTGGAAAGAAGTCAATGCCATCGGCAAAGAGCCTGGAAAAGAAGCGAGCGAATTTCTAAACGGTTTCCTCACCATCTGGCAAACCAATGCCCAAGGCTGGTTGACCCAGAAACTTGGAAAGGAAGAGAAACTCGGTAATCCCATCGGTAAAGCGCTGGCCGACCGAATTGGTCGGGCGGTTGTCGAAAACCGGCCGTTCCACGTGTATCTGGTTTTGCCGGTACACCCGGAGGGCGCGTTGAATGTGCTGAACCTCATGCATCAGATCCACCTGACCATGCAGAGTCTGGTGTTTGGTGAGCAGAGCCTGGTTAAACGTATTCAGCGGCATATGGCGTTGAAGGCGATGATGGATCGTGGAGCAAGTCGGGAGGAGGCTGCGAAGATCATTGAGCGCTTTGACATTAACGAAAAACCCGTCTACGCACAGCAAGACTGGACGAAGTACCTGACTCTATTGAACCTTCGAACGTGGGATACCCTCGGTGATAGGGTCGTGACCGAACAGATTTACATACATAGCAAGTTGTTGATCGCGGACGATCGCGTTGCCATTCTGGGCAGCGCTAATATTAATGACCGTAGCCTGTGTGGTACACGCGACTCGGAATTGGCGGTGATTGTGCGAGACAGCGACTCGACCGACGCCAAGCTGGACGGCACGCACAATCAAAAGGTAGGGAAAACTATCAATAAGTTGCGCAAAGATTTGTGGAAGAAGCATTTTGGGATGAGTCAGGCAAAAAAGAATGGGCCTGTAGCGCCATTTGTTGTTACGGAGGACTTTCTCAATCAACCTGCTGCAGAGAGTACGTGGCAGAAGATTCAGGAGCAAGCAAAAAACAACTCGGAAGCTTATGAGAAAACATTTGATTTTATTCCGCAAAACTTTAATAGTTCACAAGTAATAGAAGCGTCCACAATCAGCAAATACCAGGACGGTTTTCCTGCGCCTGTCTGGCCAACTTGGACTTACCACTCTACGCTGGATCGGGAGTTTGGAGGTCAGATTTCCGCTCCGCTGCCTTACCAACTGGCGTTTTGGGAAAGTATGACCTTAGCGGCGGTAAAGAAATTTTCCGCACCAGTTGGCGTCGAAGGTTTCATTACAGCCTTTCCCGTCAATTGGACCAAAGGTGAGAACAATAACTCAGGATTGAATCTGACGATCATTGCTCACAACAAAGATAAGAAAAATGATGTGCGCATCGCAAGCTTAAGCGAGCCGTCACACCGAGCAGAGCATAGTTCATGAACCGAATAATAGTTGTATTCACTGGCCTATTGCTGGTCACCCAGCAGGCCTATGCAAACCCCTCATTTAACGAATGCTTGGGACGCATAAATTTTGAGTCTACAGACCGATTCGAATGGGCAACATTCAGAATTGAACATAGCAAAATAAATAGCCCGGGTGGACACGCTTTTTCCAAGAATATTTATGCAGTCAGCGACTATGTCAGCTACGACTACGATGAACTCACTATCCGTATTAGTGATATCACAACGCGCGAAAAATTCGACAGAGCCCGCAACGCAATCCTATATCAATCGGAAGCGTACAAGGACCACCTGAGAGACAGGCTAAGAACCAACGAGCGTCTTTTGCAGTCAATCAAGCGAATGAACTACTCCGCCGACATCATTAAGAATCAGGAAAATGAAATAAAAACTCTGGAAGAAGATATAAAAAAAACAAAAACCTACGAACATCAGTTAGACATTCCCGACGCCCATATACTAGGTAGCAAGGAAACTCCTTACGAGTTCCTGCTCTGGCGCAACAACCGAGTGTTCTATTTCCACATGAACAAACCCGCCGAGAACGCTGCGCAACGGATCAAAGACCTAGCCGCCCGCTTCGAAGCCCGCGACCTCTACCAAGTTCCCAGCGGCCCGGGCGTATGTATGCCCTACGGCTTCATTCATGACGACGGCAAAACGGGATTCAGCGTCAAGAACAGCCTGCGTTTCACCAGCACGCCCAACGTCATCATGAGCCTGATCAACGCCTCGTTGGGCGATCCGACCAAACCCACCCGAGGCACCTACGACACCGACTACCGCCCCGGCTACGACGCGGAAAAATGGAAGAAGTCGAAGATTATGGAGAAGTTCTACATCGGCGAGCGCATGACCACCCTTGAAGGTTGGCGCCTGGATCCACGACCGGAATCCGCCGAACAGGATCGCGCCTGGTTCGCCATCGCCCATGTCGGCGGCCTGGCCAGTCCGCTGATCGCGGCGCAGATGTTCACGTTCCAGAAAGGCACCGACGGCCTGAAAGACTTGACGCCTCTGCCCGAAGCTGTGATCCCGAAGTTCCTGAAATTAACGCAGAGCATCAGCTCGCAATAACTGAACGCTCCTTGAAGTCCGCGCTGGCTGAATGGTTTTTTGAGACGAAAAGGGGACATATTTATTTTCGTGATAACGAGAGTGGCAATGGAAAATAAATCTGTCCCCCGTGAGCGCTTGCGCGTGTGGCCACAATGGATGACCACGGAACAGGGAGCCGACCATGTTTAACCCGTCTAACCAAACGCATTTCAGCCTGTCCATCAAAGACTTCGTCGGCGACCAGCAAGTGCTGTCGTTCATCGGCACCGAAGGCATCAGCCAAGCCTACCGCTTCGACCTTGAACTGGTCAGCGAAAACCCGGACATCGACTTGTAAAAGCCTCTCAACAAACGGTCGTTCCCGGCGTGAACGGCCAGACCCACCGCGTCGCCCAAGGCGATGCTGGCAAGCGGCTGATCAAAAGCAGGCATTGCCTCACAGTAATGCCTGCCCAGGTATCAAGCCTTGATCACATACCCATACGCCCGGGTACGACCGCCTTCCTGCTGCAAATACACGCCCTGCAACTCCGGCGTGAAACCCGGCAAGCGGTTGATGCCTTCCTCCAGCGCCAGGAAGTATTTCAGCACCGCGCCACCCCAGACTTCGCCCGGGATGATGCAGAGCACGCCCGGCGGATAAGGCAACGCACCTTCAGCCGCGATCCGCCCATCCGCATCCGCCAACGCCACCAGTTCGACGTTGCCGCGGATGTACTCGATTTGCGCCTGCTGCGGGTTCATGGCCTTTTTCGGGAAGTGTTCCTTGCGGAACATGTCCTTTTGCAGTTGCTGCACGTTGTGATGGCGGTAGAGGTCGTGCATTTCCTGGCAGAGCTGACGGATGGTGTAGTTGCGGTAGCGTTCCTGATGCTGCGCGTAGATCGCCGGCAGTACCCGGCTCATCGGCGCGTCATCGCTGATGAAGCGTTCGAAACGGGCGATCTGTGCGGCCAGGTGGGTCATCTTCGCCCAGTCTTCGGCCGGGGTGAGCAGGAACAGGATCGAGTTGAGGTCGCATTTTTCCGGAACGATGCCGTTCTCGCGCAGGAAGTTGGCGAGGATGCCGGCGTGAATGCCGAAGCCGGTGTAGCTGCCGTCGACCGGGTCGATCCCCGGGGTGGTGAACAGCAGCTTGCACGGGTCGATGAAGTACTGCTTCTCGGCATAACCGGCAAAGGCGTGCCAGCGATCCTTGGGATGGAACTCGAAGAAGCGGATGTCATTGGCGATTTCTTCGGTGGGATAGTCTTCCCAGGCGCGCCCTTCGATGGTGTACGGCACGAACGGGCGGACCATGGTGCAGGCTTCGAGGATCAACTTGCGCGCCTCGATGCCGAACTTCACGCAGTCTTCCCACAGGCGCAGGCCGCTGCGGCCCGAGTGGATGCGCGCATTCACATCCAGCGAGGCGAACAGCGGGTAGAACGGGCTGGTGGACGCCTGGGCCATGAACGCGTTGTTCAGCCGGTGATGGTTGCAATAACGGGCCTGGCCTTTGATGTGGCGGTCTTTCTTGTGCACCTGGGAGGCCTGGGAAAAACCGGCCTGCTGCTTGTGCACCGACTGGGTGACGAAGATACCGGGGTCGTTTTCGTCGAGGTCGAGCAGCAGCGGCGAGCAGTCCTTCATCATCGGGATGAACTGTTCGTAACCGACCCACGCCGAGTCGAACAGGATGTAGTCACACAGCTTGCCGATGCGGTCGACCACTTGCCGGGCGTTGTACACGGTGCCGTCGTAGGTGCCCAGTTGAATGATCGCCAGGCGGAACGGCCGCGGCAGTTGCGCCTTGTCCGGGGCGACTTCGGCAATCAGTTCGCGCAGGTAGTCTTCTTCGAAACAGTGGGCGTCGATGCCGCCGATGAAGCCGTAAGGGTTGCGCGCGGTTTCCAGATACACCGGCGTCGCGCCGGCCTGCAGCAGCGCACCCTGGTGGTTGGATTTATGGTTGTTGCGGTCGAACAGCACCAGGTCGCCGGGGGTCAACAGGGCGTTGGTCACCACCTTGTTGGACGCCGAGGTGCCGTTGAGCACGAAGTAGGTCTTGTCCGCATTGAACACCTGCGCCGCGTGTTTCTGCGCCAGCAGCGCCGGGCCTTCGTGGATCAGCAGGTCGCCGAGCTTGACGTCGGCGTTGCACATGTCGGCGCGAAACAGCGTCTCGCCGAAAAAGTCGAAAAACTGCCGACCGGCCGGGTGCTTGCGAAAGAACTGGCCGCCCTGGTGACCGGGGCAGGCGAAGGTCGCATTGGCTGCTTCGGTGTAGTGCTTGAGGGCGTCGAAGAACGGCGGCAGCAGGCTTTCTTCGTAGGCCTTGGCGGCGGTTTCCAGTTGGTTGCCATGGTATTCGACGTTGCTCGGTGACAGGTCGAAGATGCCATTGACCTGCAGCAGCACGTCATTCAGGTGTTTGTAGACTTCTCGCGGGTGGGTGCTGGTGCCGGGGGACGCCACCAGGAAAATCGGCACATCAAAACCGGTGCGCTGGATGGCGTCGAGGGCTCCGGCCAACACATCATTGACCGACACCACGGCCACGGCCACGTCGGTGAAGTCGGTGTGACCGAGCGGAACCACCTCCCGGGCGTTCAGGAAACATTCGGATGCGCCTTCACTGGCAGCGATTTTCAGGGCTTTCATGGGGTGGTGTCTCCTGGCGGGCACTCAATTGTCCGCAGCTTTTTGAGAGATCAACTTCCGGAGGAACTCCAGTTCCCCTGATCGGAAATCGCGTCACCACTGGTTATAGAGCATATTCCTGATTTGTCAGGCTTTTACCGATTGGTTGGACGACCGGCACCGGTCAAGCGTGAACCAGTGCAATCGTGAACGAGACCACGATCATGCACGCAAAAGCAAAATTGATATTCATGAAGTTTCCATCCAAAGCATGAGTGACGGCGCCATCTTGAACAGGTCACAGGAAAATAAAAAATTCGGTGTAATGATTTGAAAGATCGAAAAAAATGATACTTCAACCTGTTCGCCCGGCCGCCCGTTTGTGTTTATCCCGTGCTTTGGCTAATCTCGCACAAACACGCAGATTTACGCATAAACGAGCAAAAACATGTACGACAATCATTCTGCCGCCGAGCTGCCGTCAGTGCGCCGGCAAAAAATCCTGTTGATCCTCGAACGTGATGGCAAGGTCATGGCCTCGGAGTTGAGCCAGCATTTCGCGGTCTCCGAAGACACCATCCGCCGCGATCTGGCGGAACTGGCCAGCGCCGGCCTGGTGCAGCGGGTGCACGGCGGGGCGTTGCCGCGACCCAAAGACACGGGCAAGGACTACTTCACCCGGATCAGTGAAACCGACGAGGTGAAAACCCATCTGGCGCAATTGGCCGCGCAACGGGTGCAGGACGGTCAGATCGTGGTGTTCGATTCCGGCACTACCACCTTGCAGATCGCGCGCTCGTTGCCAGAGGACATCGCCATTACCGCGATCACCGCGTCGCCGATGACCGCCATTACGCTGTCCGAATACAAAGGCATCAAGGTGATCCTGGCGGGCGGTCAGCTCAACCCGGCGACGATGTCGGCCAGCGGCCACGAAACCCTGCGGCTGCTGGCGGGCATCAAGGCCGATTTGCTGTTTACCGGGGTCTGCGCGATCCACCCGCAGGTGGGATTGAGCTCGCTGCATTTTGATGAAGTGCCGGTGAAGCAGGCGATGCTCGACTGTGCGTCCCATGTGATTGCGGTCACTACGGCGGACAAGCTCGGCGCGGTGGAACCCTTTGTCGTCGCGCCTTGCCAGCGCGTGCATACGCTGATCACCGAGCGGCATGTGGCTTCGGGGAATGTCGAGGATTATCGGGGGCTGGGGATTGAGGTGGTGCAGGTCTGAGCGATTTTGGCTGGCGGGTGTATTGAATGTTCCGGCCCCTTCGCGAGCAAGCCCGCTCCCACATTTTGATTTTCAGTGACCGCAAAAATGTGGTCACCCAAGATCCCTGTAGGAGCGGGCTTGCCCGCGATGAGGCCGGCACAAACAACATCAATGCCGGATGTGCAGCGAATGGATCAGCGCAATCGCTCAAGCATCTGGTAGTACCACATGCCCGCGGCAAGCATCGGGTTGCCGAGCAGATCGCCCATGGGCACGCGGATGTGCTGGCAGGCGGCGAAGGTGTCGAACTGTTCCAGTTGTCCTGTGATCGCCCGGCCCATGATTTCGCCCATGATGTGGGTGGTGGCGATGCCGTGGCCCGAGTAGCCCTGGCAATACCAGACGTTGTCCGACAGCTTGCCCAGTTGCGGGATGCGGTTGATCACAATGCCCATCGCGCAGCTCCACTGGTAGTCGATGGCCACGCCTTTGAGCGCCGGGAAGGTCTGCTCGATGCACGGGCGCAGTTCGGCGGCGATGTCGCGCGAATCCTTGCCGCTGTAGTTGGCGCCGCCACCGAACAACAGGCGACCGTCCGCGGTCAGGCGGTAGTAGTCGAGCACGAAGCGGCAGTCATAGACCGCCAGGTCTTCGGGGTTGATCTGTCTGGCCAGGTCGCCCAGCGGCGCGGTGGTGACGATGCCGCCCATGGCCGGGAAAATCTTGCCCTTGAGTTTGCCCGGTTCCAGCTTGTGGTAGACGTCGCCGGCCAGCAGTACCTGGTTGGCGTCGATGTGCCCGTGGGCAGTGCGCACTCCGGGCGTGTCTCCGTGAATGATCTCCAGCACTTCGCTGTTTTCGAAGATCAGTGCGCCCAGGCTTTCGGCCGCGCGGGCTTCGCCGATGCACAGGTTGAGCGGGTGCAGGTGCATGTTGCGGGTGTTCTTGATCGCGCCGTGGTACAGGTCGCTTTGCAACAGGTCGCGGACCTGGCTGCGGTCGAGGAGGCTGACTTCGTCGGCCATGCCACGGTGCACCGCCTCGTCGTAGTCCTTGCGCAAGCCGACCATGTGCGCGGGTTTGTACGCGGCGTGCAGGTGGCCGTGCTTGAGGTCGCAGGCGATGCCGTATTTTTCCACGCGCTGCTGGATGATCTGGTGCCCGCGCCAGCGCAGGTTCCAGATGAAGTCGTCGACTTCATCGCCGATGGTGCGGCGCATCTGTTTGCGCATGGCCTCGTCACCCGACAGGCTGCCGGTGACCTGGCCGCCGTTGCGCCCGGTGGCGCCCCAGCCGATCTTGTGGCTTTCGACGATGGCGACCTTCAGGCCTTTTTCCGCCAGCTCGACGGCGGTGGCCACGCCGGTGAACCCGCCGCCGATGATCACCACATCAACCCGGTGCCGGCCTTGCAGCGTCGGGTAATCGGTGTCCTGGTTGAGGGTGGCGGTGTAGTAGGAATTGCAACGTTGAGTCATGTCGGTGTCCAGGCAGAATTGGGAGAAGCCAATGCCGGCCAGGTGAGCGCAGTCAGGGTGGGAGCGGGCTTGCTCGCGAAAGCGTACTTTCAGCCGACATCACTGCTGAATGACACACCGCTTTCGCGAGCAAGCCCGCTCCCACAGGTTCTGTGTGTGGCTGAGCAGGGTTCACGCGGACCGGGATAGCGAAAGGAGGGGGCTCACCAATCAGGCGAGCAGGGCGCTATCCGGCGGACGTGCGGAATGACGCAGTTTCGAGCGGCGCAGGGCCATGGGCAGGTTGACGATACGCTTCATGCGCGTGTTTCCGGCTGCGGAAATCGTTGGAGGCCGAAGCCTCCGGGGATGCTGGATAGTAGGGGGTCGTCCTTCAACCTGCAAGGTGAATCCCGAGGCCGATCAGTGCGCAACCGATCAACACCTCGATCACCCCGCGCTTGAAACGCAGCAGCGCAATGCCCGCCAGCAGGGCGATCAGCAGCGAGGGCCAGTCCAGGTGTCCCTCGAAACCTTTGGGCCAGAGCACGTGGTAGGCAAAGAAACAGGCCAGATTGAGAATCACGCCCACCACGGCGGCCGTAATGGCCGTCAGCGGCGCGGTGAACTTCAGTTCGTTGTGCGTCGATTCCACCAGCGGCCCGCCGGCGAGGATGAACAGGAACGAAGGCAGGAAGGTGAACCAGGTCACCAGCGTGGCGGCGATGGCGCCGGCGACAAAGGCCTGATCCGGGCCGAAGACCTGATGCACGTAGGCGCCGATGAAACCGACGAAGGCGACGACCATGATCAACGGACCTGGCGTGGTTTCGCCCAGTGCCAGGCCGTCGATCATCTGTGTCGGCGTCAGCCATCCGTAGTGACCGACCGCGCCCTGATACACATACGGCAGCACCGCGTAGGCGCCACCAAACGTCAACAGTGCGGCCTTGGTGAAGAACCAGGCCATCTGGGTCAGCGTGCCTTCCCAGCCGAACAGTACGATGAGCATGGCCATGGGCAACGTCCACAAGATCGCACCGATAATGGCCAGGCGCGCCAGTTTCCAGCCACTGAAGCGGGCGTGTTCGGGAGTTGGGGTGTCGTCGTCGATCACGGCCGGACCGAAGGACTTTTTCGCCGCGCTGTGGCCTCCGGTCCTGAATTTTTCCGGTGCCAGGCGTCCGCCGAAGTAACCGACGATTGCCGCGCCGAGCACGATCAACGGAAACGGCACGTTGAGCACGAAGATGGCCACGAAGGACGCGGCGGCGATGCCCCATAACCAGCCGTTCTTCAGCGCCCGCGAGCCGATCCGGTGGGCCGCCTGCACCACGATTGCCGTGACTGCCGGCTTGATCCCGTAGAACAATCCGGCGACCACGGGCACTTCGCCAAAGGCGATGTACACCCAGGACAACGCAATCAGGATGAACAGCGACGGCAACACAAACAGCACGCCAGCGATCACGCCGCCCCAGGTCCGGTGCATTAGCCAGCCGATGTAAGTCGCCAACTGCTGGGCCTCGGGTCCGGGCAGCAACATGCAGTAGTTGAGCGCGTGCAGAAAGCGCCGCTCGGAAATCCAGCGCCGGCGTTCGACCAGTTCCTGATGCATGATCGAAATCTGCCCTGCCGGCCCGCCAAAGCTGATGAAACCGAGCTTGAGCCAGAACAGGAAGGCTTCGCGCAGGCTGATAGTGCGCGGTGGTGGCACAGCCTGTCCGGTGATCGGGGAGGGTATCGGGCTCAAGCGGAAATTCCTTGCGCAGATAAGCTTTGAACCCGTGACTGTAGCTACGCGCGAGCGCGTTGGATAGACGCTTCAGGCGGAGTTTGTGCCAGTGCCATCGGGCCCTGGCGGCGCGTGTTGGCAGACCCACCGCCATCGCGAGCAGGCTCGCTCCCACAGGTTTTGTGTGTTTCCTGAAAGTCAGGTCAACACAAAATCCACCGGCTCCAGTTGTGGCGGCAACTCCGTCACGCCTAGTGCCGTCAGCACATCACGCTCGATGTTGCGCACGATGGCGTCGGTGGGCAGGTCGTTTTCGTCGCGGCCGAACGGGTCTTCCAGTTCATCGGCAATCGCATCCAGGCCGAAAAAGGTGTAGCTGACAATCGCGGTGAAGATCGGTGTCAACCAGCCCAGGGGTTCGGCCATGGCGAATGGCAGGAGGATGCAGAACAGGTAGATGGTGCGGTGCAGCAACAGAGTGTAGGGGAAGGGTAGCGGGGTGTTCTTGATCCGTTCACAGACGGCCTGGGCATGGGTCAGGCTGGTCAGATGATTGGCCATGAGCGTGTAGCGCCAGTTGTTGATCACCCCGGACTCGTTGAGTGTCGAGCACTGCTGACCGACTTGCATCAGTATTTGCCCGGTGACGTCCGTGGAGTTGCCCTTGGGCATCGGCTGCAGCCAGTCGCCACTGGCTGCCAGTTCGTTTTCCTGGCGCAGCCGTGCGTTCAGGGCATGGGCAAAGCCACACAGGTTGCTGAGGATTGTGTATCGCTCATCGGTGTCCTTGATCACCAGGGTTTCACGAATCATCGAGCGGACCTCGACGATCACATCGCCCCAGGCCTTGCGTGCTTCATACCAGCGGTCGTAGCAAGCGTTGTTGCGAAAGCTCATGAAGATCGACAACGACAAACCCAGCAGCGTGAAGGGCGTGGCGCTGACCTTGGAAAAGTAACTGGGGTGCAGGGTTTCGATGAGCACGATGGCCGAGGCGAGCAGCGTCACCATCAGGCTGCGCCAGGCAATGCGCTTGGCAATCGAACCCTTGAGAGACGTCAGGACGCCGATCAGGTTGGGTTTGGGTCTCACGATCATGGGTTTCAGCCGCCCGTCATGTTCATGAAGCGAACGACCTGAACGTCGTCGTTCACTTCGAAGTTGTGTCGATAAGGCTTGAGTTTCATGGCCTCGATAATGGCCTTTTCCAGACGCTCGGGTTGTCCGGGGTGGCTGCGCAGGACAGCCTTGAGATCCACCGAGTGCTCATTGCCCAGGCACAGCAGCAGACGTCCTTCCACGGTCAGCCGCACCCGATTGCAGGTGCCGCAAAAGTTGTGGCTGTGGGGCGAGATGAACCCCAGGCGAATCTGCGGCGCCTCGGCCAGGCGCCAGTAGCGCGACGGCCCCTGGGTCGACTCGGCGGAATCAATCAAAGTGTAGCGTTCGGCGATGCGTTCGCGGACCTGGCTGCTTGCGAAAAACGATTCGGCGCGGCTGTGCTCGTGGATGGTGCCCAACGGCATTTCCTCGATGAAGGAGATGTCGAGGTTGCGGTCGATGGCGAAGCTCACCAGATCATTGATCTCATGGTCGTTGCGGCCTTTCATTACCACGCAATTGAGCTTGGTGTTGCGAAAGCCGGCCTGGTTGGCCGCGTCGATGCCCTTGATCACCGGCGCCAGGTCACCGGTGCGGGTCAGTTCGCGAAAACGTTGCGGGTCCAGGCAGTCGAGGCTGATGTTGAGCCGCTTGACCCCGGCGTCGAACAACGGCCCGGCCAGTTTGGCCAACTGCGAACCGTTGGTGGTCATGCACAGCTCACGCAGGCCGGGCAGGGCGGCGATCTTCTCGCACAGTTGCACCACGCCCGGGCGGATCAGGGGTTCGCCCCCGGTGAGGCGGATCTTGCGGGTGCCCAGTGCGACGAAGCTTTGTGCCAGCTGAAAAATCTCTTCCAGGGTCAGTACCCGTTGGCGCGGCAGAAACTGCATGTCCTCGGCCATGCAATAGACGCAACGGAAATCGCAGCGGTCGGTGACCGACATCCGCAGATAGTCCACGCGCCTTGCAAACCCATCGATCAGGACTCGTTCTGACATGACTTTTTCTCCTGGCACCGAAAAACTTGTAGGAGCGAGCTCTGCTCGCGATGGTCGTTAACGATTACGCGCGCTTTCTGGTTAAACGCGGTGCCCTTGGGCTCATCGCGAGCAGGCTCGCTCCTACAGTTACGAATTCCGTTAATTACGGACTTGTTGAGCGCAGGCTAAGAGCAACTTTAGCGGGCGTCCAATCACTATTGATGACCGGGTGATCGACCGGCTCTATGATGAACTTTATTTTGTGATAAATGAGCCTAAAGTTATTTCAACTAATTGAAAATAAAGGTAAAAAATCGTGATGGAGTGTTTCGATAATGCTGTCATAAATAGCGATTGGACAATATTTAAACGCCATTCATATGCTTTCTCCGTCTATTCGAACAATGACCTGAATCCGGTCCAAGCCTGTGTGCATTGTCACGGAGAAGTACCATGTCTCAAGTCGACCGCTACAAACCCTACAAAGGTGCCGCCGCTGGTTGGGGCGCGCTGATCGCTGTTACCAAGAACTGGCTGGGCAGTGTGGTTGCGTTGGGGGTGGTGGCGGGGGCGTTGCGGATGTTGATGCATGCGGCCGGGATGAGTAGCCACTGACGGCAGGTCATTTCCGGTTCACTTTGAGGCGTATGTATGGATTGGGTTGGGTGGGGTGAATATCCATTTCTCTGGTAACGGCCACCTATGGTTCCGCTTTTACAGCGGGTCACTTTGGAAAAGCCCCAAAGTAACCAAAGGGCTCTTGCCCCTTTCGTTCGGTGCCTCGCCTAGGCTCGGCATGCCCTCGCTCCGGTCCTGCTCCGTGGGCCCGCCGCCATCGGCCATCCATGGCCGAGGGCAGCTAACCCGGCATCCATGCCGGGTTGCCCACTGCGCAGAACCTGCGCTCGGCCTCTCGAGGGGGCAAGAAGATCAAAAGCCAAAGCAAAAGAAAAAGCGAGGCGGCCTTACAGCCGACCTGATCGCAAATGAACTCGTTCCCTGTAGGAGCGAAGCTTGCTCGCGATGGACGTCAACGATAACGCGTACTGTCTGAATGATCGCGTTGTTCAGACGTTTTTCGCGAGCAAGTTCGAACTGCGATGAGGCACTTGCGGTCGCTATCGCCGGCAAACCGGGCTCTTAGGCAAAGCGATCACCCCCGAGTCTACGCACAGGGTTCTGGGTTTTTGGTTGATAGGCGGTGTGATTTTTTACAGCGCAGGCGGAAAGTTGGCTTCTCTGGAAACAATACAGCCCCGCAATAGCGGGGCTGTAGGTGGTCAGGGATCAATATGACTTTGCATAAAGTGCCCACGTGTTCGTTTTACGGCCGGTGAATAAACAGGTTGCGGAGATTCCAGGTTGTTTTAGCGGAATACAGCGAACGGTTGCTCCAAGTTCTCCGATAGTTTTTTCAACGTTTTCATCTTCTGTGAAGGGGGCGAGAACAAAGGCGTTAAGTTTTGCATTCTGTTTGAATCGCTCTTTGAATTCGCCCAGAGTTGTGACCGTTGTGGTGTTGTCTGACAGTTTTTTCTGTGCCATCTCCAACATGTCTTTTTGAAGGGCATTCAGTGTTTTCGAGATGTTGTTAACGAAATTTCCAACGTCAATTTTGAGAATGGTTTTGGAGTTGTTTCGACAGGAATAGGACACCGCATTTTGCTCCAGTTCCTTTATGCCAATCTCGATCCGGACAGGGACACCACGCTTGATGTGGTACCACTTTTTTTCGCCACTGTTCATGTCCCGCGAATCAACACTAGCCCGAAGGTTTTGCCCCTTCAGTTTTTTCCGACAAATCTGCTTTTGCAGTTTTTTGCAGTAGTCATGAATGGCATCTGCATTCTGTTCGTTGCGCACGATCGGGATAATGACGACCTGCGTCGGTGCCACGAGGGGCGGGAGTACTAGTCCATCATCGTCACCATGGGCCATTATCATCGCGCCGATCAGTCGCGTGGATACTCCCCAAGACGTGGTCCATGCCAGTTCTTTTATCCCTTCTTTGTTCACGAAGCGGATGTCTGAACTCTGTGCGAAGTTCTGGCCTAAAAAATGAGAAGTACCTGCTTGCAGGGCCTTGCCGTCTTGCATCATCGCTTCAATGGTATAGGTGCTGACGGCGCCTGGAAATCGTTCCCAGGAGCACTTTTCGCCCTTGATTACTGGTATGGCCAGGTGCTCGGTAGTAAAACGCTCATAGATATCCAACATCTGTAGCGTTTCGACCAAGGCCTCATCATGAGTTGCGTGAACGGTGTGACCTTCCTGCCATAGGAACTCCGATGAGCGCAGGAAAATCCGGGGACGCATTTCCCAGCGCAGTACGTTCGCCCATTGATTGATAAGCAAAGGTAGGTCCCGATAGCTTTGTACCCATCGTGAAAAGGATGCACCGATGACCGTTTCACTGGTGGGCCTGATGATCAACGGTTCTTCTAGTGTTCCTGCGGGAACAAGCGCTCCATCCGTCGACTTTTCGAGACGGTGATGGGTTACCACTGCGCACTCTTTGGCAAAGCCTTCTACATGCTCGGCTTCTTTTTGAAGAAAGGATAACGGGATCAAAAGTGGAAAATAGGCGTTTGAATGTCCTGTGTCTTTGATTTTCTTATCAAGTTCTCGTTGAATCTGCTCCCATATGCCATACCCCCAAGGACGGATAACCATGCAGCCTCGAACTGGAGAGTTCTCAGCCATTTCCGACTGTATAATCACTTGTTGATACCAGTCAGAAAAGTTTTCATTTCTTGTAGGTGATATTGCGTTTTTCATAGGGCCCTTGCTTTGAAGTCGAAATTATTATTCGAAATGGTGTCGTAAGGGGTAGGTATATTTATTGGGCTTTGAAATTTCAAGACTTCATGTGTGGTTTTTGATATTTCAGAAATTTCCTTCAGAAAGATCTTTCTTTTTGTAAAGTTACTCCGCTCTTCGACGTGTTTTTTGACCACAAACAGCCCCCAATGCAATCGCTTCGGGGGCTATGGCGCTCACTGCGCCCCAAACATCGCCGTCCAGTAAATCCCCGCATCGCTCTTCGGATCGGTCGCATACGCTGCGCCCAGTTCGCGGAACTGCGGGTTCATCAGGTTGGCGCAATGGCCGGGGCTGGTCAGCCAGCCTTCGACCACCTTGTGCGCGGTGTCCTGCCCGGCGGCGATGTTTTCGCCGATCTGCTGGAAGTTATACCCGGCCAGTTCCGCGCGGTCGCCGGGGGTGCGGCCGTCGCGGTCCTTGTGGTCGAAATAGTTGTTGTTGGCCATGGAGCGCGAGTTGCCTTCGGCGGCGCTGGCCAGCGTGGCGTTCCAGGCCAGCGCTGGTGCGGCGGCGAAGGATTGCGCGCCGCACTGGCGTGGCCGGGTGCGGGCGGTGTTGAGTTCGGTGAGCAGCTTCTGGCCTTCGGCCTGCGCGTCGCCCAGGCGTGCGCTCAACAGCGGCCGTGCGACCACGATGCGCCATTCACGGTCCTGGCGGCTGACGCCGACATCGACAAACTGTGGGTCGAGCACTATCTGGCAAAAGCTCTCCTGAATCGCTTTCATCGCCGACGCCGCATCACGAGGCCCGGACAGGCTGATGGCCTGCACGTTCTTCATCGGATAGCCGGCAGTGGCCATGGCCTGCTGCAGGTTGCCGATGCTCGGGGCGGTCAGCACCAGGCGCGGGTCGGCCGACAGCGGTGGAAGCTCCGATGAGACCTGGCCGGCACAGCGCTGCGGTTGGCTGCGGTAGACGTTGATCGATTCGATCAATTGCGCTTCGTCCGCCGCCACGGCGTTGGCGGCGAATACCAGGCCCAGTGACACGCCGGCAAAACGCATTGCGGATGAGATGAATTCCATGAAAATCCCCCTTGAGCAGATGGCACCCATGATGCGCGAAGTTGCCCCTTCTAAGACAACGGATTTATCCAGAGTGTAGTGGGGCCGGTGAAATCATTTCACTACTACACTGAATCGAATCGCTCACCGAGTGACCCCGATCATGCGCCCCGACTGGATCGCCATCTGCCTCGCCTTCACAGTGCTCGCCGGCCCGGTATTCGCAACCGATCAACAACAAAAACAGCAATCGGCCGAGAACAAGGCCGAGGTGCTGGAACACAAAGCCGCCGAGAGCAACAGCCCCGCGCCGGCGGCCAAGGCTGAAGCCATTACTCCATCCGAAGTCCAGGCCGTTGACCCGGCGGGTGCCGCGCCGCTGGACGATGCAATCACCTGCCTGGCCCGGTCGATTTACTGGGAAGCCAAGGGCAAGAATGCCGCCGACATGGAGGCGGTGGCCAACGTGGTAATGAATCGCCTGGGCCACGAAGGCTTTCCGGACACCGTGTGCAAAGTAGTCAAACAAGGCTCGGAGACCAAGAGTTGCCAGTTCTCCTGGTGGTGTGACGGCAAATCCGACTCGGTCCAGGAAGAAGTGCCTTACGCGATGGCCAAGGAAATCGCGCGCAAGGCGCTGAACAAGGAATTGCCGGATCGTACTCAGGGTGCCTTGTATTTCCATGACCGTACGGTCAAGCCGGATTGGGCCAAGGAATACATCAAGACCGTGGATATCGGCTTGTTCCGGTTTTACAAACCCCATGACGGATCGGCCAGATAGTAGCGGTGATTTCGGCCAAATATTTTATTTTTTTGAGGTCGCGCGAGGCGTTATCGAAACTGAAATGTTTCTGTTTTATAAGCTTCATCACGCAACGGTGCGCGAATGACGCGATAAGCAGGAACCAAACATGAAGCTGACGAGGGTCTGGATCAGTAATCTCGCGCCGATCACGGCGCAGTCGCCGGCGTACGCCCTATGACCGTCCTGGTCACCGGTGCGGCCGGTTTCATCGGTTTTCATACGGTCCAGCGCTTGTGCCGCGAGGGTCTGGACGTCGTCGGTATCGACAACCTCAACGACTATTACGACGTGGAACTCAAGCACGCGCGCCTCAAGGTGCTGGAGACGTTGCCGGGTTTTCGCTTCCGGAAAATGGACATCGTCGATAAACCGGCCCTGATGAGCCTGTTTCAGGAGCACGCTTTTACCGAGGTGGTACACCTGGCCGCCCAGGCCGGGGTGCGTTACTCGCTGGACAACCCGGATGTCTATGGGCAATCGAACCTGGTCGGCTTCCTCAATGTGCTGGAGGCCTGTCGGCACCATCGTCCCGAGCATCTGATCTACGCCTCGAGCAGCTCGGTGTACGGCACGAACAGCAAGCTGCCGTTCAGTGTCGAGGACCCGGTCGAACATCCCGTTTCGCTCTATGCCGCGAGCAAACGCGCCAATGAACTGCTGGCCGAAAGTTACTGCCATTTGTATGGCCTGAAAGCCAGCGGCCTGCGCTTTTTTACCGTCTATGGCCCATGGGGCCGCCCGGACATGGCGCTGTTCAAGTTTACCGAGGCCATCCTCAAAGGCCTGCCCATCGACATTTACAACCAGGGCCAGATGTCGCGGGATTTCACTTATGTCGACGACGTTGTCGAAGGCATCGCCCGGTTGCGCCCAAAGCCTCCGCTGCCGCAAGGCTTGGCTACCGGGGTCAACCGGCTCTTCAACATAGGGCGTGGCATGCCGGTGGCGTTGCTGGATTTCGTCGAGTGCCTGGAGTCCGCCCTGGACCTGCAAGCCCGACGCAACTATCTGCCGATGCAGGCCGGCGATGTGGTCAAGACCTGGGCCGATGTCTCGGCACTGGCCGAGTGGGTGGGCTTCAGCCCGCAGGTGACGCTGGAAACCGGCGTAAGTGAATTTGTGAAGTGGTATCGGCAGTTCTACCGGATTTGAAGCGTTCGCCTCTGATCTCGAATAATCAAAAAGGGCGAGAGAGACTCCATGAGCCAAGACATTTTTGTATCCGTACTGATTCCCGCCAAGAACGAAGCGAACAACCTCAAGCCATTGCTTGAGGAAATCCGCGTGGCGCTGGCTGATGAATCCTACGAAATCATCGTGGTCGACGATGGCAGCACCGACGCGACCCTGCATGAACTGCGGCAGATCCGCCACGACGGCTTGAACACCTTGCGCATCCTCCACCACGAACGGTCGCTGGGGCAGAGCACTTCGCTGTACCACGCCGCCCGTGAAGCCCGTGGGCAGTGGCTGGCGACCCTCGATGGCGACGGCCAGAACGACCCGGCGGACATCCCCGGCATGCTCGCGCTGGTGCGCGGCGAACCGGGCAAGGTCGATGTGCAACTGGTCGCCGGGCACCGGGTCAATCGCCGCGACACCGCGAGCAAACGCTACGCCTCGCGGTTCGCCAACAACCTGCGTCGGCGCTTGCTCAAGGACGCCACCCCGGACACCGGTTGCGGCCTGAAGCTGATCGAGCGCGCGGCGTTCTTGCGCCTGCCGTATTTCGACCACATGCATCGCTACATTCCGGCGCTGATCCAGCGCCACAACGGGCGCATGATCGTGCACCCGGTCAACCACCGGCCACGCACGGCCGGGGTATCGAAATACGGCAACCTTGATCGCGCGTTGGTCGGCATTCTTGACCTGATCGGTGTCTGGTGGCTGATCAAACGCACGCGCCTGAACACCACTGCCCAGGAGCTCGAAGGATGATGCTGACCCGTGAAACCCTTTGGCTGCTGGTCGGCTTTGCGGGGCAGGTTGCCTTTACCGGGCGGTTTGTCCTGCAGTGGCTGTACAGCGAGTACAAAAAACGCAGCGTGATCCCGACCAACTTCTGGTACCTGAGCATCGTCGGCAGCACCTTGTTGCTGGCCTATGCCATTTATCGCCAGGACCCGGTGTTCATCGTCGGGCAGGCCTTTGGTTCCATCGTCTATTTTCGCAACCTGCAATTGATTGCCAAAAGCAGAAGCGTAAAGGAATGAGCATGCGTAGATCGTTGTCGCCCAGGGTTGAATGCCTGGGCTTGATGCTGCTTGCCCTGTTGCTGATCGGCGCGGGCATGGGCCTGCGTCAGGCGCAGAATGTGGATGAGGAGCGCTTCCTCGGTGTCGCGCTGGAGATGCTGCAAAACGGCTCGTGGCTGATCCCGCACCGTGCCGCCGAGATCTACGGCGACAAGCCGCCGATTTTCATGTGGACGGTGGCGTTCTTCACCTGGCTGACCGGCAAACCGAACATCGCCCTTTATATCCCGGGACTGTTTTCCGCGGTGACGGTCACGGCGATGGTCTATGACCTGGGGCGTCGCCTGTGGACCCAACGTACTGGGCGCAACGCCGCGCTGTTGTACCTGGCGACGTACCAGACCTATAGCATCCTGCGCACCGGCCAGATCGACAGCTTCCTGATTCTGTTCACCTCCCTGGGTCTGTACGGTCTGGCGCGGCACCTGCTGCTTGGTCCGGCGTGGCGCTGGTTCTACGCGGGCTGCGCGGCCATGGGCATCGGCGTGATCACCAAGGGCGTGGGCTTCCTGCCGGCGCTGATGCTGATTCCGTACGCCTATGCGGTGCGCAAAGGCTGGCCCGGCGTGGTGGCCATGCCCGGTGAGGCACGCAAGTGGTTGCTGGGGCTTGCAGTCATGCTGGGTGCCATTGCGATCTGGCTGTTGCCCCTGGCCTTGTCCATCATTATCAATGGCAGTGCAGACGAAATCGCCTATGCGCGGGAGATCCTCCTGCACCAGACCGCAGGCCGCTATGCTGCGGCGTGGCATCACCGCGAACCGTTCTGGTACTTCTTCACCAACGTGATTCCGCAGTACTGGCTACCGTTGGTGCTGGTGTTGCCATGGCTGGTGCCGGCCTGGCGCCGGCAGTTGCAAAAACGCGACGGCCGGGTCCTGGTGTTGCTCGGGTGGGTGGCGCTGGTGGTACTGTTTTTCTGCTTCAGCACTGGCAAGCGCAAGCTGTACATCTACCCGGCGCTGCCTGGGCTGGTGCTGGTCGCCGCACCGTTGATCCCGTGGCTGCTCAAGCGCTGGTTCAAACGGCACCCGCGTTTGCGTCGGGCGTTCCCGGCACTGGTGGCGACCTGGTTCGCGTTGTGGTTCGCCCGTGGTTTCATCGAACCGCTCAAGGAAGGCACCAACATTGATCAGCTGCTCATGGCGCAGGCCGCGACCATGACCCAGGGTGCCGATCTGGTGCTGGTCAACTGGGAGGAGGGGCACTGGCTGTTTGCCCGACAGCCGATCGTGCATTTCGGCATGGACTATTCGACCATCGAAAAGGCCGCGCAGTACCTGCGCGAACACCCCAAGGCCTACGCACTGGTGCCGGATGAAGTGCTGAACCAGTGCTTCAAACCCGAAGCGGCCCGTGAACTGGGGGAAAACGCCCGGGCGAACTGGTCGATCGTGGGGGTGGATGCCGACAACGGCAAATGCCTGCCGCAAGAGACCGGCAAAGCCTACCGGTTCAGCTGGAACGACCCGCATATGCCATCGGCGCCAGTGCAGGCAGCCAATCCCTGAGGGGAACTGTAGGAGCCGGCTTGCCGGCGATGGACTCGAATGCGCCGTGTTTATCCAGTTCAGACGCGTTATCGTTGACGACCATCGCCAGCAAGCCGGCTCCTACAGGTGATCGCGTACTTCTCTGGGAACTGTAGGAGCCGGCTTGCCGGCGATGGACTCGAATGCGCCGTGTTTATCCAGTTCAGGCGCGTTATCGTTGACGACCATCGCCAGCAAGCCGGCTCCTATAGGTGATCGCGTACTTCCCTGGGAATTGTAGGAGCCGGCTTGCCGGCGATGGACTCGAATGCGCCGTGTTTATCCAGTTCAGACGCGTTATCGTTGACGACCATCGCCAGCGAGCCGGCTCCTACAGGTGATCGCGTACTTCCCGGGGAGCTGTAGGAGCCGGCTTGCTGGCGATGGATTCGAATGCGCCGCGTTTATCCGGTTCACACACGTTATCGTTGACGACCCTCGCCGCGTTCGTCGACTGTCACTGACTCGCGTCCAGCACCACCCGGTAGCGCGCCTTGCCGCTGCGCAAGTGATCGACGGCTTCGTTGATCCGGCTCATGGGAAACATCTCGACCTGCGGCACAATCTGATGGCGGGCGCAGAACTCCAGCATCATCGCAGTGTTGGCCGGTGAGCCGACCGGTGAGGCAGACATGACTTTCTGCTGGGGAATCAGGTTGAACACGTGCACCGGTATGGCGTCGGGCACGACGCCGACAAAGTGCAGGCGCCCCTTGCCGCGCAGGGTGGCGAGCATGGCCGTCCAGTCGAGGTTGGCGTTGGCGGTGACCAGGAGAAAGTCCAGGGTACCGGCAATGGCATTGAGCGCATCGGTGTCGGTCGAGGCGACCACCTTGTGCGCACCCAGGCGCTTGGCTTCGTCCTGTTTGCTCAGCGATGAGGTGAAGGCCGTGACGTCGCAGCCCCAGGCGTTGAGGAAGCGCAGCGCCAGGTGACCGAGACCGCCGATGCCCACCACACCGACCCGGTCGGTGGGCTTGATGCCGAATTCCACCAGCGGGTTGAACACGGTCGAGCCGGCACAGAATAACGGCCCGGCCATCGCCGGATCGAGCCCGGCCGGGATCGGCAGGGCCCAGGCCCAGTGCGAGCGAATGCGGTCGGCAAAGCCGCCGTTGCTGCCAATAATGGTCGGTTGCACGGTGCGACACAGGTTATGCGAGCCCTCGATGCACGACGTGCAATGCATGCAACTGCCCTTGTACCAACCGATGCCCACCCGTTGGCCCATTTCCAGACCGCGTACCTGGTCGCCCATCCGCACGATACGGCCGACCACCTCGTGGCCGGGAATGAACGGGTACTGGCTGATGCCCCAATCGTTGTCGATCAGCGACTGGTCGGAGTGGCAGACGCCGCAATACTCCACGGTGACTTCGACCTCATCGTTGCCCAACGGACCGGGATCGTAGCTGTAGCGCTCCAGTGGCGCGCCTGCCGCCGTGGCGGCCCAGCCGGTAAAAGTGGTGAGTTCGCTGCTGTCGCTCATGGGATACCTCCAGATCAGAAGTCAGGGGTCATGGCCGCTCGGGTGCAGCGGCGGAGCGAGGAAAGTGTAGCGGGTTGCCAGCGTTGCATCGGGCGCGAGCCTGGATACTTGAGCATACAAAGGCGCCGGATGTGGACACATTGCAGATACATGGGCGCGGTTACATGGGCCAGGTCCCACGTTCACAGAGAGATCAGCCATGTTCCGCAAACTGCAGCAGTTCGTCAGATTGTTCAGCCAGAGCGCCCGATTGATGGTCGGCGTTCCCGAATACGACAACTACGTGGCGCAAATGGCCCGCAACCGTCCGGGCGAGCCGGTCATGAGCTATGAGGTGTTTTTCCGCGAGCGCCAGGAAGCGCGATTTGGCCGGGGTAAGTGCAATACGCGGTGCTGTTGACCCGAGAGTTACCTCAGAAATCCAGATCGATGACGAAGGCCGCATCGAAATCAGGATTTTCATTGATGCCGTTCTTGGCATAGCCCCGGGGGTTGCAGACCACGCGGGTGTTGCCCACCCGATAATCGAAGCTGCCGTGGGTGTGGCCATGCAGCCACAGTGTCGGCTGCCAATGTTTGATACGTGCTTCGAGGTCCGAGACAAAGCTTGAGTTGATCGGCGAACCGGCAAAGGTCGGGCTGATGCTCGACCGGGTCGGGGCGAAATGAGAGATCACTACCGTAGGTGTGCTGTTGTCGCGGGTGAAGCAGTCTTCCAGCCAGGCGACCGTTTGCAGAAAAATCATCTGGGAAATCGCCGGCGTGAACAGGTCGGGGAAATCGGGGGCGATCCTGATGTGGCTGAAGTCTCGGATCAGTTGGGTCGCCAGGTCGATGCCCAGCGCCCGATCCTCCGGGCTGTCGAGCAGACGGTAGTCGGACCACAAGGTGCAGCCGAGAAAACGTACGCCATCGTGGACGTACTCCGAACGTTCCAGAACGTGGATCCGGGTGCCTTGCGCCAGGCTGTTCAACTGTTTGTAGGTGGAGACCAGGTCGCTGCCATAAAACTCGTGATTGCCCGCCACGTACAACAGTGGAACCGGACACGCACTGGCCCACTCGATGGCGTTGGCCGGCCGGGCGATGTCCCCGGCGAGCACGACGATATCGGCCTCCACGGCGGGGAAAGGGACCGCGTTGACGGACAGGTGCATGTCGGACAGCAAGGCGATGCGCATTGATCAACTCCGGCGTGTCTTGAAGGGCAGACCGTTCAAATTACCCGTTGATAACCCGTTGTCACAAGCCTGCTCCCACAGTTTGATCTTTCAGTGATGCCAATCCTGCGACCGGCCACAATCCCTGTGGGAGCGGGCTTGCTCGCGAAGAGGCCGGCACATCCAACAGAGATGTTGGCAGACCCACCGCTTTCGCGGGCAAGCCCGCTCCCACAGTTTTGATCTTCAGTGAATGCCAATCCTGCGGCCGGCCACAATCCCTGTGGGAGCGGGCTTGCCCGCGAAAGCGGTGGGTCAGGCGCCATTCATTCTGGATGTGATGGCCCCATCGCTGGCAAGCCAACTCCTACAGGTTTGCTGGCATCGCTTTTGTAGGAGCCGGCTTGCTGGCGATGCAGGCGCCACGGTCTGCCAGACAGGCCTTTACTTCAAGTACCACCCCCAAGGCTGGTCACTGACGTACTCAGTCACCTGCTTGACTTCCAGGTAATTGTGCAGCCCCCATTGCCCCAGCTCCCGGCCGATGCCGCTATGTTTCATGCCGCCCCAGGGCGCTTCGACGAAGGTCGGTTGCGAGCAGTTGACCCAGACGATCCCGGCGCGCAGTTGGTTGGCGACCCGGGCGGTGCGTTGCAGGTCCGCGCTCATCACCGCAGCAGCCAGGCCGAACCGGCTGGCGTTGGCCATTTGCACCGCTTGTTCTTCGGTCTTGAAGCGCTTGATGCACAGCACCGGGCCGAACACTTCCTCGCGCCACAGAATGCTGCTGTGCCCCGGCTCATCGAAAATCGCCGGCTCGACAAAGTAACCTTCGCGCAAGTGCGCCGGGCGTCGTCCGCCGGTGAGCAAGCGGGCGCCGCTGGCCAGGCCTTGGTCGATGAAACCGAGCACCTTGTCGTACTGGCCCTGGCTGACCAGCGGACCGAGCAGAACCCCGGGCTGCATACCGGGGCCGATGCTGATCTTGCGGGTTTCTTCCACCAACCGCTCGATCAGGCGCGGGGCGATGCTTTCCTGCACCAGCAGGCGTGAGGTGGCGCTGCACACCTGGCCCTGGTTCCAGAAAATCCCGAACAGAATCCACTCCACGGCGGCCTCGACATCAGCATCATCAAACACGATGAAGGCCGACTTTCCGCCCAGTTCAAGGCTGATGTTCTTGATGTCCCGCGCCGCCGCCGACATGATTTTCGCCCCGGTGGGCACGCTGCCGGTGAAGGCCAGCTTGTCCACGCCCGGGTGTTCTGTGAGCGGGCTGCCGGCGTCAGCGCCAAGGCCGGTGATCACGTTCAACACCCCGGCCGGCAAGCCGATACGATCGGCGGCAGCCGCCAGTTCCAGGGCGGTCAGCGGCGTCAATTCGGACGGTTTCAACACCACCGTGGCCCCGGCGGCCAAGGCTGGCGCCACCTTCCACGCGGCCATCAGCAGCGGGTAGTTCCAGGGGATGATCTGTCCGGCCACGCCAATCGGTTCGTGGCGGATGCGGCAACGGAAACGCTCATCCGGCAAGGCCAGCGGCTGATCCTGCTGCTGGTCCAGATCGCGGGCCAGACCGGCGTAGTAACGGAAGCAGGCGATGGCATCGCCGATGTCCCACTGCGCCTCTGGCAAGGGTTTGCCGTTGTCGCGCACTTCCAGTTCCGAGAGTGCCTGTTTGCCGGTTTCCAGTTCATCGGCCAATGCCTCCAGCCACTGCGCGCGCTCGGCGCCGCTGGTCTGGCCCCAGCCATTGTCGAAGGCGCGACGGGCCGCACGCACGGCATGATCGACGTCTTCTTCAGTGCCGGCCGCCACCCGGTGGAAGACCTGTTCGGTCGCGGGGTCGATCACGTCCAGATAGCCACCCAGGTCCGGGCTGACCCATTCGCCGTTGATGTAGAGCTGATCACGCATGGTGCGACTCCTGGACGCCGGTGCGGCGGTTTTGCAGATGGCGGGAAGTGAACAGCAGGGCCAGCGACACGCAGATGATCACCGTGGAAATCGCGTTGATCTCCGGCGTCACGCCGCGGCGGATGGAGGAAAAGATGTAGATTGGCAGCGTCGTTTCGGAGCCGGCGACGAAAAACGCGATGATGAAATCGTCGAAGCTGAAGGTGAAGGCCAGCAGGAACCCGGCCATGATCGCCGGGCTGATCTGCGGCAGGGTCACCCGCCAGAAGGTGTCCATCGGTGGCGCGTACAGGTCCGCCGAGGCTTCCAGCAGGGCCTTGTCCAGCGAATCGACGCGGCTGCCCACGATCACCATGACCAGGGCCATGGTAAACAGCGAGTGCGCGGCGATCACCGTGAAGAACCCCATGTTCAACTTCGGCACCGTCGGCAGCCAGCTTGCCAGCAGCGGATTGATCAGGTCGAACAGGCTGATAAAGGCGATCAGTGTCGAGATGCCGATGACGATGCCCGGCACGATGATCGCGCAATAGGTCAGTGCATCGAACAGCAGGCGCACTTTGGCGCCACAGCGCTGCAAACCGAACACCGCGAGGGTGCCGAACAACGTGGCAATCACCGCCGAACTGAAAGCGATCAGCGCACTGTTGCCCAGGGCTTCCATGATGAACGGGTTGCCGAACGCGGTGCCGAACCATTGCACCGAGCAGCACTGGAACGCCAGGCCACTGCGCCCGGCGTTGAAGCTGAACAGCACGATCAAGGCAATCGGCGCATAGAGGAACAGGTACAGCGAAGTCGAATAGCTGCGCAGCCACATGTCACAGGCCTCCGTCGGCAGGGCGGCCGCCGTAGCGCGCCACCAGTTTCAAGTACACGCCGATGATCAGCAGCATCATCGCCACCAGCGTCATGGCCAGCGCACTGCCGAACGGCCAGTTGCGCGATTGCAGGAACAGGTCGACCAGCGCGTTGCCGACAAAGAACACCTTGCCGCCGCCGAGAATGGCCGGGATCAGGAACTCGCCCATCAGCAGGATGAACACCAGCATTACCCCGGTGATGATCCCCGGCGCGGACAACGGCAAGGTGATCCGGCGGAAGCTTTCGAAGGCGCTGGCACCCAGGTCCGCCGAGGCTTCGAGCAGGCGCTTGTCGAGTTTTTCCAGGCTGACGTAGATCGGGAACACCATCAGCGGCAGGTAGCCGTAGACGATGCCGATCAGCACCGCCCACGGCGTGTTGATCAATCGCACATCCTCCAGACCCAGGCTGGCCAGCAGCGCCGGGATGCCTTTGCCGCTGAGGATGAAAATCCACGCATAGGTGCGGATCAGGAAACTGGTCCAGAACGGCACGATCACCAGCGTCAGCAGCAGCGAGCGATTCCTGCTGACCTTGACCGCAAGAAAGTACGCCAGCGGATACGCCGCCACCAGGCATACCAGGGTGCCCAGCGGCGCGAGCATCAGCGTGTTGCTGAACGCCGCGCCGCGAGAGCCGAGGTTCAGGTAGTTGGCCAGGGTGAAGCCACCGGCGTAACCACCCACGGCGCTGCGCTCGCCGAAACTGAAAACCATGATGATCACCAGCGGCATCAACAACAGCAGCAGGAACCACAGGGTCGAAGGCAAGAGCATCAGCAGGGTGATGCGTCGGCCGAGGCTGCGCCGCTGGCGAACCTCGACCGCCAGGGCATGGCCCGGCTGCACCGTTTGCGGGTGGGCGGCGGCATTCATGGGTGACTCCTCATTGGCCATGGTCAGGCGATCAGGCGGACTTGAAACGCGCCATCAGTTCGGCGCGCGCCGGGCTGGTCAGCGTCGCGGCGGCACCGAACTCCAGCGGGCTCAGGGCCTCGGCGGCCGGGTACATGATCGGATCGTCGAGCATCGCCACCGGCAGCAGCGCGTCGACACGCTTGTCGCCGCTCGGGTAACCGTGGCTGAGCACTTCCAGCTTGTTGTGCTGCGGGTCGAGCAGGTAGTTGATGAAGGCGTAGGCCGCGTCCTTGTGCTCCGAGCTTTTCGGGATGGCGAAAAAGTCGCTCCACAGCTCGCCACCTTCCTTGCCCAGCTCGAACTGCATTTGCGCGTTGTCGCGGTGCAGTTGCGAGGCATCGCCGGTCCACGACATCGCCAGCCAGGCATCGCCGCTGCGCATCGACGGCTGGATGTCGGAGTTGATCGCGAACAGGTGCGGCTTGACCTCGATCAGCAGCTTTTCCGCGTCGGCCAGTTCTTTCGGATCAAGGGAGTTGAAGCTGTAGCCGAAGCTTTTCAGGGCGTTGCCGATGGCGGTCAACTGGTAGTCGTGAACCATCGTGCGGCCACTGGCGGGGCCTTGGGCGGCGGCCCAGAACTCCTTCCAGCTGGTCGGGCCGTTTTTCAGTTTGCCGGTGTCGTAGAGCATGCCGGTGGTGCCCCAGTTTTTTGGCACCGCGTAGACCTTGCCGTCCACCGTGCCCTGGGCCATGAACTTCTGCTGGAACGCCGAGGCGTCGAAGTTGGGAATGCGCGACAGGTCCAGCGGTTCGATCAGCCCCAAGCCGACGTAGGTGCTGATGGTGTAGTTGGTCGGCACCAGCACGTCCCAGCCACTGCCGCCGGCCTGCAGTTTAGCGAGCATTTCTTCGTTGGAACCAAACACGCTCATCGACACCCGGGCGCCGGTGGTCTTGGCGAAAGCGTCGAGGTTTTCCTGGCTGTGGTAGTTCGGCCAGGTCGCCAGCGACAGGCGATCACCCAGCTTGGCCTGTTCGGCAGCCTCTGCGCTGGAGGTCAGCAGGCCGGGCATGTTGGTCGCGACCACGGCGGCGGCAATCCCAAGGCCGGTGCGGCCAAGGAACTCGCGGCGGCTGATCGAGCCGTTCTGCCAGCTGCGCAGGGTTTTTATAAAAGTCTTCTGGTCCATAGCACGCTCCACATCCGGTTGATGAAACGAATCGATGATTTACAACGCCATGGCCAAGCCATTGGCGTGATCCCAGCCGACGCGAACCGCTGCGCCGTGTTCGAATGCATTGGCGCCGTGATCCTGCTGGCGCGGCACCCGCACGCAGACCACGCCGAAGGCCTGGGTGCGCACGCGGTATTCGGTGGAGTTGCCCAGGTAAATGCGGTCTTCAACGCAACCCGGCAGCTTCACTTCGCGGCTCAACTCGGCATTGGCGCCGGCGATGCTGATCAGCTCCGGGCGCACCGCGATGCACCCGGCGGCGTTGGCGCTCAGGCCCTTGCCGGTAGGGGTGAGGGGGCTGGTCAGCTCCAGGCCCTGCTCGGTACGCAGCACCACGGAGTTACCATTGAGCTGGCGCACGGTGCCGTCGAACAGGTTGGACTCGCCGATAAAGTCAGCCACGTAACGGCTGGCCGGGGCTTCGTAGAGTTGTTCCGGGGTGGCGGTCTGGATGATCGAACCGTTGTGCATCACGCTGATGCTGTCGCTCATCGACAGGGCTTCTTCCTGGTCGTGGGTGACCAGCACGAAGGTGATGCCGACCTCCCGCTGCAAACGCAGCAGTTCCGATTGCATCTCCTTGCGTAGCTTGCGATCCAGCGCGGCCAGCGGCTCATCGAGCAGCAACACCGTCGGCTTGTTGACCAAGGCGCGGGCGAGGGCGACACGCTGTTGCTGGCCGCCGGAAAGCTCGCTCGGTTTGCGCTGGCCAAAGCCGCTCAGGCGCACCATCTCCAGCGCTTCATCGGCCATGCGCAGTTGCTGTTTCTTGTCCGGGCGCGGGGTGCGATAGCGCAGGCCATAGGCAATGTTCTGCGCCACGGTCAGATGCGGGAACAGCGCGTAATGCTGGAACACCATGTTCACCGGCCGCTCGAAAGCCGGCACACCAGCCACGTTTTTACCGGCCAGGCGCACCTCGCCGCTGGTGGGCTGTTCGAAGCCGGCGATCATGCGCAGGGTGGTGGTCTTGCCACAGCCCGAACCACCGAGAAAGGAATGAAACGAGCCACGCCGCACCGCAAAATCCAGACCACTGACGGCCTGCACCTCGCCATAGCGTTTGACCACATTGCAGAATTCGATATCGCTTGGCGGGGTGTTGTTCACGAGGCGGGCTCCCTTGCAGTGATGAATCAGTGCGTCGGGGGCCAAACTAGCAATGGGGGTTTTGCGGTGTATATATCCCTTGGGGGATAGGAGGGGAATGGTTCAAACGTTCGGTAGGCGGTGAGGTGTAGAGATCACACGCGAATGCTGCATTTTGGTACTGGTAGGCCAAGTCGACATTCGAGTTCATTTCAGCAAACGGGTATCCAGTCCAAAACGCTCCTGCGAAACAAGCTTGAATTGATCCGCGGCCAAATCACAGCTAACCAGCAGGTTCCAGGAGTGGCGCGTAACTGCAGACGGAATAAGCACGAATGGATGTTGCGCCAGTAGCTCATCAGCAAAATGCTGTTGATTGGGCGAGAGTTCAGATGGAATGAGCCAGTTCGGGTTCGGCACGTCTTCGGGCTGAACAACCTTGATGACATTCGAATCCAGAACTTCGAAACACGTCAGCACATAAGGCACCCTGTCGAGAGTATCGAAGCCTGCGTGGGTGGCGACCTCTAAAATCGCCGTAGCCGGGTCGGCCGAAGCATAAATAACCCGGCGGCCAGGAGGATTCCATCGGCCGCCGGATTGTTGCGCACCAATGCCGCTATCCCATGAGTCCTTGAAAACCGCACGATCCAGACGCCAGGCGTGCCACTTCCCATCCCAAGGCAAAGGATTCATTGATAAACCCCGTGCTCAATTCGGGTCAGGTAGTCCTCTACGACCTGGAAACCCAGCGAATTGTCGATCAATTCCAGAGGAATATGACCCTCCAGGTACTTGCAGGGTTTCTTCAGCCAGTCCTCAGCCAACTGCTGATCGCCAAATACATTGATGGCGTGTTCGAGTACCTGTGCGTACTGAAAAGCGACAGTGCTTTGCTGCTGGTTCAGCCGAACCGGCTGGGTCTCCTTTGCCAGGCGCTGCACCGTCCTCAGGGATTTCCCGGTAATGCGCTGAACAAGGTCGTGCTCCATGTACAGGCCGGATATGGAAATCATGTCCCTGACGTCACTCAGGTCAAAGCCTTCTTGCGTGTATCGGATGATCAACATGCGTGTATCGCCACTACGGCCATGTAGCAGCACTTCAGTAGGCTTGCGGGTGACACGCTTTGTCTCTGTCCCTACGACTTCATTTTTGACGGCGGGCATACCGTTTACCTCTATGCGACATTTGACGCGATCATAGCGCCAAATGTCGCCAATCGGGTAATTGCCTTTCTCGACCCTTGTCTCGCGCATGTAATCGTTTCACCCTGAATGCCTGAAAGAACGCCCGCATCAGGCGAGAAATTGCTATCCCTGATCAGCGCGGCCAAGTTAAACCTCAAGCTTCCGGCCGCCAACCTTAAAAATACGTCAGATATTTCCTCTGCGGTCCTGGGAATTTCAACGTGGGCAAGCCACGTAGATTCAAGGCTGAGACACGTATGTTTAATCGCTGTCAGCGTTACTTCCCGCAAGCTACACCAGCTTGCGTCGTTGCCTACAGGTACGCCAGAATCCGCCGGCTTGTGCGCCTTGGGGTTGGGTTTTATCGTTTGCCGGTCGCTGGAAAACAGTGATCGGGTTTGGTAGCCCGTCTTCGTTCTAGGCGCATTACGCCACCTTGATGCAGTCATTTTTTGGGACTGTGATTTATATGGTGGTCATGCGCGGGGCTCCCTTGCGGGCGCCGGGTTCTAGTGCGACCGGTCTACCAACCCGCGTGTGGCCGCCACCTTTCGTTTGGTAGCGAGGGTGATGGCTCCTTACTATTCGCGCTAGAGGTCCATTCCATGTTCAAGGTCACACCCAATCCGCCGGACTCCGATCCGGCATCCCCGTACGAAAACCTCGATCTCAACCCCGGCCCCCACATCATGGCGACGCCGCGCAAGCCCAGCACCATGTTCATCGTCAATCCCGACCTCAATCTCGAAACCTTGCTGGTGCATGCCTGTGAATCACTGGCGTCGGCCAATGTCATGGCCAACGATCTGGTAGATCATCTGGAAGGGACAAGCCGCAACGCGCTGTTGGGCATTGCGCAGGTGATCATGCTGGGAGAGTTGGCAGTGAACCGGGCACTGGATCAGCTGGACCCGCCATAACACCCAGTCTCCAGAACACCGATACACCTGTGGGAGCGGGCTTGCTCGCGAAGGCGGTGTGTCAGGCAACTTACATGGCGACTGATACACCGCCTTCGCGAGCAAGCCCGCTCCCACAAGGGTTTTCTGTTAACCGACAGGTATCAGGCTTGCAGCTTGAGCCCTGGAGCCTGCAACGGATCCTCTGTCAACTCCCGAATAAACAACCCCAGCAACTCCGACTGGCTGCCAATCCCCAACTTCGCATAAATATTCTTGCGATGAATCTTCACCGTCCCCGGGCTGATGTTCAGTTGTTCGGCCACCGAGGCGCTGGAGTGGCCGCGCAGCAGCAACTGGACAATCTCCTGCTCGCGCCCGGTGAGGATGTGCGCGCCGAAGTGGTCGAAGGCTTCGCGGATCTTGAAGTCCAGGTCCTGCGCCGGTCGCGGCTCCTGAGCCTGACGCAGGCGCCAGGCTTCATTGATGACTTGCTCGACCACCGCTTGCGCACACTCGACCAGTTGCATTTCGTCCCTGCTGAATGCACAGCTGGCACTGGAGCGCATCAACGACAACACCGCCGTGGCACCACCGCCGAGGTCGACGAAGAACGCCACTTCCTCGGCCAGGCCGGTTTGCTGGTAATAGGTCAGGAAGTATTCGCCAAGGTAGAAATGGTCGGGGGCGAATTGGCGCAGGCGCCACAACCCCGGCGCCTGCCCGCGGGTACAGGCCAGGTAGAACGGATCAAGCAGGTAAGGCCCGCACTGATAGTCGTCGACATACACCGCACGCTTGTCCGCCGAGAAGGTATCGAACAACGCCAATGGCCGGTGATTGCCTTCGTAGACAAACAACACGAAATGATCGACCGGGCAGATTTGCCGCAGCCAGTGGCTCAACCCCGACAGCCGCGCATGTCCGGCAGGCAGGTCGAGCAGGTGGGCGACTCCGGTGGTCCAGAGTTTCAGTTCCTTGGGGCGCATGGCGACTACAGGCAGAAGAGGATGGCCTTTGGATGCACAAAGTACGCCATGGCGGGTGGCCCCGTGTGGAACGGGGTGGCGCACGACATGGCGTTTAAAAGACGCACCGCATTGGGGCCAGGTGTTACCGAGTGCTACAGGGCTGGTAGCAGAAATGATCAGGCGGTGGAGTTGTGCTGGACGATCTGGACAAGATTGCCGCAGGTGTCGTCCAGTACCGCGAGGGTGACCGGTCCCATCACCGTCGGTGGGCGGGTGAACTGCACGCCGGCGGCGCTGAGCCGGACATATTCGGCTTGCACGTCATCGACGCCGAAAAACGTGCAGGGAATGCCGTCCTGCTTGATTGCCGCCTGGAACGCCTTCGCCGCAGGATGGGCATTGGGCTCCAGCAGCAGCTCGACGCCCTCGGGATCGCCGGGAGAGGTCAGGGTCAACCAGCGATGTTCGCCCATGGGAATATCGTGCTTGAGTTGAAAACCGAGCACATCCCGGTAGAAGGCCAGCGCCTTGGCCTGATCATCGACGAGCACGCTGGTGACTACGATTTTCATGGGTTTTTCCTCCTGATGGCTGTTCACACTCCTGACGAGCGTTGTCCAGTAGACGGCAACAGTATGGTCAGAATTCCCAGCAGCGGCAGGTACGAGCACAAGGTGTAGACGTACTCGATGCCATGGATATCCGCCAGGTGCCCCAGCAACGCCGCCCCGATCCCGCCGAAACCGAACATCAGGCCGAAGAACACCCCGGCGATCATGCCGACGTTACCCGGCACCAGTTCCTGGGCGAAGACCACGATGGCTGAGAATGCCGAGGCGAGGATGAAGCCGATGATCATGCTCAGCACGCCCGTCCAGAACAGGTCGACGTAGGGCAGGGCGAGGGTGAAGGGCGCCGCTCCGAGGATCGAGAACCAGATCACTTGCTTGCGGCCGATCCGGTCGCCGATCGGGCCACCAAAGAAGGTGCCTGCCGCGACGGCGCCGAGGAACAGGAACAGGTACAGCTGCGAACTGGCCACCGACAGGTCGAACTTCTCGATCAGGTAGAAGGTGAAGTAACTGGTGAAGCTGGCCATGTAGAAGTATTTGGAAAACACCAGCAACGCCAGCACCACCAGGGCGAAAGTCACTCGCTGTTTCGACAGGCCGTGGGTAGCCTTGCTGCCTTGCTTGAGCTTGAACAGGTTCAGGTGATTGCGGTACCAGCGGCTCAGGCCGTACTGCACGAGGATGGCAAACACCGCGAACAGGCCGAACCAGGCGACGTTGCCTTGGCCATAGGGAATGATGATCGCAGCGGCCAGCAAGGGGCCGAAGGCGCTGCCGGCGTTGCCCCCGACCTGAAAGGTCGACTGCGCCAGGCCGTAGCGACCGCCCGAAGCCAGGCGCGCCACCCGCGAGGTCTCCGGGTGAAAGGTCGACGAGCCGACGCCCACCAGCGCCGAGGCCACGAGAATCGCCGGGAAGCTGCCGACCATCGACAGCATCAGGATGCCGATCAGGGTGCAGACCATGCCCGCCGGCAACAGCCACGGCTTGGGATGACGGTCGGTGTAGAAACCGATCCAGGGTTGCAGCAGCGAAGCGGTGAGCTGGAAGGTCAGGGTGATCAGCCCGACCTGGGTGAAGCTCAGGCCATAGGTGGTCTTGAGCATCGGGTAGATCGACGGCAGCACGGCCTGGATCAGGTCGTTGATCAGGTGCGCCAGGGCGCAGGCGCCGATGACGCGCATGACCAGCGGGCTGGCCTGGCTTGCAACCGAGGCGGTGGGTGAGGGTGAGCTGAGGGTGGTGGTCGACATGGGCGTTCTTCCGGATAAACGCGAACTGCGAAGCAGTCAATTTCAGGGTTCGGCGTTATCCTAGGGGCCTTGAAATCGCCCGTCTCGCGCAGATCGGGCAGTGACCATCGCAAAAAGGGCGTCATGATCAAACCACTGGATAAATTTCTCGCGGACATCGACCAGGGCGACTGGGACGTTCGCAGCAGCGCGACCGATTACCCGGAAAACTGGTTTATCCAGCCGCACTCCCACGAGAAGCATCAACTGATCTATGCCATCGAAGGGGTGATGGTGGTGCACGCCGCAAGCAGCCAATGGACCGTACCGCCGAGCCGTGGCATCTGGATGCCGAGTGGGCAAGTGCACTCGATTCGCTGTGTCGGGCCAATCAAGATGCGCAGTGTGTTCGTGCACCCTGACGCGAGCATCGGACTGCCCGCCGAACCTCGGGCCGTGAGCGTTTCTGCACTCCTGAGTGAGCTGATCAAAGTCTCGGTTGATTTCGACTTCGGCGAAGAACCGAACGCACGGGAGGCCCGCGTACTGCGCCTGATCCTGGATGAGCTGACGATCCTGCCGACCTTGCCATTGAACCTGCCACAGCCCGCCGATCCACGGATCAACCTGATCTGTAGCGCATTGCGGCGTGATCCCGGGGATGGCTCGACCCTGGCGGACTGGAGCGAGCGGCTGAGCCTGGACGCCAAAACCATCCAGCGCCGTTTCCGCAGGGAAACCGGCATGACCTTCGGCCAATGGCGCCAGCAAGCGCGACTGCTGCTGGCGCTGGAACGAATCGCCGTGGGGGAGAAGATCATCGACATCGCCGGGGAGCTGGGCTACGACAGCCCGAGCGCGTTCACCACCATGTTCAAGAAACAGTTTGGCAAGACGCCGAGTGATTTTTTCAAGTGATGAAAAGGGTGTTCCTCTGCAGAGCGGAACAGCCGTGCCAGCGGATCAACTTCAAACAAACATCCGCAACAGGATCGTCGCCAGAATCACCGTCGAAGCCCCGCCAATTCGCGTGGAGATCTGTGCGAACGGCATCAGCGACATGCGGTTCGACGCCGAGAGGATCGCCACGTCCCCGGTGCCGCCCAGGCCGCTGTGGCAGCAGGTGACGATGGCCGATTCGATGGGGTACATCTTCATCAGGTTGCCGATGAAGAAACCGGCCACGGTCATCGACACCACCACCGAGACGCAGACCAGCACGTAGCCGACCGAGAACACTTTGACCACGCTGTCCAGTGGCACGTAGAGCATGCCCAGGCCAATCATTACCGGCCAGATGAACGCGGCGGACACCAGTTTGTAGAAGGTGTTGGCGCCTTTCTCGAGTTTTTCCGGCAGCACCCGGGCGTACTTGAACAGCACCGCCGCGAGAATCATCATCACCGGGCCGGGAATGCCCACGACTTTTTCCAGCAGGCCGCCGAGGACGAAAAACGCGCAGATCAGCAGCACGCCGGCGCCCATGACGCGGAAGTCGACAAGGGCGCCGCTGTCTTCCTTGACCTTGAATTTATCGTTCTCGTCCCTGGCGCGGATCAGCGCACCTTCGCCATTGATGCTCGGGCGCTTCAGCGCCAGGCGAGCGAGAAAGCCGGCACAGATGATCGCCACGATATTGCCGACCACCGCCGCTGGTGCCAGTTGCGCCACATAGATATCCGGGGTGCCGCCGAGGATCGCCGAGTAGGCCAGCGACAGGGGCAGGATGCCTTCACCGATCCCGCCGCCAATGATCGGCACGATGATGAAGAAGAACGTGTGGTGGAAGCTGTAGCCGACCAGTTTGCCGACGATCAATCCGCTGGCGACGGCCGCCAGGGTGCCGACCAGCAGGGGGATGAACATCCTGATCATGCCCTGGACCAGAATGAAGCGGCTCATGCCCAGAATGCTGCCGACCACCAGGCTGGCGATCACGAAGTACAAGAAGTTGGCGTCCTTCATGAGCATTTTGGTCGCGTCGATCGTCGCCGGCCCGAAGAAGCCGTAGAACACCAGGATCGACGGCAGCATCAGGCACAGGATGGCGCCGCCACCGATTTCCTTGAGGATCGGCAGGCGCGAGCCCAGTTGGCCGAAGAACACGCCCATGGTCATGATCACGGCGAGCCCGCCGATCATGTTCTTGGGCAGGAAACCCAGGTGCGCGGAGAGAAAGACAATCAGGGCGATGCCAAGGAATACCGGCAGCGGGATGACGCCGATTTCGTAGGCGCAGAGGCTGCGCAGGCGTTGCACGAAACCGCCGTCGGGGGCGTTAAGGATTTGCTCATAGGGCTTGTTCATGTTGCGCTTTCCTCATGCTTGTTTTTATCGAGGATGCAGAAACCACGGCTCACCGGGGATGGATTGCTCCTCGGTAGATCGATGGTATCCTTCGCAAATAACGCAATAAACAGCGAAAGTATGAGGCGTATGAACACGAATCGTGATCAGTTTCCCTTGCCGGAAGACCTCAAGGTTTTCCTCACCGTCGTGCGCAAAAACGGCTTCGCCAGTGCCGCCGAGGAGCTGGGGTATTCGCCGGCCTACATCAGCAAGCGCATTTCCGTGCTGGAAACCACGCTCACGACGCGCCTGCTGCACCGCACGACAAGGCGCATCGCGCTGACTGACGACGGCGAGCGGGTGCGGGTATGGGCGGAGAAATTGCTCGGTGACTTCGATGACTTCGTCAGCGAAATATCCGAGGCGCGGCAACAGCCGATGGGCTCGCTGCACATCTGCAGCAGTTTCGGCTTTGGCCGCAATCATGTGGCACCGGCGATCTGCGAGCTGTCGCAAACCTACCCCAAGCTCGAGCTGCGCCTGGACGTGTTCGATCGTGTGGTCGACATCGTCGGCGAGGGTTTCGACCTGGAAATTCGCGTGGGGGATGACCTGCCGGGCCAGCACCTGGGGCGCAAACTGGTGAGCAACCGGCGGGTGCTGTGTGCAACGCCCGAATACCTGCAGCGGCGCGGTGTACCGCAATCGCTGGCGGACTTGAAAGACCACGATTGCCTGGTGCTCAAGGAGCGCAACAACGCGTTCGGCGTGTGGAGCCTGGCGAAGGGCGGGCAGGAAGAGTCGGTGCGTGTCAGCGGGCCGTTGTCGTCCAACAACGGTGAGATCGTGTTGCAGTGGGCCCTGAGTGGCGGCGGGATTCTGTTGCGCTCGATGTGGGACGTGAAGCCGATGCTCGAGCAGGGGCGGCTGGTGCAAGTGCTGCATGAGTACACCCAGAGCGCCAACGTGTGGGCCGTGTACCCGACGCGGCTGAGCCAATCGGCCAAGCTGCGGGTGTGCGTCGAGTTTCTCGAAGAGTACTTTCGTCATCTGTCGGTTGAATAAACCACCGACGCCTTGATCCTCTGTAGGAGCGAGCTTGCTCGCGATGGTCGTCAACGATAACGCGTGCTAACTGGCTAAACGCGTCGCCCTTGAGTCCATCGCGAGCAGGCTCGCTCCTACAAATCATTGACGCAACAGCCACAGCCAGAGGTTTTTCCGTCAGCCCAACCAGGGGTTCTCCGCCAGGTGCCGGGCCTCGAAACCGCGAATCTGCTCGGCCCGTTGCAACGTCGTGCCAATCGCATCCAGCCCCAGCAGCAACGATTGCTTGCGCAGTTGATCGATATCGAACGCGATCACCTTGCCGTCCGCCAGTTCAATGGTTTGCTCCGGCAGATTGACGCTGATTCGCGCCGTAGCCGGATCGCTGATCAACGCGGCAATCTGCTTGAGTTGGTCCTCATTCAGCTGAATCGCCAACACGCCATTGCGCTGGCAGTTATCGTAGAAAATGCCGGCGAAGCTGGTGCCGATCAGTGCGCGGATGCCCACTTGCTTGAGTCCCCAGACCGCATGTTCGCGGCTCGAACCACAACCGAAATTGGGCCCCGTCAGCAGAAACGCAGCGTCGTTCCAGGCCGGTTGATTGAGGATGAATCCGGGGTTGGGCTCACCGGACGCCAGGAACCTCAGGTCAAAGAACAGCCCCTTGTCCAGGCCCTTGCGATCAATCCCTTTGAGGAACTGCTTGGGCATGATCACGTCGGTGTCGATGTTGGCGGCCAGAAGCGGGGCGGCACTGCCGCTGACGAGAGTGAAAGGTTGCATGGTTCAAGCCTCCAGCGCGAACGTGCGCACGTCGGTCAAATGCCCGGTAATCGCCGCGGCGGCGACCATGGCCGGACTCATCAAGTGGGTGCGCGCGCCAGCGCCCTGGCGTCCTTCGAAGTTGCGATTGGTGCTTGAAGCGCAGCGATCACCGGGGGCGAGCACATCGTCATTCATCGCCAGGCACATCGAACAACCGGACTGGCGCCATTCGAAACCGGCATCGAGGAAGATCTGCGCCAGCCCTTCGTCTTCGGCCTGGTTTCGCACCAGCGTCGAGCCGGGCACGATCATGGCCCGCACGTGGGCCGCCACGCGTTTGCCGCGCACGACGCGGGCGACATCGCGCAGGTCTTCGATGCGCGCATTGGTGCAGGAGCCGATGAAGGCATGGCTGATCACCACGTCGCTCAGCGGCATGCCCGGTTCCAGGCCCATGTAGTTCAGGGCGCGTTGCATGCCCTGGCGCAGGATCAGGTCCGGCTGCGCGGCCGGGTCCGGCACCTGTCCGCCCACCGGTGCGGCCTGATCGGGGCTGGTGCCCCAGGTGACCATGGGTTCCAGGGTCCCGACATCCAGGCTGACTTCGCGATCGAACACCGCAGCGGCGTCGCTGTGCAGGCCTCGCCATTTCGCGACGGCCTGTTCCCACAGTTGGCCCTGAGGGGCCCGGGGCTTGAGTTGCAGATAGGCAAAGACCTTGTCATCGGGGGCCATGAACGCGCCCCGGGCGCCGGCTTCGACGGCCATGTTGCAGATGGTCATGCGCGCTTCGACGCTGAGGGCGTCGATAGCCTGGCCGGCGAACTCGATGGCGTAACCGGTGGCGCCGGAAGCGCCGATTTTTTCGATCAGGGCCATGATGATGTCCTTGGACGTCACACCGGCCCCGAGCACGCCATTGACCGTTACGCGCATGCTCTTCAGGCGTTTGTAGACCAGGGTTTGCGAGGCCAGCAGGTGTTCGATTTCCGAGGTGCCGATTCCGAAACCGAAGGCTCCCAGGGCGCCGTAGGTGGTGGTGTGGCTGTCGCCGGCGGCCACGACCATGCCCGGCAGGATAAAGCCTTGCTCGGGGGCCACGACGTGCTCGATGCCCTGGCGCTTGTCCAGCACGTCGAACAGCTCGATGCCGAAGTCGCGACAGTTTTCTTCGAAGTAGGACACCTGGAGGGCGCCCCCGGCATCCGGCATGGCGGCAATGCGCGTCGGTGCCGTCGGGTTGACGTGGTCGACGACCGCCAGCGTCGCCCCCGGACGCCACGCCTTGCGGCCCGCTTCACGCATGCCGCTGAAGGCTTGCGGGCTGGTGTATTCGTTGGCGACCTGGCGGTCGATGTACAGCAGCACATGGCCCTGATCGTCGAGGGTGCAAACCGTGTGACTGTCGATGTGTTTCTGGTAGAGCGTTCTAGGGCTGTGCATGGAGTGGGCTCTTGTTGTCATGCGAGATCACGGAAACATGCCCACAGCATATTCATCGCGAATCCTGCATCAAGGTCCATTGGGTGAAGGCATTGAACACGATCTGTGAATTGCACAGCGCTGCTCAACGTAAAGAAACTACCTAGAACACTGCGGCAAATGCCGTCACCGATAGGGTTAGTCTCAATATCCCGCCGGCAGGGGCTGTCATAGGCTGTGGGCTTTGAAAGCCGTTCGCCGGAGTCGCCATGCGTTTTTTTGAACTGATCACTTTTACCGTGCGCGTGCGCACGGTGGCCGATGCGCTGGTACGCATCGAGACTGAGTTGGCGAAGCCGCAAGTCGGCGGCACATTGATGGGCTGCTGGGCCTCGGAGATCGGCCAGTTGAACCAGATCGCCGTGCTGCGCGGCTATGCGGACGAAAGCCTGCGCCAAGCCGAGCGCGAGCGTTTTCTGCTGGGGGGCAGTGCGTTTGGCATCAACGAATTCATCACCGACCTGCGCATCGAAAACTACACACTGTTTCCCTTCCTCGAACCCTTGAGCGCCGGCCAGCATGGTCCGTTCTATGAGTTACGCGTCTACGACCTGATCAGCAGCGGCTTGCAGCCGACCCTCGACGGCTGGAGCAAAGCCATCGAGGTGCGGACCGCCGAGCAGTATTCTTCGGTATACGCGGCGTTCTACGCCACTGACGGTGCGCTGCCGCGCTATCTGCACATCTGGCCGTGGGCCAGCCTTGAACAGCGCTTGCAGGTGCGCACCCAGGCGGTCGCCGACGGCGTCTGGCCGCCGGAAAACTCCGGCCCGCAACTGCGCGACATGCGCTCGACGATCTATTTGCCGGCGAAGTTTTCGCCGTTGCGGTGATTGGGGTGTCGCTCGGCTGCGGTTTTGTGCTTCGGGCTTTTTTGGGGCCGCTGCGCGGCCCAACGGGGGCAAGCCCCCTCGCCACAGTTGGTCTGCGTCTGTTGTCCATGCGTTGTTTCTTGCCCTGAGGGCTAGCCCGCAGGGCGCGTGTTTAACGGGCGTCAGGGTTACTTCATGAAAGCTACAAGATCTTGCGTCGTTGCCTACGGTTACGCCAGAATCCGCCGGCTTGTGCGCCTTGGAGCCCATCGGTAACTTGATTCGCGCCACTGCCCATCAGTGGTCGGGTTTAGTCGCCCGTGGTAACTCAGTTGTGCGTGCATCTGTCATGCAGGTCTTTCATTGCCTGTACTTGATGGTGGCTGTACGCAGGGCGCCCTCGGGCGCGCCGGATTGCTGAGTTTCCCGGTCGACTAACCTGCGTACAGCTGCCTCCCCTTTCGTTTAGTCGCAAGAGGGGTGGCACCCAATAGGAAACTCAGCATATGTTCAAGGTAACCCCCAATCCGACGGATGCCGATCCGACATCTCACTTCCCCTCGGCTGCCGACATCAAAGCCACGCCGCGTACGCCCGGCCACCTGTTTACCGTTGACCCCGAAGCCACGACTGAAACCCTGATGGTGTATCTGGTGGAGACGCTGGCGTCCGTCGATGTGATGGTGCATCAACTGGTGGATCATCTGGACGGTGGGGCGCGCAATGCCCTGCTGGGGATCTCCAACAGTGTGATGCTGGCGGAGATCACGGCGAACCGGGAGTTGGATCGGATTGACCCGCCTGAGTAGGTCCATGCTGACGCGGTGGTCCTTTTGGGGCCGCTGCGCGGCCCAGCGGGAGCAAGCTCCCTCGCCACGTGCCTGTGCCTGTTCAGTGCAACGCCTGTTCGTCCAGGTACTCGTCCAGGTACTCGTTCAGGCATTCGATGAACGCCTGATGCTGCGTGTGCACCGCGACCGTGGTGGTCAGCGCCAGCAAGACCTTCTGATCGAGGTGCGGTAGCGTCCCGACCAGAAGGTTTTCGGTGGGTTCGTTCAGAAACGATCCAGCCTGTACGGCGCAGTCGCCGGCAGGCTGTGGGATTGGGCGCCGATCAAGGGCGAGGCCATCTGCGCAATCATCTCCGCCGTGACCGCTGCCTGGGTCAACCCCAGATGTTGATGACCGAAAGCGAGCAGGACCTTGCCGTCGCACACCCGGTCGATGATCGGCAGGGAGTCGGGCAAGGAGGGGCGGAAACCCATCCACGGTGTGGCGGCTTCAGCACTCAGATCGTGCTTGAACAGGCCTTTGCTCAGGCGGTGCAATTGCCAGGCGCGCTCCATGGTTGGCGGGCTGTCGAGACCTGCGAATTCAACGGTGCCGGCCAGGCGCAGGCCGTCGGTCATCGGCGTCATGATGAACTTGCGCTCCAGCGAGGTGACGGCGAACGGCAAGCGTCCGTGCTCGTGAGGCAGCATCAGGTGATAGCCGCGCTCGGTGTCCAGCGGTACTTTCTTGCCGGTCAGCGCGGCGGTGAGCTTCGCTGAATGGGCGCCACAGGCAATCAATACCTGGCGGCTGCTGAAACGGCCTTGATCGGTGATCAACGACACGCCGAGTTCACTCAGTTGCCCGCCCTCGACTCGCTGCTTGAGGAACTGCACGCCGCTGGTTTTGGCTGCGTGGACCAGTTCGCCGACCACCTGGAAGGGATCGAGAAAATGCCCGGTGCGCGGGAAAAACAAGCCGCCGCGAATCTGTTCGCTGAGCTGCGGCGCCGCATCGCGCACGGCCCTGGCCTGCCAGAAATCCACCGGCACTTGCTGTTGGCGCATGCGCGATTGTAGCGCTTCGATCGCCTGCTGCGAATCGGCGCGCTCGAACACCAGCAGCGAGCCGTCTTCTTTCATCAGTTCGGGACGCTCGATGGTCTGCAGCAAGCGGTGCCAGGCACCCAGGCTGCTTTCATTGAGCGCGCGGATGCCGGCCACGGTGCGCTGGAACGGCGCCGGGCGCAGGTTGAGCAACAGGCGCACGAACCAGGGCAGGGCCCGGGGCATGTATTTCCAGTCCAGGCGCAGCGGGCCCATCGGGTCCATGAGCATGGCGGGCAGGCGCTTGAGGATCGACAGGTCGGCGATGGGGAACACCTGTTCGGTGGCGAGGTGCCCGGCATTGCCGAACGAGGCGCCCCGGCCGGGCTCCTGCTGGTCGATGACCACCACCCGTCGGCCCTGATGCGCCAGGCGCAGGGCGCAGGCGACGCCGATGATGCCGGCGCCTATTACGGCAACGTCTGCCTCGACGTGCGAGGGGTTCAAGGGAGAATGGTTGGTCATGGCCTAGGCTTCTCTCTGGCCGTCGAGCAGGCGACGCAACTGCAACGGATTGCCATGCTTGAGCGCGGCCGGCAACAAGGCGTCCGGGAAGTCCTGGTAGCAGACCGGACGCAGGAAACGCAGGATGGCGGCGGTGCCCACCGAGGTGCTGCGCGCATCGGACGTCGCCGGGAACGGGCCGCCATGAACCATGGCGTCGCATACTTCGACACCGGTCGGCCAGCCATTGACCAACAGGCGCCCGGCCTTGCGCTCCAGGGTCGGCAGCAGGGCCCTGGCGCTTTCCAGATCACCATCGTCCAGCTGCAACGTAGCCGTCAATTGGCCTTCCAGGTGCTCAAGCACTTGGCCGATTTCGTCATCGCTGGCGCATTGCACGATCAACGACGCGGCGCCGAATACTTCCGCCTGCAACGCCGGGTTGGCGAGAAAATCCGAGGCGTGGGTGACGAACAGGTGGGCCTGGCACTGGTTCGGGGTTTCGCCACGCAGGCCGGTTGCCACGGTTTGCGCATGTTCGGCCAGTGATCCGACGCCGGACTCATAAGCATTGAAGATTCCCGGCGTCAGCATGGTTTGCGCCGCGCTGCGTTGTACAAGCTCTGCTGCCGTACTGATGAACCGTTGCAGGTCCGGGCCTTGACGAGCAATCACCAGGCCTGGGTTGGTGCAGAACTGGCCGGCACCCTGGGTGAGGGAGGCGACGAAGCCTTGCGCCAGCGATTCGGCGCGTGATTGCAGGGCTGCCGGGAACAGCAACACCGGGTTGATCGAACTCATTTCCGCGTACACCGGGATCGGCTCGGGACGCGCCTGGGCCGCGTTGCACAAGGCGATGCCGCCGCTGCGCGAGCCGGTGAAACCCACGGCCTTGATGCGCGGGTCGGTGACCAGGGCGATGCCCACTTCGCGGCCGGAGCCGTACAACAGCGAAAACACGCCTTCGTGCAACCCGCACAGTTTGACCGCACGGGCCACGGCTCGGCCCACCAGTTCACTGGTGCCCGGATGCGCGCCATGGGCCTTGACGATCACCGGGCAACCGGCGGCCAGTGCCGAGGCGGTGTCCCCGCCGGCAACGGAGAAGGCCAGGGGAAAGTTGCTGGCGCCGAACACCGCTACCGGGCCGAGCGGCACCTGACGCTGACGCAGATCCGCGCGGGGCAGGGGCTGGCGTTCCGGCAGTGCGGAGTCGACCCGCACATCCAGCCATTCGCCGGCACGCACGGTGCGGGCAAAGGTGCGCAGTTGCTGGCAGGTGCGGCCGCGTTCACCCAGGATGCGCGGGCGTGGCAGGCCGGTCTCGGCCACGGCGCGGTCGATCAACTCATCCCCCAAGGCTTCGATTTCGCTGGCGATGGTTTCGAGGAATTCGGCGCGTGGGTCCAGGGACGTCGCGCGATAGCTGTCCAGTGCACTCCACGCCAGGGCGCAGGCCTGCTCGACGTGTTCGCCGCTGCCACCGTGGTAGGCCGGTTCAAGGGTCAGATCCGTGGCGGGATCGATGCCGCGGATCACTTCGCGGTTGCCGGTGATGGCCTGCTGGCCGATCAGCATGTTGCCTGTCAGAGTCATGGTGTTTCCTTAAAAAATTGGGCGGATCCGTCAGCGAAACAACGGAGCTCCAAGGGGTAATGCCAATCGAGACCCTCGCCACAGGTTGATCAGTGTTGGTCGATCCCTTTATTGATCGGCATTAGGCTCCATTGGTCGAAAACAAAGGCGGCGCGCATTGGCACGCCGCTGTACAGGCCGGATGTCAGGCGAAGTTCTGCTCGGCCGACCACTGCTCGTACCACTGGCGGAACAGCGTGTACTGGTTCTCGGCGTAACGACGCTGGGCATCGCTGAGCACGTCGGTCTCGTTGAAGTGCAGGCTGTATTCCTTGTCGCCATTGAGCACCATCAGGTGCTTGTAGTAGAGCACCAGGTCGCAGCCTTCATCGAAGGACGACAGCACCGCCAGTGCCGATTCCAGTTCCCGTGCCTGGCGACGCGCCTTGGCATCGCCCTTGGCCGCTTGTTTGCTCAGGGCCACCAGGCGCAACACTTCGCGCGGCAGGGCGTTGCCGATGCCGGTGATGGAGCCGGTGGCGTTGCAGTTGACGAAACCATGCACCACCTGGGTGTCGACACCGACCATCAGGGTCACGTCATCGTCCCTGGAGGTGATGTGTTCGGCGGCGTAGCGCATGTCGGCGGCACCGCCGAACTCCTTGAAGCCAATCAGGTTCGGGTACTCGCGGCGCAGTTCGAAGAACAGGTCGGCGCGGGTGGCGAAGCCGTAGTAAGGGCTGTTGTAGATCACCGCCGGCAAGCCCGGAGCGGCTTCGAGAATGGCGGCGAAGTGGGCTTTTTGCGCGGTGGCTGAAGCGCCGCGAGACAGCACCCGAGGGATGACCATCAAGCCATGGGCGCCGACTTTGGCCGCGTGTGCCGCATGGGACACCGCTTCGCGGCTGTTGACCGCACCGGTGCCGACGATGGTCGGAACGCCGGCGGCCACCAGGCGCGCCACGCCTTCCTGGCGCTCGGCTTCGGTCAGCAGCGGCCAGTCACCCATGGAACCGCAATACACCACTGCGCTCATGCCGATGTCGATCAGCTCGCGACCCTTGGCCACCAGCGCGTCGAAGTCGGGCTTGCGCTCGGCGGTGCACGGGGTCATCAGGGCAGGGATGCAGCCAGTGAAAATGTTGTCGCTCATTTTGTTGATACTCCTTGAAGCGTTCATGCAGATCGGGTGAAGGAAGAAACGTGGCGGCTCAAATGCCCCACGCAAAGGGATCTTGTTCGTCGATCAGCAAGGTGCTGTCGGCGGTCATGTAGGCGCGGCCGGTGATGAAAGGGATGATGCGTTCGCCCTCCCATTCGTAGCTGCCGATGAATTGGCTGGCGGTGATGCTGGCCTGGACCCAGCGTTCACCGGCGGCCAGTTTGCCGTCGGCCGCCAGGCACGCGAGCTTGGCGCTGGTGCCAGTCCCGCAGGGCGAGCGGTCGTAGGCCTTGCCGGGGCACATGACGAAGTTGCGGCTGTCGGCGTGGTCGTCATCGGCGAACAGTTCGATGTGGTCGATCAGCGCGCCGTCGTCACCATGGATGCCCTGGTCCTCGAGGGCCTTGAGCATTGCCCAGGTGTATTCGGTGAGGAAGTCGACGTTGTCCATCTGCAAGACCTGACCGTGGTCGGACACCAGGAAGAACCAGTTGCCGCCCCAGGCGATGTCGCCGTACACGCGGCCATGCCCCGGCACTTCGACCGGCACCTGTCGGCGGTAGCGGTAGGCGGGCACGTTGCGCAGGGTGACGTTGCCATCCTCGTGCAGGGTGGCGTTGACCGGGCCCACTGGCGTATCGATCTTGTGCTCGCCAGGCTGGAGGTGGCCCAGGTGATGCAGCGAGTTGACCAGGCCGATGGTGCCGTGGCCGCACATGCCGAGGTAGCCGGCGTTGTTGAAGAAGATCACGCCGCAGGTGGCATCTGGCGACACTGGTTCGCAATACAGCGCACCCACCAGCACATCGTTGCCACGGGGTTCCAGCAGGCAGGCGCGACGCCATGGGTCATGCTGCTCGCGAAAGGTGTCGCGCTTCTCGGCCATGGTCCGGCCAGCCAGCTGCGGCAGGCCCGACATCACCAGGCGAGTCGGCTCGCCGCCGGTGTGGGAATCAATGACATGTACTTTTTTCATAAACACATCCATTAGAGGAACACGCAGGTTTTGCCGGCCTGAATTTCAGCGAGCGGTTTGGGCAGACACACCGATCGGACGCTGGCCGCGGTAGACGGGATCGGCTTCTTCTTCACCGTCCTCGGCGTCCAGGCGAACCAGATGCGCCGGTACGCCGGTGGCCGCGCCCCAGTAGTAGATGCCCATGGCGCAGGCCGCCACGACCAGGGTGTCGAACGGATGGGTGAGCACACCCATGCCGCCGAAACTGCCGAGCCAGGACAGCACGATGGTCACCGCGTAGAAACCGATCAGCCATGCCGAGGAGCGCACTTGCTGGGCCAGGCTCAGGTGTTGGGTCGGCACGAAGCGACCGCACAGCAGGTACACCACGAACATCAGGATCTGCAGGCCGAGCAGCCAGGACACGGTGTTCCAGCCGGACCAGTAGACGATCAGCGCGGCGATGATGAACGACACCGGGCCGAGGACGCCCATGTGCTTGACTCGGAACGGGCGCGGCATGTCCGGCGCATTGCGGCGCAGGGCGGCCACCGACACCGGCGCAACGGCGTAGCTCAATACCAGCGCGGCGGAAACCACGTTGATCAGCGCTTCCCACGAAGGGAAGGGCAGGGTCCAGAACACCGACAGGGCAAAGGTCAGCCACAGCGCCGGGCGCGGGATGCCGGACTTTTCGTCGATGCGCGTGAAGACCTTGAAGAAGGTGCCGGTCTGCGCCCAGCCGTAGATCACCCGCGGGGTGGCGTTCATGTAGATGTTGCCGCAGCCGCTGGGGGAGATCACCGCGTCGGCCACCACCAGATAGGCCAGCCAACCCACACCCAAGGCCAGGGCGATGTCGCGGTAGGGCAGGGCCAGTTCCTTGGCCACGCCGGCCCAACCATTGGCAAGCATTTCGGTGGGCACGCCGCCGAGGAACGCCACTTGCAGCAACACATAGATCGCGGTGGACAGCAGCACGGAGAGGATCAGTGCAATCGGGATGGTGCGTTGCGGATTCTTCACTTCGCTGGCCACCGAGATGATCGGCGTCAGCCCCAGGTAGGCGAAGATAATGCCGCCGGCGGACACCGCCATCTCGACACCGGACAGCCCGTACGGCATGAAGCCCTGGGCCTGGAAGTTCTCCGGCTTGAAGAAAGTGAACAGCACGCCGATCACCAGCAACGGCACGATGAACTTGAACATGCTGATCAGGTTGTTGGCCTTGGCGAACGTCTTCACGCTGTAGTAGTTGAGCATGAAGAACAGGCAAAGCAGGCCGAACTGGAGCAGCCAGCCAAGTGCCGTTGGATTGCTCGAACCTGCCTGGGTCAATGCGGGAAACCACGCAGCGGCGTACTGGCGCGCGGCGACCACCTCGATGGCGACCAGGCTGGAAAACGCGATCAGCGTGATGAAGCCCATCAGGTAACCCAGCAGCGGGCCGTGGGAGTAGACCGGGTAGCGAATCACCCCGCCGGCACGCGGCAGCGCCGCGCCGAGTTCGCAGTAGACGATGCCCAGCAGCAGCACCGCAAAACCGCCCAGCAGCCAGGAAAAAATCCCCGCCGGCCCGGCGATGGCGGAGACGTGGCTGGCTGCGAACAACCAGCCGGAGCCGAAGATGGCCCCTAGTCCGATAAACGTGAGGTCTATCAACGAAAGTTGTTTTTTGAACTTGCCTTGGCCTGACATTACATCGCCTTCTTGTGAGTTTTTGGATAGGCAGGTGTGCACTTCAAATCGCCTCTTTTCGGTTTTGCCGAGGAGGGCGGTGGGCATAGATTGAACCTGGCGGCGTGCTCGCGATTGATGTTTTGCTTGGGTGTCGATGACGAAATCAGCACAATGGCAGCTGTCTGATTTTTGCGAGGGGCCGGTTGATGACTGAGGATGCATTTGCGCTGTTGTGCCAGGGCGACAACTCGAACCGCCCCGAATCCATCGAACAACTGCTGGCCGGCATTGCGCTGCTGTTGCCCATGCTGGATGTCATTCCCAATGCCGCGATCTTCATCAAGGATGTGCAGGCGCGCTATGTCATGGCCAATCGCACGCTGGTGCAACGCTGCGGTTTGAAACACCTGAAACCGCTGCTGGGCAAGACCAGCGCCGAGGTGTTTCCCGAGCAATTGGGGCCCGGTTACACCGAGCAGGACCGGCGCGTGCTGGAGCAGGGCTTTGTGCTGGAGGACCAGCTGGAGTTGCATTTGTACGGCAGCCGCGAGCCGGGCTGGTGCCTGACCCACAAGCGCCCGCTGTACAACCGCCGCAATGAAATCATCGGCCTGGCGGGCATCTCGGTCGACCTGCAATCAGCCAGCGACACGCACCCGGCGTACCAGCGCCTGGCGGCGGTGGACGAACACATTCGCGCGCATTTCAACCGTCGCGTGACCCTCGGCGAGTTGACGCGCATCGCCGGGATTTCCGTGGCGCAACTGGAACGCTACTGCAAACGTGTGTTCCACCTGACGCCCCGGCAGATGATCCAGAAGGTTCGCCTGGAGCATGCGCATCGGTTGCTGCTTACTGATGTGCCGATCACCGAGGTCGCCCTGCAATGCGGCTATACCGACCACAGCGCGTTCACCCGGCAGTTCAAGGCCTTGACCGGTTTCACCCCGCGCCAGTACCGCCAGGCCACCGGGCACGAGCAACCGTCTGGGCTGGATTAGCGACGCGCCGGCAATGGCCCTGTAAACTGGCCGCGCAAAAGGCACCTGCCTCACCACTTCAAGCAAGAGAGCTCCCATGGCAAACCACGACCTGACCTTTACCCCCGATCTCGATGCCGATTCGATTTCCTCCGACGTCGTCGGTTTCGCCGGTGTGCTGGTCTCCACCCAGATCCCCACCCGCGCCGATGGCAGCCTGGAACTGGGCGACATCACCCTGCAGAGCGAATGCACCCTGCAAGCGCTGAAGGTTGCGCTGGAGCGTGCCGGCAGTTCCATGGACCGCGTGATGCACCTGACCATCTACCTCACCGACATGGCCGACCGCGCCGCGTTCAACGAGGTCTACAAGCGTTTCTTCGCCAAGCCATGGCCGGTGCGCGCTGCCGTAGGCGTAGCTGCACTGGCCGTCGAAGGCATGCGCGTCGAAGTCACCGCCATGGCCGCCAAGGCCTGATCAGCGCCACACACATATAACCCTGTGGGAGCGGGCTTGCTCGCGAAGACGGAGTGTCAGCTTGCACAGGTGTTACCTGACCCAACGCTTTCGCGAGCAAGCCCGCTCCCACAGTGGGTCTGTGTCGGACACGAAATCTGTGTACTTGCTCGAAACCTGTAGGAGCGAGCTTGCTCGCGATGAACATAAGGGCGACGCGTGCATACAGAATGCCCGCGTCATCGTTAACGTCCATCGCGAGCAAGCTCGCTCCTACAAGGCTACTCAAAACGCCACCCGGCAGCATACGGGTGCCGGTCAGGCGTTTCGCCGCTACAATGCACGCCTCGACCGTGACAAGCCTGACTAAAAAAACTATGTCTTTGCCCAAACATCACCTGGAATTGCTCAGCCCTGCCCGCGATGTGAGCATCGCCCGCGAGGCCATCCTGCATGGCGCCGATGCCATCTACATCGGTGGTCCGAGCTTCGGCGCCCGCCACAATGCCTGCAACGAAGTGAGCGATATCGCCCAATTGGTGGAGTTCGCCCGTCGTTATCACGCCCGGGTGTTCACCACCATCAACACGATCCTGCACGACAACGAACTGGAGCCGGCCCGCAAGCTGATCCACCAGTTGTACGATGCCGGCGTCGATGCACTGATCGTCCAGGACCTGGGTGTGATGGAGCTGGACATTCCGCCGATCGAACTGCACGCCAGTACCCAGACGGACATCCGTACGCTGGAACGGGCGAAGTTCCTCGATCAGGCCGGTTTCTCGCAATTGGTGCTGGCCCGCGAGCTGAATCTCCAGGAGATCCGCGCCATCGCCGACGAAACCGACGCGGCCGTCGAATTCTTTATCCATGGCGCGCTGTGCGTGGCGTTTTCCGGCCAGTGCAACATTTCCCACGCGCAGACCGGGCGCAGCGCCAACCGTGGCGACTGCTCCCAGGCTTGCCGTCTGCCGTACACCCTCAAGGACGAAAAGGGTGGCGTGATCGCTTACGAAAAACACCTGCTGTCGATGAAGGACAACAACCAGAGCGCCAACATCCGCGCCCTGGTCGAGGCCGGCGTGCGTTCGTTCAAGATCGAGGGTCGCTACAAGGACATGGGCTATGTGAAGAACATCACCGCCTACTACCGCCAGCGCCTCGACGCCGTGCTCGAAGACCGCCCGGACCTGGCCCGTGCCTCCAGTGGCCGCACCGCGCATTTCTTCCTGCCCGACCCGGAAAAAACCTTCCACCGTGGCAGCACCGATTACTTCGTCACTGATCGCAAGATCGATATCGGCGCCTTCGACTCGCCGACCTTCACCGGTCTGCCGGTGGGTGTGGTGGAGAAAGTCGCCAAGCGTGACATGCTGGTCGTGACGCACGAGCCACTGTCCAACGGCGACGGTCTGAACGTGCTGGTCAAGCGTGAAGTGGTGGGTTTTCGCGCCAACATCGCCGAACCCAAAGGCGAGTTCGAGGAAGACGGCGAGAAGCGCTATCGCTATCGCGTCGAGCCCAATGAGATGCCGGAGGGAATGTACAAGCTGCGCCCCAACCATCCGCTGAATCGCAATCTGGATCACAACTGGCAACAGGCGCTGCAAAAGACTTCTGCCGAGCGTCGCATCGCCCTGAGCTGGGTCGCGCGCCTGCGTGAAGAACAGCTGGAACTGACCGCGAACAGCGAGGAAGGCATCAGCGCCAGCGTCACGCTGGCCGGCCCGTTCGGCGCGGCCAACAAGCCGGAGCAGGCGCTGGAACAATTGCAGGATCTGCTCGGCCAACTCGGCACTACGCAGTACCACGCCATCGATATCAGGCTGGACGCGCCGCAGGCGTACTTCATCCCGAACTCGCAGCTCAAGGCCTTGCGTCGTGAAGTGATCGAAGCCTTGACCGAAGCGCGGGTCGCCGCGCACCCGCGTGGCAGCCGTAAAGCCGAAACCACGCCGCCGCCGGTGTACCCGGACTCGCACCTGTCGTTCCTGGCCAACGTCTACAACCAGAAGGCCCGGGACTTCTATCATCGCCACGGCGTCAAGCTGATCGATGCGGCCTACGAGGCCCACGAGGAAACCGGTGAAGTGCCGGTGATGATCACCAAGCACTGCCTGCGTTTCTCCTTCAATCTGTGCCCGAAACAGGCCAAGGGCGTGACTGGCGTGCGCACCAAGGTCGCGCCGATGCAGTTGATTCACGGCGATGAAGTGCTGACGTTGAAGTTCGACTGCAAGCCTTGCGAGATGCACATCATCGGCAAGATGAAGGGCCACATCCTCAATCTGCCGCAACCGGGCAGTGTGGTCGGTCACATCAGCCCCGAAGACCTGCTCAAGACCATCCCGCGCGCGCCGCACTGAGTGACCGGTGAGCGCGCCGCAACGGCGCGCTCACCTGCTGTTCAATACCCTGTGTAGTTGAAGTAAACGACGGCCACGACAACAGCGAGGCCAAACGCTGCCAGGGCTTTTGTTTGTGCGGTTGCCTGGAAGGGCGGCGGGGCATCGCTCGATGCTTGCTCTTCGGGTTGCGAGTACTCGCTGGCGTTCTGGCGGCGCAGCAGCATGGCCCGATAGCTGTAGCGCAAGCCGATCAGCAGGGACATGGCCATCAAGCCGAGGATCAGCCAACGTATCGTTGCCGGTTTTTCCACGGCGACCATATTGCTCTCGTGTTCACAGGCCGCGCTATTGAACTCCAGGACGGATATGGGCTGGTAGACCGTCGAGGGCTGCGTTGCATCACTGTGCATTACCGCCATTTGATCCAGGTCCAATGCCTGATACTTCCACAGTGTCGTCGATCCTTCCCGGCAATAAGTGAACGCAACAGGGTTCGAGGCGCCGATGATGCACGCGTCGTTGATGCCGATTTTTTTCAGGGTTTCCGTCGCAGACCGTGTGAAGTCCAGTTCGAGGACAGGAATGACGCCGTTGGCAGACACCGCGACGGACACCAGCAGGCTCGCCATGGCGCAGAGGATTGATGTTTTCAAAGTCGGGGCGTCCTCGTTTTTAGTCGTTTTTTTTGTTATGAACGCGGAGTCTGGTTGCTACGTGCTTTTGCTGAAGTCTAGACGCTGGCGACAAATCTGAAGCTGGCAGTCGACACTATCCACAGGTGTCGGCGACGGCTTTTTCAGCTCGCTTGAACTCCTGTTTGATGTCGGTGGGGATGCGTTGCTTTTTGAATTCCTGGCCGAGGAAGGGTTGATCGCCCCGCGACTGGACCTCTGCGTCTTCGGCCGATATCTGCGCTTCGACGGCAGCGGAGTGTTTGTCGATGACGGCATTGACCTCGGCTTCATCCTTGGCCGTATCAAGTGCCAGGACCAACTGGCCGGCCTCGGCTTTTTCGGCTTCGGCATAGGCTTCGACCGTCAACCCGGAGGCCAGGGCGCGCGCCTGGGTTTCCAGACCGTTGAGATGCTCCCGGGCGGCCCTGCAGACCGCTTCCTGTCGCTGGCTCTCGATGTGTTCCCAGGTGTTGAGCCCGTAAATCGCGGCCCCGACCACCAGGAGAGTTGTAACGGTGCCCATCAATTTGCCTTTCACATTTGGCGCCCTCAAATGGCAAAGGAAGGGTTATGCGCAAACGATTCCCGATTCGATCCGTTCAAAGAAAAGCGTAGCAGACGTGATCGGGCTGAACGTGCGCCGATCACTCCTCCTGGATTCGACTCAACACTAAGCGACTGTTTTAAAAAAACAAATTCTTTTAAAAGGGCTTCCCAGTTGCGGCAAATGTTGGTAAATTTGCGCCCACTCTTGCACAGGCCCTCAGGGAGCCTGTCACGCAAGCAGGCAACAGCTCTCGTTGCCACTCAAGAAAGCGAGTGCCATGCACTCATCGCTACAGATACAGGGGCGTCGCCAAGCGGTAAGGCAGCAGGTTTTGATCCTGCCATGCGTTGGTTCGAATCCAGCCGCCCCTGCCATTTTTACTTCCTGCGCAATCAGATAACACCCGACCGACGGTTAATATTCGTCGATGCGCTGGTTATTTGCGTGCGTTTTTCATGTCCCGGATGTTCCTGTGCGAACCCGCTTTCAGCCAAGGCTCGCGGGCGTTCTTGCTGCGCGTTTGATGAAGATTTTCTGGGCTGGTCTGGCCATCCGTCACTGAACCAGAGGCGCGCTGTAGTTGTTTCTACATAGCGCCTACACTGATGATGCACGCCGTTTCCTAACTTTAAAGTCAAGAAAAGGATGCCTCAAATGAAAGTCAGTGCACGCAACGTATTCAAAGGCAAAGTCAGCCAGGTCCAGCCAGGCGCGGTCAACGCCGAAGTGGTTCTGACCCTGGCGGGTGGCGAACAACTGGTTGCCGTCGTCACCATGGAAAGCATCAAAAGCCTGGGCATCGCCATCGGCAAAGAGGCCGTCGCGTTGATCAAGGCGCCTTGGGTGATGTTGATGACCGAATCGAGCGACATTCGCCTGTCGGCGCGTAACTGCCTGGAAGGCAAGGTACTGAGCGTTACCGATGGCGCGGTCAATGCAGAAGTGGTCATCGAGCTGGCTGGCGGTTCGAAAGTCTATTCAATCGTGACCCGCGATGCGGTGGCGGAGCTGGGCCTGGCAGCCGGCGTCAGCGCCACGGCAGTGATCAAGGCTTCCCACATCATCCTGGGTGTTCCGGCCTGATCAGAGCCAAGCATTCACACTGATCCCCGTGATCCATGTCTTGATGGATCACGGGGATTTTTCGTTTTTGCCTCCCGTTCCTCAGCTGCGCTGGCGCCTCTAGCGAAAGCGCTCCGGGATGGCCTCGGCAAACGGATACCAGGAAAACCACGGCCTTGCCTCATCGATGACCCGCGCGACCGAGGGTCTTTGGGTCAACCTGTCGAAATAAGCACTCAAGTGGCGATGCTCGTCGGCAAAGGGCACGAGGGTGCTGGCGTAGAACAGCGCCGGGGCGGCGGCGCAATCGGCCATGCTGAACGCCGGGCTGGCCACCCAGGTTTTTGCCGTCAGCTGACGTTCGAGCATGCCGTACGCCGTTGCCAGCGCGGTGCGTTCGCGGGTCAGGTCGCCGTTTGCGGCATTTATTCGGTCAGCGACGATCTTCTGCATCGGCACCTGGACGTGAAGGTCGAAAAAACGATCCCACAGGCGTACGTCCAGGGCGGCTTCCCAATCGTGCGGAATCAACGACGCCTGGCCGGCATGAAGCCGGTCCAGATATTCAATGATCACACTCGACTCCGGTACATCCTTGTGCCGGGCGTGATCGCGAAGCACCGGGAACTTGCCAATCGGCCACAGCGCTTGAAGCTCGGCCCGGTCGGCTTCGTTGCCCAGATCGATGATCCGTTTTTCAAACCCGATGTCCAGTTCATAGAGCGCGATCAGCGCTTTGTGGCAGAACGACGAGAGTGGATGGAAATAAAGAGTCAGCGACATCCTTCAATTCCTCGGTGAGATGCAAACCGCTTCATTATCGGTCGTCATCGGCGAATGCGCGAGGCGCTCCTGTGTCCGGTGCGGGGTGTTCGGGTTAGAGTGCAGATTCTGGCCTGAATATCAGGCATGCCGCGTTTAGGGTCATATCGCCATGCACCAGATCGGACTCATTGTTTACCCCGGTTTTCAGGTGCTGGGCCTGGCCATGTGTGCCGCTTTCGAGTTGGCCAACAACGCCGTGGATGAGCCGTTGTATCGCATTGCATTGCTGTCCGAAACGGGGGGACTGGTGCAGACGTCCGCCGGTTTTGCCGTGCAGACCGAAGTGTTCGACCAGCGCTCGTTCGATACGCTGCTGGTCATGGGCGACAACCTGATTCGCCCGACCACAAGCCGGCTCCTACAGTTTGGCGTTCACATCATTTCGACCAGGACGCGGTCCTTTGTAGGAGCTGGCTTGCCGGCGATGGTCGTTAACGATAACGCGTGTGTACAGGATAAACGCGGCGCACTTGAGGCCATCGCCAGCAAGCCGGCTCCTACAGTTTGGCGTTCACATCATTTCGACCAGGACGCGGTCCTTTGTAGGAGCTGGCTTGCCGGCGATGGTCGTTAACGATAACGCGTGTGTACAGGATAAACGCGGCGCACTTGAGGCCATCGCCAGCAAGCCGGCTCCTACAGTTTGGCGTTCACATGATTTCGACTCGGACGCGGTCCCTTGTAGGAGCTGGCTTGCCGGCGATGGTCGTTAACGATAACGCGGGTGAACAGGATAAACGCGGCGCACTTGAGGCCATCGCCAGCAAGCCGGCTCCTACAGTTTGGCGTTCACATCATTTCGACTCGGACGCGGTCCCTTGTAGGAGCTGGCTTGCCAGCGATGGTGGTTAACGATAACGCGTGTGTACAGGATAAACGCGGCGCACTTGAGGCCATCGCCAGCAAGCCGGCTCCTACAGTTTGGTGTTCACATCTTTTCGACCAGGACGCGGTCCCTTGTAGGAGCTGGCTTGCCGGCGATGGTCGTTAACGATAACGCGGGTGAACCGGATAAACGCGGCGCACTTGAGGCCATCGCCGGCAAGCCGGCTCCTACAGGTATTGCGTTGCAGGTTTCGTTTCAACGACGCCAGATGAAACGAGCCAGCAGCGCATCGATGCTGAGCTTGCCGCCACCGGACAGCAGCAGCGGCGTGAAGGCCACAAGGTAGATCAATGGCAGCTTGAAGTTGCCGTAACCCTTGTTGCTGATGGCATAACCCTGGGCAAGTTCACTCAGGGTATGCCAGTCGGCGGGCCAGTGGATGGCGGCGGTTGCGACAAGCGTTACCACCATCAGGCTCAACGCCGAAAAACGCGTGCCCAGGCCCAGCAGCAAGGTCATGGAAAAGATCAGTTCGGCCCACATCGACAGTTCCCAGTTCAGCGTCGCTGGAATGTGGTCGAACGGAAACGGGAAGCGCTGCTGGATATCGGCGAACCAGTTTTGTCCGTTGAATTTCTCCAGGCCGGACTCGAGGAATTCCCAGGCGAGGAACACCCGCAGCGCCAGGGGCGCAACCCAGTCGCCGGCACGGTCGAGGTTCAGGTGCAGGCCTTTGACGGCCGAAGAAATGGAGGTGCTCATGGCGTTGATCTCTTTCAGGTCAGGGATGCGGGGCAACGACATGCCCCGAGTGTTTGGCGCTTTGACTGGCTTGGCCAATCGACAGGTGAATTTGATCAGCGGGGTGTATCTGCGGTGTGTCGTTTTGGCGGGGTTTTGAGTGTGGGGTGTGTCGGGGGCGGGGCTGTATACATTGAGATACGTTAACCATGAGTTTTTCCACCCAACGCACGACCAGGGTGGGAGCGGGCTTGCTCGCGAATACGGTGTGTCAGCCACGTTGATGGTGCCTGACACACCGTATTCGCGAGCAAGCCCGCTCCCACAGGGGATCACCGGTCTGAAGCGTGACGCTCCGGGGAAATTGCTATACATTTTCCGGCCGCCCATTGCATGGTGTAACCGCTTCATGTCTCTTGCGCTCGAACGTCTAGTCGCTGGCACGCCAATCCCTTTCGCCGGTAATCGTGTCACTGTCGTCAGCCCCGAACTGGCACAACGCTTCCAGCCCGGTGACCATCTGCTGGTGGAGCAGGTCAGCGGCGAGTTACTGTTGATCCCCGTGGCGGACCAGCAAGCGGCCAACGTTGCGATCGAGCGCGCCCAGGCGGCGTTTACCGCAATGTCGGCGGTTTCCGATCAAGCCATCAGCGCCTTCTTCGACCTGTTTGCCCAACGCCTGGAAACCCCGCAATGCTGGGCGCTGATCGAGGCCGCCAACCTGGCCGACATCGAGCGGGCCAAGGCTCGCGGTCGCTCGACCACCCGCTTGCTGGCCGATGAGCGCATGCGTCGCGACATGATCGCCGGCCTGCGCGCCTGGCGTGATGCCGCGGCCAGCCGAGGCAAAGTGATCAGTTGCGTCGAGCACGATGGCTGGAAAGTCGAGCAAGTGGTCTCGCCGTTGGGCATCGTCGCGTTTGTCTTCGAAGGTCGACCGAATGTGTTTGCCGATGCGGCCGGGGTGTTGCGTACCGGCAACACGGCGGTGCTGCGCATCGGCAGTGATGCGTTGGGCACGGCCCAGGCGATCGTGACCCATGCACTGAACACTGCACTGAGCGACGCCGGCTTGCCGGCCGGTGCGGTGTCGCTGGTGGAAAGCGTCAACCACGCCGCCGGTTGGGCGATGTTCGCTGACCGGCGCCTGTCATTGGCGGTGGCCCGTGGTTCGGGTCGCGCCGTCAGCCAGTTGGGCAGCATCGCCCAGCAGGCCGGCACGGCGGTCAGCCTGCACGGCACCGGTGGCGCCTGGCTGGTCGCCAACGCCGATGCCGATGCCCGGCGCTTTGCCGCCGTGGTGCGCAACTCCCTGGACCGCAAGGTCTGCAACACCCTGAACGTCTGCCTGATCCACCGCGATCGCGCCGCTGAGCTGGTGCCGCTGTTCCTCGATGCTTTGAAGCAAGCCGGCACCGCACGGGGGCAGGGCTGCAAGCTGCACATCGTCGAAGGCAGCGAGTCGCACCTGCCGCAAGACTGGCTGGCTGCCTCGGTCGAGGTGTATCGCGCCGAGGGTTATCAGACCGAGGCGCAGGCCGAGCCGTTGCCGGAAGATCAATTGGATCGCGAGTGGGAGTGGGAAGAAACTCCGGAAGTCAGTCTGAAAATCGTCGACGACCTGGACAGCGCCATTGCCTTGTTCAATCGCTACAGCCCGCAATTCACCGTGTCGTTGATCAGTGAAAGCGGCGAGGCTCAGGATCGTTTCTATAACGCGGTCAACGCGCCTTTTGTCGGCAATGGCATTACCCGTTGGGTCGACGGCCAGTACGCATTGAACAAGCCAGAACTGGGGCTTTCGAACTGGGAGAGCGGGCGCCTGTTTGCGCGCAGTGCGATTCTTTCGGGGGATGGTGTGTTCACCATTCGTAGTCGCATGACCCAGGTCGATCTGGGCGTCAAACGCTGAGAGAGCCGAAGCTGTGACCGCTGCAAGGGCGGTCACTTTTTTGATCAAGCGGTGGTTCTGATCAGGCGGCTTTGCTCACTTTGGCCGATACGGCGCAAGTGCCCGGATGCTCGACCAGCGACACGAAGCTTCGGCTGTCGGCATCCAGCGCGTCGATCGAACCGGTCTCGATGTCGTACACCCAGCCATGCAGGTTCAGCAGGCCTTTTTCCTGGGCCAGTCGCACGCTCGGGTGTGTCTGGATGTTGGCCAGTTGGGCGATGACATTCTCGCGAACCATCGAACTGACCTTGGCCGCTTCAGTGGCGTGTGGCCGCCCCTCGTTGATCACTTTCGCCGACTCGGCGTGTTGCAGCCAGCCGCTGACGGCGGGCAGGTGGTCCATGCAGGTGCACTTGGCCACGGCCGTCATGGCGCCACAGTCCGAATGACCGCAGATCACGATGTCGGTGACGCCGAGCACAGCGACGGCGTATTCGACCGTGGCCGATACGCCACCCGGGTGTGGGCTGTAGGACGGCACGATGTTGCCGGCGTTACGGATCACGAACAGTTCACCGGGTTCTTGCTGGGTCAGCAGTTCCGGCACGACGCGGCTGTCGGAGCAGGTAATGAACAGCGTGCCCGGGTGTTGGGTGGTGGCCAGGTGTTTGAACAGGTCGGTGCGTTGCGGAAAGGCTTCTTTCTGGAACTTCAAGAAACCGTCGATGAGCGCTTTCATGATCGCTTCCTCTTGGATGAGCAGGGTTCGGCCCGCACCGGTCGTGCGGGCCGGTATCAACTTAGAAAGGACGCAGGGGCAGGAACTTGCCGTCGAGGGTGATGACGGCGCGGGAGCCGCCTTCCGGATCGTCGACTTTCTTCATGTCGAGCTTGAAGTTGATCGCGCTGATGATGCCGTCGCCGAACTGCTCATGAACCAGGGCTTTGAGGGTGGTGCCGTAGATCTGGATCATTTCGTAGAAGCGGTAGATGGTCGGGTCGGTCGGCACACCCGAGAGGCTGCCGCGCAGCGGGATGATCTGCAATTGGGCCACGGCGTCGGCGTCCAGCTCCAGTTTGTCGCCGACCACTTGGGCGGCGGCTTCCGGCAGCGGGTGTTGACCGAGCAGGGCGGCGGTGACGTAGGCCAGGCTCAAACCGGTGCCGTCGGCCAGGTCCTGCCACGACAGGTTTTTGCGCGCCTTGGCATCCAGGACAGAAGTGGTCAGGGCCAGGCTTGGGTCGTTGTAGGCATGGGACTGTTGCATGGTGATTCTCCTATCGGGAGTGGTGTTGCTTGGGTGTGGGGCCATCTTCTGCCGATCAATCCATAGCGTCCAAGACCGATATACAATGCAATCCATAAGTACAGCCTATAGATGGAGAATCCCATGCTGCTTCGACATTTGCGTTACCTGCTGGCGGTGGCCGACCAGGGTGGATTCACCCGCGCCGCCGAAGTGCTGCACGTGTCCCAGCCGACCTTGTCGCAGCAGATCCGCCAACTGGAAGAATCCCTGGGTGTGAGCCTGTTCGACCGCACCTCGCGCACGGTCAAGCCCACCGATGCCGGCGTGGCTTACATTGAATGCGCGCGGCGGGTACTGGTGGAGCTGGAAGCGGGCAAGCGTGCGTTGCATGACGTGAAGGATTTGTCCCGCGGCACCTTGCGCCTGGCCATGACGCCGACGTTCATGGCCTATCTGGTAGGGCCGCTGGTGCGCGACTACGTGGCGCGCTACCCGAACATCCACCTGGAGATTTTCGAGCTGTCGATGGACGAGATCGAGGCCGGGCTGGCGGATGATTCGCTGGACATCGCGATTGCGTTTGATCAGGTGCGAAGTACGGACATCGAATCGATCCCGGCGTTTACCGAGACCCTGGGGTTGATGGTTGGGCGTGAGCATCCGCTTTACGAATATCAGGGCACGTTGTCCTCGCAGGAGGTTGCCGAGCTTGAGTTTGCCCTGCTGACCCCGGACTACATCACCCGCACCTGCATTGATGAGTATTTCACTCAGGCGCAGATCACGCCCAAAGTGGTGATCGAAGTGAATTCGGTCAATACGTTGCTGGAAGTCATCCGACACGGCGCCATCGCCACCATCCTGCCGGAACCCATCGCCACTCAGGATCGGGCATTGCGCAGACTGTCCATGGCGGGATCAGCGCCTGAACGCGGGGCGGCGATGCTGCGGCGCAAGAACAACTACCACAGTGCAGCGTCACTGGCGTTTGTGGCGCTGGTGTCAGGCACCGATTTTTCCTGAGCACCACAAAACCCTGTAGGAGCTGGCTTGCCGGCGATGGACTCCAGTGCGCCGCGTTTACCCGGTACCCAAGCGTTATCGTTACCGACCATCGCTGGCAAGCCAGCTCCTACAGGAGACTGCGTGTATCAATTGGCATAGTGTTATCTGACACACCGTATTCGCGAGCAAGCCCGCTCCCAGATTTGATCTTTGTACGGGCATAAAAAAGCCTGCTCCTTATTGGGAGCAGGCTTTGTTTATCAATAATAATTAGTACAGCCGGTCAATCACCCGAACTTCGTTCTGACCCTGCATCGAGGCCCAGGCCTGTTTCAGGGTTTGCAGAACGTTACCGATGAAGTCCTTGTCGGCTGCGGCTTTTTTGCCGACATAGCCCTGGCCGCGACGGTACATCTTCAGTCGGGCCAGCAGGTTCTGGTTGTTCTGGTCGAACTCTGCTTCATGGGCATGCGGCGACAGGCAGTCGATATGAACCTGGCCACACTTGCTGATCCAGAGAATATGGTTGTCGTGGCTGTCTTTTTTTGCAGCGAACATACGAGCCAGTTCATCGATAGTTGGTTGATTGTTCAGATTCATCATATATGCCCCTTGACCAATTGGTGATCTTTCAAAGTTGATTCGCTAATACAGGTAGCCCATCGGTTAGTTGATCCCTGGCACCGAAACCAGGACGTCAGCGTTCGACCGCCTTATCGGGCGGGGTCCTGCGTCTGTTGCATGTAGTCGTGTTGAATAACTGCTACGCAATAGCGTCACAACGAAGAGAAGCGGCGAAAACCTTAAGGCCACTGCCGACGTTTTCAGGGTCGGCCACAAGCATCATGAGGATTGCTCGCCAAGTCTTCTCGCCCTTGTACTGGACGTTCAGGCCAGGTCAGCTTCTTCAATCTGCCTTGTGGGCAGCGTGTATCCGGGAAAAACAGCTCGGCGGTCAGACGAGCTTGCTCAAACGTGTTGCCTGTACTCCCGATCGGGGAGACGTCTGCATCATGCAAGGGCAAATCGGAGGCGTCAACGGTTTTGTAGTGAATATTTTCAGTCACTACATATTGTCGGACAAAGCTGTTGGGAATTAGCGGGCGGAGTGGAAGGTGTGTCGGTCAGGACGAGAAAGACGGACACTCGAAGCGGTAAAAAGTGCAGGGATGACGGTCAACCACCTGCTGATGCAAGGTGAGGCCGCCAATGTCGAGCCCCGGCATCACGGCGGTCCAGAACAGGCGTGCCGGCTGGTTCGCGTCGATGTGGAAAATCTGCCATTGACCGGGGAGTCGGCTCAAGAGGGTGGATACGACAAATCGCGCGACACCCTGGCCACGAAAACCTCGACTGACAAACAGATAGCCAATGTTGTAGTCGGCACCGGGCAGGTGTGTCCGGTTATCCACGGTCACGAAGCCGGCCAGTTCCCCGTCGACCTTGATCAGGAAGGGGCGGGTGGCCGGGTGTCGCCAGTAGTCGGGCATGGGCAGGATGTTGAAGAAACCGTATTCGCCCAGTTTCAGTGGCAACCATTCGCTGAAGTCGTAGGTGTAGAACTGCATCAGGTTCTCGATGGTATCCAGCTCATCGCGTTGGGCGGTGTGCAGTTCAATCAAAGACATACGGGTTGGCTCCAGTTACGCCGGGGCAGGGACACCAATTCATTATGGTTGGCGACAAGTAATTTGTGGCGAGGGAGCTCGCCACAGGGTTCGGTGTCAGGTTTGAGGGTTGCTTGCCGGTTTTGCCTTGCGCCTGGTGCCGCTTGCTGGTTTGCGCGCAGTGCCTTTGCGCTTTTTCTTCCAGGGGGCTGCAGCGCTGCCGGTCGGCGGCGGACCGCTGATGGTCAGGTTCAGCCCGGCACAGCGACTGACCTGCTTGCTCATCCACGCCGCCTGTTTGGTGACGAACTCTTCCAGGCTCATTTCCCCGCTTTGCACCATGTCCAGGGCCTGTTCCCAGATCGCCGTGGTGCCCGGATCGGCGATGGCCCGTGGCACGGCATCGATCAGGCTGAACGCGGCCGGTGTGGCGGCCAGGGCCTTGCCGTGCTTGACCAGATAACCACGGTCGAGCAGGCCCTGGATGATCGACGCGCGGGTCGCTTCGGTGCCGATGCCGGTGGTGTCCTTGAGCTTTTGCTTGAGCAGCGGGTCGTCCACCAGTTTGGCGACGTTCTTCATGGCCTTGATCAGATCGCCTTCGGTGAACGGCTTCGGCGGTTGCGTCCAGAGGTCCTTGAGTTGCACGCCCGCCACTGCGCAATCGATGCCTTCGGCGAGATTGGGCAGTGTTTGCGGTGCGGGAGCTTCGCGCCCCTTGGTCGGTGCCAGCGCTTCGGGCAGGGCGCGTTTCCAGCCCGGTTCGATGATCTGCTTGCCGACCGCGCGCAAGGCTTCGCCGGCGCAATCGAAGTCTGCCTGGGTGCGATCGTATTCGTGATTGGGCAGGAACTGCGCCAGGTAGCGCGCGCGGATCAGCGTGTAGACCGCGCGCTGCTTGCCCGCCAGCTTGTCGAGATTCTTTGCCGCAGCGGTGGGGATGATGCCGTGGTGGGCGCTGACCTTGGCATCGTTCCAGGCCCGTGAACGGCGTTGCGGCTCCAGGTGGTCGTGCAAGGCGTTCAACGCCGGATCGGCCTGGCGCAACGCCGCCAGGATGGCCGGCGCCTCGCTGTGCTGGCTGAGGGGCAAGTAGCCGCAATCACTGCGCGGATAGGTGATGACCTTGTAGGTTTCGTACAGCGCCTGGGCGATGTCCAGGGTTTCCTGGGCGCCGAGGCCGAGCTTCTTCGAGCAGACTTCCTGCAGGGTGCCCAGGTCGAACGGCAGCGGGGCTACTTCGCGCATCCGCTCGGTACGCAACTTGACCACCCGCGCGCTGGCCGCGCCACTCATGGCCGCCGCTGCTTGTTGTGCCAGCGCCTGATTCAGGCAGCGGTCCTGATCGTCACAAACGTCGGACGCGGCGCGCCACTGCGCGGTGAAGGCGGTGCCGTTGTGCAGCAGTTGCACATCGATCGCCCAATAGGCGATGGGCACAAAGTCGGCGATGCTGCGATCGCGATCCACCACCAGGCGCAAGGTCGGCGTTTGCACCCGGCCCACCGGCAACACACCCTGATAACCGGACTGGCGCCCCAGCAAGGTGAACAGCCGGCTCATGTTCATGCCGATCAGCCAGTCGGCCCGGGAGCGACCCAGGGCCGAGTGATAAAGGCTGAAGGTTTCGTTGCCCGGTTTGAGGGCCGCGAGGGCCTTGCGGATTGACGCATCGTCCAGTGCCGACAACCAGAGGCGGCGGATCGGCCCGCGATAGCGGCAATGTTCCACCAGTTCCCGGGCAATCATTTCGCCCTCGCGGTCGGCGTCCGTGGCGATGATCAGTTCGGACGCTTCACCGAGCAGGCGCTTGACCGCCTTGTACTGGCTGGCGGTGCGCGGCTTGACGGTCATCTTCCACTTTTCGGGGATGATCGGCAGGTCGGCCAGTACCCAGCGCTTGTAGCGCGCGTCGTACGCATCCGGTGGCGCGGTTTCCAGCAGGTGGCCGATGCACCAGGTCACCGTGACGTCCGTTCCCAGCCAACAGCCGTCGCCCCGGCGCCTGGCGCCGAGTACTGCCGCAATGTCTTTGGCCTGGGAAGGTTTTTCACAGAGGTACAGCCGCATAACCACCATCGTCGATCAATGAGTCAGAGGTGGACAGAATGGCGGTTGATGGGCGATGGGGCAATCTTTATCTGTATGGATGTACAGCATGGTGTGTCGCGCCCGACGGACTGTGCCGGCAGGCTCCGTTCGGCTGTGAAGCCGTCGGGAGGGGGAAACTTGGGTTATACCTGATGGATCGTGGTTTCAGGTTTTGGGGCTGCTGCGCAGCCCATCGCGGGCAAGCCACGCTCCCACACCACCACCACCACCACCATCATCATCGATTTGCAGGTCCATCACCGTCATGAGGAACGTTTTCCATGAAAAGCTCCGGTCCTAGCCCTGTCATCACCATCGCCGAGCAGCCTGGTTGTCTGTTGGTGAGGTTCCACGGCATTCAGGTCGCCGCTTCGGCTCGCGCGCTGGTGTTGCTGGAGGCCAACTACCCGCCGGTGTACTACGTGCCGCGAGAGGATATCGACGAGAAGTATTACGCCCGCACCGACCACACCAGCTATTGCCCGTACAAAGGCGATGCCAGTTATTTCAGTTTGCAGGTGCCGGGGCATGAGGCTGCCAATGCGGTGTGGAGTTATGAGCATCCCAAGATATCGGTGGAGCAGATACGCGAATACGTGGCGTTCTATCCGGATCAGGTGAAGTTCGAGCTGCTTGACGCCGAAGTCTGATCAACGTGACGAGGGAGCAAGCTCCCTCGTCGGCAGGCATGACCTCAGTTCTTGTCGAGATCGACGTTGCGTGTCTCACGCAGGCAAATCATCCCCACCACCAGGCTTACCCCGGTGATCACCACCGGATACCACAGCCCGTAGAAGATGTCCCCGGTGTACACCACCAGCGCGAACGACACCGTCGGCAGGAAGCCGCCGAACCAGCCGTTGCCGATGTGGTAGGGCAGGGACATCGAGGTGTAGCGGATGCGGGTCGGGAACAGTTCGACCATCAACGCAGCGAGCGGGCCGTAGCACATCGCCGAGATGATGATCAGCGCGACGATCAGCGCGACGATCATCGGCTTGTTGATCTGCTGCATGTCCGCCTGTTGCGGGTACCCGGCGAGGGTCACGGCACCGCGCAGGGCGGCTTCGTCGAAACCATCGATCTTCACGTCACCGACGCTGACCTGCACGGCACTGCCGGCCGGGGCCGCTGCGCTCTGGTAGGGCAGGCCCTGCTTGACCAGGAAGGTCTTGACCTTGTCGCACGGGCTGTCGAATTTCGCCTTGCCCACCGGATCGAACTGGAAGGTGCAGGTGGCCGGGTCGGCCATCACGGTGATCGGTGCCTGGCGGCTGGCCTGGTCGATGGCCGGGTTGGCGTAGTGGGCCAGGGTCTTGAAGATCGGGAAGTACAATGCGGTGGCCAGCAACAGGCCGAGCATCAGCACCGGTTTACGCCCGACCTTGTCCGACAGCCAGCCAAAGAAAATGAAGAAGGGGGCGCCAATGGTCACGCTGACAATCAGCAAGCCGTTGGCCACCGCCGGGTCCATTTTCAGGAACTGGGTGAGGAAAAACAGCACATAGAATTGCGCGGCGTAGAAGGTCACCGCTTGCCCGGCATTGATGCTGAACAGGGCGATCAACACCACCTTGAGGTTTTCCCATTTGCCGAAGGAGTCGCGGATCGGCTGCTTGCACAGTTTGCCTTCCTCCTTCATTTTCACGAAGGCCGGCGACTCGTGCAGGCTCATGCGAATCCAGGTCGAGATGCCCAGCAGCACGATGGAAAACAGGAACGGAATGCGCCAGCCCCAGACTTCGAACTGGTCGCCCGTGAAGTAGCGGCAGCCCAGCACTACCAGCAGCGAGAGCAACAGGCCCAGGGTCGCGGTGGATTGAATCCAGCTGGTGTGGAAGCCGCGCTTGCCGATCGGTGCGTGCTCGGCGACATAGGTCGCGGCGCCGCCGTATTCACCGCCCAGGGCCAGGCCCTGGAGCATGCGCAGCACCACCAGGATGATCGGCGCGGCGATGCCGATGCTCGCATAGGTCGGCAGCAGCCCGACGCAGAACGTCGCCAGGCCCATGAGGATGATGGTCGCGAGGAAGGTGTACTTGCGCCCGATCATGTCCCCCAACCGACCGAACACCAACGCGCCGAACGGCCGCACGATGAAGCCGGCGGCGAAGGCCATCAGCGCGAAGATGAACGCCGTGGTGTCGTTGACCCCGGCGAAGAACTGCTTGCTGATCACCGCCGCGAGGGCGCCATAGAGGAAAAAGTCGTACCACTCGAAGACTGTCCCGAGGGACGAGGCAAAGATGACTTTCTGGGTTTCCTGGCTGGTGCCCGCGCTGCGCACGGCTTCCAGGGGCTGAACGTGTTCTGACATACCGGTATCCCTCACAGTGATTGTTTTTGTTGTTCCACTGTCGGCGCCGGCCTTGTGGGCGGGTGCCGCTTCTGTCGATGTATCGGGTGTACGCGTTCCTTTGTAGGAGCGAGCTTGCTCGCGATGAACCTGAGAGCGCACGTGGGTGTCAGGTTTGCAGCGTTATCGTTGACGACCATCGCGAGCAAGCTCGCTCCTACAGTGTCCGTGTGTCGTTCATGGGAGTGTGACCAGCTCCTTTGGTTCGGTGTGATTGAAGGTGACAGGGTTGAGAATCATTTGTGCCGCTTTTTCGGCAATCATCAGCGTCGGCGAGCAGGTGTTGCCCGAGGTGATGCGCGGCATGATCGAGGCGTCGGCAATGCGCAGGCCGGGGATCCCGTGGACCTTGAGTTGCGCATCGACCACGGCGTCGGCGTCGTTGCCCATGCGGCAGGTGCCCACCGGATGGAAAATCGTCGTGCCGATGCGCGCGGCGGCTTCGTGCAGTTGTTCTTCGCTTTGCAGGCTGGCGCCGGGCAGGTATTCCACCGGGTTGAAGGCACGCAGGGCCGGGGCGGCAACGATGCGCCGGGTCAGGCGAATGGCGTCGGCGGCGACTCGCAGGTCTTCGGGGTGGCTGAGGTAGTTGGGCTGGATCAGCGGTGCTTCTTGCGGGTCAGCCGAGCGGATATCGACCCGGCCACGGCTTTGCGGACGCAAATCACAGACCGATGCGGTGAACGCCGGGAACGCATGCAGCGGCTCGCCAAAGCGCTCCAGCGACAGCGGCTGCACGTGATATTCGAGGTTGGCGCAGGTCTGTTCCGGCCCCGAGCGGGCAAAGGCGCCCAACTGGCTCGGCGCCATGGACAGTGGACCGCTGCGGTCATACAGGTAACGCAGGCCCATGCCCATCTTGCCCCACAGGCTGCCGGCAATCTGGTTCAGGGTGCGGGTATTTTCCAGCTGGTAGATCAGCCGCAGTTGCAGGTGATCCTGCAGGTTGCCACCCACACCGGGTAGCTCATGGGCGACGCCGATGCCCAATCGCTCCAACAGCGGACGCGGGCCGATGCCGGAGCGTTGGAGGATGCCTGGCGAACCCACCGAGCCTGCACAGAGGATGATTTCCTTGCGTGCCTTGAAGGTTTTCGCCTGGCCTTGCCAACGGGCGCTGACCGCTGAGGCGCGGCCATTGTCCAGTAGCACGCGGTCGACTTCGACCCCGGTCAGTACAGTGAGATTGGGACGCTGGCGTACCGGTTTGAGAAACGCCTTGGCCGCGTTCCAGCGGATGCCGGCCTTCTGATTGACCTGGAAGTAGCCGCAACCTTCGTTGTCGCCCTGGTTGAAGTCATCGATGCTGGCGATGCCGCTTTGTTCGGCGGCGCTGCGGAACGCATCGAGAATCGGCCATGACAGGCGCTGGCGTTCGACCCGCCATTCGCCCGCGGCGCCGTGAAATTCGGCGGCGCCGGCAAAGTGATTTTCACTCTGTTTAAACAGCGGCAACACGTCTCGCCAGCTCCAGCCAGGATTGCCGTCGGCGGCCCAGCTATCGTAGTCGCCGGCCTGGCCGCGCATGTAGATCATGCCGTTGATCGAGGAGCAGCCGCCCAGTACCTTGCCACGCGGGTAGCTCAGGGCGCGACCTTGCAGGCCGGGTTGCGCTTCGGTCTTGAAGCACCAGTCGGTGCGCGGGTTGCCGATGCAGAACAGGTAACCCACGGGGATGTGAATCCACGCATAGTTGTCGCGGCCGCCGGCTTCGAGCAGCAATACGCGATGTTGCGGGTTGGCCGACAGTCGATTGGCCAGCAGACACCCGGCCGGCCCGGCCCCGACCACGATGTAATCGTACTCATCTAGGGAAGCCTGCATCCCTGACCTCGTTTTGTTGTTCTTGTTGTCTGTCATCCTAGTTGTTAGCTTTCGTCAAAAGAATGTTAGTTTTTGCGCAGCCGCTGTGCGTTTTTAAACAGCATCCCGAACGGCAACGAACAAGGACGATTCATGTTCGACTGGAATGACCTGCGGTTTTTTCTCGAGTTGCAGCGCAGTGGGCGTTTGCTCACGGCGGCCCGCCGACTGAACACCACCCATGCCACCGTGGCGCGGCACATCGAGGCCATCGAAAAGAGCCTCGGCACGGCGCTGTTCGTCCAGCATGCCCAGGGTTATGAGATGACCCCGGCCGGCGAGGCGTTGCTTAAACACGCCGAGGCCATGGAGAACGTCGCGCTGCTGGCCCAGGAGGAGATCACCCAGTCCACCGCGCCGCTGGGCAAGATCCGCGTCGGGGTCACCGAAGGCCTGGGCATCATGTTCCTGGCCAGTCGCATGAACGGCTTGTTCGAACGTTATCCGGGGTTGGAGGTGGAACTGGTGGCGGTGCCGCGTTTTGTCAGCATCCTCAACCGCGAGGCGGAAATCAGCATCCACCTGGAACGCCCGTTCGCCGACATGCTGGTCACCCGCAAACTCACCGACTATCGCCTGGCGCTCTATGCCAGCCAGGACTACCTCGACCGTTCGCCGCCGTTGCGCAGTCGCGAGGACCTGGGGCGCCACGCCTGGATCGGTTACGTCGATGACTTGCTGTTCAGCCAGGAACTGATGTTCCTCAACAGCTTCTGCCGCAACCCGCAGGTGGTGTTTCACAGCACCAGTGTGATCGCCCAGCAACAGGCGGCGCGCTCAGGCCTGGGGATTGCCGTGCTGCCGTGCTACATGGCCAGCGCCGATCCGGACCTGGTGCCGCTGCTGCCGGACGAAAGCATCCAGCGCAGCTACTGGATCAGTACTCGTCGGGAACTGCACAAGTCGGTGCGGCTGCGGGTGATGTGGGATTATGTGGTGGAGTTGTGTGAGCGGGAGCAGGGGGTGTTGTTGGGCGCTGCCTGAGCTGACGCCTTCGCGAGCAAGTCGAATCGTCGCACCGCCGCTCCCTCATTGGAATGCGTTCCCCTGTGGGAGCGGGCTGGCTCGCGAAGGCGTCGGTAGATTCACAATTGATCTAATGGTTTAACCGAGAATCTCGAACGCCGTGCTGGCCAACCGCTCACCATTGACCATGACATGCACGGCATGGCGCCCCGCATAATGCTTGCGGGTGGTGAGTTCCTTGATCTGCTGACTACGGCTGACGGCTTCGACGGCGTTGCCGGGCAGCGTCAGCGCCTTGAGCTTGAATACCTTCGCCGAGGTGCTGCCATTGGCCTTGACGTAATCGATGGCGTAGTCGATCACCAGGCGCTGGCTGCTTTCAACGGTGGATCTGACGGCAAACGACAGGGTGATTTTTTCTCCCAGGCCAATCACCGGAGGTTCGACCTTCACATCGACGATCTCGACTTCAGGCTTGCCGCCGGCGCCGATAATCGCCAGTGCCCGCTGGTTGCCCTGTTTGATCAGGCTGCGCAGGGCGTGTCTGGCGATCCATGCGCTGTGCCGGTTGTCCAGCGACCAGCCTTCGATCAGGTCCAGCACCCAGTCGGGGTGATCCTTGGTGATGTCGTTGAGGTGGTTGGCCACGGACTTGCGCACGTACAGGCTGGTGTCGGCCTTGAGGTTGTCGAGGATCTTCGCGGCGAGTGTCGGATCGGCCTGAACCGGCTCCAGCCGGAATGACCAGGGCAGGCGTGGCCGGCAGCCTTCACTGGCCAGGCGCCGTACGTGTTCGTTGTCATCCAGCGACCAGTCGTGCATCAGCTTGAGCGAGCGCTCGAGGTCGCTGCGCAGAAAATGGCGGATCGCGAATTCCGAGGAGCCGAAGGTGGTGAAGTACTTCAGCGCGTCCATCGACTGCTCGAACGCATGGGCGCCGTAGCGGGCGACGTAGTGCGGCAGGCACATGCTGACGAAACCGCTGTTCAGGCGCGGGGCGAGGGCGCGCAGCACCTGCAGCGATGCCGCGTAGTCCAGCGGTAATACCGCGTGCAGGCATTCGCTGACCCGGGCCATGCGCTGCATGACGCTGAGGTCGGCCAGGCCGGATTGGGCCAGCTTGAGGAATTTTTTGCCGTCGAATTCGGGATACACCGCCGTCATCTCTGTGGCGATGTGCTTGAGGCGCTCGGCGTTGAAGATTTCCTTGAGGGCGGGGGCAGGTTGGTCAGTCATGGTGGTTCCTTTGAAATTGTGGTTATTCCATCACACCGCGTTATCGTTCTTCGCGAGCAAGCCCGCTCCCACAGAAGAGCGTGTGAGCGACAAATTTCCAATGTGGGAGCGGGCTTGCTCGCGAAGAGGCCCTCGAATTCACCTCATTTTGTACCTGCCTGCTCCTGCAACTGATCCGACTCAAACAACCTGGCCAATTCCACCCGCGCTTCCTGCGCCGTCTGCATCACTTTCACCGCGTCGTCATACACCGCATGCTGGGCTTCCAGCACCTCTTCGTCGTGCTGCTTGAAACGCTTGATCCGCGCATCCGCCTGGGCCTGGGTCAATCCCAACCCAATCAGGGTTTGCCGGCTCATTTCCAGGCTCGAATAAAAGGTCTCGCGCACGGCGTGAGCGCCAACGTCCATCAGCCGGTGCACATGCTGGCGGTTGCGGGCACGGGCGATGATTTTCATATGCGGGTAAAGCTTGCGCACCAGTTCGGCGGTCTTGATGTTGGTGTCCGGGTCGTCGGTGGCGATCACGAAATACTCGGCTTCCCCGACCTTGGCCGCGCTGAGGATTTCCGGGCGCATCGGGTCGCCATAAAACACCGGCACGCCACCAAAACTGCGCGACAGTTCGATGGTTTCCACCGAAGTGTCGAGGGCCACGAACTTGATGTTCTGCGCGCGCAAAATCCGCGCAACGATCTGGCCCATGCGGCCCATGCCGGCGATCACCACCCGTGGCGCGTCGGCGTCGATTTCGCGGAACTTCTCCGGCACTTCCACCGGTTGCACTTTCGGGCTGGCCAGGCGTGCGCAAACCAGCAGCAACAGTGGCGTCACGGCCATGGACAGGGTGATGGTCAGCACCAGCAAGTCATACAGTTGTGCCGCGAACAGCCCGTGATCGCGACCGATCTTGAACACCACGAAGGCAAATTCACCACCGGCCGCCAGCACGATACCCAGGCGGATCGCGCTGACCTGCTTCAAGCCGCCGGCCAGGCGACCGACAATAAACAGCAGCGGCAGCTTGATCGCGATCAGCAGCAGAGTCAGGCCCAGCACTGCGAACGGCATGCTCAGCAGCAGGCTCAGGTTCGCGCCCATGCCGACGCTGATGAAAAACAGCCCGAGCAACAGGCCCTTGAACGGTTCGATCTGGGCTTCCAGTTCATGTCGATATTCGGAGTCCGCCAGCAGCAGGCCAGCGAGGAAGGCGCCCAGGGCCATGGAAATACCGGCCAGCTCCATCAACCATGCGGTGCCGATCACCACCAGCAACGCCGTGGCGGTGGAGACCTCCGGCAACGCGGTCTTGGTCACCACGCGAAACACCGGCCGCAACAGATAACGCCCGCCGATCACCACCACGGCGATGCTTACCAGCACTTGCAGGCCGTGGTTCAGGTCTTCACTGGCGGTGGTGCTGTGATCGCCGCCGGCAAGCAACGGCACCATGGCGATCAACGGGATCGCGGCGATGTCCTGAAACAGCAGGATCGCGAACGCCAGCCGCCCATGGGGGCTGGTCAGTTCCTTGCGTTCGGCCAGGCTTTGCAGGCCGAACGCCGTGGACGATAGCGCCAGGCCCAGGCCGAGGACGATCGCGGTGTTCAGCGGCTGGCCAAATAGCCACAGCGCCACCACGCCGATCACCGTGCCAGTCAGCAGCACCTGCGCCAGCCCCACGCCGAACACTGATTTGCGCATCACCCACAGACGGCGCGGCGACAGCTCCAGGCCGATGATGAACAGCAGCAACACCACGCCGAGCTCGGAAATGTTCGCGACGCTTTGCGGGTTGTCGATCAGGCCCAGCACCGATGGGCCGATGACCACTCCGGCGAACAGGTAGCCCAGCACCGCCCCCAGTTGCAGGCGCTTGGCCAAGGGGACGATGAGCACGGCCGCCAGCAGAAACACGACAGCGGCTTGTAGCAGGTTGCCTTCATGGGGCATGGGCGAAACTCCAGGACTCGGGACAGCGGGGGTGACAAGAATAAAGGTTGAGCCTGTCGGCGTCAGCAAAGCGCTCGGACGCAGATGTTACAATTTGCATTAATTAGTTACATTTATAGAATTAGCTGATCAATCCGCTTCGTTGCCGAGTAACTCCATGGCGATCAACTTCGACCTCAATGACCTGCAAGCCTTCCGTGCCGTGGTCGAGCAGGGCAGCTTTCGCAAGGCCGCCGATGCGGTGCGCATTTCCCAGCCCGCCTTGAGCCGGCGCATCGAAAAGCTCGAAGACGCCCTTGGCGTGCGGCTGTTCGAACGCACCACGCGCAAGGTCAGCCTGACTCAGGCCGGACGCGGTTTCATGCCCAGCGTCGAACGCCTGCTGGACGATCTGGATGTGGCGTTGCTGGGCATCAGTGAAGTCGCTTCGACCCGGCTTGGCCACGTCACGGTCGCCTGTGTGCCGTCGGCGGCGTATTACTTCATGCCGCGGGTGATCGCGCACTATCACCGCCAGTTTCCGCGGATCAAGGTCAAGGTGCTCGATTCCAGTGCCCACGAAGTGTTGAGTGCGGTGGTCAATGGCGAGGCGGATTTCGGCCTGAGTTTCATGGGCACCCTGGAAGCCGAAGTGGATTTCGAGCCCCTGGTGCAAGAGGGGTATGTCGTGGCATGCCGGCGCGATCATCCGCTGGCGGGGCGCAGCAGCGTGACCTGGGACGAGTTCTATCAGCAGGATTACATCTCGCTGGATAAAACCTCGGGCAACCGTTTTCTGCTGGACCAGGCGCTGACCGGGGTGGTGCCGCAGCGGCCGAGCATCTGCGAAACCCGGCACGTGACCACCATGATCGGTCTGGTGGAGGCAGGGTTGGGGGTGGCGGCGGTGCCGTTGATGGCGATGCCGGCGGCGGATCATCCGATCCTTACGCGGGTGCCGCTGACCGATCCGCAAGTGATGCGTAGCGTCGGTCTGATCAAGCGCCGGGGTCGAACCCTGACCCCGGCGGCACTGGAGCTGGAACGGCTGGTGGTAGAAATGAAAGTCGTGCAGCCGTCGGTCAACGGCTGACCGAGTCCAGCCCGGTCGCTTTCACGTCCGCTTGCGCCTGGGCCGAGGCCAGGTATTCCAGCAAGGCCTTGGCTTCGGCCGGGTGCCGGGCGCCTACCGGGATACCGGCGGCAAACCGGGTGACCGACTGCACTGACTCCGGAATCTTCGCCACGAAACTCACCCCCGGCACCGGCAACAATTCGCTGACCTGCTGGAAACCCAATTGATAGTCGCCAGTGGCAACCACCGAGCCCACGGGGATTTTCGGCACCATCGTCGATTTGGGCTTGAGCTGGTCTTCGATCCCCAGGCGTTTGAACAGCTGCTGCTCGATGTAAACGCCGCTGGCACTGTCGGAGTAGGCCACCGATTTCGCCTCGAGCAGGGTCTTTTTCAGGCCCTCGACATTGCTGATGTCCGGCTTCGGCGCACCTTCGCGCACCACCAGGCCAATGCGCGAGTCGGCCAGTTCGACCCGAGAAGCAGCGTCGACTTTGCCTTGTTTGATCAGATCATCCAGGGCGTAGCCGACCATGATCACTACGTCGGCTTGCTCACCGCGGGCCAGGCGATTGGGAATCGCCTCCGGGGCCTTGCCCATGGAGGGGCCGAGCGCGGTGTCGAGGGTGTTGCCGGTGGCGGCGGCGAACTTCGGGCCGAGGATCTTGTAGGCCGCGGTGAAACCGCCGGAGGTCATCACACGGACCTCTTCAGCCTGGGCCAGGTTGCTCAGGCCAAAGGTGGCCGCCAACACGAGGGCGGCGAATTTGAACGGTTTCTTCATGGTCATGGTCTCGACAAAGGGCAGGTTCACGACGCCACCGGATGCAGATGATTCGAGGCGCGGCGATAGAGCATCAGCGTCGCGCACAGCGCGCACAGTGCTGCAAAGCTCATCCAGTAACCGGGCGCGGCCTTGTCGCCGGTGTACTGGATCAACAAGGTCGACATCGCCGGGGTGAACCCGCCGAACACGGCCGTGGCCAGGCTATAGGCGAGGGAGAAGCCGGCCACCCGAACCTCCACGGGCATGATCTCCGTGAGCGCCGGGATCATCGCGCCGTTGTACAGGCCGTAGATGAACGACAGCCACAACAGCACCAGCAGCATGTGCATGAAGCTGGGCGCGTTGACCAGAAAGGTCAGCATCGGATAGGTGGTGGCGATGGCCAGCAACGCCATGGCGATCAACACCGGGCGTCGACCGATACGGTCCGAGAGCGCGCCGCCAATCGGCAGCCAGATGAAGTTCGAAACGCCGACCAGCAAGGTCACCAGCAGCGCATCGGACGTGCTCAGGTGCAGCACGGTTTTACCGAAGGTCGGTGCGTACACCGTGATCAGGTAGAACGCGGTGGTGGTCAGCGCGACCATCATCATGCCGGCGAACACGATCAGCCAGTTTTGCCCCAGGGTACGGAACACTTCACCCATGCTCGGGCGATGTTTACGGGTGGCGAATTCTTCGGTTTCTTCCAGGTTGCGGCGCAACAGGAAAATGAAGGGCACAATCATGCAGCCGACGAAGAACGGAATCCGCCAGCCCCAGTCGGCAATCACACTCGGTGCCATCCACTGGTTCAAGGCGTAACCCAGCGCAGCGGCGACGATGATCGCCACTTGCTGGCTGCCCGACTGCCAGCTGGTGAAGAATCCCTTGTGGCCGGGCGTGGCGATTTCGGCCAGGTACACCGACACGCCACCCAGTTCCGCACCGGCGGAAAAGCCCTGCAGCAGCCGCCCGATCAGCACCAGGGCCGGGGCGAACAAGCCGATGGTTTCGTAACCGGGCACCAGCACAATCAGAATGGTGCCGCTGGCCATGATCGACAGGGTCAGGATCAAGCCTTTGCGCCGGCCCACGTCATCGATGTAAGCACCCAGTACCACCGCGCCCAGCGGACGCATCAGGAAGCCTGCGCCGAACACCGCGAAGGTCATCATCAGCGAGGCGAATTCGCTGCTGGCCGGAAAGAACACGGCAGCGATCTGCGTGGCATAGAAGCCAAAAAGGAAGAAGTCGAACTGTTCGAGGAAATTGCCCGAGGTGACCCGGAAGATCGCGCTGGCCCGGGAGCGACCGGTAGTCGCGGACCGTTGGATTGATGCTGTCATTGACCTGTACTCCACCGCTTTTATGACGTGCGCCGGTTGGATGCGGCGCACGGTTCTTATTGAGGCGGATAGTGGAGCAGGGCTATCGATATGTTAATTGCATTGTTGGCATGCATTGATGTGTGAAGTGGATCAATGCCTGCGTGGGGATAGACTATTGGCTATGTGCTCGCACCACGCTGTCGGTGCCCAATCGATACTGATTGTTCCCGCTGCGCTTGGCTTCATACATCGCCAGGTCGGCAATGTGCAGCAGGCGGTCGATGCTCGGCGCGTGATCGGGGAACACCGCGACGCCCAGGCTGGTGCCGATGTGGCGCTGGTCGTTGCCGATGGTGATGGGCGGGGAGAGCTCGACGAAGATTTTCTGGCAGATGGTGCGCGCTTCGTCTTGCAGGCTTTTGCCTTGGGGCAAGTCCTGGAGGATGACCACGAATTCGTCGCCACCGATCCGGGCGACGGTGTCGGTGCCACGCAGAATGCGCTTGAGTCGTGTCGCGGTAGTGACCAGCACGCGGTCGCCGGCCGCATGACCATAGCGGTCATTGATGACCTTGAAGCCATTGAGATCGACAAACACCAGGGCCACCCGCGTGGCGCTGATGCGCGCCTGCTCCAGCGCTTCGGACAGGCGCTCTTCGAGCACCAGGCGATTGGGCAGGCCGGTCAGCGGGTCGAAATGGGCCAGGTGCTTGAGGTAGCTGGCCGAGGCCTTTTCTTCGGTGATGTCGCGTACCACGCCCATCATCTTGATCGTTTCTTCATGGTCGTTCTTGACCACGTTGCCGGTTTCGCGCAGCCAGCGGATCGTGCCGTCGGGCCAGACCACGCGGTATTCCTCATCATGGTTTTCGCCGGTTTCCAGGCAGCGCAGTTCGCCGGCGCGAACCCTGAGCCGGTCGTCCGGGTGCACGCAGGAGCAGAACAGCGCATAAGAGGGCGTAACTTCGCCGATCTTGAAGCCGAACATGCCGAAAATGGCATCTGACCAGTACAAACGGTCGGTGTCGACATCCCAATCCCAAGTGCCGATGCGAGCGAAATACTGGCTGCGCTTGAAGCGCTCGGCGTCGCCATCCTGGTGGATGTTCCGGCCTTCGGACAGGTTATTGATGATCGTGCGGTACTGCGCCAGTTGCTTTTGCAGCAAGCGTACGCGCCAGATCAACACGACGATCAGGGTGAGCGTCATAAAACCAAGGATGGCGCTGGTCCAGAGCATGATCATTCGGGCATGGCCATCAGGGCGTTGAACCGTACGGGTCGTAGTTGATTATCTTAGTTCAGCAAACAGCTTTAATCGCCGCGCGCGGAGACGGCAAGGGTTGCCAACCGACGGCAAATCTGGGAAAACGGCGCCCATCAGGCCCTTGAGGGCGAGTGAGCATACGAGTGAATTCAATGAATGACGAGCTTCAGGTAATCGATCTTCAGTTGGGTGAAGGAAAAGCCGCCGTAAAAGGCGCACTGATCACCACCCAGTACCGTGGCTGGTTGGAGGACGGGACTGAATTCGACTCCTCCTACAGCCGTGGCAAACCCTTCCAGTGCGTGATCGGCACCGGGCGGGTCATCAAGGGCTGGGACCAGGGCATCATGGGCATGCAGGTCGGTGGCAAGCGCAAATTGCTGGTGCCGGCGCACCTGGCCTATGGCGAACGCACCATGGGCAAGATCACGCCGAATTCGAACCTGATCTTCGAAATTGAATTGCTGGAAGTGCTGACGCGGGATGATTGACCGCGTTTGTCAGGGAGAATGCATGTTGCGCAACGATGAATACGCCACGGCCATCGAACTGCTGGACGAGTCCTATCGGCACTGGACCGGCGAACACCTGCCAGCGCCGCAGTCGCTGACCGCACTGGAACGCCTGCACTGGTTGCACGCCCACGCGCCCTACAGTCTGCTGGCCCACGGCACTGAAGACGATCCTGTGTTTTTCTACGCCAATGAACAGGCGCTGGCCTGCTTCAAGTACCCGCGCCCGGAGTTTCTGGGCATGCCGTCACGCTTCAGCGCCTCGCCACTGGATCGCGCGGTGCGCCAGACCCTGCTGGAGCAGGTCACGGCCCATGGCATTGCTCATGGTTACAGTGGCTATCGGGTGGATCGGCAAGGGAATGCCTTCATGATTCATGAAGGCAAGGTGTGGACGCTCATCGATCAACACGGTGGGCGGGTGGGGCAGGCGGCGTTGTTCTGGCCGGATGCTGCACGGGTTGGGCAGTTGGGCTGATCGTCGATCACGCGGCTGGCCAATCCGAGAACAGCGCAATTCGTCCATTGGCGGACGGGCGGTAATGCCAGATCAGGCGATCCAGTGCCGGCCGCATCGCCAGAATTTGCCGGACGGTAGCGCCAGCAATGCTCAGCGCCAGTGTTTGCCCCGGACATTGATGGCGCCCCGCACCAAAAGTGAAGCTGCGCCGGTTCGGGCGTTCGAGCAGGAATGCGTCGGGGTTGTCGTTGAGTTGCGGGTCGCGATTGGCCGAGGCCAGCAGCACCAGGATCACATCACCGGCATTCAGAGCCACGCCGTCAATCTCGCAGGGGGCGGCGACGAAGCGGCGGGTGTTCTGTACCGGCGGGTCGAAGCGCTGCACTTCCGCCACCAGGTCTTCGATGTGGGTTGAATCACTGCGCAACGACGGGTGTTGAATCAGTGCCAGCAAGGCATTGCCGATCAGCCCGGCCGTGGCCTCGAAGGTCTGGGAGAACAGGCCGATCAGGTTGGCGATCAACGATGGCGTTGCGTCGGCGGCGAAGCGCTGGCGGATTCCTGCAAGCAGATGGCTGTGGTTGTGCGGATCGTCGAGCAATTCGATGAAGTAACCGCTCAACTGTTCGGCGGCGGCATGGGCGGCAGCCAGTTGTGCGGGGCTGCTCAGGGGCGACAGGCAGGCCACGAAATCCGCCGTCAGTTCGCTGATGGCGCGACCCTGGGCCGGGGTGAAGCCCAGCAACGCCGCCACCACGCACACCGGTCCGCGGAACATGGCGTTGTACAGGCCAGCGGCGTCGGCGGTGATCAATCGGGCGCTGACCAGGGCCTCGACTTGCTGCGCATCGATCAATTCCAGCCCCGGCGCAATCGCCGCCCGTGGGCAACGCTGGCGCTCGCCCTCATTCATGCGCATCAATTGACCGAACACCTGGCCGGCCATGCCGTCGGCAATCGCCTTGGGGATTGGCTCCTGCGCCGGTCGAACGTGGCAATCGGGATGCGCCAGCACGGCGGCCACCGCTTGGGCGCTGCTGGCCAGCCACATGTTCAGCCCCGGATAAAAAACCAACCCACCCTCGGCACGCAGTTGTGCGTAGTAGGGATAGGGATCGGAATGGGTCGCAGCGATGATCGGGTCCATGGGTCACAGCCTTTTGTTGTTGGAAAGTGTTGCTACTATCTCCAGTCCGAAAGGCTGTTGATTCGTCCGGGAGCGAAATATGAGCGCAGAACAACACGACACCGGCGTCTCGCAGGTGGCGGCAGCCATCGCTGAGCCGGCGCGGACGAAAATCCTCTGTTCGCTGATGGACGGCCACGCCCGCACCAGTACCGAACTGGCGGCGGTGGCCGAAGTCAGCGCGTCGACCGCGAGTGCCCACCTGGCCAAACTCAAGGAGCTGGCGCTGGTGCGGCTGCACGTCCAGGGACGTCACCGCTATTACAGCCTCGCGGACAAACGCGTGGCCCAGGCCCTGGAAGCGCTGATGGTGATCGGCCAGAACACCGCGCCGGGCTTCCAGTCGCGTACCCCGGATCGCCTGCAATTTGCCCGCACCTGCTACGACCACATGGCAGGCACCCTGGCCGTGCTGTTGCATGACCGGATGCTTGAAGCGGGCTGGCTGGAGGAAACCGACGAACAGGCCTATCGCTTGAGTGACAGTGGTTCGGCAATGTTTCAGGGGCTTGGGATCGAGGTACAGGACTTGAGCACCTTGCGCCGCCGCTTTGCCTGCCCGTGCCTGGACTGGAGCATGCGCCGACCACATCTGGGAGGATCGCTGGGCGCGGCCTTGCTGCAAACGGCGCTCAAGCGCAAGTGGGTGACGCAGGATCTGGACAGTCGGGCGTTGGCGTTGACGGCGTTGGGGCGCAGGGAAATGGCGAGGCGGTTTGGGTTTGAGTTGCCGCTGCTGGTTGAAGGTAACGGGAAAAGATCACCGCTTGCGGCGGCTCCGACCACAACGGGGGTGTCCGTTAACGATCAATAGCATTTTTCCGGTTGTTTCTGCGGTGGCCGACATACTGCCTTCGCGGGCAAGCCCGCTCCCACAGGGGTTTACAGGGCGCACAAGATCTGCGAACGACACAAAACCAGTGTGGGAGCGGGCTTGCTCGCGAAAGCGGTGTGTCAGGCAATGATGATGTCGAATCTGACGGCCCCTTCGCGAGCAAGCCCGCTCCCACAGGGGGCGTGGTGGGTTTGTCAGTACAATGCAAACAAAAGCCCCCCATCGATCACTCGATGGGGGGCTTTTGTGCGTCTGGCGTCAGGTCAAACCTTGACGATCCAGCCCGCTGGCGCTTCGATGTCGCCGGTTTGCACGCCGGTCAGCTCTTTGTAGAGCTTCTGGGTGACCGGGCCGACTTCGGTTTCGCTGTGGAACACGTGCAGGTGGTCGTTGTAGTCGATGCCACCAATCGGCGTGATCACCGCAGCGGTACCACAAGCGCCGGCTTCCTTGAAGTCGGAGAGCTTGTCGATCAACACGTCACCTTCAACCACTTCCAGGCCCAGACGGGTCTTGGCCAGCTCGATCAGCGACAGACGGGTGATGCCCGGCAGTACCGATGGCGAGTTCGGGGTCACGAACTTGTTGTCGTGGGTGATCCCGAAGAAGTTGGCCGAACCCACTTCCTCGATCTTGGTGTGGGTCATCGGATCCAGGTAGATGGCGTCGGCGAAGTGGGCTTTCTTGGCCTTGGAGCCCGGCATCAGGCTGGCGGCGTAGTTGCCACCGACCTTGGCGGCACCGGTGCCCTGTGGCGCGGCGCGGTCGTAGCTGGAGATCTGGAAGTTGTGCGGGGTCAGGCCGCCCTTGAAGTAGGCGCCAACCGGGATGCAGAAGATCGAGAAGATGAACTCCGGCGCGGTACGCACGCCGATGTTGTCACCCACGCCGATCACGAACGGACGCAGGTACAGCGCGCCGCCGGTGCCGTACGGCGGAATGAAACGCTCGTTGGCACGGACCACTTCCTTGCAGGCTTCGATGAACTGCTCGGTGTCGACCAGCGGCATCAGCAGGCGCGCGCAGCTGCGCTGCATGCGCAGGGCGTTCTGGTCCGGGCGGAACAGGTTGATCGAGCCGTCCTTGCAACGATAGGCCTTCATGCCTTCGAAGCATTGCTGGCCATAGTGAAGGGCAGTGGAGCCTTCGCTGATGTGCAGCACATTGTCTTCGGTCAGGGTGCCTTTGTCCCACTCGCCATTGCGAAAGTACGACAGATAGCGCTTGTCGGTCTTGATGTAGTCAAAACCCAGCTTGTCCCAATTGATGCTTTCGTTACCCATGACACCCTCTATCACTTAACAACCGCCGAAACGGTTCAAGGCTTCTGACGTTTTTTGGATGGGCACAACAATACTTCATTCTTGGGCTAAATCGCAGCCCAGACTATCGGCTGATCGGCAGATAATTCGCATTGACCTTGAGAATTCGCGAGCAAGCCCGCTCCCACATTTGGAATGCATTCCCCCTGTGGGAGCGGCGGTGCGACGATTCGACTTGCTCGCGAAGAGGCCATTACAGCCACCATCAATCGCCCTGAATCACAGATGCAACGCATGCCCCAATGCACGCAGCGCCGCTTCCTGCACCGCCTCACCCAGCGTCGGGTGCGCATGGATGGTGCCGCCGATGTCTTCCAGCCGCGCGCCCATTTCCAGGCTTTGCGCAAACGCGGTCGACAACTCCGATACGCCGACGCCCACCGCCTGCCAGCCGACAATCACATGATTGTCGCGACGGGCGACCACGCGCACGAAGCCGCTTTTCGACTCCAGGGTCATGGCCCGGCCGTTGGCGGCGAACGGGAAGCTCGACACGATGCAGTCCAGACCCGCGGCGTTGGCCTCGTCCGGGGTCTTGCCGACCACCACCAGTTCCGGGTCGGTGAAGCACACGGCGGCGATGGCGGTCGGGTTGAACTCGCGGGATTTGCCGCTGATCAGCTCGGCGACCATTTCGCCCTGGGCCATGGCCCGGTGCGCGAGCATCGGTTCGCCGCTCAGGTCACCGATGGCATAGACGTTGCGCATGCTGGTCTGGCAGCGGTGGTCGATCTTGATCGACGAACCGTTCATGTCCAGGTTCAGCGCTTCGAGGTTCCAGCCCAGGGTGTTCGGCTTGCGACCGACGGCCACCAGCACTTGATCGGTTTCCAGGTTCAGGGTCGCGCCGTTCGGGGCCAGTACTTGCAAGGTATTTGCTTCTGAATCAAAGCCTTGCACGCTATGTTTCAAGTAAAGCTTCACGCCGAGTTTTCTCAGCTCGTCGTGTACCGGTTGAGTCAGTTCGGCGTCGTAGGCCGGCAGGATGCGCTCCTGCGCTTCCACCACGCTGACTTCGGCGCCGAGCTTGCGGTAGGCAATACCCAGCTCCAGGCCGATGTAGCCACCCCCGACCACGATCAGTCGTTTTGGCACGGAGGTCGGCGCCAGGGCTTCGGTGGACGAGATGATCGGCCCGCCAATCGGCAATATCGGCAGGTTCACGCTTTTCGAACCGGTGGCCAGCACCAGGTGCTCGCACAGAATGCGCGTGTCGCCAACATCGATGGTTTTACCGTCAACCACCTTGGCCCAGCCTTGAATGACCTGGACCTTGTTCTTTTTCAGCAGCGCCGCGACGCCGGTGGTCAGGCGATCGACGATGCCGTCTTTCCATTCGACGCTCTTGGTGATGTCCAGCGTCGGCGCGGAAACGCTGATGCCCAGGGGCGAAAGCTGATGGTGGTGCCGGGTCTGATGAAACTGCTCGGCGACGTGAATCAGTGCCTTGGACGGAATGCAGCCGATGTTCAGGCAGGTACCGCCCAACGATTGGCCTTCCACCAGAATGGTCGGGATGCCAAGCTGACCGGCACGGATCGCCGTCACATAGCCGCCAGGGCCGCCGCCGATGATCAGCAGCGTGGTGTTCAAAGTTTGCATGACTTTCTCCACAAATGCTTAATCAACAAAGAGCGTGGCGGGTTGTTCGAGCAGGCCACGGATGGCCTGGATGAATAGCGCCGCGTCCATGCCGTCGACCACGCGGTGATCGAAGGAGCTGGAGAGGTTCATCATCTTGCGGATCACGATCTGGCCTTTGATCACCATTGGCCGTTCGACGATCTTGTTCACGCCGACGATCGCTACTTCCGGCAGGTTCAGCACCGGCGTGCTGACGATGCCGCCCAAGGCGCCAAGGCTGGTCAGGGTGATGCTCGAGCCGGACAGTTCATCGCGGCTGGCCTTGCCATTGCGTGCGGCAGTGGCCAAGCGGGAAATTTCCGCCGCGTTGTCCCACAGGCTGCGGGCTTCGGCGTGACGCACCACCGGCACCATCAAACCGATGTCGGCCTGGGTGGCGATGCCGACATGCACCGCGCCGAGGCGGGTGATGACCTGGGCTTCGTCGTCGTAGCGGGCGTTGATCTGCGGGAAGTCGCGCAGGGCGACGACCATCGCGCGGACCAGGAACGGCAGCAAGGTCAGCTTGCCGCGGGTCGCGCCGTGTTTTTCGTTGAGGTGCGCGCGCAGCTCTTCCACGGCGGTGACGTCGATTTCTTCGACATAACTGAAGTGGGCGGCGCGCTGGGTGGCGTCCTGCATGCGCTGGGCAATCTTGCGACGCATGCCGATCACCGGGATCTGCTGTTCGTCGGTGCGCTGGGTGTAGCCGCTGCTGACCGTCGATGCATTCGACTGACCCTGGGCCAGGTAGGCGTCGAGGTCTTCATGCAGCACGCGACCGGCCGGGCCGCTGCCACGCACCAGACGCAGCTGGATGCCCAGGTCCAGGGCATGCTTGCGCACGGCCGGGGAAGCCAGTGGGCGTTCATCGGCTGCGCGAGCGACCATCGGGCCCTGGCATACGGCAGCTTTCGGCGCTGGGGCGGCGACCGGTTTGCTTTCCACCACGGCTTCGACTTTCGGCGCTGCGACAGGCGCTGGTTTCACAGGGGCCGGTTGCGCCGATTCCTTAACGTTGCCCGCGCCTTCGACTTCAATGCTGATCAGCACACTGCCGACCGCCATGACTTCACCTGGCTGGCCGCCAAGGGCGATGACCTTGCCATGCACCGGCGACGGAATATCCACCATCGCTTTATCCGTCATCACATCGGCCAGGACCTGATCTTCGACGACCATGTCGCCGACCTTGACGTGCCATACCGACAATTCAACTTCTGCAATGCCTTCACCAATGTCCGGCATTTTAATAACGTGCGTGCCCATTCAGACCTCCATGACCCGTTTCAACGCCGCGCCCACTCGGGACGGCCCTGGGAAATACGCCCACTCTTGCGCGTGCGGGTAAGGGGTGTCCCAACCGGTGACGCGTTCGATCGGCGCTTCCAGGTGGTGGAAGCAATGCTCTTGCACCAGCGCCACCAGTTCGGCGCCGAAACCGCAGGTGCGGGTGGCTTCGTGAACCACGACGCAGCGGCCGGTTTTCTTCACGGATTTGACAATGGTTTCCAGGTCCAGCGGCCACAGGCTGCGCAGGTCGATGACTTCCGCATCGACGCCGGATTCTTCGGCAGCGACTTGCGAGACGTAGACCGTGGTGCCGTAGGTCAGCACGGTCACGTCCTTGCCCGGACGGGTGATCGCGGCGACATCCAGCGGCACGGTGTAGTAACCGTCCGGCACTTGCGCGGCGGGGTGTTTCGACCACGGGGTTACCGGGCGGTCGTGGTGACCGTCGAACGGGCCGTTGTACAGGCGTTTCGGCTCAAGGAAGATCACCGGGTCATCGTTTTCGATGGAAGCGATCAACAGGCCCTTGGCGTCGTACGGGTTGGACGGCATCACCGTGCGCAAGCCGCAGACCTGGGTGAACATCGCCTCGATGCTCTGGCTGTGGGTCTGGCCACCGTAGATGCCGCCGCCACAAGGCATGCGCAGGGTCATCGGGGCAGTGAACTCGCCGGCCGAGCGATAACGCAGGCGGGCAGCTTCGGAAATGATCTGGTCGGAGGCCGGGTACACGTAGTCGGCGAACTGGATCTCGGCGACCGGCCGCAGTCCGTAGGCGCCCATGCCCACGGCGACTCCGACGATGCCGCTTTCGGAGATCGGCGCGTCGAACACCCGCGAGGTGCCGTACTTGTTCTGCAGGCCTTCGGTGCAGCGGAACACGCCGCCGAAGTAGCCCACATCCTGGCCGAAGACCACGACGTTGTCGTCACGTTCAAGCATCACATCCATGGCCGAGCGCAGGGCCTGGATCATGGTCATGGTGGTCGTGGTCATGGCGGTTTCCGTGCTTAGCTCGATAGTGTTGTTGTGATCGTTCATGTCAGATCCCCAACTCTTGGCGCTGGCGCTTCAAGTGCTCCGGCATCTCTTTGTAGACATCTTCGAACATGGTCGCGGCGCTTGGAATCTGGCCGCCGGCGAGGGTGCCGTATTGCTCGGCTTCTTTCTGTGCGGCGATCACTTCGGCTTCCAGCTCGGCGCTGACGGCGGCGTGTTCCTCTTCGGACCACTGGCCGACCTTGATCAGGTGCTGCTTGAGCCGCGCGATCGGATCGCCCAGCGGGAAGTGGCTCCAGTCATCGGCAGGGCGGTATTTCGACGGATCATCGGAGGTCGAGTGCGGGCCGGCGCGGTAGGTGACCCATTCGATCATGGTCGGGCCCAGACCGCGGCGGGCACGTTCGGCGGCCCAGGCGGAAGCGGCATAAACAGCGTAGAAGTCGTTGCCGTCGACCCGCAGGGAGGCAATGCCGCAACCGACGCCACGACCGGCGAAGGTGGTCGCTTCACCACCGGCAATCGCCTGGAAGGTGGAGATTGCCCACTGGTTGTTGACCACGTTGAGGATCACTGGCGCACGGTACACGTGGGCGAACGTCAGGGCGGTGTGGAAGTCCGATTCGGCGGTAGCGCCGTCGCCGATCCAGGCCGAGGCAATTTTGGTGTCGCCCTTGATCGCCGAGGCCATGCCCCAGCCCACACCCTGGATGAACTGGGTGGCGAGGTTGCCGGAGATGGTGAAGAAACCGGACTCCTTGACCGAGTACATGATTGGCAACTGACGTCCCTTGAGCGGATCGCGCTCGTTGGACAGCAGCTGGCAGATCAGGTCGACCAGCGGTACGTCGCGGGCCATCAGGATGCTTTGCTGGCGGTAGGTCGGGAAGCACATGTCGTCGATGTTCAGGGCCAGGGCCTGGGCACTGCCGATGGCTTCTTCGCCGAGGCTCTGCATGTAGAACGACATCTTTTTCTGACGCTGGGCGACGACCATGCGGTTGTCGTAGATGCGGGTCTTGAGCATGGCGCGCATGCCCTTGCGCAGGATCTCTACCGGCACGTTTTCGGCCCACGCCCCAAGGGCATTGCCCTGGTCGTCGAGCACGCGAATCAGGCCACGGGCCAGGTCAGCCGTGTCAGCCGGTTCAACGTCGATTGGGGGTTTGCGCACCGTGCCGGCATCGGTCAGATGCAGGTAGGAGAAGTCGGTTTTACAGCCGGGACGGCCCGAGGGTTCGGGGACGTGCAGGCGCAGCGGTTCATACGCTTGGGTCATGGCTTCTACGCTCGATCTTGTGAATTTCTTGTAGTGAGCTGACAGATTTCGTTCGGTAGAAGAAATCTTGTCCTACAACAATCATAGGCCCGCCCAAGAAGAATATTTCTCTCTGTTTCGTTGCGCTAAAGATCATTTGCAGATAAAAAACCTGCATAAACACAAAAAGCAGGTGGTTTTGTCTCATGCGCAAACTGGACCGTACCGATATCGGCATTCTCAACAGCCTTCAGGAGAACGCACGCATCACCAACGCCGATCTCGCGCGTTCGGTGAACCTGTCGCCGACGCCGTGTTTCAACCGGGTCAAGGCCATGGAAGAACTGGGGGTGATTCGCGAGCAAGTGACGCTGCTGGATGCCGACCTGCTGGGTTTGCATGTGAACGTGTTCATTCACGTCAGCCTGGAGAAGCAGGTGGAGGAGGCGTTGCAGCATTTCGAAGAAGCGATTTCCGATCGCCCCGAGGTGATGGAGTGCTATTTGATGGCCGGCGACCCGGACTACTTGATCCGGGTTCTGGTGCCGACGATCCAGTCGCTGGAGCGTTTCATGATGGACTTTCTGACCAAAGTGCCGGGGGTGGCGAACATCCGGTCGAGTTTTGCGCTCAAACAGGTGCGCTATAAAACGGCGCTGCCATTGCCGGCCAATGGGTTGACGCTGGATAAATAAGGATTGGCGGTGTCACTGTTTTTACTGATGCAATAAGTCACAGCTGTACAGCGCCGCTCTACAGTTTGAACTCATGTTTGTGTGATGCAGTTTTCTTTATGTTTTGCTCTCCACTATTGATTAACTAGAGTGAAACATAATGAAGCCTGTATTAGATAAAATTGCTTTGGCCTGCTCGCTGGACGTCAATCCTGATGATCTGGATGATTACGGAAATATAAAAGAATATGTTCCTCCTGTTTTTGATCCGTTTGTCGAGGATATGGGTGGAACTGACTTAATGGATATCCAGGCCGCTCTGGACGGTGGGCCGGGTCCATCTGCCATGGATAGCGATATTGGAATTACCGCTGGTTGGTGCCCGGGAGGAAGTTGGAGTGGCGGGATATGCAAACCCTTCAACAACATTCGTACCCACTGGATGCGCGCATACGGTGTGGTCAACAACTTGCCGATTCATATGGCAATTCTGCCCGGTACCCACAATTCGGGTTTCGACAAACAAGCAGCGTCTACCCCTAGTCTAGAGGTATGTCAGGACGTTGCACCGTACCATCAATTGAATGCCGGTATTCGAGTGCTGGATCTCAGGGTTCAGTATTATTGGGGATACCTGGTTGGTGATCCACGGCGTTATTCGATTTTTCATTCAACAAACAACGGGCGAACGGTCCAGGGCGATATTCTCGATGCTGTGCGCATGTTTCGTCAAAGCTCTGATTGGGACACTAAACGCGAGATCGTGATTCTGAATTTTCATCAGTTCAGGAATTTTACGGCCGGTGCCCATCGTGAACTAGCTGGAATAATAAAATCCTATTTGGGCGAATCGATCATATCGCCTGTGTATCGAGATCTGACGGTGTCGCAAATATGGGCGTTGCCAAACTATAAAAATGTCGTCATTTCATACAACGCCTATCCCAGGGATGCGCTTTTTTGGAACGGCGTCAATCAACGCTGGATAGGCTCGAATACGCCGTCGGATCGTGAGCTCAAAGCGTTTATTGATCGGGTCGGCAATGAAACCAAACCCTTGGGTGAATTGCGGGCCATTCAAGCCCATCGCATGAGTTTTCCATTCGACGGCGCCAAAGATATTTCGGGGTCGTTGATGTCGTGGTTTGCTGCAGGCAATGCCAGTTCTCCGATCATGAAGTACTACATCATCAATTGCGATTGGTCGTTACGGCATCGTTTGGTGGACAACATCATCTATGCCAACCAGTTCCGCCGCCGAGCGTTGGGCATTCCTGATGTTGTACAGGCCAGCCCGACGAGTATTGGCGTTCAAGGCATGCCAAGCGCCCGGCATATGATCTTGCAGATCAATGACTCGCACTGGACTGAAACAGTGGCGCTGCCGCCGATTCTTGATGAAGAGCCACACCGGTTGCTGATTTGCTCGGACGCGGACGCGGAATGTGAACTGGATCTGCGTGGCAGTGATGTTCCGCTGCCTGGCGTCCGTTTATCCAAGGGGGAGGTGGTTGCCCTGGTGTGTCTTGATGGTTCGCGCCAATGGGCGTTGCAGGTGCGCGATTGCTCGCCGAATGAGCACGGGCATGTGGTTGCGGCGCCCTGCGACGGCGAGAAATTCGTTCGCTATACATTGTCGGTCGGCAATTACGCGCCCTTGGTGTACTTGCCGGCGGCAGCTCCAGCCAACAGTGTGGTGCTGTTCGTGTGCGACGCACCCTACACCACCCGAATCAGTCACTCCCAGGGTACGGATGAGCTTGAACATGTCATCTCTCCCGGTCAGGTTCTCGCGTTTACCTACAGCGCGGCGTCCCGGCAGTGGCGCAAGCAGGAGGTGCAGCCCGGCAGTCACAACTGATTGATCGGAATCTTCAAGTAAGTCACACCATTGTCTTCCGCCGGCGGCAAATTCCCCGCCCGCACATTCACCTGGATCGCCGGCAGCAGCAGTGTCGGCATCCCCAACCCCGCATCGCGCCGGGTGCGCATTTCCACGAAGGCGTTTTCGTCGATACCGTCGCGTACGTGAATGTTGTGTTTGCGCTGTTCACCGACGGTGGTCATGCATTCGGGAGCGCGTCCTTCGGGCGGGTAGTCGTGGCAAACGTACAGGCGCACGCTGGCGGGGAAAGCCAGCAATTTCTGGATCGACGCGAACATCTGGTTGGCGTTGCCGCCGGGGAAATCGCAGCGGGCAGAGCCGACGTCGGGCATGAACATCGTATCGCCCACCAGAATCACATCTCCGTCGATCAGGTAGGCCATGTCCGCCGGAGTATGGCCGGGCACGTGCAGGGCGGTCGCCTTGAGGTTGCCGATCATGAACGATTCGTTGGGGGCGAAGAGCTGATCGAACTGCGAACCGTCGACGCGAAAGGCGGGCTCCAGATTGAACAGCGCCTTGAACACGTCCTGGACCTTGCTGATCGACTCGCCAATGGCGATCTTGCCGCCCAATTCCCCGCGCAGATACGGCGCGGCGGACAGGTGATCGGCATGGGCGTGGGTTTCCAGCAGCCATTGCACTTGCAGTCTGTGGGCACGGACGAAGGCGATGATTTTGTCAGCCTGGGTGGTCGCGGTACGCCCGGCCGCACCGTCGTAGTCGAGCACGGGGTCGACAATCGCACACTGCCCGCCATTAGCCTCGTAGACCACGTAGCTGTAGGTCGAGGAGGCGGGGTCGAGGAAAGCTTCAATCAGCGCGGGCATGGGCACGAACCTGGGCAGGAGTAGAAAAGTCAGCGATGGGTTGCAACACTTTATATAAAAACATAATGTTAGTAGCTTAAGTGACTTTGAAGGCATCCTGCAAATGCAATCCAGTCTGAACGAATGTGAAGTCGCTCAACTGCGCGCTTCGGCCTCCAAGGCATGCGCGCTGCTCAAGGCCCTGGCCAATGAGGATCGCCTGTTGATCCTGTGCCAGCTCACCCAGGGTGAGCGCAACGTGGGCGAGCTGGAGAAAATGACCGGCGTGCGCCAACCGACCCTGTCCCAGCAGTTGGGCATCCTGCGCGATGAGGGATTGGTCGCGACCCGTCGTGAAGGCAAGTATATTTTTTACGGTCTCGCCAGCCATGAAGTGATCCAGGTGATGAAAACCCTCTCCGGGCTGTATTGCGGGGCGGTGCTTAAAAGCTGGGTACAACCTTGATGCCAGCTAACACACCGAACCTGTAGGAGCGAGCTTGCTCGCGATGGACGTAATGGCACCGCGTTTATACAGATAACACGCGTAATCGTTAGCGACCATCGCGAGCAAGCTCGCTCCTACAGTCGTTTTGTGTCGCGGCTGGAAGAAAATTTGCGTACAGCAAAAGGAACAAGCAATGAACGATCAACACTGGGGCCCATCCATCAGTGCAGATATCGTGGTCATCGGCGGCGGCACGGCAGGCATCGGCTTTGTCGCCAGCCTGCTCAAGCGTAGCCCGCACCTGAACATCACTGTGATCGAGCCCAGCGCCCGGCATTTCTACCAACCAGCCTGGACGCTGGTCGGCGGTGGTGCCTACAACGTGGAAAACACCGTGCGGCCGATGGCGTCGGTGATGCCGCGCGGGGCCCACTGGCTGCAGGCTGCCGTGATGGGCATCGACCCCGACAAGCGCCAACTCACGCTCGCGGACGAACGCACGGTCAGCTATCAAAACCTGATCGTCTGCCCCGGCCTGCGCCTGGCCTGGGAGAAAATCGAAGGCTTGGAGGAAACCCTCGGCCAGCACGGCGTGACCTCCAACTACAGCTACCGGCACGCGACCTACACCTGGGATCAGGTGCAGAAACTGCGCGGCGGCAAGGTGCTGTTCACCCAGCCGGCCATGCCGATCAAATGTGCGGGAGCGCCACAAAAGGCGCTGTACCTGTCCTGCGATCACTGGAACAAGAGCGGCGTGCTGAACAACATTGACGTCGAATTCAATCTTGCGGGCGCGGCACTGTTCGGTGTGGCGACCTTTGTCCCGCCGCTGATGAAGTACATCGAGAAATACAACGCCCGGTTGGCGTTCAACTCGAACCTGGTCAAGGTCGACGGCCCGGCAAAAACCGCATGGTTCGACGTCAGGGACGCCGATGGCAATGTCACCCGCCAGGCAAAAACCTTTGACCTGCTGCACGTCGTGCCGCCTCAGCTGGCCCCGGATTTCGTCGCCCGCAGTCCGCTGGCCGATGCCGCTGGCTGGTGCGAGGTCGACCCGCACAGCTTGCAGCATCCGCGTTATCCGGAGGTCTTCGCGCTGGGTGATATCTGCGGCACCAGCAATGCAAAAACCGCCGCGGCGGTGCGCAAGCAGATCGTGGTGGTGGCCGAGAACCTGCTGGCGTTGCGCACGCTGCAACCACTGCCGCTGAAGTACGACGGCTACGGCTCCTGCCCGCTGACGGTGGAGAAGGGCAAGGTGATCCTCGCCGAGTTCGGTTACGCCGGCAAATTGCTGCCGACCTTTCCCCTTGACCCGACGACACCGCGCCGCTCGGCGTGGTGGCTGAAGGCGACACTGCTACCGTGGTTCTACTGGAACGGTATGCTCAAGGGCCGTGAGTGGCTGACGCGTTTGTCCAGGGTCGACTGAGAACTCCCTATGTTGCTGGCAAGTCTGTTTGGCGTAGTGATGGGGTTGGTGCTCGGCTTGACCGGCGCCGGCGGCGGTATCCTTGCGGTCCCGGCGCTGGTATTGGGGTTGGGCTGGAGCATGACCCAGGCCGCTCCGGTGGCGTTGTTTGCGGTGGGCAGCGCGGCAGCGGTCGGCGCCATCGATGGCTTGCGTCATGGCCTGGTGCGTTATCGCGCGGCGTTGTTGATCGCTGCGCTCGGTGCGGTGTTTTCGCCGGTGGGTATTTATTTCGCCCATCAGTTGCCGGAAAAGATCCTGATGATCCTGTTCAGCCTGCTGATGGTCATGGTGGCCTGGCGGATGTTGCGTCGTGAGCGCAAGGATGAAGGCCCGAGCGACCACGGCCACGCCAACTGGGGCCAGAAGAACTGCATGCTCGATCAGCAGACCGGACGCTTTTCCTGGACCGCCAAATGCACCGCGACCCTCGCCGCACTCGGGGCGGTGACCGGCGTGGTCTCTGGATTGCTGGGGGTGGGCGGCGGCTTTCTGATCGTCCCGGCGTTCAAGCAACTGACCGATGTGCAGATGCGCGGGATCATCGCCACCTCGCTGATGGTGATCAGCCTGATTTCCGCCATCGGGGTGATCGGCGCATTCCATGCCGGGGTGCGCATCGATGGTTTGGGCATTGCCTTCATCGTCTCCAGCATCGTCGGCATGATCATCGGCCGCAAGCTCTGTGCCCGTGTGCCGGCACGGGCGTTGCAGGTCGGGTTCGCCAGCATTTGCTTCGTGGTCGCCGCCTACATGCTGATAAAAGCCAGCGATTGACCTGTAGGAGCCCGGCTTGCCGGCGAAGGGGGCTTCAAGTGCGCCTTCGCCGGCAAGCCGGATCCTACGAAAAGCGGTTCTTTACAACTTTAGTGGCTTGCCCTGCCAACAAACGGTCGTACGCCTTAGTTGTCGCGTACAGTCGTCCATTCCAAAGCACCTGAAAACCAGCTCCAAGGCAGCGTATGGCGCCGCCGGTCTGGTTTCGATAATCGCCTCCGACACTTAGTCCCCCGTTTCGGAGCGCGCCATGCACAACAATAAGAACGTCACGCATCGTTTTCTGCCTGCCTTGATCGCCAGCCTGTCTGCCCTTGGCCTGAGCCAGGTGGCCCGGGCGGATATCATGCTGTACGACAAGGACCAGACCACGTTCTCCACCGACGGCTACATCAACGCCTTCTACGTGAACAGCGATGTCGACCGCACCGGCGATCAGTTCGACCGTCGACAGGCGCGGGTCAAGATGGGCTTCTTGCCCAACTACCTGGGGTTCAACATGGGCAAGCAGGTAGACGATCTCAAGCTCGGCGCCCGTGCCTCGTTCTGGGTCACCATCAACGACAGCCAAACCAACGGCACCGACACCGCCATTGATGTGCGGCAGTTCTATGGCACCGTGGCCAACCCGGAATGGGGCGAAGTGCTGATCGGCAAGGACTTCGGGCTGTTCGCCCGTTCCAACATCCTGCTCGACGAAATGCTCGCCGGTTATGGTCAGGTCAGCGATACGTTGGGGCTGGTGGATGGCGGCGGGGTGTCGTTCGGCAACATCGGCACCGGTTATCCGTATCCGTTCCCAACCTCGCAGATCACCTATCGCACCCCGGTGATGGACGGTCTGCGCGTGGCGGTCGGCATCATGGACCCGGTGGACACCAACGACAGCAGCCCGACGGGCAAGGCCTATCAGGAAAACCCGCGTACCGAGAGCGAAGTCACCTATCAGTTCGACCTGGCCGGGGCAAAGATCTATAGCTGGGTCAACGGCAGCTACCAGACCTCGGACAACACCGATTCCACGGTCGAGACCGTCACCTCCAAAGGTGTCGGTTATGGCGTGCAGGCGAAGATGGGCGGCTTGTCCCTCACCGGGTCCGGCTTCCAGGCCAAGGGCATCAACCCGTTTTTCACCAACAATGCCGGCGAGCCGACCTTGCGTAACGTCGACAGCGACGGCTACCTGTTGCAGGGCTCCTACAAACTGGGCAAGAACCGCCTGGCCTTGTCCTACGGTAAGACCAATGACGATGGCAACGGCGTGGTCGGGAGTGGCGCGGACTACGAGACCCGCGGCATCGCGTTGTTCCATGACGTGAACGACAACCTCAAGCTGGTGGCCGAGTACAACCAGTTCGAAATCAACGGCCACGACACTAACGAGCAGAACGAAAACACCGACACCTTTGCCGTGGGTGCGGTATTGACCTGGTAACAAAGCCGATCTGCTCATCCTTTCCCTGTGGCGAGGGAGCTTGCTCCCGCTGGAGCGCGTAGCGGTCCGGATTCTGGTCGCGCATCGGCCGGTTTTGGGCCTGCTACGCAGTCCAGCGGGACGGTGCGGCGATCCGACAAGCTCCCTCGCCACCAAAGCGCGTACTTCACATCTCCAGCTACAGCCTTCAAGTCCTCACCCCCCTCAAACATTCTCATCCCATCGAAGCGGCTACCCGCTACCCAAGTAGCATTCGTCCCCCCCCACAGACTTCGTACACTCGTGCCTCATACACACGCACCAGCCGGAGACGATGATGCTGCAGAGCGAAGGTGTCGTCAGTGCAATGTCCCAGGCCACCGATGCCCGGCAGGTCGCGCAGGAACTGGCATGCCAGTTGTTGCATCCGCACCTGGGGTTCGTGCTGTTCTTCTGTTCCGCCGAGTACGACTTGCAGGTGCTGGGCCAGGCCTTGCAGCAAAGCTTCGGCGGTATTCGCCTGGTGGGCTGCACCAGTGCCGGGGAAATCACCCCGCTGGGCTACGGGCGCAATTGCGTGACGGCGGTGGGTTTCGATCACCGGCACTTTTCCATTGCGATCGAGCTGATCGACCAGATGGAGCACTTCAGCCTGATCGACGCCCAGCAAATGGTCGAGCGCCTGGTCAGTGGCTGTCGCAGCAACACCCTGGCCCCGATCAAGGGCAACAGCTTTGCCCTGACCCTGCTCGATGGCCTGTCCAGCCGTGAAGAAATGGTCCTCGCGGCCTTGAGCGCGGCATTGGGCGACATTCCGCATTTCGGCGGCTCGGCCGGCGACGACAACTACCTGACCCATACCCATGTGTACTTCGATGGCGGGTTCCACAGCGGCGCGGCTGTGGTGGTGCTGGTCAATACCTGGCTGGATTTCGAAGTGTTCACCACCCACCACGTGCTGCCCCGCGCCGAGAAGCTGGTGGTCACCGGGGCCGACAGCACCTTGCGCCGGGTCTTCGAACTCAATGCCGAGCCGGCCGCCGCCGAGTACGCCCGGCACATCGGCGTGCCGGTGGCGCAGCTCGATCACCGGGTCTTCGCCGCGCACCCGTTGGCGGTGCGGATCAACCAGCAGTACTACGTGCGGGCCATCCAGCAGGTGCACCCGGACCTGAGCCTGAGTTTCTACTGCGCCGTGGAAAACGGCATCGTCCTCACCGCCATGACCCCGGGGCCGATGCTGCCGAACCTGCAGAGCCTGTTCGAGGGGTTGCAGGAACGCCTGGGCGATTTGCTGCTGACCATCGGTTGCGACTGTTTCCTGCGGCGTCTGGAACTCGAAGACGACGGCAGTCTTGATCAGATCGGCAGGTTTTTGCGTGAGCAACGGGTGATGGGTTTCAACACCTACGGAGAACAGTTCAATGGCATGCACATCAACCAGACCTTCACCGGCGTTGCCATTGCCCGAAGCCGCGCCCCAGGACATCGCTGAGCTGCAGGCCGAACTGGCCAGGCTGCGCCTGGAAAACCATAAACTGCAGCGCATCAATGGCGCGCTGATCGAACGGGTCGAGTCCGGGGGAACCCGCGGCAACGATCCGTACGCGGCATTCCAGCATTCGGTGGTGCTGGCCGAGCAAGTGCGCGAACGCACCGATGCCCTGAACCAGGCCATGGCCGAACTCAAGGCCGGCAATCATCTGCTTAGCGAAGCCCGCCTGCGCGCGGAAACGGCGCATCAACACCTGATCGATGCCATCGAAAGCATTTCCGACGCCTTCGTGCTGTTCGACGCCGAGCAGCGAATCGTGCTGTTCAACAGTCGCTTCAAGGCGTTTTGGCGCAACAGCCGGGTGCGGATCAATGCCGGCATGCGCCTGACCGAGGTCAAGCGATTGATGATGAACAACGGCCTGTTCACCGAAGAGCCTTGGGGGCATGCCGACGAAAACCTGCTGTACCGCCTGCAGAACGGGCGCTGGCTGCAAGTCAGCGAGCGGCCCACCCAGGAGGGCGGGCGGGTGATCCTGTTCACCGACATTACCGACGTCAAACTCAGCGAAACCATGCGACGGGAGCAGGCGGTGGCGCAGAAGTCGCACCTGCTGCAACGGGCGGTCGACAACCTGTCCCAAGGGGTGGCAATGGTCAGCGCCGAGGGCATCCTGGAGTTGTGGAACCGGCGGTTCCTGGAGTTGAGCGGCCTGGCGCCGGTGGCGGCGCATCGCCCGTTTGCCGAAGTGATCGCCGACAGCGAGTTGAACCTGCTGACCCCGGCCAGTCGCGATGGCAACGGACGACCGGTACGCGAATGCGAACAGCGCCTGTACGATGGCCGGGTCCTGGAAATCCGCACCCATCCGTTGCCCACCGGGGGGTTCGTCAATACCTTCACCGACATCACCGAACGTTACCAGCACGCCGAGGCGCTGAGTGAAAGCGAACACTGGATTCGCCTGATCACCGATCACGTACCGGCATTGATTGCCTACCTCAATGCTGACCTGGTCTACGAGTTCACCAACAAGGTCTATGAAGAGTGGTACTGCTGGCCCCGCGGCGTGATGCTCGGCCAGAGCCTGCGCGAAGTGCACAGCGAACAGCATTATCAGCGGCTGGAGTCCTACGTGGCCAGGGCACTGGACGGCGAGAGCGTGACCTTCGAGTTCGCCGAAACCAACGTCAACAACCAGGAGCGCTACATGCTGCGCTCCTATGTGCCCAACCGTCTGGCCAGTGGCGAGGTGGTGGGGATTTTCGTGCTGATCCGCGACATCACCGAACGCCGCCGCACCGCCGAAGCGCTGCATCAGGCGTATCAGAACCTTGAGCTGCGGGTACGCGAGCGCACGGCGGAATTGACCACCCTCAACGACCAGCTGCTGCGCGAGATCGATGAGCGGCGCCTGGTCGAGTCACGCTTGCGCGAAGCCAAGCAGGAAGCCGAGCAGGCCAACCTGTCGAAGACCAAGTTCCTCGCCGCCGTCAGCCACGACCTGCTGCAACCGTTGAATGCCGCGCGCCTGTTTACCAGCGCCTTGTTGGAGCGGCGCGAGCCGATGTCCAGCGAGATTCTGGTGCGCAACGTGAGCAATTCCCTGGAAGACGTGGAGAACCTGCTCGGCACCCTGGTGGATATTTCCAAGCTCGATGCGGGGGTGATCAAGGCTGACATTGCGCCGTTCGCCCTCAGTGAGCTGCTGGAGAACCTGGCTGCTGAATACACCCAGGTGGCCCGCAGTGAAGGCCTGCAACTGCACTTCATTGGCTGTTCGGCGCTGGTGCGCAGCGACATCCAGTTGCTCGCGCGGATTCTGCGCAATCTGCTGAGCAATGCGATTCGCTATACCTACAGTGGTCGCGTGGTGCTCGGTTGCCGGCGGCATCATCAGTGCCTGACGATCGAAGTCTGGGACAGCGGCATGGGCATTGCCGAGCATCGCCTGGAGGAGATTTTCCAGGAGTTCAAGCGCGGTGATGTGCAGCGACCCGATCAGGATCGCGGCTTGGGCCTGGGCCTGGCGATTGTCGAGAAAATTGCCGGCATCCTCGGCCATCCCATACATGTGCGCTCGTGGCCGGGCCGGGGTTCGATGTTCTCGGTCGAAGTGCCCTTGAGCGCCACCGCGCCGACACCGCCGCCGGCGTTGCAGATGAGCGAGCCGATGCTCGAGCGCCTGCGGGGTGCGCGGATTTGGGTGCTGGACAACGACGCGACCATTTGTGCCGGCATGCGCACCTTGCTGGAGGGGTGGGGGTGTCGGGTGGTGACGGCGCTGTCGGAGGAGGACCTGGCGCGGCAAGTGGACAACTACCACGCCGAGGCCGACCTGCTGATCGCCGACTACCATCTGGACAACGATCAGAACGGTGTCGATGCGGTGGCAAGAATCAATGCCCGTCGTGCCTCACCGGTCCCGGCAATGATGATCACGGCCAACTACAGCAATGAACTCAAGCAACAGATCCGCGAGCTGGGCCACACCCTGATGCACAAGCCGGTGCGGCCGATGAAGCTGAAGACGGCGATGAGTCATTTGCTTGGCCGGCCTTGAAATCTACGGTGCATGGGACGGCCCCTTCGCGAGCAAGCCCGCTCCCACAGGTACATCGCTGTCCTTGTGGGAGCGGGCTTGCTCGCGAAAGGGGCGCCGCGGTCTTACTGACTCAACGCCGCAGATAAGACCCGAAATCAATATCCCCGGCACTCAGGATCGCCTGCACCCGGTTGTGCACGTTGAGCTTGCGCAGGATTGCCGAGACGTGGGCCTTGACCGTGGTCTCGGCGATTTCCAGGGTGTAGGCGATCTGCTTGTTCGATTCGCCCTTGGTCATGCGCTCCAGCACCTGCAGTTGCTTGCGGGTCAGGGCCTGGAGCAGTTCGGGCGGGAAACTCGGGGTGTCGTTCATCCGCCGGTGGCTGCTGCTTTTTCCGGTGCGGATGATGTCCGGGGGCAGGTAGACATTGCCATTGAGAATCTGCTGGATGGCATCGGTCATCTGGGTGCGGGGTGACGACTTGGTGATGAAGCCCACTGCACCGTAGGTGATGGCTTGCAGCACGATCTGTTTGTCCTGCTCGGCGGAGACAATCACCACCGGAATGGTCGGCGCTTCGTTACGCAGGTTGATCAGGCCATTGAGCCCGTGCATGCCGGGCATGTTCAGGTCGAGCAGGATCAGGTCCAGGTCATCGTGCTCCTGGGTCAGGGCCAGGGCGCTGTCCAGGTCGGCGGTTTCCATCACTTCGCTGCCGGCAAAACCGTCGCTGATGACGTTGTGGATGGCTTCGCGAAACAGTGGGTGATCGTCGGCAATCAGGATTTTGTACATGGCCTTTCACCTCATTATTTTGATTATGGTGTGGCAACTGCGTGCACGCGTAAAGCTCAGGGAAAGGGTTCGGGCCGGGCTGGCGAAACCGGCAGGTTGGCCGCTTGCCAGGCGTCCAGGCCATCGCGATACCAATACAGAGTCTTATAGCCCATGGTGGCTGCGCGCTTGACCGCATTCCAGCTCAACCAGCAGTCGGAGCGGCAGTAGAAGACCAGCGGTTGTGTCGGGTCGCCGGCGGTCAGCTTTTTCAGGTTGGCGGCGAAATAGTCCTGCCATTGCGGCGTCAGGTCGCCGTCCCCGGTATTGGCCAGCCAATGGCTGCCGGGCAGGTTTTCATGGGGCTGGTCTTCGATGAATTGCCCTTGCAGCCACTGCCGGCGGTAGACGTCAATCAGCACCGGGCGCGGGGTTTGGCCGAGCAGGGTTTGCAGGGCGGGGGTGTCGATGAGGGTTGCGCCTTGCAGTTGTTCCGGCGTCGGGCTGCGGTACAGGCCGATGCGATAGCCGTCGGTGGAGAACAGCGCAGTGTCGGCCTGCGCGGTGCTCAGCAGCAGGCTCAGCGACAGGACGGCGAGAGCAGGGCGCAACAGGCAACGTCGGGCACGTGGCATGGGTTCAGTCCTTATAGTTATGGACCTATTACATGCCAGTCGGGGGGCGTTGGGAATGCGACGATAGACAGGTAGAACCAGTACTAAAGTAGGAGCCGGCTTGCTGGCGATCCAGGCGACGCGGTGAAATTGATACACCGCGTCGTCTGGATCGCCAGCAAGCCGGCTCCTACAGAGGGGGGTGTCAGCTGGATTTGCGCAGGGCCGCATGCTGCGGGTTGAACGTCAGTACGGCGAGCAGCGCAAACAGCAGCGTCAGCCCCGAGCACACCGCCAGCGCCAGCGGATTGAAGCGTTCATACAGGGCAAAACGCACCAGCTCCACCGCATGGGTGAACGGATTCAGTGCGCATAGCCAATACAGCCACTCACTGGCCTCGCGCATCTTCCACAGCGGATACAGCGCCGACGACAGGAAAAACAGCGGGAAGATCACGAAATTCATTACCCCGGCGAAGTTCTCCAGCTGGCGGATCGCGTTCGACAGCAACAGGCCCAGTGCGCTGAGCATCAACGCCACCAGCAGCAGGGCCGGCAACGCCAGCAACAAGCCCATGGCCGGTGGCCGCACGCCGTAGACCCAGGCAATCGCCAGGAACGCATACACCTGCAACAGCGAAATCAGCGAGGTGGCCAACAGTTTGCTGCACAGCAGAAAGGTTCGGGGCAGGGGGCTGGTCAGCAACACGCGCATGCTGCCCATCTCGCGGTCGTAGACCATCGACAGTGACCCCTGCATGCCATTGAACAGCAGGATCATGCAGGCCAACCCGGGAATGATGTAGACCTCATAGGGGATGTAGGTGTCGTAGGGCTCGATGATCGCGATTCCCAGCGCTGCGCGAAAACCCGCGGCGAACACCAGCAGCCACAGCAGCGGCCGCACCAGGGCGCTGAGAAATCGCGTGCGTTGCAGCACAAAGCGCAGCCATTCGCGCAGCACGATACCGCTGAAGCATTGCCAGTAAGCGTTCATTGGGCAGCTCCTGATGTTGTCAGGCGGGTGAAGGCCGAACCGAGGTCACCGCCGTGTTCCAGGCTCAGGGCATCGGCCTGTCCGCTGGCTACCAGCCGGCCCTGATGCAGGATCAGCAAGTCATCGCTGGGCTGTACTTCATCGAGCAGGTGGGTGGTCCAGAGCACGCTGATGCGTTCCTCGCGACACAGGCTGCGGATGTGCTGGTTGAGCGCCAGGCGGCTCGCCGGGTCGAGGCCGACACTGGCTTCATCGAGCAGCAACAGACGCGGTTGATGCAACAGGGCGCGGGCAATTTCCACCCGGCGACGATGGCCGCCATTGAGTTCACGCACCCGTTCGCGGCGGCGTTCGGTCAGGGTCTGGCGGGCCAGTTCAGCGTCGACCCGAAGGTCGGTCTCACGCCGGGACAAGCCATGCAATGCCGCGTGATAACGCAGGTTCTGCTCGACGCTGAGGTCCAGGTCCAGGGTGCTTTGCTGGAACACCACGCCCAGTTGCCTGAGTGCCGGGCGTGGCGCGCTGCGCAATGAACAGCCACCGATGCGGATCTCGCCGTGCTGCAGATCATAGAGCCGGGTCAGCAGGGCAATCAGGGTCGACTTGCCCGCGCCGTTGGGTCCCAGCAGCGCGGCGAAGCGCCCGGGTTCCAGGCTGAAACTCACCTTGCGCAAGGCCTCTCGGGCACCGTAGGCAAAGCTCAGGTCGCTGACTTCAAGGGCGTTCATGGCGTCACCACCACGCCCCAGGGATAGCGCCCGACCTTCACCGATTTGCTCACCTTGAGGCTGTCGACATCGATCACCGAGACATCGCCGCTGACGCCGTTGGTGGCCAGCAGTTGTTTCTGATCCGGGGTGAACGCCATCTGCCAGACCCGTCGACCCACCAGCAGGTAATCGAGAATCTCGAAGGTCCTGGCATCGATCACCGCCACATGATTGGCCGGGCCCAGTGCGACAAAACCGTATTTGCCATCGGCGCTGAGCTTGATGCCGACCGGCTGGACCTTGTCCGGGTGCACGCCCTTGATCTGGAAGTTCAGGGTCTTGAGCACGGTGCGACTGGCTACATCGAGAATGGTCACGGTGCCGCCGATTTCCGCCGAGGCCCAGAGCTGGGCGCCATCGGGGGAGAACTCGACGAAGCGCGGGCGCTGGTCCACCAGGGTGCTGTCGGCCAGGGTCTGGGTGCTGGTGTCGATCCAGTGCAGCATGTTGGTGGTTTCGCTGGTGTTGACCGCCCACTTGCCGTCAGGACTGACGGCCATGCCTTCGGGTTCTACACCGACGTTGATTTGGCCGAGCACCTTGGAGGTCTCGGTGTCGATCACCGTGACCAGCGCATCGTCTTCGTTGGAGACGTACAACCAGCGATTGTTCGGGTGCAGGGCGAATTGTTCAGGGTCTTTGCCCGAGGGCAGTTCCTTGATGATCTTGCGCGTGGCCACGTCCATCACCTGGACCCGGTCCGAGTCACTGGCGCAGATGTACAGCAGCTTGTTGTCATGGGACAGCAGCAGGCCGCGGGGGCGCTGGCCGACGGGCAGGGTGTCGGTGACTTGCAGGGTCTGCAGGTCGATCAGGCTCAGGCTGTTGTCCTTTTCGTTGGAGACCCAGGCTGTGCTGGCAACGGCATGGCCTGCGGCGAGCAGCATGGCCCAAGAAAGCAGGGAGCGGCAGAGCAGGGTGCGGCGCATGGCGGATTCCTTGTTGTTGTGATTATCGGATCAGGGAAAGCGGCAGCTGACCTCGGGTTTGTCGTAGCCCAGGCTGTCCATCTCGTTGAACGGGTGCAGAAAGCCATCCTGGGGTGAGGTGCTGACCAGCGCTCGCGGCTGGACGATGGGAATCGGCTGGCGCAACTGGCCGTTCCACGGCCGGTAGCTGAGCTTGCGGCCCTTGAAACCGTCGAGTGGCAACTGGTCGCTGATTTCCAGCGTACGGATCGCCATCGGCTCGGCCTGGCGCAGTTTGCTCACGGCGCTGGCGATACTGCGCACGGCCATCCACGCGGCGAAATCGCGGTCATTCATCCAGCGCCCGGTCAGGGCTTCGAAACGTTTTTGCAGCTGCGCGGCGCCATAAGTTTCCACGGTCTTGTGCCAGCCCACCGGGGTCAGGCCCTGGGTGCCGGCGACCGGACGCGGGTACCAGGTCTGGTAGGGCACGTATTCACCGAAGTCGCCGCGTTCATCGGCCACCAGCACCACGTCGTACTCGGCGGTCTGGGTGAACAGCGGCATATCCGCCTGGGCGCTGCGGCGTTGGTCGTTATCGAAGCTCCAGGTTTTTTCCGCCACCAGTTGCAAGCCAAAGCGCTTGGCCCCGCGGCGCAGGGCGGCGGCATAGGCTTGATCGTCCGGCGTCGGGCCGACAATCAGCAGTGCCCGCTGCCATTTGCGCAGCACCAGAAACTGCGCCAGGGCATCGGCGAGCATCGCCCGGCTCGGCAAGGTGTGCAGCACGTTGGGCAGGCAATCGGTGGTGCGCAGGCTGTCATCGGGGCTACCGGCGTTGAACAGCAAGCTGTCGGGCAGTGCTGCACTCAATTGGCGCAGGCTGGTCGCGGGGGCATTCACCACAAACAGGCGCAGGCCTTGTTCATGCTGCACCTTTGCCGCTTCGAGCAAGGCCTCGGGGCTGTCGACACTGGCGCTGATCAGGCTGTAGCCGTGGTTGAGAAAACGCCCGGTGCTGTTGCTGTCGGTGATCGCCAGTTCGGCGCCGCGCAGCCCGGCATCGGTGGGCTCGGGGATGACGTTCGACAGCAGCGGCCCGGGATCGGGGCGATAACCCAGGTAGCCGATCCGCACCTGCAAGAGCGCATCGGCGGCCTGGCTCTGGGTAGCCAGGCCGGCGGCGCAGGCAATCGCCAGCAGGTAGATCAGGGCGTAAGGGGCAAGCTCGCGCATAAGGCACTCCATTACAGGTAGCGCCAGCATAGGAAGGCTGTGGTGCAGTGAAAATATGCAGAAAGTACCGAAGGGCCAGTACCAAGGTAGTAGACCGCCACGCGCGGCGCGGTTCTAGCATGGGCAACCACGGCCTTTGATCTGGAGGGGATTAACCATGCGTATCGTCAAAGCACTGCTCCTGCCGTTCCTGTTGATCCTGACCCTGATCGGCGTTGACCGGCTCCACGGCCCGCGTCCCGTGTCCACCGATAGCCTTACGACCAAGGGAGTAGGCGGCGACCACCAAAGCAGCATGGGGTCTGGGCGCAGGGCTTTCTAAGATGGCTGCCATAGCCTCTGCCAAGAGGTTTTGCGTGCAATCCAGAGGGCATAACAATGACAACAAAACGCAACGCCTTGCTCGTGACCGGGCTATTGGCCGGTTTGATCAGCGCAGGTTCCGTCTGGGCCCACGGCAACGTGGTGCCACAAGCCGTGGCCACCCCGGGGCTGACCCCGATCAAGGACGCCGGAGTGCAACTCGATGCCGATGGCTGGGCCGCGGTGAACCCGTATCGCACCGCTGCGGAACACGACAAGGCAGTGGAAATCGGTGCCTCGGCCTACACCCAGAACTGCGCGGCCTGTCATGGCCTGGAAGCCAAGTCCGGCGGTATCGCCCCCGACTTGCGCATGCTCGATGTCGGTGAGGCGGGCGATGAATGGTTCGCCGAACGGGTGCGCCATGGCGCGGTGCGCGACGGTCGGGTGTACATGCCGAAGATGGCCGACTACCTGAGCCAGGAAGCCCTGTGGGCGGTGCGCACTTATCTGGACACTGTGCACGTCGAGGAGTGACCCATGCGCCTGCTCGCGGTGTTGATCAGCGCTCTGTGGCTGTGCTGCCAGGCGGCGCAGGCGCAGGTTCGCAACTACGACGAAATGATCGCCGCCGGGGAGCTGAAGGTGGCGGTCTACAAGGACTTCGCGCCCTACAGTTTTGAACGCGCCGGCAAACCCCAGGGTGTCGATGTCGAACTCGCCGAGGCCCTGGCCAAGGCGCTAGGCGTGCGCCTGACGCTGATCTGGGCGCCGGCCGGGGAAAAGCTCGATGACGACCTGCGCGATTACATCTGGCGTGCCAGTGCCTTGCACAACCAGCAACTGGCCGACCTGATGATGCGCGTGCCCTACGACCGTGACTACGCGCAGAAGCGTAACGAACTCGGCGAACTGGAAAATGGCCACGTGGTGATGTTCGGTCCGTACCAGAACGAGCAGTGGCAGGTGGCCTATGACCGCCGGCGGCTGGACAAGGTCGCCAGCGTCGCGGTGTTCGAGCAGCACCCGATTGGTGTCGAAGTCGACAGCGTGCCGTCGTTCTACCTGACCTCGGTGTTCAACGGCATGCTCGCCGGCAAGACCCATCACTATCCGGGCGTACCCCAGGCGTTTGCCGCGATGAAGGCCGGTGAGGTCGACGCGGTGATGGCCATGCGCGGTGAAATCGACTGGCAGGTCCATGAAGCGGCCGACCCGCAAGTGGCACTGGCAGAAAATGCCTATCCGAACATGGGCAAGCAACTCTGGGAAATCGGCATGGCGGTGCACGAAAGCAACCGTCAACTGGCCTATGCCGTGGAGGAGGCGCTGGAAGCGCTTATCCGCGAGGGTTCGGTGAAGACCATCTACGGCCATTACGGCCTGCAATACGACGTACCCGAGATGTATCAATAAGGAGCAGGCGATGAAATGGCGAGGGAGTTGTCTGTTGGCTTGCTGGTTAAGCCTGGCGGCACAGGCTGGCGCTATCGATCCCGGTAAAGACCCGGTGCCATCGGTGATGTGGGCCTTCTATCACCAGCAGTTCCTGGGCAATGCGCCGTTCGTTTTCGATGAGCGGGTCAAGCTGCTGGCGCCGCCGTTTGCCGAAGATGCCCGGCAGGTACCGCTGGAAATCGACGCCAGGGCGTTCAAGGGCGAGGTGGTGAAAATCCTCGCCTGGGCAGAACTTAACCCTTTGCCGAAAATCGTCGACTTCCAGCCGCTGAATTCGGTTTTGCCCTGGCTGTCGTTGCGCATTCGCATCGAACAGGCCACGCCCTTGCGCGCGGCGGTGTTGACCCGTGACGGGTTGTGGCATGTCGGCTCGACCCTGATTGACGCAGCGGGTGGCGGCTGCACCGCACCGAGCGTGGTTCGGAATCAACCGGGCTGGGAAGAGCGCATTGGCGAAGTGCTCGGCGGGCGCTATCCCCGGGGCGAATTCAGCCGTTTGCGATTGCAGGTGGCCCATCCCATGGACAACGGCATGGTCAGCGGCATCCCGGAATTCTTCATCAACCATGCCGAGCTGCGCGACCACAACGAGCAAGTGCTGGCCCGGCTGGAGCTGTTTCCCGCGGTCAGCGAAAACCCCAACCTGGCCTTCGACATCGAAGGGGCAGGGCAAACGCGCCTGCTGCTGCGGGACAACAGCGGCAATGAGTTCGATGCGTCGATCCCCTGACCCCAAGGAGCGTGGCATGCGCTGGATCCTGTTGATGGTGCTGAGCGTCAGTCTGCCGGCCCTGGCCGATCTCGAATATTCACTCAAGCCTCGGCAGATCGCCCAGGACACCTGGCTGCTGGAAGGCAGCACCGATAATTTCGCCAAGGCCAACGGCGGCAACATCGTCAACACCGCGTTCATCGTCACCGAACGCGGTGTGGTAGTGATCGACACCGGGCCGTCCCGGCGTTACGGCGAAGCGATGCGCAAGGCCATTGCCGCCACCACCGACAAGCCGGTGATCGAGGTCTTGCTGACCCATCACCACCCGGACCATGTGCTGGGCAACCAAGCCTTCAGCGACGTGCCGATCGGCGCCCTGGCCGGCACCACCGAGCTACTGCATCAGCAAGGCGATGCCATGGCCGAGAATATGTACCGCATGGTCGGCGACTGGATGCGTGGCACCGAAGTGGTGTTGCCGACCCAGGCGTTGGCACCCGGGGTGAAAAGTTTTGGGAATCACGATCTGCGTCTGCTGAGCCTGGGTGGGCATACGGGCGCGGATCTGGCTATTCTCGACCAGCAAACCGGCGTGTTGTTTGCCGGGGACCTGGTGTTTTATCAACGGGCGCTGACCACGCCCAACAGTCCAGGGCTGGCGGTGTGGCTGGCGGACATCGCGACCCTGCAAGGCTTGCCCTGGACGCAGGTCGTGCCGGGCCATGGACCGGTGTCGAGCGATCCACAACCGTTCGAGCAGATGCGCGATTACCTGACCTGGCTCGATCAGCTGATGCGCGACGGCGCGGCCAATGGCAGCGACATGGCCGAGATGATCCGCAGCCCCATCCCCGAACGCTTCGCCGGGATCAACCTGAGCCGCTATGAACTGATCCGCAGCGTCAGCCATCTGTACCCGCGTTACGAGCGTGAGCGGATGACGCGGGTGGATTCCAACGCAAATAACTGACCCACCCCGATCTAATGTGGGAGCGGGCTTGCTCGCGAAGAGGCCGACACATTCAACATCGATGTCGCCTGACACTCCGTCTTCGCGAGCAAGCCCGCTCCCACAAGGGATCTATGCCGGACACAAAATTCGCTGCTCATCTCCTCCCACCCTGTACGAAGGAACTAGCAATCTCCTCATTGCGGGCAATTGTTGCTAGGGCGGCGGCGCTCAAGAATCTGCACCAGACCGGGAAAATTTTCCGGAAATAACAAAAATCCGCAGAGGAAGCCGTCATGACCCAACCCGCACGTCGCCAGCCCTTCGTCTTGAGCCTGCTGCTCAGTGCCATGCTGTTGTCCGGCCAGGCATTGGCCGGGGTTTCCGACCAGGACATTCTCCAGGACCCGAAGAACCCGGAACAGGTCGTGACCAACGGCCTCGGCGTTCAGGGGCAGCGCTACAGCCCGCTGGATATTCTCAACGTCGACAACGTCAAGGAACTGCGCCCGGCGTGGGCGTTTTCCTTCGGCGGTGAAAAACAGCGTGGCCAGCAAGCGCAGCCGATGGTCAAGGACGGCGTGATGTACATGACCGGTTCCTACTCCCGGGTGTTCGCCGTGGATGCGCGCACCGGCAAGAAACTCTGGCAATACGATGCACGCCTGCCCGATGACATCCGCCCTTGCTGCGACGTGATCAACCGTGGCGTCGCTCTGTATGGCGATCTGGTGATTTTCGGCACTCTCGACGCCAAGCTCGTGGCGCTGAACAAAGACACCGGCAAGGTGGTGTGGAGCAAGAAAGTCGCCGACCACAAGGAAGGCTACTCGATCAGCGCCGCGCCGCTGGTGATCAACGGCAAGCTGATTACCGGCGTGGCCGGTGGCGAGTTCGGCGTGGTGGGCAAGATCGAGGCCTACGACCCGAAAAACGGTGATCTGCTGTGGACCCGGCCGACGGTCGAAGGCCATATGGGCTACGTCTACAAGGACGGCAAAGCGGTGGAGAACGGCATCTCCGGCGGCGAAGCGGGCAAGACCTGGCCGGGTGATCTGTGGAAAACCGGCGGCGCGGCCCCTTGGTTGGGCGGCTATTACGACCCGGAAACCAACCTGCTGCTGTTCGGTACCGGCAACCCGGCGCCGTGGAACTCGCACCTGCGCCCTGGCGACAACCTGTACTCGTCGTCGCGCCTGGCGCTCAACCCGGACGACGGCACCATCAAGTGGCACTTCCAGAGCACGCCCCACGACGGTTGGGACTACGATGGCGTGAACGAGCTGGTGTCGTTCAACTACAGCGAAGGTGGCAAGGAGATCAAGGCGGCGGCCACTGCCGACCGTAACGGTTTCTTCTACGTGCTGGATCGCACCAACGGCAAATTCATCCGTGGCTTCCCGTTCGTGGACAAGATCACCTGGGCCACCGGCCTGGATAAGAACGGCCGGCCGATCTACAACGAGGCCAGTCGTCCCGGTGCCCCGGGCTCCGAAGTCAAGGGCAGTTCGGTGTTTGTCGCGCCGGCGTTCCTCGGCGCGAAAAACTGGATGCCGATGGCTTACAACCAGGACACCGGGCTGTTCTATGTGCCGTCCAACGAATGGGGCATGGACATCTGGAACGAAGGCATCGCCTACAAGAAAGGCGCGGCATTCCTCGGCGCCGGCTTCACCATCAAGCCGTTGAACGAAGACTACATCGGCGTGCTGCGGGCCATCGATCCGAAAACCGGCAAGGAAGTCTGGCGCCACAAGAACTACGCGCCGCTGTGGGGCGGGGTGCTGACCACCAAGGGCAACCTGGTGTTCACCGGCACGCCAGAAGGCTTCCTGCAGGCCTTCAACGCCAAGACCGGCGAAAAGGTCTGGGAATTCCAGACCGGCTCCGGCGTGCTCGGCTCGCCCATCACCTGGGAAATGGACGGCGAACAGTACGTCTCGGTGCTCTCCGGCTGGGGCGGTGCGGTACCGCTGTGGGGCGGTGAAGTGGCCAAGCGCATCAAGGACTTCAACCAGGGCGGCATGCTCTGGACCTTCAAGCTGCCTAAGGACCTTGTCGCTAAGCACTGATCCCGACTCCACCGCATAACCCCTGTAGGAGCGAGCCTGCTCGCGATGGTCGTCAACGATAACGCTGGAAACCTGATACCCCGTGGCGTTCTCGGGCTCATCGCGAGCAAGCTCGCTCCTACAGTGATCAGTGTGAAATCTACGACCAAATAACGAGAGCCCCTCCTGCCAACGATGCATTCGTCTGGCACGCGGGGCTCTCTAGTATCGGCTCATCGCCTGTCAGTACGACAGGCATCGACCCAGACAGAGGCCCACCATGATCTACGCACAACCCGGAACCCCAGGCGCCCTCATTACCTTCAAGCCGCGCTACGGCAACTTCATCGGTGGCGAGTTCGTCGCTCCGATCAATGGCGAGTACTTCACCAACACCTCGCCGGTCAACGGTGAAGTGATCGCCGAATTCCCGCGCTCCAGCGCCGCCGACATCGACAAGGCCCTGGACGCCGCCCATGCCGCAGCGGATGCCTGGGGCAAGACCTCGGCCCAGGACCGCTCCCTGGTGCTGCTGAAAATCGCCGATCGCATCGAGCAGAACCTTGAAGTGCTGGCCGTCACCGAAACCTGGGACAACGGCAAGGCCGTGCGCGAAACCCTGAACGCCGACGTGCCGCTGGCCGCCGACCACTTCCGTTACTTCGCTGGCTGCATCCGCGCCCAGGAAGGCGGGGCTGCCGAGATCAACGAGCTGACCACGGCCTATCACTTCCATGAGCCCCTGGGTGTGGTCGGGCAGATCATTCCGTGGAACTTCCCGCTGCTGATGGCCGCCTGGAAACTCGCCCCGGCCCTGGCCGCCGGCAACTGCATCGTACTCAAGCCTGCCGAGCAAACGCCGCTGTCGATCATGGTCTTCGCCGAGCTCATCGCCGACCTGCTGCCGGCGGGCGTGCTGAACATCGTCCAGGGTTTCGGTCGCGAAGCCGGCGAGGCCCTGGCCACCAGCAAACGCATCGCCAAGATCGCCTTCACCGGCTCGACCCCGGTGGGCGCGCACATCATGCATTGCGCCGCCGAGAACATCATCCCGAGCACCGTCGAACTGGGCGGCAAATCGCCGAACATCTTCTTCGAAGACATCATGAACGCTGAACCGGCGTTCATCGAAAAAGCCGCCGAAGGCCTGGTGCTGGCGTTCTTCAACCAGGGCGAAGTCTGCACCTGTCCGTCCCGGGCGCTGGTGCAGGAGTCGATCTATGAGCCGTTCATGGCCGAGGTGATGAAGAAGATCGTCAAGATCAAGCGCGGCAATCCGCTGGACACCGAGACCATGGTCGGCGCCCAGGCGTCCGAGCAGCAATACGACAAGATCCTCTCGTACCTGACCATTGCCCAGGAGGAGGGCGCCGAGCTGCTCACCGGCGGTGCGGCTGAACGTCTGGAAGGCGACCTGTCCAGCGGCTATTACATCCAGCCGACCCTGCTCAAGGGCCACAACAAGATGCGCGTGTTCCAGGAAGAAATCTTCGGCCCGGTGGTGGGTATCACCACCTTCAAGGACGAAGCGGAAGCCCTGGCGATTGCCAACGACAGCGAGTTTGGCCTCGGCGCCGGCCTGTGGACCCGCGACATCAACCGCGCCTACCGCATGGGCCGGGCGATCAAGGCCGGGCGCGTGTGGACCAACTGCTACCACCTGTACCCGGCGCATGCGGCGTTTGGTGGCTACAAGAAGTCCGGAGTCGGTCGGGAAAACCACAAGATGATGCTCGATCACTACCAGCAGACCAAAAACCTGCTGGTGAGCTACGACATCAATCCGCTGGGGTTCTTCTGATTCCTTAAACACGCCGCATAACCTGTGGGAGCGGGCTTGCTCGCGAATGCGGAGTGTCATTCAGCAGAGATGTTGACTGGCACACCGCCTTCGCGAGCAAGCCCGCTCCCACATGGGGTTTGTGTGATGCCAATGACCATGCAACACCCCCTACCAAATCACCCCGCAAACTCCTTCGAAAGTAGCATTCGGGCGCTCATCGCCCCGTGCATTAATGGCTCTACCGGAATCACCCGGGCACAAGAAGAGGAATGACCCATGTGGACTAAACCCGCGTTTATCGATCTGCGCATTGGCTTCGAAGTGACGATGTATTTCGCCAACCGTTGATTGATCACCCGGCCAGCGGATACGTTGGCCGGGCCTGCCTTCTGGAGCATCCGCCATGCACATCCGCGTTCTCGGTTCCGCCGCTGGCGGTGGATTCCCTCAGTGGAATTGCAACTGCCGCCAGTGCGCCGGTGCGCGCAATGGCAACGTGCGGGCACAGCGCCGTACGCAGTCGTCGATTGCCCTGAGTGACGACGGTGTGGAGTGGGTGCTGTGCAATGCGTCACCGGACATTCGCGCGCAACTCGAGAGTTTTGCGCCACTGCAACCGGCGCGGCGCCTGCGTGACAGCGCCATCGCCGGCATCGTGCTGCTGGACAGCCAGATTGACCATTGCACCGGTTTGCTCAGCCTGCGTGAAGGTTGCCCGCATGCGGTGTGGTGCACCGAGCGCGTGCACCAGGACCTGAGCAGCGGTTTCCCGTTGTTCAACATGCTGGAGCACTGGAACGGCGGGTTGCAATGGCAACCGGTCGGTCTCGATCGCCAGCCGTTCAGCATCCCGGCCTGCGGGCATTTGCAATTTCGAGCGATACCCCTGGTGAGCAACGCGCCACCGTATTCGCCCAATCGCGGCAATCCGCAACCGGGCGACACCATTGGCCTGTTCATTGAAGACCTGCGCAACGGCGCCTCGCTGTTCTATGCGCCGGGCCTTGGCCGAATCGACGGCGAAGTACTGGGCTGGATGCAGCGTGCCGATTGCCTGCTGCTGGACGGCACCCTGTGGCGCGACGACGAGATGCGCATCTGCGAAGTCGGCCAGAGCCTGGGCAGCGAAATGGGGCACCTCCCACAAAGCGGCCCCGACGGGATGCTTGAAGTGCTGGAGGGTTTCAACCGCCAGCGCAAGGTGCTGATCCACATCAACAACACCAATCCGATCCTCGATGAAGACTCGGCCGAGCGGGCGCTGCTGGAGCGGCGGGGTATTGAAGTGGCTTATGACGGCATGAGTATTGAGCTGTAGCGGCTGACCCCTTCGCGAGCAAGCCCGCTCCGACAGGAAACTGCATTCCAAATGTGGGAGCGGGCTTGCTCGCGAAGAGGCCAGTACAGGCACCGCAGAAGTTCCCGGAGAACAAAATGACTGACACCCCCATGTCCCCCACAGAATTCGAAGCCGCCCTGCGCGCCAAGGGCGCCTACTACCACATCCACCACCCCTTCCACCAAGCCATGTACGCCGGCCGCGCCAGCCGCGAGCAGATCCAGGGCTGGGTCGCCAATCGCTTCTACTATCAGGTCAACATCCCCCTGAAAGACGCCGCGATTCTCGCCAACTGTCCGGACCGCGACGTGCGCCGCGAATGGCTGCAACGGATTCTCGACCACGACGGCATCCCCGGCAGCGAGGGCGGCATCGAGGCCTGGCTGCGCCTGGGCGAAGCGGTGGGGCTGGATCGCGAGCAGATTCTGTCCCAGGAACTGGTGCTGCCCGGCGTGCGATTTGCCGTGGACGCCTACGTCAATTTCGCTCGTCGCGCCTGCTGGCAAGAAGCGGCCAGCAGTTCGCTGACCGAGCTCTTTGCGCCACAGATCCATCAGTCGCGACTCGACGCCTGGCCGACCCATTACCCGTGGATCGACGTCGCCGGCTACGACTATTTCCGCACGCGCCTGAGCCAGGCGCGGCGCGATGTCGAGCACGGCTTGCGCATAACCCTGGCGCACTACGTGACGGCCGAGGGGCAACAACGCATGCTGGAGATTCTGCAATTCAAGCTCGACGTGCTGTGGAGCATGCTCGATGCCATGAGCATGGCCTATGAGCTCGAACGCCCGCCGTATCACACGGTCACCGGCGACAACGTCTGGCACCGGGGGATCGCCCTGTGAGCCTGATCGATCGCCAGCAGTCACCGGCCTTGCGCCGCGGTTTTCGTCTGCAATGGGAGCCGCGCCAGGACTGCCACGTGCTGCTGTACCCCGAAGGCATGATCAAGCTCAACGCCAGTGCCGGACAGATTCTCGGCCTGGTGGATGGCCAGCGCAGCGTGGCGGCGATCATTGATCGATTGAGCGCCAGTTTCCCCGGGGTACCCGGGATCGACGAAGACGTGCTGGCGTTTCTGGAGGTGGCCCATGCGCAATTCTGGATCGAGTGAGACGTTGCCCGGACCGCCGTTGTGGCTGCTCGCCGAGCTGACCTACCGCTGTCCGCTGCAGTGCCCGTATTGCTCCAATCCACTGGATTTTGCCCGGCAGGGCGAGGAACTGGGCACGCAAGAATGGATTCGCGTATTCCGCGAAGCGCGGGACATGGGGGCCGCGCAACTGGGGTTTTCCGGTGGCGAGCCATTGGTGCGCCAGGACCTCGCCGAACTGATCAAGGCCGCCCGGGACATGGGCTACTACACCAACCTGATCACCTCCGGCATCGGCCTGACCGAGCAGAAGGTGCGCGACTTCAAGGTGGCCGGGCTGGACCATATCCAGATCAGCTTCCAGGCCGCCGACGAAGCGGTGAACAACATGCTCGCCGGTTCGCGCAAGGCCTTTGCCCAGAAACTCGCCATGGCCCGGGCGGTGAAAGCCCAGGGCTATCCGATGGTGCTGAACTTCGTCACCCATCGGCACAACATCGACCGGATCGCGCAGATCATCGAGCTGTGCCTGGAATTGGAGGCGGACTTTGTCGAGCTGGCCACCTGCCAATTCTATGGCTGGGCCGAACTCAACCGCGTCGGCCTGTTGCCCACTCGTGAGCAATTGCAGCGTGCCGAGCGCATCACCAATGAATACCGCGAGCGCCTTGAAGCCCAGGGCCACCCGTGCAAACTGATCTTCGTCACCCCGGACTACTACGAAGAGCGTCCCAAGACCTGCATGAACGGCTGGGCCAACCTGTTTCTCGACATCACCCCCGACGGCACGGCCTTGCCTTGCCACAGCGCCCGGCAGTTGCCGGTGCAATTTCCCAACGTGCGCGAGCACAGCCTCTCGCACATCTGGAACGACTCGTTCGGCTTCAATCGCTTTCGCGGCGATGACTGGATGAAGGAGCCGTGCCGCTCCTGCGATGAAAAGCACAAGGACCTGGGGGGATGTCGCTGCCAGGCTTTCATGCTGACCGGCGATGCCAGCAATGCCGACCCGGTGTGCAGCAAGTCGCCCCACCATGGGGTGATCCTCAAGGCCCGTGAAGAAGCTGAGGCTCCGGGGTTGGGGATGGAGCATCTGACGTTGCGTAACGCGAAGGCTTCGCAGCTGATCTATCGCGGATAAGCCTGGCGGCACAGATCTCCTGTGGGAGCGGGCTTGCTCGCGAAGGCGGAGTGTCAGTCACCATCAATATTGACTGACAGGGCCTCTTCGCGAGCAAGCCCGCTCCCACAGGGTTCTGTTACAGCCCGGGCAGCGCTGTTCTTTGGTCTGATTGCATTCACAGCTGGATGGTTTAGTGTGGTTTCTACCTTCCAAAACAATAAAAACAGGCTTTCCAATGAGCCAGAGTCTCAACCAGCTGCGCAAGTTCGTTTCCCCTGAAATCATCTTCGGTGCCGGTAGCCGGCACAGTGTCGGCAATTACGCCAAGACCTTTGGCGCACGCAAGGTCCTGGTGGTCAGTGACCCCGGTGTGATTGCTGCCGGTTGGGTCGCCGATGTCGAGGCCAGCCTGCAAGCGCTGGGCATCCAGTATTGCCTGTACTCCGATGTCTCGCCGAACCCACGGGTCGAAGAGGTGATGCTCGGCGCCGAGATGTACCGGGAAAACCACTGCGACGTGATCGTCGCCGTCGGTGGCGGCAGTCCGATGGACTGCGGCAAAGGCATCGGCATTGTCGTCGCCCATGGCCGCAGCATTCTCGATTTCGAGGGTGTGGACACCATCCGCGTGCCCAGCCCGCCGCTGATCCTGATTCCGACCACCGCCGGCACCTCGGCCGATGTCTCGCAATTCGTGATCATTTCCAATCAGCAGGAGCGCATGAAGTTCTCCATCGTCAGCAAGGCCGTGGTGCCGGACGTTTCGCTGATCGACCCGGAAACCACCCTGAGCATGGACCCGTTCCTGTCGGCCTGTACCGGCATCGATGCCTTGGTGCATGCCATCGAAGCCTTCGTATCCACCGGCCACGGGCCGCTGACCGATCCCCATGCACTGGAGGCGATGCGCCTGATCAATGGCAACCTGGTGCAAATGATCGCCAACCCGACGGACATCGCGTTGCGCGAAAAAATCATGCTCGGCAGCATGCAGGCCGGGCTGGCGTTTTCCAATGCGATCCTGGGTGCTGTGCATGCCATGTCCCACAGCCTCGGCGGCTTTCTCGATCTGCCCCATGGGCTGTGCAACGCGGTGCTGGTCGAGCACGTGGTGGCTTTCAATTACAACTCGGCGCCTGATCGCTTCAAGGTGATCGCCGAGACGTTGGGCATCGACTGTCGAGGCCTGAATCACCGGCAGATCTGCGGGCGCCTGGTCGAACACCTGATCGCCCTCAAGCACGCCATCGGCTTTCATGAAACCCTCGGTTTGCATGGCGTCAGGACCTCGGACATTCCGTTCCTGTCGCAGCATGCGATGCACGATCCGTGCATCCTGACCAACCCGCGCGAATCCAGCCAGCGTGATGTCGAGGTCGTCTATGGCGAAGCCCTCTGACGAGCAGCAACGGGCCCTGGCCGGGTTGTTGGGGCTGGGCAGCCATTCGGCGCGCAAGAGTCACTATCCGGAGCTGGCCGCGCGCCTGGATGATCTGGAAGCCGAGCGTAACCGCTACAAGTGGCTGTTCGAAAACGCGGTGCACGGGATCTTCCAGGCCAGCCTGCACGATGGCATGCGCGCCGCCAACCCGGCGCTGGCACGCATGCTTGGCTACCAGGACCCGCAGGAGGTGCTGTTCTCCCTGACCGACCTGGGCAGCACCCTGTTCGTCGACGGCGCGCAGGAGCTGGAAACCATCGGCGAAATCCTCCGGCACCAGAGCAGCCTGCACGGCTATGAAACCCGCTTGCGGCGCAAGGACGGCAGTCACCTGGATGTGTTGATGAACCTGCTGCTCAAGCCCGGCCAGGAAGGCTTGGTGGAAGGCTTCGTCTCCGATATCACCGAGCGCAAGCTGGCCCAGCGACGCCTGCAGCAACTCAATGACGAACTGGAGCAGCGCGTCGTCGCGCGCACCGATGAGTTGCTCGAGGCTAACCGTAACCTCCAGCAGCAGATCACCCAGCGTAAACAGATCGCCAAGGCCTTGCGCGACGCCCGCGATGCCGCCGAGGCCGCCAATCACAGCAAGGACAAATACCTCGCCGCCGCCAGCCATGACCTGCTGCAACCGCTGAACGCCGCGCGGTTGCTGATTTCGACCTTGCGCGAACGCAAATTGCCGGAAGCCGAACAGGTGCTGGTGGAGCGCACTCACCAGGCCCTGGAAGGGGCCGAGGATTTGCTGACGGATCTGCTCGACATTTCCCGGCTCGACCAGGCCGCGGTCAAGCCGGACGTTGCCACGTACCGCCTCGACGAACTGCTCGGGCCGCTGGTGTCGGAGTTCCAGTCCGTCGCCCAGGCGGCCGGCTTGAACCTGCGGGTGCGCATGGCCGATTACGCCATCAACACCGACTTGCGCCTGATGACGCGGATCCTGCGCAACTTCCTCAGCAATGCTTGCCGCTACACCGATGAAGGCAGCATCCTGCTGGCGGCAAGGCGTCGGGGCGAGATGTTGCGCCTGGAGGTCTGGGACACCGGGCGTGGCATCGCCGCCGACCGGCTCGATTCGATCTTCCTCGAGTTCAACCAGTTGGACGTCGGCCGCGCCGCCGACCGCAAGGGCGTGGGCCTGGGGCTGGCGATTGTCGAGCGCATCGCCAAGATCCTTGGCTACAGGATCGGTGTGTACTCGATGCCGGGGCGGGGTTCGATGTTCAGCATCGAGGTGCCGATATCCGACGAAGTTCCGCTGCCCGTGAGCCAGGCGGTGTCACAACCGGGCACCGGCAACCCGCTACCGGGACGTCGTTTACTGGTGATCGACAACGAAGTGAGCATTCTCGATAGCATGAGCGCGTTGCTCGGGCAGTGGGGCTGCGACGTTCTGGTCGCCACCGATGAAGAGGCTGCTCTGGCGGCGCTACGCGGGCAGGCACCGGAACTGATTCTTGCCGACTATCACCTCGATCACGGGGTGGTCGGCTGTGATGTGGTGCGACATCTGCGCGAGCATTTCCACCAGGACATTCCAGCGGTGATCATTACCGCCGACCGCACCGACCATTGTCGGCGTGCGTTGCAGCGACTCAACGCACCCTTGCTGAACAAACCGGTGAAGCCCGGCAAGTTGCGAGCGGTGTTGAGTCAATTGTTGGGGGCACCAGCCTGAAACGGCCGATACTGCAGGGTGAAGCCCAGTTCGGTGGATTGACCCTGTTCCAGCAAACGCAGGCCCGGTCGACCGGGCAAGTGGTGCGCGTTGACCGGGTGGCTCACCGGTTCGATACAGAAAAACCCCAGGCCCACGGGGCAGTAGAGAAGGTAGTAATCGCTGCCAGTGGCCTGGCAGTCCAACTCGTATCCGAGGTCGGGCTGTTGGATCAGGCAATGGCCGTCCCATTCGCAGAAGCCGTTGTCGACCAGCGTTTCGGGTAATGGCTTGAGTTGCTGAAAATCCCACTCGACCGGCAACGCGCCAAGTGCTGTCGGCAGTTTCGCCCCGTCGCACAACCACACCTGCCGTGCCGGTGCCTGCAGTCGGGTGTTTGGTGTCCGTGGCAGGTACGGATGCAATCCCAGACCATGCCATGCAGCGTGCTCAGCCAGGTGCGTGACATGCATTTCGATGCTCAGCTTGCCTGCGCTCAAATGGAAGCGTTGCCGGGCGCGATAGGCGAAGGGCGTTGTGCTATCGAGTTGCAGGACCACTTCATCTTCAGTTCGGGAAATCACCTGCCATGCCTGCTGCCAGGCGCTGCCGTGGATCGGCAGGGGATCGGTGAGGCTGTTGGGTGTCAGTGCCAGCCAGCCATCGGGACAATCGAAACCGCCATCGGCGATGCGGTTGGACCAGGGGATCAAGGGAAAGCAGCCGAGCTTGCCGGGCAGACCGGTGTTCAGGGCATGCTCATCGGCGTGTCGCAGCAAGGGTTGCCCGGTGCTGCGCACGGTCCAGTTGACGATGCTGGCGCCCAGCTCCGGGGCGAGGGTGAGGTGGGTGAGTTCGTCTTCGAGTTCGAGCAGTGTGAGTGACATGTAGACCTGCTATGTGATTTTTATGTAGCTGCACTGTTCCCTGTGGCGAGGGGGCTTGCCCCCGTTGGGCTGCGAAGCGGCCCCCTGCAATTTTTGAGGAGCACCGAGTCGCTTGTATTTGCGACTGCTGCGCAGCCGAACGGGGGCAAGCCCCCTCGCCACAAAAGCCCCCTGACCAGCAAGCTCCCTGGTTACAGGGAGCTTTCTGACAAGGTGTTTTACAACACCAGATGCGGCAACCACAGCGAAATGGCAGGAATGTAGGTCACGGCCATCAGCACCAGGAACAGCACCGCGTAGAACGGCAGCAGCGCCTTGACGGTTGATTCGATACTGACTTTACCCACGGCCGACCCCACGAACAGTACCGCGCCCACCGGCGGTGTGATCAAACCGATGCCCAGGTTGACCAGCATGATCATGCCGAACTGTACCGGGTCCACGCCAATGCCGAGGATCACCGGCATCAGGATCGGCGTGAGGATCAGGATCAGCGGCGCCATGTCCATGACCGTACCGAGCAACAGCAGCATGACGTTGATGCACATCAGGATCACGTAGCGGTTGTCCGACAGGGTCAGGAACAGCGTGGTGATCTTCGCCGGGATCTGCATCAGGGTCATGATGTAGCCGAAGCTGGCGGCGAAACCGATCAGGATCATCACGATCGAGATCGTGCGCACGGTGCGGTGCATCAGTTTTGGCAGTTCGCTCCATTTGTAGTCGCGGTAGATGAACATGGTCACGAAGAACGACCACAGCACCGCAATCGCCGCCGACTCGGTCGCGGTGAAAATGCCGGACAGAATGCCGCCGAGGATGATCACCATCGCCATCAGGCCCCACAGCGCTTCGCCGCAGATCTTCAGCGCTTCGCGCATCGGGATGACTTCACCCTTGGGGTAGTCGCGCTTCTTGGCGAAGATCAAGCACAACACCATCAGGCATGCGCTCATCAACAGGCCCGGCACCACGCCGGCCATGAACAGCGAGGCAATCGACACCGTGCCGCCGGCGGCCAGCGAGTAGAGCACCGAGTTGTGGCTGGGCGGTGTCAGCAAGGCTTGCACCGAACCGCTGACGGTCACCGCCGTGGCGAATTCCCGGGGATAGCCGCGACGTTCCATTTCTGGAATCAGCACCGAACCGACCGAGGCGGTGTCCGCCACTGAGGAGCCGGAGATCGCGCCGAAAAAGGTCGAGGCCATGATGTTGACCAGCGACAAGCCACCACGCACGAAACCGACCAGCACCCCGGCGAACGCCACCAGGCGTCGGGACATGCCGCCCTCGGCCATGATCGCACCCGCCAGTACAAAGAACGGGATGGCCAGCAGGGAGAACTTGTTCACGCCCCCGGCGACCTGAATCATCAGGGCCTGGAACGGAATGTCGATCCACCATGCACCGATCAGGGCGGCAAACCCCAGGGCGTAGGCGACCGGCATGCCGATCAGGATCAACGCGATAAAACTGCCCAACAGAATAAATGCGTCCATTCAGGCAGCCCCTTCGTTTTCTTCAACGAGGTCGAAACGCACGACCCGGCGGTTGCTCTGGTCACCGAGCAGGAGTTTTTCCAGGACAAACACCAGCGTCAGCACGCCGCCCACCGGAATCGGCATGTAGGTGATGCCCACACGCAAGGTCGGCAGGGCGCTCATGAACTGGTTCCAGGTGGACATGCACAGCTTGCTGCCCCAGATGGCCATGAACAGGCAGATCGTTGCCATCAGCAGTTGCGCGAACACGGCCATGGCCTTGCGCAGATGCGCCGGCATGCGGTCGGTGAGCATGGCCACTGCCATGTGCGAACCGGACCGGTAGCTGGCAGCGGCGCCGATGAAGGTGAACACCATCATCAGCAGAATCGCCGTGGGCTCCGGCCAACTGGAGCCGGTGCCGAGGACGTAGCGGGCGAACACGCCCCAGGGAATGATTAACGCAATGGCCAGAACGGAGAGCCCGGCGACCCAGATACAGGTCATGTAGAGCTTGTCATTGATGCCTAGCAGCAGATTCTTCATCGGGTTCCACCGTAACCGGGCGCGCACTGACGTACACCAACGTCAGCGGCGCCGGGCCTTTCTTGAGTGCAGGGAGGGTTACTGAACGGCTTCGATACGCTTGATCAGGTCGGCGTAAGGTGCGCCGTATTTCTCGCGGATCGAGGCGGTTGCCTCATAGAAAGGTTTCTTGTCGACGGTGATGAACTCGACGCCTGCGGCCTTGAGTTTTTCCTCACTGCTGGCCGATTTTGCATCCCACAGGGTACGTTCCTGAGCCTGTGCCGCCTTGGCGGTTTTCTTCACCAGGGCCTGTTGCTCCGGGGTGAGTTTTTCCCAAGTGATTTTCGACATCACGATCGGCTCGGGCAGAATCAGGTGGCCGGTCAGGCTGTAGAATTTGGCGTTCTGGTAGTGGTTGTGTTCGAGCAGGGTCGGTGGGTTGTTTTCCGCGCCGTCGATCACACCGGTTTGCAAGGCACTGAAGATTTCCCCGGTGTCCATCGCAATGCCGTTGCCACCCATGGCGTTGATGGTTTCGATGAACATCGGGTTGCCTTGCACGCGGATCTTCATGCCCTTGAGGTCTTCAAGGCTGCGTACCGGTTTTTTGGTGTAGATGTTGCGCGTGCCACCGTCCATCCAGGCCAGGGCGACCAGGTTGAATTCGGAGTTGGTGATCTTGTCGAGGATTTCGTCGCCGACCTCACCGTCGATGACCTTGCGCATGTGCGCCTGGTCGCGGAACACGAACGGCATGTTGAACACGTTCACGTCCGGCACCACCGGGCCGACGATGCCAAGGCTGACCCGGGCCATCTGGATGGCGCCGACCTGGGCCTGTTCGACCACTTCTTTTTCCGAGCCGAGTACGCCACCGGCGAACATCTTGAAGGTCAGCGCACCGTTGCTGTCGGCGACCAGGGTTTTACCCAGTTGCTCTTCAGCCACCACGGTCGGGTAACCGGCGGGGTGGATGTCGGCGAATTTGATTTCCAGCGCCTGGGCGGCACTGCTGAGGGAGAAGGCGAACGGGAGTGCAGCGGCGAGCAAGGTGCGTTTGAAGTCCATGGGGGTGTCTCCAGTTTTATTGTTTTTTTATTCAAGGCACAGCGATGCAGCGGGAGCGCTTTTCTGTCGAGGTTGCTCAATCGTTGAAACGGGGTTCGGGTAAACCTTTGACGCCGGGATCGAGGGCGAACACGCCACCGGCCAGTGATTGCGGGTCATGGTCGTCGCCGGGGCGGATCGAGGTCACGAAGAGCGTGTCCAGTCGAGGGCCACCGAAGGCGCACATGGTGGGTTTTTTCACCGGTACGGCGAGGGAACGGTCGAGTCGGCCGTCGGGAGTGAAGCGGTGGATCAGGCCGGCGTCGTTGGCGCAAATCCAGTAGCAGCCATCGGCATCGACCGCAGCGCCATCGGGGCGACCTTCGTGCTGGTTCATGTCGACGAACACCCGGCGATTGGAGGGGGTGCCGGTGTCGATGTCGTAATCGAAGGCCCAGATCTGCTGGACCTGCGGGTGGGAATCGGACAGGTACATCGTACGCCCGTCCGGGCTGAAGCCCAGGCCGTTGGGCACGATGAACCCGCTCAATTGAGCGTCGAGCGGTCCGTGCTGCCCGGCGCTGTAGCGATACAAGGTGCCGTTGGCGGCGTTGGCGCCCATGTTCAGCACCATGCTGCCGGCCCAGAAGCGGCCCTGGCGGTCACAGCGGCCGTCGTTCAGGCGCATGTCGGTGCGGGCGTGGTCGACGTGGGCCAGCGGTTCACTGTCGAGGCTGCCGTCGTTACGCGTATGCAGGCGGAAGAACCCGCTTTCCATGCCGGCAACCCAGTCGCCGTCAGCATGGCGTGCAATGCAAGCCAGCATCTGCGGGGTTTTCCAGGCGTCCACCTGGCCGGAATCGGCACGCCAGCGCTGTAAAGCGCCGGCGGGGATATCCACCCAGTACAGCGCGTTTTCCTCAGGCACCCAGACCGGGCTTTCACCGACCGCGTTGCGGACGTCGACAATCAATTCGGCTTGCATGGCAACTCATTCCCTTGGTTTTTGTTGTGGGGATCAAGTGAGCGGTAAGTGTTCAGTCGCCGAACGGGCCGGCAGCGCAGAAGGCGCCGCCCTGATACAGCCGTGCCGGATCATCGGCGGCGGGCATCGGTTGGGCTTCGACTTTTGCGCGGAACTGTTCGGAGCTGTCCTGCGGGACAAAACCCAGGGCCGATGCGTAGCGGTTGTCCCACCAGATGTCCTTGTTGTCGGACATGCCGTAGACCACGGTGTGGCCGACGTTCGGGGTGTACAGGGCGCGTTCGAGCAGTTGGGTCAGGTCGCCGAAGCTCAGCCAGGTGCTCATCATCCGGCGGTTGTGCGGCTCCGGGAACGAGGAGCCGATGCGCACGCTGACGGTCTCGATGCCATAGCGGTCGAAGTAGAACGTGGCCATGTCTTCGCCGTAGGACTTGGACAGGCCGTAGTAGCTGTCCGGGCGGCGAGGGGAGTGGGCGTCGATGACTTCGTCTTGCCCGTAGAAGCCGATCACGTGGTTGGAACTGGCAAAGATCACCCGCTTCACACCGTGGCGACGCGCGGCTTCGTAGATGTGGAATACGCCGCAGATGTTGGCGCCGAGGATTTCTTCGAACGAACGCTCGGTCGACACGCCGCCGAAATGCAGGATCGCGTCCACGCCTTCGACCAGTTGATGCACCGCTTGCTTGTCGGCGAGGTCGCACGGCATCACTTCTTCACGGTCATCGATGGCTGGCGCGATGTCGGCGATGTCCGACAGGCGAATGACATTGGCGTAAGGGCGCAGGCTTTCGCGCAGGACTTTACCGAGGCCACCGGCGGCGCCGGTCAGCAGCAGGCGGTTGAAAGGGATGCGGGCGGTTGCTGTGGTCGTCATGGGAATCCTGGGCGCGCGGTTGTTGTTATTGATTTGTTGTAGGTTGTCGTACGACTAGGCGAAGTATCGTTAGGGTTTCCGGCTCTTGTCAACGCGACATTGGTGGAAATTGACGGAGGGTCGTTTCTGTTTGCCGGATTAAACATCCGGCTTGAAATGCCATCCTGTGGGAGCGGGCTTGCTCGCGAAGGCACCGTCACATCCAACCTACATGTCGCCCATGCTAACGCTTTCGCGAGCAAGCCCGCTCCCACAGGGGGTGTGTGTTTACAACAGGCTGATCGGATAGCTGATGAAAATCCGGTTCTCATCGAATTCGTTGGTGCTGAAGTCCTTGCGAATGCTCGCGTTGCGCCATTTCACGTTGAGGTTCTTCAGCGCACCGCTCTGCACCGTGTAGGCCAGTTCCGATTCGCGGCCCCATTCCTTGCCATCGGTGATCGCGCCGGTGTGCACGTTGTCGCCGCTGATGTAGCGGTTCATCAGGGTCAGGCCGGGAATGCCGAGGGCAGCGAAGTTGTAGTCGTGGCGCACCTGCCAGGATTTCTCCCGGGCGTTGTCATAGCTGGAGTTGTAGCTGTCGTTGGCCAGGGTGCCGCCGCTGGTGCCGTTGACCCGCATCCACACGTCGTCACCGGTGAGTTTTTGCAGGCCGACATAGAAAGTGTTGCCGCCATATTTGGCCGAGAGCAGGGCAAATGCGGTCTTGTTGTCGAGGTCGCCGGCCTTGGCGCTGCCGTCTTCCTTGCCGATGAAGTAGCCCAGGTTGGCACCCAGGGTCCAGTCGCCGACGGGCTGGCTGTGGGTCAGGTTGAAGTATTGCTGCTGGTAAATGTCACTGAGTTCCGAGTACCAGACGCCGACCTGCGTGCGCTTTTCATTGAACGCGTATTCACCGCCGCCGAAGTTGAAACGGTCCGAGGTGAACGCCGTTTTGCCGTTCATGAACATGTCTTCCATGCTCGCGTCGTTGCGCGGGCTGTTTTTCTGGAATTGACCGCCGTACAGCGTCAGGCCAGTGATTTCAGTGGAGGTCACCTGGGCGCCCTGGAAGGTCTGCGGCAGCGAGCGGCCATCGTCGGAGCGCAGGATCGGCAGCACCGGCATCCATTCGCCGACCTTCAATTCGGTTTTCGAAATCTTGCCTTTGAGCGCCACACCCAGCCGGCCGAAATTGTCGGCGGGGCGGCCGTCATCGTGGATCGGCAACAACTGCGTGCCACCGGTGCCTTTACCGCCATCGAGCTTCTGCGAGTACAGGCCCAGTACATCCACACCGAAGCCCACCGGGCCCTGGGTGAACCCGGACCGGGCATCGAGGATGAAGTTTTGCGTCCACTCTTCAGCCTTGCCCTGGGGGTAGGCCGGGTTGGTGTAGTTGCGGTTGAAGTAGGCGTTACGCAGGTTCAGCGTGGCCTTGGCGTCGTCGGTGAAACCTTCGGCCTGGCAAGTCATGGGCAGGGCGAGGGCCAGGCTGCTGCAGCCGATCAGGCTCAGGGCATGACGACGGGAAAAGTTTGCACGCGAAGAACGGGCGGAGGAATTGCGGACGAACTTGCTCACTGTGACGCTCCCTTGTTTCTTGTTTTTATTGTTGTCATACGTCGTCGTACAACATTGGGGGCGATATTTGCGGGATTTTTGTGGGTTGTCAATGGGAAGTTATACGATGACTTGGTGCAAAGGATTGTATTTGCGTAGGTGAGCCTTTGTGGCGAGGGGGCTTGCCCCCGTTGGGTCGCGCAGCGGCCCCAAAAAAAGGGACTGCTGCGCAGTCCAACGGGGGCAAGCCCCCTCGCCACAAAAGCCCACACCCACAGGGGATGGGGTGATTAGCTGGAAATCATCGGGGGTAGGGTGCCCAGCAGCGAAACCGCCGCCACTGCGCCAATCCCCAGCAGCCATTCCAGCATCACGCTGGAGCGCAAAGTCGCCAGACGCTGCTCGCAGTCATCGATGCGCAGCCGATTGAACAGCGCCAGACCCAGCATCGCCGCCACGAGCGCGGCCTTGATCAACAGGATCAAGGCAAATCCGCTGAACAGCGGCGTCGGCCAGAATGCCCCGGTGAGCACCCGCACATTGATCAGCCCGGTGATCAGCAACCCGGCGACCAACCCGTAACCGATGCCGCTGAAACGCAGCAACAACGTGCGCATCGAATGCCCCGCAGGCGCTCGCAGAATCATCACCAGCAACATCAGGCCGCCGAGCCAGGCACCGACGCAGATCAAGTGAATGAGTTGATTGAGGATCAGCAAATGCCCGGCGGTGCCATCGAGCATGGCGCCGTGGCCGACCGGGGCCAGGGTGGCCAGCAGCAAGCCGCTGAGGATCAGGCGCAGCGCAAGGTTGGCGCGCAGTGGGCTCAGCAGTAACGCCACCAATGCGATGTTGATCAGCAAATGCCAGCGCCAGACCTGGCCGAAAAAAGTATTGCCCAGTACCAGGCCCAGGGTCGGCGGATCGAAGGCCGCGTCCCAGGCCCCGGCCATGCTCGCGGTAATCAGCAATAACCAGCAGGCACCACTGAGCAGCGCCACTCCAGCCAACCAACGGGTGGTCCGTGCCAGACGCTGATCCAGCGCTGTTTCGCCACTTGCAAGCAACGGCCTGAACACCCAGGCCCCGAACAGCATCAGCACCACGATGAAATGCAGGAAGCGGCACAGCACCAGCGCGCTCGCCATGAATTACTGGCCCACCTTGAAGGCGTAGGCACCTTCGCTTTTGTGGGTGTCGACGGACACGGCGTGCCATTCGACTTTGTAGGCGCCGGCGGTCAACGGCTCGGCCGGGGTGACGATCAGGGTCTTCTTGTCGCTGCCTTCGGTGGTCAACGCTTTGACCGCCACCGATGCGCCATCCCGGGTCAGGGTGACTTTGGTGAAACTGGCCTCGACACCCTCGGAGAACTCCAGGCGCAATTGCGTTGGCGCGGTCACGGTGCTGTCGGCGGCCGGTGTCTGGCTTTTCAGGTGGGCGTGGGCAAATGCCGAAGAAGCGGCAAGCAGCGAGCCGAGCAGGGCAGTGATGGTCAGGGTTTTCTTGAGCAGCATCGTGAGTACCTATGGCAGTTTCCAAGTGCGCTGAGTTTAGCGTTACGACAGCGGCTGTACGAAGTTTCGTTTTCCCCTGTCGCCGCAGTCCAGAGCGGATGCTAGTCTTGCTCAACGTTGTTGTCGGGGACCCGCATGGGCAATCACAAGATCGAGATTCGTCGCAGTAACGTCGAAAAAATCCTGTTGGGGGCGGAAAAGGTCTTCGCTGAAAAGGGCTTCGGCAGCACGGCCATGGCCGACATCGCCGCTGAAGTGCAATTGCCGCGTTCCAACCTGCACTACTACTTCAGCACCAAGACCGAACTGTACAGTGCGGTGTTGTTCGATTTGCTGGAAGTCTGGAAGCAGGACGCGCTGTGTTTCGAGATGTTCGACGACCCGCGCGTGGTGCTCAGCAGCTACATCCGCGCCAAGATGAACCATTCCCGCAGCCGGCCTTATGGTTCGAAAGTCTGGGCCAACGAAATCATCCACGGCGCGCCGACCCTCGGCACAGCGCTGGATGTGAGCCTGTACGACTGGGCCAAGATGAAGGAAGCGAAAATCCGCCAGTGGGTGGACGACAAGCGCATCCTGCCGGTGGAACCGTCGAGCCTGCTGTACATGATCTGGGCCTCGACCCAGCACTATGCCGACTTCGATCACCAGGTGAATATTCTCAACGACCACCAGCCGCTGTCGGACATGCAGTTCGAAAGGGCGGTGCAGACGGTGACCAGTGTGATTTTGCGGGGGATTGGGTTGGAGCCTTGAGGTTGGGTGGTGTGGCTGCCGGCCTCTTCGCGAGCAAGCCCGCTCCCACATTGGAATGCATTCCAAATGTGGGAGCGGGCTTGCTCGCGAAGGCGCCAGATCAGGCGCCGCAGATTTCAAGGACTGACGTGATAAGGATTCCTCGGATCATGATTCCAGTCCAGAAACGGCTTGCCGGTCTCCACCGGCACCATCTCGATACAGTCCTGCACCGGGCAGGTGATCTGGCACAGGTTGCAGCCCACACACTCCTCATCGATCACTTGATACTTGTGCGTGCCGTCCGCCTGCTTGAGGCTGGCCACGGCCTGGTGCGAAGTGTCCTCACAGGCGATATGGCAACGCCCACAACCGATGCAAGCCTCCTGATCGATTTTCGCGATCACCTGGTAGTTGATGTCCAGGTACTTCCAGTCCGTGGTGTTGGCCACCGCGCGGCCGGAAAACTCCGAGATACTGGCGTAGCCCTGACTGTCCATCCAGCGTGACAAACCGTCCTTCATGTCCTCGACAATCCGGAAGCCATGCAGCATTGCCGCCGTGCACACCTGCACCGAACCGCAGCCCAATGCAATGAATTCCGCGGCGTCGCGCCAGTTGCCGATGCCACCGATGCCGCTGATGGGCAGGCCCCGGGTCTGTGGATCACGGGCGATTTCGGCGACCATGTTCAAGGCAATCGGCTTGACCGCCGAACCGCAATAACCGCCATGGGTGCTTTGGCTGCCGACCATGGGGTTGGCGACCATGCGTTCGAGGTTGACGCTGGTGATCGAGTTGATGGTGTTGATCAACGACACCGCATCGGCGCCGCCACGATGGGCCGCGCGGGCGGCGACGCGGATGTCGGTGATGTTCGGCGTGAGCTTGACGATCACCGGCAGCGAGCAATACGTCTTGCACCAGCGGGTGACCTGTTCAACGTATTCCGGCACCTGGCCGACTGCCGCGCCCATGCCGCGTTCCGGCATGCCGTGGGGGCAACCGAAATTCAACTCGATACCGTCGGCGCCGGTGGCCTCCACCAGCGGCAGGATGTGTTTCCATGACTCTTCGACGCAGGGCACCATCAGGGACACGATCAGCGCGCGGTCCGGCCAGTCCTTTTTCACCTGGGTAATTTCCCGCAGGTTGATCTCCAGCGAACGGTCGGTGATCAGCTCGATGTTGTTGAAGCCGAGCACCTCCCGGTTAGCCCCGAAGTGCGCCGAATAACGCGACGACACGTTGACCGCCGCCGGGTCTTCCCCCAGGGTTTTCCAGACCACGCCGCCCCAGCCGGCCTCGAAGGCGCGGACCACGTTGTAGGCCTTGTCGGTAGGCGGCGCGGAGGCCAGCCAGAACGGGTTGGGGCTTTTGATGCCAGCGAAGACAATCGACAGATCGGCCATTTATGCAGCCTCCACGTTGAGCATCAGTTGCGCGTTGATCGCCTCGGCAGCGCGCTTGCCGTGTTGCACCGCTTGCACGGTGAGGTCCTGATCGAGGCTGGTGCAGTCGCCGCCGGCATACACGCCGGGGATGCTGGTGCGCAGCTGTTCATCGACCTCGATGCGCTCGCCCTGGCGCTTGAGTTCACGGGCCAGCGGATCGGCGAGGGAGCTGCCGTCGAAGGCCTGGCCGATGGCCTTGAAGATCGCATCGGCGGCCAGTTCGAAGGTTTCGCCGGTGCTTTGCAGGCGACCTTCGAGCAGATGGGTGCGGGTGAAGCGCATGCCGCGCACGCGACCGTGGTCGTCGAGCAGCACTTCTTCCGGTTGCGCCCAGGTCATCAGCCGTACCTGATTGGCCTTGGCGATCTCCTGTTCGTGATGGGTGGCGCCCATTTCTTCGGTCCCGCGCCGATACACCAGATTCACGTCACGGGCGCCCAGGCGGGCCATTTGCACGGCCATGTCGATGGCGGTGTTGCCTGCGCCGAGGACGATGCAGTGGTCGGCCAGGGGCAGTTGGGTCAGGTCTTCGGCCTGGCGCAGTTCGCGGATGTAGTCGGTGGCGGCGAGCAAGCCTGGCGCGTCTTCGTGGGCCAGGCCCAGTTGTTTGCTGGCGTTGAGCCCGAGTCCGAGGAACACCGCGTCGAACTGTTGATGCAGTTCACTGAGGGTCAGGTTGTCCCCGAGCTTCTGCCCGTGACGGATTTCGATTCCGCCGATTTCCAGCAGGAACTCAAGCTCCCGTTGCGCGTAGTCATCCACCAGTTTGTATTTGGCGATCCCGTACTCATTGAGGCCGCCGGCCTTTTCCCGCGCTTCGAAAATCACCACGTCATGCCCGTGCATGGCGCTGCGGTGGGCACAGGACAAACCGGCTGGACCGGCGCCCACCACGGCAATGCGCTTGCCGGTGGCGGCAGCGCGCTGGAAGGGGTGAGTGCTGAAATGCGCATTGTCGACGGCGTAGCGTTGCAACAGGCCGATCATGACTGGCGCACATTCATGGGCGTTGTTGCGCACGCAGGCTTGCTGGCAAAGGACTTCTGTCGGGCAAACCCGGGCGCAACTGCCGCCGAGGATGTTGGCCGAGAGGATCTTCTGCGCGGCGCCTTGCACATTGTCCTGCGCAATGTTGCGAATGAACGAGGGAATGTCGATTTCGCTCGGACAGGCATTCACACAGGGCGCGTCGTAGCAGTACAGGCAGCGCGAGGCTTCGAGATGGGCCTGGCGCTCGTTGAGCGGCGGCGCCAGGTCGGTGAAGTGGCCGGCGAGGGCGGCCGCATTCTCTTGGGGATGCGGGAGGTGGTCCAGGGTCTTGATCACGGTTTTGGCCTCACGGTTATTTGAGGTGCTGCCTCTGAATGGGCATTGTTTTTTGTGTTGTCTGTGCGGGCCTCTTCGCGAGCAAGCCCGCTCCCACATTTGGAATGCGTTCCCCTGTGGGAGCGGGCTTGCTCGCGAAGGCCGAAGGCCTCGATTTCAGCGTTTCACAGCAACCGGCTTGTGCAACTCAGCCCGCTTGCTCAGCAAATCAAACACCGCCGGGTACGCCGGCCGTTCGATGTAGCGCCCGGCCCCGCGTTCGGCCCGCAGGTCGCCGTCGGCCCAGACCACGCGGCCCTGGCTGATGGTGTGGCTGGGTACGCCGCGCACGGTCTTGCCTTCGAAGATGTTGAAGTCCACCTGCTGATGGTGGGTCTTGGCGGAAATGGTCCGCGTGCCTTGCGGGTCCCACAGGACCAAGTCGGCATCGGCACCGACGCGGATTGCGCCTTTGCGTGGGTAGAGGTTGAAGATCTTCGCGGTGTTGGTGGACGTCAGCGCAACGAATTGCTGCATCGAAAAGCGTCCGCTGTTCACCCCTTCATCCCACAACACGGCCATGCGGTCTTCGATGCCGGCGGTGCCGTTGGGGATCTTGCTGAAGTCGTCGCGGCCAGCGGCTTTTTGCTCGGCGCAGAAGCAGCAGTGGTCGGTGGCGGTGGTGTGCAGGTTGCCCGATTGCAGGCCATGCCAGAGCGCCTCCTGATGGCCGCGAGGACGAAACGGCGGGCTCATCACATAACCGGCGGCGGTCTGCCAGTCCGGATCGCGGTAGACGCTGTCGTCCAGCAGCAGGTGGCCGGCCAGCACTTCACCGTACACCGGTTGGCCTTTGGCCCGGGCGTAGGTGATTTCGTCCAGGGCTTCCTTGGTCGAGACGTGCACCAGATACAGCGGCGTACCCAGGGTCTCGGCGATGCGGATCGCCCGGCTCGCAGCCTCGCCTTCAACCTGTGAAGGGCGCGACAGGGGGTGCGCCTCCGGCCCGGTCATGCCCTGGGCCATCAGCTTGCGCTGCAGGTGATACACCAGCTCACCGTTTTCCGCGTGCACGGTCGGCACCGCGCCCAGTTCCAGGCAGCGTTCGAAACTCGCCACCAGGGTGTCATCGGCGGCCATGATCGCGTTCTTGTAGGCCATGAAGTGCTTGAAGCTGTTGACGCCGTGCTGGCTGACCAACTCGGCCATTTCTTCGCGAACCTGCTCGCTCCACCAGGTGATGGCGACATGAAAACCGTAGTCCGATGCCGACTTCTCGGCCCAGCCGCGCCATTGATGGAAGGCTTCCATCAAGGATTGCTGCGGATTGGGAATCACAAAGTCGATGATCGAGGTGGTGCCGCCAGCCAGCCCCGCCGCCGTGCCACTGTAGAAGTCTTCGCTGGCCACCGTGCCCATGAACGGCAGTTGCATGTGAGTGTGCGGGTCGATGCCGCCGGGCATCAGGTATTGGCCGCTGCCGTCGAGCACTTCGGCCTCTGCGGGAACATCGAGGTTTTCGCCGATGGCCTTGATCACGCCGTCTGCGCAATACACATCGGCGCGATAACTTTCATCATGGGTAACAACGGTGGCGCCACGGATCAACAGAGACATTCCGAGTTCCTCGCAGGCAATGACCGGCTTGTGCCGGTTCTAGATGTTTTATTCGAGACAACCGGCGCAGAATTAATCCTGTCAACGCTGTCAAGATTAAACGCTAGCTGCACTTATCCGAATCGGCAAGAATATTTTTTATAAGCTTATTCAGCAATTAAGTATTTGATATTTAAGTAATAAAATAGTAAGTCACCAAAATGGTGAGGCCGTTCACCATTTTGACGCACTTGACAGGATCTCAAAATGGTCAAGATTTCTTATGTGAAATCAGCTGTTTGAGTATGGTCTATGGTTGATGCGCGGCCATTGAAAAAAGATCAACGCACCAGATTGAGTCCTGACTGTTTCGACAACTTGCCTGGCATTCGGCCTGAGTGGCCTGACAAATAGTCGAGTCAGCGAATAAACCTGATGAACATCAGTTGGTTGCAATGTGTTTATGGAACTGCCCGATGCGTAGTCGGGGTACTCGGCACGTTTATTGAAGTCGCCGACCCCTGATGAGCAACAATAATCAAAAGAACAGTGGAGCGGCCATGCAACAGATCAGATCGCAAGTGACCGAGCGCGACGGCTTGGTTGAGCTGGAAGCCGGCAGCGATGTCCTCGACAGTCCCCGTTACAACCACGATATTGCACCGACCAAGGTGCACGAACGCACCTGGAACAAGTGGCACATCACCGCATTGTGGGTGGGCATGGCGATCTGCGTGCCGACCTACACCCTCGGCGGCGTGCTGACCGCGTACTTCGGCCTGACCGTCGGCGAGGCGCTGCTGGCGATTCTGTTCGCCAACATCATCGTGCTGATTCCCCTGACACTTAACGCCTTCCCCGGTACCAAGTACGGCATTCCCTTTCCGGTGTTGCTGCGCTCGTCCTTCGGCGTGCTCGGTTCCAACATCCCGTGCCTGATCCGTGCCCTGGTGGCGTGTGGCTGGTTCGGCATCCAGACCATGTTCGGCGGGCTGGCGATTCACCTGTTCCTCGGCTCGGTGTTCGAGGGCTGGAAATCCCTGGGGGGCACCGGCGAGGTCATCGGCTTCATGGTGTTCTGGGCGCTGAACCTGTGGGTGGTGATTCGTGGCGCCGAGTCGATCAAATGGCTGGAAACCCTGTCGGCGCCACTGTTGGTGCTGGTGGGCGTAGGCCTGCTGGTCTGGGCCGTGCCCAACGTATCGATGAGCGAACTGCTGGCAATCCCGGCCAAGCGTCCCGAAGGCGCCGGCGTGGCCAGCTACTTCGCGGCCGGGCTGACGGCGATGGTCGGCTTCTGGGCCACGCTGTCACTGAACATTCCGGACTTCAGTCGCTACGCAAAAAGCCAGAAGGACCAGATCGTCGGGCAGATAATCGGCCTGCCGCTGACCATGTTCCTGTTCGCCTCCCTCGGCGTGGTGATGACCGCGGCGTCGGTGAAACTGGTGGGGGTGACGGTGTCCGATCCGGTGACCCTGATCGGTCATATCCAGAGCCCGGTCTGGGTCGCACTGGCGATGGCGCTGATCATCATCGCCACGCTGTCGACCAATACCGCCGCCAACATCGTGTCGCCGACCAATGACTTCCAGAACATCGCGCCCAAGGCGATCAACCGTACCAAGGCAGTATTGCTCACCGGGTTTGTCGGGTTGGCATTGATGGCCCATGAGCTGCTGAAAAAACTCGGCCTGATTGTCTCTGACGTCAGTCTGGAAACCGTCTATTCCAACTGGCTGCTCGGCTATTCCAGCCTGCTGGGGCCGATCGCCGGGATCATGGTGGTGGACTATTTCCTGATCAAGAAACAACAACTGGACCTTGCCGGCTTGTACCGCGATGACGTGTACCCGGCGTGGAACTGGTGCGGGTTCATTGCTTTCGGCGTGCCAGTGGCGTTGACGCTGCTGTCCCTGGGCAGCGATGCGTTCAGCTGGTTCTACAGCTATGGCTGGTTTACCGGCTCGGCGCTGGGTGGGGTTATTTATTACGGGTTGAGTGTGATGCGGCCCAACCCATCTGTCGCGAAATCTGCGGTGTAGCTGATGGCCTCTTCGCGAGCAAGCCCGCTCCCACAGGGGAATGCATTCCAAATGTGGGAGCGGGCTTGCTCGCGAAGGCGGCCTCACAGACACCAACCAATTGCCTGAAGAAACACACAAGAACAGCCTGAGGAGATCATCATGAACGCGGTCGTAGACGTTCTGCAGTCCAGCCATCAGCACATCAACCGCGACCGCCTGTGGCAATCGCTCATGGAGCTGGCCAGGCTCGGCGCCACGGTCAAGGGCGGGGTATGTCGCCTGGCCTTGACCGACCTCGACCGCCAGGCCCGGGACATCTTCGTCAAATGGTGTACGGATGCCGGATGCAGCGTCAGCATCGACGCCGTCGGCAATATCTTCGCCCGTCGCCCCGGGCGCAATCCCGACCTGCCTCCGGTGATGACCGGCAGCCACATCGACACCCAGCCCACCGGCGGCAAGTTCGATGGTTGCTTCGGTGTGTTGGCCGGCGTCGAAGTGCTGCGCACCCTCAATGACCTCAACATCGAAACCGAAGCGCCGCTGGAAGTGGTGGTCTGGACCAACGAAGAAGGCTCGCGCTTCGCCCCATGCATGATGGGCTCCGGCGTGTTCGCAGAAAAATTCACCCTCGAGGAAACCCTGGCCAAGGTCGATGCCGATGGCGTGACTGTGGGTGAAGCGCTGAATGCCATTGGCTATGCCGGCCCGCGCAAAGTCAGCGGCCACAAAGTCGGCGCCTATTTTGAAGCCCACATCGAGCAAGGCCCGATCCTGGAAGACGAACGCAAGACCATAGGCGTGGTGATGGGCGCTCTCGGACAGAAATGGTTCGATCTGAAACTGCGCGGCGTCGAAGCCCACGCCGGCCCAACCCCGATGCACTTGCGCAAGGACGCCCTGGTTGGCGCCGCGGTGATCGTCGGAGCGCTCAACCGCGCTGCCCTCAGCCATCAACCCCACGCCTGCGGCACCGTCGGTTGCCTGCAAGCCTATCCGGGCTCGCGCAACGTCATCCCCGGCGAAGTGCGCATGACCCTGGACTTCCGCCATCTGGAACCGGCACGCCTGGACTCGATGATCGCCGAAGTACGTGAAGTCATCGAAACCACCTGCGACGAACACGGCCTGACCTTCGAGCTCACGCCAACCGCCGACTTCCCGCCACTGTACTTCGACAAGGGCTGCGTCGAAGCCGTGCGCGGCGCCGCCCAGGGCCTGGGGCTGTCGCACATGGACATCGTCAGCGGAGCAGGGCATGACGCGATCTTCCTCGCCGAACTCGGCCCGGCCGGGATGATCTTCGTGCCGTGCGAAGGCGGCATCAGCCACAACGAAATCGAAAACGCCGCGCCCGACGACCTGGCGGCCGGGTGTGCAGTGTTGTTGCGGGCGATGCTGGCGGCTTCGGCGGCAGTTGCCAAGGGCGAGTTGGCGGCTTGAACCCGGTGACGTCCGCTGCTCCCTGTAGGAGCGAGCTTGCTCGCGATGACGGCGCTACATTCAACATCGATGTTGACTGATACACCGCCTTCGCGAGCAAGCCCGCTCCCACAGGTCCTTCGCACGATCGGGCACTCCTGCGGTCGTACTCTTCACAGGGGCAAAACACTTGTGGAGGCGTGATGAGCCAGGACGTCCTGACCACGGAAACCAATCGTCGCCAGTTGCAGCAGATCATCGCCGGCCTGTCCGATGGGGTGATTCTGCTCGACCCCGACCAGAGCATCCTGTGGGCCAACGAGGCGGCGCTGACGATGCATGGCGTCGAACAGGTCAGTGATCTGGGGGCCAACGCCGAGGCGTATACCAAACGCTTCACACTGCGCTATCGCAACAATCATGTGGTGCCGGTCGACAGCTACCCGATCAACCGGGTGGGCCGGGGCGAGACGTTCGGCGATGTGCTGGTGGAATTGACGTCGGCAGCGGACGCAGAGCGCACCTGGGTCCATCGTGTGCGCAGCCTGATATTGGCCGATAGCCGTGGCGAGCCGGAATCGCTGGTGCTGATCATGGACGATGTCACCGACTGGGCCAGCGCTGAGCAGCGCTTCGAGAAAACCTTCGCCGCCAACCCGGCACCGGCGGTGATCTGCCGCCTCAGTGATCTGCGCTACATCAAGGTCAATCCCGGCTTCCTCGAAATGACCGGTTATGCACGTGACCAGGTGATCGGCGCTTCGGCCTATGAACTGGACGTGCTGGAACAGGTGGAAAACCGGGAACTGGCCAAACAGCGCCTGCGCGAAAGGGCGACCATTCCACAGATGGAGGCCGAGTTGCGCTTGCCCGATGGCGGCAGCAAGCAAGTGATCGTGGCCGGCCAACCGCTGGAGCTCAACGACGAGGCCTGCATGTTGTTTTCATTCGTCGACGTGGAGCCCCGGCACAAAGCTGAAATCGCCCTGCGCCAGAGCGAGGAACGCTTTGCCAAGGCCTTTCGCCTGTCTCCGGTGCCGATACTGATATGCGGCGCAGCTGATCATCTGGTGTTGGATGTCAACGATGCGTTCCTCGATACCCTGGGTTATTCCAGTGAAGAGGTGCTTGGGATCAGCATTGCGCAGATCGATTTCATCGACGACAAAAACGCGCGCATCCGCCTGTTCGCCGCGCTGGAGAAAACCGCCAGCCTGGATCGCATCGACGTGCGCGTGCGTAGAAAAGACGCGGGGCTGATCGATTGCGCGGTGTCGGCGGGCACCGTGAACATTCAGGACCGCCGATGTTATCTGCTGGTGTTGATGGACATCACCGAACGCAGGCGCACCGAGCTGGAACTGGTGTCGGCCATCGAGGAAGTGATGAAGGACGCCTCATGGTTCAGCCGCACGCTGATCGAAAAACTGGCTAACGTGAAGATCGTCAATTCTGCGCAGTTGCCTGGCGGCTCTTTCACCGACCTGACGGCCCGTGAACGCGATGTACTGGGCCTGATTTGCGCAGGCCTGGCCGACAAGGAAGTCGCCGCGCGCCTGAAACTCGCGCCGAACACCGTGCGCAACCATGTGGCCGCGGTGTATTCCAAGCTCGATATTCATAGTCGCAGCGAGGCAATTGTCTGGGCGCGGGAGCGGGGACTATTTTCAAGCGAGTGGCGGCACAAGGGGCAGCGTTAAGGTGCAAATGCACTAATGCGCAGGGTGCAAATTCATGTGTTGACCTGGCGTATCGGCTCTTAGGCTGGGGATGAGCAGCAGGTGTCCAAGAGTCATCTGCATGCGCTCTTCGTTATCCGCAAAAGGAACCGCCCGCCATGAGCCAGTTACACGATGTATCAGCCCGCCAGGCCCCGTCGCAATGATCACGCTGGCACAGCTGCGGATGCTGATCGAACGCAGTTTTTCACCCCTGGCTTGCGAATGCGACATCACGGGCAATCATTCGCTGACCGTAAAGCTCTATCACCCGGTTTCGGGGCAGGTGGACCTGGTGGTCAGTGGTCTGAACTTGAGTACGTTGCAAACTACAGAATCAGTCGCTGCATTGATCGACGAATTGCGCTACGAACTGGCCAGTAACTCCCTGCAATACCCAGGCTCGGTGATGTAAGAATTGCCAGCTTTTGCTGGCATTAGCCACCGGCTGGGCTATAAATGATTCGCAGATATTTATTTTTGTGACAGGTGTGTGGATTTTGCGCGCAGGTTTTGTTGTCACAAAAATGTGTCTATCACTTATCGCGGGTCAACCTATGAAAACTCTTGGGAAACGCGTTATCTCACCTTTGTCGCTGGCATTGTGCGTGGCGATTCTCGGCGGCTGCTCCAGCCCGCCACCCCCTCCAACGGTCACTCCACCCCCTCCTGAACGCACTTGCCAGGCCATGGATAAAACCGACGTCCTGGGCGATGTACGGGGCGAAGACGGGCAGGTGACCCGAGTCACCACCACGACTCGGTGTGTTACCCAGTAAACCAGCGTGACGGCCGCGCTGGTGAACGGCGCGGCCATGCTGAATGATCTTTATTTCTGTCATTTCTGATAGTTGCTGCTATCAGGAACTCCTAAATTAGTGAGAAATACACTTTTTTCACCAGCCTACCTGTCATTTATGGTTGTTCTCGGCACATCGATTTTTCCTGATAGTTCATGGACTGTTTTTTATGTCCAACGCTGAAAAGGAAACGTCGTAATGACCACCGAATTAAAAGCTGCAACCGCAGAACCAAGTCCTTGGGAACAAGCCACGTTGTTTATCAACGGCACGAAAGTGGAATGGGGGGCGGAACTCGTTTTGTTCCGCGGGCAGGAGAGCGAAGTGACAGTGGAAGCTCCACCCGCGATCGCCAGGGAGCTCAACCTGGGGCTGGCTGGCAATGGCGGATTGGAGCCTGTTGCGTCGCCGGAATTCGGCGCCTGGTTGGCTCCCGTCAATGGCAAGTTCCATTGGAAGATTAAGCCGGATGCAGGCAAGAGCGGACGTATCTCCCTGGTGTTTTTCAGCCGGGAAGTGGTGGAGTCGTGGGAGCACCGAAGCCTGGTGATCTCGAGCAACCTGGCGGATGAGGCAGACGTGAAGATTGACGGCGTCGCCGTGCCTCCCGGGGGGAATTGGTTTTTCCGGGGTACGGCGCAAACGGTGACGTTGACCCCTAAACCCAACAGTCCGCTGGCCGGCATTCCAGTCACCCTGACCTGTGCTATCAAAAGCGGCCTCGGTACCTCCGACGTGGTGAGTGCGCCGCCCTTTGGCCGTGAGCAAACCACGTATAGCTGGGCAGTAACCGGGGCAACCAGAAGTGGCACCTTCCAGTTGGCGGTGGCGGGTAAAGGCATGACCACACCGATTACCTTGGCTGTCAGCAAGTTGCTGTCGAGTAACCTGGCGGATGAGGTTGAGGTAAAGATTGGTGGGCAAAGTGTGCCTGCCAGTGGAAATGTATTCATAAGGGGGCAGGCTCAGGAAGTTACGTTGATCCCTAAGCCAGGCAGTCCGATCGCCGGACACAATATTACGCTGACTTATAAGGTGTTACAGGGGCTATTCCAAGGCGATATACGAAGTGCACCGCCATTTGGGGGGGGAGGAGTTACAAACTGGAAGTGGCAGTTGACTGGATATACCAGAAGCGGCACCTTCGAAATTTCTGTGGTAGGGCAGGGAATGTCTACTCCAATAAAAATTGCGATCAGCAAGTTGCTTTCGAACAACCTGGCGGATGAGGCAGACGTGAAGATTGACGGCGTCGCCGTGCCCGCCGGGGGCAATTGGTTTTACCGGGGCAAACCGCAAACGGTGACGCTAACCCCCAAACCCAACAGCCCGCTGGCCGGCCTTCCAGTTACCCTGACCTGCGCAATCAAAAGTGGCCTCGATATCGCCAATGTGGTGAGTGCACCGGCCTTCGGCAGTGAGCCAACTACCCATAGCTGGGCAGTGACCGGGAACACCAAGAGCGGCACCTTCCAATTGGCCTTGTCGGGCAAGGGCATGACCACACCGATTACCCTGGCTGTCAGCAAGTTGCTGTCGAGCAACCTGGCGGATGAGGCAGATGTGAAAATTGCCGGCGCCGCCGTGCCCACCGAGGGCAATTGGTTTTATCGGGATCATGGTCGAATAGTGACGTTGACCCCCAAGCCCAACAGCCCGTTGGACGGCCTTCCGGTCACGTTGACTTGGGAAATCAAAAGCGGTCTCAGTGCCGGCAGCGTGGTGAGTGTACCGGCCTTTGGTAGTGAGCAAACCACCTATAGCTGGGCAGTATTGGGGAGGGTACATAGCGGAACGTTCCAACTGGCATTGGTGGGTAAGGGCATGACCACACCGATTACCTTGACCGTCAGCAAATTGGTATCGGGCGATCTGAGGGATGAAGTTGAGGTGAAGATTGATGGGCAAAGTGTGCCTGACAGTGGAAATGTATTCATAAAGGGGCAGGCTCAGGAAGTTACGCTGGTTCCTAAGCGGGGCAGTCCGATCGCTGGACACAATATTACGTTGACTTGTCAGCTCTTACAGGGGCTATCCCAGGGCGATATTCAAAGTGCACCGCCATTTGGAGGGATAGGAGGACCCAATTGGCGTTGGCAGGTGACCGGATATAACAGAAGCGGCACCTTCCAGATTTCTGTGGTAGGGGCGGGGGGAGTGATTAATCCATTGAAAATTGCGGTCAGCAAGTTGATTTAGAACAATCTGTCGGATGAGGCTGTCGTTAAATTGATGGCGTTGATGTATCCAATAATGAAGTTCCCTGTCTTAGTAGTTCAAAGCGCACAGTTACATTAGTTCCTAAAGCGGATAGCCCATTAGCTGGTAATAAAGTCAGTTTGCTATCCGGCAGCGGAGTAGGTTGAGTTTGTTAGCAGGCCAAAGTGATTTGATTGCCGAGCGACCGGTGGTAACAGTGTGAACTAAAGGCAGCCTATCTCCCTGATCGGCTGCCTTTTTTTCATTCGGAACCAGAATCAGGACAGGAAGCCACCATCCACATTCAGCGAAACACCCGTGGTGTAGCTCGAAGCATCGCTGGCGAGGTAAAGCACCGCCCCCGCCATCTCACTCGGGTCCGCCACACGCTTGAGCGGAATCTGCTGCAAAGCGGTATTCAGAATTGCCTCATTCTTCACCAGCGCCGAGGCGAATTTAGTGTCGGTGAGGCCTGGGAGCAAGGCATTGCAACGGATCCCGAACTGCGCACATTCCTTGGCGAACACCTTGGTCATGTTGATCACCGCCGCCTTGGTCACCGAGTAGATGCCCTGGAAGATCCCCGGCGAAACACCGTTGATCGAGGCGACGTTGATGATGCTGCCGCCACCGTTTTCGCGCATCAGCTTGCCGGCTTCGACCGACATGAAGAAGTAGCCGCGAATGTTCACGTCGACGGTTTTCTGGAAGGCGCTGAGGTCGGTGTCCAGCACGTTGCAGAACTGCGGGTTGGTCGCGGCGTTGTTGACCAGGATGTCGAGGCGGCCGAACTGTTCCTTGATGCCGGCGAAGACCTGGCTGATCTGTTCCATTTCGCCGATGTGGCAGGCGATGGCGGTGGCTTTGCCGCCGGCAGCGATGATCGCGTCGGCGACGTGTTGGCAGCCTTCAAGCTTGCGGCTCGAGACGATCACGTGGGCGCCTTGCTGGGCCAGCAATTTGGCGATGGCTTCACCGATGCCACGGCTGGCGCCGGAGACGAAAGCGATCTTGCCGTCGAGGTCGAACAACTGAGTCTTGGACATGGGATTTCCTTCTTATGCGGTCGAATGCTGGGGTAGAGGCTAATGCTGTTCGGTGAGGACGAACTTGCTGCGTTTGGCCAGTAATCGCGCGTTAGCGTTCACGACCTTCGCGAGCAAGCTCGCTCCTACAGGGGATCGCATCGTGGTCAGAGGCTGGATTTCTGGATGACCTGCAAGCTCATCTGCTCCAGCAGCTTGTTCATGTGAATGAACTGCGCGAAGCGTTTGTCCTGGGTCTGGCCATGGTAGAAGCGGTAGTAGATCTGCTGCACGATGCCGGCCAGGCGGAACAGGCCGTAGGTGTAGTAGAAGTCGAAATTGTCGATGCGGATGCCCGAGCGTTCGGCGTAGTAGTCGACGAACTCGCGGCGGGTCAACATGCCCGGCGCGTGGCTCGGCTGGCGGCGCATCATCTGCACCGGCGCCGGATCATCGGCTTCGATCCAGTAGGCGAGGGTGTTGCCCAGGTCCATCAACGGATCGCCGAGAGTGGTCAGTTCCCAGTCAAGCACGCCGATGATCTGCATCGGATTGTTCGGGTCGAGGATGACGTTGTCGAAGCGGTAGTCGTTGTGCACGATGCTGGAGGTCGGATGGTCGGCCGGCATCTTGTCGTTGAGCCAGGCCTTGACCGCTTCCCATTGGGGCGCATCGGGGGTCAGGGCTTTTTCGTAGCGATCGCTCCAGCCTTTGATTTGCCGCGCCACGTAGCCTTCGGGTTTACCCAGGTCGCCCAGGCCGTAGGCGTTGTAGTCGACGCGATGCAGTTCCACGAACTTGTCGATGAAGCTCTTGCACAGGGTTTCGGTTTTTGCCGAATCCAGCCCGAGTTCCGGTGGCAGTTCCGAGCGCAGGATGATGCCGTTGACCCGTTCCATCACGTAGAACTCGGCACCGATCACCGATTCGTCGGTGCAGTGAACGTAGGCTTTCGGGCAGTACGGAAAGCCGTCGCGCAGTTGATTGAGGATGCGGAATTCACGGCCCATGTCATGGGCGGATTTGGCCTTGTGGCCGAACGGCGGGCGACGCAGGACGAATTCCTGTTCGGGGTATTCCAGCAAGTAGGTGAGGTTTGAAGCGCCGCCCGGAAACTGGCTGATCTGCGGCAAACCGCTGAGCCCCGGAATATGGGCCTTGAGGTACGGATCGATCAGGCTCGCATCGAGCTCTTCGCCGGTGCGGATACGGGTGGACTGGTCATTAAGCGCCATGCTTATCCCTTCTGCTTATTCTGGAGGCCTGAAACTATTGGCTAATCTAATGCGCACACCGCTCCCCCACAACCGCGAACGGCTCTTATAGGTGAGCGTGTTGCCGGCCAATCATTGTTTTTGATACAGGTGTTTGAATCACCGTCAGTGAGCGACCTGGCTCAGGGTCGGCGGCAAGTCGATCGGCGTCAGCACCGGTTGATTGGAGAAAAACGCCACGAGGTTCTTGCCCACCAGTTCGACGGTGCCCTGGGTGGCTTCCGGGGACAGCCCGGCGACATGCGGCGTGAGGATCACGTTGCTCAGGGTCTTGAGCGCATCCGGCACTTGCGGTTCGTGATCGAACACATCCAGTGCCGCACCGGCGATCCGGCGTTGCTCCAGGGCGATGATCAGGTCAGCGGTGGCAATCACGCTGGCCCGGGCGATGTTGACGATAAACCCCTTGGGACCCAACGCGTCGAGCACCTGGCGATTGATCAGGTGCTTGGTGCCCAGGCCGCCGGGCGTGGCGACGACCAGGAAGTCCGAGGCGCGCGCCAGTTCGGTCGGGGTCGAGCAGAACGTGTAGGGCACATCGCTGCGATGCTGGCGGTTGTGGTAGCTGATGCTCATGTCGAACCCGGCGCCGGCGCGTTTGGCGATGGCCATGCCGACCGCGCCGAGGCCGAGGATGCCCAGGCGTTTGCCGGCGAGGGAAGGGCGCATGATCTTCGGCCACTCGCCGCGCCGTACGGCGGCATCACAGCGGGGTACGTCGCGCACCAGCGACAGCAGCAGCGCCATGGCATGGTCGGCGACGGACGAGGCGTTGACCCCGGCGCCGTTGGTGACGGTGATACCCCGGTTGGCGGCGGCCTGCAGGTCGACGTGTTCATAGCCGGCGCCGATCACGCAGATGATCCTGAGTTTGGGCAGCGCGGCGATTTCATCGGCATACAACCCTAATGGGCCGCGGGTGAGGACAGCATCGATCTGTCCGGCATGGCGGGCGATGGCTTCGGCGCGCTCGGCGGGCGTCGGGGCCAGAATCAGGTGAAAGCCCTGATGCTCGAGGATTGGCAGGTAATCATTGATGGTTTCAACCAGTACCAGAACGGTTACAGGCATGCTTGGCTCCCTGTGGGCATCGAAAAATCGGCTCGGACGTGATGTGAGATTGCTGATTCAAGGATAGCTTGGCAACCGCCAGCTGCGGTCAGTGTAGGAGCCTGCGGACCTTTATTGCGGCGTTTACGTCCCTTGTAGGAGCTGGCTTGCCAGCGATGGTCGTTAACGATAACGCGTATGAGCTGGATAAGCGCGGCGCGTTGGAGTCCATCGCCAGCAAGCCGGCTCCTACAGTTTGGCGTTCACATCATTTCGACCAGTACGCGGTCTCCTGTAGGAGCTGGCTTGCCAGCGATGGTCGTCAACGATAACGCGTGTGGACAGGATAAACGCGGCGCACTGGAGTCCATCGCCAGCAAGCCGGCTCCTACAGTTTGGCGTTCACACTATTTCGACTGGAACGCAGTCCCTTGTAGGAGCTGGCTTGCCAGCGATGGTCGTGAACGATAACGCGTGTGACCTGGATAAACGCGGCGCACTGGAGTCCATCGCCAGCAAGCCGGCTCCTACAGTTTGGTGTTCACATCATTTCGACTCGGACGCGGTCCCTTGTAGGAGCTGGCTTGCCAGCGATGGTCGTTAACGAAGACGCGTGTGAATTGGATAAACGCGGCGCACTTGAGTCCATCGCCAGCAAGCCGGCTCCTACAGTTTGGCGTTCACACTATTTCGACTGGAACGCGGTCCCTTGTAGGAGCTGGCTTGCCAGCGATGGTCGTTAACGAAGACGCGTATGAACCGGATAAACGCGGCGCACTTGAGTCCATCGCCAGCAAGCCGGCTCCTACAGTTTGGCGTTCACACTATTTCGACTGGAACGCAGTCCCTTGTAGGAGCTGGCTTGCCAGCGATGGTCGTTAACGATGACGCGTGTGAATTGGATAAACGCGGCGCACTTGAGTCCATCGCCAGCAAGCCGGCTCCTACAGTTTGGTGTTCACACTATTTCGACTGGAACCCGGTCCCTTGTAGGAGCTGGCTTGCCAGCGATGGTCGTTAACGATAACGCGTATGAATTGGATAAACGCGGCGCGTTGGAGTCCATCGCCGGCAAGCTGGCTCCTACAGTTTCCCGGGATTGCGGGGCATGAGAGCGGCGCGTGCGGCTTCGAGAATCTCGTCCGACAACGGATCGCCGCGGGTGGCCCGGGACAGCATCAGCGCACCGAACATCAACGAGTACTGCACCAGCGCCTGCTGCCGTTTACTGGCTGCATCCTCTGTGTCCAGCAGCGTACCCAGGGAGTCGAGCAGGTTGTTCAGGCCTTGCAGGTAGGTTTGGCGCAAACCGCTGTCGGCGGCCTCGTGGCACATGTCTCCGGCGAAGGCCACCACCGGGCAGGCGTCGCCCGGATTGTCCCGGCTTTCGTCGGACATATAGAGCTCGACCACGGCGCGATGAGCGGCGTCCTTGTTGTCATGCCCGGCCACCCGCGCTTGCCAGCGTTGCGCGGCCTGCTCGAAGGCCCGGCCACTGGCTTCCTGCGCCAGGGCTTCTTTGGATTCGAAGTGCCCGTAGAAGCCGCCGTGGGTCAGGCCCGCGGCGGCCATCACATCGACCACGCTGATCCCGTGCAAGCCGCGTTCGCGAAACAGCCGCGTGGCGGCATCGACGATAGTCTCGCGGTTGAGGTCGGCTTGTTTACGGGAAACTCGGGGCATGGGTAACTCTCGGTTCGCAGGTTGAATATCAGAGGGCGTACTGGGCAATTCCATTGCCGAACGACCAGTTCTCTTTTTTCACTTCCACCAGGTTAATGAAAACGTCCTCCAGGCGTACGGCCAGCTCTGCATTAAGGCTTTCAGCGATGGTTTTGTAGAGACGTTTTTTCTGCTCGATGGTCCGGCCTTCGCTCATGGTGATCTGGATCACCACCAGTTGGTCGGTGCGGTCGATGCCCAGGTAACCGGGATCAAAGATGAAATGCTGCTCATCGTGTTCGTTCAGGATCTGGAAGTTATCGTTTTCCGGCACGCCGATGGTGCTGTGCATGGCGGCATAGATCAGTTGGCCGATGCGCTTGGCGTGGGTGGGGTCCTGATGTTTTTTGATGTCGACGCGAACCAGTGGCATGGGAAGACTCCAGAAGGAATGCAGGTGGGTTAAAAATACATGATGGTAGACCTTTATCAAGTGCGAACTGCTCTTTGGCGATCAAGTGCCCGCACCGCAATCACCGCATTCCTTTGTAGGAGCCGACTTGCCGGCGATGGGGCCGTGGAACATGGCGGTAATCTTGAGGTCGCCATCGCTGGCAAGCCAGCTCCTACAGGGGTTTTATCGGCAACCTGGTACCACCGTTCCTCACCTAAGTCTTTGCTTCTGCTCACTAATCCCCCAGAATGCCGCCCCTGTTTCGGCCGGGCGCTGCCTGTCGGGTATTCCGACGCGTCCTGGCCGGGTGGCAAGTGACCGGAATGTGGAGATCCCACCGGATGAATGATCAGGCCAATAGCGTTAACGAACGCTATGTAGACGCGACACCAGCAACGCTGTCGAGCTGGAATCGCCAAGACACCACCTGGATGCTTGGCCTGTTTGGCACGGCGATTGGTGCGGGTACCCTGTTTTTGCCGATCAACGCAGGCCTGGGCGGTTTCTGGCCGCTGCTGGTCCTGGCGTTGCTGGCGTTCCCGATGACGTTCTACGCACACCGCGGGCTGACCCGGTTCGTGCTGTCCGGTCGCGAAGGCGCCGACATCACTGAAGTGGTGGAAGAGCATTTCGGCATCAAGGCCGGTGCGCTGATCACCTTGCTGTACTTCTTCGCCATTTTCCCGATCCTGCTGATCTACAGCGTGGCGCTGACCAACACCGTGGGCAGTTTCCTCGAGCATCAACTGCACATCACGCCGCCACCGCGCGCCGCGCTGTCGCTGGTGCTGATCCTTGGTCTGCTGGCGGTGGTGCGTTGCGGCGAGCAACTGATCGTCAAGGCCATGAGCCTGATGGTCTATCCGTTCATCGTCGCGCTGCTGTTCCTGGCGGTGTACCTGGTTCCGCACTGGAACGGCGGCATCCTGAGCACCGCCAGCAGCGTGCCGGCACCCTCGGCGCTGTTGCACACCCTGTGGCTGGCGATCCCGGTAATGGTGTTCTCGTTCAACCATTCGCCGATCATCTCGGCGTTCGCCGTGGACCAGAAGCGTCGCTACGGTGAGCACGCCGAGGAGCGCAGCTCGCAGATCCTGTCTCGCGCCCACCTGCTGATGGTGGTGATGGTGCTGTTCTTCGTCTTCAGTTGCGTGCTGACCCTGTCGCCAGCGCAACTGGCTGAAGCCAAGGCGCAGAACCTGTCGATCCTGTCGTACCTGGCCAACCACTTCAGCAATCCGACCATCGCCTTCGCGGCGCCGTTGATAGCCTTCGTGGCCATTTCCAAGTCGTTCCTTGGGCACTACATCGGTGCCAGCGAAGGTCTCAAGGGCCTGATCGTCAAGAGCGGCAAGCGTCCGTCGGCCAAGGCCCTGGACCGCATGACCGCTGCGTTCATGCTGGTAGTGTGCTGGATCGTTGCCACGCTGAACCCGAGCATTCTCGGCATGATCGAGACCCTCGGTGGCCCGGTGATCGCGGCGATCCTGTTCCTGATGCCGATGTACGCCATCCGCAAGGTGCCGGCGATGGCGCGCTATCGCGGTCAGGCGTCCAACGTCTTCGTGACGGCGGTGGGCCTGGTGGCGATTTCGGCGTTGGTCTATTCGCTGACCGCGTGATCGACCGGCCTGCTCGCGCAGTGCCGGATTGACAGCTACAGTGGCCGCTGCACGTGATACGTGCAGCGGCTTTTTTTCGCCTGGAGACACCGGATTGTCGAGCGCCCCCAACGTAAATCCCACCGAGCAACCCAACCGCTGGCAGGACCTGTTGGCCGGTCTGTCGATTGCCGGCCTGCTGCTGCCCGAAGCGGTCGCTTATTCAAGCATCGCCGCACTGGCGCCCCAGGCCGGGGTCATTGCCTTGTTCGCCGGGTTGTTGTGTTATGGCGTGTTCGGCACCAGCCGCTTTGCGATTGTCTCGGCCACTTCATCCTCCGCCGCCGTGCTGGCCGCCGCGACCGCCACCCTGGCCAATGGCAATCCCGGGCTTCGCTCGACCCTGGCTATCGGCCTGGTCCTGGTGACCGGGGTGTTTTTCTTGCTGGCGGGGCTGTTCAAGCTCGGCAGCGTGACGTCGTTCATCGCCAAACCGGTGCTGCGTGGTTTCGCCTTTGGCCTGGCGCTGACCATCATTCTCAAACAGGTTGCCAGCGTGGTTGGCGTGCATTTGACCGATGCCAACCTGGTGCGCTTTCTGCCGCAACTGCTGGAACAATTGCCGCAATGGAACTGGGTGGCAGCTGGTGTCGGGGCGGTGGCGCTGGCCTTGTTATGGCTGTTCGCCCGGTTTCGGCGCCTGCCAGGTGGATTGTTGGTGGTGGTGATCGGTATTGCCGCGGGGCAGTGGCTGGATCTGCCGGCCTATGACGTGAAGCTGATCGGCGTAATCGACCTGAGCCTGGAGGTGCCGAGGTTGCCGGTATTGCCGTTTACCGACTGGCTGCGTCTGGGTGAATTGGCGTTCGCCATGGTGATGATTCTGTACGCGGAGTCTTATGGCTCGATCAGTGCCTATGCGCTCAAGCACGGTGATCGCGTGACCTCGAACCGCGATCTGCTGGCCCTCGGCGCCTCCAACCTGCTATCCGGCCTGTTCCACGGCATGCCGGCGGGAGCGGGGTATTCGGCCACGTCGGCGAATGAGGCGGCGGGTGCCACTTCACGCCTGGCCGGTATCGTGGCGGCGCTGGTGGTGCTGGTCATTGTGCTGACGGTGCTGCCTTACATCGCGCTGACGCCGGAACCGATCCTCGCCGCCATCGTCATCCATGCCCTGGGACGCGGCTTGAGCCTGCAGCCGCTGGGACGCTATTTCATCTGGCGTCGAGACCGCTTGCTGGTGATCTGTGCCGTGGGGGCGGTGTTGCTGCTGGGGGTGCTGGACGGCTTGCTGGTGGCAGTGGCGATCAGTGTGTTGCTGATGCTCAAGCAGATGTCGGCGGCGGATATCCAGATTTTGGGGCGCATCGATGGCGGTCGCGATTTTGTCGACTTGCAGCGCCATCCAACGGCGCAAGCAGTGCCGGGCGTGTTGATTGTGCGGCCGGGTGAGGCGTTGTTCTTTGCCAACGTCGAGCGGATTCTTGGCGCTGCCTTGCGCTTGATCCGGCATTCGCAAACGCCGGTTCATACGGTGATTCTCAGTCTTGAGGAGTCCCCCGATCTGGATGGCACCAGCATCGAGGCATTGCAGGAGTTTTTTGTGCGGGTGCATCAGGAGGGCAAACGGCTGATTCTGGCGCGTCTCAAGGACGACGCACAATTGGCGTTGGCGGTGTTGCCGCAGGTGGCGGTAAGCGGGGTGGTGCTGAGTGGGTTGAGTGTGGATGGAGCGGTGCAGCAGGCGCTCAGGTTGAACACATAATTTGTGGGAGGGCTTGTGTGGCGAGGGGGCTTGCCCCCGTTGGGTCGCGCAGCGGCCCCTGCATTTCCATAACTAAACAGTGCTGACCGAATTTACGACTGCTACGCAGCCGAACGGGGGCAAGCCCCCTCGCCACAAAAGCTCCCCCACAGGTGAGTCTTCAGGCATAAAAAACGCCGCTCATCTCACGATGGGCGGCGTTTTTCATTGCGTTGCAACGTTAGGCTTGAACGACCGGGATGTTGGCGTTCGCAGCGGCTTCACGGAACTCGGCGATCTGGTCGAAGGACAGGTAGCGGTAGACATCGGCCGCCATGCTGTCGATCTTGCCAGCGTATTCCATGTACTCCTCGACGGTCGGCAGGCGACCCAGGATGGAAGCCACGGACGCCAGCTCAGCCGAAGCCAGGTAGACGTTCGCGCCGTCACCCAGGCGGTTCGGGAAGTTACGGGTCGAAGTCGACACAACGGTCGAGTTCGGCTCTACACGTGCCTGGTTACCCATGCACAGCGAGCAGCCCGGCATTTCCATGCGCGCGCCGGCCTTGCCGTAGATGCCGTAGTAGCCTTCTTCGGTCAGCTGGTGAGCGTCCATCTTGGTCGGCGGCGAGAGCCACAGACGGGTTGGCAACTGACCCTTGACCTGTTCCAGCAGTTTACCGGCAGCGCGGAAGTGACCGATGTTGGTCATGCACGAACCGATGAACACTTCGTCGATCTTCTCGCCAGCAACGCTGGAGAGCAGGCGAGCGTCGTCCGGGTCGTTCGGCGCGCAGAGCACTGGCTCCTTGATGTCGGCCAGGTCGATCTCGATGATTTCAGCGTATTCAGCGTCTTTGTCCGCTTGCAGCAGCTCAGGGTTGGCCAGCCAGGCTTCCATCGCTTGAGCGCGACGTTCCAGAGTACGTGCATCGCCGTAGCCTTCGCCGATCATCCAGCGCAGCAGGGTGATGTTGGACTGCAGGTACTCGGCAATCGACTCTTTGGACAGCTGGATGGTGCAACCGGCAGCCGAACGTTCAGCCGAGGCGTCAGACAGTTCGAAGGCTTGCTCGACGGTCAGCTTAGGCAGACCTTCGATCTCCAGGATGCGACCGGAGAAGGCGTTCTTCTTGCCTTTCTTCTCTACGGTCAGCAGGCCAGCCTGGATCGCGTAGTAAGGAATGGCGTGAACCAGGTCACGCAGGGTGACGCCTGGCTGCAGTTCGCCTTTGAAGCGAACCAGGATCGACTCAGGCATGTCCAGCGGCATGACGCCGGTGGCAGCGGCGAACGCGACCAGGCCGGAACCGGCCGGGAACGAGATGCCGATCGGGAAACGGGTGTGCGAGTCACCACCGGTACCGACGGTGTCTGGCAGCAGCATGCGGTTCAGCCACGAGTGGATGATGCCGTCGCCCGGACGCAGGGAAACACCGCCGCGGGTCATGATGAAGTCAGGCAGGGTGTGGTGGGTGGTCACGTCGATCGGCTTAGGGTAAGCCGCGGTGTGGCAGAAGGACTGCATCACCAGATCGGTCGAGAAGCCCAGGCACGCCAGGTCTTTCAGTTCGTCGCGGGTCATGGGACCGGTGGTGTCCTGGGAACCCACGGTGGTCATCTTCGGTTCGCAGTAGGTGCCCGGACGAACGCCGGTCACGCCGCAAGCCTTGCCGACCATTTTCTGCGCCAGGGTGAAACCCTTGGTGCTTTCAGCCGGTGCTTCAGGCTTCTTGAACAGGTCCGAAGGTGCCAGGCCCAGCTCGGTGCGAGCCTTCTCGGTCAGGCCACGGCCGATGATCAGCGGGATACGGCCGCCGGCACGTACTTCGTCCAACAGGACCGGGGTCTTCATTTCGAAGGTGGTCAGGACTTCGTCGGTGCCGTGCTTGCAGACTTTGCCAGCATGCGGGTACAGGTCGATCACGTCGCCCATGTGCATGTTGGAAACGTCGAATTCGATTGGCAGTGCGCCAGCATCTTCCATGGTGTTGTAGAAGATCGGAGCGATTTTGCTGCCGAAGCAGAAACCGCCGGCGCGCTTGTTCGGCACGTAAGGAACGTCGTCACCGAAGAACCACAGCACCGAGTTGGTGGCCGATTTACGCGAAGAACCGGTACCGACCACGTCACCGACGTAGGCGATCGGGAAGCCGGCGTTGCGCATCTCTTCGATCTGCTTCATCGGACCGGTGACGCCTTGTGCGTCAGGCACGATGCCGTCGCGAGCCATTTTCAGCATGGCCAGGGCGTGCAGCGGGATGTCCGGGCGGGACCAGGCATCAGGAGCAGGGGACAGGTCGTCGGTGTTGGTTTCGCCGGTGACCTTGAACACGCGCAGGCTGATTTTGTCGGCCAGGGTCGGGCGCTTCACGAACCACTCGCCGTCCGCCCAGGATTGCAGGACGCCTTTGGCGTGAACGTTGCCGTTCTTGGCTTTTTCAGCCACGTCGTGGAAGGCATCGAACATCAGCAGGGTGTGCTTGAGTTCTTCGGCAGCTACCGGAGCCAGTTCGGCGTCGTCCAGCAGGTTGACCAGCGTCACGATGTTGTAGCCGCCCTGCATGGTGCCGAGCAGTTCAACAGCGCGCTTCTTGTCGATCAGGGGGGATTTGGCTTCGCCTTTGGCGAGGGCGGACAGGAAGCCGGCCTTTACATAGGCTGCTTCGTCCACGCCTGGCGGAACGCGATTGGTGATCAGGTCAACGAGGAATGCTTCTTCGCCAGCCGGGGGATTTTTCAGCAGCTCGACCAGGCCTGCAGTTTGTTCGGCGTTTAGCGGCTGGGGAACGATACCCAGTGCTGCGCGCTCTTCGATATGTTTGCGGTAGGCTTCAAGCACAGTTATTACCCTCATCAGTGGTCCCAAATGGGTGTCCGGGACGCTCATCCCGAAATTGCCGTACTCATGCGCTGCATGGCGTTGTGAGCCACTTAGCCAGAATTACCGACAATTCCTTACAGAAGCTGCTTTCAAAGTTTTACGCCTGCAGAACGGGAGCTGATGAGGGTTGGCGTTGGGCTTTTCCCCGCTGGAAAAACCCATCGCCAACACCGCTCTGAAGGAACGACTGTGCTCGTGACGCTTTGAAAACAGCTTCTAACGGACATTGGCGCCTAAAAAGGCAGGCTGATTCTACGGCAAAAAAAAAATTAAGGTAAGTCAGGTTTTATTGGACTTTGGTGGAGGCGGCCAGCAAGGTGCCATTGACCTTAACCCTTTGACTTTGAGGGGTGATGAATATCGGACAAAGGGCTAACATGCCGGCCTGTTCTGCTTTTCGCGTTTTTGCCTACCTATGCCCAATCAGACCATCAAGACGCCGTGCGTCGGCCTTTGCTCCACTGTTTACGGTGACCTGGTGTGCCGTGGCTGCAAGCGTTTCCACCATGAAGTGATCCACTGGAACGGTTACAACGAGGAAGAAAAGCGCGCGGTATGGCTGCGTCTCGAGCAGTTGCTGTCCCAGGTGATGGCCGCCAAGGTGGAAATTTTCGACCCGGCATTGCTGCGAATGCAACTGGAACAGCGCAAGATCCGTTTCGTGCCCCATCAGTCGGAATATTGCTGGGCCTACCAGTTGATCGCCCGGGGCGCGCGGGTGATCAATAATCTGGAAGCTTACGGGATGGTGTTGCTGCCGGAGTTTCGCGAGTGGAACCTGCCGGAATTGCGCGATGCCATTGATCGGGAATTTTTCCTGCTCTCCGAGGCGCATTACCAGCGCTACATTGCGCCGGGGTTCCTCAAGGACGCCTTCGGCGGCTGAGCCACCGAACTGTGGCGAGGGAGCTTGCTCCCGCTCGGCGGCGCAGCCGTCGCAAATTGAGCTGGCACAGTACATCTGCCGGAATGCAGGGGGCCGCTTCGCGACCCAACGGGGGCAAGCCCCCTCGCCACAAAAGCATGTTCGGCCTCAACGCTTGACGGCCATTTCCTCCAGATGATCCTCGATCTCCTGCGGCTTGAGCACCAGTACATCGCTCTCCACCGCATCAAGCACCACTTCCGCCGTATTACCGATCAACGCCCCTGACAACCCGCTACGCGCCACGGTACCGATCACCGTCACCGCCGCCTGCAGTTTGTGCACCATGAACGGAATCAACACGTCCGCCGGGCCTTCCTCGATGTGCAGGTGTTCATCGTCGATGTCGAATTCAGCCTGGAACGACTTGCATTGCTCGCGGTAGCGCGCCTGGATGGTTTCGCTGAGTTGAAACGTCGGGTCGGCCGACGACAGCATCGGCGACGGGTGGGCGCTGATCACGTGCAAGTGCGCCTTGGCCAGGGTTGCAATGTCATAGCCATGATCGATGATGGTGTCGTGCAGGTGGCGATGTTCGCCGTCGGCGTTGCCCACGTCGACAGCTGCCAGGATCACTTTGTCTTTCCATGAGCCAGCGGTTTTCACCAACAGTACCGGGGAAGGGCATTCGCGCAGCAATTTCCAGTCCTCGGGTGTCAGCAGGGCCTTTTTCAGTGCGCTGTCGGGAAAGTGCTGCTTCACCACAAGACCACAGCCTTCGGCTTGCTGCACATCGATGATGGTTTGATGCAGGCTCTGGTTCCAGGCCTGCTCGGTGGTGACGTTGTAACCGTCTTCCAGCAAAGCGGCCTTGAGCACACCCAACATGGCGCTGTGATCATGCTTGGGGTCGCACACCAGCAGATGCAACTGGGCCTGGGTCACACCGGCGATCAGCTTCGCCCGTTTGAGCGCCAGGCTTTCGGAGTGTTCGGGTTCGATGACCACCAGAATGCTGCGTACGGCTTGCATGATCGCTATCTCCTGAAAATGAAAAGGCACGGCGTTGCACAACTATAGTTGCTGCCGACGATTCGGTGACTTGATGCATATCAACGGTTGGCGACTGGTGGTCTGCGGGCAGGCCGGTATAATCGGCGCCCTTCGTTTTGAACCTATTTTTCCGTGAGCCCCATGATCCTTCCCGAAATTCACGAGTTCCTTGGCTGCCGCACCCCCGACGGCTGGATCCAGGCCGCGCTGGCCGATCAGGAAACCCTGCTGATCGACCACAAGAACTGCGAATTCAAGGCCGCCAGCACCGCGTTGAGCCTGATCGCCAAGTATCACTCCCACGTCGATCTGATCAACATGATGTCGCGCCTGGCCCGGGAAGAACTGGTGCACCACGAACAGGTCATGCGCCTGATGAAACGCCGCAAGATCGAATTGCGCCAGCTGTCGGCGGGGCGTTATGCCTCGGGGCTGCGCAAGGTGGTGCGCAGTCACGAGCCGGTAAAGCTGGTGGATACATTGGTGGTGGGGGCGTTCATCGAGGCCCGCAGTTGCGAGCGATTCGAAGCGCTGGTGCCGCATCTGGACGAGGAGCTGGGCAAGTTCTATTTCGGTTTGCTCAAGAGCGAGGCCCGGCATTTCCAGGGGTACCTGAAGCTGGCTTACCAGTACGGCGACGCCAAGGACATTGCCCAGGTGATCGACAAGGTCCGCGCCGCCGAGCAGGAGCTCATCGAATCCCCGGATGTGGAGTTCCGTTTCCACAGCGGTGTACCGGCTGCGGCGTAACCCCTGCAGGCGCTGCCCGGTTGCGCGGCGGTGGCGCTTGCACCGAAAAGTCGCCAGTGATTTTTTGTGGTCCTGAACTACAGTCAACGGGTCACCGGTCATGCTGTAGACGGTATTTTCAGGAATCATCCCAATGCAAGCATTCACGATCAAGCATATCGATCACATTGTCCTGCGCGTCGAGGATCTCGAACGAAGCATCACTTTTTACGGCGAGGTTTTCGGTGCCGAACTGGTCAAGCGCCGCGACGATCTGGGCATGGTGCACTTGCGTGCGGGCACCTCGATGATCGACCTCGTCGACATTCATGGCGAGCTCGGCCGCAAGGGCGGTGCTGCCGCAGCCCGCGAGCGGCGCAACGTCGATCATTTCTGCCTGCGCATCGAACCGTTCGACGAGGAAGCGCTGATCAGTCACTTACAGTCCTTCGGCCTGACTCCCGAGAAAGCCGCCGTGCGCTTCGGCGCCGACGGCCGTGGGCTGTCTATCTATTGCTTCGATCCGGACGGCAACCAGGTCGAACTGAAAGGGCCGTCCCAAGCGTAAGGATCATGCCTGTTTCCGGGGTTGCGTGAAGAAAAAAACCGGCCAGTTGGGGCAATGCTGTTCACTTAAGCGAATGTGGTCCTCTGTAGGAGCGAGCTTGCTCGCGATGGTCGTTAACGATAACGCGTATTTACTGGCTAAACGCGGCGCTCTTGAGTCCATCGCGAGCAAGCTCGCTCCTACAATTTCCTTAACTGAACAGCATTAGGTCAGTTGGCCGGTTTTTCGTGTCAGGCGTTCCGCTTCAGAAATCCCACGTTGTGGTCAGCATCACGTTGCGTGGTTCGCCGTAGTAGGTGGTGTCGAAGTTGCCCAGTCCCGTCAGGTAGCGTTTGTCGAAGACGTTGTTGGCATTGACGGTGAAGCTCAGGTTCTCGTTGAACTGGTAGCGGCTCATCAGGTCGACGAGGGTGTAGCCGCCTTGCTTGATGCGGGTGTAGTCGCCCACGGTCGGGCTGTAGATCTTGCCGTAGAACGCACTCTGCCAGCTGATGCCGCCACCGATGGTCACCTGATCCAGTGCGCCGGGCAGGCGGTAGGTGGTGAACGTGCGCACGACGTGTTCCGGTTTGCTGGTCGACAGCGGGAAGCCAAAGATGCGCTGTTCATCGGCGTCACGGGTGCGGGCGTAGGTGTAGCCGGCCGACACGTTCCAGCCATCGGTCACTTCACCGGCCAGTTCCAGTTCCACGCCTTTGGTGGTTGCGCCGTCGATGGCTTTGTAGATGCCTTCGTTGGTCACCGGGTTGGTGCCGATCGATTCGGCGACACCGTCTTGTTCGATGCGGAAGAAGGCCAGGCTGGCGTTCAGTCTGCCGTCGAAGTAAGCGGCTTTCAGGCCGGCTTCGTAGCTGTCGCCTTCGACCGGAGCCAGGGTCGAACCGTTGATGTCCTTGTAGGTTTGCGGCTGGTAGATGCTGGTGTAGCTGGCGTAGGCCGAATAGGTGTCGTCCAGGTCATAAACCACGCCGGCATAAGGCGTGACCACGCCATGTTCCTTGTAGCTGGCATGGGTGTCATCCAGGCCGACACCCGGATAGTACGAATAGTCTTCATTGTACTTGTAGGTGCTCAAGCGGCTGCCGAGGATGATCGACAGGTCGTCGGTCGCGTGCAGGCGCGTGGCCAGGTACAGGCCGTTCTGGCTCTGGGTGCGTTCGTATTTGCCGTTTTTCGGGAAGTTCTGTTCTGGCAGATCGCCGTTCCAGTCGTAGATGCCCCCCGGGACCGTGGCAAAAGCGCTGGTGTCGAAGGTCGCGCCGGTCTGGCGCGAGTGGGAAGCCATGAAGCCCGCCGTCAGCTCATGTTCGCGGCCACCCAGGGTAAAGGGGCCGGAGACGTTGACGTCAGCGGTGTTTTGCACGCGATGACCTTCCCAGCGCCCCCAGTACAGGAACATGCCTTCGCCGGTTGCGCGGTCCGGGTTGCCGCCGCTGGCCGAGGCCAGTCGAGTGTCGTGATCGGTGGTTTTCTGGTCGAAGGTGGCCTTGAACTTCCAGTCGTTGGCCAGGGCCTGCTCCAGGGAGGCGAAGTAGGTGATGTCGTCGAAGTCGCGACGACTCCAGTCGGCGCCCGGGTTGAAGTGACGCGGGAAGTCGGTACGCCCGCCATCGGAGAAGTACACCGGGTTGCCGGTCCAGGACGAACCGCGCGGGGTGGCGCTTGACTTGTCGACGCCAAAGGTCAGCAGGGTGTCGGGTGTCAGGTCGGCTTCGAGAATGCCGTAGAACAGGTCTTTCTTCTGGCTGTAATGGTCCTGGTAGGAGTTCTTGTCGGAATAGGCGCCGACGAAGCGGCCACGCACGCTGCCGGAATCGTTCAGCGAGCCGGAAATGTCGCCGACGCTGCGATAGGCGTCCCACGAACCGACGGTCCCACTGATCGACGCCTTGAATTCCTTGGTCGGCTTCTTGCGGATCAGGTTGACGGTGGCGGACGGGTCGCCCGCACCGGTCATCAAGCCGGTCGCGCCCTTGACGATCTCGATGCGGTCCAGGCTGGACGCGTCGTCGCCGTTGGCAGGGTTTTCACCGTAGACACCGTCATACGGAATGTTGATGCCGTCGTACTGGAAGTTGGTGATGGCAAAGCCACGGGCGGAAAATTCGGTACGGTCACTGTCGTACTTCTGCGTCGAAATGCCGGGGGTGTTGCGCAGAGCATCGCCGACGCTCTGCACACCACGGTCGTCCATCTGCTGGCGGGTGATGACCGTCACCGATTGCGGCGTCTCGCGGATCGACAGGGGCAGGCCGGTGGCCGAAGACGTGGATCCGGTGGTGTACGAGTGAGTGCCTTCGGTGGTGGCGCCCAGTGCCTGGCCGGAAATGGTCGTGGCGCCCAGTTGCAGTACGCCGTCGTCCCTGGCCGGCTTCTTTTCGGCATCGGTTTCAGCAGCGTGGGCAACGAGGCTCAGCAGGGCGGCGGGCAGGGCCAGCGCCAGAGGGCACAAGGCAAAACGGAAACGGGCGACAAGCTGGTGCGACATGGGGATCCCTTTGCATCGAATCGATCGGTAGTTGAAGTGCTTCTGAGGGGTTAACCGAACGAAAAACGCAAAGGGGAACTGCCGTGTGAAAAAAATTGATAATTATTCTCAGCGAGCCAGGCCGAGACGTTCATGCCACTGGGCGATGGATTCTTCGGGGTACCGTTCGAACTGCTGATCCCCGGGCTGCGCCTGGACCTCCACCCACGGCGCTTTCGAGCCGAGCATCAGGTGCGTGTGCTCCGGCGGCACCGGCAGCGGCGTGTCGATGGCCGAGGCGAAGGGGTGAACCAACTCAGGCCATTCGGGGCTGAACAGCCACAGGCCCGAGCCACATACCGAGCAGAAATGCCGCTCGGCGGTGCTGCTGTGGGCGCGCTTGTCGCCTTCCTCCTTGAGCCGCGCATGGTAGATCGCGATGTGCTTGCGCCCGCGAACCTTGAGGCTGGCGGCATCGCCCCCGAGGTTGATCGCATAGCCGCCGCCACCTTGGGTCTTGCGACAGATCGAGCAGTAGCAACGCTGGTAAGGGTAGGGGTGGGCGCTGGTCAGGCTGAACGACACCGCGCCGCAATGACAGGAACCTTCGAGTTGCATGAGAGCCTCCGGCTGTCTTGGACGTACCCAGGACAGCCTAGACCGTCGCGGCTATTGGACAGGCACCAGAATCGCGTCGCCGGTCGCCACCAGTTTCAACTGATCGCCGCTTTGCGCGAACAACTCGGCGCGGGCGAATACCTGCTTCTTGCCGGCCTTCACCACGCGACCCCGGGCGATGAACACTTCACCCACCGCAGGCGCAAGGCAATTGACCGAGAAGTGCGAGGCCAGCACGTTGCCGGCGACCGTCCCGGCGGCAAAACCGCAGGCGGTATCGAGCATCGCGCCAATCAGGCCGGCATGCAGGAAGCCGGCGTATTGCGCCATGTCGGCTTCGCGAAAAGCCAGGGTGAGTTCGGCTTCGCCGCTTTCGGCGCGGGTCACTTCGAAGCCGGCCCAGCGGTTGAAGGCCGAGGTCGAGTTGATCTGTTTGAGTGTGTCGAGCATGGCGTATCCCTCCGGTTGAGGCATCAACATGCGCCGGGTTTTGGGGCGTGTCATCGTTGATCAGCCCGCGTGATAGGCCGTTGGAGGGGTGGTGAATGCGCCGGCCTCTTCGCAAGCCCGCTCCCACAGGGGATTGCGTTCCAAATGTGGGAGCGGGCCTGCTCGCGAAGAACGATAACGCGGTCCCACTGGACGCCCACCAACGGCCAAGTCAGCATGGCCCTCTAAAAAACCGGGATCAAAACCCAATGCGACGATTACCTTCCCTGGCAGCCCTGCGCACCTTCGAATGCGCCGCCCGCCATGCCCATTTCGGCCGGGCGGCGGCCGAGCTATGTGTCACTGACAGTGCGGTCAGCCACCAGATTCGCCAACTCGAAGAGCAGCTCGGTGTGTCGCTGTTCGTGCGCGAAGGCCGGCAGATTCGCCCGACCCTGGCGGCCGGGCGCCTGATGCAGAGCTTGCAGCAGGCGTTCGAGCTGATTGGCGATGCCTGCGATGAACTGCGCGACCCTTCATCCCTCGCCGTATTGCGCCTGGCGGTCACCGCCGAGCTGGCGCAAAAGTGGCTGATGAGCCGGCTCACGGATTTCTATGCGCGCTATCCGCACATCACCCTGCATCTGTACGAACAACCGATCGACGCCACGGCGCCCGGGGAGGACATCGACCTGGCGATCACCTACGGCACTGGCCCGGTGGACAGCACGGCGTATTTCGTCCGGCCTCTGCCGGCGTTGCAGTTCTTCCCGGTGTGCAGCCCCGGCCTGTTCAACCAGGGCACGCTGAAAACCCCGAAGGACCTGGTTCGCCATTGCCTGCTGCACGACGACCAGGACGGCAAGACCTGGACCGCGTGGCTCACCAGCCATGCCGGCGACCAACGCCCCGACCGGCAGCTGTATTTCGCCCACGCCGGGCTGGCACTGGAGGCCGCCGCCCAGGGGCAGGGCGTGGCCATGGGTGACAACCTGACAGCCCAGGAAGACTTGCTCAGTGGTCGCCTGGTCCGTCCGTTTACCTCGAGCATGACCGCGCTCGGCCAATACGCGCTGGTGTGCGAGCGGGTGCGGCTGGAGCGGCCGGCGGTGGCGCAGATGCTGGAATGGTTCAACGATCAATTGCTCGATTGATGAGTTGAACTCAAGTATTCCGCAATAATCATCGTTGGCGGGCCAGTCGCCAACGCCCTTAGCCTGTGGTCATTCCAATCCCTGCTGAAGAGGTTTGACCATGGCCCGTTTGCTCGACACCACCCCCAAACAGGACGGTTTCCGTCTGCCCGGCGAATTCGAAGCCAAGTCCGGTTGCTGGCTCGGCTGGCCAGAGCGCACCGACGTCTGGCGCAATGGTGCCAAGCCTGCGCAGAAAGTCTGGGTGCAGATCGTCACCGCCATTTCCATGAGCGAGCCGGTCACCGTCTGCGCCTCGGCGGCCCAGTTCGCCACCGCGCGCCGGCAGTTGCCGCCGCAAGTGCGCGTGGTGGAAATGACCTGCAACGACACCTGGTTCCGCGACAGCGGCCCGTGCTTTGTGGTCAATGACCAGAGCGGCGAAGTGCGCGGCGTCGACTTCGAATTCAACGCCTACGGCGGCCTCGACGGTGGCCTGTACTACCCGTGGGACAAGGACGACCAGATCGCCAGCAAGATCCTCGAAATCGAACGCTTCGACCGTTATCGCGCGCCGCTGATCGCCGAACTGGGCGGCATCCAGAGCGACGGCCAAGGCAGCATCCTCACCACCGAACAGTGCCTGCTCAACCGCAATCGCAACCAGCATCTGGGCAAGGACGAAGTCACCCGTCGCCTCACCGATTACCTCGGCGCCGAGCAGGTGATCTGGCTGCCACGGGGCTGCAAGTTCGACGAAACCGATGGCCATGTCGACGACCTCGCGTGCTTCGTGCGTCCCGGCGAAGTGGTGTTGCAATGGACCGACAACCGCGACGACCCGCAGTGGGAAATCTATCAGGAGGCCTACGACATCCTGCGCAGCACCCGCGACAGTCGTGGCCGCGAGTTGATCGTGCACAAGCTGCCGCAACCGGATGTGCTGGAGTGGACCGCCGAAGAGGCCGAAGGCCTGGATCAGCAGGACAGCAGCCATACACGCCAGGCCGGGACGAAGATCTGTGCGTCGTACATCAACTACTACGCCGGCAACAGTTCGATCGTGGTGCCGCTGTTCGGTGATCGCAACGACAAGGTGGCGCTGGCGACCCTGGCCGAGCTGTTCCCGAAACACAGCATCGTCGGTATCGAAAACTCCCGGGAAATCCTCCTCGGCGGCGGCAACGTCGCGTGCATCACCATGCCGCAGTACGCGGGCAAAGGAGTGTAAATATGGGCCTGCACAAACTGACTCAAGCAATACTGCTGGTGCTTGCACCCCTGTGTGTGCAGGCCGCCGATACCGCCAAGCCGGTGGTCAACCTGTACATCTGGGGCGAGTACCTGGCCCCGGACACCTTGAAGAATTTTGAAGCGAAAACCGGCATCCATGTGGTGGCCGATCATTTCGACTCACTGGAAACCGTCGAGACCAAGCTGCTCACCGGTCGCAGTGGCTACGACCTGGTGTTGACGGCGGGGCAGCACCTGTCGCGCGCCATCGAGAGTGGCGCGGTGCAGACGGTGGACAAACAGCAGCTACCGCACTTTGCTGGTGTCGGCGAAGAGTTCCGCCAGCACATGGCGGTGTTCGATCCGGGCAATCGTTATGCCGGGATCTACGCCTGGGGCACCACGGGCGTGGGCTTTCAGGAGGAGGCCGTCAAGCAGCGCCTGCCCGACGCACCGACCGACAGTTGGGCCATGCTGTTCGACCCGGCCGTGGTCGCGAAATTCGCCGATTGCGGGGTCAGCCTGCTCAACGATCCCAATGAAGTGTTTGCGGCGGTCATGAAATACATGGGGCTGGACATCAACCGGCAGAACCTCGACGACCTGAAACTGGCTGAGCAGCAACTGGCGAAAATTCGGCCGTACATTCGCTACTTCGACAACGACCTGAACATCAGCGACCTGGCCAACGGTAACACCTGCGTGGCGATGTCGTGGAACGGCAACGTGGGCATCGCGGCCGGCCAGGCCGAGGCGGCGGGCAAACCGTATTCGCTCAAGTACCGGATTCCGAAGGAGGGCACGTTGATCTGGTTCGACGCCATGGTCATTCCCAAGGATGCGCCGCACCCGCAGGCCGGCCTGGCATTGATGGACTACCTGATGACCCCGGAAGTGATTGCGCCGATCACCGACACCATCCATTACGCCAATGCGATCACGGCGGCGGACGCCTTGGTCGACTCGGCGATTCGCAACGATCCGGGGACGTATCCGCCGGCCGCGGTCAAGGCTTCGCTGTACAGCAAGAATGACAATGGCAAGGCGTTCAACCGGGCGTTGATTCGGGCGTTCAGTCGGTTGAAGTCGGGGTTGTGATCTGTTTCGGGTGATGTGTTGACTGGGCTGACGTCTTCGCGAGCAAGCCCGCTCCCACATTTAACCGAGTTCTGACATGGGAATGCGGTCGAATGTGGGAGCGGGCTTGCTCGCGAAGAACGATAACGCGGTCTATTTGTTTGGCACCCGCCACAAATACCAGGCCGCCACCGTCCGGTAAGGGCTCCACCCCAACCCGATCTCGATCATTTGCTTGCGCGTCGGCTGCACGTCCAGCCCCTTGAGCCGTCGATAACCCTCACGCACGCCAAAGTCATCGGCCGGCAGGATGTCCGGCCGCTCCAGGCTGTAGATCAGCAGCATCTCCACGGTCCAGCGCCCGACACCGCGCAACGTGATCAGACGCTCGATCAACGCCTCGTCTTCCATGGCCAGCGCCGTGGCGTAATCCGGCACCACGCCGTCCAGGGATGCCTGGGCGATGCCCTGGATGGTCGCGATCTTGCTCGCGGAAAACCCGCAACTGCGCATCTGCTCGAAATCGGTCGCGACGATCTGTTCAGGCCGGGGAAATGCACCCGAACCGAACAGCGCCAGCAGTCGGCCGACAATCGCATCGCCGGCCCTGGCGTGCAGTTGCTGATAGGCAATCGCCCGCACCAGCGACTCATAGGGATCACGCGCCGGATGCGGTTGGTGCAGGCACGGGCCGATGGCGTCGATGTGGCGGCGCCAGTCTTCATCGATGGCGGCCAGGAACCGGCTGGCGGCCAGATAGCCGTCGGACATGGGCTCAGGCTTTCCCGGACGGTTTCAACAGGGCGTTCACTTCGCCATAGGTCAACGCCTTCAGGTCATGGCTGTCGAACTTGCCGGTTTGCAGAAAGCTTTTGGCGATGCCGGCCATGGCGCCGTAGAGGAATTCGGCGATGCCTGAACCGGCGCTCAGGCGACGAACGCCGAGTGCCTCGAGCTCTGTGGGCGACGGCAGGCCCGGGAAGCCGAGCACATTGAGCGGCAGCGAGGTGCCGTGGCACAGCGCCTTGATCTCGTACTCGGCGGTAACGCCGGCCGCGAACAGGCCGTTGGCCCCGGCCGCCTGATACAGTGCGGCGCGCCTGAGGGTTTCGGCGACGCGGTCTTCGGCAGGCACCAGGCCGCGCAGGTAGACATCGGTGCGTGCATTGATGAACAGGTTCACCTGACGGCGATCGGCCACCTGGCGCGCGGTTTCAATCTTGCGTACCAGCAACTCCGGCGGCGAGGAGCCGTCTTCGATGTTGATCCCGACAGCACCGGCGGCGATCACCGCGTCAACCACCTGGGCCACCTGATCCAGGTCATCGGAATAACCCGCCTCGATGTCGATGGTCAGCGGCACCGAAATGACCCGGGCAATCGACTCGACCGTCGAGACCAGTCGCTCAAGGGGCAGGGCGTTGCCATCCGGGTAGCCATGCACCCAGGCCACGGCCGCGCTGCTGGTAGCCACGGCCTTGTTGCCCAGTTGCTCCACCAGCCGCGCCCCGGCGGCGTCGGCGACATTGGTGAGGATCAGCAAGCCATCGTGATGCAGTTGGTGCAGTTGATCGTCGAGCCTGTCCATCGAGCTTCCTTCCTTTTGCAAAAGACATGAGGGGTCAGAACGCAAGTTGCTCCGTGTACTGCACCGCCGCGTTCTCCAGCCTGAGCAGAAACGCCTTGCGCGGCTGGCCTCCAGCGTAGCCGGTCAACGAGCCGTCGGCGCCGATCACCCGGTGGCAGGGCACGACAATCGATAAGCGGTTATGCCCGTTGGCCAGGCCTACTGCTCGGCTGGCGCCGGGCTTGCCCAGGATCGCCGCGATGGCGCCGTAGGTGGTGGTCCGGCCGTAGGGGATCTTCGCCAGTTCGGCCCAGACCCGGCGCGAGAACTCGCTGCCGGGCATGTGCAAGGCCACGCTGAACTCGGTGAGCGTGCCGGCGAAATAGGCGGACAATTGCGCTTCGATCTGCTGCAAATGCAGGTTGTGCCCCGGTGCCACGGCATAACCGAAACGGCTTTGCAGTGCTTCAACTTCCGGGCTCAGCGATGCCTGGTCGAGAAACTCGAGCAGCACCAGCCCACGGCGTTCGGCCATGGCGATCATCGGCCCTAGCGGCGTGGTCAGGCGGGTGAACAGCAGTGGCTCGCTGTTGGCGGCGCGGCCCGGGGTGATGTGAAACGACTTCTGAAAGGCATCGCGGAAACCGCTCAGGGACTCGTAGCCGGAATCGAACGCAACGCCGTCGATGGAGTCGCCCTGTTTGATCCCGCCCAATGCCATGCCCAAGCGTCGGGCGCGCAGCCACGCATGGAAGGTCATGCCGAAGTGCTGCTTGAACCAACGCCGCAGTTTCAGCGGTTCGATGCCTGCGGCCAGTAAGTGGGCGTCGGTCCAGCGCTGCTCCGGGTCGGCATCTACCGACTTGAACAATGACTGCACCCAGTCCGGCGCGCTGGCGGCATTGTCCAGCGGTTTGCAGCGCAGGCAGGCGCGGTAGCCCGCCGCCAGGCACTCTTGGGCGTTGGCAAAGAACTCGACGTTCGCAGGCTTCGGGCTGCGGGCGGTGCAACCGGGGCGGCAGAAGATGCCTGTGGTCTTGACCGCCGTAAAGAACACGCCCTCGTAGGAGGTGTCTCGTTCGAGCATGGCGCGAACCATCTCGGTGCGGGGCGGGAGCAGCGTTTTTTGTAGGTTCATGGGCGCAGCATAGATCGCGTCATGGGTGGTCTCCACCGGAAAATCGACAGTGAATTCCCGAGCGAAAAAGAGGGCTTATTCTGTGGGAGCGGGCTTGCTCGCGAAGGCGTCGTGTCATTCAACATTGAGGTGCCTGACACTCCGCTTTCGCGAGTAAGCCCGCTCCCACATGCGTTAAAAGCCAATCCTTCAGGCGCGTCTGGCCATCAGAAGTACCGAAGCCGCCGCCGACAGCAACCCGGCGCAGCAGCGGTTGAATATCCGCTTGCCCGACGGCCTGGCGAACCAGCGACGCATGTGCAGGCCCATGTAAGCGTAAGCGCCGATGGCAATCCATTCCAGCACCAGGAAAAGCGCGCCAAGCACCACGAACTGCGGCGCAATGGCGTGGGTCGAGTCGACGAATTGCGGCAGGAACGCGGTGAAGATCAGGATCGCCTTGGGGTTGCCGGCCGCCACCAGGAACTCCTGTCGGGCCAGTGCCAGCGTGCCAACGGGCGCGGTGCTGACCACGTTTTCGACGCCAGGATCGGCGCGCCACAATTGCCAGGCGAGGTAGAACAGGTACGCCGCGCCGAGGATCTTGATGGCGTAGAACAGCAGCTCGGAGGTCTGCAACACCACCGCCAGCCCCGCCGAGGCCAGGGCAATCATCCCGGCGAACGCCAGCAACCGGCCGATGCCGGCCACGCACGCGGTGCGGTAGCCATAGCGGGTCGAATTGCTGACCGACAGCAGGTTGTTGGGGCCGGGTGCCATGTTGAGGGCAAAGCAGGCCGGCAGAAACAGGGAGAGGGTGGCGAGGTCCATGGTGGGCTCCTGAAGCAAGAGCGCTATTTCTATCACAGCTCGCGGGTGGCCAGACCCATACAGTCATGGGCCTAAACCACCGTACCAGGGATTACTTGGCGAATTTTTTCGCCCCGGCGACGCAGAGGATCACGGCGACGGTGACCCCCAGCATGCCGATGCTGACGTGTTCATGCAGCAGGGTGGCAGCCAGGGTCAGCCCGAAGAACGGCTGAAGCAGCTGCAATTGCCCAACGGCGGCGATGCCTCCTTGGGCCAGCCCGCGGTACCAGAACACGAAGCCAATCAGCATGCTGAACAGCGAGACGTAAGCCAGGCTGAACCAGGCCGGCATGCTGATGCCGCTGAACGAAACCGGCATGCGCATCCAGCTGAGCACCGCTACCACCGGTAGCGACAATACCAGTGCCCAGCAAATCACTTGCCAGCCACCGAGGGTGCGCGACAGCTTCGCGCCTTCGGCATAACCCAGGCCGCAGGCGAGGATGGCCAGCAGCATCAGGATGTCGCCCTGCGGGGAGGCGGTCAGCCCTTGGGACAGGGCAAACCCGACCACCAGCAGGCTGCCCAGCACCGAGAAAATCCAGAACGCCGCCCGTGGCCGCTCGCCGCCGCGCAGCACGCCGAACACCGCCGTCGCCAGGGGCAACAGGCCGACGAAGACGATGGAGTGCGCGGACGTCACGTATTGCAGTGCCAGTGCCGTCAGCAGAGGGAAACCGATGACTACGCCGAGGGCGACGATGGACAGCGGTATCAGGTGCTGGCGCGCCGGGCGTTTTTCCTTGAACAGCCACAGCAGGCACAGCGCCAGGACGGCAGCGATGGTCGCGCGCGCAACCGTCAGGAACACCGGATCAAACTCCAGCACCGCCACCCGTGTCGCTGGCAGCGAGCCGCTGAAAATCACTACGCCGATCAGGCCGTTGATCCAGCCGCTGGTGCTGTTTTCCAGCGTCCGGTGTTGCAGGTTCGAAGTCCGTTCCATTTGGCTCACGCTCATTGTCTGATTGCACGAAACTCATCGTATGAGCGACTATCGATACAATCAAAAAATTGTCATGGATACATCTCGACATGCCACGATCGCGCTATAAAACGCTGGTGGATGCCTTTGCCGCCGACATCCGTTCCGGGCGGTTGCCGCCCGGCACGCGCCTGCCGACTCACCGGCAACTGGCCACTGAACATGGTCTGGCACTGGTCACCGCCAGCCGGGTGTATGCCGAGCTGGAAGGCATGGGCCTGGTCAGCGGCGAAACCGGGCGCGGGACCTTTGTCCGGGAAACCTCGCTGCCGCCGGGGCAGGGCATCTCGCAGCACGTGGTGGCGGCGGGGATGCTTGACCTGAATTTCAACTACCCGTCATTGCCCGGCCAGGCCGATCTGTTGCGCAATGCCTTGCGTCAGTTGGCGTTGTCCGGTGACCTGGAATCGCTCCTGCGTTACCAGCCCCACGCTGGGCGCCAGCATGAGCGGGCTGCGGTCGCGCGCCATCTGGTTCAGCGCGGGCTCAACGTGCCGGCCGAACAGGTGTTGATCGTCAGCGGTGCCCAGCATGGCCTGGCGGTAGCGATGATGACGCTGCTCAAGCCCGGCGATGTGATCGCCGCCGATGCGCTGACCTATCCCGGTTTCAAGACGCTGGCCGAGACCCTGCATCTGGAAGTCCTGCCCATTCCGGTCACGGACACTGGGCCTGATCTGCCGGCCCTGGAAAAACTCTGCCGCAGCCGATCCGTGCGGGCCGTGTACTCGATGCCGACCTTGCACAATCCCTTGGGCTGGGTGATGGACACCGATCAGCGCGAGCAACTGGTGGCGATAGCGCGCCGCCACGACCTGACGATCATCGAGGACGCCGCCTACGCGTTCCTTGCCGAAAACGTACCGCCGCCATTGGCCGAGATGGCGCCGGAGAGAACGGTGTACGTCTCGGGCCTGTCGAAAAACGTCGCCACCGGGCTGCGCGTAGGTTTCATCGCCGCGCCCGCGTTATGGATCGCCGCCTTCGAGCGCACCATCATGGCGACCACCTGGAACACCCCCGGCGTGATGACCGCCATCGCCACGGCCTGGCTCGACGATGGCACCGTCAGCCAGCTGGAGGCGCAAAAGCGTGCGGACGCCCAGGCCAGGCAGGCCCTGGCCCGAGAGGTCCTCGCGGGGCTCAAGACCATCAGTCACCCTAATTCGTACTTCATCTGGTTGCCGTTGGCGGAAGACGCCCGGGCCGACCAGATCGCCATGGCGTTGATGCGCGAGCAGGTCTCGGTGTCGCCGGCCGAGCCCTTTGCGATTTCGGCCCATGTGCCTCACGCGATACGCCTGGCGTTGGGCTCGGTGGACATGGACTCGCTGCGCCTGGCCTTGACCAAAGTGAAAAGCGTCGTGGATTACTACTCATAGCGAGACAGGGGCGTTTTGTTCAATACGCGAACCGGTTGGCTCATTACCTTGAGGGCCTTGTTCAACTCGATGGAAGAAGGTGTGCAATGAGTCTGATGATATCCATGGCGGCGTTTGCGCTGGTCGCGTCCATCACGCCGGGGCCGGTGAATATCGTGGCGTTGAGTTCTGGCGCGCGCTTTGGCTTCCGGGCCAGCCAGCGTCACGTGGCCGGGGCCACGCTGGGGTTTGTCTTGCTGCTGGTGCTGATGGGATTGGGCCTGCATGAGCTGCTGCAGCGCTGGCCGGCACTGACACAGGTGGTGCAATGGGCGGGTGTCGCCTTCCTGTTGTACATGGCGTTCAAGCTGGCGGCTGACAATGGGCAGGTGCAAGCCAATGATTCCGCGCAAGCCCCGTCGATGCTGTATGGCGCGATCATGCAGTGGCTCAACCCGAAAGCCTGGCTGGCCTGCGTGGCCGGCATGGGCGCGTTTGTCGCCGATGGCGAGGCGCGCCTGGTCTGGCAATTCGCGGCGATTTATCTGGTGATCTGCTATGTGTCGGTGGGGTGCTGGGCGTATGCCGGGACGTTTTTGCGTGGGTTCTTGAACAACCCGGCGGGGATGCGGATGTTCAATCGGCTGATGGCGTTGCTGCTGGTAGTGAGTGCGGTGTATCTGTTGCTTCCGTAGCCGCAGTCACTGCAGCTTCTGTGGCGAGGGGGCTTGTTGTGGCGAGGGGGCTTGCCCCCGTTCGGCGGCGCAGCCGTCGTAAAACCTGAATGCAAAGTATGCCTGAAAGAACGCCGGGGGCCGCTTCGCAGCCCAACGGGGGCAAGCCCCCTCACCACAAATTCAACCAGGCCACAGATTCAGGTAAAGCTTCGGGCTCACCCCCGATACTGCCCCGGCGTCGCCGCCAAATGCTGTTTGAATGCTCGTTGAAAATGCGCCTGATCGGCGAACCCCGCTTCCAGTGCCACGTCCGCAATCAGCTTGCCGCTGCGCAATTGATCCTGGGCGAACTGGATTCGCCGGTTCACCAGAAATGCGTGGGGCGTCATGCCGTAATGCTGTTTGAAGGCGCGGATCAGGTAGGACGGTGACAATTGCGCCGCCTCGCAGATGTCTTCGAGCTTGAGAGTTTGCGTGCAGTGGTCGCGGATGTAATCGGCGGCACGCTCGAGCTTGAAATTCGGTTCGCGCAGCGGTGGCTCGATCGGGTTCAAGCGCTGCTGCAGATCAGTGAAAAACTCCACGGCCACGCTGTGTTTGCGCAGCACATCCTGCTGCGGATCGACCAACAGCTCATACAAGCCCGCCAGGCCGGCAAACAGGCTGGCGTCCCGCGTATGGGTCGCCGAGAACCGGCGAAACGCCGCGTCATCGCTGAACCCGAGTTGATGCTGTAAATCGGTCAACCATGGCGTATCGACGTACAGCATCAGGTACGACCAGGGTTGGTCTTCGATCGGGTTGCAGGCGTGGACGTCGCCGGGGTTCATCAGCACGACGGTGCCGACGCTGACCTCGAACGCCGACTGCTCATGCAGATAGGTGCTGCGCCCGGCGGTGATCGCCCCGATGGAAAAGTGCTCGTGGGCGTGCCGGGTGTAGCAGACTTCGCGCCCGTCGGCGATGGCGCGGGCTTCGATGAAGGGCAGGGCGTCATCGCGCCAGAAGCGCGGGGCCTGGTCGGCGTTCTTGGCAACAGCGTGCTTCATGCTCACTCCTCGGCAGGTCAGCGCCCGAGTGTATTAGCTCTCGCCGTCAAAGGCGCGCTGCAACGTCGCGATATCGAGTTTTTTCATCTGCATCATCGCCTGCATGGCCCGTTGCGATTTTTTCGTGTCGGGGTCCTTGATCATGTCCATCATGGCGACGGGGACGATCTGCCACGACAGCCCGAACTTGTCCCTGAGCCAGCCGCATTGCTGGGCCTCGGGCGCGCCACCGGCCGACAGGTTGCCCCAGTAATGGTCGACTTCTTCCTGGCTCAGGCAATTGACCTGGAACGACACCGCCTCACTGAATTTGAACATCGGCCCGCCATTGAGCCCGGTGAAACTCTGCCCGTCGAGCTCGAAGCTGACGGTCATGACCGAGCCTTCCGGCCGACCATGGAACTCGAAACCGGCGTGGCCGTAATGGGTGATGGCGGTGATTTTCGAATGATCGAAGATCGAGCAGTAGAATTTCGCCGCCTCTTCGGCCTGATCGTCGAACCACAGGCAGGGTGTGAGTTTTTGTACGCGTTGCATGGCGGGCACTCCTCGGCAGGTTATGCATGCAGGATTACAGCGTAGCCAGCCTGTGTTCGTTCGGCAGTACCGTAGATCGCCCAAAAGCCGTTGCAACCCGCGATCAGAAGTCCCACCGGGTGGTCAGTTGCACGGTGCGCGGTTCGCCGTAAAACCCGGTGCCAAAGTTGCCAAGCCCGGTGTAGTAGGTTTTGTCGAACAGGTTCTTCACGTTCAACGTCGTGCTCAGGTGCTCGTTGAAGCGATAGCGCGCCATCGCGTCCACCAGGGCGTAGCCCGGCTGGGTGATCGTCGAGGGCTGGCCGAAGTTCACGCTGTCGGCGGGGTCGGGGCGCAATACGTTGCCGAAGAATTCACTTTGCCAGCTCACGCCTGCGCCGACGGTAAGCCTGTCCCACGCCCCAGACAGGCGGTAGGTGCTGAACACCCGCACCACCTGTTCCGGTGCAGTGGTTTGCAGCACCGAACTGTAGACGTAATCACCCTCGGCATCGCGGGTATGGTTGTAGGTGTAGCCGGCCGACAGGTTCCAGCCGTCGCGCAATTCGCCGGCCAGTTCGATCTCGAAGCCTTTGGTGCTGGCGCCCTGGACGGCCCGGTACACCGACTCGGTATCGACGCCACTGACATACTCGGCGATGTTGTCCTGTTCGATGCGGTACAGGGCGAACCGGGCGTTCAGGCGCCCGCCGAAGTATTCGGCCTTGATGCCCGCTTCATGACTGTTGCCCTGGACCGGGTCGAGCAACTGCCGGTTGGCGTCCTTGCTCATTTGCGGCTGATAGATGCTGGTGTAGCTGGCGTACACCGAGTAAGTGTCGTCGAGGTCGTAGACAAGTCCGGCATACGGCGTGACCACACCGCTCTGGCGATAGCTGTCGCGCAGGTCGGTGGTCTGCGGGTCGCTGTAATCCAGGTCGTCGCGGCCGCTGAAATCGCTGACGCGCGCGCCGAGGATCAGCGTCAGGTCATCGATGGGTTTGAGCCGGGCGGCCAGGTAGGCGCCGGTCTGGCGCTGGACGATGTCGTCGGTGCCGACCCGGGGGATCTCGGGTTTGGCAAACTCGCCGCGCCAGTCGAAGATGCTGCCGTCCACCGGCGGGTACACCGAGCCGTACACCGGGATGTCCTGGCGCGTGTTCATCGACATGAAACCTGCGATCAATTCGTGTTCGCGACCGGCCAGCGTGAACGGACCGCTGAGGTTGACGTCGATGTTGTCCTGAACCTGATCGCCCTTGAACTTTCCCATGTACATGAACATGCCGTTACCGCTGACCGGGTCCGGATTGCCGCCACTGGCGGAGGCGAGGAAGGTATCGTGCTGGCGGTGCTTGCGGTCGTAACTGAGCTTGAGCGCCCAGTCGTTGGCCAGTTGCTGTTGCACGGAGGCGAACAGCGTCTGGTTGGTGAAATCGCGACGGCTCCAGTCGGTGGCCGGGTTGAAGGAGCGCGAGAAATCGGTGCGCGAGCCGTCGCTGTAGTACATCGGGAAACCGGTCCAGCTGGCGCCTCGAGAGCGGGTGTTCTGCTGGTCGATGCCAACGCTGACGAGGGTGTCCGGGGTCAAGTCGGCTTCGACTATGCCGTAGGCGATGTCCTTGCTGTTGCGGTAGTGATCCATGTAGGCGCTGCGGTCCTGATAGACGGCCACAAGCCGGCCGCGGACATTTGCGCTGGCGCTCAGCGGCCCGGAAATATCGCCTTCGCTGCGATAGTTGTCCCAGGAGCCGACGGTGCCGCTGATCGAGGCCTTGAATGCCGGGGTCGGGCGTTTGCGAATCAGATTGACCGTCGCCGAGGGGTCACCCGCCCCGGTCATCAGGCCGGTCGCGCCTTTGATGATTTCAACGCGGTCATAGGCTGCCATGTCGGTGCTGGTGGTGCCGTAGTCGTAGACACCGTCGTAGTCGGTATTGACGCCGTCGTACTGGAAGTTGGTGATCGGCAAGCCGCGACTGGAAAACTCCCAGCGTTCGCTGTCGTAGTTTTGCACGCTGATACCGGGAGCGCGGCGCAGGGCGTCGACGAGGCTGGTGGCACCCTGGTCGTCCATGAGCTGGCGGGTGATGACCGTGACCGATTGCGGTGTTTCGCGCAGGGACAGCGGCAGGCCGGTGGCTGAAGACGTCGAGCCGATGGTGTAGGCGTGGGAGTCCTCGCTGATCGCCCCGGGCGCCTGCGCGGAAATACTGGTCGCCCCCAGTTCCAGTGCGCCTTGTTCGACAGGAACGGCGTGCAACACGTAGCCACTGTTCCCTTGGCGTTGCGCCAGCAGGCCGCTGCCTTGCAGCAGACGTTGCAAGGCTTGCTCCCGGTTGTAGACACCGTTCAGGCCAGGGCTGCGTTTGCCGGCAGCGAGGTCATTGTGGCCGGCGAGAAAAATCCCGGCCTGTTCGGCAAAACTGTTGAGGACGTTCACCAGCGAACCGGCAGCGATTGTGTAGTGGCGCGTCTGGCTGCTGGACCGTTCGTTGTCAGCGAGGGCGGCGGCTTGAGTTCGTGACACTTCCAGGCCTGGCAAGACAATCGCCAGCACCAGCACCAGCGGGTGCAAGGCAAAGCGGTTGCGAGTAACGGTGGCGCGCGGCATGGGGTTCCAGGGAGTCGGATCAATCGGCATTCGTAGTGCTTGAAGGGTTAACCGAGTGAAAAAGGCAAAAGGGAACCGACGCGCCAGAAAAAACCTTCATCAGGCTTTTGGGCCGACGTCGACCCACCACTCCAGCGGTTTGTGCACCCGCACCGGCAACGCCGCTTCCAGCAGCCGCAAGGCCTGATCGGTGTCCTTGAGCGGGAACGACCCCATGACCGGCAGCCCGGCGACGGCCGGATCACACCCCAGATGCCCGGGACGGTAACGGCTGAGTTCTTCGAGCAACTGGCCCAGTGGCAGGTTGTCCGCCAGCAACAGGCCACGGCGCCAGGCTTCGCGACTAGCCGAGGCGACGCTCGGTGGCGGTATGTGGTCTTGGCTAAACGACAGCTGCTGTGCAGCCTCGGCCACCTGAACCTGACCCTGCGCGGTCCTGACTTCGACTGCGCCTTCGTAGACGTTCAGCAATGTCCGCCGGTCTTCCTGACGCACGCTGAAACGCGTGCCCAGCGCACGCATCCGGCCGTCGACGGTTTGCACCAGCAGCGGGCGGCTCGTGTCCTTGGCGGTGTCGATCAACACTTCTCCGGCCTGCAACAGCAATAACCGTTGTGCGGTGTCGAAACGCACATTCAGCGCACTGAGGGCGTTGAGCCAGATCCGGCTGCCATCGCTGAGCCGGGTTTCCCGGGTTTCGCCGGTGCCGGTGGAGAGGTCGGCGGTCCATCGGGCCAGGCTCAGGGGCAGGGCGCTTTCCTTCCAGGCGCTCCAGCCGAGCCATCCGCCCGACACCAGGACCAACAGGCTCTTGACCGTCTGGCGGCGGTTCAGGGAGGCGCGGCCGCTGTTGCGCAATACGTGGCTGGCCGCTTGTTGCTGATTGTCCTGTAGCACAGCAAAGCGCTGGCTCACACGCTCGACGTAGTGCCAGGCGGCCTGATGCTCGCCGCTTTGCGCCAGCCAGGCCTGCCAATGCTCGCGCTCCTGCTGGCTGGACTGTTGATCGTTGAGTTGCACGTACCAGCTGGCGGCCTGTTCAAGGCTGGCGTGGCTGATGGCGTTGGGGGTGGCGCGGGTCATTGGATCAGCAGGCCGTCGAGCTCGGCTTCGAGCATTGCGCAGTGCATCAGCGCCTGGGCCAGGTACTTTTTCACCATGCGCTCGCTGACGCCGATTTCTTCGCCAATGGCCCGGTAGGGCAGCCCATGCACCTGGGCCAGAATGAACGCATCGCGTACCCGTTCGGGCAAGCGCTGGAGCATGGCATCCACTTCGTACAGGGTTTCGACGATGATCGCCCGCTGCTCTGGCGAGGGCTGAACGGCCTGGGGTTGCGCGGCCAGGGTCTCGAGCCACGCCTGTTCCAGCTGGCGACGACGCCAGTGGTCAATGCAAAGGCCCCGGGCAATGGTGGCCAGGTAAGAGCGTTCGTGGGTTTCCCCGTCAAATACCTGCGGACGCTTGAGCACCCGGATGAAGGTGTCATGGGCCAGGTCGGCGGCATCGAACGCATTGTTCAAGCGTCGGCGCAGCAACTCGTGCAGCCAGTGGTGGTGGCTGGCGTAGAGGTTCTGGACGCAGGAGGAGTCGGCAACCGTCATCGTGAGCGCATGTCCATGGGCGGTTCGCGCCCTCGTGCAAATAAGAATTGATCGCGATTAAAGCAAAAGGCCTATGTCTGTGCAAATGATATTGGTTTGCTTTTAGGTTGTTCGGGGCGGTTTTATTTGATGAAGTTGTCGTAATGACTAATATGCGTGTCATAACGACCATTTTGCCTGTGTGTCAAATTGACTCCGATGTCCTGAAGTCATTGATTTACAAAGGGGCATAAACTGGCACGGAACATGAAACAGGCAACGTACAACTGAACGCCTTCAGGAGTACGCCAAATGTTCAACTTCTTCAACAACCCCCAGAACGTTCTTCACTTGTCGAACCATGTGCTCAGTGCTGGCCTGGCGATGCTGCTGGCCGGCATCTACGGTGCCTATCTTTACGACGGTCATCTGTCGATTGTCATGCTGGTGGCCATGCACGCCATGACCATTCTCGGCCCGACCCTGTTGAAAATCGGCTATGTCATGCGCCTGCTTTCCCAGTACCGGCTGAGCCGAGGCCCGATCCGGGTGGTGGCTTGATGCGCCGGCTGGCGGCTGCGCCGGTCTTCAGCCTGGGCTTTCGCCCGTTCTTTCTCGCCGGTGCCGGTTTCGCCGCCATCGCCGTGGCAGTCTGGGCCTTGTGGCTGTACGGTCGCTTGCCCGGTGCGCAACCGCTGGACGGCATGCTCGCCTGGCATCGACATGAAATGCCCTTCGGATTCGCCTCGGCCATCATTGCCGGGTTCCTCCTGACAGCCGTGCCCAACTGGACCGGTCGGCCGGGGCTCAAGGGCTGGCCTCTGATCGGCCTGGTGCTGGTGTGGCTGCTGGCGCGACTGGCCTGGTACCTGCCGCTGCCGGCACCCTTGTTGTTGGCCTTGCAGGCTCCATTGCTGCCGCTGCTGGCGTGGGTGCTGGGGCGCGATCTGGTGGCCGCAGGCAAGCGCGAGAATTATCCGATCCTGTTGATGGTGTCGCTGCTCGCCGGGTGTCAGGCGCTGACCTTGCTGGGGTTTGTCGCTGATGACGCCAATCTGCAACGCCATGGTGTGCTGGCCGCCTTGTGGCTGGTGGGCGCGCTGATGAGCGTGATCGGCGGGCGGGTGATCCCGTTCTTTATCCAGCGCGGCCTGAACCGTCCGGCAACGCCTGCGGCCCCTTCATTGCCGGGCAAGGTGTTGCTGATCAGCGCCATGCTGGCGGCGGTGTCCTTTGCCGGCGGCTTGAACGACGTCCCGCGTGCGTGGCTGGCGCTGTTGTTTGCGCTGATCAGTGGATTGCACCTGCTGCGCCTGTGGCGCTGGCATGACCGCGACCTGTGGCGCGTGCCGCTGCTGTGGTCGCTGTACCTGGCTTACACGTGGCTCGCGGTGGCGACGCTGGCGATGGCGCTGTGGCACCTGGGCTGGATGCCGCAACAAAGCCTGGCCACCCATGCGCTGGCCGTCGGCGGTATCGGCGGGTTGATTCTGGCGATGATTGCGCGGGTCAGCCTGGGGCATACCGGGCGTTTGTTGCAGCCGTCCAGGGCGATCGTTGCGGGGTTTGTCCTGTTGTTGCTGGCGGGTGCGTGCCGGGTAGGGCTGGTGCCTTTTTCCGCTCTCGGATTGGCGCTGTCGGCGCTGCTGTGGTGTAGCGCTTTTGCGCTTTTTGTCTGGCGCTATAGCGCGATTTTATTGGGGCCAAGGCTCTAGCGAAGGGTTCCATGGCCGCCCACCGAGGCGGCCTTTGCATGACCGGTGGTCGATGCGCCAAGGCCTGCCGGGAAATTTGCGCTTAGCTGAAGGGATAACCCGAGGCGCGCGCAGGTTTTACAAGGCTGCAGCGACGCCCCTTCAGATCACCGTGAGTCTGAGGAATAAGCGCCATGCTGACCCTGAACATCAATGGCCAGGATCAGGAGCTGGATGTCCCCGCCGACATGCCGCTGCTCTGGGTCTTGCGCGACGTCGCCCACCTCACCGGCACCAAATTCGGTTGTGGCATTGCCCAATGCGGGGCCTGCACCGTGCACGTCGACGGCGCGCCACTGCGCTCGTGCATCACACCGGCCACGGCCGTGGCCCATGGGCAAAAGATTCTCACCATCGAAGGGCTGTCCGCGGACGGTTCGCATCCGGTGCAACAGGCCTGGGCGGAACTTGACGTGGTCCAGTGCGGTTACTGCCAGTCCGGGCAGATCATGTCGGCAGCGGCGTTGCTGGCGAAGATACCGAAACCGACTGACAGCGACATCGATCAGGCACTGTCCGGCAACATCTGCCGTTGCGGCACTTACCCGCGGATCCGCGCGGCGGTCAAGCGCGCCGCCGAGCTGGGTTGAGGTGACCATGAACAGGATCAACGCGTTATCGCGCCGTGGTTTTCTCAAGGGCAGTGCCGTGCTGGGCGGTGGGCTGGTGGTGGCGTTTGCCATGCCCGGTGCTCACCGGTTCGCCATGGGCGCGGAGAACCAGGGCAATGTGTTTGCCCCCAACGCTTTCCTGCGCATTGGCAATGACAACAGCGTCACCGTGCTGCTGGGCCATTCGGAAATGGGCCAGGGCATCTGGACCGGCCTGACCATGCTGATCGCCGAAGAACTGGACGCTGACTGGACGAAAATCCGCGTCGAGCACTCCCCGGCTTCGGCTGCCGATTACGGCCTGCCTGGCTTTGGCGGGATGCAAATCACCGGCGGCTCGACCTCGACCTGGATGGAGTTCGATCGCTATCGCCAGGCCGGCGCGGCGGCGCGCTTGATGCTGATCGACGCGGCGGCCAAGCGTTTCAACGTCGCGCCGTCCGAGATCCGCACCGAGTCGGGCGTGGTCATCGCCGGTGAGCATCGCGCCACCTACGGCGAGTTGGCCGATGACGCCGGGCAGCTACCCCGGCCGGACCCGGCCTCGATCAAACTCAAGGACGCAAAGGACTGGAAGCTGATCGGCAAACCCACCAAACGCCTGGACACCCCGGAGAAAATCACCGGCCGGGCGAAATTCGGCATGGACGTGCAATTTGACGGGCTGATGACCGCGATGGTCGCTCGTTCACCGACATTCGGCGGCAGCGTCAAATCCTTTGAAGGGGCCGAGGCGCTGGCGATTCCGGGTGTGCACAAAGTGCTGCAAGTGCCGACAGGCATCGCGGTGATCGCCGATCACTATTGGGCCGCGAAGCTGGGGCGCGATGCGTTGAAAATCGATTGGAATCCGGGACCGAACGCCGGACTCGATAGCCGGGCGCTGCTGGAAAGTTTCCGCAAACTCGCCAAAACCCCCGGCCTGAACGCGGGCCAGGCGGGGGATACCCAGGCTGCGCTGGCGAAAGCGGCCAAGACCATCGACGTCGAATACAGCGTGCCTTACCTGGCCCATGCGCCGATGGAGCCGCTGAACTGCACGGTGCGCATCACCCAGGACAAATGCGAAATCTGGACCGGCACCCAGTTCCAGACCCTGGACCAGATGGTCGCCGGGAAAATCACCGGGCTCAAGCCCGAACAAGTCGAGATCCATACCGAATTTCTCGGCGGTGGCTTCGGGCGGCGGGCCAATCCGACCTCGGACTTCGTCAGCGAAGCGGTGTATGTCGCCAAGGCCGCCGGTGCGCCGGTGAAGACCGTGTGGGCGCGGGAGGATGACATCCGCGGTGGCTATTACCGCTCGGCGTTCCTGCACCATGCGCGCATCGGGCTGGGTGCCGACGGCCTGCCGCTGGCGTGGAAACATGTGCTGGTCGGGCAGTCGATCATGGCCGGGACCTCGCTTGAAGCAAGCATGGTCAAGGACGGGATCGACAAGACCTCGGTCGAAGGCGTGGCCGACAGCCCCTACATGGGTGGGCTGGCCAATCACCAGATCGAACTGCACTCACCGCAAACCGGCATCAGCGTGTTGTGGCTGCGTTCGGTGGGGCACAGCCACACCGCGTTTGTCATGGAATCGCTGATCGATGAAATGGCCACGGCAACCGGCAAGGATCCGGTGGAATACCGGCGCGCCTTGCTCAAGGACCATCCGCGTCACCTCGGTGTGCTGAACCTCGCGGTGGAGAAAGCCGACTGGAAGGCGCCGTTGCCCGATGGCCATGCCCTGGGTGTGGCGGTGCATGAGTCGTTCGGCAGCTATGTGGCGCAAGTGGCCGAGGTGTCCCAGGACAACCTCGCCATCCGCGTGCACCGGGTGGTGTGTGCGGTGGACTGCGGCATTGCGGTCAACCCGCAGAGCATCGCCGCGCAGATGGAGTCGTGTATCACCTTTGGCCTGGGCTTTGCCTTGCACAGCAAGCTGACACTCAAGAACGGGCAAGTGGTGCAGTCCAACTACCACGACTACCAGGTGCTGCGGCTCAACGAGATGCCAGTGGTCGAAGTGCATATCGTGCCCAGCAGCGACAAACCCGGCGGCATCGGCGAAGCCGGTGTGCCGCCCACGGCGCCGGCGGTGGCCAACGCGGTGTTTGCCCTGACCGGGCAGCGCCTGCGGGAGCTGCCCCTGCAGCTGTCGGGGGTGTGAGATGAAACGACATCATTGGTTGCTCGGGACGGTGATTCTGGTGTGTCTCGTCGCCTACGCCTCGCACGTATTCGCCGATGACCGCGAGGCCTTGCAGGCGTTCGACACCGTGCAGAAAGTCTTCCAGAGCCCGCGTTGCCAGAACTGCCACATTCCCGGGGATTCGCCGCTGCAATTCGATGCCGGCGTACCTCACGCCATGAATGTCGTGCGTGGCATGGACGGCAAGGGCTCGGCCGGGTTGCCCTGTGCAACCTGCCACGCGCAAAGCAATCCGCCGGCCAGTTATGGTCCGCATGCGCCACCCGGCGCACCGCACTGGGGCCTGCCGCCGGCAGCGCAGCGGATGGCCTGGATCGGCCTGCCAGCCGACCGGCTGTGCGCGATGATCAAGGATCGCTCCAGCAATGGCGATCGAGATTTTGCCGCGCTGATCAAACACGTCAGCGACGACAAGCTGGTGCTGTGGGGCTGGAATCCGGGCGGTAATCGCGCACCGGTGCCGGTGCCCCACGATATCTTCGTCACCCAGTTCAAACGCTGGGCCGATGCAGGAGGGCCGTGCCCGGTGACGGGTAGCTGACCAACGGCTCGCTTGCAGGGAGTCAATGCGGGTATGGGCGACTCTAAAGTGCATACCTGCCAAGGGAGTTAACGATGTTGACCTCAGGCAAAACGGGCAAATCGGGCCGCTCCGCAAGCCCGTTGCTCACGCCACAGCAAGAACGGGAGCGGCTGCGTGAGATGTCGCGCCAGGCCGAGCGAGAGCTGGCCGGCGTGCAAATGGCAAGCATGGATGAGCTGACGCTGCTGTCCAATCGCCATGGCTTCACCGCGCTGGCCCGGCTCGGGCTGGACGCATGCCGGGAGCTGGGGACGCCGGCAACGCTGCTGTACTTCACCCTCGATGAATTCAAACGCATCAGCTATCTGTACGGCCGGGCCAAAGCTGACGATGCCCTCAAGACCTTCGCCGATGTCCTGCGTATCGGCTTTCGTGAAAACGATGTGGTCGGCCGGCTCGAAGGCGACCGGTTCGCGGTGTTGCTGACCGGGTCCAGCACCGTGGAAATTGCGGCGATCAAGGCTCGGCTCAATGAGATACTCGATGAGCGCAATGCCACGGCGCAGCGCAGTTATGACATTCGGTTCAGTGTTGTCCAGGTCGAATATGACTCCACTGTTCATGACTCGATCGAGGAACTGCTGGAGGAAGCCGAGCGGGGGACTAGCCGTTAGAACAGTGGTGTATTGGCGCGACTCTTCGCAAGCAGGCCCGCTCCCACATTGGCCTGCGTTGTTCACACAATCCCCTGTGGGAGCGGGCTTGCTCGCGAAGAGGCCCGAACAGACACCCCATATTTTCACTTGGCAAACAACTGCCCGATATCCTTGAACGCCTTGAACTCCAGCGCATTGCCGCAAGGATCAAACAGAAACATCGTCGCCTGCTCACCCACCAGCCCCTGAAAACGAATCCCCGGCTCGATCACGAAGCGCGTCCCCAGTAACTTCAGGCGCTCGGCCAATGCCTCCCACTCCGCCATCCCGAGCACCACGCCAAAATGCGGCACCGGCACATCGTGACCATCCACGGCATTGGTGTGCGCGGCTTCCTGTGAAGGATTTTTCGGTGCCAGGTGAATCACCAGTTGATGACCGAAAAAATTGAAATCCACCCAGTGATCGCTTGAACGGCCTTCCTCCAGGCCAAACACCTCAGCGTAAAAGTGCCGGGCGGCCGGCAAGTCGTAGACCGGAATGGCCAGGTGAAAAGGGGACAGTTGCATCGGGCGAACCTCGGTGGTGGGTGGAATGTGTCAAGTTTAGCCCTGTGCTTTTTGATTGAAAGACGATAATTTTTGCATCGAGCTCAAATTATTCCGATCAATCGAGGCCGTCATGCTGCGAGAACTGAAAACCTTTGTCGCCGTGGCGCGTCACGGCACCTTTGCCGCGGCCGGCATGCACATCGGCCTGACGCAATCGGCGGTCAGTGCGCAGATTCGCAATCTGGAACAGGCCCTGGGCATCCGTCTGTTCGATCGCACCGGCCGCCAGGCGCTGCTCAATGCGGCGGGGCAGCGTGCGTTGCCGATGGCCAGGGAAATGCTCGAAACCTTCAGCCGCATGGCGGTCAGTGACGATGTCAGCGAGTACCGAGGCGAGTTGAGAATCGGCGCGGTGGCGACCGCCCAGACCGGGCTGCTGCCTCAGGCGCTGCTGCGCTTGCGCCAACAGGCGCCCTCGCTGGAACCCAAGCTGGTGCCCGGTGTGTCGCTGAACCTGCTGAGCCAGGTGGACACCGGAGAAGTTGACCTGGCGATCCTGATCAAGCCGCCGTTCGAGTTGCCCAAGGAGTTGTCTGCGCAGGTGATTCGCCGGGAGCCGTTCGTGTTGATCGTGCCGGCGGACCTCGAAGGCGAAGATGTGCTGCAGTTGCTCGCCGAACATCCCCACGTGCGTTACGACCGCAATTCGTTCGGTGGGCGGCTGGTGACGCGGTTTCTGCGCGAACAGAAGATTGAAGTGCAGGTGGCGCTGGAGCTGGATGAGCTGGAGGCGATTGTGAAGATGGTCGAGTGTGGGTTGGGGGTGTCATTGCTGCCCGAAGCCGGGTTATGGCTTGAACACGGGGCCAAGGTACGAATCATCCCCTTGGGCGAGTTGACGTTCTATCGGGAGATTGTCTTGCTGCAGCGCTATAGCCAGCGAAATCAGCCAATTCAGCAGTTGTTTGCGCAATGCCTGGCACAACACTGACCCTGTAGGAGCGAGCCTGCTCGCGAAGGTCGTCAACGATAACGCGGGCAGTCTGGATGAACGCGGCGTGCCCCAGTTTTTCGCGAGCAGGCTCGCTCCTACAGGGGGGGGGCGCTGCATCGGCCGGGGAAATCGCAGGCATAAAAAACCCGCCTGAACAGGCGGGTTTTTTTGGCAAACCGAAGATTACTCTTCGATGCTGCCCATGGCCGTGGTGTTGAAGCCACCGTCCACGTACATGATTTCACCGCTGATGCCGGACGCCAGGTCCGAGCACAGGAAGGCGCCGGCGTTGCCGACTTCGTCGATGGTGACGTTGCGGCGCAGCGGAGTTTGCGCTTCGTTGGCGGCCAGCATCTTGCGGAAGTTCTTGATGCCGGAAGCGGCGAGGGTGCGGATCGGGCCAGCCGATACGCAGTTCACGCGAGTACCGTCCGGGCCCAGGGAGCCGGCCAGGTAACGTACGCCCGCTTCCAGGGAAGCCTTGGCCATGCCCATCACGTTGTAGTTCGGCATGGTGCGCTCGGCGCCCAGGTACGACAGGGTCAGCAGGCTGCCGTTGCGGCCTTTCATCATTTCGCGGCCGGCCTTGGCCAGGGCCACGAAGCTGTAGGCGCTGATGTCGTGGGAGATGCGGAAACCTTCACGGGTGGTGGCTTCGGTGAAGTCGCCGTCCAGTTGGTCGCCCGGGGCGAAGCCGACGGAGTGCACGATGCAGTCCAGGCCGTCCCACTTCTTGCTCAGCGCTTCGAAGACCTTGGCGATTTCTTCATCGCTGGCCACGTCGCACGGGAAGCACAGCTCAGGGCTCGAGCCCCAGCCTTGTGCGAACTCTTCGACACGACCTTTCAGTTTGTCGTTCTGATAAGTGAAGGCAAGCTCAGCGCCCTCGCGATGCATGGCGGCAGCGATGCCGGATGCGATGGACAGCTTGCTGGCGACACCGACGATCAGTACGCGCTTACCGGCGAGAAAACCCATGTGTTGCTCCTCTTTCAGGTTATTGCGCAGTGGCTGGAGCCAGAAAAGCGGCTTCAAGCAACTGCTGTGTATACGGATGTTGGGGGGCGGCAAAAATGCTTTGCGCGTCTCCCTGTTCGACCACTTGGCCATGCTTGACCACCATCAGCTGGTGGCTCAGCGCTTTCACCACAGCCAGGTCATGGCTGATAAACAGATACGTCAGGTTGTACTTGGTTTGCAGCGAACGCAAAAGCTCCACTACCTGGCGTTGTACCGTGCGGTCGAGGGCCGAAGTCGGCTCGTCCAGCAAAATCAACGCCGGTTTTAACACCAATGCCCGGGCAATGGCGATTCTCTGCCGCTGCCCGCCGGAAAATTCGTGGGGGTAGCGGTGCCGGGTTTCCGGATCCAGGCCTACCTCCTTGAGTGCTGCAATGATCGCTTGTTCCTGTTCCGCCTCGGTGCCCATCTTGTGGATCCGCAGGCCTTCGCCAACGATCTGGCTCACGCACATCCGTGGGCTCAGGCTGCCGAACGGGTCCTGAAACACCACTTGCATCTCCCGCCGCAGCGGCCTGACTTGTTGCTGCGTCAGGCAGTCTAACTGCTGGCCTTCAAAGCGGATGGTGCCTTTGCTACCGATCAGCCGCAAAATCGCCAGGCCGAGTGTCGATTTGCCGGAACCGCTTTCGCCCACAATCCCCAGGGTCTGGCCCTGGGGCAGGCTGAAATTGATGCCGTCGACCGCCTTGACGTAATCCACCGTGCGCTTGAGCAAGCCTTTCTTGATCGGAAACCAGACTTTCAGGTCCTCGACCGCCAGCAACGGCGGGCCGATCACGTTGCTTGCAGGCTTGCCGCCGGGCTCCGCTGCCAGCAGTTCCCTAGTGTACGGATGCTGCGGCGCGCGGAACAATTCTTCGCACGATGCCTGTTCGACGATGCAACCTCGCTGCATGACACATACGCGATGCGCAATTCTTCGCACAAGGTTCAAATCGTGGCTGATCAGCAGCAGCGCCATGCCCAGGCGAGCCTGCAGTTCCTTGAGCAATTCGAGGATTTTCAGCTGCACGGTGACGTCCAGCGCGGTGGTCGGTTCGTCGGCGATCAGCAGTTCCGGTTCGTTGGCCAGGGCCATGGCGATCATCACCCGCTGGCGCTGGCCGCCGGACAGTTCGTGGGGCAGGGCCTTGAGGCGCTTGTGCGGCTCGGGGATGCCGACCATCTCCAGCAGCTCCAGGGTGCGCTTGGTCGCGACCTTGCCGCTCAGGCCCTTGTGGATGCCCAGCACCTCGTTGATCTGCTTCTCGATCGAGTGCAGGGGATTGAGCGAGGTCATCGGCTCCTGGAAGATCATCGCGATGCGGTTGCCGCGAATGTGGCGGATGGTTTTTTCTTTCAGGTCCAGCAGGTTCTGCCCGGAATACAAAATGGTCCCGGACGGATGCCGGGCGAGCGGGTAGGGCAAAAGGCGCAGGATCGAATGCGCGGTCACCGATTTGCCAGAGCCACTTTCACCGACCAGGGCCAGGGTTTCGCCGCGCTTGATGTCGAAGCTGACGCCTTCGACTGCCCGCTGGCAGCGATTGCCGACGACGAACTCGACGGACAGGTCGCGCACTTCGATCAGATTGTCCTGATTCATTTCACTTCCTCGGGTCGAAGGCATCGCGAGCGGACTCGCCGATGAACACCAGCAAACTCAACATCAAGGCCAGCACGGCAAAGGCGCTGATGCCCAGCCACGGCGCTTGCAGGTTGGATTTGCCCTGGGCCACCAGTTCCCCCAGGGACGGGCTGCCCGCAGGCAACCCGAAACCGAGGAAGTCCAGGGCGGTCAGGGTGCCGATGGCGCCGGTGAGGATGAACGGCATGAAGGTCATGGTCGAGACCATCGCGTTGGGCAGGATGTGGCGGAACATGATCGCGCCGTTCTGCATGCCCAGGGCGCGGGCGGCGCGCACGTATTCCAGGTTGCGCCCGCGCAGGAATTCGGCGCGCACCACGTCCACCAGGCTCATCCACGAGAACAGCAGCATGATCCCCAGCAACCACCAGAAGTTGGGCTGCACGAAACTGGCCAGGATGATCAGCAGATACAGCACCGGCAAACCGGACCAGATCTCCAGGAAGCGCTGCCCGGCCAGATCCACCCAACCGCCGTAGAAGCCCTGCAAGGCTCCGGCGATCACGCCGATGATCGAGCTCAGCACGGTCAGGGTCAGGGCGAACAGCACTGAAATGCGGAAGCCGTAGATCACCCGGGCCAGCACGTCACGGCCCTGATCGTCGGTGCCCAGCAGGTTGTCCGTCGAGGGCGGGGCCGGGGCCGGGACTTTCAGGTCGTAGTTGATGCTCTGGTAGCTGTAGGGAATCGGCGCCCACAGCACCCAGGCGTCCTTGGCCTTGAGCAGTTCGCGGATGTAGGGGCTCTTGTAGTTGGCTTCCAGCGGAAATTCGCCGCCGAAGGTGGTTTCCGGGTAGCGCTTGAGCGCCGGGAAATACCAGCTGTTGTCGTAATGCACCGCCAGCGGCTTGTCGTTGGCGATCAGCTCGGCGCCCAGGCTTGCGCCGAACAGGATCAGGAACAGCCACAGCGACCACCAGCCACGCTTGTTGGCCTTGAACAGTTCGAAGCGGCGGCGATTGAGAGGGGACAGGTTCATCTCAATGCTCCCGGCTTTCGAAGTCGATGCGCGGATCGACAAAGGTGTAGGTGAGGTCGCCGATCAGTTTCACCACCAGCCCGAGCAGGGTGAAGATGAACAGGGTGCCGAACACCACCGGGTAATCGCGGTTGATCGCCGCCTCGAAGCTCATCAGGCCAAGGCCGTCGAGGGAGAAAATCACCTCCACCAGCAACGAGCCGGTGAAGAAGATGCCGATGAAGGCCGAGGGGAAACCGGCGATCACCAGCAGCATCGCATTGCGGAACACGTGGCCGTACAGCACGCGGTGGTTGGTCAGGCCCTTGGCCCTGGCGGTGATCACGTATTGCTTGTTGATTTCGTCGAGGAAGCTGTTCTTGGTCAGCAGGGTCATGGTCGCGAAGTTGCCGATCACCAGTGCGGTCACCGGCAGCGCCAGGTGCCAGAAGTAGTCGAGGATCTTGCCGCCCATGCTCAGTTCATCGAAGTTGTTCGAGGTCAGCCCGCGCAACGGGAACCAGTCCAGGTAACTGCCGCCGGCGAACACCACGATCAGCAGGATGGCGAACAGGAACGCCGGGATCGCATAGCCGACGATGATCGCCGAACTGGTCCAGACATCGAAGTGGCTGCCGTGCCGCGTGGCCTTGGCGATCCCCAGGGGGATCGACACCAGGTACATGATCAGCGTGCTCCACAGCCCGAGCGAGATCGACACCGGCATCTTTTCCTTGATCAGGTCGATGACCTTGGCATCGCGGAAGAAGCTGTCGCCGAAATCCAGCGACGCATAGTTCTTGACCATGATCCACAAGCGTTCCGGCGCCGATTTGTCGAAGCCGTACATGTGCTCGATTTCCTTGATCAGCGCCGGGTCCAGGCCCTGGGCGCCGCGGTAGGCCGAACCTGCCACCGAGACCTCGGCGCCGCCGCCGGCGATGCGACTGGTGGCGCCTTCGAAGCCTTCGAGCTTGGCGATCATCTGCTCCACCGGCCCGCCCGGGGCGGCCTGGATGATCACGAAGTTGATCAGCAAAATGCCAAACAGGGTCGGAATGATCAGCAACAGTCGCCGAAAAATGTACGCCAGCATCTGATTACTCCGTGCCCGCAGGATCGGCCTGCAGTGTAGTTTCGACTTCTATTGCCGGCTTGATATCGGGCTTGATCCACCAGGTGGCCGTGCCGATGTCGTATTTGGGCGAGACCTTTGGATGGCCGATGTGGTTCCAGTACGCCACGCGCCAGGTCTTGATGTGCCAGTTGGGTATTACGTAATAGCCCCATTGCAGAACGCGGTCCAGCGCACGGGCATGGGCCACCAGGCTTTTGCGCGAATCGGCGTTGATCAGTTGTTCGACCAGTTGGTCGACCACCGGATCCTTCAGGCCCATGGAGTTGCGGCTGCCGGGTTTGTCGGCGGCGGCCGACATCCAGAACTCCCGTTGTTCGTTGCCCGGCGAGTTGGACTGCGGGAAGCTGCCGACGATCATGTCGAAGTCTCGGGAGCGCACGCGGTTGATGTATTGCGAGACGTCGACCCGGCGGATCACCAGGTCGATGCCCAGGTCGCTCAGGTTGCGCTTGAACGGCAGCAGCACCCGTTCGAACTCAGTCTGGGCCAGCAGGAATTCGATGACCACCGGCTTGCCCTTGGCGTCGACCATTTTGTCATCGACGATGCGCCAGCCGGCCTCCTGCAACAGTTGATAGGCTTGTCGTTGCTGGGCGCGGATCATGCCGCTGCCGTCGGTGGCCGGGTTCTGGAAGGCTTCGCTGAACACCTGCGGCGGCAGCTTGCTGCGGAACGGCTCGAGGATCGCCACTTGTTCGGCATCGGGCAGGCCGGTGGCGGCCATTTCCGAGTTCTCGAAGTAACTGCGGGTGCGCGCGTAGGCGCCGTTGAACAGTTGCTTGTTGGTCCATTCGAAGTCCAGCAGCAGCGACAGCGCCTGACGCACGCGTACGTCCTGGAACACCGGGCGGCGCAGGTTGAACACGAAGCCTTGCATGCCGGTCGGATTGCCGTTGGGAATCTGTTCCTTGACCAGTCGACCTTCGGTGACCGCCGGGATGTTGTAGGCGTTGGCCCAGTTCTTCGCGGTCATTTCCAGCCAGTAGTCGAACTGCCCGGCCTTGAGCGCTTCCAGGGCGACGGTGTTGTCGCGGTAATAATCGGTGGTCATCACGTCGAAGTTGTAGAAACCCCGATTGACCGGCAGGTCCTTGCCCCAGTAATCCTTGACCCGCTCGTAACGCACCGAGCGCCCGGCCTTCACTTCGCTGACCTTGTACGGGCCGCTGCCCAGGGGGATTTCCAGGTTGCCCTTGTTGAAGTCGCGGTCGGCCCACCAATGCTTGGGCAGCACCGGCAGCTGGCCGAGAATCAGCGGCAGCTCGCGGTTGTTGGTGTGCTTGAACTTGAACAGCACGGTCAATGGGTCTTCGGCGACCACTTCTTCCACGTCGCTGTAGTAGCCGCGGTACATCGGGGCGCCGTCCTTGGTCAGCATCTGGAAGCTGAACACGACGTCTTCGGCGCGTATCGGGTGGCCGTCGTGGAAGCGTGCTTCCGGGCGCAGGTAGAAACGTACCCAGCCGTTGTCCGGGGCTTTTTCGATCAGGCGGGCGATCAGGCCGTACTCGGTGAACGGTTCATCCAGGCCCTGTTTGGCCAGGGTGTCGTAGATCATGCCGATATCGTCCGCCGGCACACCCTTGCTGATGAACGGGTTGAGGCTGTCGAAGCCGCCGAAACCGGCCTGGCGGAAGATTCCGCCCTTGGGCGCGTCGGGATTGACGTAATCGAAGTGTTTGAAATCGGCCGGGTATTTCGGCGGCTCGTTGTACAGGGTCACGGCATGTTGCGGGGCGGCGCAGGCCAGCCCGGCGAACAACAGGCCGCTGGCCTGCAGGAGCAGGGTGCGGATGGGTTTCATCGATCTTTCTCCGAAGATTTCAGCCACCACGCATTCAGGCCCAGGGTGTAGGGCGGCGTGGTGACGAAGGCGAGCCGGTTGCGGTACGCCAGGCGGTGATTATTGAGGTACCAGTTGGGCACGATGTAGTGCTGCCACAGCAGCACGCGGTCGAGGGCCTTGCCGGCGGCGACTTGCTCATCGCGGGTCTGGGCGGCCAGTAACTGTTCGAGCAGATGGTCGACCACGGGGTTGGCGATACCGGCGTAGTTCTTGCTGCCCTTGACCCCGGCCTGGCTGGAGTGAAAGTACTGCCACTGTTCCAGGCCCGGGCTGAGCGTCTGGTTGAGGGTCATCAGAATCATGTCGAAATCGAACTGGTCGAGGCGTTGCTTGTATTGGGCGCGATCGACCGTGCGCAGCCGCGCATCGATACCGATGCTGGCTAGGGTCTCGACGTAAGGCTGGAGGATGCGTTCCAGGTTCGGGTTGACCAGCAGCAACTCCAGCCGTAAGGGTTGCCCGGCGGCGTTTTGCAGACGCTGGCCGTTGAGCTTCCAGCCGGCTTCGGCGAGCAGGCCGAGGGCTTTGCGCAAGGTCTCCCGGGGGATGCCGCGGCCGTCGGTCTGCGGCAGGCTGAACGGTTCGGTAAAGAGCCTGGGCGGCAATTGCTCGCGATAGGGCTTGAGCAACAGCCATTCGTGCCCGACCGGTAAACCAGCGGCCGAGAATTCGCTGTTGGGGTAATAGCTCATGGCGCGTTGGTAGGCGCCGCCGAACAGCGTGCGGTTGGTCCATTCAAAATTGAACATCAGCCCGAGTGCTTCACGGACCCTGACGTCCGAGAATGCCGGGCGACGGCTGTTCATGAACAGACCCTGGGTCTGGGTCGGGATCTGATGGGGAATCTGCGCCTTGATCACGTCACCGCGGCGTATGGCGGGGAAGTTGTAGCCGCTGTCCCAATTCTTCGCCTGATGCTCGATATAGATATCGAACTCACCGGCCTTGAACGCCTCGAACGCCACGTCGCTGTCGCGGTAGAACTCGACTTCCATGCGGTCGAAGTTGTACTTGCCGCGATTGACCGCCAGGTCCTTGCCCCAGTAATCCTTGACCCGTTCGAAGACGATCTGCCGCCCCGGCGTGACCGAGGTGATGCGATACGGTCCGCTGCCCAGCGGCGGTTCGAAGGTGGTGGCCTTGAAGTCGCGACCTTTCCAGTAATGCTGCGCCAGCACCGGCATTTCGCCCAGGCGCAGGATCAGCAGCGGATTGCCGGCGCGCTTGAGCACGAAACGGATTCGCAGCGGGTTGAGGATGTCCACCCGCGACACTTCCTGAAGGCTGGTGCGGTACAGCGGATGGCCCTCCTTGAGCAGTGTGCGGTAGGAGAACGCGACGTCGTAGGCGGTGATCGGCGTGCCGTCATGGAAGCGCGCCTCGGGACGCAGGTTGAACACCACCCAGCTGCGGTTCTCGCTGTATTCGACCGACCGGGCGATCAGGCCATAACTCGATGCGGGCTCATCACCCGAGGGGGCGTACTGCCCGGTGCCGACCATCAGCGGCTCGTTGAGCTCGTTGATGCCGTATTGCAGGAAACTGGGTGTGGTGACCGGGCTGGTGCCCTTGAAGGTGTAGGGATTGAGCGTATCGAAGGTGCCAAATGCCATGACCCGCAATGTGCCGCCCTTGGGCGCTTGCGGGTTGACCCAGTCGAAGTGGGTAAATCGGGCCGGGTACTTGAGCGTGCCGAACTGCGCATAACCATGGCTTTCGCTGATCGTCGCGCTTGCGGTGGAGCTCAAGGCCAGGCTGATCAGGAGCAGGGGCAGGGGACGCTTCAAATAGGGGATCCGATCCAGGCGGCTTGGGCTTTGTGGACCGTACAGTAACAGCTTGTATGGACAGGAAAAAGACGGGGCCTTAATGCGCGGTAAATTGCTTAGGTGATGATTTGTCGAGCGCTAAAATTGTGGCGAGGGGGCTTGTCGGACCGCCGCACCGTGGCGATGGACTCAAGTGCAGTGCGTTTGTCCAGTTTTCACGCGTTATCGTTAAGGACCATCGCCAGCAAGCCGGCTCCTACAGTTCCCCGGGATTCCGTGAAGAACCAAAAAAAAGCCCCTGAAGTCAGGGGCTGTTTTTAATGCGGATTGGCCACCGTGAGCATCTGGCCAGGCTTGAGCGCCTGACCGACACGCGGGTTCCAGCGCTTGAGGTGCTGCATCTCGACGTTGAAGCGCTTGGCCACGATGTACAGCGAGTCGCCTTGCTGGACCTTGTACTTGGTCTGCTGCTGCTTCTTGCTGTTCGCTGCGATCACGGTGTTGACGCGTCCGGAACTGCGCTTGCTGTTGTCCTGCATGACCAGGGTCTGGCCAGGCTTGAGGTTCTTGCCGGACAGTTTGTTCCAGCGTTGCAGGTCCTTGACGTCAACGTCGTTGGCCTTGGCGATGGAGCCGAGGCTGTCACCCCGTTTGACCCGGTAGGAACGCTTGACGCTGGCGACCTGGGTGTCGCTGGCGCCTTCGAAGACCGGCTTGAGTGATTTCTTGCTGATCAGCTCTTCAGGACGCATGGTCTGCAGACTGCTGGTCAGCAGTTGCGCCTTGGAAGTCGGCACCAGCAGGTGTTGCGGACCGTCGATGGTCGTGCGCTGCTTGAAGGCCGGGTTGAGCTGGAACAGTTCGTCTTCGTCGATGTTGGCCACTTCAGCGACCTTGGACAGGTCCATGCGCTGGTTGATTTCGACGACCTGGAAGTAGGGTTCGTTGGCGATCGGGTTGAGGTTCACGCCGTAGGCTTCCGGCGCCATCACCACTTGCGACAGTGCCAACAGCTTCGGCACGTAGGCTTGGGTTTCGGAGGGCAGCGGCAGGTTCCAGTAGTCGGTCGGCAGGCCGAGGCGCTCGTTGCGCTCGATGGCCCGGCTGACGGTGCCTTCGCCGGCGTTGTAGGCCGCCAGGGCCAGCATCCAGTCGCCGTTGAACATGTCGTGCAGGCGGGTCAGGTAATCCAGCGCGGCGGTGGTCGACGCGGTGATATCGCGACGGCCATCATAAAAACGGGTTTGACGCAGGTTGAAGTAACGCCCGGTGGACGGGATGAATTGCCAAAGGCCCACCGCGTCGGCCCGGGAGTAGGCCATCGGGTTGTAGGCACTTTCAATCACTGGCAGCAGGGCCAGTTCCAGCGGCATGTTGCGCTCTTCAAGGCGCTCGACGATGTAGTGAATGTAGAGGCTGCCGCGCTCGCCGGCGTTTTCCAGGAAGGATGGGTTGCTGGCGAACCACAGGCGCTGTTGCTCGATGCGCGGGTTGACGCCCAGCCCGTCCTGCAACTGGAAGCCCTGGCGCATGCGCTCCCAGACGTCCTGCGGAATTTGCGGGCTGGGTTTTTCGCTGAGCCAGATCGGCTTCTGCTTGGCGCGCGCGGCGATGTTCGGCGTATGCGCCGCATCGGTCTGCGGCGCATGGCTGGAACAGCCCGCCAGGGTGGCGGACACAGCCACCGCGATGGCTTGAGCCAAGCGGGTCAATGCGTCTGAACTGATGGCTTTGCGAATAGGTGACGACATTGGCTGGAAGTAAGTTCCGGGCAAAAATGTCGGGCGATTCTAGAAAGCGCACCCTGTGCGGTCAACCTTTCAGAATTATTGCAGCCTTCGCAGACCCCTTTAGAACGTGTCTTTCCAAGCGCGAAGCGCAGCAAAAACCATATCGGGCGCCAAGTTATCGGTGCCGGTCCGTTCGTCCGCTTTTTCTTTAACGGATGTTTCACCGGAGCGCAAAAACGGGTTTGTGAGCTTTTCCAGCGCCAGTGTCGACGGCAGCGTCATGATCCCGGATTCCCGTTGGCGGGTGACTTTGGCCAGGCGTTCGGCGGTGTCCGGATTGTTCGGTTCGACGGCTGCCGCGAACTTCAGGTTGCTCAGGGTGTATTCGTGGGTGCAGTAGACCAGCGTGTCTTCCGGCAATGCCGCGAGGCGAGTCAGCGAGCGGTACATTTGCTGTGGCGTGCCTTCGAACAAGCGCCCGCAGCCGGCCGCAAACAAGGTGTCGCCGCAGAACAGCAAGCCGTGATGGTAATAGGCGATATGCCCCAGGGTGTGGCCTGGGACTGCGAAGATGTCAAAGTCCCAGCCGAGCACGCTGACCTTGTCGTTGTCCTTGAGCGCGACGTCCCGCGCCGGGATCTTTTCGCTGGCCGGACCATAGACTTTCGCGTTTGTCGCTTTCTTCAGCCATTCGACGCCGCCGACGTGGTCATGATGGTGGTGAGTGATCAAAATATCACTCAGTACCCAGCCCGGATTGGCCGCGAGCCAGGCTTGTACCGGGGCGGCATCACCCGGATCCACCACCGCGCAGCATTTGCTGGTGTGGTCTTGTAACAACCAGATGTAGTTGTCGGTGAAGGCGGGCAGGGCAGTGATCTGTATCATCGTCGGATTCGCCAAGCGGAAAACAATGGCGCATCTTAGAACTTCCTGGCGCGTTGGAGAATGCAATGACTGATAAAGCGTTCGCACAGGCTGATCCTGACTGGCTGGCGTTGATCAGCGCGGCCCGCGAGTGGCTGGCGGGTCCGATTGGGCAATTTCTGCTGGACGAAGAGCGGCGCATGCTCGAAGACGAGCTCGGGCGGTTCTTTGGTGGCTATCTGGTGCATTACGGCCCCTCGGCCCAGACTCCGCCGTCAGCGCCGCAGGTGCAGCGCAATGTGCGTCTGGGCGCGCCGTTGCCGGGGGTCGAGATCGTTTGTGAAGAACAGGCCTGGCCGCTGAGCGAGCATGCCGCCGATGTGGTGGTGCTGCAGCATGGCCTGGATTTCTGCCTGTCGCCCCACGGTTTGCTTCGCGAAGCGGCCAGCAGCGTGCGGCCCGGCGGGCATTTGCTGATCATCGGCATCAATCCCTGGAGCAGTTGGGGCCTGCGGCATGTGTTTGCCCAGGATGCGCTGCGCAAGGCGCGCTGCATATCGCCGTCCCGGGTCGCGGACTGGCTGAACCTGCTGGGCTTCGCGCTGGAGAAACGCCGCTTCGGGTGCTATCGTCCGCCGCTTGCGTCACCGGCGTGGCAGGCCCGCCTGGCCGGGTGGGAGCGCAAGGCCGGTGACTGGCAATTGTCGGGCGGCGGCTTCTATTTACTGGTGGCGCGCAAGATCGTGGTGGGCCTGCGACCGGTCCGTCAGGAGCGGCGCGAGCCGATGGGCAAGTTGATTCCTTTGCCGATGGCCAAGGTCAACCGTCGCAACATCGAACCGTAGTACACACTTTTTCATTTGCGGCCGGGCTTGTCCCGGCTTCGGGCGTCGTCGATCAGCGATCGGCGGGCCAGCGCATTTTCTGGATAGATTGGCATGAGCGATAGCGTAGAACTGTTCACCGACGGCGCCTGCAAGGGCAATCCTGGCCCTGGCGGCTGGGGCGCACTGCTGGTGTGCAAGGGCGTCGAAAAGGAACTCTGGGGCGGCGAAGCCAATACCACCAACAACCGCATGGAGCTGATGGGCGCGATCCGTGGCCTGGAAGAGCTCAAGCGTCCTTGCGAGGTGCTGCTGGTGACCGACTCCCAGTACGTGATGAAAGGCATCAACGAGTGGATGGACAACTGGAAGAAGCGCGGGTGGAAAACCGCGGCGAAGGAACCGGTGAAAAACGCTGACCTGTGGAAGTTGCTTGACGAGCAGGTCAACCGCCACAAAGTCACCTGGAAATGGGTGCGCGGGCACATTGGCCATCACGGCAACGAACGGGCCGACCAGTTGGCCAACCGTGGTGTCGATGAAGTGCGCGGGTACAAGCAGGGCTGATTTGGGTTTCACCGCTGGACCGAGTCTTGGCCTTCGCGAGCAAGCCCGCTCCCACATTTGACCGCAATCCCCTGTGGGAGCGGGCTTGCTCGCGAAGGTGGCGACTCGGTCTACCTGAAAGACCCCGGCAAGCGTGTTAACATCGCCGCTTTTGCACGATTGACCGATTGAGAGCTGAGCACTGATGGCCACCAGATCCGTTGTACTCGACACCGAAACCACCGGTATGCCGGTGACCGACGGCCACCGGATTATCGAAATCGGTTGTGTCGAGTTGATCGGCCGGCGCCTGACGGGCCGGCACTTTCACGTATACCTGCAACCCGATCGCGAAAGTGACGAGGGCGCCATCGGCGTCCACGGCATCACCAACGAATTCCTCGTGGGCAAGCCGCGTTTTGCCGAGGTGGCCGAAGAGTTCTTCGAGTTCATCAAGGGCGCGCAGCTGATCATCCATAACGCGGCGTTCGACGTTGGCTTCATCAACAACGAATTCGCCCTGATGGGGCAGCAGGATCGCGCGGACATCACGCAGCACTGCTCGATCCTCGATACCCTGATGATGGCCCGGGAACGTCACCCGGGGCAGCGCAACAGCCTCGACGCCTTGTGCAAACGCTATGGTGTCGACAACTCCGGCCGTGAACTGCACGGCGCCTTGCTCGACTCCGAGATTCTCGCCGACGTCTACCTGACCATGACCGGCGGGCAGACCAGCCTCTCCCTGGCCGGCAACGCTTCCGATGGCAATGGCTCCGGTGAAGGGGCGGACAATTCGGCCACCGAGATCCGTCGCTTGCCGGCGGACCGCCAGCCGACGCGCATCATCCGCGCCAGCGAAGACGACCTGGCCCGTCACGCGGCGCGCCTGGAAATCATCGGCAAATCCGCGGGTGCTCCGGCGTTGTGGGTGCAGTTGGCCGAGGCTGAGGCGCAGGTCTGACACCAGTCTTTTGGTGAATGGTTTTTTGTGGCGAGGGGGCTTGCCCCCGTTCGGCGGCGAAGCCGTCGTAAAACCTGAATGCAAAGTATGTCTGAAGAAATGCCGGGGACCGCTTCGCGCTCCAACGGGGGCAAGCCCCCTCGCCACAGCAAGCCCCCTCGCCACACAAGCCCCTCGCCACAGGGAAACTCCCCCGTCGCCACAAGTTGGTGCATCCCGCTCGCCACATCCGCTGCAACACTCTACCCTGAGGTGATTGGCAGGCTCTGGTCTGCCGCCTCAGGACACTGAGCCTCATGTATAAAGATTTGAAATTCCCGGTCCTGATTGTCCATCGCGACATCAAGGCCGACAGCGTTGCCGGTGACCGCGTGCGGGGGATTGCCCGGGAGCTGGAGCAGGAAGGGTTCAGCGTCGTTTCGGCGGTGGACTACACCGAGGGGCGATTGGTGGCCTCGACTTACCATGGCCTGTCTTGCATGTTGATTGCGTCCGAGGACGCCAGCACCCATTCCCATTTGTTGCAAAACATGGCCGAATTGATTGGTCTGGCGCGGGTGCGTGCGCCGGATCTGCCGATCTTTGCCCTGGGCGAAAAAGTGACCCTGGAGAACGCGCCCGCCGATGCCATGGCCGAGCTCAATCAGCTGCGCGGCATTCTTTACCTGTTTGAAGACACCGTGCCCTTTCTTGCCCGGCAGGTGGCCCGCGCCGCGCGCAAATACCTTGATGGCCTGCTGCCGCCGTTTTTCAAGGCCCTGGTGCAACACACGGCGGACTCCAATTACTCGTGGCACACCCCCGGTCACGGCGGTGGCGTGGCGTATCACAAAAGTCCGGTCGGGCAGGCGTTTCACCAGTTTTTCGGGGAAAACACCCTGCGTTCGGACCTTTCGGTATCGGTACCGGAGCTCGGCTCGTTGCTCGATCACACCGGCCCCCTGGCTGAGGCCGAGGCCCGCGCAGCGCGCAATTTCGGCGCCGATCACACCTTTTTCGTGATCAATGGCACGTCTACGGCCAACAAGATTGTCTGGCATTCGGTGGTCGCTCGCGACGACCTGGTGCTGGTGGATCGCAATTGCCACAAATCGGTGCTGCACTCGATCATCATGACCGGCGCCATCCCGCTGTACTTGTGCCCGGAGCGTAATGAACTGGGGATCATCGGCCCAATCCCCCTGAGCGAGTTCAGCCGCGAGTCGATCCAGGCCAAGATCGACGCCAGTCCGCTGACCAAGGGACGCTCGCCGAAGGTCAAGCTCGCCGTAGTGACCAATTCGACCTATGACGGCCTCTGCTACAACGCCGAGCTGATCAGGCAGCAACTGGGCAATAGCGTTGAGGTGCTGCACTTCGACGAGGCCTGGTACGCCTATGCGGCGTTTCATGAGTTCTTTTCCGGGCGCTACGGCATGGGCACGTCCCGTGATGAAGACAGCCCGCTGGTGTTTACTACCCATTCGACCCACAAGTTGCTGGCGGCCTTCAGCCAGGCATCGATGATTCACGTGCGCGATGGTGGTGCGCGGCAACTGGACCGGGATCGCTTCAACGAAGCGTTCATGATGCACATCTCGACCTCGCCGCAGTACGGCATCATCGCCTCGCTGGATGTCGCTTCGGCGATGATGGAAGGGCCGGCCGGGCGTTCACTGTTGCAGGAAATGTTCGACGAAGCCCTGAGTTTTCGTCGGGCGCTGGCCAACTTGCGCCAGCACATTGCCGCGGATGATTGGTGGTTTTCGATCTGGCAACCGCCGACGGCGCAAGGCATCGAGCGGGTCGTCACCGAGGACTGGTTGCTGCAACCCGATGCCGACTGGCATGGCTTTGGCGGCGTGACCGACGATTATGTGCTGCTCGACCCGATCAAGGTCACGCTGGTGATGCCGGGGCTTTCGGCCGGTGGCGCCCTCAGCGAGCGCGGGATTCCCGCAGCGGTGGTCAGCAAGTTCCTTTGGGAGCGCGGCCTGGTGGTCGAGAAGACCGGGCTGTATTCGTTCCTGGTGTTGTTCTCCATGGGTATCACCAAGGGCAAATGGAGCACGCTGCTCACCGAATTGCTGGAGTTCAAGCGCAGCTATGACGCCAACGTCAGCCTGGCCAGTTGCCTGCCCTGCGTGGCGCAGGAAAATGTCGCACGCTATCAGGGCATGGGCCTGCGCGATCTGTGCGATCAGTTGCATGCCTGTTATCGCAGCAACGCCACCGCCAAACACCTCAAGCGCATGTACACCGTGTTGCCGGAAGTCGCGATGAAACCGGCGGACGCCTATGATCAATTGGTGCGAGGTGAAGTCGAAGCCGTGTCGATCGATGCGCTGGACGGGCGGATCGCCGCGGTGATGCTGGTGCCGTACCCGCCGGGCATCCCGTTGATCATGCCGGGTGAGCGCTTTACCGAGTCGACCCGCTCGATCATCGATTACCTGGCGTTTGCCCGTACGTTCGATAGCAGTTTCCCGGGGTTCGTTGCTGATGTGCACGGATTGCAACACGAAGATCAGGGCAGTGGGCGGTGCTACACCGTCGATTGCATCAAGGAGTGAGGACCTTTCCCAGTATGCAGCCGGTTATAAATCCGAATTACCCAGGGTTGTCGGTACGGGTTGCCGATGAAGGTTTTGCCGCCTACATCTGGGGCAGTGATTTCAGTTTTGAAGTCGCGGCCTACGGTGCAGCTGAAATCGGCAAGCCGGTCGCACAGTGGCCGGTCACCCCGATCACGCCTTATCGCAAGTGCTACGGCATCGACCCCGAGGAGTTCAGCAGTTTTCGCGACGCCGTCGACAGCGCGATTTTCATGGCCTACCTGGATGACCAGCCCGTGGGGCACCTGGTGGTCAGTACCAACTGGAATGGTTTTGCCCATATCGACGAACTGGCGGTGCATGCGCCAGCCCGACGGCACGGTGTGGCCAAGGCCCTGCTGGATGTGGCGCAATTCTGGAGCCGCAAGAAAAAGCTCCCGGGCATCATGCTCGAAACCCAGAACAACAACCTGGGGGCCTGTCGTCTCTATGAACGCTGCGGTTATGTGATTGGCGGGATCGACCACCTGCGCTATCGCGGCATTGATCCGAACACCGCCGAAGTGGCGCTGTTCTGGTATCGAATGTTCGAAAATCCGCTGGAAAACCCGCTCAGTTCGTCAGCATCGCCGCGGCTTGTTCCGTGATGATGGCCAGCAATGCCTGAACCGCCGGAGAGGGCTCGGTGTTTTTCAGGGACAAGGCGTAGAGACTGATCGGCATGGCGGGCGCCAGCGGGCAGGTGTCCAGCCCCGAGGCTTTGGCGCCGAGGGCGGTGAAGGGGTCGACGATGGCCAGGCCTTCGCCGGCCTCGACCATGCTGCGCATCATCTGATGCGTCTGCACCCGGGTCTGAATCACTGGGGCAGGGCGCAAACCGTGCAGTTTGTTTTCCAGCGCCGGGCTCAGCGGGTCGTGCCCCTCCAGGCCGATCATCGATTGACCGGCCAGATCCTGCAGTGAAATGTATTTCTGCTTGGGTTGCAGCCAGCCATGGGGCGCGAGTAACTGGAGTTTGCCCTGGGCAATCACCTGGCAATCGAGGTCGGCGTGATCGGGGTCGTGCAGGCTCAGCCCCAGGTCGCTTTCACGCAGCAGCAGGCTTCTGACGATGTCGCGGGTCGGCTCGCTCAGCAGTGTGCAAGGCGCGTCGGGCAGGCGTCGGCGCAGGGCCGCGATGCTGTGCGGCAATAATTGGTTGGCCAGCGGCGGGGTGCAGATGATGCGCAGCGGCGGCGCCAGGTATTGCCTCAGGCTGTTGGCCAGGCGCTGTACCGGTTCGAGCGCATCGTAGACCCGGATAATTTCCACCTGCAGTTCCCGCGCTTCGCGGGTGGCCTGCAATCGTCCGCGCACGCTGGCGAACAACATGAAACCCAACTGATCCTCGGCGTCGCGCAGCAAGTGCTCGACTTCGGTCACTGGCAACTGCAGCCATTCGGCGGCGGTACCCAGGTGACCGGTCTGCAGGAGCGCCTGGATCACTTCGATATGGCGTAAGCGCATGCGTGAAGTCCATGTTCAGCAGGAGGAGGGGTCAGTGGTTGAATCCTACCCCAAGTCCGCGCATATGACTTCTGCTCATAACGACCGGTTATGAAACGCTGGCGGTTTGCGGTTCGCGGGTAAGGGTAACGCCGGTTTGCACCAACTGAAATTCATTGTCGTCGAGCTTGTTGACACGGTCGCCAATGGCCAGCTTGTAGGTGGTGACAGGGCCTGAGCCGTCTACCGCCGGGGTGGATTCCTGGAACTCGTGCACCGAATAAATACGGCCTTCCGCGTCTCTTGCATGGAACTGACCGACGAGTACTGCTGCCATCTGCTTAGAACCTCTGGAGATAAATCACTCAATTTGCGGCTCTGTAGACCGTGCTTGGGTGGGGTAAGTTTTCCTACAGGAAAAAAATAGTCAGGGACGCTGTTTTCACTCGCCCGCTGCTTGAATCGTCATCTATAACTACAAGCTCTTCATATCGGACAGTCGAGAAATTCCCATGAGCAACGTCTATACGGTCGCCGTCGTGGTCGGCAGCTTGAGAAAGGAATCGATCAACCGCAAGGTCGCACGGGCCCTGGCAGAACTGGCGCCAGCCAATCTCAAGCTCAACATCGTCGAGATTGGCGATCTTCCGCTCTACAACGAAGACATCGATGGTGCTTCACCGCCGGCAGCCTACAGCACTTTCCGACAACAGGTGAGCTCATCCGACGCGGTGCTGTTCGTAACCCCGGAATACAACCGCTCGGTGCCGGCGCCATTGAAAAATGCGATTGACGTCGGCTCGCGGCCGTATGGCAAAAGTGCGTGGAATGGTAAGCCGGGCGCCATTATCAGCGTATCGCCGGGGGCCGTCGGCGGGTTTGGTGCCAACCACAACCTGCGTCAGTCCATGGTGTTTCTCAATGTGCCACTGATGCAGCAACCGGAAGCCTACCTGGGGAACGCCGGTTCGGCGTTCGACGAGTCGGGTAAATTGTCCGAGTCGGTCAAGCCGTTCCTGCAAAATTTCATCAATGCCTATGGGCAATGGGTCGAGCAGCACAAAAAAGTTTGAAGTTCGTTATCCGGCGCTTCGTTCTACGAAGTGCCGGATAACCGGCTACAAATCATCGTTTCCATTTCCGACAGCCAGGCGGCGGTTTGCTCCGCCGTCGGTTGTGTCGTAATGCAATAGCGGCGACCGCCCCAGGCCATGATGACCCAGGCTTCGATCGTCGGTGCGGATGGCTGCATCGGCACATCGCCGCACGCAGCCAAGGCTTCCCGCCATTTTTGCGACAGTTCCTCGTACACCCTTCGATGATGCTTGGGCTCGGCGATCTGATGCTCGATGAGCGACACGGCATGGTTGAACAGGGGTTGTCGGGCATCGTCGGGGTCGCAGGTCAGGCGCACCAGGCGCTTGATGCGCGTCGGCCAGTCGAGGTCGTTTGCCTGGATGACGTCTTGATCCATTTGCGCCAGCAGTACATTCAGGCGATGCCGGATGTAACCCGACAGCAGGGCTTCCTTGCTTGGGAAATAGTCATACAGCGTGCCAATCGCCACGCCGGCTTCCAATGCCACTTCCCGGGTAGTCAGTCGCGACCAGCCGTCACGCAGCCAAATCCGAACAAAAGCCTCGTAAATCGCCTCGACGGTGAAAATCGCCCGGGCCTGACTCGGCCGTTTCAGCGGCTTGGCGCGGGAATTGAGGGCGGGCGAACTGCCCTTGGTGTTTCCGAACCCGCTCTTCATCGGCTGTCCTTACTCTTGAGTGACCCGCCACTGAGTCGCAGCAGGAGATCGAACATGCAAGATTTCACCACGGTAACACGCCTGATTACCCGTAAAAATGCCTTGGACCAGAGCCGGATTGAGCAGGAGTTACGTAGCCTCGCCCCGGCTGCCGGCGAGGTGATTTTGAAGATCGACCGTTGCGCATTGACCACCAACAACATTACTTACGCGGCTTTTGGCGATTCGATGAATTACTGGGGTTTCTTTCCTACAGGCCTGGAGGATTGGGGCCACGTTCCAGCCTGGGGATTTGCCGACGTCATTGCATCAAAGGTGGAAGGCATCGAGGTGGGTGAGCGTTTCTACGGTTACTTTCCGCTGGCCAGCCACCTGTGGATGCGTCCGGAGCGGGTCACCGAACGTGGCTTTTACGATGGAGCCGAGCACCGGTCGGGGTTGACCTCGGCGTACAACCAGTACACACGCTGCAGTTGGGATACGTACTACCGCCCTGAAACCGAAAACCTGCAGATTCTGCTCAAACCGCTGTTTCTGACCTCGTCGATGCTGGCGGATTTCCTCCAGGACAATCAGTTCTTTGGCGCAACCCGGTTGGTGTTTTCCAGTGCGTCGAGTAAAACCGCCTACGGCACGGCCGTCTGCCTGGAGAGTTACCCGCAACTGGAACGGATTGCCCTGACCTCGGCCGCCAACAAAGCCTTTGTCGAAACCCTCGGTTGTTACGAGCGGGCAGTGTCCTACGAGGAGCTGACGAGTCTTGGGAATGATCGTCCTACGTTGTATGTGGATTTTTCTGGTGACCTCAAGTTGCGGGATCAGGTGCATCAGCACTTTGCCCGACAGCTGGTCTACAGTTGCTTCGCCGGTTCAGCGCAAAGCACGAACGAGGCGCAACTGACGGCCATTGAAGGGCCTCAACCGGTGTTTTTCTTTGCGCCCATCCAGATCCGCAAGCGTAACGCCGAGTGGGGGCCGGAAGGGGTCAGCGAGCATATCGGCAAAGGGTTGCTGCGGTTTTTTCAGCAAGTGACGGCTGTGAAGAAGCCGTTGTTGGAAGTGGTGGAGAGCCAGGGGTATGAGGCGGCGCAAGATGTCATTTCCCGGTTGTTTCATGGGCAGGTGGCGCCGGTAGAGGGGCATGTGATCCGGTTGTGAACGGGGCAGTCCTTGTGCAGCCGGGGTTCCCCGGATAGACCGTGGTGGCTTCTTCGCGAGCAAACCCGCTCCCACATTGTCCGAGTGAACACTGAAGATCTTTTGTGGGAGCGGGCTTGCCCGCGAAGGGGGCGGTTCAGGCAATACAAGGCTCAACCCTGTCCCGGCACATTCGGCCAAAGATCGGCCACCAGAAACAGCCGTTCGGCCTCTTCCCAGTCGCCATTGGCGTTTTCCGTCAGGCGTACCAGCAGTTGTGCCGGCGCCAGTGGGTCCAGGTCATTGAGCCATGCCAGCATCTGTCCGGGGTTCCAGGTGTGCTCCGCCGAATAGTGCGCCGGCGCCAGCCAGGCATGGCGGGGCAAGGGTTGCCAGCGACCGGGCGCGCTCTGGGCAACCAACGCCGGCCAATCCTTTTGATGGAGCCAGCGCCCGCGCAAATGCTGCGGATGGGCTCCCGACGGCGGGACGGCCTGGCCGGGCCACGGATACAGCAAATACCCGCCCAGCCACAAATGCGCGCTGAACACCTGGATATCCAGCGCCGCCAGCACTTCACGGCTCTCGGGGCGTGCAGAAATCGGCAACTGATGCTGGCACAGGTGCGCCAGTTTGCGGTCGAGCCGGTCGTGGCACCCCGGACCCAGCCACTGGGCCGTGTCATGCCCGTCGCCGGATTGCGGGCCGAGGTAGAGCTTGATCGCCAGCTCCAGGTGATGCACGCCATCACGGTCGCGCAGCAGCATGTCCAGTTCACCCAGGGTGTGGCCCTCGCGGCGAATCGGCATGTTGGCGGCAATCAGTTCAATGCCCGGTGCATGCTGTACGGCGAATTGCCAGAGGCGTTCGTAATACAAACCCAGGCGCCGAGTCCGGGCCTGAGCCAGCCAGTGCAACAAGCCATAGCTGTCCCGGTCCAGCTGGCGCAGCCAATGCTCCAGCCGTTGCGGCTCCTGCACCCAGTCGCTGCCGGCCAGCGGGTGGCGCTGCGGCCACGGGGTATCTTCCAGCATGGGCGGCGCGAGGATGACCCACGCCAGGTCACGCACTTCGGGATGGCGTAACTGGTGGGGCAGGTGGAGCAAATCGGGAAATAGCATCATCTTGCGAGCATAGCCCGAAACCCGGGCACACCCTTGAAGCTGAAAGGATTTTGTCTACGGGCGGCTTTCGCCCATAATCGTGTTTTTCGCTGCCACACAGATCCCCGCAGGAGCCCCATGGAGCAATTTCGCAATATCGGCATCATCGGTCGCCTGGGCAGTTCCCAGGTGCTGGATACCGTCCGCCGACTGAAACGGTTTCTGCTCGATCGTCACCTGCACGTGATCCTCGAAGACACCATCGCCGAAGTGCTGCCAGGGCACGGCCTGCAAACCTCGTCGCGCAAGATGCTCGGCGAAGTCTGCGACATGGTCATCGTCGTCGGTGGTGACGGCAGCCTGCTCGGTGCCGCCCGGGCGCTGGCCAGGCACAACATTCCGGTGCTCGGCATCAACCGTGGCAGCCTGGGTTTCCTCACCGACATCCGTCCCGACGAGCTGGAAACCAAGGTCGCCGAAGTGCTGGATGGCCACTATCTGGTGGAAAACCGCTTCCTCTTGCAGGCCGAAGTCCGTCGCCATGGCGAGGCCATCGGCCAGGGCGATGCCTTGAACGATGTGGTGCTGCACCCCGGCAAATCCACGCGAATGATCGAGTTCGAGCTGTACATCGACGGCCAGTTCGTCTGCAGCCAGAAGGCCGACGGCCTGATCGTCGCGACGCCGACCGGCTCCACCGCCTATGCGCTGTCTGCCGGCGGGCCGATCATGCATCCCAAGCTCGACGCTATTGTGATTGTGCCGATGTACCCCCATACCTTGTCGGGCAGGCCGATTGTGGTCGATGGCAACAGTGAGCTGAAAATCGTCGTGTCCAAGGATATGCAGATTTACCCGCAAGTCTCGTGTGACGGGCAGAACCACTTTACCTGCGCGCCCGGCGACACCATTACCGTGAGCAAGAAAGCCCAGAAGTTGCGGCTGATTCACCCGCTCGACCACAACTACTATGAAGTCTGCCGGACCAAGCTCGGCTGGGGCAGCAAGTTGGGGGGTGGAGGCGACTGATGCTAGATCCCGCGCGTAGCTACGACCTGATCGGTGACGTGCATGGTTGCGCTCTGACCCTGGAGCACTTGCTCGACCGACTTGGTTATCACAAACAGGGTGGCGTCTGGCGGCATGCCTCGCGCATGGCGGTGTTCGTCGGCGATATCATCGACCGCGGCCCGCGGATTCGCGAGGCACTGCATATTGTCCACGACATGGTCGAGGCCGGTCAGGCGCTGTGCATCATGGGCAATCACGAGTTCAATGCTCTGGGCTGGAGCACGCCGGCGCTGCCCGGCAGCGGCAAGCAGTTCGTGCGCGAGCACACGCCGCGCCATGCCCGCCTGCTGCACGAAACCCTGACCCAGTTCGAACACCATCCGGGCGACTGGCATGACTTCCAGCAATGGTTCTATGAGTTGCCGTTGTTCGTCGATGCCGGGCGTTTTCGCGTGGTCCACGCCTGTTGGGATGCCGGGTTGATCGAGCCGCTGCGGGCGTTGTTCCCCAACGGTTGCATAGACGAGCCTTTTCTTCAGGCGTCGGCAGAATCGGGTTCGTTTGCCTGCACCGTGTTCGACCGGCTGCTGCGCGGCACGGACATGCGCTTGCCCCACGGCCTGACCATGACCAGCGGCGATGGCCTGGTGCGTTCGTTCTTCCGCACCAAGTTCTGGGAAGACGATCCGAAAACCTACGGCGACATCGTGTTCCAGCCCGATGCACTGCCGGAACCGGTGGCCCTGACGCCGCTGTCGTCCACCGAAAAGAACAGCTTGCTGCGCTATGGTATCGACGAACCGCTGTTGTTCGTCGGCCATTACTGGCGCAGCGGCAAGCCGGCACCGATTCGGCCGAACCTGGCCTGCCTGGATTACAGCGCGGTGCTGTACGGCAAACTGGTTGCCTACCGACTGGACCAGGAAACCCGCCTGGACCCGAATAAATTCGTCTGGGTCGATGTCGAGCGGCCGGAGGTGCTGCAATGAGTGCTGTAGCGGTATTACGTCTGCCATTGGCGGTGGACTTGAGCGGGTTCGTCACGCTGCTCAAACGCATGCAGGTGCCCCATCGCGTCAGTGAAGAGTCTGGCGAGCAGGTGCTGTGGGTGCCGCAGAACATCAGCGAAGACGTGCGTGCGCTGTACGAACGTTTTCCGGCGGGCGACCCCGATCAGCAGCTGGACATTCCGCTGGCGCAAACCGTCAAGCGTCCGGGATTCGTCGAGCAGTTGAAATACGCCAAGGCCACTGCGCTGGTATTGCTGCTGAGCATCATCGTCGGGGCGATCACGCTGCTGGGCGACAACCTTGAAACGATGCGCTGGCTGACCTTCCTCGAATTCCGCGTGGTTGGCGAATACATCCACTTCACACCGTTGGCCGACAGCCTGGCGGCGGGGCAGTGGTGGCGCCTGTTTACGCCGATGCTGATCCATTTCGGCATCCTGCACCTGGCGATGAACGGCATGTGGTACTGGGAGCTGGGGCGGCGTATCGAGTCGCGCCAGGGCAGTATCAACCTGATCGGCCTGACCCTGCTGTTCAGCCTGGTGTCAAACTACGCCCAGTACTATTTCAGCGGTCCGACCTTGTTCGGCGGTTTGTCCGGCGTACTGTACGGCCTGCTCGGGCATTGCTGGATCTTCCAGCTGCTGGCGCCGAACCCGGCTTATCGCCTGCCGCGAGGTGTGCTGGTGATGATGCTGGTGTGGTTGCTGCTGTGCCTGTCCGGGCTGGTCTCGATGATCGGCTTCGGCGAAATCGCCAACGCGGCCCATGTCAGCGGGTTACTCATCGGATGCTTCACCGGTTTGTTGGGTGGTTTGTATAACCGCCGTAAACTGGCCGCCTAATTCAAGAACATGCAATAAAGAAACGGAGACCCAATGTCCTCTTTCAACGAAATGATCCAGAACATCACTCCTGATATCTACGAGAGCCTGAAACTGGCCGTGGAAATCGGCAAATGGTCCGACGGTGGCAAACTCACCGCCGAACAACGTGAACTGTCGCTGCAGGCGATGATCGCCTGGGAAATCCAGAACCTGCCCGAGGACCAGCGTACCGGCTACATGGGCCCACAGGAATGCAGCTCCAAGTCGATTCAAGTGCCTAATATCCTGTTCAAGTCGGATGCCATCCATTGATCGAGATTGGCCGCGGTGCAATCAGCAAAATGTCGGCGCGCCTTGACGGGCCGAACGTGCAATACGCTTTCCGTCTGGGCGAAACCGAGGTCCCGGTCAATCCGTTGATCGGCACCACGGTGCGTCTCGAATACCTGGGTGCGATCCACTGCATCCATTGCGGACGCAAGACCAAGACCAGTTTCAGCCAGGGTTACTGCTACCCGTGCATGACCAAGCTGGCCCAGTGCGACGTGTGCATCATGAGTCCGGAGCGCTGCCACTTCGACGCCGGCACCTGCCGCGAGCCCGAGTGGGGCGAGAAGTTCTGCATGACCGATCACGTGGTGTACCTGGCCAATTCGTCGGGGGTGAAAGTCGGGATTACCCGTGCCACCCAGTTGCCGACCCGCTGGCTCGACCAGGGTGCGAGCCAGGCGTTGCCGATCATGCGCGTATCGACCCGGCAACAGTCAGGTTTCGTCGAGGATCTGTTTCGCAGCCAGGTGGCCGACAAGACCAACTGGCGTGCTTTACTCAAGGGCGATGCGGTGGCCGTGAACCTGGCCGAGGTCCGCGATCAATTGTTCGACCGCTGTGCCGAAGGCTTGCAAGGGTTGCAGGAACGCTTCGGCTTGCAGGCGATCCAGGCGGTGACCGATGTCGAACCGCTGGAAGTCCGCTACCCGGTCGAGCAGTACCCGGCGAAGATCGTCAGCTTCAACCTGGACAAGAACCCGATTGCCGAAGGCACGCTGATGGGGGTCAAGGGCCAATACCTGATCTTCGATACCGGCGTGATCAACATTCGTAAATACACGGCTTACCAGCTCGCCGTGCATCAGTAAGGACTCCAGCATGCGCACCGAACAACCGAAGATGATTTACCTCAAGGACTATCAGGCGCCCGAGTACCTGATCGACGAAACACACCTGACCTTCGAGTTGTACGAGGACCACAGCCTGGTCCATGCGCAACTGGTGATGCGCCGCAACCCCGAGCGCGGCCCGGGCCTGCCGCCGCTGGTGCTGGACGGCCAGCAGCTGGAACTGCTGTCGGTGACCCTGGCCGACCAGGCGCTTTCTGATGCGCAATACCAACTGACCGAAAATCACCTGACCCTGCACCCGACCAGCACCACCTTCACGGTCGATACCAGCGTCAGGATCCACCCGGAAACCAACACCGCGCTGGAAGGCCTGTACAAGTCCGGCACGATGTTCTGCACCCAGTGCGAAGCCGAAGGCTTCCGCAAGATCACTTATTACCTCGACCGCCCGGACGTGATGAGCACGTTCACCACCACGGTCGTCGCCGAGCAGCACAGCTATCCGGTGCTGCTGTCCAACGGCAACCCGATTGCCTCCGGTCCCGGTGAAGACGGCCGGCATTGGGCGACCTGGGAAGACCCGTTCAAGAAACCGGCGTACCTGTTTGCGCTGGTGGCCGGTGACCTGTGGGCCGTCGAAGACAGCTTCACCACCATGAGCGAGCGCAACGTGGCGTTGCGCATTTACGTCGAGCCGGAAAACATCGACAAGTGCCAGCACGCCATGAACAGCCTGAAGAAGTCCATGCGCTGGGACGAAGAGGTCTACGGTCGCGAGTACGACCTGGACATCTTCATGATCGTCGCCGTGAATGACTTCAACATGGGCGCCATGGAAAACAAGGGCCTCAACATCTTCAACTCCAGCGCCGTGCTGGCCAAGGCGGAAACCGCCACTGACGCCGCGCACCAGCGGGTCGAGGCGATCGTCGCCCACGAGTACTTCCACAACTGGTCGGGCAACCGCGTGACCTGCCGCGACTGGTTCCAGTTGTCGCTCAAGGAAGGCTTCACCGTGTTCCGCGATGCCGGCTTCTCTTCGGACATGAACTCGGCCACGGTCAAGCGCATCCAGGACGTGGCGTACCTGCGTACCCACCAGTTCGCCGAAGACGCAGGTCCGATGGCCCACGCCGTGCGCCCGGACAGCTTCATCGAGATTTCCAACTTCTACACCCTGACGGTGTACGAAAAGGGCTCGGAAGTGGTCGGCATGATTCACACCTTGCTTGGCGCCGAAGGCTTCCGCAAAGGCAGCGACCTGTACTTCGCACGCCACGACGGCCAGGCCGTGACCTGCGATGACTTCATCAAGGCCATGGAAGACGCCAATGGCGTTGACCTGACCCAGTTCAAACGCTGGTACAGCCAGGCGGGTACACCGCGCCTGGCGGTGAGCGAGTCTTACGACTCAGCGGCGAAAACCTACAGCCTGACCTTCCGCCAGAGCTGCCCGGAAACCCCGGACAAGGTGCAAAAACTGCCGTTCGTGATCCCGGTCGAATTGGGCCTGCTGGATTCCAAAGGGGCGGCGATTGCCCTGCGTCTGTCCGGTGAAGCCTCGGCGCAAGGCACCTCGCGGGTCATTTCCGTGACCGAAGCCGAGCAGACCTTCACCTTCGTCGACATCGCCGAACAGCCGCTGCCGTCGTTGTTGCGTGGCTTCTCGGCACCGGTGAAATTGAGCTTTCCGTACAACCGCGACCAGTTGATGTTCCTGATGCAGCACGACAGCGACGGCTTCAACCGCTGGGATGCCGGCCAGCAACTGTCGGTGCAGGTGCTGCAAGAGTTGATCGGCCAGCAGCAGAAAGGCGAAGCACTGGTGCTCGATCAGCGTCTGGTGTCGGCGCTGCGCACGGTGCTGTCGGACGAGTCGCTGGACCAGGCCATGGTCGCCGAAATGCTCTCGCTGCCAAGCGAGGCGTACCTGACCGAGATCAGCGAAGTGGCGGATGTCGACGCCATTCACACCGCCCGCGAGTTTGCCCGCAAGCAACTGGCTGACGCGTTGTTCGAAGGCCTGTGGCTGCGGTATCAGGCCAATCGCGAGCTGTCGAAGCAAACGCCGTACGTGGCCGAAGCCGAACACTTTGCCCGTCGTGCCTTGCAGAACATCGCGCTGTCGTACCTGATGCTCAGCGGCAAGCCGCAAGTTCTGGCGGCAACCCTGGAGCAGTTCGACGCGTGCGACAACATGACCGAGCGCCTGACCGCGCTCGCCGTGTTGGTCAATTCGCCGTTCGAAGCCGAGAAGGCCAAGGCACTGGCCAGCTTCGCCGAGCACTTCAAGGACAACCCGCTGGTCATGGATCAGTGGTTCAGCGTCCAGGCCGGCAGCGTGTTGCCCGGTGGCCTGGCACGGACCAAGGCGTTGATGCAGCACCCTGCGTTCAACATCAAGAACCCGAACAAGGTGCGGGCACTGGTCGGTGCGTTCGCCGGGCAGAACCTGATCAACTTCCACGCCGCTGACGGTTCCGGTTATCGCTTCCTGGCTGATCTGGTGATCGAGCTGAACGGCTTCAACCCGCAGATTGCCTCTCGCCAGTTGGCGCCGCTGACTCGCTGGCGCAAGTATGACGATGCCCGCCAGGCGTTGATGAAGGGGGAGTTGGAACGGATTCGGGCTTCGGGGCAGCTGTCTAGCGATGTGTTTGAAGTGGTCAGCAAAAGCCTGGCCTGATCCTGATGCCGCGCAGTGTCACTCACTGCGCGGCGAACAGGTTATGGCAGCAGGAAAAACTTCGTGGCCAGTTCCTTGTCGATGTGGCCGCGATAGATGTCGACTTTCATGTTAGGGTTTTGTGCCTTGGCCAGTGCCGTGGCATTGGTTTCGAAGCGCTGCTCCTTGGTTTTCAGGCTGGCGGCGGTGTAATCGGCCTTGGCATCATTTAATGCCTTGTAATGAAAGTGTGCATACCACACCGGCTGATTGTTACGGTTCAACAGGACGTATTCCTGCAAAAAGTCTTGGCGTCCGGTTTTCAGTTGTTTGCGTTCGCCGGATTTTTGCGGCTGAATTTCCTTGCTACTCAACAAATACTCCACGGCTTCGCTGGTAGGGGCTTGGGCCAGGGATATTTGGATGCGTAGCTGCGTTGCCTTGTCGCTGATTGTTTGCGCCTCGACGTGTAGGGCTTTGACGAGGTCGGCATCCGTCTGCGAGTTTGACGGTGCGTTTGCATGGTTTTCCAGGCGGTCCGCATAGTTGATCAGATCCTGTGCCGTGTTCTGCAAGCACTCTTCGACTCCCTTTGGCTCGCTCGTCCTTTTGGCGTGGCCCTCGAATTTCTGCATCAGTTCAGCGATTTTTGCCAATGCCTTTCGAGCGTCGCCCTTGAGTTGCAGGTAGGGAGTGACTCGCGCTTTCGGTGCGGGTGTTCTGGTTTCAACGATTTCTACCCAGGCATTGCGTTCGTGTTCGTGAAAGGAGGCCAGTGATCGGTCGTCTACAGGGCTTTTGATGTCGACAATGTCACCGCCCTGATTGGCAACTCGCGGCCGAACGTCACCGATCAGTGCGCCTTTGTCAGTGTGGATGATTCGCTTGCGGGAGGGCGATGAAGAGGCGCGGTTGGTTGGAGGTTGGTCCACTGTCGATTTCGCGGAGGACTTTTCAGAGTCCGCTAGGTTCTGCAGCTCATCAGTCAGACGGCGCTCGGCATCATCGTGCAATTGCTCGACGATTTCACACAGGCGGTTGAACGGAACTTTGTGCAATTCATCGGCGCGGAAGATGCCAATACTGGTGAACTGGAGCAATGCTTTGCCGTAGTGTTTGACCAGGCTATCCAGCACGGCGATACGATCGCCGCTTTCAAAGTGCTTTGAGGCTTGAAGCTCAATATGGGACTCGGACACCAACAGCAGAGAGTTAATAGCGCTGCCCAGTGCCTCCGACGTGTCGCTGAAAGGTTCCTTTGCACTGAGGAGTGGCAAAGTGGCCAGTTGCCTGAACGTGGAATCCAGCACGGCCACTGCATTATCGGGCCTGTCGCTGGTTAATTTTTTTAAGTCATTGGCCCCCTGGTGCGCCATCTTTTTAAGTTGGTCAAGCCAGCTCCCCACATCAGTATGGAGTTTGATCATAGTCTCGTAGATTTTGGAACTCTCGCCCATGAATTTCAAAACATCATCGAGTACGACAGTCCCTTCGGTTTGCAGGGCTATGCTGATCTGCTCCGCATTAGTTCTGGAAGGGGGGCACTTGCTTATAACGGCGTTGGCATCCTTGCTCCTTATGCCGATTTGCGCGCGAGCATTGTTGACGAGAGTCACCAGCAGGTTGCACTGTCGTCGAATAGCACCAGAATCACCCTCCAAGGTAATCAATTCCATGGTCTCGGGCAGCAGCGTAAGAAGACTTGTGTTTTGAGTGGCCAGTGCGGCGAAGTAACGTTGCCTGCACTTAGCCCGTACTTCTTCGGAGCATGACGGGTCCTTATTTTTGTTCTGCATGTCTGCGTACGTGCTATCAACCTTTTTTTGCGTTTGTATCAGTTGCACCGCCTCGAACTTCTTGTAATTACGATTTAGCTCTGCGATGCGCTGCTGCTTTTGCTCCCTCATCGCGGCAACTGTCATCTTGCGGACACCCCCCTGCGGCTTCAGTTTCGCCGATTGCTCGGGCGACTCTAAATTCGCTTGTCCCTGGCGAGCGGATTTCAACGCTTTTGCAATGGGTGTGTGGCTTTTTGGAGGGCTATCGTTTGCGGGATGGGTGGTGGATACGGAGCTTGCGCCGCTTGCGGATCGAATCATTTCTTGTGGTCCATGGGTAATCGATGCGCACCACCATAGGAGGGCGGCAAGTCGGGCTCTGACAAAAAACGCTCATGGTTACAATTCGCCTGGCTGCATGAACAAGCCAAACATGAGCATGGGCCGTCCATGGACAACTCGATCACCCTCTGTAATACCCGACCATTCACCCGGGACGCATCCACCCCTCGGTTAACAAAACATAACGTGGCGTCGATTGTCAGACATTAAAAAACACCGATAGGATAGGCCAGCTTCCGAAGGGGCTCTGGATTGCGGGTTTCAGGACTATGCTCTGAAACAGCCGGTCCAGACACGCACCCTTGCGGCGCCCAGAAAGGTTGAACGACCTAACAATAATAATGGGGGAAGGTCTATGAGTGAGCCTGTCATGGGTGTGGGTATCTGCCGCCCGCCGGCATTACGCAAATTCGCGTTGCTGGCCACAGCGCTCTCGCTGTTGGGCTCTGCCATGCTGTCGGCGCCTGCGCTGGCCGCGGCGGCGCCAGCATCCGACGTTGTTTATTCCATTGAATCTGCCAAGGCTGCCAAAAGCCTGATGCTCGATGTCGTCCACGCCGGCAAGCGCCTGGTGGCGGTCGGGGATCGTGGGCACATCCTGTATTCCGATGACCAGGGCGCTACCTGGACCCAGGCCAAGGTCCCGACCCGGGCCCTGCTGACGTCGGTGTTTTTCGTCGACGACAAGCACGGCTGGGCGGTCGGTCATGACGCACAGATCCTCGCCAGCGAGGACGGTGGCACCACCTGGACCAAACAGTTCGAAGACCTGAAACGCGAATCGCCACTGCTCGATGTCTGGTTCAAGGACGTTGACAGCGGCTTTGCCGTGGGTGCTTACGGCTCGCTGATGGAAACCACCGACGGTGGCAAGCATTGGGAAGACGCCAGCGACCGCCTGGACAACGAAGACCAGTACCACCTGAACGCGATTGCCGCGGTCAAGGACGCCGGGCTGTTCATCGTTGGCGAGCAGGGCAGCATGTTCCGTTCCGCCGACTGGGGCCAGACCTGGGAAAAACTCGAAGGTCCGTACGAAGGCTCGCTGTTTGGTGTGATCGGCACGGCGCAGGCCAATACGCTGTTGGCCTATGGCCTGCGTGGCAACCTCTATCGATCTACCGACTTCGGCAGCACCTGGGAGCAAGTCGAGCTCAAGGCTGAACGTGGCGACCTGGAGTTCGGGCTGTCCGGCGGCACGCTGCTCGACGACGGTTCCATCGTGATCGTCGGCAACGGCGGCTCGGTGATCCGCAGCAGCGACAATGGCGAAACCTTCAAGGTGGTCAACCGTCCGGACCGTATTTCGGTCTCGGCAGTGGCCGCGGCAGGCAATGGCAATCTGGTTCTGGCCGGGCAGGGTGGCGTTCGCGTCACCTCGCCCAACGGCACCGAGTCGGGCAAATGAGCCGGGTTAATAATAAGAAGGCGGAGCTATGACTTCCTTGAGTACTCATCACCAGGACAAGGCGACGTTCCTCGAGCGCCTGATCTTCAACAACCGCCCGGCAGTGATCACGATCTGCCTGCTGGTCAGTATTTTCCTGTTCTGGCAGGCGACGCTGATTCGTCCGTCCACCAGTTTCGAAAAAATGATCCCGCTGGAGCATCCCTTCATCCAGAAGATGATGGAGCACCGCAACGATCTGGCGAACCTGGGTAACACCGTGCGGATCTCGGTGGAAGCCACCGATGGCGACATCTTCTCCAAGGAATACATGGAGACCCTGCGCCAGATCAACGACGAAGTCTTCTACATCTCCGGTGTCGACCGTTCCGGCCTCAAGTCGCTGTGGAGCCCGAGCGTTCGCTGGACCGAAGTGACGGAAGAGGGCTTCGCCGGCGGTGAGGTGATTCCGCAGAGCTACAACGGCTCCCAGGCCAGCCTCGATTTGTTGCGCAACAACGTGCTCAAGTCCGGTCAGGTCGGGCGCCTGGTGTCCAACGACTTCAAGTCGAGCATCGTCGACATTCCGTTGCTGGAGTCCTACCCGGATCCGCAGGACCAGGGCAAGTTGCTGGCGCTGGACTATCGCAAGTTCTCCCACGAGCTTGAAGACAAGATCCGCACCAAGTTCGAAGCACAGAACCCGAACGTGAAGATCCACATCGTCGGATTCGCCAAGAAAGTCGGTGACCTGATCGACGGCCTGGTGATGGTGGTGATGTTCTTCGGTATCGCCTTCGTCATTACCCTGATCCTCTTGCTATGGTTCACCAACTGCCTGCGCAGTACCGTCGCCGTGTTGAGCACGACGTTGGTGGCAGTGGTCTGGCAGCTGGGGTTGATGCACTTCTTCGGCTTCGGGCTCGATCCCTATTCGATGCTGGTGCCGTTCCTGATCTTCGCCATCGGTATTTCCCACGGCGTGCAGAAGATCAACGGGATCGCCCTGCAATCGAGCGAAGCGGACAACGCCCTGACGGCAGCGCGTCGCACTTTCCGTCAACTGTTCCTGCCGGGGATGATCGCGATCCTCGCCGATGCCGTGGGTTTCATCACGCTGCTGATCATCGATATCGGCGTGATCCGTGAACTGGCCATCGGCGCGTCCATCGGCGTAGCGGTGATCGTGTTCACCAACCTGATCCTGCTGCCGGTGGCGATTTCCTATGTCGGCATCAGCAAGCGTGCGGTCGAGCGCAGCAAGAAAGATGCGGTGCGCGAACATCCGTTCTGGCGCCTGCTGGCAAATTTTGCCAGCGCCAAGGTTGCCCCGGTTTCCATTCTGCTGGCGCTGATCGCCTTTGGCGGCGGCCTGTGGTACAGCCAGAACCTGAAAATCGGCGACCTCGACCAGGGTGCCCCGGAGCTGCGTCCGGACTCGCGTTACAACAAGGACAACAACTTCATCATCAACAACTACTCGACCAGTTCCGATGTGCTGGTGGTGATGGTCAAGACCAAGTCCGAAGGCTGCTCGCGCTACGAAGCCATGGCGCCGATCGACGAACTGATGTGGAAGATGCAGAACACCGAGGGCGTGCAGTCGGCGATTTCCCTGGTGACCGTGTCCAAGCAGATGATCAAGGGCATGAACGAGGGCAACCTGAAATGGGAAACCCTGTCGCGTAACCCGGATGTGCTGAACAACTCCATCGCCCGTGCTGACGGTCTGTACAACAACAGCTGTTCCCTGGCGCCGGTGCTGGTATTCCTCAACGATCACAAGGCCGAGACCCTGGATCGCGCAGTGCATGCAGTGCAGGAGTTCGCCAAGGAAAACAACAAGGAAGGCCTGGAGTTCATCCTCGCTGCCGGTAACGCCGGGATCGAGGCGGCCACCAACGAAGTGATCAAGAAGTCCGAGCTGACCATCCTGATCCTGGTGTACATCTGTGTGGCGGTCATGTGCATGATCACCTTCCGTTCGTGGGCGGCGACCTTGTGCATCGTGTTGCCACTGGTGCTGACCTCGGTGCTCGGCAACGCCCTGATGGCCTTCATGGGCATCGGCGTGAAAGTCGCGACCCTGCCGGTCGTGGCGCTCGGGGTGGGGATTGGCGTGGACTACGGCATCTACATCTACAGCCGTCTGGAAAGCTTCCTGCGTGCTGGCCTGCCGCTGCAAGAGGCGTACTACCAGACGCTGAAGTCCACCGGTAAGGCGGTGCTGTTCACCGGTCTGTGCCTGGCCATCGGCGTGTGCACCTGGATCTTCTCGGCCATCAAGTTCCAGGCCGACATGGGTCTGATGCTGACCTTCATGCTGTTGTGGAACATGTTCGGGGCGCTGTGGCTGTTGCCGGCACTGGCACGGTTCCTGATCAAGCCTGAAAAACTGGCGGGGCAGAAAGGCAACTCGTTGTTTGCCCACTGATCCATGCTGAAATGAAAAAGCCGCAACCTTGGGTTGCGGCTTTTTTGCATCTGAAGATAACCCCCCCTTGTAGGAGCCGGCTTGCTGGCGATGGTGTGCCAGTCAACATCAATGTGGCTGACACACCATCGCCAGCAAGCCGGCTCCTACAGGGGGCGTTTAGGCGGGATCGCTGCCCAGCACGACATTCAGCGCACTGCGCGCATCATCAAGTTGCACCAGCGTCGCATGCCGTGCACCCAGGGCGTCGCGGTTTTCGATGGCGGTCAGGATCGCCTTGTGCCGGGGTAGCGCCAGTTCATGCAGGTTCGGCCGCTGGTTCGAATGCTTCAAGGCTTCGGCGATGGCCACCGAGAGCATGTTGCACAGGTTGGCCAGCAAGTCGTTGTGCGTGGCATCGGCGATGCGACTGTGGAAATCCAGGTCCGGTTGCAACAGCGCCTCCGGCGTCGGCGCGGCTTCCATGCGCTGGTAGGCTTCACCGATGGAGGCGATATCCGCCTCGGTGGCGAATTGCGCGGCGAGGGCGGCAGCGGCCGGTTCGATGATGCTGCGCACGCTGGTCAGCAGGTCGAAAAACTGATTCTGCGGACTGCTCTGCATCAACCAGTGCAGCACGTCCGGATCGAGCATGTGCCAGTCCTTGCGCGGCTTGACCACGGTGCCGACACGCGGACGGGAGTACACCAGGCCTTTGGCAACCAGCACCCGGGTGGCTTCACGCAGCACCGGCCGGCTGACCGCATATTCTTCGCACAACAGCGCTTCGGCGGGCAGTTTGTCGTCCGGCAGGAAACGTCCCGAGACGATCTGCATGCCCAGTTCCTGGACGATGCGCGAGTGCATGCTTTTGCGGTCGGAGGGTTTGCGGTAATCCATGGGAAACGGCGCGATCCTGTGCGAATAGGTGTCGCGCATGATAGCAGGCGCGGCGGGATGCATCAGTCGAAAGCTATGAGCACTCTGTGGCGAGGGGGCTTGCCCCCGTTCGGCTGCGCAGCAGCCGCAATCGTGCCAACGCGTTCTGCCTGGCAAAACACGTGGGTCGTATTGGGAGCGCTTCGCGCTCCAACGGGGGCGAGCCCCCTCGCCACAGGTGTTGGTATGGCAGCAGGGACCTGTTGTGTCAATGGGAATGACGCGGCACTTCGGCGCCACGGCAACCGACCAGGAAGTCGAAGTCGCAACCCTGGTCCGCTTGCAGCACGTGGTCGATGTAGAGCTGGCGATAGCCACCGACGATCAGGTTCTGCGGCGGTTGCAGGTCAGCCATGCGCGCAGCCAGTTCGGCATCCGGGATGTCCAGGTGCAGACGGCCGCTGGCGCAATCGAGTTCGATCCAGTCACCTTCCTTCACCGCGGCCAACGGCCCGCCGGCGGCGGCTTCGGGGGCGACATGCAGCACCACGGTGCCGTACGCCGTGCCACTCATGCGCGCATCGGAAATACGCACCATGTCGGTCACGCCCTGGGCCAGCAGCTTGGCCGGCAGGCCCATGTTGCCGACTTCGGCCATGCCTGGATAACCCTTCGGCCCGCAGTTTTTCATCACCAGGATCGAGTTGGCATCCACGTCCAGTTCCGGATCGTTGATCCGCGCCTTGTACATGTCGAAGTTCTCGAACACCACCGCACGGCCGCGATGCTGCATCAATTCGGGTGTAGCGGCGGAAGGCTTGAGCACCGCACCCAGTGGTGCCAGGTTGCCGCGCAATACGCAGATGCCGCCGTCGGCGCGGATCGGGTTGTCGAGGGTGCGGATCACTTCGTCTTCGCCATAGATCGGCGCTTCCCTGGTGTTCTCGCCGATGGACTTGCCGTTAACGGTCAAGGCATTCGGGTTCGGGATCAGGTTGGCTTCACCGAGGCGACGCAGCACCGCCGGCAAGCCGCCAGCGTAATAGAACTCTTCCATCAGGAAACGTCCCGACGGTTGCAGGTCGACGATGGTCGGCATACCGCGACCGATGCGGGTCCAATCGTCGAGGTCCAGCTCCACGCCGATACGTCCGGCGATGGCTTTCAAGTGGATCACCGCGTTGGTCGAACCGCCGATGGCGGCGTTGACGCGGATGGCGTTCTCGAAGGCTTCCTTGGTGAGGATCTTCGACAGCTTCAAGTCTTCGCGCACCATCTCCACGGCACGCATGCCGGACATGTGCGCCAGCACATAACGACGCGCATCCACGGCGGGGATCGCTGCGTTGTGGGGCAGGGAAGTGCCCAGTGCTTCGGCCATGCAGGCCATGGTCGAGGCGGTGCCCATGGTGTTGCAGGTGCCGGCCGAGCGGGACATGCCGCCCTCGGCCGCGAGGAAATCATCGATGCTGATGGTGCCGGCCTTGACCTGTTCGCTGAGCTGCCAGACCACGGTGCCGGAGCCGATGTCCTTGCCCTTGTGCTTGCCGTTGAGCATCGGTCCGCCGGTGACGACGATCGCGGGCACGTCGCAACTGGCGGCGCCCATCAACAAGGCCGGGGTGGTTTTGTCACAACCGGTCAGCAGCACCACGCCATCGATCGGGTTGCCGCGAATGGCTTCTTCGACGTCCATGCTCGCCAGGTTACGGGTGAGCATGGCGGTGGGGCGCAGGTTCGATTCGCCGTTGGAGAACACCGGAAATTCCACCGGGAAGCCGCCGGCCTCGATCACGCCGCGTTTGACGTGCTCGGCAATCTGGCGGAAATGCGCGTTGCACGGGGTCAGTTCCGACCAGGTGTTGCAGATGCCGATGATCGGCTTGCCATGGAACTGGTGGTCGGCGATGCCCTGATTCTTCATCCAGCTGCGGTACATGAAGCCGTTCTTGTCGGCGGTGCCAAACCATTGGGCGGAGCGCAGGGTGGGTTTCTTATCAGACATGATCGATTCTCTTATTGTATGACTATATTGTTCAAGCTGAAGCGTAACATAAGCGCAAATTGTGCTCTTTGGAAGTGTTGTTGAGTAAATAGTATTACTATATAGTCCGCTCAAACGGAGGGATGGCCCTGGCGAGTTTTTCGCGAGAGGCGTCCCCCGAGGTTCCATAACAACAACAATCGGAGACCGATCTCATGAGCCAGGAACTGCGGCTTATCCGTCGCATCACGCTGAAACTGATTCCCTTCCTGATCCTGCTGTACCTGATCGCCTATGTGGACCGCTCCGCGGTGGGCTTCGCCAAATTGCACATGGGCGCCGACATCGGCCTCGGCGATGCCGCCTACGGACTTGGCGCCGGGCTGTTCTTCATCGGCTACTTCCTGCTGGAAATTCCCAGCAACCTGATGCTCGACCGCTTTGGCGCACGCCGCTGGTTCGCACGGATCATGATCACTTGGGGCGCCATCACCATCGGCATGGCTTTCGTCCAGGGACCGAACAGCTTCTATGTGATGCGTTTCTTGCTCGGCGCCGCCGAGGCCGGGTTCTTCCCGGGCGTTCTGTACTACATCACCCAATGGTTCCCGGTGCGCCATCGCGGCAAGATCCTCGGGCTGTTCATCCTGTCGCAACCCATCGCGATGGTGATCACCGGCCCGCTGTCCGGCGGCCTGCTGGGCATGGACGGTGTGTTGGGGCTGCATGGCTGGCAGTGGCTGTTCATCGTCATCGGCTGCCCGGCGATCCTGCTGACCTGGCCGGTACTGCGCTGGTTGCCGGATGGCCCACAGCAAGTGAAGTGGATGGATCAGGCGGAAAAGGACTGGCTCAGTGGCGAGCTGAAAAAGGATCTCGATGCGTATGGCCAGACCCGTCACGGCAATCCGCTGCACGCCCTCAAGGACAAGCGCGTCCTGCTGCTGGCGCTGTTCTACCTGCCGGTGACCCTGAGCATCTATGGCCTGGGTTTGTGGCTGCCGACCTTGATCAAGCAGTTCGGCGGTAGTGACTTGGTGACCGGTTTCGTTTCCGCGGTGCCGTACATCTTCGGGATCGTCGGCCTGTTGATCATCCCGCGCAGTTCCGACCGCTTGAATGATCGCTACGGCCACTTGGCGGTGCTTTATGTACTGGGCGCGATTGGCCTGTTCCTCAGCGCCTGGCTGTCGGTGCCGGTGCTGCAACTGGCGGCGCTGTGCCTGGTGGCGTTCGCCCTGTTTTCCTGCACGGCGGTGTTCTGGACCCTGCCGGGCCGATTCTTTGCCGGTGCCAGTGCGGCGGCGGGGATCGCCTTGATCAACTCGGTGGGCAACCTCGGTGGTTACCTCGGTCCATTCGTGATCGGCGCGTTGAAGGAGTACACCGGCAATCTTGCGTCCGGCTTGTATTTCCTCTCCGGGGTGATGGTGTTCGGCCTGATTCTGACTGGCGTCGTCTATCACCTGCTGGAACGCAAACACGTCCTGCCAGCCGATGAGTTTGCGGCGAGTGCACGTGGTGCGTCCCGTACCTGATTTTGAGGTGTCACGCCGACCAAATGTGGGAGCGGGCTTGCTCGCGAAAGCACTGTGTCAGTCACCGATGATGTCGGGTAGGACGACCTCTTCGCGAGCAAGCCCGCTCCCACATTGGTTCTGCGCTGTTCTGAAGTATTGTTTACAGGAGAAAATCCATGCGTTTGGTTCAGTTCGAATTGAGTAACGGCGAACGCCGTGTCGGCGTTGTCGAAGCAGGCCTGGTGCGAGAAGTGCAGGACGCGCGCACTGTTCGCGATCTGGCATTGGCGGCGATCGAGGCGGGGGCAAGTCTTGAGCAGCAGGTGCAAGGTCTTGGCCTGGGCATCAGCCACGACTATGCCGAACTGCTGGAGCAACGACGTATCCTGCCGCCGCTGGACCATCCGGACCCGGCGCACATGCTGGTCAGCGGCACGGGCCTGACCCACCTTGGCAGTGCGTCGGCCCGGGACAAGATGCACCAGCAAAGTGGCGACGAAACCGCGATGACCGACACCATGCGCATCTTCAAATGGGGCGTGGAGGGCGGCAAGCCGGCGGCGGATGAGGTCGGTGTGCAACCGGAATGGTTCTACAAAGGCGATGGCAGCATTGTTGTCAGGCCGGGCCAGCCGTTCCCGCTGCCGCCGTTTGCCGAAGATGCCGGTGAAGAGCCGGAAATCGCTGGCCTGTACGTGATCGGTCACGACGGCAAGCCGTATCGCCTGGGCTTTGCCGTGGGCAACGAGTTCTCCGACCACGTCATGGAGCGCAAGAACTACCTGTATCTGGCCCACTCGAAACTGCGCAGCTGCAGCTACGGCCCGGAACTGCGGATCGGCGAACTGCCGCAGCATCTGGCCGGTACCAGCCGCATCCTGCGCGACGGCGAAGTGCTGTGGCAGAACGAGTTTCTCAGTGGCGAGGCGAACATGTGCCACAGCCTCGCCAACCTCGAATTCCATCATTTCAAGTACAGCCAGTTCCTGCGCCCGGGAGATGTGCACGTTCACTTCTTCGGCACCGCGACCCTGTCCTTTGCCGACGGCATTCGTACCCAGCCGGGTGATCTGTTCGAGATCACCCAGGCCGAATTCGGCGCGCCATTGATCAACGGCATCGCCCCGGTCCCGGCCGCTTTCGAGCCCGGCAGCGTCGGCACACTTTGAGGAATTACCTATGATCCGGATTCTTGGTCACAACTACATCGGCGGCCAGCGCAGCGCCACCGGCAGCATCAAGTTGCAGAGTGTCGACGCGACGACGGGCGAGGCCTTGCCCCACGATTTTTTCCAGGCGACAGCGCAGGAAGTCGACGCAGCGGCCAGCGCGGCAGCGGCCGCGTATCCGGTCTATCGCAGTCTGAGTGCGGAGCGTCGGGCGCAGTTTCTCGATGCCATTGCCGATGAACTGGATGGCCTCGGTGATGATTTTGTCGCTGTGGTCTGCCGAGAAACGGCCTTGCCCGCAGGCCGGATTCAAGGCGAGCGTGGCCGTACCAGCGGGCAGATGCGCCTGTTTGCCAAAGTGCTGCGGCGTGGTGATTTCTACGGCGCACGGATCGACCGGGCATTGCCGGAACGGCAACCGTTGCCGCGTCCGGACCTGCGTCAGTACCGCATCGGCCTGGGACCTGTGGCGGTGTTTGGCGCCAGCAACTTTCCGTTGGCGTTTTCCACCGCCGGCGGCGACACCGCCTCTGCATTGGCGGCTGGCTGCCCAGTGGTATTCAAGGCCCACAGCGGACACATGGCTACGGCCGAGCAAGTGGCTGATGCGATCATTCGCGCCGCCGAGAAAACCGCGATGCCGGCTGGTGTGTTCAACATGATCTACGGCGGTGGCGTCGGCGCGGCGCTGGTCAAGCATCCGGCGATTCAGGCCGTGGGCTTCACCGGTTCGCTCAAGGGCGGACGCGCCTTGTGCGACATGGCCGCGGCCCGGGTGCAGCCGATTCCGGTGTTCGCCGAGATGTCGAGCATCAACCCGGTGATCGTCCTGCCCCAGGCATTGCAGGTGCGGGCCGATACCGTCGCCCGGGACCTGACGGCGTCGGTGGTTCAGGGCTGCGGGCAGTTCTGCACCAATCCCGGTTTGGTCATCGGTATTCGCTCGGCGTCATTCAGCGCCTTTGTGCAGCAAGTGGCCGGGTTGATGGGGGATCAACCGGCGCAAACCATGCTCAACGCTGGCACCTTGAGTAGCTATGGCCAAGGCTTGGAAAAACTCCTCGCGCATCCGGGCGTCAAGCACCTGGCCGGCAATCCACAGCAGGGAAACCAGGCACAGCCACAGTTGTTCAAGGCCGATGCCAGTCTGCTGGTCGACGGTGATGAGGTGCTGCAAGAAGAAGTGTTCGGTCCAACCACTGTGGTGGTTGAAGTGGACGACCATGCGCAACTCATCGCCGCCTTGAACGGCCTGCATGGCCAGTTGACGGCGACCCTCATTGGCGAGCCGGAGGACTTCGAGCAGTTTGTCGGGCTGACGGCGTTGCTTGAGCAGAAGGTCGGGCGGATCCTGCTCAATGGCTATCCAACCGGCGTGGAAGTCTGCGATTCGATGGTCCACGGCGGACCTTACCCGGCAACGTCCGATGCGCGCGGTACGTCGGTGGGCACACTGGCCATCGATCGTTTCCTGCGCCCGGTGTGCTTCCAGAACTACCCGGACAGTCTGCTGCCGGAGGCGCTGAAGAACGGCAATCCGCTGCGTATCCAGCGGCTGGTGGATGGGCAGCCATCACGCGACGCACTCTAGCGGCTGGCCTCAATCTCTGTGGGAGCGGGCTTGCTCGCGAAAGCGGTTCATCATTCAACATCTCTGTTGGCTGACACTGCGCCTTCGCGAGCAAGCCCGCTCCCACAGGTTGGTCATTCCAACCGGGGGAAATGGGGCGCTATGAGCTATCATTGCGTTTTTCCCATCCAAAGACTGATTGCCATGACTGCCCCAACCGACACCTTGCTCAATGCCCTCGAACACTGCGGAATGGTGGAAATCGACGGGCTGCATGCCTTCGAATTCTCCCTCGACGAGTCCGATAATCTACACATTGAATGCATGGATGGCCGTGCGGCCAAGCACTGGGAGTTCACACCAGCGCAGATCCAGGCAGCGACCTTCGACACTACGTTGCAAAGCTGGTTGATCACCGGTGACTCGGGTGAACACCGTTTGGTGTGCTTGGGCGATGTCGTCAGCGGTGACAACGAAGATGACGACCAGGACGATGCGTAACCTCTGGCCACTGTTGATGGCCGGCAGTATCGGCGCCATGGGCGTCCAGGCTGCATCCGCCGATGACTATCAACTGCTCGTGGGCTCCTACACCGCCGGTCAAAGCCAAGGCATCTATCGCCTGGCGTTCGACAGCGGCACCGGGCAGATCGATGCCAGCCCCCTGCAAGTGATCAAGAGCGAAAACCCGTCGTGGCTGACCTTGTCGAAGGATCAGCGCCATCTGTTCGTGGTCAACGAAAACGGCCCGGGCCAGGCTGATCCGGTCGGGCGCGTCAGCAGTTTTTCGATCGATCCCAAGACCCATGCGCTGAGCCTGATCAGTCAGCTGCAAAGCCTGGGTAACGAGCCGACCCACTCCAGCCTCAGCGCCGATGGCAGCCATTTGTTTGTCAGCAACTACTCGGTGGCCGAAGACCCGGGCGGTACCCTTGCGGTGGTGCCGGTGGCGGCCGATGGCAAACTCAAACCGGTGGTGCAGATGAGCAGCCACCCGGCGAGCCGGGTCAATCCCGAGCGCCAGGCTTCGGCTCATGTGCATTCGACGATTCCGTCGCCGGATGGCAGATACGTGTTCTCCAATGACCTGGGCGCCGACAAGGTGTTTGCCTACCGCTTCGACCCCAAGGCCAACCCGGAACTGCCGTTGACTCCGGCCACCCCGGCATTCGTGCAACTGCCGCCCGGCAGTGGGCCGCGTCACCTGTTGTTCAGCGCTGATGGCAAACACGCCTGGCTGAGCATGGAAATGAGCGCGCAAGTAGCGGTGTTCGATTACCACGACGGCCAACTCAAGCAGACGCAGATGGTCGATCTGGCGGCCGGGCAACCGGTCTCCGACAAGGCGGCGGCGGCGTTGCATGCCTCGGCTGATGGCAAGTTCCTCTACGTCAGCAACCGTGGCACGGCCAATCAACTGCTGGTGTTTGCCATCGATCCGGCGACCGGCCACCTCAGCGAGCTGCAACGCCGGGCGGTGGAGGGCGATCATCCGCGGGAATTCAGCCTCGATCCGAGCGGTAAATTCCTGTTGATCGCCAACCAGAAGAGCAACCAGATTGTCGTCGTCGAACGCGACGCCAAGACCGGTCTGCTGGGCAAGACCGTGCAAAAACTAGCGATGGACGCCCCGAGCGACCTCAGGTTTTTGCTGCGTCAATAAGCCGCAGGCCCCGGTTCATGGGGCCTGCCTGCTTTTATCAATGACGCTGATATTTGGTAATGCTACAAAGCATTTCAAGGTACGGACCCTCGAGGGTTAAGTTTGCTTCACGGCCCCACCGGGCAAGCAAGCCAACTGAATCGAGGAATACCGCCATGAACTTCAACATCTTCTCTGTCATCGCCGCTTCCGCCATCTCTGCCACTGTTGCGCTGCCAGCCAGTGCCAACACTGAAATCAGCGACAAAAAAGCCCACACCCAGAGCTACACCCAGAAATACCTGCAACAAAGCGCCAACTTCTACGCCGCACTGGATCACAAAACCCAAGCCTGAGCGGTTATCCCTGCCTTTATGCAGGAGCGAAGTCACTGATGATCGACAGCACTTGTGTTGAAAACGATCAGAGTGATGTCGCTCCTGCATAACGCATTTGCGACAGTATCAGTTTGCCATCAATGTTGCGCTTGATATCACATTGCCATACGCTTAAATTGACGCTGATTTTTTGACTCCTCCTCACGGCAAGGATCGGCAGCATGGTGACGCGTCTGGCATTGGTTCTTCTGTTTCTCTATTCCACCCCCATTCTGTCGGCAGCCGACCCTGTTCCAGGTGAGCCGGAGGCTGCCCGCGAGCGCTTGATGAGTTTTATTGAAGACTGAAATAGTCTGGCTTAATGATCAACGAAGCTGATGGTCACTATGGATAACCCTGAGTGGTTACCCAGGCTTTTTTGATCGATTCTGTGGGCATTGAAACATGCCTGCGGAGAACATCATGGCCAGCGCAATTCTCACTTCTGCCAAACACGGCGCCTATGTGGCGATCGGTCTTTACCTCGCCATGGTGCTGTTGGTCAGCCTCTCGGCCCAGTCGCAAGCCACCTTCGAAGCACCGATCCAGGTCGCTCATCCCGGCATCCAGTTTGAGCACCGTGCGCAAAACACGAGCGTCGATCAGGCTGAACTCGCAGGAGTCGCCGGCGCATGAAAGGGTGCAAGCTTTTGATCATCGCCTTCCTGGCATTCATCTCCAATGGCTTTTCCTTGCTGGGGATCGGGCAAGGCTCGATAGGCGGCGTGGCCCGTGCCATGGAGGCCAACCACAACATTGCACGCAATATCGAGACCGCCAAGGCCATGGGGCTGTTGGCAGGCAACCCGCCGATCAGGAGTGAAGGGGTGGTGTTCGGACCGTTCCAGGTGGATTGCTCGGCGATCGGAATGTGTGGGGTGCTGGCCTGAATCTTCGACACACCGCTGACCCTTGTAGGAGCCGGCTTGCTGGCGATGGTGTGTCAGGCACCACAACGTCAACTGACACTCCATCGCCAGCAAGCCGGCTCCTACAGGGGGAGTTATTTCTTCATGATCGATGTGAACAGTTCCGACTCCAAAAGCCGCTGTAGCCATGCCTGCAAACGCAGGTAAGGCGTCTGCGCGAACCAGTCGCGGTCGACGTGGGCGAACTGCCGTACGAACGGCATCAACGCCACATCAGCCAGGCTGGGATGATCGGCCAGCAAGTAGTCGCGTCCCTCCAGCAACACCTCCAGCCTTTGCAGAATCACCTCGCCTTCGCCGCGATAAACCTCCATCGGTTGCTCGGGATAACGCTCGGCGTACTTGTAGCGATTCAAGTGCAGCTTGAACACCTGGTCGTTCTGCTCGATCAGCGGGGCGATTTGCGCCGCTGCGTCAGGATCATCCTTGAGCAGCCAGTCCTGCGGATCATTCTGTGCCAGCGCCCAGCGCATGATGTCGAGGCTTTCGTCGATCACCCGGCCATCTGCGCTCAGCACCGGCACCGTGCCTTTGCCCGACAGCGCGAGCATCTCGGCGGGCTTGGCTTTCAGGCTGACTTCGACGATGTCCACGGCCACGCCCGAATAACGCAGGGCCATGCGTGCGCGGATGGCGTATGGGCAGCGGCGGAAGGAGTACAGCGTGTTCATTTCACCTCCAGGGTGCTCAGGCCGTTGCCCTGGCGACGGACCTGGATCTGCACCGGAATCCGTTCATGCATTTCCTGTACGTGGGAAATCACCGCGACCTTGCGGCCCTGGGCCTGCAAGCCGTCGAGGGCGTCCATGGCCAGTTGCAGGGATTCCGGATCGAGGCTGCCGAAGCCTTCGTCGATGAACAGCGACTCGATTTTCAGCGTGCTCGATGCCATCGACGCCAGGCCGAGAGCCAACGCCAGCGAGACCAGGAACGTCTCGCCACCGGACAGCGAATGCACCGAACGCAGTTCGTCGCCCATTTCGGTGTCCATCACCAGCAACCCGAGCATGCTGCCGCCGCGTTTGAGGCGATAGCGGCGCACCAGTTGGCGCAATTGCACGTTGGCGTGATGCACCAGCAGGTCGAGGTTGTAGGCCTGGGCGATCTTGCGGAAGGTGTCGCCGGTGGCGGAGCCGATCAAGGCATTCAGGCGTGCCCAGCGCTGATACTCGTTGTAAGCGTCGGCAATCTGCTGCGCGAGGGCCTGGTTGGCGTTCTGCCGGCGCTGGTCCTCGGCCTGTTCGGCGCGCAATTCGGCGCAGTGTTGCTCGCAGGTGGCGGCGAGGTTTTGCAGGTCGACCACTGCCGTGGCCAACTGCTCGGCATCGAGGTTGCCGTTGTGTTGTGCCTGGTGAGCGAGCAAGCGCTTGTCGCGTTCCTGCACCAGGACGCTGGCCTGTTCGATGGCTTTCTCGCTGTGCTGCAAGCGCTGGCGCAGTTCGCTGACCTGGGTGTCGTCGACGCGCAGCAGGTCTTCGAGGCCGCCGTCATCCAGCTCGGGATGGCGGGCGCGCCAGTCGCCGATCTTGCCGGCGAGCTCATGTTCTTCGCCTTCCAGTGCGTGCAGGCGTTCCTGCTGGGCCTTGAGCTCGGCGGCGAGTTGCACTGACTGCGTGTGCACGCTTTGCAGCGTCTGCGCGGTGCTGGTTTCGGTGCTGCGCGCCTGCTCCACGGCCTGTTCCAGTTGCTGCTGCCAATGCTCGGCGCTGCTGTGTTCGCCGAGCAGTTGCCCGAGCGTGTGCTGGCTCGCCTGTTGCTGCTCGGCCAGGCCGGTGAACTGCAGTTCGGCGGCCTGCAATTGCTGCACGCGGCTTTGCTGGCGATCCTGCTCCTTCTCCAGGTGTTGCTGGCGCTGTTGCTGCTCGGCCAGTTCTTCCTTTTGTTGCTCGAGCTGCGCCAGGCGCTCGGCGATCTGCCGGTCGAGCTGCATGAAGGTCGCGGCCGGCTCGACGCGCAGCGCTTGCAGGGTCTCGGCTGGCAGCAGATTGGCGAATGCACTGAGCTCTTCGTCCAGGCGCTGGCGGTCGTTGCCCAGTTCGCGCTGTTGGTTGCTCAGGTGCTGGGCCGCTTGCTGGTACGCCGTTTCGGCATGACGCAGTTGCTGGGTCAGGCGCGCGGCATCCTGTTGCAGGGTGAGCAGGGCGCTTTGCCGTTGCTCGTCCTGGCTGATGCTCTGGTTGAGCTGGCTGTTTTGCTGGTTGAGCCAGGCGTCGCGTTTGGCGGCGTCCTGATTCAGCAGTTGGGCGGTGAGCGGATGAGCTTCCAGGCTCGGTGCGAGGGCTTGCTGACGGGTCGCCAGTTGCTCCTGCTGTTGCAGCAGTTCCTTTTGCTGGGCGATCAGCCCGCCGACTTCGGCGCGCAAGTCGGTGAGTTTTTCCTTGAGCAGGTCGACGGCCTTCTGCGCATTGGCCTGTTCGCTTTCATCAAAACGCCCGAGGCTTTGCAGCAGGGCTTCCGGCTGATGATAGGGATGCTCGTTGCTGCCGCAGACCGGGCATGGCTGATCGTCCTGCAACTGCGCGCGCAGCTCTTCGACACTGGCACTGCGCGCCAGACGCTGGCGCTCCAGCAGTTCGCGCGTGACGTTGAGGGTTTGTTCGGCAACGCTCAGATCGGCCTTGGCCTTGACTCCGTCCTGGGTCAGGCGCTCACGCTCCAGCTGCGCGGTGAGCTGGCGCTGTTGCAGCTCGGCGCCGCGCTGGTCCAGTTCCTGCTGACTGGCCCACAAACGCGTCAGGTCTTCGATGGCACGCAGTTGCTTGCGGTTGTCCTGCAACAGGCTGCCGAGGATGCCGATCTGCTCGGCGACGGCATCCGGTTCGGCGCCGGCCTCCTTGAACAGCACCTCCAGTTGCTGCTTCTGCGCGCTGAGGGTTTGTTCGGCGTTCGTGGCGTTTTGTTCGAGGCTGGCCAGTTCGGCCTGGCCCTGATTCAGGCGGTTGCCGATCAACATCAACTGTTGCAGGCGATCACGGTAGGCATTCCAGGCATCGCTCAACGGTGCCAGGTGAGCGCTTTGTTCCAGCTCGGTGGCGATGCGCTGCAAGTCCCCGGCGCCACGGGTCTGCTGATCGAGCAAGGTCTGAATCGTGTTCTGGCCCTGGGTGCAGGCCTGTTGCGCCTGTTGCTTGGCTTCGGCACTGCGGGCGGCATCCTTGGCCAGGCGGGCGAGGGTGCTTTGCGCTTCGAAGGCCTGACGCAGCAACGGCGTGCTATCGGCTTGCCGCTGTTGCGTTTCGCTTAGGGCGATCCGGGCGGCACTGAGTTGTTGCTCAAGCTGCGTCTGGCGCTCGCCGAGTTCGCCATGTTGCTGCGTATGCAAGGCAATGTGCGCCGCCAAGGGTGTAAGCAGCGCATCGACTTCGGTTTTACGGGCGAACTGGTGCCGTTGCGGGGCCAGCTGTTCGAGGCGGGTGAGCCGCAAGCGCTCGCTGGCCAGGGCTTCCCAGTGGCTCTGCGCCGATTGCAGTTGCTCGGTCGCGGCCAGATGTTCGTCCTGCAAGCGACGCAGGTCCTTGAGCCAGGTGTCCTGCAGTTCAAGCTGCTTGAGTTGCGCCTGTTGGGTCTTGAGCTGCTGCTGCGCCTGGCTGAAGCGCTCATCCAGTTCCGCACGGGCCTCGGGCGACAGCGGCGTCACCCCGCTGGCCTGATCCTGCAGCAGCTTGTGCGCCTCGCGAGCCTCCTTGGTCTTGTCGAAGGCGCGACGACCGAGACGGGTATAGAGCGCCGTGTCGGTGAGTTTTTCCAGCAGTTCGCTGCGGTCGTTGTCGTCGGCCTTGAGGAACGCGCTGAACTCGCTCTGCGCCAGCAGCACGGCACGGGTGAACTGTTCGAAATTCAGGCCCAGCGCGGCTTCGAGTTGAGTCTTGTACTCGCCTTTCTGGCTGGCGAGCAATTGATCCTGATCGATGTCGCGCAAGCTCTGGCGGCTGGCCTGCAGCTTGCCGCCGGCCTTGTCCCGGGCGCGATTGGCTTCCCAGCGGGCGCGGTAACGACGGCCGTCGACACCGACGAAATCCACCTCCGCATAGCCTTCGCCCGTGCCGCGACGCAGCAGGGTGCGCGGGTCGCCGGTGCCGATTTCGCCATCGGCGTCCGGCACCTTGGCGTCACGGCCGGTGTTGTTCAGGCGTGGTACGGCGCCAAACAGCGCCAGGCACAGGGCATCGAGCAGGGTGCTTTTACCGGCGCCGGTGGGGCCGGTGATGGCGAACAGTCCGGCACTGGCCAGGGGTTCGGCGGTGAAGTCGATTTCAAACGGCCCGGCCAGGGAGGCGAGGTTTTTCAGGCGGATCGCGAGGATCTTCATGGTTGTTCGCTCTCCATCTGCACGTCTTGCAACAGCTCGGCAAAGTCCTTGAGGGTCTGCTCGTCGACCTCGCTGCCGTAGTTGTCCTGCCAGGCACGGCTGAACAGTTCCTGCGGCGTGAGCTGGTCCAGTTCGATCAGCGTGCTGCCTTCGTCGGCACCGTCCCGGCCGCCGTTGCCGGCGTACTCGGCGGCGATGCGCACCAGGCGCACGGCCTTGCCTTGCAGGGCGGTTTCCACTTGATTGCGCAGGTCGGGCTGCGGTTCATCGAGGCGCACCCGCACCTCCAGCCATGGCTGACGCTGGATGTCGGCCAACAGGTCGACGTTCGGCAGGTCCGCCAGTTGCAGCAGGATCTCGCTCAATGGCGCCGGGCCGATGCGTTGCAGGTTGACCGCGCGGGGGATCAGTTTCGGCTCGACGCTGACCAGGGTTTCGCCGTCGAGCTTGATGTCGAGAATCTGGTGCTGATAGCTGATTTCGGAAAACGACAGGGGAATTGGCGAACCGCAGTAGCGAATGCGCTCCTCGCCGTTGACCTTCTGCGGCTTGTGCAGATGACCGAGGGCCACATAGCTGATGCTCGGCCCGAACAGGCTGGCGGGCAGGGCTTCGGCGTTGCCGATGATCAGGCTGCGCTCGGAGTCTTCCGACACCGAGCCGCCGGCCATGTGCGCGTGGCTGATGGCGATCAGCGCCTGGCCTTTCTTGCGCTTGGCGTTGGCGGCCTCGATCAGCCACTCGTGGACCTGTCCAATGCCGCGCAGGTAGTTGTCACCCAGATGCGCGCCGGTGACTTCGGCAGGGCGCAGGAACGGCAACGCCAGGCACCAGGCGACCGTTTTACCCTTGGCGTTGGGCAGCGGTAACAACAGGCGCTCGGCGTCCAGTTGCCCGTCATCCAGCCACAACACACGACCGAGCGCATGAGTGCGCAAGCGCCGCATCAACGGCGCAGGCAGTTCGATCCGCGAGCCGGAATCGTGGTTGCCGGCGATCATCACGATGGTCAGCAAGGGCTGCTGTTCGTGGGCGCTGACGATGAAGTCGTAGAGGCGTTCCTGCGCTTTGACCGGCGGATTGACCGTGTCGAAGATGTCGCCGGCGATCAACAGCACGTCCGGTTGATCCAGTTTCAGCTGGCGCAACAGCCACTCAAGAAAACAGCCGTGTTCGAAATCGCGATCCTGGCCGTGCAGGTTCTGCCCAAGGTGCCAGTCGGAGGTGTGAAACAAGCGCAAGGCGGACTCCGCGAGAAAATAGGTGATGGCCGCGGGAAAAATGAAGGCGGCGAAAGGGGGGAGAGTTTACTGGCAAAAAGGCCCGATCGCGCGATGGATTGTTCTGTGGCGAGGGGGCTTGCCCCCGTTGGGCTGCGAAGCGGCCCCCTAATTCCTTCAGGCATACCGAGCTGCCCGGACTTACGGCCGCTTCGCGACCGAACGGGGGCAAGCCCCCTCGCCACAAATGCATCCTTGCCTCAACGGTTGGTGTTTACTTCGGATAAAGCGGCGGCAACCCGCTGTCACCCACCGGGTCCTGGACCCGTTCGGCCATCGGGATCGCCTTGATCGCCCGCCACAACTCGTCACCTTGCCAGTACTGGCCGGTTTCGCTGTACAGCGCGCCGTTCAGGCCGTCGAGGGCGTTGGACAGCGGCACGAAGCGGGCAGCCATGTCGGCCAGGGTTTCCGGTTGTTGGCGGGCCCAGGCGTCGAGGGCCTGGCGGGTGGCGTGGGTATCGTTGGCCTGGCAGGCACGCTTGAGCTCGTCGAGCACGGTGCGCGGGCTCGGGCCGGTTTGGGCGACACGCGCCACCGCCGGTTGCCAGCGGCCGCGCCACCAGAGGCCGAAGCCGAGCAGGGTGGTGCAGGCCAGGATCAAGGTGCTGAGCTTCCAGCGCCAGAGTGCTTCGCTGTCGGCACTGGCATCGACCGGCAAGGCGCCGGCCGGGGTGTCGACCACCAGGCTCGGATTGGCCGACACATGCAGCGTGCGGGCGGGCAGGCTGCTGTGTTCCAGGTGGTCTTCGAAGGTGTTCCACCAGACCACGTCGACCGTGGGCAACTCGATGGCACCGGTCCGTGTCGGCACCAGCGCCTCGCGGTCTTCACGACTGCCGACCAGGCCGCGTTCGCTGTTCTGGTTGCCGAGCACTGGTTGATCCGGGTAGCGACGCAGACCGCCGACATCGGTACCGGGCAGCGGTGGCAGTTGGGTGCTGGACAGGCCTTCGGCCTTCACCGTCAGGCTGCGGGTCAATGAATCGCCGACCTGGGCGTGATCCGGCTCCGGGTTCCAGCTTTCGCTCAGGGTCAGGCTGCGCGCAGGCAACCAGGGCGCGTCGGCCGGGTAGGTGATGGGTTTGGCCTTGACCGTCAACAGCAGTTCGGTCGAGGTGACGCGCATCAGCTTGCCGGATTTCGGCCCCTGGACGGCGTCCTGTGTTGGCTGCGCATCAACCAGCGCGGCGTTGAAGATCTGAGGCGGAATGATCAGTTCGCCGCTGTGTTGCGGGTAGATCGCGTAGCGCATTTCGATCACGCCGTGGCGCAGGCCATCGATGTCTTTTTCGTAGGTGCGTGAGTCGCCCAATTGTTCGATGCGCGCATCAGGGATCTGCAAGGGTGGCAGGCTGCTGTCGTCATACAGCGACACCGAATGGTAGATGCGCAGGGTCAGCACGGCCTGAGCCTGAACGTACACACTGGTTTGATCGAGGCTGGCATCAATGAACACCGCGGCGCGTTTGTTCGGGTTGTCCGGTGTTTCGCTCTCGACCACTTGCAGGGTGATCGGTTGGCTTTGCAGTTCGCCCAGTTGCAGGGGCGGAATCACCACGCTGCCGTTTTGCCGGGGCAGGAGCGTGACGATCCACCGCGTGGCGGCCTGGTTATCGCCGCTGAGGGTGTTCAACTGGTTGACCTGGCGTGTGCCGCGCACTTCGAATAGCGGCTCCAGCGGCGTCAGGTCAGGTTTGCCGAACTGCGTGACATCGGTGGATTCCAGGGTCAGCTCGACCGTCTCGCCTGAACTCAGGCGACTGCGGTCGACACTGGCGACCAGCTCTGCCGCCTGCGCCTGGGCGGTGCAGAACAACAGGCCATGCAGCAGCGCGAGCAATAAAACGGTGAAGCGGGTCATCGTGTTTCTTCCTGATCCTGATGTTGTTGCTGTTCGTACCAGAATTTGCGCCGCAGCAATTCACCAGGGTCATCCGGGATTTGCCGCAGCCACTGTTCCAGTGCCTGGCGCTGCTCGCCTTCGATGCTGTCGGTGGCCGGGCGCAAGGGCGGTGTCGTGTGTTGTTCGTCACCCAATTCGCTGCCCGGTACTTCGTTGGCCCCCGGTTTTGGCGGTGTGGTGGGCGGTTGCGCCTCGCCTGGCCTGGCCGGTTGCTCACTGGTGTTCGGTTCGCCGCTGCTCTCGGGTTGGGCAGCAACACCGGGCGGTGGTTCCTGTGATTGGGCTTCGGGCCGGGCGTCGGCGGCTTTGTCTGGCTCGGCAGGGGGGGGCGTGTTTTTTTCCTTGAGCAGACGTTCCACCAGCGCTTTGTTGGTCAGCGCCGGGCGTAAATCCGGTTGTCGTTCCAGTGCCTGTTCGTACGCGTCCAAGGCTGCCTCCAGCTCACCGCCTTTGGCCAGGGCATTGCCTCGATTGTAGTGGGCGTGGGCATCGTTGCCTTCGGCAAACCGCTCGGCGGCGCCGGTGTAGTCCCCGGCTTCATAGAGCGCCACGCCTTGCCACTGATGGTCTTCGAAACGCCGGGCGGCTTCGGCCGGGCGCTTTTGCTTGAGTAAGTGCAGGCCTTGTTGATCAGGACGCAGCCACAGGTCTGCGAGGTCGAAGGCGTAGCTTGGCTGTGGCAGCGCCAAGAGCAGCGGCAGGCAGAGCAGCCAGCCGCGACGTCCGGCGCAGGCCGCGAGCAACAGGAGCGGTAGCAGCAGCCAGTAACCTTGATCGGCCCAGGTGTCCAGGCGCAGGGTCTGACCGTCGTTGCGCACGTTGCGTGGGCCGTCGAACAGGCCGAGGGCATGCAGGTCGCTATCGTCCAGGCGGGCCTGGCGAAAGCGTCCATCGAGGTCGCTGGCAAAGCTTTTCAAGCCTGGCTCGTCGAGGCGCGGCACGAGAATGGCGCCTTGTTCATCCTTGAGGAAACTGCCGTCTTCCTGGGTGATGGGCGAGCCTTCGGCGGTGCCGATGCCGAGCATCAGAAATTGAGTCGATTTGCCGTTCAGTGCGTGACGGATGCCCAGCCGCTCCTGTTCGGTCAGGGACGAACCCATCAGCAGGATCCGGCCGTCACCCAGAGCCGCTTGCTTGAGCAGCGCCAGGGCCTTGATCACCGCCAGGTCGGCGCGATGGCCAGCCTCTGGCATCAACGACGGTTTCAGTGCATCCAGCAGATTGCGGCTGGTGGAAAGATCATCCGACAGCGGTACCAGCGTGTGGGCACTGCCGGCGTAGACTACGATGGCGGTTTGCGCGTCGCTGCGAATCTGCAGCAGATCGAACAACTTGCGTCGCGCCTGTTCGAGTCGGTTGGGCATGACGTCGGTGGCGAGCATTTCCGGGGTCAGCTCGAAAATCACCACCAGCGGGTCGGCGGGCTTTTGACTGGTCTGCTCGACACGCTGCCAGCTCGGACCCAGCAGGGCGAGCACGGTCAACAGCCACGCGAGACCGAGGGCGATCCAGGGCAATTTGCTGTCACGTCCGCTACCACCGCTGAGCAGTGCTGCGTGAAAGGCCGGCGGCAGAATCATCTGCCAGCGCCCGGCGCGCTTCTTGCGGTGCCAGAGTTGCCAGAGCAACCAGCCAAGCACCGGCAGCAACAGCAGCCACCAGGGGCGGAACCAGTAGGGCCACAGCACACTCATCGACGCCTCCGCAGGCGCAGACGCTTGAGGCGCTGGCGCCAGTCAGGCAGCAGTTGGGTTTGCAAGAACAGATCCTTGGTAAACAGGCGTTGCAAGGGGTTGTCCGGCCAGAGTACGGGGGCCACCAGCAGCATGCTCAACCACAGCGCCAGGGCCAGTGGCCAGTGATACAGTGCTTGGGTCGGGCGGGCCTGGGTGGGTTGCTGGGCCACTGGCTCCAGTTGGTCAAGGGTGTCCTTGATTGCCTGCAGTTCCTTGCCATCGTGAGCGCGGAAGTACTGGCCGCCGGTGGCCACGGCAATGGCCCGCAGGGCGGGTTCGTCGAGGTCCAGGCTTGGATTGACGCCGAGAAAACCGACCGTGCCACTTTGCTCCGGATCGGCCCCGATGCCGATCGGGTAGATTCTCACGCCTTCCTTGGCTGCCAGCCGTGCGGCAGTGAGGGGGGCGATTTCACCGCCATTGTTGGCGCCGTCGGTGACCAGTATCAGTACGCGGCTTGTGGCCGGACGCAAACGCAGGCGTTTGAGGGCCAGGCCAATGGCATCGCCGATGGCGGTGTTTTTGCCGGCAATGCCGATGCGCGCTTCGTCGAGCCAGACGCGCACGGTGTGCCGGTCGAATGTCAGCGGTGCCTGCAGATAGGCCTGGCTGCCGAACAGGATCAGGCCGACACGGTCACCTTCGCGGCTTTCGAGAAAGTCTCCGAGCAGATGCTGGACCAGTGAGAGGCGACTCACCTCTTCGTCCTGCCACTGCATGTCAGGGAAATCCATGGAGCCGGAAACGTCCACCGCCACCAGCAGATCGCGGCCGCTGGCGGCGATCGGCAACGGGTCGCCGAGCCACTGCGGACGCGCCGCCGCGACCAGCAGCAACAGCCACAGCAAAATGAACGGTGCCTGCTGGCGCCATGCCGGCAGGTTGGCCCGGGCGCGACGCCCGGCGAGGCCTTCGAGATCGCTGAGGAAGCTGACCTTGAGCGCCGGTTCGCCACTGTCGGCCACTGGCAATACGATCCGCATCAGCCACGGCAGCGGCAGAAGGGCGAATATCCACGGCCAGGCGAATTCAAACATGCTTGCGAATCCATGTGTCGATGGCCTGGGTCAGGCCTGCGATGGCCTTGTCGTCGAGTTTGCATTCGGGTTTGTAGGCGCCTTCGACCAGCACCATCCAGCGGGTCAGACCGGCCGCCGGGCAGCGATTGTCGAGGAACGCCAGCCATTTGCGGCCGTTGAGGGTATGGCTCTGGCTGTAGGGGTAGTGGTTGCGGCACAGGCGTTTGAGCAAGCCGTTGAGTTGCTGCAGCCAGGCACCGGCGGGGGCGCCATCGTAAGGCTTGGGCATCAGCGCCAGCTCCGCCAGGGCGGCAAGGCGCACCGGGTCAAGCGGCTGCTCGGCACGCACCACGGGGCGTTTTCTCGGAATAAAGCTACGCAGCTTCCACAGGCCCAGGCCGATCAGCGGCACCAACAAAAGCAGCAACCACCAACCCGGTGCCGGAGGCCAGAATTCCACCGGAGGCGGGGATATCAGGGGTTGCAGTTGATCAAGGCTGCTCATCGACCTTTCCCCGGTTTCTGTGGGTTCAGGTACTCGCGCAGTTGTTCGACCATTTCGCTCTGAGTGCTCAAAGGCATCATCAGCACCCGCAGTTTCTGCGCGAGCAGCTCCCAGCGAGCGATGCGTGCTTCGGCCTGGGCCCGGTAAGTCTGGCGCAGGTCGAAATTCAGCGTGTCGAGTTCCAGTTGCGCACCGCGTTCGGCGAAACGTAGAAGGCCGGCGGCGGGCAGGGCATGATCCAGTGGATCGGACACCGGGAGCAACAACAGGTCGCAATGACGCGATAACAGGCTCAGCTGTTGCTCGGCGCTTTCCGATAGCGCGCGTTCATCGCAAATCACAATGACAAGGCTGCCCGGACGTGACACCTCCCGCGCTCGGCGCAAGGCAATGCCAAAGGCGTCGCGGTCTGGTTCGCTTTCGGTATTCAGCGACTGGTTGACCCGCACCAGTCGGTTGAGCAACTGCAGCAGGCTTTGCTTGCTACGCCGAGGCTTGATTTCGTAATGCTCGTTGTCGCCATACACCAGCCCGCCGACCCGGTCGTTGTGCCCCAGGGCAGCCCAGCCGATCAGGCTCGCAGCCTGGGCGGCGAGCACCGACTTGAACATCAGGCCCGAGCCGAAAAACAGCCGCCGACTTTGTTCGACCATGATGAAAATCGGCCGCTCGCGTTCTTCGTGGAACAGTTTGGTGTGAGGCTCCTGGGTGCGCGCGGTCACGCGCCAGTCAATGGTGCGCACGTCGTCACCAGCCTGATAGACCCGCACCTGATCGAAGTCGACGCCACGCCCGCGCAATTTGGAATGGTGCAGGCCGATCAGCGGGCTGCGCTGGCTCGGCGTGGAAAACAGCTGCACTTCGCGCACGCGATGGCGCATCTCGATCAGGTCGGCGAGGCTGACACGGATGCCCGGCTCGGGCGGCAGGCTGGCGTTCATCGGGGTCAAGCGACGGCTACGACGTCGAGAATCCGCTGGACCACCCGGTCCTGATCGATGCCAGCGGCTTCGGCTTCAAAAGAAAGAATGATGCGATGGCGCAGCACGTCGAACAGCACGGCCTGGATATCTTCCGGGCTGACGAAGTCGCGGCCGGCCAGCCAGGCGTGGGCACGGGCGCAGCGGTCCAGGGCAATCGAGCCGCGCGGGCTGGCGCCGTAGGCGATCCACTCGGCCATCTCCGGGTCGAACTTGGCCGGGATGCGGGTGGCCATGACCAGTTGCACCAGGTATTCCTCCACGGCGTCGGCCATGTACAGACCGAGGATTTCCTTGCGCGCGGCGAAGATCGTCTGCTGGGTAACCCGACGCTCAGGCTTGGCTTCACCGTTCAGGGCTTCGCCGCGGGCCTGTTGCAGGATCTTGCGTTCAACGGTCGCGTCCGGGAAACCGATCTTCACGTGCATCAGGAAACGGTCGAGCTGGGCTTCCGGCAGCGGGTAGGTGCCTTCCTGCTCGATCGGGTTCTGCGTGGCCATCACCAGAAACAGCGGCGACAGCTCATAGGTGCTGCGTCCGACACTGACTTGCCGCTCGCCCATGGCTTCGAGCAGCGCCGACTGCACCTTGGCCGGGGCGCGGTTGATTTCGTCCGCCAGTACCAGGTTGTGGAAGATCGGGCCCTGTTGGAACACGAAACTGCCGGTTTCCGGTCGATAGATTTCCGTACCGGTAATGTCGGCCGGCAGCAGGTCGGGGGTGAACTGGATGCGGTGGAACTGAGCTTCGATGCCTTCGGCGAGTTCTTTGATGGCCTTGGTCTTGGCCAGGCCAGGGGCGCCTTCGACCAGCATGTGGCCGTCGGCGAGCAGGGCGATGAGCAAGCGCTCAACGAGCTTTTCCTGGCCGAGAATCTGCGTTGAAAGAAAGGTTCGCAGCGCGAGCAGCGCTTCACGATGTTCCATCGATGACTGTTCCTGCAAAAGGGTGGCCGAGGACGTTTGAATGACGCCAGGGCTGGGGGCGTTACTTTAATCCATCGCGGGGGGCGGCGACTAACGGCATTTTGCGCAAAGTGCGGGAAATGGGTGGCAATAGCTGTAGGGATTTTCTATAGGTCACAGAATGGCGGTGTTCTTCAGGGCCTCTTCGCGAGCAAGCCCGCTCCCACATTTGATCGCATTCTTACTGGAAGAGCGCGGTCGACTGTGGGAGCGGGCTTGCTCGCGAAGGCGTCAGTCAGTGCGCTGATATTTCAGAGCTGGCTGATATAAGTGCCGGTGCCCTTAAGAATGTTCTGCAAGGTTTCTTCCACTTCCGCCAGATCGCTCGGATCGGTGCTGTGAGTAATTTCCAGCACATCATCCCCATTCAGCGCATCGGCATCGGCGGCAGCAATTTCGATCTTCAACAGGGAAGGGCTAAGGGTGATCTTCACGCCGTCGAGGGTCGAAGGCTCGCCGTCGAGGGTGATTTCCAGCTCGTCCTCATCCGGATAGCGGCTCATCAGGAACATTTCGCCCTGGTCGCTGTGGCAGCAGAGCATGGCCATGTTGTCTTCCTCGTCGTCGCATGGGTTGACGATCAAGAGGGCGGTTTTCATTTTCATGGGAAATTCCTGGCTCGACGAGCGCTGCGAATAAAGACAGGGGCGCAATTCTGCCAGTCTTTAAAAAAAACTGCTCGGCTATAGGCCGTGTCGCGTTGCGATAGCAACAACAGCGAGACATCACTGTGCAATTGTTTTCAGTGTAATTGCCAAGGGCTGGAAGTGTGACCAGTCGTCGGCACTGTAATTTTTGACAGTAGCCATTCTTCGGTTTGAAGCATTAGCTGTAGACCTTGATATTTGCAGCAGCTGTGAGGTGTAGACATGAAGTCGATGAGTAAATGGCAGGGTGCCATGGTTTTCTGTGTTGCTTCGTTGCCTTTGTTGGTGAGTGCGGCCACTCCTGATTATTCACATGTGATGATATTGGTTAAGCGCGATGTTTCATTTTCGGAAAGTCAGGGGCGGGCAGGTGTCAGTAATGATTCACTAAAGGCGCTCAAGCTTCTTGCGCCCCATATGCGGGCGATGGTTCCAGTTTCCGGAAAGAGATCTAATGCCCAGTTACAGGCGCTGCAAAGACATAGATTGGATCGTTATTTCATCGTTGATACTCGCACCCTCACTAAAAAGCAGGCGGAGGCGTTACTGCTGAAAATCAAGCAAAATCCGGTTGTGGAAGAGGCTGACTTTGAGCCGCGGGTAAATGGCATGCACAACGATAACGGTATTGAGGTTGCTCGTGAAGACATTCCTGATCACACGGGCCGCCAAAATTACCTGCAAGGGAGAGCTGCCGTTTCCCCCTATAAAATCGGGGGTGTCAATGCAGTAGAACCTTGGAAGGTTTCAGGCGGGAAAGGCGAGGAAATGCAGGTGGTCTCTGCGGAAATTGATCACTGGGCCTACGATCATGTTGATTTGCCAAAGCCTTATTTGGAGATTAACGTCGATGCGGTGACCGGCTCCCATGACACATCGAGCGCTGGCACAATTGTCTCGCAGGAAAATGGCTTTGGTACTACCGGTATCGTGCCTTACGCCAAATTAGGCTATCTGCAGTGGGGGTCGGAGAGATTGGTCCAGCTGGCAGAGCAGTTGGGCGAAGGTGATGTTGTGCAGTTGGGTGTGCAATATGATTACACGCCATTTAAACAAATAGATTGCACGGAAAATTGTATGATGCCGTTGGAGTACAATAAGGTAGTGCGCGATACGGTTGCCTATATCACTGAAGAAAAGGGCGCGCATGTAGTTTTGGCGGCGGCGAATGGTGATATAAATTTGGATCACGATTACTTCCAGGGTTACTTTGACCGAAATATTTTTGATTCCGGCGCAATTTATGCTGGTGCTGTCGAGCCTAAGACGGGTCTTAGAGCCTGGTACTCTGAATATGGTAGCCGCGTGGATATGTTCAGTTGGGGGGAGAATGTAACAACTACTTCATGGCGTAGAAGTAATCCTACGACGGCATATACCCATACTTATGCCGGTACTTCTTCAGCCAACCCGATCCTTGCCGGTGTCATTGCCTCTTTGCAAGGGGTCGCCCGTGCCAATGGCCTGGGCAATATCCCACCGAAAGTACTCCGTGAACTCCTCGTTGAAACGGGCTACCCGCAGATCAACGGCAATCGGACAGAAATCGGGGTTCAGCCCGATCTCGATGCCGCCATCAAGAAAATGCTGGCAGACGGGGCCGACAAACCACCTACAGGACGGCTTGCCTTGCCAGAGGAAGTAGCATCGGGCGAGACGTTTAGCGCACATGTCTATGCGGAGTCTCCCTCAAACAAACCACTGACTTATCGTTGGACCGCCACCAGGTTTTTGCCGCCGATAGGGAATGGGGAGTCGATGTCTTTCACCGCGCCAACAGTCACTGCCGATACCACAGGCACCCTTTCCGTGGATGTTTCCGACGGCACTCATACCCTCAATCTGGCGGAACATGTGACCATCAAAGCGCCTGTCGGGGCGGGGGAGTGTGGCGACATCCCGGTGTGGGATGCCGGCAAGGTTTATGCCGTCTACGCAGAGGAGGTGGCGTACAAGGAGAAGAAATACAAACAAAACTTCCACAACCTCAATAAGCAACCGGATCTCCATTCAGCTGCGTTTGGCAAGGAGTGGCAGCTCGGGGTTGATTGCCCGTAACAAGGTCATTGGCGGATTTGTGTTGTTGCCTATACCGAAATTTTCAACTGGCGGGGAGCGCTGAGGTTCAGTGAACCCACCAGCAAGCGTGATCAAGTCATCGTCGTTAAACACGGCATCGTTCGCCACCGCTCCAGAAGCGGTCGGTTAGTTTCTCTTCCCTCCCCAAGCTGCTCATCCGAGTTCTGAGATCGTGTCGTGAACGGGCAGAGTGTTACTGGTCATTTCTGGTACGCATGTCCCGTAAAACCGGACGGAAAACCGTCATTTTTCTGTGCGAATGCTAGTGTTGTTCGATGCGCATGCCTTGAGCAGCGTACCGATGACCGAATATGTCGCAGCACCGCAAGCATGGGCCTTGCCGCACTCGTTAAGCTGCGCAACGGATGAGCACCCGTAAAGACATTGCGCCGCACCCGGCCCAGTCGTTTTTGCAGATGCCCATTCACGGAAGGTGAATGTGACCTGAGTGTCTCGTCCAGCTTCACCCACCTGTCACCCTGTTTCCTCTGCCCGAGAATCAGGAGCCGGGTGACGGCTAGCTTTGAAACGTAGCCCCGAAAGGGGTTTCGCGCGACGCTTTCATCAATAACAAGCCCAAGCGGAGTACCACAGATGGCGTTCTTCACCGCAGCCAGCAAAGCCGACTTCCAGCACCAACTGCAAGCGGCACTGGCGCAGCACATCAGTGAACAGGCACTGCCACAAGTGGCGCTGTTCGCTGAACAATTCTTCGGCATCATTTCCCTTGACGAGCTGACCCAGCGTCGGTTGTCCGACCTCGCTGGCTGCACCCTTTCTGCATGGCGCCTGCTTGAGCGCTTTGATCACGCGCAACCGCAAGTGCGCGTCTACAACCCTGATTACGAACGTCACGGCTGGCAGTCGACCCACACCGCGGTCGAAGTGCTGCACCACGACCTGCCATTCCTGGTGGACTCGGTGCGTACCGAGCTGAACCGTCGTGGCTACAGCATCCATACCCTGCAAACCACCGTGCTGAGCGTGCGTCGTGGCAGCAAGGGCGAGTTGCTGGAAATCCTGCCAAAAGGCACCCAGGGCGACGACATTCTGCAAGAGTCGTTGATGTACCTGGAAATCGACCGCTGCGCCAACACCGCCGAGCTCAATGTGCTGAGCAAGGAACTGGAGCAGGTGCTCGGTGAAGTCCGCGTGGCCGTTGGCGATTTCGAGCCGATGAAGGCCAAGGTCCAGGACATCCTGACCAAGCTGGACAATAGCCAGTTCGCCGTCGATGGTGACGAGAAGAGCGAAATCAAGAGCTTCCTGGAATGGCTGGTGGGCAACCACTTCACCTTCCTCGGCTACGAAGAGTTCGTGGTCAGCGACGAAGCCGATGGCGGCCACATCGTCTATGACAAGGATTCTTTCCTTGGCCTGACCAAGCTGCTGCGTGCCGGCCTGACCTACGATGACCTGCGCATCGAAGACTACGCCGTGAACTACCTGCGCGAACCGACCCTGCTGTCGTTCGCCAAGGCCGCGCACCCAAGCCGTGTACACCGTCCGGCTTACCCGGACTACGTATCGATCCGCGAAATCGATGCCAACGGCAAGGTCATCAAGGAATGCCGTTTCATGGGCCTGTACACCTCGTCGGTGTATGGCGAGAGCGTGCGGGTGATCCCGTACATCCGCCGCAAGGTCGAGGAAATCGAACACCGCTCCGGCTTCCAGGCCAAGGCTCACCTGGGCAAGGAACTGGCGCAGGTGCTCGAAGTGCTGCCGCGCGACGATCTGTTCCAGACCCCGGTGGACGAGCTGTTCAGCACCGTGATGTCGATCGTGCAGATCCAGGAACGCAACAAGATTCGCGTGTTCCTGCGCAAAGACCCGTACGGCCGCTTCTGCTACTGCCTGGCCTACGTGCCGCGTGACATCTACTCCACCGAAGTGCGCCAGAAGATCCAGCAAGTGCTGATGGATCGCCTGAAAGCGACCGATTGCGAGTTCTGGACCTTCTTCTCCGAGTCCGTGCTGGCCCGCGTGCAACTGATCCTGCGCGTCGACCCGAAAAACCGTCTCGACATCGACCCGCTGCTGCTGGAAAAAGAAGTGGTGCAGGCCTGCCGCAGCTGGCAGGACGACTACGCCGCCCTGACCGTCGAAAGCTTCGGCGAAGCCCACGGCACCAACGTGCTGGCCGACTTCCCGAAAGGCTTCCCGGCCGGTTACCGCGAGCGCTTCGCAGCCCACTCGGCTGTGGTCGACATGCAGCACCTGCTGAGCCTGAACGAAAAAAATCCGCTGGTGATGAGCTTCTACCAGCCGCTGGGCGGGGTGTCCGGCCAGCGCATGCTGCACTGCAAGCTGTACCACGCCGATACCCCGCTGGCGCTGTCCGACGTGCTGCCGATCCTGGAAAACCTCGGCCTGCGCGTGCTGGGTGAGTTCCCGTATCGCCTGCGTCACAACAACGGCCGCGAGTTCTGGATTCACGATTTCGCGTTCACCGCCGCCGAAGGCCTGGAACTCGACATCCAGCAACTCAACGACACGCTGCAGGACGCCTTCGTCCACATCGTGCGTGGCGAAGCCGAGAACGACGCGTTCAACCGTCTGGTGCTGACTGCCGGCCTGCCATGGCGCGACGTGGCGCTGCTGCGTGCCTACGCCCGCTACATGAAGCAGATTCGTCTGGGCTTCGACCTGGGCTACATCGCCAGCACCCTGAACAACCACACCGACATCGCTCGCGAGCTGACCCGGTTGTTCAAGACCCGTTTCTACCTGGCGCGCAAGCTGACCGGCGACGATCTGGAAGACAAGCAACAACGCCTGGAGCACGCGATTCTGGCTGCCCTGGACGACGTTGCAGTCCTGAACGAAGACCGCATCCTGCGTCGCTACCTGGACCTGATCAAGGCCACCCTGCGTACCAACTTCTACCAGACCGATGCCAACGGCCATAACAAGTCGTACTTCAGCTTCAAGTTCAACCCGCACTTGATTCCTGAACTGCCGAAGCCTGTTCCGAAATTCGAAATCTTCGTTTACTCGCCGCGCGTCGAAGGCGTGCACCTGCGCTTCGGCAACGTGGCCCGTGGCGGTCTGCGCTGGTCCGACCGTGAAGAAGACTTCCGTACCGAAGTCCTCGGCCTGGTAAAAGCCCAGCAAGTGAAGAACTCGGTGATCGTGCCGGTGGGTGCGAAGGGCGGCTTCCTGCCGCGTCGCCTGCCACTGGGCGGCAGCCGTGACGAGATCGCGGCCGAGGGTATCGCCTGCTACCGCATTTTCATTTCCGGTCTGCTGGACATCACCGACAACCTGAAGGACGGCGCGCTGGTGCCACCGGCCAACGTCGTGCGTCATGACGACGATGACCCGTACCTGGTAGTGGCGGCGGACAAGGGCACTGCGACCTTCTCCGACATCGCCAACGGCATTGCCATCGACTACGGCTTCTGGCTGGGTGACGCGTTTGCGTCCGGTGGTTCGGCCGGTTACGACCACAAGAAGATGGGCATCACCGCCAAGGGCGCGTGGGTCGGCGTACAGCGCCACTTCCGCGAGCGCGGCATCAATGTCCAGGAAGACAGCATCACCGTGGTTGGCGTCGGCGACATGGCCGGCGACGTGTTCGGCAACGGCTTGTTGATGTCCGACAAGCTGCAACTGGTCGCGGCCTTCAACCACCTGCACATCTTCATCGACCCGAACCCTGAGCCTGCGAATAGCTTCGCCGAGCGTCAGCGCCTGTTCGACCTGCCGCGTTCGGCCTGGTCGGACTACGACACCAGCATCATGTCCGAAGGCGGCGGTATCTTCTCGCGCAGCGCGAAGAGCATCGCGATTTCCGAGCAGATGAAAGAGCGCTTCGACATCCAGGCCGACAAGCTGACCCCGACCGAACTGCTGAACGCCTTGCTCAAGGCTCCAGTGGATCTGCTGTGGAACGGCGGTATCGGTACTTACGTCAAGGCCAGCACTGAAAGCCACGCCGATGTCGGCGACAAGGCCAACGATGCACTGCGCGTGAACGGCAACGAACTGCGCTGCAAAGTCGTGGGCGAGGGCGGTAACCTGGGCATGACCCAGCTGGGTCGCGTCGAGTTCGGCCTCAATGGCGGCGGTTCCAACACCGACTTCATCGACAACGCCGGTGGCGTGGACTGCTCCGACCACGAAGTGAACATCAAGATCCTGCTGAACGAAGTGGTTCAGGCCGGCGACATGACCGACAAGCAACGTAATGAGTTGCTGGCGAGCATGACCGACGAAGTCGGTGGTCTGGTGCTGGGCAACAACTACAAGCAGACCCAGGCCCTGTCCCTGGCAGCCCGTCGTGCCTTGCCGCGGATTGCCGAGTACAAGCGCCTGATGAACGATCTGGAAGGTCGCGGCAAGCTGGATCGCGCCATCGAGTTCCTGCCGGCCGAAGAAGCCATCAACGAGCGCGTCGCTGAAGGCCATGGCCTGACCCGTGCCGAGCTGTCGGTGCTGATCTCGTACAGCAAGATCGACCTCAAGGAGCAGCTGCTGGGCTCCCTGGTACCGGACGACGATTACCTGACCCGCGACATGGAAACCGCTTTCCCGCCAACCCTGGTGAGCAAGTTCTCCGCGGCCATGCGTCGTCACCGTCTGAAGCGCGAAATCGTCAGCACCCAGATCGCCAACGACCTGGTCAACCACATGGGCATCACCTTCGTTCAACGACTCAAAGAGTCGACCGGCATGAGCCCGGCGAACGTGGCCGGCGCCTACGTGATCGTGCGCGACATTTTCCACCTCCCGCACTGGTTCCGTCAGATCGAGAACCTGGACTACCAGGTTTCCGCCGACGTTCAGCTGGAGCTGATGGACGAGCTGATGCGCCTGGGCCGTCGCGCCACGCGCTGGTTCCTGCGTACCCGTCGCAACGAGCAGAACGCTGCCCGTGACGTCGCGCACTTCGGTCCGCACCTGGCAGCGCTGGGCCTCAAGCTCGACGAACTGCTGGAAGGTCCGACCCGCGAAGGCTGGCAGACCCGTTACCAGGCCTACGTCGCGGCTGGCGTGCCTGAGTTGCTGGCGCGCATGGTTGCAGGCACCACTCACCTGTACACCCTGCTGCCGATCATCGAGGCTTCCGACGTGACCGGCCAGAACGCAGCGGACGTGGCCAAGGCCTACTTCGCGGTGGGCAGCGCGCTGGACATCACCTGGTACCTGCAACAGATCAGCGCTCTGCCGGTTGAAAACAACTGGCAGGCCCTGGCCCGTGAAGCGTTCCGTGATGACGTCGACTGGCAGCAACGTGCAATCACCATCTCGGTCCTGCAACAGGGCGACGGTACCCAGGACGTGGAAACACGGCTCTCCCTGTGGATGGCGCAGCACGAAAGCATGATCGAACGCTGGCGCGCCATGCTGGTGGAAATCCGTGCCGCCAGCGGCACCGACTACGCCATGTACGCGGTAGCCAACCGCGAACTGCTCGACCTGGCGTTGAGCGGTCAGGCGGTAGTGCCTGCCGCTGTCGCCGCCGAGCTGGAACCGGCTGCCTGATCAGGCGTTGAATGAAAAAACCCCGCATCGAGAGATGCGGGGTTTTTTTTGGTCTGCAGGTTTTGAGGTGTCTGGGCGGGCCACTTCGCCAGCAAGCCGGCTCCTACAGAGATGTGTTGTTCATACGCTATGCGACCGACGCAAAACTTGTAGGAGCCGGCTTGCTGGCGATGAGGCCATTCGTCTTAATACAATTTCTTGTCCGGCATGTTGTTGATCATCGACACATTACTTGTCGGGCTGGTCAGCAAATTGCTGAGCGACTGGTCAAACTTTTGCAGGGCCCTTACTTGCACGCTCTGTTGTTCGTTAATGTCCGCAACTATCTCTTCGCTGCGTTTATAGTCGGCCCATACCGGACTAAGTGCTTTGGCGTCATGCCCTTGTGCAGTGCCGATGTAGTTGAAGTTTTTGTCATAAAAGTCCGCACTGACGTCCGCCTGGATGTCCGAACTGCGCGACGTCATCAGTTGACTGCGGGTGTCGACCACCGCCATTACATCCGGCTTTGCCGCCCTGAGGCTCTGCATGTCCGGGTATACGATAACCGAGCCGAACTGCCGCTCCAGGGAGGCCTTGACCCAATCCACCGCCTGGTCTGGCCTGGAGGTGGCTACGTAGGCGTCATGAATCGGCTGCACCAGCAAGCTCTGGCCGAAGCCGGTGCCGGCATTGGCTTGATAATCCTGAAGGTAGGCACGATTGGTCTGAGTGGATTGGCTGTAGATCACGCCCAAGGAAACATGACGACCGTTGGTGATGAGGGTGGCGCCGCTGCGACCGACCGGTTCGGTGAAGATGCTGTTCAGGGAAGTGACTGCTTTCGGGGCGGTGGGTACGGAGCAGCCGGTTAAAACAACCGCTAGTGTCAGCGTACTGGCAAGCGCAAGTTTCATGGTGTTTCTCCAGTGAAACAATTCAGTCGAAAGTTGAAGTTGCCGGTGTTGTACCGGCGGTGACTCAAGACTAAACCCGGAATGATTTAATTAAATAGCCAATGTTCGCGCTTCTCCGGTGGCCAATAGTTTTGTTTGGTTTAACCCTTTGCGGTTAATTGCCTCGGGAAATAAAAAAGCCCGAATTCGCGATTCGAGCCTTTTTATTTATAGCTGTAGGTTCAGCCATCAGTGTTCCAAGGGGATCAACACTTTTTCATCCGGGGCCAATACCATGAACACCAGCAGCTTGGCCGGCAGGGTCGCGCTGGCGTTTTTCGACACCAAGTGTTCCGATCCGGCCGGCTCGTACCAGAACTCACCGGCCTTGTAGGTCTTCGCAGGCTCGCCTTTGACCTGGGAAACGATCGCGCCCGAGAGGACATAGGCCATGGCGGTGCCATCGTGTTTATGGGCGATGGACGACTGGCCGGGTTGGTAATCGACTTCGATCATCAGCGCTTTTTTACCAGGGGCGTTTTTCAACATTTCGTCCTGCAGGACAGTGACTTTTTCCGACGGGTCATGGGCAAAGGCCGATGCACAAAACATCAGGGCCAAGGCGGCAAGGGGGGCAGCACGGAAGCGCAACACGTTCATGGTTCTTTACCTGCGGTGGGTTAGTTGTTGAAAACAACAGTAGTCCGCAAGCGGTAGCGATCAAACAGCCAATACTCGGGAAGGCGAGGGGACCAATGACAGGCGATAGCGGGGGAGGGTGGAAAATATTGTGGCGAGGGAGCTTGCTCCCGCTGGGCCGCGAAGCGGCCCCAAATCCAGCCTGCGCATTGGGTCAGGCAGACCGCGTTTGCCGGTTTTGCGTCGGCTGCGCAGACGAGCGGGAGCAAGCTCCCTCGCCACAGGAGTGGGTCAGGGGATCGGGAATCGCCCTCGCCACAGGAATGGGTCAGACGATCGGGAAGCTGTTGAAGTCCACCGAATTGGCCAGTTGGCTGTCGATCAGGCTGATAAAACCCTGGACTTCCGGGCAGTTGAAGTGCGACCGCATGGCCGCTTCCGATTGCCAGCGGGCGCTGACGGTCCAGCGATTGGTGTCCTCGGGGCAGCGGTCGACCATATAGGTATCGCAGCCCGGTAGTTCACGCAGGGTTTCGACAATTTTTTGCAGTTGCTTGCCCAGTTCATCCGAGCGCCCGGCGGCGGCCTGCACCTGTACTGTATTGATCACTTCATAGGACATTGCTCACACTCCTGAATCAGGCCGGACGAATCCTGCTCATTGAGGGATAACGCCTATGCAGGATAGGCCTGCCTCCGGGGACCGCCAATAGCCAATCACCGGATAAAGCCGCAGGCCAATCCGTCAGGCGACCTGCTGCAGAATGTCGCGCAAACGGTCCAGGGCAGTGTCGATGTCGAGGGTTTCGATGGCGCCAAAACCCAGGAAAAGCCCGGCCTTGGGCGCTTCCTGATAGAAAAAGCTGTCGATGGCATAGAGTCCGACTTCGACTTTTTTCGCCAGTTCGATCACTAATGGAATATCCATCGGCACTTTGCACATCACCACCATGTGGAATCCGGCAGTGGATGGCACCGCCTCAAACCAGGGCGAGAGGTCGTCGGCCATGCGCGTCAGGATCCGCTCGCGACGCCCGGCGTAGATCGTATGGCAGCGGCGGATGTGCTTGAGCAGGCAGCCTTCGGCGATGAACTTGGCCAGTGCCCATTGCGGCAGGGTCGACGTGTGCAGGTCGGTGAGCTGTTTGGCGCGCACCACGGCCTCCAGGATCGCTGGCGGCAGGATCGCATAGCCGAGCCGCAGTTCCGGCAGCAGGGTTTTGGAAAAGGTCCCGACGTAAGCGACGATCCCCCGTTCGTCCATGCTTTGCAGGGAATCGGTGGGGCGGCCTTCATAGCGAAATTCGCTGTCGTAGTCGTCCTCGATAATGATCGCGCCCAACTCATGGGCCTTGGCCAGCAATGCGACACGGCGCGCCTGACTCATGGCGATGCCCAGCGGAAACTGGTGCGAAGGGGTGACGTAGATCAGCCGTGTGCCGCGAGGAATCTTGTCCACCACAATGCCTTCGGCGTCCACCGGTACGCCAATCACCGTGGCGCCATGGGAGCCGAACAGCAGCCGCGCCGGCGGGTAACCGGGGTCCTCCATGGCGACCAGGCTGCCCGGGCTGATCAGCACCCTGGCAATCAGGTCCAGCGCCTGCTGCGCACCATTGCACACCACGACATCCTCGTCCTGGCAATTGACCCCGCGGGAGAACGCGATGTGCCGCGCAATGGCATTGCGCAGGGCCGGCAAGCCCTCGGGCAGGCTGTAGTAGCCCTTGGAGCCGGCTATCTGGCGCAGTGCGTGAGAGGTGCAGCGCCGCCAGTCATCCTGGGGAAACTGGCCCTTGCTGGTGGCGCCGCCAATGAAGTCGTAGCGCAACGAGCCTTCCAGGGTCGGATGACGCAGGAACACCGGCAGGTTGCGCCAGGACTCGATCACGTCGAAACCGGCAAGCTCGTCATGGCTTTGTTTGCGCAACACCTTCGACGTGCGCGCGTTGACGTAGGTGCCTTTGCCGACCACCCCGGTGAGGAAGTTTTCATAGGTCAGTTGAGCGTAGGTGTCGGAAATGGTCTTGCGCGAAATGCCCAGTTGTTCGGCCAGCAGACGGCTGGGCGGCAGTTGTGTCCCGGCGGCCAGGCGACCGGATTCGATGGCGCTGCGCAGTTGGTTGTACAACTGGCCGGCCAGGTCCTTGCGGCCATTGATGACAACATGTAGTTCCATACCGGCGAGGCTCCGGGAATGTTGAGGCGCGTGTGCGTCGCGCAAGATTACCCTTATCCGCTTGTCGTGCAGAAGTTGTGCAGTGGAAAAACCGTCAATTGGTCTGGCGGCGGTGGTCCACGGGGAAATCGCGTAATTGGATCTGTCCTGCTTTTGCGCTTGCGATTACCGTAAGAATCACATCACAGCTGCACGAGATCGCTCCATGACCCTTCGCCTGGATTACTACAGTGCGTCCCCCAAGGCGATGAAAGCCATGATCGCCATGGAGGCCCTGACCAGCAGCTTGAGCATCGAGCAGGGCCTGCTGCACCTGATCAAGATTCGTGCCTCCCAGCTCAATGGCTGTGCCTTTTGCACCGACATGCACTCGGTGGATTCAAGGCGCCTGGGCGAAAGCGACCGGCGTCTGTATTCCATTGTGGTCTGGCGCGACAGCAACTTTTTCAATCCGCGCGAAAGAGCCGCGCTGGCCTGGACCGAGGCGGTCACCTTGCTCTCCGAAAGCCACGTGCCGGACGATGTCTACGCCCAGGCCCGTGAGCAGTTCAGCGAATGCGAAATGGTCGACCTGACCATCGCCGTCACCACCATCAACAGCTGGAATCGCCTGGCCGTGAGCTTTCGGCAAACGCCCAGCGCCTGAGTCCTTGTCATATCAGGTTCATGAACGATGCGCAGGATGGAACTGTCAGTCTGGTCGACAGGGAGTCCGCGATGTCAGTCATGCAAACCAGCGCCCACCAGGGGGTTACCGAGTATCGCGTAGCCATTGATAAAAACGCGTCCTGGCGCCAGATGGCGGCGGCAATCGACCCCGAACTGGCGCTGTGTTTCACCGCCAGTGCCCGTTGCGGTTGTTTCATGCAGGCCGCCCGCAGTCTCAACATCAAGGCCACCCGTCTGCGCCGGCAACTGGTGCTGCTGGAAACGCAACTGCAGTGCTCGCTGTTCAACCAGTCCGACAATGGTTTGAGTCTCAGCCGCGATGGCTTGCGCTTGCACGCACAATTGATCGCCCTGGCCCATGAGCGTGATTTGCCAGTGATCGAGCAGCCGCTGATTCGGTTGGCCGTGGCGGATTCCATCCTGCATGACATTCTCGGACGTGACCTGGTTGCACTGCTGCGGCGCAACGCCAGCGTGCGCCTGGACATCATCACGCTCGACAGTGAATTGTCATTGCAGGCGGTCAGCGCCGACGTGGTGGTGTGGCTGGGCGAGACTGAATCGCCGTTACCGGGGCCGAGCTTTGCCACCACCGAACCGCGGCGCCTGGCGCAACTCGATTACCTGCCGCACATTGCCAAGCGCTACTCGCGGGTGGCTGCCAGGCCGGAATGCCTGGATGAGCTGGCTGACTTTCTCCTGGTGCAATGGCGACAGGATTGCCAGATAGAAAGCTTCCGGCCATGGAATGCACTGGTGGATCAGCGTCTGGCCGGCGCGGTGCAATTGCAATCCTGGGAGCTGATGCTGGAGATGATCCGTTGCAGTGCCTGCATCGGCCTGCTACCGCACTACATGAGCCACTTCGACCGCGGACTGATCGCCTTGCCGGGTTTGTTTGGCCAGCCGATGCGGCGTCAGGTGTGGATGGCGGTCAATGCCGAGTCACAGGGTCAAGCGCAGGTAAAGATGATCGTCGAGTTGATCGAAAACACCTTCGCCGAGCGTCGCGATTGGTTCGAGTGAAGATGTTTTGGCAAGCTGCAATCCCACAAAGGTTTCGTTCGGGATACAGTGAACGGCCATGTCTGCTTCAAGGATGATTCACCCATGCCGACCACCGAACCCGTTTTCACCCTCGAACGCTTCAACGAATCCCATATCGAAGGCATCACGGCGCTGTACAACGATCCGGCAATCGCCCGGCAGACCCTGCAAATGCCGTTTCAGTCCACCGAGCTCTGGCGCAGTCGCCTGGCGCTGGATAACGAGCGCCTGGTGAAAGTGGTGGCCCTGCATCAGGGCACGGTCATCGGCAACATTGGCCTGGAGCAGTTCTCACGCATTCGTCGCAACCATGCCGGCAGTTTCGGCATGGGCGTTGCGGTCGAGTGGCAGGGCAAGGGCGTGGGCTCGAAGCTGCTCGCGGCGGCACTGGATATCGCCGACAACTGGATGAACCTGCAACGCGTCGAGCTTTCGGTATTTGCCGATAACGAAGCGGCCATTGCGCTGTATCGCAAGTTCGGCTTCGAAACCGAGGGCCTGTTGCGTGATTACGCCGTGCGCGACGGCGTCCTGGTGGACACCTTGAGCATGGCGCGCCTGCGTCGCCCGCCCAAGGCCGGTTGAGTCAGTCGCCCAGGGCGAACGCCACCGCAGCTCGGGCATGCAGCTCGGTGGTGTCGAGCAAGGGCAGGGCGCTGTGTTCGGGTTTGATCAGCAAACCGATTTCCGTGCAGCCCAGGATGATCGCCTGGGCGCCGCGCTGCTCCAGCGACGCGATGACCTGTTGATACTCCCGGCGTGAGGCTTCGCTGATCACGCCGACGCACAACTCGTCGTAGATGATCCGGTGCACGGCCTGGCGCTCATCGGCTTGCGGCACCAACACGGTCAAGCCCCGGGCGGCAAGGCGTTCCTTGAGGAACTCCTGCTCCATGGTGAACGCGGTGCCCAGCAAGCCCACCTTCAATGCCCCGGCCTCGACCGCAGCCTGGGCGGCCGGATCGGCGATGTGCAGGAAAGGAATGTCGATGGCGGCCTGAATTTGCCCGGCGACCTTGTGCATGGTGTTGGTGCACAACACCACGCAATCGGCGCCTCCGGCCTGCAGGCGCTGCGCGGCATCCACCAGGATCAACGCCGCATCGTCCCAGCGACCGGCGTGCTGAGCCTGTTCGACAGGGCCGAAGTCGACGCTGTACATGAGCAACGTTGCCGAACGCAACGGCCCGAGGCGCTCGCGGACCTGCTGGTTGATCAGGCGGTAATACTCGGCGCTGGACTCCCAGCTCATGCCGCCGATTAGGCCGATGGTGCGCATGCTGTGCTCCTGTTCAGGGCTGACGGGTGCCTACAGTGCCCGCGAACACGCCATTGCGCAAACCCCTGGCGTACCTCTTGGCTATTAGTCGCACACCGGGGGCACGCATCTGCCATGCTCAATGTCCGCAGCATCGCTCCAACCAAAGGAACACCGCAATGGACGACGTACAGCAACTGGGCGAAATGCTTCGCCACTATGCAGAAAGCGAAGCGCACAAGAAGCAACTGTTTGAATCCCAGTCGGCTAATTGGGGGGCGCGTATCAGTGAGCTGTTCGATCAGATCGGGCAATGGCTGGAGCCGGTGCAGGCGCCTAATCTGCTGGAGGTGAACCGCGAAGCGTATGTCGCCTCGGGCCCCAGCATTCCTGTGGAGACTTCGACATTCAAGACCGAGAAGCTGTCCATTGTGATTGCCGGCAAACCGGTGGAATTTGTCCCGGAAGTGATGGGGGCGGGTGGGCAGATTTCATTGGCGGTGATGGGATTGACCGCTGCGCGTTTCGGCAGTGTCTCGCTGGTTTGCCAACCGCCTTCCAATAGCTGGCAGTGGCGCAAGACCAATGGGTTGAAGGACCCGGATGTGTTCCCGTTCGATGCGAATTTTCTCGCGCAGCAGTTGCAGGTCTTGATTCCCCGGGATCGTGGCTGAGACAAGAAATCCTGTGGGAGCGGGCTTGCTCGCGAAGGGGCCGTCAGCCCCACATCATCATCATTTGCAGGCAGATTGCCTTCGCGAGCAAGCCCGCTCCCACATTGGCTTGCCGATAGAAAGCGCTGATCAGACAGCGCTTTGAGCCCCGCATCATTTCAACGCCGGATCCCCCATGTTCATTTTCTTCCAGCCCTGCAACAGCACCTGCGCCTTGGGTTCCTGCCCGTTGTCCAGGTAGTACTGCATCAACGACAAGCGGGCATTGCGGTTGGCCGGTTGCACCTTCAACAGCCGTTCCAGCTCCTCGCACGCTTCATCAATTTTGCCGCTGTCATGCAGGGCCACCGCCAGCACGTAGCCGAATTGCCCGCTCTGTGGTTCCAGTTTCGCGGCCTGGCGCAGGTACGGCATGGCTTGAGCCGCCTGGCCCGCACGAATCAGCGCGAGGCCCTGGGTGTGTTGCAGCAGGCCTGAGTCGGGGTGGTCCTTGAGGCTTTGCGCCAGCAGGGCATGGCCTTCCTGACTGCGCCCGTTGGCCTCCAGCCACTGCACCAGCGTCACCAGCGCCGGGAAGAAATCCGGGTCGCGTTGCAGGGCTGCGCGCAGGAAACCTTCGACTTCGGCATTGCGACCGCTGGCCTGGTACAGCATCGCCAGGTTGAGGTTCGCTTCGGCGCGTTCGAGCAGGTTTTTCTGTACCGTCTCGTATTCGCCGATGGCGGCATTCCAGCTGTCCTGGGCCGTGCCCAGGCCGTTGCGCGCGACACTGAGCAAATCCCGGGCGGCGGCGATGCGCACGGCTCTCACCGGGTCATTCAACAAGGGGGTCAGCAGCGGCGCGCGTTCCGCTGGCGGCAGGAATGCGCTGATCGCGCGGATGGCGCTCTCGCGGACTTGCGGCGCCGGGTTGCCCAGGTCCTTGGTCGCCAGTTTCAACGCCTGTTCGCTCGGGTACGCCGGCAGTTCGGCCAGCAGCGTCGCCCGTTGAATCGCTGGCAGGTTGCTGCGTTGCAGTTGCTCGAACAATGCCTGCGCGGCGCCGGCCTGCCCATTGCGAATCAGCCACAGGCTTTCGTCGTAGCGAGGGGCCTGGACCGCGCTGGCATTGGCGGTGTTCCACAGTTTGAACTGCTCGGTGACCTTGTCGCCGGCCTTGCCCTGGTGGCAGGTCAGGCAAGCGTCCGGTGTACCGAGTTTTTTCGCCCGCTCGGGGTTGGGGATGCTGAAGCTGTGGTCATGCCGGAAGTCGTTGCCCATGTAGAACTTGCCGGGCATGTGGCAATCCACGCACTGCGAACCCGGTTGGCCCATGGTGTGGCGAGTGTGTTCGATGGAGTCGTAGTTTTTCGCTTGCAGGCCCTTGCCGTCGACGCCTTCCACGGTGGTTTTGCCGGCGGTGTTATGGCATTGCAGGCAGACGCCGTTGCCCGGCGCTTTCAACTGCGTGCTGTGCGGGTTGTGGCAGTTGCTGCAGCGCACGCCCTTGTCGAACATTTTGCTCTGGGCGAAGGAGCCGTGTTCGAACACTTCGTCCTGGATCTTGCCGTCCAGCGCGTACAGCTCACGGGTCAGGACACTCGGCAGGTAGTCGTCCATCAGGCGCTTGCCGACCGTAAAGCCGTCGTCCAGCGGTGCGCGGCGCGAGTGACAGCGGGCGCAGGTCTCGATTTCGACGGTGGCGTTCTTGTCCTTGAGGTCGACGGCGAAGCCGGCATGGATCAGGTCGGTTTTCTTAGCCGTCCATTCCAGGTGACTGGATGCCGGACCGTGGCAGGCCTGACAGCCGACACCCAGGCTGTTCCAGTGGCTGTCGAAGGTGTTTTTTGCCGCATCGAAATTGCGTTTGAAACCGGTGGTGTGGCACTCGACGCACATGAAGTTGGCGTTCTGGCTCGGTTTGCTCCAGTGCAGCGGGTTCTTGAAGTTCACACCCTGGCCCGGATACAGGTGAAACCAGCGCTGTTTCTCGGTATCCCAGGCGATGCCAAGGGCTTGCAAGCGGCCTTCGCCGACCTCGATCAGGTATTGCTGCAACGGGGCGATGCCAAAGGCATAGGCCACCTTGAAGTCGGCGTTCTTGCCGTCGATGCCCGGGGTATTGACCCAGAACTCGTCACCTTTGCGCGAGAACACCGTGGTCTCTTTTTCGGCCTTGAAGGTGACATTGTTGAAGTCGCCGAGCAGGGTGTCGGCGTTGGCTACCTGCATCGCCAATTGGTGATGGGAGCCTTGCCAGTCCTTGACCTGTTCGCCGTGGCAGCCCTGGCATTGTTGCTCGTCGACCATTTTCGCCGGTGCGACAGCGACCGGTTGCGGCTTGGCCGGTTCAACGACCGGAGCGCTGACAGGGGCAGGCTTGAGCGGCGTGGGTGTGCTGCTCAGCAAAAACCAGCCAATACCCGCCACAGCGAGCAGCAAGATGCCGATGGTGACAGGGAACAGATAACGGTTGATCAGGGTCGGTTGCGAATCAGGGGTTGTGGTTGCAGCTTTATTTTTATGTTTCGGCATTACGACTTCCATGGTCCAGGTGCGATTGCCTTGCGGCGCGCGTTGAAGCTCGGTGCAGCTTTGCCGGATGGTCGGCGTCTGTCAAATGGCAGATGCTGTGAAGCTGACGGCCCCTTCGCGAGCAAGGCCGCTCCCACAGGGGACTTGTGGCGCTCACAGATCCAGTGTGGGAGCGGCCTTGCTCGCGAAGGCGGCCGCCAAGGCGCTGCATCACTCCCCGACAAACCACCGATAATACGGATTCCCCGCATCCCCGCGCATCACCTCGCGAATATCCCTGCCCCAGGCATCACGGTCGCCGTCGTACGCATGCAGGCTGGCCCGGTAGAACTGCATCAGGCGTTGCTGGTGGACGTTCATGCGCTCGGTGAACCCGACATCGGCATTGAGCAGCACGGGCGGCTGATGCAGGTCCAGCAGGGCCGGGAGCACACGGCTGATCTCTTTTGAGCGAACCCAGGGCGCGTACTCGATGCGCGGTTGATCGTCAGTCACCGGTTGCGCATCGGCGGCGAAGCGCTCCAGCCCCGCGCGGTCAGTCACCCAGGTGGCGAGCAACGCTGCGGCCGAACCAACGCCCACATCCTGCAGGGCGTTGCGTACGTTGTCCTGCTGGAAGCGCGCGTTGATCTTCGCCGCGTCCAGCTCGATCGGCTCCATCGACCCCACCAGCAGCATCTCGTGGAACTCGCTGGTCCACAGGGTCGCGTAAGGGAACACATCAAGGAAGCTTTGCACCAGTGAGCGCGAATCGTCGATGTTCTGCGTCGGCAGCGGCAGCCATTGGGCGACCAGGCCCTGTTTCTGCAAACGACTGGCAGCCAGTTGGTAGAAGTCCCGGGAATACAGGTTGACCACGCCGGCAGCGGAGGGCGGTGGCGGTTCGAGGGTGATCAGGTCGTAGCGCTGCGGGTTGCGCAGCAGTTCCTGGCGGCCATCGCGCAGCCGCACATCGACACCCGGATCGGTCGCGGCATTGAAATTGCCCTTGAACAAGGGGGCCGCCTTGACCACCGAAGGCAGCAGCTCGGCGACCACGCGATGCTCCAGGCCCGGGTAGCGGGTCAGGGCGCCGGCGGTGATGCCGGTTCCGAAACCGATCACCAGTGCCGAGCGCGGCTCACCGTTGTGGATCAACAGGGGCAGCAGCGCCTGAATCCGCATGTAGCGCAGGGACGGCATGGCATCGCCGGTATTGGACACGCCTTGAATGTACAGGCGCTGGAAGGCTCTTTCGCCCCTGCCCTGGGTGACAACGGCGACCGTGCCGCCACGGCCTTCTTCATAGAACGTCAGCGTGCCATTGCGCGCCCCCGGCAGCAGGCTGGCGAGCTTGTTCACCGGCGTGAACAGGGCAAGTGCCAGCGACACCAGACCGATGGCAACCACTGCCTGGCGTCGGCCTTTCTTCACCCCATGGCCCTTGCGCACGGCGAGGTACGCGATGGTGGCGGCAATCATCGCCAGCAGGCCCAGGGTCCGTACCAGCCCCAGCATCGGGATCAGGACAAAGCCGCAGAGCATCACGCCGACAATCCCGCCAAGGGTATTGAACGCGACGACTTCGCCGACATTACGCCCCACCTGTTCGCCGCCGACGCTCAAGCGTAGGGCCAACGGGAATGCCGCGCCCAGCAGCAGGGTCGGTACAAACACGATGCTCAAGGCAGCCACGGCAAAGCGTGTGCTCATGCCTGCCAGTTCACTGCCGCCCAATGCCAGTACCCAGGATTCGGCCAGGGACTGGGCGAGTACCAGCCAGCGTCCCAGCAAGGCGATTTCCAGCAATGCAACCATCCCGGCCCCGGCGATCAACAAGCCGAACACACCCCAGGGATCGCGCAGGCGATCGACCCGGCGGGCCAGCAGCATGCTGCCCAGGAACAGCCCGGTGAGGTAGGTCGCCAGCACCACGGCGAAGGCATAGGTGCGGGTGCTCATGAATTGCACGATCGATTGCGACCACACCACTTCGTAGCCCAGTGCCACGCCGCCGGCGATGGAATACAGCCACAGGGCCAGGCGGTCGGGGGCTTTTTCGCTGTGATGTTTCGCCGGGGCATCGACGGGGGCCACGCGCTGGCGCTGGAACCACAAGGCCCCCGCAGCGGCCAGCAGATTGAGCATGGCGGCGGCCAGCGCGCTGCCGCGCACACCGAGGGTGGCAATCAGCAGGAACGCGGCGAGCAGGGTGCCGGCGATGGCCCCGGCAGTGTTCGCCGCATAAAGCTGTCCGCCGGCCTTGCCCAGGTGCTGTGGGTCGCTGGCCAATGAACGAACCAGCACCGGCAACGTACCGCCCATCAACAGCGCGGGAATGCCCACTAGCGCGAAGGGCAGTACCCAGGCCAGCAGGCCTGCATGTTCTTCCAGCCAGGCAAACGGGCTGGCCGCCTGGCTCATGGCGAAGGTCGCAGCGACGCCGAGCACGGCCACCAACACTTCCAGCCCGGCGTACAACAGCACCGGTTGCGCCTCCCGGTCAGCACAGCGCCCGAACAGCAAGCCGCCCAGGGCCAGCCCGGCGAAGAACGCACTGATCCCGGTGGTGATGGCATAGACCTCGACGCCCACCACCAGCGACAGTTGCTTGATCCACAGCACCTGATACACCAGCGCCGCGGCACCGGAGACGAACAGCAACAAGGCGGGGATCAACAGCGCCGGGGAGGCGACATGGGGGGCAGGTATGGCCGACGACTTGCTGGCGACACGTGAGGTCATTGCGGATTGCCTTGTTCCAATTCGAATAAGCCTGCGACCTTGTGAACCCCTTCGCGAGCAAGCCCGCTCCCACACTTGGAATGCGAACTCCTGTGGGAGCGGGCTTGCTCGCGAATGAAGTCGATGCGGTCGCAAGTCGAAAATAGGTCCGCTCGCCGGTGAGGGCGAGCGGCGGTCCAGCGGTCTTACTGTGCAGGTTGTTGCGCTTTCATTTTTTCAGCGATTTTGGCGTCTACCGCAGCACGGATCTGGTCGATGCTGAAGCTGGCCGGTCTCTGGCTAGGTGGATACTCGATGAAGGTCTGCAGGAACGTCGCCGATTTTTCAACGGCTACAGCCGCCAGGTAGACGTTCTTGGTTTGCCAATCGTAATACTGATCGGACACCACGTCGGCACGTTCATACGGGTCCATGCGCAGGTTGAAGATCTTCGGTACGCGCAAGCATACGAAGGGTTCGCTCCAGACCTTGAAGCCGCCCGGTGCACGCTGTTCGCAGAACACCGCTTTCCAGTTGTCGAAACGCATCGACACCAGCACGCCGTCATCGTTGAAGTAGTAGAACTCCTTGCGCTCACCCTTGGGTGCCTGGCCGGTCAGGTAGGGCAGTTGGTTGTAACCGTCCAGATGCACCTTGAAGTTGTTGCCGCCGGAAGTCGGTGCCCAACCCTTGAGCAGCTTGTTTTTCACGTCGGCATCGCCAGCGGCGGCCAGCAAGGTCGGGAACCAGTCCATGCCCGAGAACATCTCGTTGGACACTTCACCCGGCTTGATCTTGCCTGGCCAGCGGACCATTGCCGGCACGCGGTAGGCACCTTCCCAGTTGGAGTTCTTCTCGTTACGGAACGGCGTGGTTGCCGCGTCCGGCCAGGAGAACTGGTTCGGGCCGTTGTCGGTGGTGTAGACGACGATGGTGTTGTCGGTGATTTTCAGGTCATCAAGGGTTTTCAGCAGTTTGCCGACGTCGCCGTCGTGCTCGATCATGCCATCGGCGTAATCGTTGCCGGGCATGCCGCTCTGGCCTTTCATCGACTCGCGCACGTGAGTAAACAGGTGCATGCGCGTGGTGTTCATCCAGACGAAGAACGGTTTGTCCGCCTTGGCCTGTTTCTCGATGAACGCTTGCGCGGCGGCGGTGGTTTCGTCGTCGATGGTTTCCATGCGCTTGGTGTTCAGCGGTCCGGTGTCTTCAATCTTGCCATCGGCAAAGCTGTGAATCACGCCGCGCGGCGAGTAGGCCTTGACGAACGCAGGATCGTCCTTGGGCCAGTACGGACGCTCGGGTTCTTCTTCGGCGTTGAGGTGATAGAGGTTGCCGAAGAATTCGTCGAAACCATGGTTGGTCGGCAGGTACTCATCCTTGTCGCCCAAGTGGTTCTTACCGAACTGACCGGTGGCGTAACCCTGGGACTTGAGTGCCTGGGCGATGGTGATGTCGCGTTTTTGCAGGCCGACCGGTGCACCCGGCATCCCGACTTTCGACAGCCCGGTACGCAGCGCCGACTGTCCGGTGATGAATGTCGATCGGCCGGCGGTGCAGCTGTTCTCCGCGTAATAGTCGGTGAACATCATGCCTTCTTTGGCGATGCGGTCGATGTTTGGAGTCTTGTAGCCGACCACACCCATGGAGTAGGCGCTGATGTTGGTCTGGCCGATATCGTCGCCGAAGATCACGAGAATGTTGGGTTTTTCGGCAGCCCCGGCAGTTGCCGAAATTGCCATGACCGACGCTGCCACCAGGGCGAGTTTCGGTATCCATTTACGTATGCGAGTCATCTGACTGGCTCCTTATGCTCACTTGCGTCGCGTTCTGCGACAAACGTTTATTGCGGTCCTGCATTACGTCTTTTTATTGCACTTGCTCGGGTGTGGCGGCATCGAACGGGTAGATCCGACGCCATTCGGACGCCATGTCGACGACCGTCCAGCCACGTTTGTTTGCTTCGTCCAGGGCTTTGTCCAGGCGACCGATCTGCGACTGCCGGTCATAGGCCCATTCGCGTTTGGCGTCGGTGTGATGCACCAGGCCCATGAAGCGTTTGCCGGGACCGGCGGCGGTCCACTGGAGCATTTGCAGGTCGCCGTCGGAGTTGCCGAAGGCGAGGATGGGCCGCCGACCGATCACCGCGTCGATGCTGACCGGTTTACCCGGGCCATCGTCGTTGTGCGCCAGTTTTGGCGTGCGCATGATCGAGGCCTTGCCATCCTTGTAGTCAAACGTTGTGACGAATGTGGTGCCGATGACCTGCTCGGGTGGAATGCCGTAGACCTTCTCGGCGAATGCGCGCATGAAGCCGGTGTCGCCGCCGGAAACGATGTAGGTCTTGAAGTCCTGGCCGCGCAGGTAGTCGAGCATCTCCAGCATCGGCTGGAAGATCATCTCGGTGTACGGCTTGCCGGTTTTCGGATGGCGGGCCTGGCTCAGCCAGGTCTTGGCGTAGTCCTCGAAGGCTTCGGTGGTCATGCCGGAGTGGGTGGCAGCGACGATTTTCAGCAGGCCTTCCATGCCGGTGGCGGCCAGGGCCTTTTGATCGTTTTCCAGCACTGCCTGGAACGGTTGGGTGGTTTTCCATTCAGGGTGCTGCGGCGCGGTGCGCTTGACTTCCTCGAGGGCGAACAGCAGTTCGAAGTACATCGGCTGCTCGCTCCACAAGGTGCCGTCGTTATCGAAAACGGCAATGCGGTCCTCGGGTTTGACGAAGTCCTTGCTTTTCTGGTCGGTGACAGCCTGGACGAATTCGATGATCTGCTTTTTCGACGGGCCATCGTTCCACGAGGGCAGTGGCTCGGCGGCCTGCACCAGCAACGGCAGGCTCAGGGCCAGGGTCAGCAGGAAACCGAGTGCGCGATGACGGCGTAGCGATATCGAATGCGTCATGGGAAGTCCTTCTCGTGAACGGGGTTGAGCGGATGCAGTGCACAAGAGACTGATTCTCTGTTGCGCCCGGCCTGACTATGCAGCGTAGACAAAGAATCCTTGATTTGGCGCAGGGCCTGATCTTTGGTCGGCTCACGGCCGTAGCAAGCGCGCAGGAACGTTTGCAGGCGTGGGCCGAGGTTCGTCAGCTTCAGGCCCTGGCGGCTGCGTCGGGTCCACAGGTACAAGGCGCTGAGTTGCGCCGGTTTATCCTCGATTTGCGCCGGAATCTGCCGCCACGCGTAGTCGGCGGACTCGAGCCAGGCGGCGTGTCGGGCGCGGCGTCGGGCTTGCCAGTTGAGGTAGGTGCGATGCACGAGGGGACGACTGAACCAGCCCAGTGCCACCACGGCCAACACCAGTGCCAATAGCCCGAACCAGTGCCCGGAAAGGTGCAGGCGATTCTGCTGGCCGAGTTTTTTCAGGTCCTCGGTGATGGAAAACACCGGCTTGTAGGCGCTGTTGGCCGCCGCGTCGAAGGTCACGGCAGGCACCATGGCCGTGCGGGTTTTCTGACTGCTGGCGTCCCACCATTTCAGTTCGACGGCTGGCAGGCTGTAGTGGCCTTGCTGGTCGATGCGGTAGGTCACGCTGTCGATGCGCTGGCCGCCATTGAAGTTGCCGCGACCGTCATCCAGATTGCGGATCTGCGGCGCTTTCGGGTAGCGGCTCAGGCCCTTGATGGCGTCCAGCGTCGGTGTCGGCAGTGACATGGCCAGGGCACCGTCGGCCTGCAAGGTCAGTTCCCGGGTGATGCTGTCGCCGACCTTCAGCGGCGTGGCCGAATTCATGGTCTTCTGGGTAAACCGCAGTCCTTGCGCCACCAGCACCGCCTCACCGGGCTGGAACCCTGGTGGTTGCGCGGCGTTGAAATGCAAAGGCTGGCTCTGGGCGCTGAGTGCGTGGCTGGCCTGACCCGGTGTGACTTGAACCGTCAGCGCCGGAATGTCGAAGCCCTGGGCCAGGTTCGGAGTGATCAGGTAGCTGTAGCGCATGCCGCTGAAGGATTGGCCGTCGAAGGTCTGGTTGATGTGCTCGGCATGGCCGTCCGGCGGCATCACCAACGCGCCGGGCAGTTTCAGGTCGGGCAGGGTAGGGGCGCTGGTGAACCAGGTGTCGGTGAAGACATCGAGCTGCAACTCGACCAGGCTGCCGACCATGACGGGGTCGGCGGGTTGCAGGGTGGCCTGGACTTTCAGTTGAGGGTCGGCGGCGAAGGTGTTGAGGCTGATCAGGCCAATGAGCAGGGCGCTGAGTGTTGTGGTGAGTGGTCGGGCCCTTTCGCGAGCAAGCCCGCTCCCACAGGGGATCTGTGGCTCAAACACATCCAGTGTGGGAGCGGGCTTGCTCGCGAAGGCCGCGACACGGACTTTCAGGCTGATCATGGTTTAGCCCCCGCCTGATCCTGCAAGCTGAACTTCTGCTTGAGAAATTTCGCCGGCGATGTAGTCAGGTTCTGCAACCACTGCTCATCCGATGCCGCTTGCTGGGTCTCGACCTTTTTGCTTTGACCTTTACCCGGTGCCTTGTCCATCTTGATTTCGTCGGGCTTGACCTCCGGCGCGTTTTTCTCGGCGCTTTCGGTGTCTTTCTCCAAGGCGATAGCCAAGGCCAGGTTGGCCGTGGCTTCGGGGAACTGTGGTTGCAACTTCAGCGCCTGCTGATAGGCCGCGATGGCCTGATCGAACTTGAACCGGCGCACGTAGATGTTGCCCAGGTAGAAATAAGCCTGCGGTGTGTCCAGGCGCGCGAAACTGGCCAGGGCCAGATCGAAGTCGGCCGCGTTGTAGGCGGCAACGCCTTTCCAGTAGGGATCGACAAACAGCGCCGCCGCCTGAGGGTAGTGCTGATGTTCAAAGGCCCAGCGACCTTGCTGGTCGCGGGTGAAGAAGGCATCGGTCAGTGCGTTGGCCTGTGCCGGCGCCGGTTGCAGACCCAGGCCCAGCGCCAGCAGCAAGCCAGCCATCCAGTTCACGCTCCAGCCCCTGCGTACGCTGAAGAAAGCGATCAGCAACAGCGGCCAGCACAGCCAGTAACCGGCGTCTTTCCAGTGCAATTCGCGCTGCTCGTCACTGGCTGACTGGAAATGTTGCTCGGCGTGCAGTTCGATCCAGTCCAGATCGTCATCGTTGAGGGTCAAGCTGCCCAGTGGCGCATCCAGCGTCGATGCAAGCTGCTTGAGGGCGTCCTGATCGAAACTGCCCAGTTGCGGGCGACCGTTGCTGTCGGTGCGCGGCTGACCGCTGGCATCGCGAATGATCCCGCCGTCTGTGCTGCCAGCCGCCAATACCAGGACTTGCAGTGCGCTGTCGGCCAGTTGTTTGTCCAGCCCGGCCAGTGCCGAGGTGTCGGCGCCATCGGTGATCAGCAGCAGGGTGCCGGGCGTTTTCTCGGCGGCGAGCAGGCGCTTGGCCTGATCGATGACCGCACTGACATTTTTTCCCGGTTTGCTGATCAGGTCGGTGGCCAGGGCCTGGATGAAGGTGTCGAGCAGCGCCGGATCGTCGGTGGCGGGCAATACCAGGTGCGCGCTGCCGGCGTAGGCAATCAAGGCGTTGCGCGAACCGGCCCGGCGCTGGATCAGGTCGTGGAGCTTGTGCTTGACCGCTTCCAGGCGACTGGGCGGAACATCGCTGGCGTCCATGGACGGCGACAGGTCGACGGCAATGATCAGCGGCGCGCGGTTTTGCAGAAAGTCCGGGCGGTCCTGTTCCCAGGTCGGCCCGGCAGCCGCAACGGCACCCAGCACCAGCAGCGCGCACACCAGGTGCACCGGACGCAGGCGTTGTTGGTCTTGCGGAGTGATCAGCAGGTGCGGTAGCAGATGCGCGGCGATGTTGCTGCGCAAGCGCCGTTGCAGGTCCTGGTTGCGCCGCCATAGCAGCGGCAGTAACGCACCGAAGATCGCGAGCAACAGCCACAGCGGGCGCAGGAAATGGAAGTCGCTGAGGTTGATGTCCATCTCAGGCCTCCTGCCGTTGACGGGCGAGCATCAGGCGAGGAAGCAGCAGGGCGCCCAGGTGATAAATCGCCAGCAGGGCAATGGCAGCGCCCAGCGGCCACCAGAACAGGTCGCGTTTGGGCTGGTGGCTGAGGGTTTTGACCTCATGCGGGGTGAGTTTGTCCAGGGTGCTGTAGACCTGATCCAGGGCGTTGCGGTCCTCGGCGCGAAAGAAGCGTCCGCCCGTGGCTTGGGCGATGTCCTGCAAGCCTTGCAGGTTGACCTTGGCTTCGCCTTCGGCATTCGGGTCGCCAATGCCGATGGTGTGAATCACCACGCCTTTGGCCGCGGCCATGGCGGCGGCGTGGTCCGGGGTGATAGCGCTGCTGGTATCGTTGCCGTCGGTGAGCAGGATCAGCACTTTCTCCTGTTCGTGGGCCTGATCCAACAGTTTCAGGCTCAAGCCGATGGCGTCGCCGATGGCCGTGTTAGGGCCGGCCATGCCGATGCCGGTGTCGTCCAGCAGCAGCGACAGGCTGGCGTGATCGAGGGTCAACGGCGCCTGCGGATAAGCCCCGGTGCCGAACACGATCAGTCCGATTCGATCTTCTTTACGCTTGTCGATGAACCCGTGCACCACTTCCTTGACTGCGGCCAGGCGATTGATTTTCTGGCCGTTGGCGTCGGTGAAATCAGTGGTTTCCATCGACTGGGAAATGTCGATGGCCAACATCAGGTCGCGCACCGGTTGCTGGCGTTCGATTGGCTTTTCCACCAGCACCGGCCGGCTCGCCGCCACCAGCAACAGCGTCCAGAGCAGCAGGTTCAGGAGTAGTTGCCAGCGGTTGCTGCGGGTGCCGGCCTGGCTCGGGGCCTGCCCGACCGCACGGCTCATCGCCGCAAAAAACGGGACACGCACGGCGCTGCGCGCTTCGCGGTAATCGGGCAGATAGCGATAGCCGAACCACGGCAGCGGCAGCAGGATCAGCAGCCAGGGGTAATCAAGCTGCCACATGATGACGCTCCACCCAGGTTTTGCAGGTGTTGAACAGTTGCTGGCGCTGGTCTGGGGGCAGGGCCCGCAATGTTGCGTCGGGGGCGTAGGCGAGCAGCGAGAGTTGCTGGCTGAAGTCGGCGGGCAGCGGCTGTTTACTGTGGCGCTGCAAAAACGCCTGCCAGTCCTCTTTCCCCAATGCAGCAGGAGACCCCTGTGGGAGCGGGCTTGCTCGCGAAGGCGTCCTTTCAGTCGACATCAATTTTGAATGTAATGGCCTCTTCGCGAGCAAGCCCGCTCCCACAGGTTTTGCGTTCGGCATAGAGATCGCGACGCGTTTGAGCAGCTCCGGAAGCTCGCGCAGCGCGCTCAGGTCATTGCTGCGCTGCTGCAACTCCTCCAGCCGCAGCAACGCCTCGCGCCGGTAACGATCGCGCCGCCATTGCCAGTATCGCCGTGCGCCTGTGACCACCAGTGCGACGATCAAGAGCGCCAGCAACACCCACCAACCCCAGGTTTGCGGCACGTAACTGACAGGCTCCGGCAGTGCCATTTCCTTGAGTTGATCGATGCTCGGGATGTTGGGGTTCATCGGCGCCCTCCGCTGAGCTTGCCCAGTTCGGCGCGCAGTTGTTCGTGGGCTTCGGTGGCGGTGCTGAACATCATCAGCGGTACCTGGCTGCGGCGCAGTAAGGTCGCGACGTCCTTGAGCCTGCCGCTGAGAAAATCACCGAGCGGCTGGTGCACCTGGCGTCGATCTACCGCCAGTTCCACCTGCAATTGCCCTTGGGTGATCAGCAAACGACCGTTTTTCGGTAGGTTGAGCGCCAACGGGTCATAGACCTGCATGGCAATCACGTCGTTATGGGCCGCCAGTTGCCGCATCAGTTGCAAGGTGCGTTCGCCGGCCCCGGCGAAGTCGCTGACGATACAGATCAAGTGATCGTGACCGGCCACGGCCAGGCAGTGTTGCAGGACCTTGTCGAGTTGGTCTTCGCCTTCGGCATCCGGGTTGGCGGCATTGAGCTCTTGGTTCTGCTGGGCAATGCGGCTGCACAGCGCCTCGATCCGTTTGCGACTGCGCAGCGGGGCGATGCTGTCGATGCGTTGATCGTTGAAGACCAGCCCACCGACGCGGTCGCCGGCGTTGAACACCATCCACGCCGCCAGGGCGCCGAGCTCGGCGGCGACGGCGGATTTGAAGCTGCGTTGCGAGCCAAAGAACATCGACATGCGCTGGTCAACGAGGATCAGCGCCGGACGATCGCGCTCCTCGGTGAATGTGCGTACCACCGGTTTGCCGGTGCGCAGGGACGCGCGCCAGTCGAGATGGCGCAAATCGTCTCCGGGCTGATAGCGGCGCAGTTCATCGAAGTTCAGGCCCCGACCACGCAAGCGCGAAGCGTGGTTGCCGGCCAGGATGCTACCCTGGGGCTGGCGCGCCAGGAAACTCAGGTCACGGGCCTTGAACTCCAGGGCCATCAACTGCGCCAGGGAGACATACACCAGGCCATCAATGTTCACGCGGGAATCGCCACTTTATCGAGCAGGCGGTCGAGCACCTGATCGGCGCTCACGCCATCGGCCACCGCGTCGTAGCTCAGTTGCAGGCGATGGCGCAGCACCGGGTGCACCACGGCGCGGACGTTGTCTGGCGAAACGAAATCCTGGCCCTGCAACCAGGCGTCGGCCCGCGCGCAACGATCCAGGCCGATACCGCCGCGCGGGCTGGCGCCGATGCTGATCCAGCGGCCGAGATCGGCGTCGTAGTCGGCGGGATGGCGGGTGGCATTGATCAGGTCGATCAGGTAGCGGTCGATGGCGGGGGATACGTGCACCGCGCTGACTTCCCGGCGCGCGGCGAACACCACGTCCTGGGACAATGAAAAGCCCTGCACCGCAGCCGTCTTGGCGCCGAGTGCCTGTTCTTCTTCACGCAACAGGCGCAGCACCTGGCTTTCGTTTTCCGCGCTCGGGTAATCGAGCAGCACCTTCATCAGGAAACGGTCCATCTGCGCTTCCGGCAGCGGATAGGTACCTTCCTGCTCAATCGGGTTCTGGGTCGCGACCACGATGAACAGGTCCGGCAGCGCATGGCTGTTGCCGGCCACGGTGATCTGGCGTTCTTCCATGGCTTCGAGCAGCGCCGCCTGGACCTTGGCCGGTGCGCGGTTGATTTCGTCGGCGAGGATCAGGTTGCCGAACAGGGGACCTGGCTGGAAGCGGATTTCGTTCTTGCCTTCGACCTGATGCAGCACCTCGGCGCCAGTGATGTCCGAGGGCAGCAAATCGGGGGTGAACTGGATGCGACTCATCTTCGCATCCAGGTGTTTGGCCAGTGACTTGACCGTGCGGGTCTTGGCCAGGCCGGGCAAGCTTTCGAGCAGCAAATGCCCGTTGGCCAGCAAGCCGATGAGCATCTGCCGGATCACCTGGTCCTGGCCGAGCACCGCTTCGGCGATGCTGGCTTGCAGGGCATTGAGGTCGTTGAGTGCGCTCATGCGGTCTCCTAGAAAAACGCCAGGGTCATGTTGACGCTGATACCGTTGCCTTCAGGGCGGTTCTTGGTGTCGAACTCCGGCACCCAGCGCGCATTGAAGTTGGCCTGGGCGTCGGCGAACTTGCCGGTCCAGCCCACTGTCGGTCCGGCACCCACGGAACGTCCGCGGAAGCCGCTGTCGGCACCGGACCCCGAGTCATCCGTGACCTGCTGGATGTAACCGGCTGCGATACCGGCGTTCCAGCCGTTGCCAAAACCATGGGTCCACAGTGCATCGAGCGTGTAGATATTGCCGTTGCGATAATCGGTGGAGTCGTTCTCGGTGTAGAACTCCAGGCCGCTCGACAGTGTGAATTCGCCGCCCTTGCCGTCCAGGTGAGTGAACGCCACGGTCGGCATGAAGGTGTAATTGTTCTGTCCGGGGTTGGCCAGGCGATCGTCGTTGTAGGCTCCGGTCGGCACGTAGATCGGCAGGGAGAACGCGATGTGATTGAGTTCGTCGAAGTGATAGCCGGCGGCAATCGGTGTCACCAGCATGTCGGCGAACTGGGTGCCGGTGTCGGAGGAACCCAGCGTTCGACCGCGGGGCCCGGTGATGTTGGCCGATATGTCGGTGTACTGCACCGGAACGCCGACGGCCGATGCATAGTTCCAGCGGCCCTTGCCGGTGTCCCAGACATGGGTGAAGTTGGCCATGGTGTAGGAAACCTTCATGTCCAGCCCGGTACTGGCGGCACCCACCAAAGGAATCTGGGCGTTGCCCTTGAGGTCGCCGTCGTACCAGATGCTGGTCAGGGACATGACCCAACCCGGCTCCGGGGGCACGATCCCGGCATTGGAGAACACTTGCTGGCCGGTAATCGGCCGTCCGACACCACCCTCGGCCGCCAGTACCAATGGGCTAGCGCTGACCATGCACAGCGCCAACAGGGGGCGCACTACGAAAGGCCTGATCATGTGACTGACTCCGATTATTGTTGTGGGGTAACGGGTGTCAGCAACGGCATTTTCCATTGACCGTTGGTGACTTCCGGTTGTGGCAGATACAGGCGCAAAATCCCGTAGAACGGCCCGTTCGGTGCCGGCAGCCAATTGCTTTGCAGGTCTTTGGCCGGCGCCTTGTGCTGCACATAAAGCGTCAGGCCGCCATCGGCATCGAGCTTGAGATCAGGCAGCATGCGCGAATTGATCAGGTAGCGATTGAGCGGGTTGGCCACCAGCAGCTTGTTCTTGCCGTCGTACAGGGTCAGGGACCAGAACGCATCGGCCGGGGGCAGGGCGCCCTTGTCGAAATGCAGGGTGTAGTCATTTTTCGAGGCGTCGACCGGTTTGCCGTCCTTGTCGACGAAGTAACCGATGTAGTTCGCCTCTTCAGCGGAGTTGCCGAAGATTCCCATGTTGGCGCCGGCGTAGCGGTACAGGTAGTTGCCCTTGAGGTGATCGCGGGTGCCGAAGAAATCACCGCTGGTGACCTCGTGGGTATCGACCTTGGTTTTCTTGAACTCGGCAAACCCGGCCTTGGCGTCGCTGATCCCGTCTTCCAGCGCCTTGCGCTGCTCGGCGCTGAGCGTGTTCACGTTGAATGGCTTGCCTGCCTCGATGCCGATCTTGGCGAAGCGCGCCATCAGGTCTTTTTCCACGTCCTGGGTCGGGGCGAACGACAACATGAAGTTCAAGTAGCGGAACAGGTCCGGGGTTTCGCTCATGGTCGGCGTGGGTTTTGGCCAGTCGATCTTCGCTGCGGCAGGCGGCGCTTTCTGTTTGACGTAATGGCTCAGGGTTTCAACCTTGTAACCCTTCTGGATCTGCTTGACCTTGGCCAGGTCCTTTTCATCAAACAACTGCGTGCGGTACAGCGCATAGGCGATGTTGCTTTCACTGCGCAGCAAGCGATCGATGTTCTGCGGCTGCTGGCCCTGCCAGCCTGGCCCGGCGATCATGAAATGCCCGCCATTGTTGCCGGTGCTGCGGGTGCCCAGGTACGCAAAGTTCTGCGTATAGGCGTCGATCAGTTGCACCGAGTAATAACGATGCTCTTCGATGGGCGGCAGGGTCAGTACCAGTGGCTCGGCGCGCAGATCCATCCAGACAAAGGAGTAGGGCGTGTCGGCGTTCGGCGTGACAAACGCGGTGTCCTTGGCGGTGAAGGCCTTGGCGGTATTGCCGATCTGGTTGAACGGCGCCTTGAAATTCGGGCTCTTCTTGTCCACGGCCTGGGTGTAGAGCGTCTTGTACATCTCCACCACCGGGAAACCGTACAGGTAAGCCTCCCTGGCGATGGCCCGGGCTTCTTCCGGGCTGGCGCTGAAGTCGGCCCAGGTGCAGGTGCTGAGAGCAATCAGGCTGAAGCCGGCTGCGCGAAAGGCAACGTTCATGGAAAAATCCTTATGGCCTGAGCTGGTAGTGCGGTGGTAGCTCGGCGAATACATTGAGAATGTTGCGGGCACTCAGTCCGGACGGAATGGAGCGCGGGAAAGGAGGGCGTGCCAGTCGGATACCTGGCGGCGGGCGGCAGGTTTGACGGGGAGTCGTGGTGTGTCCGGGCATAAAAGTCAGGCGCACGCAGATTCACCAATAACAAGGCGTGCATCTCCATTCTTTTCAACATGATTCCCCCGGTTCCCTGGTGGCTCATTGGCTACTCGGCACTTTTGTCAGGCCGTTACTGCGTAATCCCTTTCCGATCAAGCCTGTAGGACGCGTCAGATGAAGTTAGCATCTAACCACGGCTTAGCCAGTCGAATGAATTAATTCTTTCGTTTTGTGTGCAAGTTCTCGATATTTTCGTGTACTAAAAAGTTAATACGGATCAAGGGCTTGCCGGAACAAGTTGAGTGACTGTTTAGTCAAGGTGGGAGCGGGCTTGCTCGCGAAAGCGGTGTGTCATCCAGCGTTGATGTTGCCTGACACGACCTCTTCGCGAGCAAGTCCGCTCCCACGGGAATCTGTCCGTCAGTTTTTCTTTGCCTGCTCCCACACCCGTTCTTCCTGTTCACGCAGTTCCGGGGTGAATTCGGCGCCAAAGTCTTCGGCCTCGAACACCTGGCGAATCTCGATTTCGGCTTCGGTGCCCGGCATCGGGTTAGGGCAACGCTTGACCCATTCGATGGCTTCTTCCCTGGATTTCACTTTCCACAACCAGAAGCCGGCGATCAGTTCCTTGGTTTCGATGAAGGGGCCGTCGATGACCGAGCGTTGCGCCCCCGAAAACCTGACACGAGCGCCTTTGCTGCTGGGGTGCAAGCCTTCGCCTGCGAGCATGACGCCGGCCTTGACCAGTTCTTCGTTGTAGTTGCCCATGGCCGTCAGCAGTTCCTGACTGGGCATCACGCCGGCTTCGGAATCGGCGTTGGCCTTGATGATGATCATAAATCGCATGGTGTTCTCTCCGTTGTTATTGGGTGACTCACTGCCTGGTCGAATGGCAGCGAGGCAAATCGACAGGACTGCCAATAAAAAACTGTTGTTGATGGCGCCAAGCGTAGGTTTATTTTCGACATCCGGTGCACGCTCCGGTATCTGTGACCGGCTTGATTATCGACCCATGGAGTGTGTCCTTCGTGCCCATCCTGGAACTCACCACGCTCATCCCCGGCCGCACGCCCGAACAGGTCCTCGATTTCTGCCTGGAAGGGGTCAACTTTCCGAAGATTTTCCCCGAGCGCATTACCCCGCTGGGCGATATCGACCGGAGCAACCTGCGGATTGAAGCCGGGCGGCAATTTTGCTTTCGCCACTGGATGTTCAATGTGATTCCATCGAGTTGGACGGTGGTAATCCGCGAGGTCGGCGAGCGGCATTTCATCGACGAGATGCTCAGCGGGCCGATGCGCGCCTTTCGTCATGAACATCGGGTCGAGGCAGGAGAGGGCGGTACGCTATATACCGACCGGGTGGCGTATTCGGCGATTGGAGGCGCGCCGCTGGAGTGGCTGCTGGTCAACGGCTACATGCGACGGATTTTCGCGGCGCGGCATCGCAATATGCTGGCATTGCTCAAATGACAGCACTGGCCTTGTGGGAGCGGGCTTGCTCGCGAATGCGATAGGTCAGTCACTGCGATGCTGGATGTGCCATCGTTTTCGCGAGCAAGCCCTCTCCCACAGGGTCTTGGAGTGAATGAGAAAGCGCGTGTATCCAATTTTGTGCGCTGATGCATGACAATTTATGTTTGACCATAGGTCGTCGGACAATTTCGTGGTTAACTTCGGCCTCGTCAAAACTCTCCACCACAACGTTCAGAAGGACTCCGTTCATGGCTCAAGTCACTCTTAAAGGCAACCCTGTTCAAGTCAACGGCCAACTGCCACAAGCCGGTTCCAAGGCACCAGCCTTTTCCCTGGTTGCCGGCAATCTGTCCGACGTTACCCTCAAAGACTTTGCCGGCAAGCGCAAAGTGCTGAACATCTTCCCAAGCATTGACACCCCGACCTGCGCCACTTCCGTGCGCCAGTTCAACGCCAAGGCCAGCGAAGTGACCAACACTGTCGTACTGTGCATCTCCGCTGACCTGCCGTTCGCCCAGGCGCGTTTCTGCGGCGCCGAAGGCCTGGAAAACGTCCAGAACCTGTCGACCCTGCGTGGCGCCGAGTTCATCGAGAACTACGGCGTGGCCATCGCTGACGGCCCACTGAAAGGCCTGACCGCCCGTGCCGTGGTCGTGCTGGACGAAAACGACAACGTGCTGCACAGCGAACTGGTTGGCGAAATCGCTGACGAGCCGAACTACGAAGCGGCCCTTGCTGTTCTCAAGTAAGTCGGCTTTACAATTGTTAACACCCCCGCTGTCAATAATGTTGTTCAGTTAGAGACGTTGTAGGAGCGAGCTTGCTCGCGATGGACTCAAGAACGCTGCGTGTAGTCAGTAGACACGCGTTATCGTTAACGACCATCGCGAGCAAGCTCGCTCCTACAGTCAACTGAACGGCATTACTCTCTGTCCACACCGTTTTCATTTGTGCTTCAGTGTCTTACACAAAACTCCTGCTACGTAAGCCAAAGGTAAATTGCCGGTAAAGGCGCTTTGCTTAAGACCCGCCAGTGCTTATCGTTCAGCCTCATGTAAAAAAAGCCCACGCGCCCAATGGTTGATCACTCAATGCAATCCTCCGCTTCCCGTAGTCCTCGTCGCTGGCTGTTCGGCCTGCTTGTCCTGCTGGTCATCGCCGCCCTGTGCTGGAAATTCTGGCCCGGCAGCGCTGCACCCAAAGAGGCTGCGGGGCAGAAAGCCGTCGCCGGGCATACCGGCCGGTCGGGGGGGATGCGTCCGGGGTTCGGCGGTGCGTCCGGACCGGTACCGGTGCGCGTGGCGCCGGCAGTCATCGGTGACTTCCCGCTGTATTTCAAGGCGCTGGGCACGGTCACGGCACTGAACACCATCAATGTGCGCAGCCGCGTCGGCGGTGAGCTGGTCAAGATCTCTTTCGAAGAAGGGCAGATGGTCAAGGCGGGCGACCTGCTGGCAGAAATCGACCCGCGCCCGTACCAGAACGCCTTGCTCCAGGCCGAAGGCACCTTGCTGCAGAATCAGGCGCAGCTGAAAAACGCCCAGGTCGACGTCGAGCGCTATCGCGGCCTGTACCGCGAAGACAGCATTGCCAAGCAGACCCTGGACACCGCCGAAGCACTGGTCGGTCAATTCCAGGGCACGGTCAAGACCAATCAGGCAGCGGTCAACGATGCCAAGCTCAACCTCGAATTCACCAAGATCCGCGCGCCGATCACCGGTCGCGTCGGCCTGCGTCAACTGGATGTCGGCAACCTGGTAGCGGCCAACGACACCACGGCACTGGCGATCATCACCCAGACCCAGCCGATCAGCGTGGCCTTCACCCTGCCGGAAAACAGCCTCGACACCGTGCTCGCGCGTTATCGCAGCGGCGCCAAATTGCCGGCTGAAGCCTGGGATCGCGGTGATACCAAACTGCAGGCCACCGGCGTATTGCAGAGCCTGGACAACCAGATCGACGTCACCACCGGCACCCTGAAGTTCAAGGCCCGTTACGAGAACCGTGACCAGTCGCTGTTCCCCAACCAGTTCGTCAATGTGCGCCTGCTGGCCGACACCCTCAAAGGCGTAGTGCTCGCGCCTTCCGCCGCGATCCAGTTCGGCACCAACGGCACGTTTGTCTATGCCATGGACGGTGACAAGAAGGTCAAGATCCGTCAGTTGAAAGTCGGCGCCAGCGATGGCCTGAACACCGTGGTCACCGAAGGCCTGTCGGCGGGCGAGCGGGTCGTATTGGAAGGAACCGACCGCCTGAAGGACGGCAGTGACGTGGAGGTGGTCAACGATAGCCAGGACGTGCCAACCACGCCGACCGAACACCTGCAGGGCAAATCGGCGGTCAACGCGGCAGGGCCTGCGACCACTGACAAGGCGAAAAAGGGCGGCGCATGAATCTCTCGCGGCTGTTCATCCTTCGCCCGGTAGCCACCACGCTGAGCATGCTGGCCATTATTCTGGCCGGTGTGATCGCGTATCGGTTGCTGCCAGTTTCGGCGCTGCCTCAGGTCGATTACCCGACCATTCGCGTCATGACCCTGTATCCCGGCGCCAGCCCGGATGTGATGACCAGCGCGGTCACCGCCCCCCTTGAACGACAATTCGGGCAAATGCCCGGCCTGACGCAAATGGCTTCCACCAGTTCCGGCGGAGCGTCGGTGCTGACCCTGCGGTTCAGCCTCGACATCAACATGGACGTGGCCGAGCAACAGGTGCAGGCGGCGATCAATGCCGCGACCAACTTGCTGCCCAAGGACCTGCCGGCACCGCCGGTGTACAACAAGGTCAACCCGGCCGATACACCGGTGCTGACCCTGGCCATCACCTCCAAGACCATGCTGTTGCCCAAGCTCAACGATCTGGTCGATACGCGCATGGCGCAGAAAATTGCCCAGATCAGCGGCGTCGGCATGGTCAGCATTGCCGGTGGCCAGCGTCAGGCCGTGCGCATCAAGGTCAACCCCGAGGCCCTGGCGGCCAACGGCTTGAACCTGTCGGACGTGCGCACGCTGATCGGCGCGTCCAACGTCAATCAGCCCAAGGGCAACTTCGACGGCCCGACCCGGGTCTCGATGCTCGATGCAAACGATCAACTGACCTCGCCCAAGGACTACGCCAACCTGATCCTGGCCTACGCCAATGGCGCGCCGTTGCGGCTCAAGGACGTCGCGGAAATCGTCGACGGCGCCGAGAACGAGCGGCTCGCGGCGTGGGCCAACGAGAACCAGGCCGTGCTGCTGAACATCCAGCGCCAGCCCGGCGCCAACGTCATCGAGGTGGTGGACCGGATCAAGGCCCTGCTGCCGAGCATCACCGACAACCTGCCGGCCGGCCTCGACGTGGTGGTGCTGACCGACCGCACCCAGACCATCCGCGCCTCGGTCAAGGACGTACAGCACGAATTGCTGATCGCCATCGCCCTGGTGGTCATGGTCACCTTCCTGTTCCTGCGTCGCGCCAGTGCCACGATCATTCCGTCGGTGGCCGTGCCGTTGTCGTTGATCGGTACCTTCGGCGTGATGTACCTGGCCGGGTTCTCGGTCAACAACCTGACCCTGATGGCCCTGACCATCGCCACCGGTTTCGTGGTGGACGATGCAATCGTCATGCTGGAGAACATTTCGCGCTTCATCGAGGAGGGCGACAGCCCGTTGAACGCGGCGCTCAAGGGCGCCAAGCAGATCGGTTTCACCCTGATCTCCCTGACGTTGTCGCTGATCGCCGTGCTGATCCCGCTGCTGTTCATGGCGGACGTGGTCGGGCGGCTATTCCGCGAGTTTGCCATTACGCTCGCGGTGGCGATCCTGATTTCCCTGGTGGTTTCCCTGACCCTGACGCCGATGATGTGCGCGCGGTTGCTCAAGCGTGAACCCAAGGAAGAGGAGCAGGGCCGTTTCTACCGTGCCAGCGGTGCGTTCATCGACTGGATGATCGCCGCCTACGGACGCAAGTTGCAGTGGGTGCTCAGGCACCAGCCGCTGACCTTGATGGTGGCCATCGGCACTCTGGCGCTGACGGTGTTCCTGTACATGGTGGTGCCCAAGGGCTTCTTCCCGGTGCAGGACACCGGTGTTATCCAGGGTATTTCCGAAGCGCCGCAATCGATTTCCTTCGCCGCCATGAGCGAACGCCAGCAGGAACTGGCCAAGGTGATCCTGGCCGACCCGGCCGTCGAGAGCCTGTCGTCCTATATAGGCGTCGATGGCGACAACTCAACACTCAACAGCGGTCGCTTGCTGATCAACCTCAAGGCGCACCACGACCGTGACCTGAGCGCTATGCAAGTGATCGCCCGCCTGCAACCGGAACTGGACAAACTCGTCGGTATCCGCCTGTTCATGCAGCCGGTGCAGGACCTGACCATCGAAGACCGGGTCAGCCGTACGCAGTATCAGTTCAGCATGTCGTCGCCGGATTCGGAGTTGCTCAGCCTGTGGAGCGGACGCCTGGTCGAGGCCCTGGCCGAGCGGCCGGAGCTGACCGACGTGGCCAGCGATTTGCAGGACAAAGGCTTGCAGGTCTACCTGGTGATCGACCGCGATGCGGCGTCGCGGGTCGGTGTGTCGGTGTCGAACATCACCGATGCACTGTACGACGCCTTCGGCCAGCGGCAGATCTCCACGATCTACACCCAGGCCAGCCAATATCGCGTGGTGCTGCAATCGCAGTCCGGCGAGAAAATCGGCCCGGATGCGTTGAACCAGATTCACGTCAAGACCACCGATGGCGGGCAAGTACGCCTGTCCAGCCTGGCGCATGTCGAGGAGCGTCAGGCGCAACTGGCGATCACCCACATCGGCCAGTTCCCGGCGGTGATGATGTCCTTCAACCTGGCACCCGGCGTGGCGCTGGGGCATGCCGTCGAGATCATCGAGCAGGTGCAGAAGGACATCGGCATGCCGATTGGCGTGCAGACCCAGTTCCAGGGCGCGGCGGAGGCTTTCCAGGCTTCGTTGTCGAGCACCTTGCTGCTGATCCTGGCGGCGGTGGTGACCATGTACATCGTGCTGGGCGTGCTCTACGAGAGCTACATCCATCCGATCACCATTCTGTCGACTTTGCCTTCAGCGGCGGTCGGCGCCTTGCTGGCGTTGATCCTGAGCGGCAATGACCTGGGCATGATCGCGATCATCGGCATCATCCTGCTGATCGGCATCGTGAAGAAAAACGCGATCATGATGATCGACTTCGCCCTCGACGCTGAGCGCAACCAAGGCATGGACCCGCAAACGGCGATCTATCAGGCCGCCTTGCTGCGTTTCCGGCCGATCCTGATGACCACCCTGGCGGCGTTGTTCGGTGCCGTGCCGTTGATGCTGGCCACCGGTTCCGGTGCGGAACTGCGCCAGCCGCTGGGTCTGGTGATGGTTGGCGGTTTGCTGCTGAGCCAGGTTCTGACGTTGTTCACTACGCCTGTGATTTACCTGTATTTCGATCGGTTGGGACGTCGTTTTGGCAAGACCGGTGCGCAGGAGACGGCGGTATGACGGCCTGCGTGACCTGTGGGAGCGGGCTTGCTCGCGAAGGCATCCGGTCAGTCGACAGGGATGTTGAATGCAAAGCCCTCTTCGCGAGCAAGCCCGCTCCCACAGGGGGCCGCCATCGATGAACCTTTCGGGACCTTTCATCAAGCGCCCGGTCGCGACCATGTTGCTGAGCCTGGCGATCATGCTGCTGGGCGGTGTGAGCTTCGGTTTGCTGCCCGTGTCGCCGCTGCCGCAAATGGACTTTCCGGTGATCGTGGTCCAGGCCAGCCTGCCCGGGGCGAGCCCCGAGGTCATGGCGTCGACCGTGGCCACGCCGCTGGAGCGCTCCTTCGGCACCATCGCCGGGGTCAACACCATGAGCAGCCGCTCCAGCCAGGGTTCGACCCGGGTGATCCTGCAATTTGACCTGGACCGCGACATCAATGGTGCGGCGCGGGAAGTGCAAGCGGCTATCAATGCCTCGCGCACCCTGCTGCCGAGCGGGATGCGCAGCATGCCGACCTACAAGAAGGTCAACCCGTCCCAGGCGCCGATCATGGTGCTGTCGCTGACCTCGGACGTGCTGGAAAAAGGCCAGCTCTATGACCTGGCCTCGACGATCCTGTCCCAGAGCCTGTCCCAGGTGCAGGGCGTGGGCGAGGTGCAGATCGGCGGCAGTTCCCTGCCGGCGGTACGTATCGAACTCGAACCGCAGTCGCTGAACCAGTACGGCGTGGCCCTCGACGATGTGCGCAACACCATCGCCAATGCCAACGTGCGCCGGCCCAAGGGCTCGGTCGAAGATGACCAGCGGCTGTGGCAGGTCCAGGCCAACGACCAGCTGGAAAAAGCCAAGGACTACGAATCGCTGATCATCCACTACAACGGCGGCGCGGCCCTGCGCCTGAAGGATGTGGCCAAGGTCAGCGACGGCGTCGAGGACCGCTACAACAGCGGCTTCTTCAACGACGACGCGGCGGTGCTGCTGGTGATCAACCGCCAGGCCGGTGCCAACATCATCGAGACGGTCAACGAGATCAAGGCGCAATTGCCGGCGTTGCAGGCGGTGCTGCCGGCCAGCGTCAAGCTGAACCTCGCCATGGACCGTTCGCCGGTGATCAAGGCGACACTGCACGAGGCGGAAATGACCCTGCTGATCGCCGTGGCACTGGTGATCCTGGTGGTGTTCCTGTTTCTCGGTAACTTCCGCGCCTCGCTGATCCCGACCCTGGCGGTGCCGGTATCGCTGGTCGGCACCTTTGCCGTGATGTACCTCTACGGCTTTTCGCTGAACAACCTGTCGCTGATGGCGCTGATCCTGGCCACCGGGCTGGTGGTGGACGATGCCATCGTGGTGCTGGAGAACATTTCCCGGCACATCGACGCAGGCGTGCGGCCGATGAAGGCGGCGTACCTGGGCGCCCAGGAAGTCGGCTTTACCTTGCTGTCGATGAACGTGTCGCTGGTAGCGGTGTTCCTGTCGATCCTGTTCATGGGCGGGATCATCGAAAGCCTGTTCCGCGAGTTTTCCATCACCCTGGCGGCGGCCATCGTGGTCTCGCTGGTGGTGTCGCTGACCCTGACGCCGATGCTCTGCGCGCGCTGGCTCAAGCCGCACACGCCGGGGCAGGAGAACCGCCTGCAACGCTGGAGCCAACGGGCCAATGAATGGATGGTCGGCAAATACGCCACCAGCCTCGACTGGGTGCTGCGCCACAAGCGTCTGACATTGCTCAGTCTGTTTGTGACAATTGGCGTTAACATTGCACTCTATGTTGTTGTTCCTAAAACGTTTATGCCTCAGCAAGATACAGGGCAACTGATCGGTTTCGTACGCGGCGACGACGGCCTGTCGTTCAGCGTGATGCAGCCGAAGATGGAAATTTTCCGCCGGGCTGTGTTGAAGGACGAAGCGGTGGAAAGCGTTGCCGGGTTCATCGGCGGCACCAACGGCACCAACAACGCCTTCATGCTGGTGCGCCTGAAGCCGATCAAGGAGCGCAACATTTCCGCGCAGAAAGTCATCGAACGCCTGCGCAAGGAAATGCCCAAGGTTCCCGGCGCGCAACTGATGCTCATGGCGGACCAGGACCTGCAATTCGGTGGCGGCCGCGAGCAGACCACCTCGCAGTATTCGTACATCCTGCAGAGCGGGGATCTGGGGGCGTTGCGCGAGTGGTATCCGAAAGTCGTCACCGCGCTCAGGGCCTTGCCCGAACTGACGGCGATCGATGCCCGTGAAGGCCGGGGTGCCCGGCAAGTGACCCTGATCGTCGACCGCGACCAGGCCAAGCGCCTGGGTGTCGACATGGACATGGTCACGGCGGTGCTGAACAACGCCTACAGCCAGCGGCAGATTTCGACCATCTACGACAGCCTCAACCAGTATCAGGTGGTGATGGAGGTCAATCCGAAATACGCCCAGGACCCGATCACCCTCAAGCAGGTCCAGGTCATTACCGCCGACGGCGCGCGGATCCCGTTGTCGACCATCGCTCATTACGAAAACAGCCTGGAAGACGACCGGGTCAGCCACGAGGGCCAGTTTGCCTCGGAGAGCATTTCCTTCGACATGGCCGAAGGCGTGACCGTGGAGCAGGGCACCGCCGCCATCGAGCGGGCGATTGCCAAGGTGGGCTTGCCGGAAGACGTGATCGTGAAAATGGCCGGCACCGCCGACGCCTTTGCCGCCACGCAAAAGAGCCAGCCGTTCATGATTCTCGGTGCCCTGGTGGCGGTGTATCTGGTGCTCGGCGTGTTGTACGAAAGCTACATTCACCCGCTGACCATTCTGTCCACGCTGCCGTCGGCCGGGGTCGGTGCGTTGCTATCGATCTATGCGCTGGGCGGCGAATTCAGCCTGATTTCGTTGCTGGGGCTGTTTCTGCTGATCGGCGTGGTGAAGAAAAACGCCATTCTGATGATCGACCTGGCGTTGCAGCTGGAGCGTCATCAGGGCATGGCACCGCTGGAATCGATTCGCAGTGCCTGCCTGCAACGTTTGCGGCCGATCCTGATGACCACCCTGGCGGCGATCCTCGGTGCCTTGCCGCTGCTGCTCAGCCGCGCCGAAGGGGCGGAAATGCGCCAGCCGCTGGGCCTGACGATCATCGGCGGGCTGATCTTCAGCCAGGTGCTGACGCTATACACCACCCCGGTGGTCTACCTCTATCTCGACAAACTGCGCCATCGCTTCAATAAATGGCGTGGGGTGCGTACCGATGCTGCTCTGGAAACTCCGCTATGACTGAACGTTCGCTTTTCAACCTGGCTGCACCGCTGATCACGGCCCGAGGCTCGCGTTTGTTGAGCCTGTCTCTGTGCGTGGCGATGCTCAGTGCCTGCGCCGTCGGCCCGGATTACCAGCGCCCGCAAACCGCCGAGCCAGCGCAGTACAAGGCCGCAGAAGGGTGGCGCCAGGCCAATCCGAGCGATGCCTTGGCGCGTGGTGCGTGGTGGGAGTTGTACGGCGACCAGCAGCTCAATGGCCTGATCGAGAAACTCAACAGCTCGAACCAGACGGTGGCCCAGTCCGAAGCCCAATACCGTCAGGCCCAGGCGCTCGTGCGCAGTGCCCGTGGGGCGTTCTTTCCGACGGTCGACCTTACGGCCGGCAAGACCCGTTCCAGCCAAGGCACTGGCAGCAGCAGCTCCAGCCTCAGCAGCTCTTCCAGTGGTATCCGCGACACCTATACCGCCCAGGCCGGGGTCAGTTGGGAGGCCGACATCTGGGGCAAATTGCGGCGTGGCCTCGAAGCCGATACGGCCAATGCCCAGGCGAGCTTTGCCGACCTGGCGGCCATGCGCCTGAGCCAACAGTCGGAACTGGTGCAGAACTACCTGCAATTGCGGGTGATCGATGGCCAGAAGCGCTTGCTCCAGGACACGGTCGAGGCCTACCGGCGTTCGCTGAAAATGACTGAAAACCAGTACCGCGCCGGGGTTTCCGGCAAGGACGCAGTGGCCCAGGCGCAGACGCAGCTCAAAAGCACCGAAGCCGATATGATCGACCTGATCTGGCAACGCGCGCAGTTCGAGAACGCCATTGCCGTGCTGATCGGCCTGCCGCCGGCCGAGTTCAGCCTGGCGGAAAGCAGCGACATTCCACAGTTGCCGCAAGTACCCTTGGCACTGCCGTCGCAGTTGCTGGAACGTCGCCCGGACATCGCTTCGGCCGAACGCTCGGTGATCGCCGCCAACGCCAACATTGGTGTGGCCAAGGCTGCCTATTACCCGGACCTGACCTTGAGTTTGAACGGTGGTTACAGCAGCAGTACCTCGAAAGACTTGTTCAGCCTGCCGAACCGCTTCTGGTCGGTCGGGCCGCAATTGGCCATGACCCTGTTCGACGGCGGCCAGCGCTCGGCGGAAGTCGACCGCAGTGAAGCGGCCTACGACGAAACGGTGGCCAAGTACCGCCAGACCGTGCTGGACGGTTTCCGCGAAGTGGAAAACTTCCTGGTGCAGCTCAAGGTGCTTGAGGACGAAGCCGTCGTGCGCCAACAGGCATTGGACGCTGCCCGCGAATCGTTGCGCCTGACCCAGAACCAGTACAAGGCCGGTTTGATCGCGTACATCGATGTGGTGGTGACCCAGGCCGCGGCACTGAACAATGAACGCAGTAACCTGGACCTGCTGCAAAGCCGCCTGATAGCCAGCGTGCAATTGATTGCCGCCCTGGGCGGTGGCTGGGACGGGCAGCTTGAGGTGAGCGAAAACCAATAACGGTTGACCCCTGCAATCCCTGTAGGAGCTGGCTTGCCAGCGATGGTCGACAACGATAACGCTGTAAACCGGATAAACGCGGCGCACTGGAGTCCATCGCCAGCAAGCCGGCTCCTACAGTTTGGTGTTCACATTATTTCGGCCAGGACGCGGTCCCTTGTAGGAGCTGGCTTGCCAGCGATGGTGGATAACGATGAAGCGCATGAACCGGACAAACGCGGCGCACTTGAGTCCATCGCCAGCAAGCCGGCTCCTACAGTTTGGCGTTCACATCATTTCGGCCAGGACGCGGTCCCGTGTAGGAGCTGGCTTGCCAGCGATGGTCGTTAACGATAACGCGTACAAACAGGATAAACGCGGCGCACTGGAGTCCATCGCCAGCAAGCCGGCTCCTACAGTTTGGCGTTCACATCATTTCGACTCGGACGCGGTCCCGTGTAGGAGCTGGCTTGCCAGCGATGGTCGTCAACGATGACGCGCATGAACCGGACAAACGCGGCGCACTGGAGTCCATCGCCAGCAAGCCGGCTCCTACAGTTTGGTGTTCACATCATTTCGACCAGGACGCGGTCTCTTGTAGGAGCTGGCTTGCCAGCGATGGTCGTCAACGATGACGCGCATGAACCGGACAAACGCGGCGCACTGGAGTCCATCGCCAGCAAGCTGGCTCCTACAGTTTGGTGTTCACATCATTTCGACCAGGACGCGGTCCCGTGTAGGAGCTGGCTTGCCAGCGATGGTCGTCAACGATGACGCGCATGAACCGGACAAACGCGGCGCACTGGAGCCCATCGCCAGCAAGCCGGCTCCTACAGTTTGGCGTTCACATCATTTCGACTCGGACGCGGTCCCGTGTAGGAGCTGGCTTGCCAGCGATGGTCGTTAACGATAACGCGTACAAACTGGATAAACGCGGCGCACTGGAGTCCATCGCCAGCAAGCCGGCTCCTACAGTTTGGTGTTCACATCATTTCGACCAGGACGCGGTCCCGTGTAGGAGCTGGCTTGCCAGCGATGATCGTGAAAGATGACGCGTACAAACTGGATAAACGCGGCGCACTGGAGTCCATCGCCAGCAAGCCGGCTCCTACAGTTTGGTGTTCACATCATTTCGACCAGGACGCGGTCCCGTGTAGGAGCTGGCTTGCCAGCGATGGTCGTCAACGATGACGCGCATGAACCGGACAAACGCGGCGCACTGGAGTCCATCGCCAGCAAGCCGGCTCCTACAGTTTGGCGTTCACATCATTTCGACCAGGACGCGGTCCCTTGTAGGAGCTGGCTTGCCAGCGATGGTCGTCAACGATGACGCGCATGAACCGGACAAACGCGGCGCACTTGAGTCCATCGCCAGCAAGCCGGCTCCTACAGTTTGGCGTTCACATCATTTCGACCAGGACGCGGTCTCTTGTAGGAGCTGGCTTGCCAGCGATGGTCGTCAACGATGACGCGTATGACCTGGATAAACGCGGCGCACTGGAGTCCATCGCCAGCAAGCCGGCTCCTACAGTTTGGTGTTCACATCATTTCGACCAGGACGCGGTCCCGTGTAATTGGATGGACTCGCCCAAGCCGAGGCGTCAATGCGCCACGGTGGCAGTCTAAACAGCCAACGACAGCGAGGGCGAGTCCATGAAAAATCATAGTTCGTTTGATCAATCCGTGTCTTCTTCCGATTTGTCGGCCTGCACAACCTTGGCGGTCGACTTGGCCAAACAGGTCTTTCAGGTCGCCGGTGAAGATATCCTCGGCCAGGTGCGCTACGAGCAGCGGATCAAGTCGCGCGAGGCGTTTTATGATTTTCTCCGACAGTTGCCGGCGCATGTCGTGGTTTTGATGGAGACCGGTCCGGGTGCCCAGGCCTGGGCCCGGCAGCTGCAAGAGCAAGGTAATCCGGTGCGGATTCTTCCAGCCGGTTTGGTGGCCACACATCGCAGCGGGCCTAAAAATGATCGCAACGATGCGCTGGCGATTCTGCGGGCCAATCGCGATGAAAAAATCTGCGCAGTACCGGTCAAAAGTGTTGCGGCGCTGGCAATGCAGGCGTTGCATCGTGCCCGCCAGGGCTATGTGCGTCGACGCACGGCCCTCAGTAATCAGATGCGCGGCCTGCTGCTTGAGCACGGCGTAGCCTTGGCACAGGGCGATGTTGCGATCAGCCAGAAAATCCCGCGGGTGCTGGAAGATGCCACCCAGCCGGTGCCGGGCCTGCTGCGTGAGCTGATCGACGAACTGTTGGCCGAGTGGCGCCATTTGGGCGAGCGCATCAGCGTACTGACGGGACGCCTGGAAGTGGCCGCCAACGCTGACATGACGGCGAAGCGGCTAATGACTGTGCGCGGCATCGGCCCGGTCACTGCCACGGCACTGGTGGCCAAGGAAACCAAGCCTGAGCGATTTCCCAATGCCCGCAAGTTTGCCGCGTACTTTGGCATGGTGCCTGACCAGCACAGCAGCGGGGAGACGGTCCGGTTGGGGGGCATGACCAAGCGAGGTGATGCTTATTTACGCAGCCTGATGATCCAGGGGCCCATGCGGTGCTGCAACAACTACGACCTGATTCCCAGCAACCCGATGACCGCCGCTTGTTGCACTGGATGAGCCGGTTGGGCCGCAAGGAGGCTGCGATCAGGCTAGCCAACCGCAACCTGCGAATCGTCTGGGTGCTTCTACAGAATGACCAGACTTATCGTCGCCACGCGGGTGATGGCCAGCCAGCGACGATGGGCCACTGAGCGACAGAGTTCTGCCACCGAGGTACTAACCGTCTGACCCTCTGCTGAAAAAAATTGACCCCAGGTAAGACCGGCGTGGATTGATGCCTAAGCTCCTACTGGCCTTCGAGGCCTGACTGTAATCGGCATACCACGAGCTTTTCCAATTTTGGCCAGAAGCCGAAGACGGCTTCCACGAATAGGCCTAATACATAGATGCAACGGGGCAGCGGTTTTTCAAAAGCGGGTAGACAGTGGGGGCGAGTCCATACATAGGAGCTGGCTTGCCAGCGATGATCGTGAAAGATGACGCGTACAAACTGGATAAACGCGGCGCACTGGAGTCCATCGCCAGCAAGCCGGCTCCTACAAGGTTTGTGTTGACGATGCGAGTTAATGTAAAACCTTAAAACAGGCGTTTCATCGGCCTGATGGCCTTTTGCTTATTTTGTGAGTGCGTTCTCATTTGGAATCAGTACAATCGCCGCATTTGCCCCCCAGCGAGAATCAATACCATTAACAGGGGCATGCGCGAGAAGTCCCCATGCTCATCGGTAGCTATTCCCCCACCCTGGTTATCATTTCGCTCTGCGTAGCGATTCTCGCGTCATACACCGCCCTCGACCTGACCGGACGCATTGCCACCGCCAAAGGCCGCGCCGTGCATTTGTGGACCGCGGGCGGGGCCATTGCCATGGGCGTCGGCATCTGGTCGATGCATTTTATCGGCATGCTCGCGTTCAAGTTGCCGATCGACCTGGGTTACGACGGCATGATCACCCTGTTGTCGCTGCTGATCGGCGTGCTCTCCAGCGGTTTTGCCCTGTGGCTGGTCAGCCAGCCGCAATTGCCGGCCTGGCAACTGGCCTTTGGCGCGTTGGTCATGGGTGCTGGCATCAGCGCGATGCACTACACCGGCATGGCGGCCATGCGCATGCAACCGGGCATCGATTATGACCCGACGCTGTTCGGCGCTTCGCTGATGATCGCGGTCGGTGCATCGGGCGCGGCATTGTGGATCGCTTTCCATCTGCGCCAGCACACGCCTTATGTCCGCCTGATCCGTGGCGGCGCCGCCGTGATCATGGGCATCGCCATCGTCGGCATGCACTACACCGGCATGGCCGCTGCACGTTTTGCCGATGGCAGTTTTTGCGGGGCGGCGGTCAATGGCCTGAGCGGCAAGGGCTTGGACAACCTGGTGCTGATCACCACGCTGGCGGTGCTGAGCATCGCCTTGCTGACCTCGATCCTCGATGCACGCCTGGAGGCTCGCACCGCGAGCCTGGCGCAGTCGTTGACCGAGGCCAACCGGGAATTGACCCAACTGGCCCTGCACGACACCCTCACCGGGTTGCCGAACCGGACGTTGCTCGCCGACCGAATCGATCAGGCCATGTCGCGGGTCCGGGAAGAAGGGGGCTGCTTTGCCCTGATGTTCATCGATCTGGACGGCTTCAAACCGGTCAACGATGCCTTCGGCCACCATATGGGTGATCTGCTGTTGCGCGAAGTGGCCCAGCGTCTGCGCGAAGACCTGCGCAGCCAGGACACCTTGGCGCGGATCGGCGGCGATGAGTTCGTGTTGCTGGTGCAATTGAGCGAACAGAACGACGCCTTGAACCTCGCGGCCCGTCAGGTCGGGTTGATCGCGCGGGCGTTCCGGGTGACCGAACATGATCTGCATATCTCCGCCAGCGTCGGCATCGCGCTCTACCCGGGTAACGGCCAGTCCGCCCACGAGTTGCTGATGAACGCCGACGCGGCGATGTATCACGCCAAGGGCGCAGGTAAAAACGGCTACAGCTTTTTCGATGCGTCAATGAACAGCAACGCGCGCAAGCAGCTGCAATTGCTGCAGGATCTGCGCAATGCCGTGGAGCATCGGGAGTTCAGCCTGCATTACCAGCCCAAGTTCGACGCCGCCAATGGCCGTCCGGTGGGCGCCGAGGCCTTGTTGCGCTGGGAGCACCCGACGCAAGGAATGCTATTGCCGGACAAATTCATCGAACTGGCGGAAAAGACCGGGCTGATCATTCCGATCGGCGAGTGGGTGCTCAACGAAGCATGCCGCCAGATGCGCGAGTGGTACGTGCTGGGCTATACCGATTGGCGCATCGCGGTGAACCTGTCTGCCATCCAGTTTTGCCATGCGGGACTGGTCCAGAGCGTCGCCAAGGCCTTGGCCACTCACCATCTGCCGGCCAACAGCCTGACCCTGGAAATCACTGAAACCACGGCCATGAGCGATGCCGATGCGAGCATGACGGTGCTTCAGGAACTGTCGGAAATGGGCGTTGACCTGTCCATCGACGATTTTGGCACCGGCTATTCGAGTTTGATGTACCTCAAGCGCCTGCCGGCCAATGAACTGAAGATCGACCGCGGTTTTGTCCGCGACCTGGAGCACGACAGCGATGACGCCGCCATTGTTTCGGCCATCGTCGCCCTCGGCCAGGCGCTGGGGTTGCGCATCGTTGCCGAGGGAGTGGAGACGGGCTCGCAGCAAGACTTCCTGACGCGACTCGGTTGCGATTCGTTGCAGGGTTACCTGCTGGGGCATCCGCTGCCGGCCGCAGGTTTCATGATGGAAATCCATCGCGGCGAGGCACTGGTCGCCAGTTGACCCGTGGCGAGGGAGCTTGCTGTGGCTAGGGAGCTTGCCGTGGCGAGGGAGCTTGCTCCCGCTGGGTCGCAAAGCGGCCCCCGCTTTTCAGCCTGCAGAGTCAACTGAAATCGCGACTGCTTCGCAGCCGAACGGGAGCAAGCTCCCTCGCCACAATGCTCTGTCGAATTCATGCAAAAACCGCCAATGGCGGTTATTCTTGCCCCCGACCGCTTAAGCTTTGATTGGGGGAAAGCTCGCATGGATAAAGTCATCGTCATCACCGGCGGCAGCCGCGGCATTGGGGCCGCCACCGCTCTGTTGGCCGCCGCGCAGGGCTATCGGATCTGCATCAACTACCAGGCCGACGAACAATCTGCACTCAGCGTGCTGGAGCAAGTCCGCGCCCTCGGTGCGCAAGCCATTGCGGTACGGGCCGACGTCAGCATCGAAGACGAAGTCATCGCGCTGTTCAATCGGGTAGACAGCGAACTTGGCCGGGTCACCGCGCTGGTGAACAACGCCGGCACCGTCGGGCAAAAGTCCCGGGTCGACGAGATGTCCGAGTTCCGCATTCTCAAAATCATGAAAACCAACGTCCTGGCGCCGATCCTCTGCGCCAAGCACGCGATCCTGCGCATGTCGCCCAAACACGGCGGGCAGGGTGGCAGCATCGTCAACGTGTCTTCGGTGGCCTCGCGCTTGGGCTCGCCCAACGAGTACGTCGACTACGCGGCCTCCAAAGGCGCGCTGGACTCGTTCACCATCGGTCTGTCCAAGGAAGTGGCGGGCGAGGGGATTCGGGTCAACGCCGTGCGTCCGGGCTACATCTACACCGATTTCCACGCCTTGAGCGGTGATCCGGATCGGGTCAGCAAACTGGAATCGGCGATCCCGATGGCCCGGGGCGGACGTCCGGACGAAGTGGCGGAGGCGATTGTCTGGCTGCTGTCGGACAAGGCTTCTTATGCGACGGGGACGTTTGTTGATCTCGGTGGTGGTCGTTAAGAGGAATTCGCGTGGTGTCTACTGTCATTCCTGACAGTAGACGTTCCTTCCGGGATGCGCCTAGATTCGCGGTAGTCTTTGAAGGGACGCCTCGATTTGAACAGGCACACACCATCGATCAACGTTGTTGACCCGCGCGGTTTAGCCGTTCGTGCGCTGGCGTACCATCGACTGGCGGCCGTCAAACCGATCACTGCGCGGGTAACGCAGCAGGTTTTCGATCCGCTTGGCCGCCTCGTTCAACAACGCGATCCGCGATTGTTTGCCTTGCGTCAGAGCGATGCCTCGGTCCCGGCGAACCTCACCACGATCCATAACCTGACGGGGCAGGCGCTGTGCAGCGACAGCGTCGATGCCGGGTGGCAACTCGGGTTGGCGGGTGCGGCAGGGCAGGTGCTTGAGTCATGGGATCAACGTGGCTGGCATCGTCGCACTGAACATGATCCATTGCTGCGGCCTGTCGCAGTGCATGAGCAGGTTTCGGGTGAACCCGAGCGCTGTGTCGAGCGAATGACGTTCGGGGGCGTTTCGGATGATCACGCCCGGTATAACTGCTGTGGCCAACCCATCCGCCAGGACGACCCGGCAGGTAGTCGATTGATGACCGACTATGGGCTGTCGGCGGTGGTACTGCATGAGCGTCGGCACTTCCTCAACAGCTTCGCTCCGGTTGACTGGCCAGCGCTGTACACAGACCGGGACCGCTTGCTGGAGCCAGGCACCGGCGCTCAGACTTCGTGGCGCTTCGCGTCTACCGGCGAAGTGGCAGCGCAAACCGATGCCAAAGGTCATACCCAGTATTTTGCGCATGATCGCGCTGGTCAATTGCGTTCGGTGGGGCTAAAGCGCTCTGGACAACAAGGCGTCGATACGCTGGTCAGTGCCATCCATTACAGCGCTTCAGGTCAAGTTGAACATGAACTCGCCGGCAATGGCATGCGCACCACTAGCGTTTATAATCCGTCCGATGGGCACCTAATGCTGCTGGCCACTCAATGCCCGGATCAGAGCTTTTTGCAGAAGCTGAGTTACTGTTACGACCCGGTTGGCAACATCACCGAAATCACCGACGCTGCTTTACCCATCCAGCATTTTGCCAACCAGCGCATCGAACCGGTGCGGCGCTTCAGGTACGACACGCTTTACCAATTGATCAGCGCGACCGGCTGGGAAACCGTCAGGCCCTCATTCGGTCCTGCCTTACCAGAGTGGCAGACGTACGGCCCGCCGGATGGCAGCCGCTGGTGCAACTACAGCGAAACCTACGATTACGATGAAGCGGGCAATCTGTTGCAGCGTATCCATCATGGCGCGGTGGGCGATACCCTGAGCATGCGCGTCGCCCCGCTGAGTAATCGCAGCGTCAAGGTCCACCCCACTCAAACCGGCGTGGATGAGTCGTTCGACGCTCGGGGCAATCTGTTGGAGCTTCAACCCGGGCAAGGCTTGCAATGGAACGGGCGAAGCCAGTTGGCTCAGGTCACACCCGTCGTTCGGGTCAATGGCGCTGACGATCTAGAGCGATATGTCTACGACAGCGAAGGCACGCGCCTGCGCAAAACCCGCACGACCGCAGCGAAATCCATCGCCCATACCGCCGAAGTGCGTTATCTGCCCGGCCTCGAACTGCACAGCAACAGCGCCACGGGGGAACAGCTGCAAGTAGTCAGCATTCAGGCCGGCCGCTGCACCGTGCGTCTGTTGCATTGGGATAGCCCGCCACCGGCCGAAATGGACAACGACCAATTGCGTTTTTGCTTCGATGATCACCTGGGATCGAGTGCCTTTGAGGTAGACGCCCAGGCGAAGGTGATCAGCCAGGAAGTGTATTACCCCTTTGGCGGCACGGCATGGCTGGCCGGACGGCATGAAGTGGAAATCGGGTACAAGACCATTCGTTATTCAGGCAAGGAACGGGATGCGACGGGGCTTTATTATTATGGGGCGCGGTATTACGCGCCTTGGTTGCAACGCTGGTTGAATCCGGATCCGGCGGGGGATGTGGATGGGTTGAATTTTTATCGGTTTGTTAAGAGTGGTCCGGTAAGTTATTTTGATGATTTAGGTAGTTGTTCAGCTTTTGCTGCTTTAAATGATTTTGTCATTGAGACTTATGATGGTATTGGGGGGTTGGTTGTTGCGCGCGGGTTTGAAGAAGTGAGGTTGAGAGAACCGGAAATGGCGAAAGGTCTGGATTCAGCATTTTCCAGGGCGAAGAATATCTTGATGAATGCAACTGCAGAAATCCAACACCCTTTATTTGAAAAAAATATTATCGAGGGATATGTTGGGGAGGTGTCTTTGCAAGATGTATTAATGCTAAAAAATAATATGATTAAAATGGAAGGCTTTATGAAAAGGTATGGGCCTGGCTCGCGAAAAGTAGTGCTTCTTGATGGGGATAATTGGACGGGTTATAACGCGAAAGTATTTAGATATGATAGAAGGAGCAAGGTTTATTTAAGTGATGATGTAAGGAGGAATACAGTTGAAGCTAACGCCATGCTCTTGATACATGAAGTTTCACATTTGGCTCTTGATACTAAAGATTATTGGTATCGTATGAGCTTTGCGGAGAAGAAAGGCTTTGGCGATGATGTCGATCAGTATGGCCTAACTCCCAACGATGAATATGAGCGGTCGGAGTTTCTCTATCAGTCGAAGAGAATGATGCGTGGGCATGTCAAGGCGGACGATGTGGAGCCTGAATTTATGGGGGGCCTAAAAACTAAAAAAATAGACAAGTCTATTGTTAGGTTTAAGGCAAGCCCTGAAGTTAGAACAAGGATGGCGCTAAAGAATGCAGATACTTTTGCATCAATTTCGAGCGCTCTAAGTAGAGTGCACTCCAAGAGACGTATGGATGAACGATAGGTCAATTTGTGTTTGAAAACGACCGCACAATCCGCCCCAACGTCTCCATAGCCTTCTCCGAAACCTCATCCCACGGGCTGCCATAATTCAACCGAATACAATTCCTGAACCGCTGCGCCGGCGAAAAGATCGGCCCCGGTGCAATGCTGATGCCCTGCGCCAGCGCCATCTGAAACAACTTCAACGAATCCATCTGCTCCGGCAGTTCCAGCCACAAAAAGTATCCACCCGCCGGTTGACTGACCCGTGTCTGCGCCGGGAAATAGCGGGCGATGGCGGCGAGCATGGCGCTTTGCTGGTCTTCCAGCGCGTGGCGCAACTTACGCAGGTGCCGGTCGTAACCACCGTGTTGCAGGTAATCGGCGATGGCGGCTTGGGCCGGCATTGATGCGCACAGCGAGGTCATGAGTTTCAGCCGTTCGATTTTTTGCGCAAAACGCCCGGCGGCGACCCAACCGATGCGGTAACCGGGGGCCAGGCTCTTGGCGAACGAGCCGCAGTGCATCACCAGGCCTTCGGTATCAAAGGCCTTGGCCGGTTTTGGTGCTTGTTGGCCGTAATACAGTTCGGCGTAGACATCGTCTTCGATCAACGGCACCTGGTGGCGGCGCAACAATTCCACCAGCTGCTGTTTCTTGGCCTCGGGCACGGTCGCGCCCATGGGGTTCTGGAAACTGGTCATGCACCAGCAGGCTTTGATCGGATGGCGTTCCAGGGTTTGCTCGAGCACGCCGAGGTCGATGCCGTCGCGCGGGTGCACGGGGATTTCCACGGCCTTGAGCTTCAGGCGTTCGAGCACTTGCAGGCAGGCGTAGAACGCCGGGGCTTCGATGGCTACCAGGTCGCCGGGCTCGGTCACCGCTTGCAGGCACAGGTTGAGCGCTTCCAGGGCACCGTTGGTGATCAGCAGTTCTTCCATGGGTAGCATCAGCCCGCCGACCATGTAGCGCAGGGCGATTTGCCGACGCAGTTGCGGGTTGCCTGGCGACATGTCGGTGACGACCATGCGCGGGTCCATTTCGCGGCTGGCGCTGGCCAGGGAGCGGGACAAGCGTTGCAGGGGAAACAACGTAGGGCTGGGGAACGCCGAGCCGAAGGGCACGGTGTTCGGGTCCTTGATCGAGTCGAGCACCGAGAACACCAGTTCGCTGACATCGACCTCGGTGGACTCATTGACCTGGCTACTGATCTCCGGTTCGGAAAACGGCCGTGGTGCATGGGCGTTGACGAAGTATCCGGAACGCGGACGAGCGCGGATCAGTCCGCGACGTTCCAGCAGGTAGTAGGCCTGGAACACCGTCGACGGGCTGACGCCATAGGTCTGGCTGGCGTAGCGAACCGAGGGTACGCGCTGGCCGGGACCCAGGACGCCGGATCGGATCAGTTCTGCGATGTCGTCGGCGAATTTTTCGTAGCGTTTCATCGGTGTCCCGTCATGGAGTCGATTCGATTTACTGCGGCGAGGGGGCTTGCCTGTGGCGAGGGGGCTTGCCCCCGTTGGGGCGCAAAGCGGCCCTGCTTTTTTTCATTCCACAACACCGAGTCGTCGGATTGACGACTGCTTCGCAGCCGAACGGGGGCAAGCCCCCTCGCCACAGAGGATTGCATTGCCAAAACAGGGTTGCACTTCACCAAAGTCTGCATCTTAAAGGTTCAGCGATTCATCGGCGCAACAAACCGGCTCTTTGCCACGCTGTAGACGTCAGGGTCATCGCTGTCGATCACCTTGAAACTGATGCTTTGCGAACTGCTGGCCGGACGCTCGGTGAGCATCGCCACCGACACCGGCACGTCGACAATTTCGCCCGGTGCCAGGCTCAACTCGGTCTTGCCTTGCAACTCGAAATCATCGGCATCGACCAGGTGCAATTGGTAGTCCTGGCGCTGCTGGGTCTTGTTGATCACTTTCAGACTGTAGATGTTTTCGATCTGCCCCTGGCTGTTCTCGCGGAACAGGCCACGGTCCTTGCTGACATCGAGCGACACCATCGGCCGCTCCATCAGCGCCACCACCAGGGCGGCGATCATTACCAGCAGCACGGCGGTGTAGCCGATCAGGCGCGGGCGCAGCAGGTGTGTCTTGCCACCCTGCAACTGATGCTCGGAGGTATAGCTGATCAATCCCCGGGCGTAGCCCATTTTGTCCATGATCGAATCACAGGCGTCGATGCACGCCGCGCAACCGATGCACTCCATCTGCAAGCCATCGCGAATGTCGATGCCGGTCGGGCAGACCTGTACGCAGAGCTGGCAATCGATGCAATCGCCCAAACCCACGTCGGCGGGCTTGACCTCGCGTTTGCGCGGGCCACGGTTTTCACCACGGGCCACGTCGTAGGAAATGGTCAGGGTGTCCTTGTCGAACATCACGCTCTGGAAGCGCGCGTAGGGACACATGTGCATGCACACTGCTTCACGCAGCCAGCCGGCATTGATGTAGGTGGCGCCGGTAAAAAACAGCACCCAGAACAGACTGACGCCGCTCATTTGCAGGCTCAGCAGTTCTTCGGCCAGTGGCCGGATCGGTGTGAAGTAGCCGACAAAGGTCAGGCCGGTCAGCAGGCTGATGGCCAGCCACAAGGTGTGCTTGGCCGAACGCCGCATCAGTTTGTTCAGGCCCCACGGCGCGGCCTGCAACTTGATTCGCTGGTTGCGTTCGCCTTCGGTGATCTTCTCGCACCACATGAAGATCCAGGTCCAGGAGCTTTGTGGGCAGGTGTAACCACACCAGACCCGTCCCGCGAACACCGTGATCGCAAACAGGCCGAAGGCGGCAATGATCAGCAGCGCCGAGAGCAGGATGAAATCCTGCGGCCAGAAAGTCGCGCCGAAGATATGGAACTTGCTTTCGGAAAGGTCCCAGAGCACCGCCTGGCGGCCGCCCCAGTTCAACCACACGGTGCCGAAGAACAGCAAAAACAGAAAGCCCGCGCCACTGATGCGCAGGGTGCGGAACAGCCCGGTGAAGCTGCGGGTGTGGATCAGGTTGTCGCTGGTTTTGGCCTTCATCTTTGGACGTGAAGGCTCGAATGTTTCTACGGTTCGGACGGGGATTCTCTCGCTCATGGTCTTTCGCTCATCAGCCTCCATCAGGCATGAGCACTATGAGCGGCGATCTGTTTACATAACAGACTCAGGTATCGCATTAAAAAGCGGATCAGATAGCCCGGGGCGCACGGCCTGCGACAACTTGAAGCACCCGCCACGCAGGGGCGCAAACGCCAGGTAGAAACAGCGGCGGAGGAAGTTGATCAATGCCAGTCAAATCACCGAACCACTGTCGGTGGCTTTCAAGTGTCGGCGTCCATCCACTGCGCCGGCGACGGTCAAGGCGTTGGCCTCGGCTTCGGTGATGTAGATGCGGTGGCCTTCGATGTCCACTGCCGACATGGCTTTGCGGCCATCGGTGACGATGGTCACGTCGGGACACAGACGAATGTATTCGCCATTTTCGGTGGTGAAAAAGCCGGTCTGGTTCTCGATGCGTACAGTCATGGCGGAATCCTTTTTTTAGCGGAGTCTAAAGATTCAGGCCGCAACCACCGGACATCGTTCTGTGCAACCGATTAATGGTCGCTGCGGTCCACCGTCCATGGCCCCCCTCAAGGACAACCCCATGAACGCCTGGTGGCACGAAGTCTGGGTGACCCTGCAAGCCGAGTTCGCCGACATCACCGATGCCTCGCAACTGACGCGGATGACCGTGCGCCTGTTGATGGCCGCCGTGCTAGGTGGGATTCTCGGGTTCGAACGCGAACACCAGGGCAAGGCTGCTGGCGTGCGCACCCATATGCTGGTGGCGATGGGGGCCGCGCTGTTCGTGCTGGTGCCACAGATGTCCGGCTCACAGGCCGACGCCATGAGCCGGGTGGTGCAGGGCGTGATCGCCGGGATCGGTTTCCTGGGGGCCGGCACCATCCTGAAAAACCAGGAGGGCGACGAAGGCCACGTCAAGGGCCTGACCACCGCCGCCGGCCTGTGGATGACCGCCGCCATTGGCGTTGCAGCCGGGCTGGGCCGGGAGGCGACGGCGGTGCTCAGCACACTGTTGGCGCTCGGGGTGTTCAGTGTGATGCCGAGCATCGTGAGGCTGATTGACAAGGATCGCGGGCCCTAGGAGGTATTCACCCGGTCTGCGGAGGTCGCTTCACAATCTGATTCCTGCTCGTCGCACTTTGATTCCGAGAGTTCATGCTGGCTGTAGTCCATTTCACAGTGCAGCAGATGATTCTCCAGATCCTTGATGATTGAGCTTCTGGTTGAAAGCTCAGAGCGATTGCGTTCGGCATCGAAGCAAAGAAATTCGTAGTTGAATATTTTCAAGGGAAGGCCAGCCGTCGGTTGATCGTTCACGGTTGAGCGCGTGGTGCTGTGCGCTCGCTATGTCTGTGAATTCGCTGACGCTGGAAAAAAAAGTTTTCATGGCTGGCCACGCTCAAGACTGATGGAGTGGTGGCTATATAAGGCGCAGGGTGCAAGTTCCGTAAAGTGTCGAACGGGCAGAACTGGTGTTTTCGGATCGGTACTACGCGTTCTTGGGAAGTGTCATTCATTTTTCATGATCGTCCCTGGCTTTGAGGCAGGAACGATCAACTGTCTTCATTCAGGATTCACAATCACCGGCGGCATCGTCGCGGGTGGTTCTTCCCTTGGCGGCGGGGTCGTGCCGGGCGGGTCCTGTTCGGGCACCGGTTGAGGATCCGTCGGCGGGATCACCGGGTCATCGATGTTCGGATCGGGGGTTTCAGCCGGGAATGGATTGTTCATTGTTCAAGCCTCCGGTGGCACATGGCGTGAGTCGTGCTTAAGTAGGTGGACTGCGGCGCGAAGGATTTGATTCCGCAAATTGTCGCTGAACTTTTCCCGACGACTGTCGCTCGGAACCTAAAGTGAGTCCATTCCGGGGCGGATGGCCCGACGGGATGGCGACCAGACACCAGCGCGTCCATGGGGCGTAAGGAGAGAGGCTCGATGACGGCTGAAAAACCGACTGAGTTGAGCTACAACCCGCACATGCCGCTGTCGCAGGCGTTGTTGCTGCCGCGTATCGTCATTGAAAACATCATGCCGACCCTTGAAGGCGGGCAGTTCGCGGTCAAGTCCGTGGTGGGTCAGGATGTGGTGGTGACGGCCAAGGTGTTCGCCGACGGGCATGACAAGCTGGCGGTTCGCGTACGCTGGCGGGCCGATGACGAGGACGTTTGGCACAGCGCGGTCATGAACGATCTGGGCAACAACGGCTGGCAAGGGCAGTTCCGTGTCCACAGCCAGGGCCGGTATCTGTTCTGTATCGAAGCGTGGATCGATCAGTTCGCCAGTTTTCGCTATGAGCTGGAAAAGAAACATGCGGCGGCGGTTCCCGTCAGCCTGGAGCTGCAGGAAGGGCGGATTCATGTGCAGCAAGCCGCCGAACGTAGCGAAGGGCAACTCAGCGAGCAACTGGCGGCCTTGCACCATGAACTGTCAGGACTGCTTGAAACCGAGCAGGTCGCACTGTTTTTGCACCCGCGTAGCGCCGACCTCATGGCCCGCGTCGATCATCGCGCCTATCTGAGCCTGAGCCCGGAGTACCCGGTGGATGTGGAGCGCGAGTTGGCGCAGTTTGCCAGTTGGTATGAACTGTTTCCGCGTTCGATCACCGACAGTCCGCAACGCCACGGTACTTTCAACGACGTGCATTCGCGGCTGGCGATGATCCAGGACATGGGTTTCGACGTGCTGTATTTCCCGCCGATCCACCCGATCGGGCGCAGCTATCGCAAAGGCCCGAACAACTCGCTGACGGCGGGCCCCGATGATCCGGGCAGTCCCTATGCAATCGGCAGCGAAGAGGGCGGGCACGAGGCGATTCACCAGCAGTTGGGCACCCGCGAAGACTTCCGCCGACTGGTGGCGGCCGCCGCGGCCCATGGTCTTGAAATCGCCCTGGATTTTGCCATCCAGTGCTCCCAGGACCATCCGTGGCTCAAGCAACACCCCGGCTGGTTCAATTGGCGACCGGACGGCACGATCAAATACGCGGAGAACCCGCCGAAGAAGTACCAGGACATCGTCAACGTCGACTTCTATGCCCCCGAGGCGATTCCCAGCCTGTGGGTGGAACTGCGCGACATCGTGGTCGGCTGGGTCGAGGAGGGCGTGAAGATCTTTCGCGTCGATAACCCGCACACCAAGCCGTTGCCGTTCTGGCAATGGCTGATCGCCGATGTACGGGCGTTGTACCCCGAGGTGATCTTCCTCGCCGAAGCCTTCACCACCCCGGCGATGATGGCGCGCCTGGGCAAGGTCGGTTACTCCCAGAGCTACACCTATTTCACCTGGCGCAACACCAAGGCCGAACTGGCGACCTATTTCACCGAACTCAACGAATCGCCGTGGCGTGAATGCTACCGGCCGAATTTCTTCGTCAATACGCCGGACATCAATCCAGCATTCCTGCATGAATCCGGGCGCTCCGGGTTTCTCATCCGCGCCGTGCTGGCGACCATGGGCTCGGGCTTGTGGGGCATGTACTCGGGTTTCGAGCTGTGCGAGTCGGCGCCGGTGCCGGGCAAGGAGGAATACCTCGATTCCGAGAAGTACGAGATCCGCCCGCGGGACTTCAATGCGCCGGGCAACATCATCGCCGAGATCGCCCAGCTCAACCGCATCCGCCGGCAGAACCCGGCGCTGCACACGCATCTGGGGCTGAAGGTCTACAACGCCTGGAACGACAACATCCTGTACTTCGGCAAGCGCAGCTATGACGGCAGCAATTTCATTCTGGTGGCGGTCAGCCTCGATCCGCACAACGTGCAGGAGGCGAACTTCGAGTTGCCGTTGTGGGAAATGGGTTTGCCGGACGACGCCAGCACCCAGGGCGAAGACTTGATGAATGGTCATCGCTGGACCTGGCACGGCAAGCAGCAATTCATGCGGATCGACCCGGCGTATCAGCCGTTCGGGATTTGGCGCATTACTGCCTCATAAATACATCACAGACACCCGTGGCGAGAGGGCAATGTAGACCTGTAGGAGCCGGCTTGCTGGCGATGGCTGCGCATCAATTTACATGGATGGCGCCTGACACACCGCTATCGCCAGCAAGCCGGCTCCTACAGGCGATAGGTGCCCCATCCAAAGTTTCCCGGCTCTGTGGTGGTTACTTTGAATTGAACAGGAGTTTCACATGGCGAAGAAACCCAAGGCAGCCACGTTCATCAAGGACCCGCTCTGGTACAAGGACGCGGTGATCTATCAAGTTCACGTCAAATCGTATTTCGACTCCAACAACGACGGGATCGGCGATTTCCCCGGCCTCATCGCCAAACTCGATTACATCGCCGACCTGGGCGTCAACACCATTTGGTTGTTGCCGTTCTATCCCTCGCCACGGCGCGACGACGGTTATGACATCGCCGAGTACCGTGGCGTGCACAGTGACTACGGCACCATGGCCGATGCCAAGCGGTTCATTGCCGAGGCACACAAACGCGGCCTGCGGGTGATCACCGAGCTGGTCATCAACCACACGTCCGACCAGCACCCGTGGTTCCAGCGCGCCCGCAAGGCCAAAAAAGGTTCAGCCGCCCGGGACTTCTACGTGTGGTCCGATGACGATCAGAAGTACGACGGCACCCGCATCATTTTCCTCGACACCGAGAAGTCCAACTGGACCTGGGACCCGGTCGCCGGGCAATACTTCTGGCACCGTTTCTACTCTCACCAGCCGGACCTGAATTTCGATAATCCGCAAGTGATGAAAGCGGTGCTGTCGGTGATGCGTTACTGGCTCGACATGGGCATTGACGGCTTGCGCCTGGACGCCATTCCCTACCTGATCGAGCGCGATGGCACCAACAACGAGAACCTGCCGGAAACCCATGACGTCCTGAAACAGATCCGCGCCGAAATCGACGCCAACTACCCCGATCGCATGCTGTTGGCCGAAGCCAATCAGTGGCCGGAAGACACCCAGTTGTACTTCGGCGACACCGACAAGAAAGGCCTCAATGGCGACGAATGCCACATGGCTTTTCACTTCCCGTTGATGCCGCGCATGTACATGGCGCTGGCCCAGGAAGATCGCTTCCCGATCACCGACATTCTGCGCCAGACCCCGGACATTCCCGCCAATTGCCAATGGGCAATCTTCCTGCGCAACCACGATGAGTTGACCCTGGAGATGGTCACCGACAAGGAACGCGACTACCTGTGGAATTACTACGCCGCTGACCGCCGGGCGCGGATCAACCTGGGGATTCGCCGTCGCCTGGCGCCACTGGTGGAGCGCGACCGCCGCCGGGTCGAGTTGCTCAACAGCCTGTTGCTGTCGATGCCCGGCACGCCGACCCTGTATTACGGCGACGAAATCGGCATGGGCGACAACATCTACCTCGGCGACCGTGACGGCGTGCGCACGCCGATGCAATGGTCCATCGACCGCAACGGTGGTTTCTCCCGAGCCGACCCGGCCAGCCTGGTGCTGCCGCCGATCATGGACCCGCAATACGGCTACCTGTCGGTCAACGTCGAAACCCAGGCCGGCGACCCGCATTCGCTGTTGAACTGGACTCGGCGCATGCTCGCCGTGCGCAAGCAATCCAAGGCCTTTGGGCGCGGTACGTTGAAGATGCTGTCGCCCAGCAACCGGCGGATTCTGGCCTACACCCGCGAATACACCGGGGTGGACGGCAAGCACGAAGTCATTCTGTGCGTGGCCAACGTGTCGCGCAGCGCCCAGGCCGCCGAGCTGGATTTGTCGGCCTATGTCGGCATGGTGCCGGTGGAAATGCTCGGGGGTAATGCGTTCCCCCCCATCGGCCAGTTGAATTTCCTCCTGACACTGGCGCCTTATGGCTTCTACTGGTTCGGCCTCGCCGCGGAAAACCAGATGCCGAGCTGGCATGTGGAGCCCGCGCAAAGCCTGCCGGACTTCACCACGCTGGTGCTGAAAAAGCGCATGGAGGAACTGCTCGAGGCACCATCACGCACCACGCTGGAGCAAAGCATCCTGCCGAACTGGTTGCAAAACCGCCGCTGGTTCGCCGGCAAGGACGCCGCCATCGAACAGGTCGATCTGGCCTATGGCGTGCGCTTCGGCGATCCGCAGCATCCGGTACTGTTCAGTGAGATCAACGTCACCAGCGGTGGCCAGATCAGCCGCTACCAGTTGCCGTTCGGTTTTATCCCGGAAGATCAGGTGGGTACTCCGTTGCCCCAGCAATTGGCGTTGTCGCGGGTACGGCGCGGACGCCAGGTCGGCCTGATCACCGATGCCTTCAGCCTGGAAACCTTTGTGCATGCCGTACTGCAGGGCATCCAGGCCGGCACCGTATTGGCCTCCAGCGAGGGCGACATCCGCTTCGAGTCCACCGCCGAGCTGGAAAAGCTCGGCCTCAATGCCGAGTCGCCGGTGCGTTACCTGTCGGCCGAGCAGTCCAACAGCTCGGTGGTGATCGGCAACAGCCTGGTGTTGAAACTGATTCGCAAAGTCGCCTGCGGCGTGCATCCTGAGCTTGAGATGAGTGCCTACCTGACCGAAGCCGGGTTCAGCAATATTTCGCCATTGCTCGGTGCGGTGGTGCGCCGGGATGCGGCCGGCGAAGATAACCTGCTGATGATCGCCCAGGGCTATTTGAGCAATCAGGGCGACGCCTGGGAATGGACGCAGAACAACCTCGAACGGGCGCTGCGCGATGAACTGGCCGACGCCATGTCCGAGCAGGAACAACACTACAACGCGCTCGGCGAACTGAAAGATTTCGCCGCTATGCTGGGTCGGCGCCTGGGGGAAATGCATCAGCTACTGGCGGCACCGAGTGCCAACCCGGACTTCCTGCCGCAGGTCACCACGCAGAAAGATGCCCAGGCCACGGCCAAGGATGTGGCGGCACAAATCGAGCATGCGCTGGACTTGCTCAAGCAGCGTAAAAATCAACTGAACCCGGCGGACCAGATACTGGTCGGCCATTTACTGGACAACAAAAAAGCCATCCTCGGCCATGTACAAGCGTTGGGTAAACAGACCGCGGGCGGCTTGCGCATACGTGTACATGGCGATTTACACCTGGGACAGGTGCTGGTGATCAAGGGCGATGCCTATCTGATCGATTTTGAAGGAGAACCGGCGCGACCATTGCGTGAACGACGGGGCAAGCACAGCCCGTACAAGGATGTCAGCGGTGTGCTGCGCTCCTTCGACTATGCGGCGGCGATGGCGATCAATGCGCAGGGCGTCGAGAACACCCCAGCGGCCGATGCCGCGCGCTTGCGGGTCACCGAGCGCTACTTGAGCGAGGCGCGGCAAGCATTTGTCGACGCTTATCGGCTAGCGGCAGCTAGTCTTGCCCATGCATGGCAAGATCCCGAAGGCGAGGATGCGGCGCTTGCGTTGTTCGGTCTGGAGAAGGCGGCGTATGAAGTGGCCTATGAGGCGGAAAATCGCCCCACCTGGTTGCCCGTGCCGTTGCACGGTTTATATGGATTATTGAGTGGGCTTAAACCCTTTTCCGGTCTTGGTGGAGAGTAGTCATGAGTGTCTCGAACAAGGAACAGGGTCATCACAAAGAAGCGCTGCTGCCCAAAGCGCGGGATATCGATGCGTTGGTGCGTGCCGAGCATATCGATCCTTTTGCAATTCTCGGCCCCCACGCCGATGGCGTCGGCGGGCAGTTCATTCGCGCTTATCTGCCGGGCGCCCTGAGTGTTGAAGTACTGGCCAGGGACTCGGGCGAAGCGCTTGGGAATCTTCAAACCACGGAGACGCCGGGATTGTTTGTCGGGCATTTCCAGCGTGCACAGGCGTATCTGCTGCGCACCCGTTGGGCCGGCGGCGAGCAGACGGCAGAAGACCCTTACAGCTTCGGCCCCTTGTTGGGCGAAATGGATTTGTACCTGTTTGCCGAAGGTAATCACCGCGACCTCAGCGCGTGCCTGGGTGCGCAACTGAAAACCGTGGACGGCGTCGACGGCGTGCGTTTCGCCGTATGGGCACCCAATGCCCGGCGGGTCTCGGTAGTCGGTGATTTCAACGTCTGGGACGGGCGCCGGCATCCGATGCGCCTGCGTCATCCCACCGGCGTCTGGGAACTGTTCATCCCGCGCCTGCAAGCCGGTGATACCTACAAATACGAAATTCTCGGCGCCCACGGCATTCTGCCGTTGAAGGCCGATCCCATGGCGCTGGCCACCAGCCTGCCACCGGACACGGCGTCGAAAGTCGCGTCACCGTTGAAAGTCGACTGGCAGGACCAGAACTGGATGATGTCCCGGGGCGATCGCCACCGGGTGACGGCGCCCTTGTCGATCTACGAGTTGCACGCCGGCTCGTGGCAATGTGAGCTGGACGATCTGGGCGAAGTGGCCCGCCAGTACACCTGGCCCGAACTGACCGAGCGGTTGATTCCCTATGTGAAAGAGCTGGGCTTCACCCACATCGAACTGATGCCGATCATGGAACACCCGTTCGGCGGCTCGTGGGGCTATCAGCTGCTGTCGCAATTCGCGCCGAGTGCGCGCTATGGCACGCCCGACCAGTTCGCCGCGTTCATCAACGCCTGCCACCAGGCCGAGCTCGGGGTGATCCTCGATTGGGTACCGGCGCATTTTCCCACCGATACCCACGGCCTGGCCCAGTTCGACGGCACGGCCCTGTACGAGTACGGCAACCCGCAGGAGGGCTTCCACCAGGACTGGGACACGCTGATCTATAACCTCGGCCGCACCGAAGTGCACGGCTACATGCTGGCGTCGGCGTTGCACTGGCTCAAGCATTTCCATGTCGACGGCCTGCGCGTCGATGCGGTGGCCTCGATGCTGTACCGCGACTACTCGCGCAAGGCCGGCGAGTGGGTGCCGAACCGCCATGGCGGCCGAGAGAACCTGGAAGCCATCGATTTCCTGCGTCACCTCAACGATGTGGTGGCCCTGGAAGCACCCGGAGCGCTGGTGATCGCCGAAGAATCCACCGCCTGGCCGGGCGTCAGCCAGGGTACGCAACAGGGCGGCCTGGGCTTTGCCTACAAATGGAACATGGGCTGGATGCACGATTCGCTGCACTACATCCAGCAAGATCCGGTGTACCGCGCCCATCACCACAACGAACTGAGTTTCGGCCTGGTGTATGCCTGGTCCGAGCGCTTCATCCTGCCGATCTCCCACGACGAAGTGGTGCACGGCAAACACTCGCTGATCGACAAGATGCCCGGCGACCGCTGGCAGAAATTCGCCAACCTGCGGGCCTACCTGAGTTTCATGTGGGCGCATCCGGGCAAGAAGCTGCTGTTCATGGGTTGCGAGTTCGGCCAATGGCGCGAGTGGAATCACGATCAGCAACTGGACTGGTACCTGTTGCAGTACTCCGAGCACAAGGGGGTGCAGAAACTGGTGAGTGACCTCAATCGCCTGTACCGTGAAGAACCGGCGCTGCATGAGCAGGATGATGTGCCGCAGGGGTTCCAATGGCTGATCGGCGATGATGCGATCAACAGCGTTTATGCGTGGTTGCGCTGGAGCAAGGACGGTAAACCGGTGCTGGTGGTGGCCAACTTTACGCCGGTGCCACGCGAGGCTTATCGCGTTGGGGTGCCGTTTGCGGGGCAGTGGAGTGAGGTGCTTAACAGTGATTCGTCGATTTATGCCGGTTCCAATTACGGCAACAGTGGCGGGGCAGCGGCCGAGGAAACGCCGAGTCATGGGCAGGCGTTGTCGCTGGTGCTGAATTTGCCGCCGTTGGCGGTGTTGATGTTAAGGCCGGAGATATAAAGTATTTGCAGGTGCCTCCCTGAGTTTGCTTTTGTATGATTTATAGGGAGGCACCTCGCTGAGTTTTGGGGTATTGATCGGATCGTGGTGAACTCAATCATTGAGTCAGCAATTGATGTCGTCCTACACAAATATGTGCTGAGGTGCAGCGACTATTCTTGTGCTTAGTGAGGCGATCATTTCACTCCATGAGTCGGCATTGCCTGTTGAAATAAACTCTCTGAAGTCCCTGTCGTTGGCGTATTTTTTCAGTGCCGATTGCATATCGGGTTCGTTGGATGCCTCGATGAAGTCCTCTTCGTACGTGCTTTTTACAGTTAGTGTATATCTGCCCTCCAGCCAATCGAAAGCCATGATCTGGGCGTTGTATGTCGCGGAGATCGAGTCATCATTGATGTAATAAAAATCGGCAGTGTTCAATTCATCTAAAACATGCGTGTACTCATGAATTAGTGTGGTGGAGAAGAATTCTCTTGGGTCATTTAGTGAGGTGGTATTGATGTAGATATTTTTTAGTGTTGAATGACTATAAACAAAGGCGTAAGGTGGCAAACTGTTTCCAGTTTCAGGTTTAGTAATTTCTACAGCAACTATTCGTTGGGAGTTATGACCGTACTGCCTGCTGAGTGCGTAGAGGGATTTGAGTTTCTCTAGTAAAAGTTCCGGTGGTGCGGCTTTTCCCATGTAATCACTGATAATTCCAGAGTAGGTGCCATCATCTTCGTTGTTTACAATACTTTCCACAGCCTTGATTGCGTTGGCTATAGTAGTTCTTGAGTCATCTAAGCCGTTTTTTATTTTTTCGGCGAGCTCTGGGTTGTATTTCGTTATGGCTGTCATGCCTCGAGCTCTTATCGGCAGCTTACGCTCGAGCTGGCGCCGTTCAGCTCGATCTTCTTTGGTAATAAGCCCATCATCATCCAAAAATGTAATCGGGTTATTTTTCGTCATTCGATACAGATTCTCTCCATCCACATACCCCGCCGGATCCGGATTAATCCACCGCTGCAACCACGGCGCGTAATACCTGAACCCATAATAATAAAGCCCTGTCGCATCCCGCTCCTTGCCTGAATAACGCACGGTCTTGTACTTGGCTTCAGTGGCCGAGCGGGCCGCGAAACACGCTGTACCGCCAAACGGGTAGTACCATTCCTGGCTGATCAGGTCGGCGGTTTGGTCCAATTCCAGGGCGCTGGATTTCAAGTGGTCATTGAGGTTGTATCGCACTAGATCGTTGCCAATGTCTTCGGGTGGATTGGTGGCCCAATGCAGCACTTGCACGCTGTTGCTGCCTGCACTGGCATTGATCACGTGGAGGATTTCCCCCGTACCACCGTGCCTACGGATTTCCACACCGTGCAGGTAGCGCACTTCGCTGATCAACGTTCGGGCGTTGGCCTGGTTTGCACGGAGCTTGCGAACCCGCTGGCCGCCGCCGTCATAGAGGTAACGTTCGTAATCGTCATTGCCGTCTTCGCGAATCACCGGGCGCACGGTGGACAGTTGATTACGCAAATCCCAACCCATCGACTGGCCGGCTTGCAACTCACACAGGTTGCCATTGGCATCGAAACCGGTGGCCAGTTCGGCTTCAGTCGGTGGGCGGCCATTGCGCTCGGGCAGGCAACGGTTGCTGTATCGGGCGCGGGTCAAGGTGCGGCCATGGGTCTGAGCGCCGACATGTTTCAGGTCCAGCAGATTGCCGCCAGCGTCGTAGTGGAAGGTCTGGGTGTACTGGGCGATCTGGTTAGGGTCGAGGGGCAGGGGTTGCAGGTTGGGCAGGGCGGGGCCGCCGTGGCCGGTTTTGGCTTCCCATCCGGTGGCTTCGATCAATTGATTGAGGGTGTCGTAGCAATAGGTCTTGATCGGTTCGATGCGCTGGTTGTTGAAGTAGCGGATCGGTTGGGCGGTGTCCTGAAGGGTTCGTACGTTGCCGGCGGCGTCGTAACGGTACTTCAGATTTTGCAGCGGCGAGCCGTTGGCTTTGTGGGCACTCAAGACGATGAGGCGGCCATCCGCAGGGTCGTAGTGGTGGCGGGTGATCACGCCGTTGCCGGCGGTTTCCGACTCGATCTGGCTGAAGGCGTTGTACTGCAGATCGCTGACCAGCGTTCGTTCTGTCTGGCCGGGGCCGGCCAAGGTCAGTCGCGTGTCTTTCAGTTCGGCGGCGTTAGTGTAGGTAAAACGCTGATGATTGCCCAGTGCATCGATTTGCCGGAGCAATTCGCCGCTGGCGGCATAGTGCAGCGCGGTGGTGGCGCCGTCGGTGGGCTCAAGCAAGGCATCGCGCGCGACCACGTTGTCGGGCCAGTTGACCGGATCGGTCTCCAGCAAAAAGTGCCGGGTCTGTTGCAGTAGCGCCCCAGCAATGCCGAGTTCGCGCAGGTGCAGGGTTCCGGCCGGATCGTCATGGCGAATCAACTGACCGCACAGATTGTGCGAGGCGGCGTCGGCATCGACTCCCGCATAGGTAAAACGCTCAAGCACACACTTGGCGAAATCTTCACCGTCCTCATGCACGGCCACCGGTCGCAGCAGTTCATCGAACTCAGTCAGGGAGTGACTGCCTCGGCCATCCCAGGCCTCGACGCGCTGCCCGGCCGCACCGTGCAACGCTACTCGCCAACCCGCATCCACGCTGTCACTCGACAACGCTACAGCTGACAAACTGAACACCTGGCTGAGATTGGCCGGCACCGACAAATCGTCCTGCGCCAAGGCAAACAGATACGGATCACGGCTAGCCACGGGGCGGCCAGCGGCATCGAAGCGTTGATGCGTCACCCGCGCTTCAACCGGATCGACCGTCTGCCGCCGATGGTACTGAATTGCCCTGACCGCCAGCCCGCGCGGGTCTGCAACCGCAAGGGCCGGTGTGCCACGATGTAGATGTTCCAAGTCCCTGGTCATCATCAAAAATCCAGCCTTACTCCGAGTGTCGCCGTGCGTCCGTTCAGTGCATTGCTGTCAAGTTGGGTCTCGTAGCCAGCCTCGCCATACAGGCTCAAAGCGTTCGAAACCTGCAGGGTCATACCCATGCTCAGGTCCATGGTCGTGGACTTCTGCTGGGTGTCGATCGCCGTGAAGTTGTTGAAGGTCACCCGGTCGGTGCCGGACAAGGTATGCCAGACATTGCTGCGCACGTAGGGCAGCGCGGGCATGCCGGCCAGCTGATAGGTGCCGCGCAGTCGGGCACCGAGTCGAGCGGTTACGCTGTTGTCGGCATCGAAGTCGACATCGGAGATCCCGTCGTTCTGTCCGTCCAAGGCGCTGTGCTGGTTGATCAGTTGCACTTGCGGCTCAAGAACCCAGGACTGGAAAACCTGCAGTGGATAGCCGGCCTCGACGGACAACGTCATCGCGTGGCCGCGGGTGTTGAGCTTGACTGCGCGAATGGACTCGCTGTTGATGTCCAGTTCCGTCCACATCAGCACGCTGTCGATGTACCAGCCGTAGGGGTCAATGAGTGTCCAGTACAGGCCCACGCTATTGCCGCGCAGCGTACTCTTGCCGGCGTCACGGTGCTCGAATCCGCGATTGAAGCCGTCAATGTCGCCTTGCGCTCGGCTGTGACCGACAAAAAATCCGATCTTTTGCGTTTGTTCATCAGCGGTGGTCCAGCCGTACAGGTCGCTGCCGACCTGATAACCCGTCGTCGAACCGTCCAGACGCGGATTAACCGTGCCAGCAAAGGTCTGGCGGCTGTTACTGGCATAAAACCGACCCCAGCCGGCCGCCATTGTGCCTGTCTGATGTTGTTGGTTCTGATCGCCCTGGCGTTCATGGAAGGTGCCAAGGGCGGCCAGGGTCATCTGCTTGACGGCAGGCAAGAGTGCGGAATACACCGGGACTTCCGGGCGATAGATTGGAATTGGCGGTTTGCCGGGTTCGGTTTCCGGCAAGTCCGGTAAGGTCGGCAGAATTGTGCCGCCCGGATCGAGGATGACGCCTGGCAGCGGCACCGGAGGGTGTTCCGGTTCGGGCAAGGGCACGTGAGGGTCTTCCGGGTTGGGCAAGGGCACGTGAGGGTCTTCCGGATTGGGCAAGGGCACGTGAGGGTCCTCCGGGCCGGGCAGTGGAGGCGCCACGACGGCGGAACGCAAGTACCAGTTCTGGGCTGTGCCCGGGGTGACGCCACCCTTGAACAGATAGTACTCATAGGCTCCGGCGGAAATGGGTCCGGGGGAAGTGAACGCCCGGTCACTGCCCGTGGCGCCATTGAGCGCCTGCACCACCAGGATGCCGTTTTGTCGTGTCAGATCGCCAGCACCGGCGAGGTTGACGATGTTGATATTGGTGGAACCTTGCAGCGTACCTCGCTCCACCACCAGTTTGTCGCTGGCTGCATTGTCGCTGGCCAAAACACTGTGCAGGCGCAGTTGCCCATTGTCGCCAAAGTAATTGCCCTGGACCGTGAGTCGGTTGGTCGCTGTGGCGTTACCGCTGGTCATGTCGATCAGGCCCTTGTTGTTCAACGTCGCTAACTGTCCGGCGCTGAACGGTGTGATGCTGCCCTGGTCGACCAACAACACACTACCGCCGCCAACGTTGAACGTACCGGTGGCGGAAACGCTGTCGCCGAGGACGAAATTTCCATTCAGGTTGAAGCGCGAGTCGTTATCCAGATTCACGGTTTCCCAATGGGGGTAGCGTCCCGGGCTGGCGGATTGGCTGTTATCGAACGTCAGGCTGTCGTTGCCCGGCCCGCCATCGATGCCCGGTGTGGACGACAGGCTGGTTTCGTTGAGATTGTGCAGCAACGCTTGATCGTCGCCACCGCCCATCAGGATGGCCGAGTGAATCAGCCCGCCGGTATCCCAGGTGAAAGTGTCATTGCCGCGACCACCACGAACCTGGCCATTGATCTCGCCTGCGCTGACCGTGATCACGTTACCGCCGCCACTGACGATAATATTTCCGCCAACCGTACCGCCCTTGATGGTGACGGCGTTGTTGTCGGTTCCGGCGTCCAGGTCGCCGACGATCCGGCCACCAAGCAATTCGAATGAGTTAAGGTCCAGATTCATCGCGACCCGGCCAATGCTACCCCCGCTCATGAGGGCCTGTTCACTGTCTTCAACGCTACCGGTAATGGTGCCGGTGCTCATCGTGAAGACGTCATGGCCTGCGCCTTGGGACAGGGAGGTGATGGTGCCACCGCTGATGGTGAAACTGTCGTTACTAGCGCCCTGGGTGAAGGTGGTGGCTGAACCGCCGCTGACCTGCACGATGTTGGTGCCATCACCTTGGCGGATCGGACCGCTGATGGCCCCGTTGAAGAGCTGCAGGATGTTTGCACCGTCACCCATGTCCACGGCGCCAATGACGCTGCCTGAACTCAAATGCACAAGATCATTGCCAGCGCCAAAGGTGACATTGCCATTGAGGGTGCCGGTACCGCCTTGCGGAAATGTCAGGCTGTTATTGCCGCCCGTGTCCGAGAGCCCCGAGCCGGTGCCGCTGCTGCAGGTAAAGCTGTCATCGCCTGCAGTGGGCACCAGTGTGCAGTCGGCGTGAGAATTGAGCGGCCAGCCCGCCATGATCATTAACGACAGGGTGCCTGTGCCCAGGTACTTGAGAGACGAAAGTGCCTTACTCATGATCCATCCTCGCTCGATGGGATGTGCCTTGCCCGCTCCTGCGGGTCAGACCATGGCAATGTCGAAAGCGATACGGATCAGGGACTGCTGGTTTCCTGCATCGGAAAACATCGGGCTATGCAACCAGTTGGCATGGTTTTATCGACTGCACATCACAATGCACAGTGCTGTTTCCACGGTATCAACAGGTCAGTCGACGCGCTACTGTCAGAAATAACAGGTATTGAGGGAAAATAACGGTTCCAGGTACGGCGCTTGCGACGGAACGCCTACTGAGGAAACACCAAGCCTTCAGCAGACGTCCACCCCGTAACTGCATCTTTTGAGACTCGCTCCTCACCAGCGCATCCGCACACCCAGGCTGCCGATCAGCCCGTTCAGGTCGTTGTCGTCCACGTCGCTGCTGTAGTCGGCGCTGATGTACAGGCTCACGGTCGGGCTAACCCTGGTGACCAGGCCAAGGCCCAGTTCAACGGTCGAGGAGTTGCGGCTGCTGCTGATCTTGTCGACCTGATCGAGGGTCACGGTGTTGCCTGTGTACACGGTGTGCCACAAGTTGGTCCGCACGTAAGGTTCGACCGGCATCCCGTTGATGTCGTAACTGCCTTTCAAGCGCGCACCGACCCGGCCACTCCACGAGGTCAGGTCAGTAGAGGAGGCGTTGCCCGACCCGGCATACGGGGTGTCCAGGGTGATGCGCTGATTGATCAATTGCGCCTGGGGTTCAATCACCCAGTTTTCGCCCAGGCCGATAGGGAAGCCACCTTCCACCGACAGCGTCATGGCGCTGCCCTCGGTGGCTCTTCGGGTCCCTTGTTCGTTGCGGCTGAAGCCGCTGACTCGACCACCGCTGGCAGTCAGGTCGACGTGCCAGCCTTGCGGACCGGTCAGGCTCCAATAGGCGCCGAGGCTTTGCCCCTGGAGGTTGAGCGTGTCGCGGTTGGGGTCGGACATTGCCGGGGTGACCTGCGCGCCGTTGCTGTTGAACTGGATCTGGCTCGTGCCACCGACCAGGCCAACCCTCTGCGTATGGCCGCTGGCGCTTTGTAGGGTGAGGATCGCCGGACCCTTGAGTTCGTTAGTGCCGGGAACGGCCAGGCCCTGGGAAAGGTCATCGGATTGTGCCTGGCGAGACGGCTGGCCGTAGAGTTGCTCCCAGGCCGTGGGCGCGGCGTCTTCGGTGGTCAGGCTGGAGCTGCGCAGATCGGGATGAGTGCTGAATTGACCGGGCCAGGTTGCTGCAAGGCTAGACAGACCGGGTGTCGGGATGTCCTGCCGATACCATGGCGTTGTTTCCTGCTCGGCAGTGGCGGCCTGCACTTGCATGGAGGAACACAGCAGGAGTGAAGTAGACACAGTGCAAAAAGTGATTCTGATCTCGTGTGATGTGAGTGAAATTTTCATGGAGGTCTACCTTGCAGTCGCATGAGGTATCTCGCTCTGGCGTCTCTCCTACCCCGAATGAGGGGCGACCGAATGGATTAGGGGGGCAGCACGGGCAGCCCGTTTTTACGGGAGCCCGAGGCTGGTCCTGGTGGTAATTCCGGGGGTAGTAACGTGAAGTCAAGAAGACGGAAACAGTCGAGTCAAGAAGATGGCCGATCAGTGGTAATGGTTCAAATGACTGATTTTTGGCGTGTACTCCAAGTACTTGTTTGTTCGAAGGATCACCAAAAAAACCTCGGGATTGAGGGGTTTGAACCCCTCACCACTGCACCCGAACCCCAACGTTACCGAATGTTCCCCGTTGTTGAGTGCTGTCGATATTGCTGGTGTAGTCGACGCCGGCATACACACTGACGGATGACGCGACGCTCAGTACCATGCCGATACCGAGGTCGGCGGACGAGGTCCGTTGTTGGGTTTCGATCTGATCGACATGGTCAAAGGTGACCGTGTCGGTGCCGGTGAAAGTGTGCCAGATATTGGCCCGCAGATACGGTTCCAGCGGCCGGCCACTGACCTCATAGCGCCCTTTGAGGCGTGCCCCGACGCGGCCGGTCCAGGCGCTGTCGGAATCGAACGAGACATGGGAGATGCCGTCATCCTGACTGTCGAGCTTGACCTTCTGATAAATCGCCTGGACCTGGGGTTCAACCACCCAGCTGCCGGCCAGCGCAAGCGGATACCCGACTTCTGCCGATAACGTCGTGACGTGACCCTCATTGTCGAACTTCAGGCCGCTTTCGGAGTGATTGTCACCGTTGAGCCAGGTGTACATGGCCACGGTGTCGAGATAGGCCCCGGCGGGGTCGGTGAGGGTCCAGCACGCGCCGAGGCTGTCACCTTGCAATTCCACTTTGCCGGAGCGTTTGCCTTCGAAACCCTGGTTGAAACCGTCGACATCGCCTTGCAGGCGACTGTGGCCGATAAAGAAACCGCTGCGTTGGGTTTGCCCGCTGGCCAGTTGCGAACCGAACAGATCAGTGCCGACCTGAAAGCCATTGAGCGAACCATCCAGTTTTGGCGAAACGGTGCCGGACCAGGTCTGCTCGAGGTTCTTGCCGTAGACCCGGCCCCAACCGGCGCTCAAGGTACCGGTTTGCGTCAGCAGGCGCTGATCACCCTGACGGTCATGAAAGGTGCCCAACGCCGTCAGGCTCAATTGTGCTGCGGCTGGCGGCACCACCGACCAGGTGGGCACCGCCTCGCGATACAGGGGGATGGGCGCTGCTCCGGGTACGGCGGCCGGTAACACCGGGGCTTCGACTGTCGCCACTCCATCAACCCCGACAGCCGTAACAACCGGCGCGGCCACCGGTACTGCGACCACCGGCACCAGCGTCGGCGGCAAGGCGGGATCGGGATTGGCGACGGCAACCACTGGCGGCGCTATCACCGAGGAGCGCAAGTACCAGCTGTTTTCGCTACCGGGCGTGATACCGCCTTTGAACAGGCGGTAATCGAAGGCGCCCACCGACACCGGGGTCGTGAGGACAAACGCAGTGTTGTCGCTGAGTGCCGTGCCTTGGGCCTGCACCAGTTGAATACCGTTTTGCCGGGTCAGGGCGCCCACGCCGCCCACGTTATTGACGGTGATCAGGGTGCTGCCGGTCAGCGTCCCGTTGTTGACCACCAGCTTGTCGCTGGGAGAGTTGTCGTCGCCCACGGCGCTTTGCAAGAGCAATTGACCGCCATTACCCACGTAATTGCCTGCAACCGTCAGGGTGTCATTGGTGCGCGAGTTGGCACGGGTGAGATCGATAACCCCGCTGTTGTTCAAGGTAACGAGCCGACCTGCGGTCAATGGCGTGATGCTGTCCTGCACCGATGTCAGCGTACTGCTGCCATCGACGTTGAACACGCCCGTGCCGCTGGTGCTGTCTCCCAATTGAAAGTTGCCATCCAGATCGAAGCGCGAACCGTTGACCAGGTTGACGGTTTCCCAGTTGATATAGCGGGCGGCGCCTGACGAGGTGGTGTGATCAAGGGTCAACAGGTCATCGCCGACACCGCCGTTGATGCTCGGGGTGAGGGCGAGAGTGCTTTCGCTCAGGTTGCGCAGGGTCACGCGATCACTGTCCGCCGCCAGCAGGATTTGCGAGCGAATGATCCCGCCCCCGTCCCATACCAGACTGTCGTCGCCGTTGCCGGCGCGGATCTCGCCGACAATTTCCCCGCCCGTGACGGTGATGCTGTCGTTGCCATTGCTGACACTGATGTTGCCGCCGATACGCCCGCCGGAAACGATGATGGTATCGGTGCCCAAACCGGTCACCAAGTTGCCAAGGATCTGCCCGCCCGACATGTCGAAGAGATTGTTGTCGAGTTTCATGTCGACCCGGCCGATGGTGCCAGCGGTCATCCTGGCGACGTCGCCGTCCTCGAAGGCACCGACGATGGTGCCGCCGGTCATCAGGAAGGTATCGCGACCATCCCCTTGGGCCAGGGACTGAATAGTCCCGCCAGGCATGACGAAGTTATCGATGCCATTCCCCTGGCTGACCGCCCCGGTGACTTGCCCGGCGCTGATCGTGAAGTTGTCCGCGCCGTCGCCCTGATTCACTTCGCCGGCCACGGTGCCGGAGGCCATGTTCACCGTGTCGGTGCCGGCACCGAAGGTCACGTTGCCGTTGATCCTGCCGGTGCCATTGGCGGGGAAGGTCAGGGAGTTATTGCCCGACAAATCGGTCAACGGTCCGCTGGTGGCGCTGTCGCAGACGAAGTTGTCGTTGCCGGCGGTGGGGGTGAGTGAGCAGGCGGCGTGGGCTGCTTGAGACCAGTTCGCACATAACCAGATTGAGAACAGGTACGCGCCGAAACGGTATTTGGGCAGATCTGTCGAAAACTCCATGCTTGCCTCCGCGATGGGATCAACTTCCGTTCCCTTGGCCTTCATCAATGGCCAGGAACCGGACGTGCTTGGCAGCGCGAGTTGCAAGACAACATCGGGAGAAACAATGACCCGCAAGTACCTTCGGCAACCAAGGCGCTACGTGTGTGGCGCAAGCCCCTGCGGATTTCCGTCAGGGCGTCACCAACGTAGCAGGCACCGATCCAGCGTGGCTACTGTCAGAAGTAACAGGTGGGGGATGATTTTTCGCCACTTTGCACTGAAAGGCCGTGATTCAAAGATGCACTTCCACCGCCAGCGGCAAATGGTCTGAAAGGTGCGTCCACGGCTTGCTCCCGAGTATTTTCGGCTCGTGGCTGCTGGCGTTGCGCAGGTAGATGCGGTCCAGGCGCAACAAGGGAAACCTGGCGGGGTAGGTCTTGGCCGGGCGGCCATGGTGGCGTTCGAAGGCTTCGTGCAAGTAATCGCGGCGGGCCAGGGCGGCATTGCCTTGCATCTGCCAGTCGTTGAAGTCGCCGGCAATGATCACCGGTGCGTGGTCAGGCAGGGACTCAAGGAGCTGACAGAGCAGCTGCAGCTGCAGCTGACGATGGCTTTCCAGCAGGCTGAGGTGCACGCAGATGGCATGCACTTCGCTATGCCCCGGCACGTCCAGCACGCAGTGCAGCAGGCCGCGGCGTTCCGGGCCGGTGATGGAGACGTCGAGATTGCGGTATTCGCGGATCGGGTATTTCGACAGCAGGGCGTTGCCGTGATGGCCGTCGGGATAGACGGCATTGCGCCCATAGGCGAAGTCGCTCCACATGCTGTCGGCGAGAAATTCATACTGCGAGGTTTGTGGCCAATCGTTGTAGCGGGAAGAGTGACGGTCGTGCTCGCCGACGACTTCTTGCAGGAACACCAGGTCTGCCGACGTACTGCGCACCGCTTCACGCAGCTCGGGGAGGATGAAGCGCCGGTTGAGCGCGGTAAATCCCTTGTGGGTATTGACCGTCAGCACGCGAAGCCGATGAATGGCCGCAGGCGTGTTCAATGGCATTGATTCGGCTTCCTGCCGTTTTGAATGACTGGCCACATGCACTCCTCTGATTCAGGGCTGCTTATGTATGCGACTGAGGTGACGGCGTGCAGTTCAGTCTGAAGGATGGCGATTTCAAACCAGGACGATTTCATAAGGCAAACGGATACGCTCCAGCAGCGTTCGCGGCAGCAACGGCGCAAGGCCGATGGCCGGTTCGCCGTCGAGCTGGCTGGCATAGGCATGGATGGCGTGGCTCTTGCGGGCGACTGTCCAGGTATCGAGGCGCACCTTGCGCGCGCGATGCCAGGGAATCAGCTCGCGGTCCCGGGCCGGCCAGTGCCAGGCCCGGAACGGTACGTCGTGGTAGGTTGCCCCGGCGATGGCCGCCGCCCTGGCGCTGGCCCGGCCGACGGTGTCGTGGTCGACGTTGCCGTCCTCGCACCAGGTGCTGAACACCACATCGCCGGGGCGCAGGTAGCGCGTGATGAACTGGACGATCTGTTCTTCGTGTTCCACCAGGGCGTTATCGGTAAACCCGCCACGAATCCACTTCAGGCTGTGCATTGGCAGCCCGAGACGGCGTATGGCTTCAACGCTTTCCTGGGGGCGAAAAACACTGAGGCGTTTTTCCGACCACTGCCGGGAGCCCGGATGGCTGGCGCTGCCGTCGGTGATCGAGATCAATTGCAGTGGGTGGCCGAGGTTGCTGAGCAATTGCAGCAGGCCGCCGCAGGCCACGACTTCATCGCCGGGGTGCGGGGCAATGAACACCGCGCGTGCGCCGCTGGGCACCAGGGATTGGGTGCTGATGACCGCAATGCTGTCCAGTTGCGGGGCACTGTTCCAGATCTGTGATGGCAGGCTGGCTTCGCTGACGGAAACGGATTTCATGGGTATTACGTCCTTGTTCTGCTTCGCCTTCAGTCGTGCGCGGGTCTGGCCCGGCCGACCCGTGAGGGCTGGTGGATAGCGTGGTGCGACAAGCCCAACCCTGGATGGCCGCGAATCGAGTATTGCTCATGTAATGCTATTCGTCGCGTCGCCAACTCAAGCAAAATGACTTTTCCGCCCTGCGGCAGTGGCGCGGTGAATTCCTCGACCTCGTCGTTACTCTTCTTCCTCATGCTGCAACTCGAACAGCAGCAGCGAGCGGCCGGTGACCGAGTACTCGTGGCCGAACTCGAAGCGCTCCTGGCCACGGATCGACGGCTGGTTGGTGTCGATCATGCACGTCCAGAAACCACCGTCAGGCACCTCCGGCAGGCGGAAGTTGACGATGTCGTGATGGGCGTTGAACACCAGCATCAACGTCGCGTCGGCGCCTTTGCGGCGGATGCCGGTTTCCTGGGCGCGGCCATCGAGCAGCATGCCCAGGCAGCGATTGTGCGCATCGTGCCATTGCTTGGTGGTCATTTCCGATCCGTCCGGCGCCAGCCAGGTCACGTCCTTGACGCCGATGTCTTCGTTGTAATTACCCACCAGGAAACGCCCGCGGCGCAGGATCGGGTAGGTCAGGCGCAACTTGATCAGGCGTTTGACGAACTTGAGCAGGGCCTTGCCGTCTTCGCTGAGGTCCCAGTTGACCCAGCCGATCTCGCTGTCCTGGCAGTAGGCATTGTTGTTGCCGTCCTGGGTCCGGGCGAACTCGTCGCCGGCCACCAGCATTGGCGTGCCTTGGGCCAGCAGCAGGGTGGCGAAGAAATTGCGCATCTGCCGATGGCGCAGGGCGTTGATCTCGGGGTCGTCGGTGGGGCCTTCGACGCCGTGGTTCCACGACAGGTTGTTGTTGCTGCCGTCCTGATTGTCTTCGTCGTTGGCTTCGTTGTGCTTGTCGTTGTAAGACACCAGGTCATTGAGGGTGAAGCCATCATGGGCGGTGACGAAATTGACCGATGAATAGGGCCGCCGGCCACGTTGATTGAACATCTCCCCCGAAGCGGTCAGGCGGCTGGCAAAGTCCGCCAGTTGCCCGTCATCACCTTTCCAGAACGAGCGTACGGTGTCGCGGAATTTGTCGTTCCACTCGACCCACCCCGGCGGGAAGCGGCCGACCTGGTAACCGCCGGGGCCGCAGTCCCAGGGTTCGGCAATCAGTTTGACCTGGCGCAGCACCGGGTCTTGGCGGCAGGCGACGAGGAAACTGTGGCGCTCGTCGAAGCCGTCGTGGTAACGCCCGAGAATGGTCGCCAGGTCGAAGCGGAAACCGTCCACGTGCATTTCCGAGGCCCAGTAGCGCAGGGAGTCGGTGACCATTTGCAGTACGCAGGGGTGGCTCAGGTCGAGGGTGTTGCCGGTGCCGGAATCGTTGATATAGAAGCGCTTGTCCTCGGGCATCAGACGATAGTAGGACGCATTGTCGATGCCGCGCATCGACAGGGTCGGGCCTTGTTCGTTGCCCTCGGCGGTGTGGTTGTAGACCACGTCGAGGATCACTTCCAGATTGGCTTCGTGCAGGTGCGCGACCATTTCCTTGAACTCGGCAATCTTGCCGCTGGCCAGGTAACGCGGGTCGGGGGCGAAAAAGGCAATGCTGTTGTAGCCCCAGTAATTGGTCATGCCCTTGTGCAGCAAATGCTGGTCGTTGACGAACGCGTGGATCGGCAGCAACTCCACGGTCGACACGCCGAGCTTGCGGATGTGTTCCACCACGTCATCGACCATCAAGCCGGCAAAGGTGCCGCGCACGTTTTCGGGAACCGAGGGGTGACGCATGCTGAAACCGCGGACATGGGTTTCATAAATGATCGTCTTGTCCCACGGCACGCTGACTCGATGATCGTGGCCCCAGGTGTGCGCCGGGTCGATGACCTTGCACTTGGGCACGAAGGGCGCGCTGTCGCGTTCATCGAAGCTGAGGTCGGCGTCGGGGTGGCCGATGGTGTAGCCGAACAGCGCTTCGGACCATTTCAGCTTGCCCACCAGTTGTTTGGCGTAGGGGTCGATCAGCAGTTTGTTGGGGTTGAAGCGATGGCCATTGGCGGGGTCGTACGGGCCGTACACGCGATAGCCATAGATCTGCCCCGGATGGGCGTCGGGCAGGTAGCCGTGGTAGATCTCGTCGGTGTATTCGGGCAGTTCGATGCGTTCGAGTTCCACCTCGCCGGCGTCGTCGAACAGGCACAGTTCAACCCGGGTGGCGTGGGCGGAAAACAGGGCGAAGTTGACTCCCAGTCCATCCCAGGTGGCGCCCAGTGGGAAGGGCAGGCCTTCGCGGATTCGCGTGGCTTCAGCGCGTGGGGCTGGCGCGGCGGCTTTCTTTGGGCTGGTCATGAATGCTCCTGGGTACAAATACTCGCGGATCAGCACTGCAACCTGTGGGAGCGGGCTTGCTCGCGAATGCGGTCTGACATTCAACATTTGTGTTGTCTGAAACGCCGCTTTCGCGAGCAAGCCCGCTCCCACAGGTATGTCTTGGACCTAATCAGATCGCGGGCGGTTTTCGCGGCGCCCGGGGTTTTTTCTCCGCGGCCTTTTCTCCTGGCGGGAGCACTTTCGACGCTGCCGCCGGTTTGGCCTTGGTCTTCGACGCGGCGGTCTTGCCGTTGAGCGTCTTGTCGGGGCCAGGTTTTGCGTCGGCGGTTTTCTTCGGCGCTGCCTTGCTGGCGGCGACCTTCGGGGACTTTTTCGGGGCCAGGGCTTCGGCTTCTGCCAGCTTGCGCGCCATCTCCCAGTGGCGGGCTTCCTGACCTTCGGGTTTTCCTTCGGACTCCCAGATCTGATAGGCGAATTCGCGGATGCGTTTATCGTCGGTACTCATTGCAATGCTCCTGAACTGACTCAAGTGTGAATAATGAGATTGACCGGGAAATCCCCCAGCGCGGCGCTGACCAGCAGCTCCCTGTGTTTTGTGACTGTGACGCCGGAAAAAAGTCCCTTCAGATGTTCATCAGGGGCGGTGAACGGCAGTTTGACCCGGGTATCGCCCCACAGCGGCGCGTGGACCTGCGGCTCGGCACTGTTTTCCAGCAGTTCGGCACAACGTATCGGCACAATCACGATGGCGCGTTTTCCCTCCCGTTCACGGACAAAACCCAGCACTCGATGGGCCTCGCTGCCCACCACTTCCAGGGCCTGGTAGGTACCTCGCCGAAACAGTTCGGCATGCTCGGCACGCAACCCCAGGGCGCGGGCAATCAAGGCCTGCTTGATGCGCCCGTCACGCCAGTTCGCCAGCAGATCGGGTAGATCCACAGGCTGCTGCAGTGCCTGCTGGCGACTGGCGTAATCCACCGGCCGGCGGTTGTCCGGATCGACCAGGCTGAAGTCCCAGAACTCGTTGCCCTGATACAGATCCGGCACGCCGGGCACGGTCATGCGCAGCAAGGTTTGCGCCAAACCGTTGAGTGCGCCGGGGACGGCGATCGACCGGGCAGCCTTGGCGAGGGCCTTGCGCAACAGCTCGCCTTCGGGACCGAGCAACAGGCGCTGGATGAAGCCTTCGCTCGCTTGCTCGTAAGCATCATTGGGCGCGCTCCAGCTGCTTTGCAGCTTGGCCTCGCGCAGGGCCTTGCGTTGCCACTGCCAGAGGCGTTTTGCGTAGTCCTCCAGCGCCGTCGGATCGCCAATGTCCAACTCCAGCGGCCAACTGCCGAGGATCGCCTGATACAGAATCAACTCATCGCCCGCCGACGGCGCTTGATCGTCACTGCGCAATGGCCGGGCGAGGGCGCGCCACAGGCCGATCTGATCGGCATACCAGCTATGGCGTTCGCTCAAGATCGCCAGCCGCGCCCGCGTATCTTCGCCGCGCTTGTGGTCATGGGTGGCGCTGGCCAGCAGGTTGTCCGGGAAGGTGCGCAGACGCTCGATGCAGGCTTGATGAAAGTCGCCGACCGGGGCACTGAACTGGCCGGTGCTGAACCCCACGTCATTGCGCGAGAGCAGGACGGCCGAACGATAGAAGGCGGTGTCTTCCACAGCTTTCGCCGCGGCCGGCGAGGTCAGTTGCTGGAAACGTACGCAGGCGTGCTTGAGGCGTTTGCGTTCGCGACCGGCCGGGCGTTGCCGCCAGGGCTCGCCACCGAGCCAACCGGCCAGGCAATCGAGCACCGGCCAGTCCGCTTCGCCCAGGGTTTGCCGGGCGCCGTCCATGGCCTGGCGAAAAAACACCTCGTCCTCGGCAGACCGGCCAAGGGGGCTGATGTAGGTGCGGTACACCGGAAAATGCACGATCAGCGCCTGCAAGGCCCGGCGAATCGCACCGAGGGTCAAATCGCGGGTCATGAGATTGTCCCGGGCCACTTGCAGCAAGGCCTGGGCGACGCTTTCGAAATCGCCGGCCAGGGAACCATTGAGGACCTGCTGGCGCGCCAGTTGCGCTTCCTGGTCGAAGTCGGCGGTGCGCTCGCTGTGGCGCTGCCAGCGTTCGGCCAGTGTCTGCGCACCCCGAGGGTCGGTTTGCAGCAGTGATAGCTGGTTCATGAATTCGTAGCCGGTGGTGCCATCCACCGACCAGTCGCGATGCAGGGTTTCGCCTTCGCCGAGGATCTTTTCGACATAGATGGGCAGGTGGCGCCCCGCAGACAGGCTGTCGACCCGGCGGCGCAGTTTTCGGCAGTAGCCCCGTGGGTCGGCGAGGCCGTCGATGTGGTCGATGCGCAACCCGTCGATCAGCCCTTCAGCCACCAGTTGGAAAATTTTCCCGTGGGTGGCTTCGAACACCGCGGGACGCTCGACGCGCAGCCCGCCGAGCTCATTGATATCAAAGAAGCGCCGCCAGTTGATGTCATCGGCGGCGGTGCGCCAACTGGCCAGGCGATAGCTCTGGCGTTCCAGCAGGTTGTGCAGGCGCAGGAAGCCATCGCCGTTCAGTGAGTCGTAGTCTTTCAGGTGCTGCTCAATGGCTTGGGCAATGGCCGGATCGCTGATCAGGTCGAGTAGTTCTGCTTTCAGTGGAATCGCCAGGCTGTGGGCGTCGGTCTGGTAGCTCAGGGTGCTGAAGCGATCGGCGAGGTTTTTCAGTTGCTCGTTCTGTTGCGCATCGAGCGGCGCATCGACCTTGAGCAATTCGCCGTAATCGCTTGGGCAAATGGGGAAGCGGTGTTCGTAGTGCTCGACATGAAAGCTGCCGTGCCAGGCATCGAAGCGCAGGGGCAGGGTGCCGTCCTGCAACGCGACGCCGTAATCGCTGCCCAGGAACGGCAGGAGCAATTGGCCCTCCATCAACGGATCGGGCGAGTGCCACTGGATATCGAAAAACTCGCCGTAGGGGCTCAGGCGTCCCCACTCGAGCAAATCCAGCCACCAGGGATTATCACTGCCGCCGACCGCCATGTGGTTGGAGACGATGTCGAGGATCAAGCCCATGTTCTGCGCGTGCAATGCGCTGACCAGGCTGCGCAGCGCCGCCTCGCCGCCCAGTTCCGGGTTGACCCGGGTCGGGTCCACCACGTCATAGCCATGCATCGAGCCGGCGCGCGCGCGAAGCAGCGGGGAGGCATAGACATGGCTGATGCCGAGGCGGGCGAAATACGGCACCAGTGGCACCGCATCCTCCAGCGTGAAGCCTTTGTGAAATTGCAGGCGCAACGTGGCGCGCAACGATCGGGTCGGCACTTGAGTCATCGATCACGCTCGGCCGCCTGAAGTCGCGCACAGGCGAGCAGTTCCAGGCGCCGCGCGGCATCCGCGCCATCGAGCAGGGCTTCGCTGTAACCGGGCAAGCGCCGCGACCAGTTCGGGTGAGTGTCGATGGTGCCCGGCAGGTTGGCCTGTTGTTCCACGCCAAGGGCATCTTCCAGTGGCAGCAACACCAAGGGTGCCCGGGTATGGCCGAGGAAACGCACGCTGGCATCGAGCACCTGGTCGGTTTCGTGGGATTCCTCGCGAAAGTTCTGCGGGTCCTGGCTCAACGCCCGGCGCAGGCCTTCGCGCTCGCGTTCACGGTGCTGGCGCCATTCGATTTCAGTGCTGGCATCGACCATGCCGAGCCCGGCGTTCCAGTCGATATCACGGCCATGCCACCAGCCGTTGAGGGTGGGCAGGTCATGGGTGCTGGTGGTCGCCAGGGCGTTGTCGGGCCAGTCGAGGATCGGCTTGAAGTGCGTGTTGTCTTGTTCGAACAGCAATACCCGCATGCCGAGCATCGAACGGGCGATGAGTTTTTCCCGCAGGCCGTCCGGCACGGTACCGAGGTCTTCGCCGAGGACGATGGCCTGGTGACGGTGGGACTCCAGGGTCAGCAGGCGCAGCAGATCGTCCACCGGGTAATACAGGTAGGCGCCGTCGGCTGGCGGCGAGCCATTGGGGATCACCCACAGACGCTGCAAGCCCATGACGTGATCGATGCGCAAGCCACCGGAATGGGCGAAGTTGGCCCGCAGCATTTCGATGAAGGCACGGAAACCATTGCGCACCAGGCCTTCGGGGGAGAACGCGGAAATCCCCCAGCCCTGGCCACTGCGGTTGAGAATGTCCGGCGGCGCTCCGACGGTGAGGGAGGCGAGCAGTTCGTCCTGACGGCTCCAGGCCTGGCTGCCACCGCCATCGGCGCCAACGGCCAGGTCGGCGATCAGGCCAATGCTCATGCCGCTGGCGCGGGCGGCGGTTTGCGCGCGCTCCAGGCAGCGCGTGATCAGCCACTGACAGAAGGCATAGAAACCGATTCGCCCGGCATTCTCTTCGGCGAATGCTGCAAGCTCGTCACTGCGCGGGTTGCGCCAGGGTTCGGGCCATTGGCGCCAGTCGAGGTGTTCACCGCGTGCGGCGCGAGCCTCCTGGATGGCTTCGAAGCGGCAGTGGTTTTCCAGCGCTTCGCCAGCGGCGTGACGAAAACTGCTGAAATCCTCGTGCAACGGGTGTTCACCCTGGACGAAACCTTCGTACAGCGACTGCAGCAGCCGGTGCTTGGCTTCGGCGGCGGCCGGCCAGTCAATCAGCGGGCGTTCTTCCAGTGCCTTGAGTTCAATGGCCAGGCCAGTGGCGTCAATGGCGGTACGCAATGCGCGTTCGCCGAGAATGGTGCCGGGGGCGCAGTAAAGGCTGTTGAGAAACAAGCGGCTGGACGGCGAATATGGGCTGTAGCGCTGGGTGTCACTGGAAAACATCGCATGCAACGGGCTGATCGCCAGCGCCTCGGCGCCACGCTCACCGGCCACCCGGGCGAGGTCCTCCAGCGCCTGGGTATCACCAAAGCCGCCATCGCCGGGGCGGCGCAATCCATACAGCTGCACGCTCAGGCCCCAGGCACGCGGGATCGGGTTGTCCACGGCGTCGGCCACGCTGTAGCAACGGGCCGGCGCCACCGCCAGGGTGAAGGTTTGTCCGTCGATGCTGACTTGTTGATAGCCGACCGGAACCAGTCCCGGCAGCACCGAGTTGGCATCCAGTTTCAGGTTCAGCCGCGAGCCATCCTCGAGGTGGATTTCGCAAGGGGTTTGCGGCTCGAAGAAACGCGCCAGGTCCAGGCCTGCACCCGCATCGACGGTCATCAGGGGTGGCAAGTGATGGGTCTGTTGCACCGCTTGCAATTCCAGCAGGCTGGCGTCGATTTCCTGGGCGCTGCCGGCTGGGTGGCCAAGGCCGGTCAGGACGTTGCGCAACACCGAAGGTGCAACTTTTTGCGCACGGCCGTTGGCGTCGATCCAATCGACCGCTAGGCCGGCACGGCTGGCCAGGATTTCCAGTTGCGCATCACTCATGGACGCTCTCCATACGGGGTAGCAAAGGGGCTGCGGCGGCGAGGCTGGCGAGCGCGCAATATGGGGCAAGGGTGCCTTGGTCCAGCAGCCCGGCGCTCTGTGGCGGGTATTCGAACAACCGCGTGGCACCAGGCAGTGAGGTGTGGACTACGGGCTTGGCGCTGAGGTTCAGGTCAATGCGCAGTTGGCTGCCGTCGCCCAGGCGCCAAGATGCACTGACCGCGCCTTCGCCCAGCACGTCGGCGCCCAATGCCTGGGCATCGGGCAGGCGCGGGATGAGGAGCCGGTGACGGATCTGCAACAGCCGGCAATACAGGTCATGCATCTCGCCGTGGCCGGTCAGGGGCAGGACAGGGCGCGACGCTGCAAACGTCTGCGGATCGTTCGGGTCCGGAATGTGTTCGAGCAGGAGCGGGCCGGCAAAGGCGCTGAACGCCGCGAACTCGTTGCGTCGGCCGTCGCGAACAAGTTTCGCCAATTCACCGTGATGGCTGGTGAAAAACAGGAAGGGTTGCTCGACGGCAAACTCGTCGCCCATGAACAGCAACGGAATCATCGGCGACAGCAGCAGCAACACCGTGGCGGCCCGTAGCGCTTGCGGGTGGGCGAGTTGATGCAGGCGCTCGCCGAAGGCCCGGTTGCCGATCTGGTCATGGTTCTGCAAAAACAGGATGAATGCGCCGGGTGGCAAATGCCCGCTGGGCTCACCACGCGCCACACCATGACGGTTCAGATGGCCCTGGAACACGAAACCCTGGCTCAGGCAGCGCGCCAGTTGTTCGGTGGGGTTTTGCGCGTAGTCGGCGTAATAGGCCTCGGTTTCACCGGTGAGCAATACGTGCAGGGCGTTGTGGCCGTCGTCATTCCATTGCGCGTCGTAATCGTGTTCGAGCAGGCTGGCCTGGTTGTGTTCGTTCTCCACCATCAGCCAGACATGCCGCGCCGGCCCCGTCTGCTGGCGCACCCGTCGGGCCAGTTCCTGGAGGAAGTCCGGGTCTTCGATGGCGTGCACCGCGTCCAGGCGCAATCCGTCGAATCGGTATTCCAGCAGCCACATCAAGGCGTTTTCGATGAAGAAGTCCCGTACTTCGCGACGGCGCAAGTCGATGGCCGCGCCCCACGGGGTGTGTTTGTCTTCGCGAAAAAAGCCCTTGGCATAACGATGCAGGTAATTGCCGTCCGGGCCGAAGTGGTTGTAGACCACGTCGAGAATCACCGCCAAACCGTGGCCATGGGCGGTATCGATCAAGTGCTTGAGCTGCTCGGGTGAGCCGTATGAAGCCTGGGGTGCGTAGGGCAGGACGCCGTCATAACCCCAGTTGCGCTCACCGGGAAACTGCGCGATGGGCATCAGTTCGATCGCAGTCACACCCAGTTCGACCAGCCGCGCCAGATGCTGCTCGACGGCACTGAAGCCGCCGAGTGCACCGACATGCAACTCGTAGATCACCGCTTCGTTCCATGGCCGTCCCGGCCAGGTACTGTGTTGCCAGGCATAGGCCAGCGGATCGACCACCACACTGTGCCGGTCAACATCGCCTGCCTGGGCGCGGGAGGCCGGGTCGGGCACCTCCAGTTCGCCGTCGATGCTGTAGCGGTAACGCGTACCTGCCGGGCATCGGGTGTTGATCACGAACCAGCCGTCGGCCTGGGGCAGCAACGGCAAGGACTGTCCATTTTCCAGTTCGACACTGACGTAGAACGCATCTGGCGCCCACAACGCGAATCGCGTGTGCTCCGGGTCCAGCATGATTGCGCCGTGGGGCCAGGTCTCAAGGGTCCGTAACGGCATCTTGAAAGCCTCTTACTGTTTGTGCGATTTCCCCAATGCCTTAGCCACAAGCTGTTCGTAGAGTTCGGCGTAGGGTTCGACCGCCTTGCACCAGTTGAACGGTGCTGCCATGGCCCGGCAGCGCATGGCGTGCAGCAGGTCGGGAAAGGCGAACACCTTGAACGCACGGCTCAGGGCTTCCTGATAGCTCTGCACGGTGGATTCATCGAACAGGAAACCGGTCACGCCGTTTTCGATGGTGTCGGCCAGGCCTCCGGTATTGCGTGCCACCGGCAACGAGCCGAAGCGCTGGGCATACATCTGGCTCAGGCCGCATGGCTCGTAACGCGAAGGCATCAGCAGGAAGTCGCTGCCGGCGAACATGCGCCGGGCGTCGGTTTCGTTGAAGCCAATGCGCACGCCGATCTGCCCGGGGAAGCGCAGGGCCAGTTCGCGCATCGACTGTTCTTCCTCCGGCTCGCCACGGCCAATGATTGCGATCTGGCCGCCGGATTTGACGATGTATTCGGAGACTGCCTCGGTGAGGTCCAGGCCTTTCTGGTAAACCAGTCGCGAGACCACCGCAAACAGGGGGCCTTCGGAGTCTTCCAGACCGAACAGCTCGCGGACGTGGGCGGCATTGACTGCCTTGCCATCCCAGTCGCCGACCTCGAACGGGCAGAACAGGTGCGGGTCGGTCGCCGCATCCCAGCTTTCATCGATACCGTTGGGAATCCCGCTGAGCAGGCCTTGCTGGGTCTTGGCGGCGAGGAAACCGTCGAGACCGCAGCCGAAGTCCGGCGTGGTGATTTCCTGGGCGTAGGTCGCGCTGACCGTGGTGATGTGGCTCGAATAGGCCATGCCGGCCTTGAGGAACGACATCTTGCCGTAGAACTCCATGCCTTCCTGTTGCAGCGCGTGATGGGGAATGCCCAGTTCGGGGCACGAGCCCAGGCTGGTCACGCCCTGGTAAGCCAGGTTGTGAATGGTGAACAGCGTCGGCGTGCGCTGCCCGCGCCAGTGCATATAGGCCGGGGCCAGGCCGGCGGGCCAGTCGTGGGCATGCACCAGGTCCGGGCACCAGTGGATTTGTGCGAGGTTGGCGGCGATATCGGCGGCTGCCAGGCCCAGGCGGGCGAAACGGATATGGTTGTCCGGCCAGTCGCGGCCGTTGTTGGCGCCGTAGGGTGAACCTTCGCGCTCATAGAGTTCGGGGCAGATCAGCACGTAAATGACCAGGCCATCGGGCATGTCCATGCGCCCGATCTTGCACGGTGGCAACGCCGCATGGCCGCCGAGTTCGCCAATGATATGGATCGGATTTTCGCTATGCAGCACCTGCGGGTAACCCGGGATCAACACCCGTACGTCATGCAGATGGGCCATGGCCCGTGGCAGTGCCGCGGAAACGTCGCCCAGGCCACCGGTTTTCACCAGGTCGGCAATTTCCGAGGTGACGAACAGGACTTTCTTACGGTTCGGATTCTGGTTGGCTGCCGGGGTCAGCGTCCTGGTGCCAGGCACGTTGACAGGTTGGGTATTTGCGGCAGTCACGGCGCTCGATTCGCCGACCTGATGAGCACGCTCTCCCTGTATTTCCAAAGCCGTACTGATCATATGAATCTCCCGTGTTGTTGATCTAATTCTTAGGTCTGGCAAACGGTGTTCCAAAGCCAATTCACGTGGCCGGGCGCAATCGCGCTACGCATCAGTGAGCAAGCGCTGCCCAATGCGCTGAAGCAGAAAGGGTGAATGAGCCGTTGCAAAGATTGCACCAGTCGCAACGCACCTTCTTGTCAGAGGACTGATCGGGATGGGAAAAAGTTTCGGCTATTTTTCCACTTTATGACCGATCGGTTTCGTCTCGAGAAAATGAGTCTAGGCCAGAACTTAGAGCGGTAAAGGGCAGATGGCAAAATTGTTCGACAATCGGTTTATAACGGTACGGACGTGCCTGTTAGAGGTGCAAACGCCCCGACGAAGTGCAGTTTTTTATGCATTTTTGCCGCAAAAAGTCACCGGGCAGTCATATAAGTGTGCAATGGGATCGAGCGCTGGCGCACCATCGTGGTGCGCCCGCTGAGTCCCGCATTTGGCCGAACCACTGCCTTACTGCCCACCTTGATGCCTTGTTATAGTTCCGGCCTCATTTTTGCCCGCAAAAGGATCACTGGCATGTCTCAGTACAGCGCGTTCAACGTCGAACTGGTCGATAAAATCGCCCATGTGCAGATCAACCGCCCGGAGAAGATCAACTCGATGAACGCCGCGTTCTGGAGCGAGATCGTCGAGATCTTCCAGTGGATCGACGACACCGATGAAGTGCGCGTGGTGGTCCTCAGTGGCGCAGGCAAGCATTTTTCCTCGGGCATCGACCTGATGATGCTGGCCGGCGTGGCCAATGAGCTGGGCAAGGACGTCGGACGCAATGCGCGCCTGCTGCGGCGCAAGATCCTCACCCTGCAAGCGTCGTTCAATGCCGTCGATAACTGCCGCAAACCGGTGCTGGCGGCCATTCAGGGTTACTGCCTGGGCGGCGCCATTGACCTGATTGCCGCGTGCGACATGCGTTATGCCGCCGAGGACGCACAGTTTTCGATCAAGGAAATCGACATCGGCATGGCCGCCGACGTCGGTACGTTGCAACGCTTGCCGCGGATCATCGGTGACGGCATGCTGCGCGAACTGGCTTACACTGGTCGCACCTTCGGCGCCGACGAAGCGCGGGGCATGGGCCTGGTCAATCGCGTCTACAGCGACAACGCCAGCCTGCTCGACGGCGTCATGGGCATTGCCCGGGAAATCGCCGGCAAGTCGCCGATCGCCGTCACCGGCACCAAGGAGATGATCAGCTACATGCGTGACCATCGCATTGATGACGGCCTCGAATACGTCGCCACCTGGAACGCCGCCATGCTGCAATCCACCGATCTGCGCGTGGCCATGGCCGCCCATATGAGCAAACAGAAACCTGAATTTCTGGATTGATTAACCATGATTCCTCGCTGGACCACTGCAGTACTGGACACCGATCAACCCGGCGGCTGGGCCGTTGCGCGCAGCCCCGAAGGCTTTCTGTTCGATGACAATGGCGCACTGTTCGCGCGCGAATGGCTCAAGCGCCAGGACCTGCCGATTCTCGCCGAGCATGGCATCGGTCATCTCGATGGCGAGCCGGTCTACCTGCTGGAGCTGCGCAGTCAAAGCGAAGTGCCGGGCTGCAACTGGAAAGGCCTGCGGGCGTTCATGCTGGAGGGCGATCACACGATCTACAAAGTGCTCGGTTACGCCGCGCAGATCGGCACCTGGGCCCGCGAGCACCGTTTTTGCGGCAATTGCGGGCAAGCCATGACGCAAGTGCCGCGGGAGCGGGCGATGTATTGCCAGCCATGCGATTTGCGCAGTTACCCGCGAATTTCGCCGAGCATGATTGTATTGGTCACTCGTGGCGATGAAATCCTGCTGGCGCGTTCACCGCGTTTCGTCACGGGCGTCTACAGCACGTTGGCCGGGTTTGCCGAACCGGGCGAGTCGGCCGAGGACTGCCTGATTCGCGAGGTTCGCGAAGAAGTGAGCATCGAGGTCAGGAATATCCAGTACCTGGGCAGCCAGTGCTGGCCGTTCCCGCACTCGATGATGCTCGGCTTTCATGCCGAATATGCCGGTGGCGAGATCGTCTGCCAGGAAGACGAGATCGAGGACGCCCAGTGGTTCAACGTGCACGAGCTGCCGCCGTTGCCGGCGTCACGCTCGATTGCCCGTTACCTGATCGACGTCTACGTGGCGCGGCGCTTAGGCCACGCTGAACCAGTGCTGCCAGGCTAGACGCACGGTCAGGCCCAGCACCACGGTGATGAACACCGGACGAATGAATTTCGCGCCGCCGCTGATGGCGGTGCGGGCACCGAAGAAGGCGCCGACCATCAACGACGAGCCCATGCACAGGCCGATGATCCAGTCCACCTGACCGGAAAAGATGAAGATCGACAGCGCCGCCGCGTTGCTGACGAAGTTCATGCTGCGCGCCACACCGCTGGCCTTCACCAGGTCGATGGGGTACAGCAGCAGGCTGCTCACGGTCCAGAACGCGCCCGTGCCCGGACCGGCCACGCCATCATAGAAGCCGAGGCTGAAGCCTTGGGTCGACTGCCACTTTTTCTTGATCGGTGCGTCGCTGTCCGTCGGCGCTTTCGGCGTGCCGCCAAACAAGAGATAGACACCACAAGCGAAGACGATCACCGGCAGCATTTTGTTCAGCCATTCCGCCGGCAGGTAGTGCGCGACCACGGCGCCGGTCAGCGCGCCGACCAGGGTGCCGACGATGGCGTGGACCCATTGCGCGGGGTGGAACAGCTTGCGTCGGTAGAAAGTGAAGCTGGCAATGGCCGAACCGAAGGTCGAGCTGAGCTTGTTGGTGCCCAGCACCAGATGCGGTGGCAGGCCGGCAGTCAGCAGGGCCGGGGTGGTCAACAGTCCACCACCACCAGCGATGGCGTCGATGAAGCCGGCAACAAAAGCGACAAGGGCCAGGATGGCCAGGGTAGAGAGGTCAACGCTGAGTTCGAAAGGCATGGGATCGACTTATTCGGCGGGTGCAGAAAGAGGCTGCGGGGAAGGGCAGCATCTTAACCACCTGCACAACACAAAACCATTGTGGGAGCGGGCTTGCTCGCGAAGAGGCCGTCAGATCCAGCATAAATGTTGGCTGACACACCGCTTTCGCGAGCAAGCCCGCTCCCACAGGGGTTAGTGCAAATTCAAACTACAGGCCCAGATCCGACAGCCCCGGATGATCATCCGGACGACGCCCCAGCGGCCAGTGATACTTGCGCTCGCTTTCCTTGATCGGCATGTCGTTGATGCAAGCGAAGCGGCGGGCCATCAGGCCGTCCTCGTTGAACTCCCAGTTTTCGTTGCCGTAGGAACGGAACCAGTTGCCCGAGTCATCGTGCCACTCATAGGCATAACGCACGGCGATGCGGTTGTCGGTAAAGGCCCAGAGTTCCTTGATCAGTCGATAATCCAGTTCCTTGGCCCATTTACGGGTCAGGAACGCCTTGGCTTCTTCGCGGTTGTGGGCGAACTCGGCGCGATTGCGCCATTGGGTGTCCAGGGTGTAGGCCAGGGACACTCGCTCGGGATCTCGGGAGTTCCAGCCGTCTTCAGCCAGGCGAATTTTTTCAATGGCCGATTCACGGGTGAAAGGGGGCAATGGTGGACGAACTTCGGTATTAGACATTTCAAGTCTCCGTATCAAGTTAAAGTTAAAACAACTGTCGAGCTTGATCAGGTTGCTACAGGTCCAATAACTTTCGCGCCATGCATTGCGCATTATCGGCGGCACTGTGATCACCCATTACAAGCGCCACGGTAATGGCACCATCGATCAGGATCAGCAGCTGTCTGGCCAGCCTCTGCGGATCCTCGGCGCCATGTTCGGTACACAGCTCGCACACGTAGTCGAGCAGCTTCTGTTTATGCTCTTTGGCGACCAGGCGCACCGGGTCTTGCGGGTCGCCGGTTTCGCCACTGGTATTGATGAAGGCGCAGCCGCGGAAGCCTTCCGAGGCGAACCACGATTTGAGCACGGTAAACAGGTTGAGCAGGCGTTCGGCCGGGGTTCGGGCCTGGTCGACTTCGCCCCTGTACCAGCGCATCCAGCGTTGGTCGCGGCGTTGCAGGGCGGCTACCACCAGTTCGTCCTTGTTGGCGAAGTAGCGGTAGATGCTTTTTCTGGAGACGCCGGCGGTCTTCACCAGAAGATCCATGCCAGTGGCGGCTATGCCACTTTTGTAGATCAACTTCTCGGTGACATCCAGGATGATGTCGCGTGTATCGTTACTTTTGATTTCGTTCATGTGGCTAACAGTAGAACGATCGTTCTCCTTAGTAAATTGGTTTTTGTGGTGCTTGACAAATGGTCTTCGCGAGCAAGCCCGCTCCCACATTGAAATGCGTTCCCCTGTGGGAGTGGGCTTGCTCGCGAAGGGGCCATAACAGACAGTAACAAGACCCGAAGCTATCGATGGTGTAAGCTCTCGGGTTCTTCGGATTCGACCCATTGCGAGCCCTATGCCGTCGCTTTTCAAACGCTCCCTGCTGCCCAAACTGCGCAGTTTTCCGCTGAAGGCCGATGCCGTCAGCATCCTCTCTGGCGCTGCCGAATTCCGTCGTTGCCTGCTGGAGAAAATCGCCAGCGCGACCCGGCGTATTTACATCGTTGCGCTGTATCTGCAACAGGATGAAGCCGGCCAGGAAATTCTCGATGCCTTGCACGCGGCCAAGCTGGCGCGTCCTGAACTGGACGTGGTGGTGGTCGTCGACTGGTTGCGCGCCCAGCGCGGCCTGATCGGTGCAGGCAAGCAACCGGGCAACTCGGCCTGGTATCAGGAAATGACCCGCACCCACGCAAGTGAAGTGCCGATCTACGGCGTCCCGGTACAAACCCGCGAACTGTTCGGCGTGTTGCACCTTAAAGGCTTCGTGATCGATGACTGCGTGATCTACAGCGGCGCGAGCCTGAACAACGTCTATCTGCACAAATTCGACAAGTACCGCTACGACCGCTATCACCTGCTGCACAATCGCGAACTGGCCGATTCTATGCAGCACCTGGTGCAGCACGGCCTGGTGGCGTCCAAGGCCGTGCACCGCCTCGACCTGCCGAACCTGCCGACCACCCGCAGCCTGCGCAATGACATCGGCGACTTGCGCAGCCGCCTCAAGCACGCGGCGTACGACACCACGCGGGGCTCCACGGACAGGACGGGGTTGTCCGTCAGCCCGCTGCTCGGCGTCGGCAAGAACAATCCGCTGAACCGGGTGATTTGCGAGCTGATCGCCAGTGCCCAGCAGCAACTGACCATCTGCACACCGTACTTCAATTTGCCGCTGGCGATCATCCGCGAGATCAATCGCGCGCTGGCCCGTGGGGTGAAGATCGACATTGTGGTCGGCGACAAGACGGCCAACGACTTCTACATTCCACCCAGCGAACCGTTCCGGGTCATTTCGGCGTTGCCGTACCTGTACGAAATCAGCTTGCGCCGGTTTGCCAAGCGCCATCAGCGCAACATCGATAGCGGCCAGTTGAACCTGCACTTGTGGCGCGATGGTGACAACACCTATCACCTCAAGGGCATGTGGATCGACCAGCGCTATACCTTGCTGACCGGCAACAACCTCAACCCGCGGGCATTTCGACTCGATCTGGAAAACGCCTTGTTGATCGATGATCCCCATGGCGAACTGCTGGAGCCGCGTGGCCATGAGCTGGCAGAGATCTTCCAGCACACCCGTCGTATCGAGCATTTCCAGAACCTGGAAACCCTCGCCGAATACCCGATGGGCGTGGCCAAGTTCCTCAAGCGCGTGAGTCGGGTGCGGATCGAGCGGTTGCTCTATCGCATCCTGTAAATCTTTGCGGGTTTCAGAAATGCCTTCGCGAGCAAGCCCGCTCCCACAGGGATTGAGGTCGAGCACAATGGTGTGTTCGACTCAAATCCACTGTGGGAGCGGGCTTGCTCGCGAAAGCGTCAGCGCAAACCCGGTAAAACTCAGTTCAGACCGAGTTTCCCACGTAGCGTCGACAAATCTTCAGCCAAAGTATTGACCGGCCCAACCAGTGCCTTACGGTCGGCGTCCTTTACCTTGTCATAGGTCTCGAAACCGCCATCCTTGGTCTTGTACTTGGCCAGGATCTTGTCCACGGTGGCGAAGTTCTTGTCGACCTTGGCCACGAACGCCGCGTCCTGCTTCTCGATCTGCGGACGGAACAGGTCGACGATTTTCTTCGCGCCGTCGATGTTGCCCTGGAAGTCATAGAGGTCAGTGTGGCTGTAGCGGTCTTCTTCGCCGGAGATCTTGGTCGCCGCGACTTCTTCGAGCAGCGCAGCGGCACCGCCTACGACTTTCTCGGGGGGGAAGGTCAGGCCGGCCACACGGGTTTGCAGGTCTTTTACGTCTTTGTTCAAACCGTCGGCCAGTTCGCCCAGGTCTTTCGTGCTCTTTTCCGAGAACAGCGAGTATTCGAGGCGGTGGAAACCGGTGAAATCTTCGGCTTTCACGCCTTTTTCGTGGTCGTCGACGCGGGAGTCGATGGACGCATCCAGATCACTGAACAGCTCGGCGATCGGCTCGATCGACTCGTAGTAGACGCGAGTCGGCGCGTAGAGTTTTTGCGCGGTGGCCAGGTCGCCCTTTTTCACGGCGTCGGTGAATTGCTGGGTGTGGCTGGCCAGCTCGTCCAGTTGCTCGGTCACGTAGATCTTGTAGTCCGAGACCGGCCCCACCAGGTCCAGCGGTGCTGTCGCCGCGAAGACCGAAAGCGAAGTGTTGAGCAAGCCAAGGGTCAGCAATAACGCGAGAGGTGACTTTTTCATGGGGCGGTTCCGTGAGGGTTGTGTGGGTTAGGCGGTTGTTGGATGTGTGGCATCGAGCAGAGAGCGACCGATGAAATCCTGGTCGCCGGTCACTCCGGGCAGCGTGAAGAAATAGCCACCGCCGACAGGCTTGAGGTACTCCTCCAGAGGTTCACCGTTGAGACGGGTTTGCACGGTGATGAAGCCTTTCTCCAAGTCGGCCTGGTAGCAGATGAACAACAGGCCCATGTCGAGCTGGCCGTTCTTGTTCACGCCGTTGGAGTAGTTGAACGGCCGGCGCAGGATCAGGTTGGCCTGGGTCGCGGCGGTGCGCGGGTTGGCCAGGCGAATGTGCGCGTCGAGCCGGGTCAGCTTGCCGGCCGGGTCCTTGCTGTAGTCCGGCACTTCGGTTTCATGGGCACCGCCCATGGGCGCACCGGTGCTTTTGACCCGGCCGAGAATGCTTTCCTGTTCCTGCAACGGCGTACGGTCCCAGCGCTCGACGAAGTTGCGGATGATCCGCACGGCCTGATAGCTGCCGTTGGCGGCCCACGCCGGTTCATCGCTGCCGGGTTGCACCCAGACAATGCTGTCCATGGCCTTGGCATCGTTGGAATCGGGGTTGGCCGAACCGTCGCGAAAACCGAGGAAGTTGCGCGCGCTCTGTGCCGGTACGCCGGGTTTCGCCGGGGCCTGGGGCGGCACGCTGCCTTCCTGTTTCCAGCGCACCAGCAGCAGGTCCGGCAGGTTTTTCACGATGTCCCGCAGGGCGTGGATATTGGTGTCGGTAGTGTTGGAGCAGAACTGGATGCTCAAGTCGCCATGGCAGCAATCGGCTTCCAGCGCATCGTTGGGGAAACCGACCATGCGTATCAGCCGCTTGGGCTTGGCGTGGGCCAGGCCGAAACGCTCGTCGAACAGCGACTCGCCCACCGACACCGTGATGGTCAGGTTATCCGGGGTCACGACCGGACCGAGAATGCCCGAGTCCACGGGCGGCAGCTGCGGATCGACCTGCGTCACCGCGCCGCCTTTCATCAGGAAGGCGATGCGCTGGTTCAGGGTGCGAAACAGCCGCTCAAGGTCTTCACGGTCACTGGCCAGCACATCGAACGACACCAGCATGCCGGACGCCGGGCGCGGCGTGACGATGCCAGTCTGGTGTTGGCCATGGAACGCGTGGTGGTCGAGGGTCTTGTCGCTGCTCGGCGCTTCGGTGACTTGCGCGGGGCTGGCGGCCATGGCTGGGCAACTGAGTGCCGAGCCTGCGAGCGCGACACCGGCGGCGCCCATCCCCAACAGTACACGGCGACGCTGGAGGTTGAATTGTTCTGGATCGTTCATCGGTTTACGTCTTCTGCTGACAGGCCGGAAAGGCCAAGGGCGGGATCGATTCCATCGAGGGCGGCGGCCAATGCCTTGGCCTTGTCGGCAATCCGTTTGCGCTGCTCGGCACTGACGCTGTCGTAGCTGGCGTAACCGTCGCCGACCTTGAAACCATTGAGTTCGGCGTCGAAGACGTTGAGGGCGCTGTCGATTTTCGGCAGCAGCCCGGCCGCGGATTTGCTCAACAGCGGACGCAACAGGTCGACGGCTTTGCGGGCGGCATCGAGGTTGGCGGCGAAGCCGTTCAGGTCGCTATGGCTGTAGCGCTCCTCTTCGCCGCTGCTGGCGCGTACATCGGCAATGTCGTTGAGGTTGCGCACCATGATGCTCACCAGTTGCTCCGGCGGCAGTGACTGGGCCAGCAGCTGTTGTTTGAGGGTGGTGACATCTGTGAGCAAACGCTGGGCAATCGGCGCCAGGCCCACGAGGCTGCGTTGTTGAAACACTGCATATTCGATGCGGTGGAAACCGGTGAAGCTCGGGTCCTGCTCGCGTTGTTCGAAATAGTCGGCGCGGGCGTTGATGGCGTTGTCCAGTTCCGCCAGGCGTTGGGCGGCAGGCGCCACACGCTGATAGGCAGCGCGCGCCGGCACATACAGAGCTTGCGCCTGACTCAGGTCACCGGACTCGATGGCTTGCTGCAGGGCGGTGACGGCCTTGATCAGCGCGCTGCCCTGGCGGCTCAAGTACACACGGAATTCCGACAGTGGCCCGACAAACGCGACCATCGATGGCCTGGCGCTGGCGGCGGCCTCGGAGGCGGCTGTCGGCGTGACGTGCAGGGTGCCACGCGGGTTGCTCAGCAGCCCGCAAGTGATGCTGTAGTCGCCGGGCAGCAGGTTGGCATTGATGACCTGGCTCAAACCGGGCGCGATGTTTTCCCGTTCTTCGATGACCAGCACGCCGTCGAGGATTTCCCATTCCACGGCCCGGTCGGAGCGGTTGACGATCCGAAAGCTCGCGCGCCCGGCCGGGACGGTGAGGGCATTGGGTTCGCAACTGTGCGGGTGGATGGTCACCACCACTTCATCGTGGTTGGCCTGGCGTTTGGCCGCGGCCATTTTCGACGCGTAGTAGAACAGGCAGCCGGCGGCGATCATCACGATCACCGAACCGGCCAGCGCCCAGCGCAAGGCGCGGGGAGGGGAAGCCTGGATTGGGCTTTGGTTTGGCATGGGAGCCCTTACTGGCTGGAAGCGGAAGAAGGTTGCCTGGCGGGTGCGCCGGCCGGGGAGAAGAACATCACCAGCGCCACCAGCAGATAGATCAAGTACGCACCCAGGGTGCTGACGGTCGGCGCATCCTGGTAACCGAACATGCCGGCCAGCACCGAGCCCAGCGGGCCGTCCATCGGCAGGGTTGCGCTGAAGTCGAACAGCACGGTTTGCAGGTGGTTCCAGAGCCCGGCTTCGTGCAGTGCCTGCACCGAGTTGGCAAGGATGCCGGCCGCCACCACCAGGATGAACAAGCCGGTCCAGCGAAAGAACGCCGCGAGGTTCAGGCGCATGCTGCCGCTGTAGATCAGGAAACCGATGGCGACAGCCAGGACCAGGCCGAGCAGGGCGCCAATCGGTGCCGCCGGACCTTCGCTCTGCTGGAACACCGCGAGCAGGAAAAACACCGTTTCCAGGCCTTCACGGGCCACGGCGAAAAACACCATGGCGATCAGGGCAATCACCTGGTGTGCAGAACCGGTCAACGCGTGGTCGAGGGACTCGTGCAATGAATGCTTGATCGAACGCGCCACCTTGCGCATCCAGAACACCATCGAGCTGAGAATGCCGACAGCGACCAACCCGACGATGCCTTCAAACAGCTCCTGTTGCTTTTGCGGAAACTGCGCACTGACCAGTTCCAGCCCCGCGCCCACCAGCAGCGCAAGCGTGACGGCAAGAAACACCCCGATCCACATCGCCGACAGCCATTGGCCGCGACCGGTCTGCTTGAGGTAACTGGCGATGATGCCAACGATCAACGCAGCCTCGACACCTTCGCGCAGCATGATCAAAAAAGGAACAAGCATTCAGCGCCGTCTCGAATTTAGATAGGGAGCTAATTTGTAACATAATGACACTCATTCCCATATGCCATTGATTGCCAATTACCTGAACCTAAGCTGAACGATCCTGAAGATCACGCTTTGGCTTTGGCTTTGGCTTTTGATTTTCTTGCCCCATCGAGAGGCCGAGTGGAGGTTCTGCGCAGTGGGCAACCCGGCATGGATGCCGGGTTAGCCGCCCTAGGCCATGGATGGCCGATGGCGGCGGGCCCACGGAGCTGGACCGGAGCGAGGGCATGCCGAGCCTAGGCGAGGCACCGAACGAAAGGGGCAAGAGCCCTTTGGTTACTTTGGGGCTTTTCCAAAGTGACCCGCCGTAAGGGCGGAACCATAAGCCGCCGTGACCGCAACAACGGATATGTACACCCACAAAATCCTCATCGCCTGACACAAAGCCTTCGCGAGCAAGCCCGCTCCCACAGGGGATCTGCGTTAGGCCGGTGGTTTCAGCTAATATGCCCCCCACTCGAACAAGAACAGGCCTTGCCGCGATCCATGTCGGAAAAAGACACCATCAGCGCACAACTGCTGCGTGAAGCACTGCTGCAAAGTTGCGCCCCGGGAGCCGCCACCGAAGAGGTGTTGCACAAGCTCGGAATCGACCCGCGGTTGCTGGACAGCAGCGATGCCCGCCTGCCGGCCACCACCTATGCAAAGTGCTGGCGGTTGCTGGCACGGCGCGGGGATGACGAGTTTTTTGGCATGGACCCGCGCAAGCTAAAGTCCGGCAGTTTTGCCTTTCTGTGTCGTACGGCCATGCTCCAGCCCAACGTGGCGGCGGGACTGACCTGCGGCCTGGACTTTCTGTCGCTGATGCTTGAGCGCTTGCCGGCGCAGCTGGTGCGTCAGCAAAGCCTGGCGGAAATCGTCCTGCTGGAAGACGACAAGGACCCGCGCCGGGCCTTCACCTATTTCACCTACTGGATGATCGTCCACGGCGTCGCCTGCTGGCTGGCAGGGCGGCGGATTCCGATCCTGGCCATCGAACTGCGCTGTGCGAAACCGGATTTCTGTGATGACTATCAGGTGATGTTTTCCGAGAACCTGCGTTTCGACCGTCCACGCACGCGGATGATTTTCTCCGCCGATTACCTCGATTTGCCGATCAAGCGCAGCCCCGAGGAACTCAAGCGATTCCTCGCCCTTGCACCGGCGAACATCCTGGTGAAATACCGCGATCCCGAGAGCCTGGCCAGCCGTATCAAACACGACCTGCGCCATCTGCCGGCCGAACACTGGCCGGAAACCGAAGCCCTGGCGCAACGCCTGTGCATGTCCGCTTCAACCTTGCGCCGCCGTCTGGCCGAAGAAGGGCAAACCTATCAAGGCCTCAAGGACAGCGTGCGCAAGGAGCTGGCGATTGTCTGGCTGGCCGAGCCGGCGATCAGCTTCAGCGAAATCGCCACGCGGCTCGGATTCGCCGACGCCAGTTCGTTTTACAAGGCGTTTCGCAAGTGGTCAGGGTCGAATCCGGGGCATTACCGCAGCCTGATTCTCAATGACACCGAGTAGGTTCAGCGGCGCGATAACCATTCTTCACGGGTGATTTCCCAGGTTTCTTTCGGGAAAACCCCGCCGACAAACCGGCCTTCATCCGTTCGAATCAGGCGCATACCGGTACGTTCGGAGAGCCTGCGCGAACCAATGTTCGGGGCCGCTTTTGGCACACGCAGCACGCTGCGGCCCAGAACGGAAAACCAGTACTCGGTCACAGCCGCGCTGGCTTCATTCATCAAGCCATGACCCTGCCATTTCGGGCCGAGCCAGAAACCGCGATTGTTGTCCTGTTCGCTCATCAGGCTGATGTTGCCGATCAACTGCTCCGGCGCCGACTTCAGGCGGATCGACCAGTGCCACTCCTCGCCACGGGCGATGGCGGGCAGGGCATTGTCACGCAGATAGACCAGCGCGCCATCGGCCGGATAGGGCCAGGGCACGAAGGCGTTGAGGTAACGCACCACTTCCCAGTGGGCGAACTGTTGCTGGATGGCATCGGCGTCGGCCAGTTCCAGCGGGCGCAGGATCAGGCGCTCGGTGTAGAGCGTGGGGGTCGCTTCCATGGAAGGTGTTGCTCCGTGAGTCAGGTGTCAGCGGCTGCCCGTGGTCGCTCCCGGCAGATTGAGTGTGCCACTGTCGACGAAACGCGTCGTGTTGAACAGCCCACCCGAGAGCTTGCCGTGCAGGATATAGGGCATGTTGTTCAGCGTTTTCATTTGGCTGATGCCATAGGTCTGGCGGATCACCGACAACGCCGAAACGCTGACCGGTACGCTCACGACGACGTCGGAAAAGCGCCCGATCGTGCCCCTTTCATCGGTGACGCCGGAGGCGAACGGCTGGCCGTTGATGTCCAGATCCAACGCAACCCCACTGTAGGTGAGGACGTTGTCATTGGGGTTTTGCACGCGGATTCTCACGGCAAAGCGCACTTCCATGCCTTCGCCTTGCAGGGGGTCGACGCCCACGACGTTGATTTTCAACGGGTCTCGGTTGGGCAGGGAGGAACAGGCGCTCAGGCAGAGCAGGAGGGAAATCAGGACTGCGTGGACGCTGCGCATGGATGTGCTCTCATCTGAAAAAGGGCTGAGCCGCCAGCGGCTCAGCCCTTGAGCCCGTCTAGCGGTTTGACGGTGCGACCACCGCAGCCTTTGCGGACTCATCCCTGGCGGTCACATCGGGGTTCTGCATCACCTGAAGCACGGAGGCCTCCGGATCGAATTCGTCTTCCTCCAGCTCAATGAACTCCTCGGGCAGGAAGATATTAAGAACGATAGCGCACAGCGCGCCGACGGTGATGGGCGATTCGAAAATGTTGTGCAGGGCCTTGGGCAGTTCACGCAAGACTTCCGGCACGGCGGCCACGCCCAGGCCCATGCCGAGGGAGATCGCCACGATCAGCATGTTGCGCCGATGCAGGCCGGCCTCGGCGAGAATCTTGATCCCGGCCACGGCGACGGTGCCGAACATCACCAGTTCCGCGCCCCCCAGCACCGGTTTCGGCATCAGTTGCAGGACCGCGCCGATCATCGGGAACAGGCCCAGCACCACCAGCAATCCGGCGATGAAAAAAGCCACGTAGCGGCTGGCCACGCCCGTGAGCTGGATCACCCCGTTGTTCTGGGCGAAGGTCACCATCGGCATGCTGTTGAACACCGCCGCCATGGCCGAGTTGAGGCCGTCGGCGAGCAGGCCGGACTTGATCCGGCGAATGTACAGCGGGCCTTTGACCGGCTGCCGGGAGATCATCGAGTTGGCCGTGAGGTCACCGGCGGCCTCCAGCGGCGACACGAGGAAAATCACCGCCACCGGAATGAACGCCACCCAATCGAAGTTGAACCCGTACTTGAACGGCACCGGTACGCTCACCAGCGCGACGTCGGGCAGGCTGTGGAAATCCACCTGGCCCATGAGCCAGGCCACCCCATAACCCAGGGTCAGGCCGATGACAATCGCGCCCAGGCGCAGAAACGGCACGTCCACCCGGTTCAACACCACGATGGTGCCCAGCACCAGTGCAGCCAGGGCCAGGTGACTGGCGGCCCCCAGGTCCGGGGCGCCGAAGCCTCCCGCGATGTCGGTCATGGCCACCTTGATCAGCGACAAACCCATCAGCGTGATGATCGTCCCGGTCACTACCGGGGTGATCAGCATGCGCAGTTTGCCGATGAACTGGCTCAACACCACTTCGATGAACGCGGCAAAAAAACACACGCCGAAGATGGTCGAGAGAATCTCGTCGGTGCCGCCGCCCCGGGCCTTGACCATGAAGCCGGCGCTGAGAATCACACTGATGAACGAGAAGCTGGTGCCTTGCAGGCACAGAAGGCCGGAGCCCACCGGGCCAAAACGCCGCGCCTGCACGAAGGTGCCCAGGCCGGAGACAAACAGCGCCATGCTGATCAGATAAGGAATTTCGCTTTGCAGGCCCAGGGCGCTGCCCATGATCAACGTCGGGGTGATGATGCCGACAAAACTCGCCAGCACATGTTGCAGGGCGGCGAAGACGGTGGCGGTCAGGTGCGGGCGGTCATCAAGGCCGTAAATAAGGTCGCTGTGGCGTGGAGCGGGGGCTTTTTCGGAGGCGGTCATGGTGGTTTGCGTGCCAGAAGGCGGGCCGGGTCAGAAAATGGAGGCGCAGGATGCCAGAACCGCCCGGCCACGGCAAAAGATCCTCCAAAACAGTGGTTTACAGGCGCGCAGCGAACACCTCGCCGACGCTGCGGCGTTTGGCGTGCAATTGGCTGGCCTGGATCAACTGTTCGAGGTCCTCGGGCGTGACGTCATAGAACGCCTCCATGTCAGCCAGCGCCAGTTTCAGGTCTTCGGCGGTGATGGCCTGAGTGTCGACCGACGGGTGGTCGGCAGGAATCCTGGCCACCGGCTCGCTGGCACGCTTGGGGTAACGAACGCGGGTCAGGTTGTTGTAGGCCAGGGCGCAGAGCAGCATCGTCGCGGCGCTGAGCATCACCGGTTCAATGGCTTTCCAGTCCATGGCAATGGTTGCCGGATCGGCCAGCACCAGGGTCAGGGCCAATGCACCGGCCGGAGGGTGCAGGCACCGCAACCAGCACATCAGGATCAATGCCATGCCCGCCGCCAGGCACGCGCTACCGAGGGTTCGGCCCAACACATGGGCCACCAGCAAGGCGATCACCCCGGCGCTCAAGTAACCGCCGAGAATCGACCAGGGTTGCGCGAGTGCGCCCGAAGACACGGCAAACAACAGCACCGCCGACGCCCCCAGCGGACCGATCAGGTGCTGAGCCACCGCAATGCCGAACACCTGGCTACAGAGCCACACGCTGAACAGCGTCCCCAGGGCCATGCCGATGGCGGCGCGGCTCCATTCGGTGGGGCGGGTATTGATGGCGGCGGGCAACCAGCGAGCAAGCATTCTAAAAAAACTCCAGCGCGGAAAAAAGCGAGTCAAAAAAAGGGCTTAGCTGGGAAACCCAGAAAGCCCTTGAAGATGTTCCAACTATTGGGGGAGGAACACGCACAGTGTGCCGGTCAATTAAGGCGCTGACAAATTCATATTAATGAGCTTTCAGTGCATTAATTTTCTTTAAATTGCCCCGTCGGCCGCTTAGGTAGCACAGCAAACCGCCGAGTGCTGCCAGCGCACTCAAGGCGTAAAACATCGTCGGCGCCGGTGTGCGCATCAACATGAAGCCACAAATCACCGGGCTCAATGCACCGCCAAGCGCAGCAAGGTTTTGTGCGCCGTAATAGCTTCCGCGCAAGTCTTCCGGCGCCAGGGTGTCGACGAAGAGAAACTCCGCCGGATAAATAATGATTTCACCGAGGGTGAAGATAAACATCGCCACGCACCAGCTCACCAGGCTGTCCGCCAGGCTGAAGCCGATCAGCCCGAGGATGAACAGACCGGTGCCGGCGACGATCCATTGGCGCAATTGCTCACGCTTGAGGAAACGCCCGATCTGGTACTGCAGCAAGATCACACTGATGGCGTTGCAGGCGAGCAGGGCGGCCATGACATCCATGGTGTGTTTGGAATCACTGGTCACTAGCAAATACTGCGACAGGTAAAACGTAAATCGCCCGTGCACCACCGTACTGAGCAGGCAACCGGCGGTGAACATGATCAGGGTGCGGTCATTTTTCAGGGTGACCAGGGTTTTGAGAAAACTCTGCGCCTGACCGGTGACAGACGCACGCGCCGGGTCCTTCGCGATCCCGGTCATCAGGAAAATGCTGAAAAAAGCGATGGCCGCAGCCACCAGGAATGGCGCACTTGCAAAGGCACCGGCAATCAGCACGCCAAGCATTGGCCCGACAGCGTAACCAATGTTGGTCAGGGTATAGCTCAGGGAAAACGCCTTGGCGCGCTGGCCCACAGGAAGGTTGTCGCTGAGAATCGCTTTCGAACCGATCAGGAACAGCGATGACGCGGTTTCAGTGACGATCAGGGTGATCGTGGTCAGGTAGAGGTTTTCAGCAAAGGTCAGCAACACCAGGCCAATGGCGCTGGACGCCATCGAAAGAATAAGCAATCGGCGCTTTTCGAAGCGGTCGATGATGTAACCGCCATACAGGGAGAGCAGGGTGGCGACGAACACCGCAATGCCGAGCAGCAGGCCAACGTCCTGCTGGTTGAGGCCAAGCTTGTCGCTGACGAACAGCGTGAGTAAAGGGCTGGTGATGGCACGGCTGACGACGATGGTCAGCGAGCAGATCAGCAGGCGGCGGATAAGGGGGGAGTAGCTGGTCACGGCGTGAATGTCCTTATTCGATCGGGCCGGCATCAGCCCGACCGTGAGCGCTACTCTAGCAGCCGGACACTCGGTCGTTGCTACGGGATTTACTTGAGATGCAGCAACACGAAATCATTCTTGTCGAACCGCCCGCTCAGCACTGGCGGCAATGCACCAACAGCCGTGCCTTGCAATGCCTTGTACGCGTTCAGGTCCATCATCAGCCATGCCGGGCCCTTGAGGGTTTCAAGTTCCTGGTGTGAATCGGTGAACTCTGGTTGCAGGCCTTGATTGATGTTGACCATGAACTTGATGGCTTTGGCATCCTTGCCCATCGCGTGCATCACCAGTGGTGCGGGGTCTTTTTGCACGAGTTCAAACGCTTCGTGGCTGAAGGTCCGGGTGTCGTAAAGCTGTCGCTGGATCGGCTCGAACTGCAGGATATATACCGACCACAGTGCCAGGACTGCGCAAAGGGCGAGAGTCTGCGCGCGCCAGCGGGGCTGCCTGAGCGCTACGACGGCGACCGCTTGCAGCGCGCCGAGAATGATGAACAACGACGTGAGATGGGCCACGTCTTCGGGGAATCTTCGCTGTATCACCAGCAAGGTCAAGATCAGCAGCCCCGGAATCAGCAGCCATAAGCCCTGCATCAATACGCGCAGCCAACCGAACAGCCGACCTTGCACGGCGTAAAACGGATAAGCCGCCATGATCGCCGCCACGGGCAGGATCGGCAGCAGGTAACGGGCCTTTTTCGCCTGCGGGACGGAAAGGCCGACCATCACGATCAATCCGGCAGCTGCGCAGTACAGTGTCAGGCGCAATGCCGGGCCTGACTGTTGTCGGCCAGAAGCGGCGACCGCCACCAGCGCCAGTACTGCCAGTGGCCAGGCCAGTGCGTAGTTGCCTACCGAACTGGTGAAGTAATACAACACCTCGTTGGAGCCTTCGCTGCCGTCCATGCGCCCCATGAACTGCATGCGAATCACGTCCTGCAAGAAGGCCGGGCCGCCACTGACGTCCGCCAGCCACAGCAACAGCCCGACGCACACCGCCAGCAACGCGGAGGCCAACAATCCGAAGACCAGCATTCGTCGCCACTGGCGATTTACCAGAAAATAGCTGCAGAGCATTCCCGTAGGGATGACCAGGCCGATGGGCCCACGAATCCAGAAACCCAGCATCAACAAGGCAAAGATCAGAATCCAGCGGCGCGGCGCGCCAAAGTGATCGGCGGTATAACCCAGGTAAAACACACTGAACGCCACGGCCGCCAGCATCAGATCGAGGGAAACCGCACGGGTTTCGGTGATGAAGGTGTTGGTCAGCAGCATCAGGGCGATGCTCAGCAGCGCCCAACGCGTGGAATAGGGCGCCAGCAGGCGGTACATCAAGGTGACGATGACCGCTGCGGCGAAGGCGCTCGGCAGCCATGCGGTCAGGCTGGTGACCTGGCCGAAGGGCAGTGAGAGCAGCCAGATGAAGACTGTTGAAAGTCCCGAATAGTCTGCATAGGGCTGGCCATAGGTCGTTGGAAAAAACGACGGGCCATTGCGCAGCATCTCCTGGGCGAACAGCACGAAGCGCGAATCGAAGCCGATGGCCGCCTGCTGATACATCCCGGCGCAGAACAACAACAGCGCCAACAGACCCAGCGCGAGGGACTGTCGGCGGATGTGGGGGATCATGAGGTTCAGGCGACCACGGCTTCGGTTGACCATTGCTGATGAGGCATCGGCAATTTGCGCGATTCGCCCCGGCCGATCGGGAAGTAGGTGAAACCGATGCGTGCCAGGCGGTCTGCGTCGTACAGGTTGCGGCCGTCGAAGATCACCGGTGCGTTGAGTCGCTGCTGGATCAGCTCGAAGTCCGGCGCCTTGAACTGTTGCCATTCGGTGCAGATGATCAGTGCATCGGCACCGGACAGGACCGACTCAGGCGTGCCCATGAGCATCAGTTTCGATTCATCGGGATACAGCTTCTGGGTTTCCTGCATGGCTTCGGGATCGAATGCGCGGACATTTGCCCCGGCGGCCCACAGCGATTCCAGCAACACCCGGCTCGGAGCATCGCGCATGTCGTCGGTGTTTGGCTTGAACGCCAGGCCCCACAAGGCAAAGGTCTTGCCACGCAAGTCGCCCTTGTAGAACGCGTTGATGCGCTCGAACAACTTGTGTTTCTGCCGCTCGTTGATCGCTTCCACTGCTTGCAGCAGGTCGCTGGAGCAATGGGCCTCTTCGGCGCTGTGGATCAGGGCGCGCATGTCCTTGGGGAAGCATGAGCCACCGTAGCCGCAACCGGGGTAGATGAAGTGGTAGCCGATGCGCGAGTCGGCGCCGATGCCCAGGCGTACCGATTCGATGTCGGCACCCAGGTGTTCGGCCAGCTCGGCGATCTGGTTGATGAAGCTGATCTTGGTCGCCAGCATGCAGTTGGCGGCGTATTTGGTCAGCTCGGCGCTGCGCAAGTCCATGAACATGATGCGTTCGTGATTGCGGTTGAAGGGCGAGTAAAGGTCGCGCATCACGTCACGCACTTCTTCGCGCTCACAGCCTACGACGATACGGTCCGGGCGTCGGCAGTCGGCCACGGCGGAACCTTCTTTCAGGAATTCCGGGTTGGAGACGATATCGAACTGCAGTACGCGCCCGGCATTGAGCAGGCATTTGTCGATGTGGGCACGCAAGGCGTCGCCGGTGCCGACCGGGACGGTGGATTTTTCCACCAGGATCGCCGGCTGTTCACGATGCCGTGCTACCGCTTCGCCCACCGACATCACGTAGCGCAAGTCTGCCGAGCCGTCGTCCCGGGACGGAGTACCGACCGCGATGAACAGCACCTGACCGTGCTGGACGGCAAATTTTTCGTCGCAGGTGAACTGCAACCGTTTGGCGTCAAGACCTTCGCGTACCAGGCTGGCGAGCCCGGGTTCGAAAATACTCACGTGGCCCTGCTTGAGCAGTTCGACCTTCTTCTCGTCAACGTCCATGCAGACCACGTCGTGGCCGACTTCCGCCAATACCGCTGCCTGCACCAGGCCAACATAACCGCTACCAAACACACTGATTTTCATGGGGCACTCCTTGATTCGGGCGCACGAGCAGGTCGAGAATTAATGGTAATGACGCCGAGGATGACCAATGCCACGCCAAGGCTTTTTGTCAGGCTGAATGCTTCGTTGAACAGTGGCAGGCTGGCGGCCAACAAGTACACCAGCGCATAGCTGATGCTCAGCAGCGAGTAGGCACGGCCCAGGGGCAGGTCCCGCAGGGCGGCGAGCCAGCAGAGCATCGACAAGGCATAGGCGAAGATGGCCACGAGCACCAAGGCAACGGCGCTCAGGTCGATGTGAGCGCTGAGCCATTGTTCGGGTTGAGGCAGGTGACTCATGCTCCAACGCATGCCCAATTGGGCGGCGCTGACCAGCAACACACTGCCCAGTGCGAAGGTGATTCCGCGAGTCGGGTTCATGCGTGTTGCCCCAGCAATGCCACGCCGCCGATGACCAGTGCCACACCCAGCCAGTGGCGGCGGTCGATGGTTTCGTGGAACACGAAACGCGCAACCAGGGTGATCAGCACGAAGTTCAGGCTCAGCATCGGATAGGCAATCCCGACTTCCAGGCGTTGCAGTACCAGCAACCACACCAGCAGGCCCAGCCCCAATGAGGCCAGGGCCAGCCAAAGCCAGGGCGAACGCAGTTTGTCCGCCCACCCGGATGACTGGCCGCGCCAGCTTTCCACGGCATATTTCTGGGCGATCTGGCCCAGGCAGGTCAGCAGGCAGGCGAGCAGTAGCAATAGCAGGCTCATAGTGTCGCCTGTGGAATGATCAAAATCACCAGGTTGCCTTGTTCGTAGCGCTTGCCCTCTTTGGGCAATTGTTCAAGTTCGCGCAGCTCTTCTTCGCCCTTGACCCGCATGACCACACCCACCGAGCCTTGCTGGCGGGCATCGTGCATCCACTGTTGGACCTGATCGGGGTCGACGCGCTGCTTAAGCGAGTCAGGATAGGCAAGGCCATATTTCAATTCGCCTATCGTGTTGAAAAAAGCCACTTCCGGCCGTTTCACCCGCCAGGACAACGCCGACGCGGCACCCAGGTCGTTGCTCAACAACTTGGCGCTCTGGCCAAGTTCCTGGGCGTGATCGAGGATGAACTGGTCAGGTGTTTTATTGGCGACGACGGAATTGGGCAGGCCGGCCGGCAGCACGCCGACGAACAACAGGCTGCCGAAAGCCGGGGCGGCCCAGCATTGCAGCGGGCGGAAGGCTTGCAGCAGGTTGGCCATGATCCAGCCGATCAAGCCGATGAACACCAACACCAGGTTGTGCAGTTCATGATCATAGATCGGCTTTTTCAGTTGCAGATAAACCAGGGCCAGCAGGACGGTCACACCCAGCACCAGGTTCAACAGGCCGTTGATGCCCAGGACGCGACCTTGTTCCAGCTTCAATCGGTCAGCCAGTGCATGGCCGAGCAACAATGCCAGAGGTAACAGGCACGGCAGGATGTAGGCCGGCAGCTTGCCTTTGCTCAGGCTGAAGAAGAACAGCGGCATACATAACCAGAGCAGCAGGAAGGCGATGTTGGACTGGCGTCGGGTCTGCCAGGCCTGTTTCAACGCCGGTGGCAACAATGCGACCCACGGCATGCTGAAGGCCACCAGCAACGGCAGGTAGTACCACCATGGCGCGTCATGCTGGGCATCGTCCCCGGCAAAACGGCGGATATGTTCGTGCCAGAAGAAGAACCGCCAGTAGTCCGGCTCCTGGGCGTGCACTGCCAGCGCCCATGGCAGGCTGACGACGATGGCGACCACGACCGCTACCGGGCCGTAGACCAGTAGTTCACGCCAGCGTTTTTGCCAGATGACCCAAGGCAGGGCGACCAGCACCGGCAGCAGCCAGGCCAGGAAGCCCTTGGTCATGAAGCCCATGCCGCACGCCAGGCCCAGTACCGCCCACGCGAACAGGCGTTGAACGCGGCCGACGCTGTCCAGTGCAAACCACAACGCGGCCAGGCTCAGGTTGACCCAGAAGGTGAACTGCGGATCGAGGTTGGCATAACCGGCTGAAGCGGCAATGACCGAGAAGCTCATGTAGAGCAATGCGCAGGCGAAGCTCTTGCGCGGATCGTTCCACATGCGGCGGGCGACGAGGTAGCACAGCAACACGCTCAGGATAGTGCTCAGCGCAGAAGCGAAGCGCACCCCGAACAGGTTCTGGCCGAACAGCGCCTGACCGATGGCAATCATCCAGTAACCGGCCGCCGGTTTTTCGAAATAACGTACATCCATGAAATGCGGCGACACCCAGTTGCCGCTCAGGAGCATGCCCTGGCTGATCTGGGCGTAGCGGGTTTCGTCAGGAATCCATAAGCCATGACTGCCCAGCGGCAGCAGGTACGCCAGCGCCATTAGCGCCAGCAACAACGGAAAAGCCCAGCGTTTGCTCATGCGCCTTGCACTCCCAGCCAGCCTTCGCGACCTTCGAGCGCACCACGTATCACGCGGCCGACCGGCAGGCTGTCAGGGGGCTCGGGCAACAAATCGCCCAAGGGTTGAAAACGGATGTCGCGCTGACGTGCATCGCTCAGCAGTTGACGGAAATCGTTGGCCATCAGAATCCCTTCTACCTCGGCATGGATTGTGTAGACATTGAGTTTTTCCGGAGTGAACCGGTCCAGGATGAACCTGTTGAAATCCTTGGCGGCGACGGTCGGCCCGACCACTTCGTCGAAGGTCGGCAGGTCCACCGGGATCTGCGGCGTTCCCAATTGCCCGTTGGCCAGTCTCGGCTGGAACAGACTTTGGCCACGGCAGTCGCTGTTGTAGCGAAAACCAAAACCCTGCTTGGCTTCGATCACGCGCTCGTCCGCTCGCCAGCCGGCGACCGCCGAGCAGTCGACTTTCTCGCCGAGAATGTCGCTGAGCGTGTCTACACCCTTGCGGATCTGTTCGATCAGTTGCGCGTCGCTCCAGGTCCCGGCGTTGGCTTGCCAGCCATGGTGATCCCAGGTGTGCAGTCCAACTTCATGCCCGGCGTCCCGGGCCTGGCGCATCAAGTGCCCCAGGTCACGGCCGATCGGTTTTCCAGGCCATGCGGTGCCGGCCAGCAGAATGTCCCAGCCATACAGGCCGGCTGCATTGGAACGGAGCATTTTCCAGAGAAACTGTGGACGGATGAGGCGCCACAAGTGGCGCCCCATGTTGTCCGGCCCGACACTGAAGAAGAACGTCGCCTTGACCTGGGCTTCATCAAGGATTTCCAGCAAACGCGGCACCCCTTCACGGGTGCCCCGGTAGGTGTCGACATCAATCCGCAGTCCCGCCTGCATTAGCGCTTGTCCGCGATTTCGAGCATGGCTTCACGCAGGAAGAAGTCCAGGGTGTTGCCGATGGTTTCGCTCATCTCCACGGTTGGCGTCCAGTCCAGCAGGCGCTTGGCGTTGGCGATGCTTGGCTTGCGGTGCGACACGTCCTGGTAGCCGGTGCCGTAGAACGCCTTGCTTTCGATGTCGCGGAAGCCGGCGAACGGAGGGAAGTTGGCGCGCAACGGGTGCGCTTCGAACTGACGCAGCAGCTCTTCGCCCAACTGACGGATGCTGGCCTCGTTTTCCGGGTTGCCGATGTTGATGATCTGGCCATTGCAGACATCGTTGTCGTTGTCGATGATCCGTGCCAGCGCTTCCACACCGTCGGCGATGTCGGTGAAGCAGCGTTTTTGCTCGCCACCGTCGAACAGGCGAATCGGCGTACCTTCCACCAGGTTCAGGATCAACTGGGTAATCGCCCGGGAGCTGCCGATACGGGCCGAATCCAGACGATCCAGGCGCGGACCCATCCAGTTGAACGGACGGAACAGGGTGAAGTTCAGGCCTTTCTGGCCATAAGCCCAGATCACGCGGTCCAGCAGTTGCTTGGACACCGAGTAGATCCAGCGCTGCTTGTTGATCGGGCCGACCACCAGGTTGGAGTTGTCTTCGTCGAAGTTGTTGTCCTGGCACATGCCATAGACTTCCGAAGTCGACGGGAAAATCACGCGCTTGTTGTACTTGACGCAGTAGCGAACCAGTTTCAGGTTCTCTTCGAAGTCCAGTTCGAATACACGCAGCGGGTTACGGGTGTATTCGATTGGCGTGGCGATGGCCACCAGCGGCAGGACCACGTCGCACTTCTTGATGTGGTACTCGATCCACTCGGAGTGGATGCTGATATCGCCTTCGACGAAGTGGAAGTTCGGGTGGCTGCGCAGGCGCTCGATGGCGTCCGAACCGATATCCAGGCCGTAGACTTCGTAACGGTCGTCGCGCAGCAGGCGCTCGGACAAGTGATTGCCGATGAAGCCGTTGACGCCAAGGATCAGCACGCGGGTGCGACGTGGGGCACGACCGGATTCGGCACCGCGCAACACGGAACCGTCCACCAGGCCCAGTTCATTGGCCAGTTGCGGACCGCTCAGGTACAGACCGTTGTCGTTGCGCTGGCCGGCGTTGATGATCAGCGAGTCTTCACCGCAGGCGATGCGCAGCGGGTCGACGCTGATGACGCGGCCCGGCGCCAGGCCGTCGTTGCCCTTGGCGACTTCGGCGCTCCAGACGATCAACTTGTGCTCGCCCACCGCGCAGAAGGCGCCCGGGTACGGCTGGGTCACGGCGCGGACCAGGTTGAACAGCTCTTCGGCCGGTCTGGCCCAGACCAGTTTGCCGTCAGCCGGGGTACGACGACCGAACACGGTGGCTTTGGATTCGTCTTGCGGGGTTTCACTGGCCTTGCCTTGCAGCAGCGCCGGCAGGGTGTCGCGCAGCAGGTCAGCGGCCGCCAGGCGCAGTTTTCCGTGCAGGCTCAGCGCGGTGTCGCTGCGCTCGATCGCGACTTTTTGCTGGGCGACGATGGCACCCGCATCGGCGCGCTTGACCATGCGGTGCAGGGTCACGCCAGTTTCGGTTTCGCCGTTGACCAGCACCCAGTTGGCCGGTGCGCGACCACGGTAGCGTGGCAACAGCGAACCGTGCAGGTTGAACGCGCCTTTGCGCGCCGTGGCCAGCAGCGGTTCGCTCAGCAGGTTGCGGTAGTAGAAGGAGAAGATGTAGTCGGGATCGAGCTTGGCGATGCGTTCGATCCACAACGGATGGTTGGCATCTTCCGGCGCATGCACGGCAATGCCGTGGCGGGCGCACAGTTGCGCGACGGAACCGTAGAACGCGTTCTCCTTCGGATCGTCGGCGTGGGTGAACACCGCAGCGATCTCAAAACCGGAGGAGAGCAGGGATTCGATGCCGGCACAGCCAATATCGTGATAGGCGAAGACAACAGCTTTTGCACTCATGAAGGAACCTGATCTGAAGACGTGGAAGTAAGGCCGTCGACGGTGACAACGGAAGCGGAGGAAACAGTGGAGGCGGGCTGGTTGCGCAGCACCTTTTCAATGAAGAAGCGCGGACGCGCACGCACGTCGCTGTACATGCGGCCCAGGTATTCACCCAACAGGCCCATGCCGATGAATTGACCACCGGTGAAGACGAACAGCACGGCGAACAGTACGAACGTACCGCCACCGGCCCAGCCGGCGCCGAACACCAGGCGCAACAGGATCAGCGCGATGGCGAACAGCACGCCCAGGGCCGCCATGCCGACGCCGACGATGCTCAGCAGTCGCAGTGGCGTGGTGGTCATGCAGGTGACCAGGTCGAACATCAGGTTGATCAGGCGCATCGGGCTGTACTTGGAGTCGCCATGTTCACGCTCGGCGTGGGTCACGAGGATTTCCGTGGTATGGCGGGCAAAGCTGTTGGCCAGGATCGGAATGAAGGTGCTGCGTTCACGGCAGGCGAGCATGGCGTCGACGATGGTGCGTCGGTAGGCGCGCAGCATGCAGCCGTAGTCACTCATGGCCACTCCGGTGGAGCGTTGCACGGCGAGGTTGATCAGCTTCGAAGGCCAGCGCCGCAGGGCCGAATCCTGGCGGTTGTTGCGCACCGTCGCGACGACGTCATAGCCAAGTTCGGCCTGCTCGATCAGTCGCGGGATTTCTTCGGGCGGGTTTTGCAGGTCGGCATCGAGGGTAATGACGACATCGCCCTTGCACTGTTCGAAACCGGCCATGATCGCTGCGTGCTGGCCGTAGTTGCGGTTGAGGATCACCGCCACCACAGGGCTGCCTTCGCGGGAGGCGGCGTCTTCCAGGATCTGCGCAGAATCATCGCGGCTGCCGTCGTCGACCAGAACGATCTCGTAGGGATGGGCCAGTTGCTGACACGCTGCTTCGGTGCGACGAAGCAACTCTGGCAGGCTTTCCTGTTCGTTGTAGACCGGAATGACGATCGAAACGAAGTTGATTGGGTAAGGTCTCAAAGGCTTCTGTCCATGCAGTTTTCAATGGCACCGACGACGCGCTCGACATCGTCGGTAGTCATGTCGGGGAACAACGGGATCGAACACAGCCGCGCCGAATTCCATTCGGTGTTGGGCAGGTACAGGTTGGGGTAACGCTGGCGGTAGTAGGTGTGCAGGTGTGTGGCGATGAAGTGAATGCCGCTGCCGACATTCTGTTCCTGGAGAGCTTTCATGAACGCTTCGCGATCCAGCCCGCACCGCTCGGCGTCGATACGCAGGATGAACAGGTGCCAGGCGTGTTTTTGCGAATACGTTGGAACGGCCAGCGGCTGGACCGGCAAGCCTTCAAGGCGCTGCAAGTAGGTCTGGGCGAGTTGCGTGCGCTTGGCGTTGATCTCGTCCAGGCGCTCCAGTTGCACCAGGGCGATGGCCGCGTTGATGTCGGCCAGGTTGTACTTGAAGCCGGGCTCGACCACCTGGGCCTGGGGCTTGCGGCCGTGGGTCAGGCGGTCATAGGCATCAACCCCCAGCCCGTGAAACTTGAGCATGCGTACCCGCGAGGCCAGGGCTTCATCGTCGCTGACGAACATGGCGCCTTCGGCGCAGGTCATGTTCTTGATCGCGTGGAACGAGAAGATCGCCGTGCCTTTGGCGCCGACGTGACGACCTTTGTAAAGAGTACCTGCGGCGTGGGCGGCGTCTTCGATCACGGCGATGCCGTGTTTGTCGGCCAGGGCATAAAGCGGATCGAGATCGAATGCCGCACCGGCGTAATGCACCGGGATGATGGCTTTGGTGCGCGGCGTGATCGCGGCTTCTATCGTGGCCACGTCGGTCATCAGCGTGTCGCGGTCGACATCGACGAACACCGGCGTGGCGCCCAGCAGGGTGATCATGTTGGCGGTGGACACCCAGGTCTGCGACGGCGTAATCACTTCATCGCCGGGACCGATGCCCAGTGCCAGCAGGGTGATATGCATGCCACCGGTTGCCGAGGAAAGTGCGACGGCATGTCGGCAACCGACGTAGTTGGCAAAGTGCTCTTCCAGTGCCTGGTTCTTCGGCCCGGTAGTGATCCACCCGGAGCGTAATACTTGCTCTACGGCAGCGATTTCTTCGTCGCCGATACTGGGACGGGAAAAAGGGAGAAACGCCTGACTCATGGGCACCTCGGGGGCTGAAAACGTAAATAGCCTTTGAGGCTAAAAGGGATCCAAAAATCAGCATAGACGCTAAATCAGAATTTGCATCAAATCAACTAGTTACCGGATGTCGGCGAAAAACCGCATGGGTTGACTTTTTTCGCCATGGCCGGCAGGTTGGACGTCCATCTGGGTTGCGCCGACTTTATAGAAGGTTATGCCCGATTTTGTGAAAGGAACATGAAAAAACGGTTGGGGAAACGTTTATCTGAAAGCTATTAAGCCGCTGTTCAGACTTCCCGCGTTTATGGCGTTTTTTAGGAAAAGTCCTACAGCAATAATGTCTTTTACATCATCGCATTTTCACTTCTTAGTTGTTTTCACTGAACTGTTTACATTCAAGGCTGTTTCGTTTGATTGACTTACCTGTAACCGATTCACGTAGGCCCCTCACCAATCCGTTGACCCTGTATCTGGCGCGACTGGCGCCCTCCAGCCAGCTGACCATGCGTTATGTGCTGCAGGATGCGGCCGATCGCCTGGGCTTCGAAGACCACGATATCGAGGAGATCCCCTGGCACGACCTGCAGCCCGAGGACGTGATCGCGCTGGTGGCCACTTTACGCACGGACGGCTACGCGCCGAACACCTCTTCGCTGTATGTCAACGCGGTGCGCGGGGTGATGAACGAAGCCTGGCGCATGAGCCTGATCTCTCAGGAGCACCTGCTGAAGATGCGCTCGGTGAAAGGCATTGCCGGTACACGGCTGTCCCAGGGGCGCAATCTCAGGCGCACGCTGATCCAGGAGCTGATGGCGGTCTGCGCTGCCGATCCGCGGCCACAAGGCCTGCGCGATGCGGCGATCATCGGGATTCTGTACGGTTCGGGGATGCGCAAGTCCGAATCGGTGAACCTCGAACTGGACCAGGTCGATTTCACCGAGCGCAGCCTGCGGGTGACGGCCAAGGGCAACAAGCAATTGATCAAGTACGCCCCGGCCTGGGCCTTCGCCAAGCTTGAAGCCTGGCTTGAATTGCGCCGTTCGTTGCTCAAGGAAGGGGAGTCGGACGACCCGTTCCTGTTCAACCGCATCCGCCGTGGCAGCCACATCACCCGTGAACGCATCACCAAACATGCGATTTACTACATCGCCCGGCAGCGGGGCGCGCAGGTCGGGGTGAAAATCATGCCCCACGACTTCCGGCGTTCATTCATTACCCGGGTGATCGAGGAGCATGACTTGTCGATTGCGCAGAAACTGGCACACCACAGCAATATCCAGACCACGGCCAACTACGATGTGCGCGACGACAACGAGCGACGTCGGGCAGTGGATCGATTCGATCTGTGAACGATTACATCTCGCTCAGCACATGGGCGTGGCCAATGGTCGAGACCTGAACCGCGCTGCCGGCGGGTGGTGCATACATGCCTGAACTGCGCACCAGCAGTGAACGGCCCGGTTGCTCGCGGCTGGTCAATGTCTGCAGTTCAACCGTCAGTGTGCAGGTGTTGCCGCTGAAGTCCCGATCAGTGACCACGGCCCGGCAACCACCGGCATCCGGGTCGCTGGGGAGGATACTGGCCAATTGCAGCTGTTCGGGGCGCAGCATGATCTGCGCCGAACTGTTGTTGCGGTGGTTGTTGACCGGGATCCGTCCCAGGTCGCAATGGGCCCAACCGGCCTCGATGCGGGCGGGCATCACCACGGCATCCCCCAGGAACAGGGCGGTTTGCTCGTCTTCGGGATAGCGGTAGAGGTCAAGCGGGTGCCCAGACTGGACCAGGCGACCATGGCGCATCACCGCCAACTGGTCGGCGAACGACAGGGCTTCACTCTGGTCATGGGTGACCAGAATGGTGGTGACGCCCGAGTCTTCCAGCAGCCGCGCAACCATCTTGCGCATCGCGGCGCGCAATCCGGTATCGAGCGCCGAGAACGGCTCGTCCAGCAGCATCAGCCGTGGCTGCTGCGCCAGGGCGCGGGCCAGGGCCACACGCTGTTGCTGGCCACCGGACAATTCGTGAGGCCAGCGCACGGCCATCTTCGCGTCCAGTGCCACGCTGTCCATCAATTCGGCGACGCGCTGGTGTTTCTCGGTACCCTTGGTCGACAAGCCGAAGCCGATATTCGCCGCCACGGTCATGTGCGGGAACAGTGCGCCATCCTGCGGTACGTAGCCGATCAGGCGTTGGTGGGCTGGCACTTCGTGGGTGCCGTCGACCAGGGTCTGGCCATTGAGCGAGAGACGCCCGGAATCGGGGAACTCGAAGCCGGCAATCATCCGCAACAAGGTGGTTTTACCCGAGCCGGAAGGGCCGACGATGACCGTACGGCTGCCGCTGGGAACCGACAGGCTGACGTTGTCCAGGGCGCAATGAGCGCCATAGGACTTGTAGAGGGCATTCAGTTCGAGAGTGTTCATCGGCCAGCCGTTTTTTTCGATTGGTGATAAAGAAGTCCGGTCAACGGCAGCGACAGCATGACCATCAACAAGGCATAGGGTGCGGCGGCCGCGTAATCGATTTCGCTGGTCATGGCCCAGAATCCGGTCGCCAGGGTGCGCGTGCCGTTCGGGGCCAGCAGCAGGGTGGCGGTCAGTTCGTTGGTGATCGCCAGGAACACCAGCGCCGCGCCGGCGGCAGCCCCCGGCGCGGCCAGGCGCAGGGTGATCAGCCACAGGGCCCGGGCCGGCGAGCGGCCCAGGCTGCGGGCGATGTTCTCCAGTTCCACCGGGGCCTGGGCAATGCCTGCGCGCAGGCTCACCAGGGCGCGGGGCAAGAACATCAACAGGTAGGCCAGCAGCACGGTAAAGGTGGTCTGGTAAATCGGCCGGGCGAAATGGATGGTGACGGTCACCAGCGCCAGCGCCACGATAATTCCGGGCAGGGAGCTGGTGATGTAGTTGCAGCTTTCCAGCACTCGTTGCAGACGGCCGGGGTAGCGGATCGACAGCCAGGCAATCGGGATTGCCGCGCAGGTGGTCAGCGCCGCGCCGGCGATACCGAGCAACAGGGTTTGCTCCAGGGCGGGCAACAACTCGGCCATGTCCCAGACTTCCACGCCGCCGGCGATCAGCCATTTGCCCAGGGTGATCAAGGGCACACCCAGGGCCAGGGCGCAGGTCAGGATTTGCAGCGTCAGTGAGAGCAGGGTGGGTGCCAGTTTCAGTCGCACGACCCGTTGCTCCCGGGAACTCCCCGAACCGACGCGAGCGTAACGTGCCGAACCCCGGGCGGCGGATTCAGCCGTCAACATCGCCAGGCAACACAGCGCCAGGACACTGGCCAGCATGTGCGCCGCTGCACCGTTGAAGGTCGATTTGAATTGATCGAAGATCGCGGTGGTAAAGGTGTCGAAGCGGATCATGGCGTACAGGCCATACTCGGCCAGCAGGTGCAGGCCGACCAGCAAGGCGCCGCCGCAGATCGCCAGGCGCAATTGTGGCAGCACCACGCGGAAAAATACCTGCCAGGGTTTGAGCCCCATGGATTCGGCGACGTCTTCGATGGCCGGGTCGAGTCGGCGCAAGGTGGCCGCCACCGGCAAATACAGGAACGGGAAGTAGGCAATGACCGAGACCAGGACACCGGCAAACAAACCGTGAATCGGTGGCACAAGGCTGACCCAGGCGTAGCTGTGAACGAAGGCGGGCACCGCCAGCGGTGCGGTGGCCAGCAGCGACCACCAGCGCCGTCCCGGCAAATTCGTGCGTTCCGTGAGCCAGGCCAGTGTCACCCCCAGCGCCACGCACAAGGGAATCGTCAGCAGCACCAGCAACACGGTGTTGACCAGTAGCTCACCGACCCGGGGGCGGAACACCAGGGTCACGACGGTTGACCAGCCTGTCTGCAGGGACACGCCAATAACGTAGGCGATCGGTAGCAGTGCCAGTAATGAAACCAGCACCGACAAACCGATCACCCATACGCCGCCACGTCCTGCAAAAATTCCGCGGGATCGTCGACGCAAATGTGCGGGTGTCGCCTCGGCGACACCCGCTGGCAGGGTTTCAGGCATCAATTAGAGCAGTCCGGCCTGTGTCATCAGCTCCACGGCTTTTTTACTGTCGAGTTTCGAAGCATCGACAGTTGGCGCATCGAGTTGCTGCAGAGGCACCAGTTTAGGGTTGGATTCAGCGCCTTTGCCCACGGCGTACTCAAACGACTTGCCGTTCTTCAGCACAGCCTGGCCATCCTTGCCGGTAATGTATTTGAGGAATGCCTGAGCTTGTTCTTTGTGTTTGCTGGAGGCGAGGACGCCGCCGCCGGAGATGCTAACAAAAGCGCCAGGGTCTTTGTGCTTGAAGTAGTACAGGGCGGTGTTTTTGCTGTTTTCGCCGGTCTTGGACTGATCGACCAGGCTGTAATAGTGGTAGATCACACCGCTGTCGATCTGCCCGGCATTCACGGCCTTGAGTACCGAGCTGTTGCCACGGTAGTTGGTGTAGTTGGTTTTCATCCCCTTGAGCCATTCCAGCGTGGCGGCTTCACCCTTTTGCTCCAGGATGGCAGCGACGATGGCCTGGAAGTCAGCACCGCCTGGCGACGCGGCCCAGCGGCCTTTCCAGCTTGGATCGGCCAGGTCCATGATCGATTTCGGCAGGTTTGCTTCCGTCAGTTTGCTCGGGTTGTAGACGAACACCGTGGAGCGTGCGGCGATTCCGATCCATTTGCCGTGGGCCGGGCGGTAGGCGGAGTCAACCTGCTCCAGCGTGGTTTTGTCGACCGGCGCAAACAGTCCGGCGTTGTCGACCAGCACCATGGCCGGGGAGTTTTCGGTCAGGAATACGTCCGCCGGAGAAGCTGCACCTTCCTGCACGATCTGGTTGCCCATCTCGGTGTCGTCGCCGTTGCGCAAGGTGACGGGAATACCGGTCTCCTGGGTAAAACCCTCGACCCAGGCCTTGGTCAGGCCTTCGTGTTGCGCGTTGTACACCACAATGCCGACGGAGTCAGCGGCATAGACCTGGCCGGCGCTCAGCAAAGCGGTGGCCAGCAGGGCTTTTTTCAAGAACGAAGGGATTTTCGGAATCATTCTGCGGGCTGCTCCTGGTGCATTTTTTGAGAGTCATGCGCATTGAAACGCCAGTTAACCAATGCGAATCGTTTGCATGTTTTGGATTGCAGGGAATGTAGAGATCCAAATGAGAAAATAACGTCAAAAAAACCGCTAATACATGTAATTGTCATTCAGATTAGCAGCACTGCGCCGACTATGGTTCTACTCGTCGATCAAACGATGTCGTCGATCAGGATATGGCGCTGTCCCCGGCTGCATGTTTCGATCCTGGCGTCGACCTTGTAGACCTCTCGCAGCATCTGCCCGGTGATCACTTCTTCGCAGGGGCCACTGCCTTTTGTCGTGCCCTCGGCGATGACCAATACCTGATCGGCAAAGCGTAGCGCCTGATTCAGGTCATGGATGGCGATGAACACGATCACCTCGCGCTTTCGCGCCAGTTCACGCATGAAGTTCAGTACCTGCACCTGGCGGTGCATGTCCAGGGCGCTGGTGGGTTCGTCCATCAGCAACACTTCGGGTTCGCGCACCAGGGTTTGCGCAATCGAGACCAGTTGCTGCTGGCCTCCACTGAGTTCGCCAAGGTTGCGAAAGGAGAGTTCGGTGATCGCCAGGGCGCCGAGGATCTGGTCCACCCGTTTCAATTCGTCGTCAGAAACGGTCCAGCCGGGCGTCAGTTGCTTGCGCGCCAGCAGTACCGATTCATAGACAGTCAGGCGCGCACTGGCATTCAGGCCCTGGGGCATGTAGCTGATGCCTTGCCGGCCTTTTTTCGAGTCTTGCAGGTTGACCCGGCCGGAACCGTCGATCAGCCCGGCCATGCGTTTGAACAGCGTGGACTTGCCGGCGGCATTCGGTCCGACCACGGCGACCACCTGGCCGCCGATAAAGGTCGATGTGGTAACGCCCGAAATGATCTCGCGCTGGCCGTAGCGGGCGCCGAGGTTCTCAAGTTGAATCTTCACCATGAGTTTTTCTTCCCGCCCAGAATCAGAGAAATGAAGAACGGCACGCCGATCAGCGACGTGACCACCCCGATCGGAAATATCGCACCCGGTATCAGGGTTTTACTGACCACTGAACTGGCGGACAGGATCAGCGCCCCGGTCAACAGCGATGCGGGCAGGAAGAAGCGCTGGTCTTCACCAATCAGCATCCGCGCGATGTGCGGACCGACCAGCCCGATAAAACCGATGGTGCCGACAAATGCCACCGGAAACGACGCCAGCAGGCTGACCATGATCAGCGTCTGAAAGCGCAGGCTACGCACGTTGATGCCGAAACTCGCGGCCTTGTCATCGCCCAGGCGCAGCGCGGTGAGTGCCCAGGCTCGTCGGGCGAAGATCGGCAGGGTGATCAGGATCACCAGGCAAATGACGCCAAGTTTGGGCCAGGTGGCTTTGGTCAGGCTGCCCATGGTCCAGAACACCACCGCTGCAACGGCTTGCTCGGTGGCAAAGAACTGCACCAGCGCCAGCAGTGCGTTGAAGGTAAACACCAGCGCAATCCCCAGCAACACGATGGTTTCGGCCGTAACGCCGCGGCGCATGCTCAGGAAGTGGATCAGCAGCGCCGACAGCATCGCCATGATGAACGCATTGACCGGCACCATGTATTGCGCCGCCAGGGGAAACAGCGCCACGCCGAAGGCCAGGCCCATGGCCGCGCCGAAACTGGCCGCGGCAGAGATGCCCAGGGTAAAAGGGCTGGCGAGGGGATTGTTGAGGATGGTCTGCATTTGCGCGCCAGCCAGGGACAATGCGGCGCCGACGGCCACGGCCATCAACGCCACTGGCAGGCGGATATCCCACATCACCACCCGCACTTGTGCCGGAGCGCTATCCGGCGAAAACAGTGCGCCCAGCACTTCACCCAGGCTGTAGCTCGCCGGTCCCAGCGCCAGGTCCAGCAGTACGCTGAACAGTAGCAAGGCGGCCAGCGCCACGAGAATCAAGCGTTTGCGCAACACCAGATGCCGATAGACGTCACGCTGTACCACCGGTGCTTCGCCGAGAGAGCTCATGGCGTGACCTCCGGGTTCTTCAGGCTGACAAAATAGCCCGGTTCGTAGGGCACTGGCAGAAAGCGCTCATGCAGTTCGCGAAACGAGGCGTCGGGGTCGAGGTCGGCAAACAGTTGCGGATGAAACCATTTGGCCAGTTGCTGAATGGCCACGAACTGGTAAGGGCTGTTGTAGAACTGATGCCAGATGGCGTGAAACGCCTGATCGTCCTGGGCTTTGATCCCGGCATAGGCAGGACGCCCGGTGTACCACGCCAGTTTGCTGCGCGCCTGGTTCAGGTCGGCGCCTGGCCCGACACCGACCCAGTGTCCGCCCGGTGCGAAGGCTTGCCAGTTGGCGCTGGTGACCACCACCTGATCCGGGTTGGCGACTACCACCTGTTCGGCGTTCAACTGGCCGAAGGTCGTGGGAATGATGCCTTTGGCGATGTTGTTGCCGCCGGCCATTTCGACAAAGCGTCCGAAGTTTTCGTCGCCGAAGCTCAGGCAGCAATCGTCGGTGTAACCGCCGATGCGTTCGATGAACACGTTTGGCCGCACGGGTTGGCGGGTCTCGATGAGCGAGGTGACCCGGCGAATCTGTTGGTTGCGAAAATCGATGAACGCCTCGGCGCGATCCTCCTTGCCAAACAGTTGGCCGAACAGGCGCATGGTCGGCTCGGTGTTTTGCATCGGGTTATTGCGAAAGTCGACATAGACCACCGGAATGCCCAGCGCATCGAGCTTTTCGATGTAACGGGCGTCTTCGGTGGCGTGCTGGGCTTCGATGTTGAGGATGATCACATCGGGTTGCTGGGAGATGGCCTGCTCGATGTCGAACGTGCCGTCTTCAAAACCGCCGAAGGTCGGGATTTTCGCAATGTCCGGGTATTTGCGCAGGTAAGCGCCGTAGGTATCCGGATCGGACTGGATCAGATCCTTGCGCCAGCCGACGATGCGCTGGATCGGGTTTTGGGTATCCAGCGCAGCCACCAGATACAACTGCCGGCCTTCGCCGAGTATCACCCGCCTGACCGGCACGTGAACCTTGACCTTGCGTCCCAGCAGGTCGGTCACGGTTACGATTGCCGGGTCTTGGGCGGCCGCTTCGGCAGGTCGCGGCGCCAGTGCAAGCGCCGCCATGCCCAGAAGCCCGACAAGCAAAAACGCAGCGAGGCTGCGTCGAGGTACAGATGCCATGGTTGAAACCTTTGCCAAAGGCCGGCCCGGACGGCGGCTCAGGTCGCTGTCCGGGGCCGGGCGTTTCAGAAGTCGACGGTGGCCGACATGAGCAGGGTGCGCGGCGCGCCCTGGGAGAACGCGCCGTAAGAGGCAACGCCGGACCAGTATTCACGGTCGAACACGTTCTGCACCGTCGCCCGGAACGTAGTCGGGTGCTCGGCGATACGCGTGGTGTAACGGGCGCCGGCATCGAAACGGGTCCAGGCGTCGAGCTCCTGGGTATTGGCCTGGTTGACGTACTGGCTGTCGGTGTAGATCGCACCACTGGTCAGGGTCAGGCCCTCGACCCACGGGGTATCCCATTCAGCCCAGAGGTTGGCCTGGACGTCGGGTACGCCCACTGGCTTGTTGCCACGGTTGGCGGGGGTGCCGGACTTGGTCAGTTCGGCGTCCAGCAGCGTGATGCCACCGAGCAGGCGAGTGCCCTGGGCGATTTCGCCGAACACATTCCACTCCACGCCGCGGTTACGCTGTTCGCCTTGCACCGAGAACACGCCGTCGGCCAGTTCCCCACTCGGTTTCTTGATCTGGAACAGGCTGAGGGTCGAGGTGAAGGTGCCGTAGTCGATCTTGACCCCGACTTCCTGCTGCCGGGAGATATAAGGCGCGAAGATCTCGCCCGAGTTCGAGGCGGTGGCCGGTGCGATGTCGCCTTTGCTCAGACCCTCGATGTAGTTGTAGTAGAACGAAACATGGTCCCAGGGTTTGACCACCACCCCGAACATTGGCGTGGTTTCGCTTTCGTCGTAGGACGTGGTGACGAAACCGGCCGTGTTGTAGTTGTCGGATTTGATGCTCTGGTTTCGCAATCCCAGGGTGACTTGCACGCGCTCGTCCAGCACCGACAGGGTATCGGCCAGCGCCACGCCGGACAGCTCGGTCTCTGACACTTTCGGTGTGTCAGGCGTTGCGATGCCCGGTTTCGGGCGATCGATCGGGTGGTAGATGTTGGACAGCACAGGTGGCCCGGAAATGATGCCGCGGGACAGTTCGTCACGGTAACGGGTGACCTGCAGGGTGGTGCTGTGGCTGATGGGGCCGGTGTCGAAGCGCAACCGGGCGCCGGCGTCGACGGTATAGCGTTCGACTTCGAACTTGTAGTAACCGGGAATCGAGGACGTGTCGCCGGCGCTGTTGAGGATGGTCGGGGTCTGGTCGGACATCCGTGACACGTCGGACTTGCCGCCACCGGCATGGGCGAACACGGTCAATGCGTCGTTGAGGTCGTACTCGCCGCTGAGCAGTGCCGACTTGTCGCGGGTTTCGGACCAGCCCCATTCCTGTGTGACGTTGGTGCGGCCGTTGGCGGCGGAGGGAATGTCGACGCCCTTGGCAATCAGGAAGGGGCGCGAAGGGGCGTCGAACTCCTCTTTCTGGCTGATCAGGTCCAGGGAGGTGCGCAGGCGTTCACCCTGGTAGTCCAGGGAGATGGCACCGATGTCGACGTCCCGGGATTGATCATCGATGGCGGTGTCGCCGGTTGCCGTACTGCCGTTGATGCGCACGCCGAACTCGCGGCCCTCGCCAAATCGGCGGCTGACGTCGATATGCCCGCCCACCTGGGAATTCATCGCGTAGTTGGCGGTAAAACGAGTCAGGTCCTCGTCCAGCGAGCGTTTGGGCACCACGTTGATCACGCCGCCGATACCGCTGTTGGGCGACATGCCGTAGAGCAGCGCGCCAGGGCCCTTGATCACCTCGATGCGTTCGGCATATTCGGTGAACACCCGGTAGTTGGGGGCGACTCCGTAGATACCGTCGAAGGCCAGTTCGCCGAGGTTGCCTTCACCCACCGGGAAGCCACGGATGAAGAACGAGTCCACCACGCCACCGGTCTGGCCGGTCGAGCGCACCGAAGAGTCGCGTTCCAGTACGTCGGCGACGGTGACCGCTTGTTGATCCCTTATCAGGGTCGAGGTGTAGTTGCTGACGCTGAAGGGCGCGTCCATCACATCGGTGTTACCCAGCATGCCGAGCCGGCCGCCACGGGCGACCTGTCCACCCGGGTACACCCCCGGCAAGCCGTCGCTGCGCCCATCGGTACCGTTGACCGTGGTGGCGCCAAGCGTCAGGGCACCCGCGCTGTCGGCCGGGCGACGCACCAGGGTGTAGCTGCCATCGTCGCGCGCAACGATTTGCAGATCGCTACCGGCCAGCAGCTTGCTGATCGCTTCCTGGGTCGAGTAGGTGCCGGACAGGCCGGGGCTGGTCAGGCCATCGGTCAGCGATGGCTGGAACGACAACGCAATGCCGGCCTCCACGGCAAATTTCGACAGGGTCGTACCGAGCGGGCCAGGGGCAATGTTGTAGGTTCGGCTGGCGCTGGCATCCAGTTGCGCGGGTTCGGCGGCGAGGGCGTACGGGCTGGCGACAGCGGTCAGGGCAAGGCTTAGCAGTGCGCTGCGGATCGCCAGTTTGAGTGAGCGATCCGAGCGCAGAGGGCGTGCAACGAACATGGAGTGATGACCCTTTCGACGAGGTTGAGAAGTTCTTCCTTTCCTTGCCAGCCGAGATCAGAAAAAGTATCACCCGCGCAGCAAATATTTTTTTGCATGGGGTCAGGCGGGGTAGAGCGTCACCCAGTAACCGCTCAAATGGCCGCTGGCGATGACCGGGTAGGTCTGCACCAGCATGTTCAGGGTGCGTTGGGTCTCACGGATGGGAAAGGCACCGGAGATCCGCAGATCGGCGATCGCCGGGTGGCAGCGCACGATGCCGCTGCGATAGCGCGCCAGTTCGATCACGAAATCCGCCAGTCGCAGGTTGTCGGCCATCAACATGCCTTGGCTCCAGGCGCTGACGGAGCGGTCGACGGGATTCACTTGGCCAAAGCTGCGCGACGAAAAATCGGTACGCTCTCCGGCATTGACGATCAAGGGCGCCGCACGACTGGCGTCGGACAAGCGGACGCTGACCGCGCCCTCGAGGACAGCGAGTTGGGTGCGGGTCGACAGTTCTCGCACAGTGAAACGGGTGCCCAGGGCCTGCATCAGCCCCTGTCGGGTGCTGACCAGAAACGGCCGCGCCTGGGGCAGGTTGTCGGCGGCGGTCTGCACCAGAATTTCCCCTTCGCGCAACCTGATCAAGCGTTGGTTGGCGTCATACAGCACATCGATGGCGCTGTCGGTGTTGAGGGTGATCTGCGACCCGTCGGCCAGGGTCAGTTGGCGTTGCTGGCCGACGGCGGTGCGGTAGTCGGCGGTCCACTGTTGCGCCTCCAGCAGCTTCCAACTGCCCCAGCCGACGGGCAACACCGCCAGAATCATTGCCAGTTTGCCCAGCGCCATCCGGCGTGCCGGGCTGCTCGGGCGGTCCAGTGCCGACATTGCCAGCGACGGCGGCAGCCCGCCAAGCTTGCTTTGCAGCAACTGCGCGCGCGACCAGGCTCGATGGCGCTCAGGCGTGCTGACCTGCCAGCACTCCCATTCGGCCCGTTCGGTTTCGTCGAGTTCGCCTTCACTCAGGCGGATCAGCCATTCGGCGGCTTCTTCGAGGGCCAGTCGATCGAGCTGGATATCACTGCGCAAAGTCGACATTCATTCCACCAGCAGCAGGCACTGCACGAAGGCTTGCTTCATGTAGCGTTTGACGGTGATCAGTGAAACCCCCAGTTGTCCGGCGATATCGTCGTACTTCAGGCCGCTGATCTGCGATAGCAGGAATGCCCGTTTGACCAGCGGCGGCAAGGCGTCGAGCATCGCGTCGACTTCATGCAGGGTTTCCAGCACGATCAAACGCAGTTCGGGGGACGGCACTTCAGGCGCGGGCAACAACACCAGGGCGTCGAGGTAGGCGCGCTCCAGTGCCTTGCGCTGGTACCAGTTGACGAGAATGCCCTTGGCCACGCAACTCAGGTAGGCCCGGGGTTGATCGATGACCGCTACCCGCGAAGCCAGGATGCGGGTGAAGGTGTCCTGCGTCAGATCCGCCGCATCCATGGCGTTGCCCAGTTTTTTCCGTAATGTGGCGTACAGCCAGCCGTGATGGCCGCTATAGAGCGCTTCGATCACGGCCAGGTGGTTGTTGTGGGGTGCGGTGAGGGCGTCGCTCATGGATGAGTTTTTTGTAATTGAGAAGTATTCCCAATGCTAATGGACAGTCTGCCTCCGACGCAAGTGCGATCCTGCCGGGTCAGTCGCCGGTAGCGGTCTCGCCCGACGGCATGGGCGTGCCGCGAGTGCGCAGGGCGACGATGGGAATCAAGGCCAGCAGATAAGCCGCGCAAACGAACAGGTAGGTGTACTGCAAGCCATACACCTGGCTGAGCAGCCCGCCAATCGAGATGCCGGCGATGGACGCCAGTTGCACGGCGCTTTGCGCGACTCCCATCACATAACCTTGTTGACCATTGCCAGCGGCTTTTGAAATCTGCGTCATCAGCACCGGTGTGGTCGCCCCCAACAACACGCCCCAGAAGAAATAGGCACCGACGAACACGAACGGTTGGCGGGTGATGGCGGCAACGGCGCTCAGGCCGGCGCAGCCGATGATGATGTAAGTGAGGCGGTGCAGCGTCTGCTGTCGGCTCCTGTTTTCGAAATACCGTGCCCAGGGGCTAGCCGACAGGATGAAACCCAGCGCCAGCAAGCCGTAGCACAGGCCCACCAGCGAATGACTGACCTGGAAAACCGAGCTGACATACAGCGCGAACGAGGTTTGCGGGAGCATCCGCGCCAGCAACAGGATGCCCATGACACCCAGCAGCGGCAGCAGCGGCGAACGTCGCCAGAGACTGCCTGACCGATTGGACTGCGGGGCTGCATTCGCCACGGGCGCTTTCGCAACAGGCGGCACATTCGGCAGGGTCAGCGCCGCCACCACGGTGCACACCGCGCACAACGCCGAGGCGCTGAGATTGATCCAGAAAAACGTCGCGTAATCGAGAATCAGCCCGCCGACCACCGCGCCGAGCAAGGAGCCGACATTGGTCGAAATCTGCAGAATGGCGAACAACCGAGCCCGCCGCGCCGGCGCTTCGATGCTCACGCCATAGGCCTGGGCCGGGGCAATGTAGCCAGCGAACGCGCCCTGCAAAAAACGCAATAGCAGGATCACCCAGATATCGCTGCACAGGGCCAGGCCAAGCTGCGTCAAGGACAAACCGGCCAGTGCGCGGATCATCATCAGCTTGTGTCCATGGCGGTCACCGATGCGTCCCCAGAACGCGCTGGTGAGCATGATGCCCAGCATGGGGCCGATGTACACGGCGATGCTGGCGAAGCTGAACAGCGCTTCGGAGTCGGTCAGCCCACGCAGGTACAGGGGCCAGAACGGGCCGCTCATTTCCATTGCGCCCATGGAGACAAGCTGGATCGTGAACAAGAGATAAATCAGGATCCTGACGCTCGATCCCTGGAACGTACCTGCAAGGGGCATTGACGGCTCTCGGTGGTTGAACACTGTCGACGGATGACGCGAAGAGTACCGGCCTTGGCGCTGTGCTGAACACCCCGGAAGCGAAGATCGGCTTGATTGCACCGGGCGCAAACGACAAAACCCGAGAGGCCGGCCGGGCTTCTCGGGTTTTTTTTCGTCCCGGCAATCAGGGCTGGATTTGCGGGAAAATCAGGACTTGCAGGTTGCCGCGCTGATAACGCTTGCCGTCGATGGGCAACGCTTCGACTTCCTGAATCTCATCGACGCTGTTGACCCGCATCACCACCCCGACCGAGCCCTTTTTACGCGCCTCGGTCATCCATCGCCCGACGTCTTGCAGGGTCACAATGCGCGAGGCGGCAGCGGGATCCTGGAGGCCGTATTTCATTTCACCGACGACATTGTAGAGCGCCACCTCCGGTCGCCTGGTCAGCCACGACAAGGCCGATGCCGCCCCCAGGTCGTTGCTCAGCAACGAGGTAGTCTGGTTCAAGCTGTCCAGATGCTCGGAGATAAACCGGTCGGGCATCTTGCTGTCGACGATCTGGCTCGGCATGGCGGCGGGAAGCAGTGCTACCAGTAGCCAGATGCCGAGGGCCGGCATCGCCCATAACGTCAATGGCCGCAGGATTTGCAGGGCGTTGGCGATGATCCAGCCCAGCAGCACGATGAGTCCCAGGGACAGGCTGAACATCTCGCTATTGGCGAAAATCTCCTGGCGCAGTTGCAGGTACAGCAAGGCCGCCAGGGCCGCCGTGGCAATGATGACGTTGAGCCACCCGTTCACACGAATCGTCCGCCCCTGTGCTCGCTGCAGCAGGCCGGTCAGTGCATCCCCCATCAACAGTGCCAGTGGCAACAGGCACGGCATGATGTAGGTCGGCAACTTGCCGCTGCTCATGCTGAAAATCGCCAATGGCAGCAACAGCCAGAGCAGGAGAAAGCCGCTGACGGGCTGATGCTTGTGTTTCCAGGCCCGGATGAATGTCGCCGGCAACAACGCCGTCCAGGGCAGGACAGAAACGCCCAGCATCGGCAGGTAAAACCACCACGGGCGGGCGTGTTGCGCATTGTCGGCGGCGAAGCGGCGTACGTGCTCGTTCCAGAAGAAGAAATTCCAGAAGTCCGGTTCCTGATAATGAATGGCCAATGCCCAGGGCAAGCAGACTGCCGTGGCAACCACAACAGCCAGTGGCCCGTAACGCAACAGCTCACCCATGCGACGCTGCCAGAGCATATAGGGCAGGGCGATGACCGCCGGCAGCAGCCAGGCCAGAAAGCCCTTGGTCATGAAGCCCATGCCGCAGGCAATGCCCAGGATAGCCCAGGCACCCAACCGGGCACGCGTGGTGCGGCTGTCGATGGCAAACCACAGGGAGACCAGGCTCAGGTTGACCCACAGGGTAAACTGCGGATCGAGGTTGGCGTAGCCGGCCTGGCCGGCAATCAGCCCGAAGCTCATGTACAACAGGGCGCAGGCAAAGCTGGTTCGATGATCGTTCCAGAGCCGGCGGGCAATCAGCCAGGTCAACCACACGCTCAGCCCGCTACTCAGCGCCGAGGCGATACGGACCCCGAACAGATTGTCGCCAAACACGGCCTGGCCGAAGGCAATCATCCAGTAGCCGGCAATGGGTTTTTCGAAGTAACGAAGGCCCATCAAGTGCGGCGAGATCCAGTTCCCGCCCTGCAGCATGTCCTGGCTGATCTGGGCATAACGGGTTTCGTCGGGAATCCACAGGCCGTGGCTCATCAGCGGCAGCAAGTAGAACGCCATGAATGCCAGTACCAGGGCGAACAGCATCCAGCGCTCGTTGCCAGGTGTCGTCGGGACGTGCAGGCGGGATGAATGACCAATAAAATCTGGCAGTGGCTGATTTGACGTCATGTCTCGACCTTGGCGCTGAAAACGTTGATTGAAAAGTGATGTGCAACTTGCATGAGAGAAAGGCGGGATGATATTGAACGCCGAGAAGTTGATTCGTACTTCTCGCCGTTTGTTCAGCTGTTATTCAGTCAACTTCGAAGTAACTTGCTACCAAAGTTGTCGTTGCGTAATGACTCAGTCTTTTACTTGCAGCAGGGTATTCCAGTCCTCGGCATTCACGATGCCGAGTACTTGCAGTTGTCCGTTTCCATCGATGCGGACAAACAACGCACTGCCATACTCGGCATCCTTCGCCGCATGTTTCAGGCCGGCCTGCTTTTCAAAGTCAGCGATGCAGCCACTATGGGTCACCAGCACCAGGTTGCGGTGGGCCACCTTGTGCGCCACGACATCGTTACGCAGGGTCGTGCCGCAGGTCGCCAGCCATACCTGGGTCTGAGGGTCACTGTTAAACATGTAATGCGCGGTCTGCACGGTGCGCGTCACCGGGCTGGTCAGGATGTCGGTCTGCTTCAGACCCAGGCGTGCCAGGCCTTGGCCAACACCGGCGGCCGCTTCACTGCCGACACGGGTAATGCCGTCAGCCGGACCCAGGCAAGGATTGTCGGAGCGGTCGCACCGCTCGGTATGACGAACCAGCACCGCGATCTCGCCGGCACTCCATTGTTGCAGCAGTTGGGCCCGGGCTTGCGTACCTTCCTGGGCCAGATTGTTCGGGGATTTCGGCCACAGGACAAAACCGGTGACCAGCACGGCGACAGTCAGTGCAGCCATGGCGACGACCGATTTAGACAGACCTGAAGACGGTTTACGCGAGACGGAATTAAACAAGTGTGTCCACCAGTTGGGGGCGCCAGGGAATATGCGGTTAAACAAAACCTGGAACAGCACAATAGATATCCGCCGAAATCTGCTTCGGTGAATTAATTGCATGCCAAGTTAAATGTGCGCAGGTGTCGGAACGGTGAACGGAATGTGAAAAAGTTGCTGAGGGGGGTTGCAGCGGGTAATTAGTCAACTACTGGGAATTGTTATCTTTTGCTCTTGCGTGGGATGGCAGCACGAAGCAGAGAGGACTGAATGGATGGGATTAACGGCGAACGGGTCGCCGTTAATCCGTGAGGCAGGAAAAAAGCCTTCAGGGCTAAGTGCAACTCGGCTGTGATCTGGTGGCAGCCTGGCTGATCAGTGCGGCCAGGCGTTTGACATTGTTTTGCTGGGCCAGTACCAGGTCGTCGATGGTTGGGCCTGACGGCGTTTGCAAGGTACTGCGGCAAATCACCCGTGCCTTGTCGCCTGTGTCGGCACTGCGCAGGCGCCATTTCACGTCCATCAGCGCGTATTGACCGGGGACCGAGTCAAAACGCTGCACATCGACCCGCACCGAGTGCTTGCCTTGTACAGGACTGTTGCTCAGTTGATCGGCCAGCGCACTGCGCAATTCGTCCACCAGGGTCGCGCCCCACCATTGGGTTTCCAGGATCGCCAGGCCACTGTTGCCTTCGCGAATGACGATCTGCGCACGATCGACCTGGGGCGGCACGCTGACCGTCTCGATCTGGATCACCCCGACGGTGGCCCTTGAGTGATCGCCCACCTGCGTCGGGGTCAGGGTGTGGAAGTGAATCGGCTCACTGCGGCAAGCGGCAAGCAGCAACAGCGCGGTGACCAGGGTGAACTTCAGCGGAAAAGCCATGGGTGATGCTCCTGTGTTCAATTGCGCGGCGGCCCTTGCAGATCCAGCGGCGCGGCATTGTTCGGACGGCCGCGAATCAGCGATTCCGGATGCCGTCCCAGGTAATCCGAAAGATCACGCAAGGATCTCGACGTGCGTCCCAGTTCATCCAGGGTCTGCCCCAGTTTTTCCCGTTGCGGCGAGTCCTCGGCCAAGGTCGAACTGGCGGATTGCAGGGTCGAATTGGCCGTTTCCAGCGTCCTGCTTAAGTCCGACAGAGTGGTTTGCACGCCAGGCAAGACCTTGCCGTTGAATTGCATCATGCCCTTGCGCAGTTCGACGAGATTGCCATCGAGATTGCCGGCGATACGCTCGATCGGCAGTTTGTTGATCTTGTCGACCATGGATTCGAGTTTTTCCTGCAATTGCTCGAGGCTGCCCGGAATGGTCGGGATGACGACCGGGCGTGCGGTTGCATCGAAAGCGACTTTTTCTGCCTTGGGGTAGAAGTCCAGGGCAATGTACAACTGACCAGTCAGGAAGTTGCCGGTGCGGGCCTGGGCACGCAGGCCGTTGTCGATAAAAGTGCCGATCAGCCGCACGCCAGCGGCTTCGTCATTGGGGTCATGCTTGAGCGCCTTGAGCATTTTGATGTGGGCCTGACCCAGGCGTTGCGGGTAAATCACGATGCCGACGTTGATCGGGAAGGAGCGTTTTTTCTCGTCGTAATCCAGATTGACCGCCACCACCTTGCCGATTTCGACACCGAGGAATTCCACCGGAGCATCGACCTTGAGCCCGCGCAGTGCCTGGTCGAAACGCATGGCCAGGTACTGCGGCTTGCCGTTTGGCGGGGCGAGGGCGGTCTGCTGGTCTTCGAACAGTTCGTAGGCGTACTCCGCGGCGGCAGGTTTATCGTCAGGGCTGTAGTCGGGTGCGCGGAAGGCAATGCCGCCCACCAGCAGGGAGGACAACGATTCGGTCTTGACCGCAAAACCGTTGGCGCCGACGTTTACGTCGATGCCGCTGGCGTTCCAGAAACGGGTATTTTCGGTGACGTATTTGTCGTTGGGGGCATGGATGAACAGCTCGATGTTCACGCCCTTGCCATCGGGGTCCAGCGCATAGGCCACCACCTGACCTACCGGGATCTTGCGGTAGTAGACCGGGGAGCCGATATCCAGCGATCCCAGGTCCTGGGTGAACAGGGTGAAACGCTTGCCCGGCTCGCCGTAGGTGATGGGTGGCGGGTTTTCCAGACCCTTGAAGTTTTTCGCGCGGCCGTTGGCCTGGCCGATATCGGCACCGATGTAGTCGCCCGACAGCAGCGTATCGATACCGGACACTCCGCCAGCGCCAATGCGCGGGCGCACGACCCAGAACTGCGAGTCTTCACGGGTAAAGCTTTCGGCCTGCTTGGCCAGTTTGATGGTGGCGTTGACACTCTTCTGGTCATTGGCCAGCTCCACATCGGAGACATGACCGATCACGACATTGCGGTATTTGACCTCGGTCTTGTTCGCGGTCAGGCCGTCCCCGGTCTTGAACGTGACAACGATGGTCGGGCCTTGCTGCAAAATGCTGTGAACCACCAGCGAAATACCCACCAGCACCGCTACGATCGGCACGATCCAGACCAGCGAAACGCTGAAACGGCGGGTCTTGATCGGTGCCTGCCCGGGGGCTTGCGGCCCGTCAGTGGCTTGTGACTTCATCCGTGACCTCCTCATTGTGTGGGTTTTCCCGTTCTTTATCCCAGATCATGCGGGGATCGAAACTCATTGCCGAGAGCATGGTGAACACCACCACCAGTCCAAAAAACAGGATGCCCGGGCGCGGCTCGATGTCGGCCAGGGCCTGGAATTTCACCAGCGAGGCCACCAGGGCGACCACGATCACATCGAGCATCGACCAGTAGCCGATGACTTCGACGAAGCGGTACAGCGTCGAGCGCTCTTTTCGTGCCCACTCGCTGTCCCGTTGTACGGTCACCAGCAGCAAGGTGATGGCAACGAACTTGATGCCCGGCACCGCGATACTGGCAATGAAGATGATCAGGGCGATGTCCCAGGCCCCGGCTTCCCAGAACTCCAGCACACCGCTCATGATCGTGCTGTCGGCACCGTTGCCGACCATCTGGGTGTTCATCACCGGCAACAGGTTGGCCGGGATGTAGAACACCAGCGCCGCGATCATGTAGGCCCAGGTGCGGGTCAGTGAATTGGATTTGCGTCGGTGCAGCGGCGCACCGCAGCGCTCGCACTCGTGGGGGGCGCCGGTCATGTCACAGGCCAGGCCACAGGTGTGACACAGGCACAAGTTGAGCTCGTCGGCGTAGGGAGGCGTACTCATACAAGGTCCCATAGTTCGCGGATGTCGCGCCCGGCGATGCGGATCATCATCAGGCTCAGCGCAGCCAGGGCGAACAGCCCTATGCCGGGCAGCACGTCGAGCAGGCCGGCGAGCTTGATCACCGCGACCATGGCGCCCAGCAGGCAGACTTCGAGCATGCTCCAGGGCCTCAGGGTTTCCAGCCAGCGCATGCAGAATTTGAAGCCCGGCGAGCGTCGCCCGGAGAGGGCGAAGCCCAGCACCCAGATCAGCAGCAACAGCTGGAAAATCGGCGCGATGATCATGGCGATCGCCGCCACCATGGCGATGAAGGTAATAGGCCCCAGGCTCAGGGCCAGCACCGAGTCCCAGAGCGTTGCGCTGTTCTTCACGCCTTTGAGGTTGATGCTCATCACCGGATAGAAATTGGCGAATACCCAGAGCATCAACGCGGTGAAGGTCAACGCAAGACGCTGTTCCACCGTAAGGCCGTTATAGCGCTGAAGCACGCCGCCGCAGCGCGTGCACAGGGTTTTTTGATGTTTGGCGAGCGTAACTTTTTCATACACGCTGTCGCAGTGCTCGCAGATGATCAGCTGATCAGTAGTTGCCATGGGCCAAGCTCAACAGAAGGCAGGGAATTCAGAGCACCCCCTCAATATAGAAGTGACTCGCGATTGAGCAAATCGAAAGTCGCAACCTGAGCACTCCGCCGCGGGCGCGACCTACGGTATTGCAGACGAAGCAGGCGACGAACGACTTCGAAATTCGCTGCACGCACTGCGCGTTATGAATACAACCGTACTAGGCTGTTTCGGGTGCCTTGAGTAGCAACAGGCGTTTCATTGTTTGAGTCGTTGAGCACCTGGAACTAAGCAGGGGGCATGGTTTGGGGTAACTCACCAGGGTCCGGTCGCGGATTACTTGAAGGAAGTATCCAGCCACAAGGATCCGTCCCGATAAAGGAAGGTCGCCATGAAAAGACTCTCGCATCGCTCAAGGTTATACATTGCAGGTTCACTACTGATCGCACTTAACGGGCTGGCCCAGGCTGCTCAAACGGAAAAGCCCAATATCCTGTTCATCGTCTCGGACGATACCGGTTACGGTGATCTGGGGCCCTATGGCGGCGGCGTCGGCCGTGGCATGCCGACGCCCAGCATCGACGAGCTGGCTGCCGAAGGCACCACCTTTTTCTCGTTCTACGCACAACCGAGCTGCACCCCGGGGCGAGCCGCCATGCAGACCGGGCGCATCCCCAATCGCAGCGGGATGACGACCGTGGCCTTCCAGGGCCAGGGCGGTGGTTTGCCTGCCGCCGAATGGACGCTGGCTTCGGTACTCAAGACCGGCGGCTACGAGACCTACTTCACCGGCAAGTGGCACTTGGGCGAGGCCGACTATGCGCTGCCCAATGCCCAAGGTTACGACGTGATGAAGTACGTCGGCCTCTATCACCTCAATGCCTACACCTACGCCGACCCGACCTGGTTCCCCGACATGGACCCGGAAACCCGGGCGATGTTTACCCAGGTGACCAAGGGCGCGCTCTCGGGCAAGGCCGGGGAGAAGCCGGTCGAAGAGTTCAAGATCAACGGCCAGTATGTCGATACGCCGGTCATCGATGGCAAACCCGGTGTCGTCGGGATCCCTTACTTTGACGGTTATGTGGAAAAGGCTGCACTGGAGTTCCTCGACACCGCCGCCAAATCCGACAAGCCATTCTTCATCAACGTCAACTTCATGAAAGTGCACCAGCCAAACTTGCCGGCACCGGAGTTCGTTCACAAATCGATCTCCAAGTCCAAGTACGCCGACTCGGTGGTCGAACTGGATACGCGCATCGGCCATATCATGGACAAACTCAAGGCGCTGGGCCTGGATAAGAACACGCTGGTGGTCTACACCACCGACAACGGCGCCTGGCAGGACGTTTATCCGGATGCCGGCTACACGCCGTTCCGTGGCACCAAAGGTACCGTGCGCGAGGGCGGCAACCGGGTCCCTGCGATCATGGCCTGGCCCGGAAAAATCAAGCCCAATGCGAAGAACCACGACATTCTCGGCGGGCTCGACTTGATGGCGACCTTCGCCTCGGTGGCCGGTATCAAATTGCCGGAAAAGGATCGCGAAGGGCAGCCGATCATGTTCGACAGCTATGACATGACCCCGGTGATCACCGGCACTGGTCCCGACCCACGTAAAGAGTGGTTCTACTTCACCGAAAACGAGTTGTCGCCGGGGGCTGTCCGTGTGGGCAACTACAAAGCCGTATTCAATCTGCGCGGCGACGATGGTGTGCCGACTGGCGGGCTGGCCGTGGACACCAACCTGGGCTGGAAAGGTGCCACCAAGTACGTGGCGACGGTGCCTCAGGTCTTCGATTTGTATCAAGACCCACAGGAACGCTATGACATCTTCATGAGCAACGTCACCGAGCGTACCTGGACCATGGTGCCGATCAGTCAGGCGATCAACAAGCTCATGCAGACCTACATCAAGTATCCGCCCCGCAAGATGCAAAGCATGACCTATGACGGGCCGATCGAACTGTCCAAGTATCAGAAGTTCCAGTCGGTTCGCGAGGATCTGCAGAAGGAAGGCGTCAACATTCCGATTCCTCAATAATCCGGATGCCTGAGGCGAGGGCCGACCCTCGTCTCAGGCGCTCGGTGGTCAACCCAGCATTTCCCGCATCCGATACCAGAACATGCCCAGGGCCAACAACGGCGAGCGCAGGGCGCGTCCGCCGGGGAAGGTCATGTGCGGCACGGCGCTGAACACGTCAAAGCCTTTGCTGTGTCCTGCATGGATCGCTTCGCCCAACAACTTCGCGCACCAGTGGGTCACGTTCAGGCCGTGGCCGGAATAGCCCTGGGCGTAGAACACGTTCGGGTGCTGGCTCAGGCGCCCGACCTGCGGGAAGCGGTTGGCCGAGATGCCGATCATGCCGCCCCACTGATAATCGATGCGCATATCGGCCAGTTGCGGGAACACCTTGAGCATTTGCGGGCGCATGTAGGCCGCGATGTCCGAAGGGTCGCGCCCGGAGTAATGACAGGCACCGCCGAACAACAGGCGCCGGTCCGCCGAGAGCCGGTAGTAATCCAGCCCGACTTTCTGGTCGCACAGCGCGACGTTGTGCGGGATCAATTGCCTGGCGGCGTCTTCCGACAAGGGTTCGGTGGCGATGATGTAGCTGCCAGCCGGAAGCACCTTGCCGCTGAGTTTTGGTTCCAGCTCTTCCAGATGCGCATTGCAAGCGAGCACCAACGTACCGGCACGCACGGTGCCACCGGCGCAGCGCACTTGCACGGTGCTGCCGTGGATCAGCTCCAGCACCGGGCTCTGTTCGAAGATCTGTACGCCAAGGGACTCGGCGACTTGCGCTTCACCCAGTGCCAGGTTCAGCGGATGCAGGTGACCCGAGCCCATGTCGACCAGGCCACCGGCGTAGACGCCGGAGTTCACCACCTGCTCACGGATCTGGCCAGCTTCGATCAAGCGGGTTTCATGGGCATAACCGGACTCGAGCAGTTCGGCGTGCTCGGCCTTCAGCCCGGCAAAGTGCGCCGGGGTGTTGGCCAGTTCGCAGAAACCCCAGCGCAGGTCGCAATCAATGCCGTGTTCGCCGATGCGTTTGGCCACCACTTGCACCGACTCGGTCCCGGCGTGCTCCAGGTACTGCACGCCATCGGCGCCGATGTGTTTGGCGAAACCACTGACGTCATGACCGATGCCGCGAATCAACTGGCCGCCGTTGCGCCCGCTGGCGCCCCAGCCAATCCGCCGGGCCTCCAGCAGGACCACCGAGAGCCCGCGCTGGGCCAGCTCGATGGCGGTGTTGATGCCGGTGAAACCCGCGCCGACCACGCAGACATCGGCCACCAGGTCCGAGGCCAGCGCGGGGCGCGGCCTCATGCCCTTGGCGGACGCCGCGTAATAGGAGTGGGTATGTTCCTTGGTGTACTGATTCATTTGTTGGACTTCACTTTGCTCCACGAGCGGGTCATCAGGCGCATGATCGACTGCGGCGGCGTGGTGGAGATGTAGAGTTTGTCGAGGACTTCCTGGGATGGATACACCTCGGGATTGCTGACCAGCTCAGGGTCCATGTACTGCTTGGCGGCCGGGTTCGGGTTGGCGTAGCCGACCGATGCGCTGACCTTGGCGATCACTTGCGGGTCCAGCAGGTAGTTGATGAACGCGTGGGCTTCTTTCGTATTGCTGGCATCGGCGGGGATCGCCAGCAGGTCGAACCACAGGTTGGCGCCTTCCTTGGGAATGGCGTAGGCGATGTTCACGCCGTTCTTGGCTTCCTTGGCGCGGTTGGCGGCCTGGAACACGTCGCCCGAATAACCGAACGCCACGCAGATATCGCCGTTGGCCAGGTCCGAGACGTACTTGGAGGAGTGGAAGTAGGTGATGTAAGGACGGATCTGCAGCAGCTTGGCTTCGGCCTTCTTGTAGTCCTCGACACTTTCGCTGCGCGGGTCCATGCCCATGTAGTTGAGGACCGCCGGGAACACTTCGTCCGCCGAGTCCATCATCGACACGCCGCAGGCACTGAGCTTCTTGATGTTTTCCGGTTCGAACAGCACGGCCCAGGAGTCGATCTTGTCGATGCCCAGCACAGCCTTGACCTTGTCGACGTTGTAGCCGATGCCGTTGGTGCCCCACAGGTACGGCACGGAGTGCGTGTTGCCCGGATCGTTTTTCTCCAGCAGCGTCAGCAGTTTCGGGTCAAGGTTCTTGAAATTCGGCAGTTGCTCGCGGTCGAGCTTGAGGAACGCGCCGGCCTTTACCTGGCGGGCGAGGAAGTGGTTGGACGGCACCACCACGTCATACCCGGTGCGTCCGGCAAGCAGCTTGCCTTCCAGGGTTTCGTTGGAATCGAATACGTCGTAGATCACCTTGATCCCGGTCTTGGCCTGGAAGTCGGCGAGGGTGGTTTCGCCGATGTAGTCGGTCCAGTTGTAGACACTGACCTGTGGCTGAGCCTGGGCAACGGCGCTGAACAAGGTTGCCAAGGCGAGCGGGACGACGGATTTCAATAGACGCATATCGATACCTTCTTGGAATTATTGGGATCTATAGGAATTCACCACATCCCTGTAGGAGCTGGCTTGCCAGCGATGAGGCCGGCACATCCAACATCGTTGTTGCCTGACAGGCCGCCATCGCTGGCAAGCCAGCTCCTACAAGAGATGTGTTAACCAGGTGAGAGCGGGGACTCAGACGCTCAGCATCAGGAACTCACGCTCCCACGAACTGATCACGCGCTTGAAGTTCTCGTGCTCGGCGCGTTTGACCGCGACATAGCCGCGTACGAACTTGCTGCCCAGATAACGGCTGATGGTGTCGCATTCTTCCATCTGGGTCAGGGCGTCCTCGATGGTGATCGGCAGGCGCAGGTTGCGACGCTCGTAGGCGCGGCCCTGTACCGCGGCGCTCGGTTCGATGCGCTCGACCATGCCCAGGTAACCGCACAGCAGGCTGGCGGCAATGGCCAGGTACGGGTTGGCGTCGGCGCCTGGCAGACGGTTTTCCACGCGCATCGCGTCCGGGCTGGAAGTCGGCACGCGCAGGCCGACGGTGCGGTTTTCTTCGCCCCATTCGACGTTCACCGGTGCCGAGGTGTCCGGCAGGAAGCGGCGGAACGAGTTGACGTTGGGCGCGAACATCGGCAGCACTTTCGGGATGTATTTCTGCAAACCACCGATGTGATGCAGGAACAGCTCGCTCATATTGCCATTGGCATCGGCGAAGATCGGCTGGCCGGTGGCAATGTCCACCACGCTCTGGTGAATGTGCATGGCGCTGCCCGGCTCGTCGCCGACCGGCTTGGCCATGAAGGTGGCCGCCACGTTGTGCTTGAGTGCCGCTTCACGCATGGTGCGCTTGAACACGGTGATCTGGTCGGCCAGGTCCAGGGCGTTGCCATGACGGAAGTTGATTTCCATCTGCGCCGGGCCGTCTTCGTGGATCAGCGTGTCGAGGTCCAGGCCCTGCAGTTCGCACCAGTCGTAGACGTCTTCGAACAGCGGATCGAACTCGTTCGCCGCGTCGATGGAGAACGACTGGCGACCGCTTTCGGCACGGCCCGAACGGCCCATCGGGGCCTTGAGCGGCAGGTCCGGGTCTTCGCAACGCTGGGTCAGGTAGAACTCCATTTCCGGCGCGACGATCGGACGCCAGCCTTTGTCGGTGTACAACTGCAGGACTTTCTTCAGCACGTTGCGCGGCGACAGTTCGATCGGGTTGCCGAACTTGTCGAAGGTGTCGTGGATCACGATGGCGGTCGGCTCGATGGCCCACGGCACCACGTAGACGGCGTCGGCGTCCGGCTTGCAGACCATGTCGATGTCGGCCGGGTCGAGCAGGTCGTAGTAGATGTCGTCGTCGACAAAGTCCCCGGTTACCGTTTGCAGAAGGACACTTTCCGGCAGGCGCATGCCTCGCTCATGCAGGAACTTGTTGGTCGGTGCAATTTTGCCGCGTGCAATGCCGGTCAGATCGCTGACGACGCACTCGACTTCGGTAATCTTGTGATCTTTCAGCCAAGTGAACAGCTGATCGAAAGGGACATTCATAAAGACCTCGTTATTGGTTTTATTAACGCCAGGAGAGGCCGGTTTCATCCGCCGGACACTTCCCCTGTAGCGCGTTGAGGTCTATCTTGGGCGAGCCTTGCGGTTCCATCTATCCACTTTAAGCAGCACAAAGCGCACCAAAAGAGTGCGTAAGGTCGCCCCATGACAGGTTGCAATTCCCTCCAGGTCCAAGCGTTCAACACCGCCGATGTCGCCGAGCAAATCCGCGCCACACCGGGCTGGACCCAGCATTACCAGCAAATGTCGCCTGGGCATTTCGCAGGACTGGTGCGCTATCTGGATCTGCAGGGCGTGGAGATTTACGAAGAGTCGATGAACACCCGGGTCGAGCAGAATTTCAGCGCGCCCCAGGGCTCGTTGTCGTTCTGTTTCGATCGCGGCGACAACGCGCTGTACGTGTTGAATGGCGAAAGTCGCAACATCTGGATCACCCCGGAGAACTACCAGGAAATCGCCGTGGTGTTCGGTCCGGAGTTTGTACAGCGTCACAGCCTGGACATCGCCCGGCTCGAAGGGCTGTTCATGGCGCCGCTCAACTCCCAGCAGAACGCGCTGTTCTGTCGTTGGCTCAGCGGGACCTTGACGCGGCTGTCGCAGACCTACGATCCACCGAGCCGCGAAGCGCTGACCCAGCAACTGCTCGAAGACTGTCTGTTCATTCTCGACAACGCCTGCGTCGGCCTCGACCAGGGCGCGTTGCAGCGTCGGGCCGGGGAGCGGGCGATCATGAAGCGGGTAGGGGAATGGGCCGCGGATACCCCGGAAGAACACCTCAACCTGCTGGAGCTGTCCCAGGTTGCCGGGGTTTCACTGCGCCAGTTGCAGCACGCGTTCAAGACCTACACCGGCATGGCGCCGACCCAATGGCTGCGCCTGCGCCGGCTCAACAGCGCCCACCGCGAATTGCTCAGCCGCACGCCGACGCAAACCACCGTGGCTGAAGTGGCCATGCACTGGTCGTTCTGGCACCTGGGACGGTTCTCCAGCAGCTATCGCGCGCTGTTCAAGGAATTGCCGAGCGACACCCTCAAGCGTGCGAGCGTCTCGCAGCCAACCGGGCGCGGCCGACGTTAGAACGTTGGCGGCGTAATCACCCAGATCACCACCGCATCCACCTCACCGGGATTGCCGTAGCGATGTGGTTCCTGGCTGGAAAAGCTGAAGCTGTCGCCTTCATTGAGCTGGAAATGCCGCTCGCCAACCCACAATTCGAAACTGCCTGACAGCAGGTAACCGGCTTCTTCGCCTTCGTGGCTGTAGCTTTGCTGGCTGTAAGTGCCAGGCGGGAAACGCGAGTGGAGCATCTCCAGTTGGCGATTGGCTTGCGGCGTCAGCAACTGGTCGACGATACCGTCTTCGTAATGCACGTTCAGGCGGCTGTGCTTGCGCACCACGACGCCGTCGTCTTCAGGCGCGGTAACCGCTTCACTGGCGAAGAACCACTGGATGGTGACGCCGAGGCTGCGGGCAATGTTGAACAGTGCCGGGATCGACGGGTACGCGAGGTTGCGCTCCAGCTGGCTGATGTAGCCGGCGGTGAGTTCGCTCTGTTGCGCCAGTTCCGCCAGGGTCATGCCCCGGCGTTTGCGCAGGCCGCGAATGCGCGTACCGAGGAAATGCGGTTCGGCGCTGCCGGTTGCGGGCTGTGACTTGCTGTTGTTGCTCATGGAAAATTCCGAACCGGGAAGGGGACCACACCCCCTGTAGGAGCGAGCCTGCTCGCAATGAACCCGAGAACACCGCTGGGTGTCAGGCTTCCAGCGTTATCGTTAGCGACCATCGCGAGCAGGCTCGCTCCTACAGGGGTTGGTGTTAGCCGTTAAAACCCCGGAGTATAAACAGCCTCAGAGCTCCCACGCGACTTTCAGCCCTTCATAAATCGCTTCTTCGACGGTGCGCGGCGCCAGGCAGTCGCCGATGCGGCGGAACTCCACCAGTCCTTGCAGCTCGGCGCCCAACGTATCCAACGGTTGGTGACCCTGGCACAGCACCAGCGTATCGATGTTCTCCATCAGCATCGGCTCGCCACTGGCGGTGTGTTGCAGGTAGACCGTGTTGTCATCGCAGCCATACAGCCGCGCGTACGGCGTGATCGGCACAGCGAGTTTGTGCAGCTCGCCGGCCAGTTGATCGCGCACGTACAGCGGCAGGTTTTCCCCGCAATGGGTGCCGTTGACCGCCAGTTGCACCTGATGCCCGGCACGCACCAGACGCTCGGCGATGCCGGGGCCGATCCAGTCGCAACGCCAGTCGACCACCACCACCGAACGGCCGATCTGTACTTCGTCACGCAACACCTGCCAGGCGTCCACCACCTGCAACTCACCGCCGCGCTCAAAGGCCGGCCAGTACGGCTCGGCACCGGTAGCGACGATCACCACGTCCGGTTTTTCCTGCTCCACCAGTGCGCGGTCGACCCGGGTATTGCGCACCACGCGAACGCCGGCCAGCTCCATTTCCCGCTGCAGGTTGGTGCTGGCACCGCCGAACTCGGCGCGTCGTGGCAGCAACTGCGCGAGCAACACTTGCCCACCCAATTGCGAACTGGCTTCGTACAACGTCACCTCATGGCCACGCTGGGCGGCGACGGCGGCGGCTTTCATCCCGGCCGGGCCACCGCCGGCGATCATGATGCGTTTGCGATTGCTCGTCGGTTTACGGTCGCCAAAAATCAGCTCACGCCCGGTTTCCGGATGCTGGATGCAGGAAATCGGCAGGCCCTTGTGGAAATGGCCGATGCAGGCCTGGTTGCAGGCAATGCACGCCCGCACGTCTTCGACGCGGCCGGTGTCGGTCTTGTTGGGCATTTGCGGATCGCAGATCAGCGCCCGGGTCATGCCACACACATCGGCCTGGCCGCGAGCCAGGATCAGCTCGGCTTCCTGGGGCTGGTTGATGCGCCCGGTGACGAACAAAGGGATGTCCAGACTGGCTTTGAATGTCCCGGCTTCCTTGGCCAGGTAGGCCGCCTCGATCGCCATCGGCGGCACGATATGCACCGCGCCGCCAAGGGACGCCGAGGTGCCGGCGACGATGTGCACGTAATCCAGTTGGGTTTGCAGCATTTGCACGGCGGCCAGGGATTCGTCTTCGGTCAGGCCTTCCGGGTCGCGCTCGTCGGCGGAGATGCGCAGGCCGATGATGAACTGCTCGTCGGTCGCCGCACGCACGGCGTTGATGACCTCGCGCAGAAAACGCAAACGCTGTTCCAGATCACCGTTGTAGCCGTCCGTACGCCGGTTGACCCGTGGATTGATGAATTGTGCCGGCAGGTAACCATGGCTGGCGACCACTTCGACGCCATCGATCCCGGCCTGATGCAGGCGCCGGGCGGCAGCGGCGTAACCGTCGACGATCTCGTCGATCATCGCCTGGTCCAGCGCGCGGGGCATCACCCGGAAACGTTCGTTGGGCACCGACGAGGCGGAGTAGGCCACCGCCAGCAGGCCATCGCTGGACTCCATGATTTCCCGCCCCGGGTGGAACACCTGGGACAACACCACGGTGCCGTGGACATGGCAGGTTTGCGCCAGCTTGCGGTAGCCCTCGATGCACGCATCGTCAGTGGCCATCAACACGTGTGAGGTGTAGCGCGCACTGTCGTGCACACCGGCCACTTGCAACACGATCAGCCCGGCACCGCCTTCGGCACGCGCCCGGTGATAGGCGATCAATTGCTCATTGACCAGGTTGTCGGTGGGCATCGACGTGTCGTGACCGCTGGACATGATGCGGTTTTTCAGGCGCTTGCCACGGATCTCCAGGGGTTCGAACAGGTGCGCGAAGGCGGGTGTCGGCATGGTGCGATTACTCCAGGCAGGCTGACCTGTGTAGGAGCGAGCCTGCTCGCGATGGTCGTCAACGATAACGCTGGGTATCTGACACCCCGCGGTGTTCTCAGGTCCATCGCGAGCAAGCTCGCTCCTACAGAGGCATCAGGTTTTCGGTTGTTATTATTGGCCTATAGAAATTTACCCTCAGTAAAAAATCAACTTGTTTTTTTACTATGTCTTGCAGTAGTTTCGTCTCGAGCCCGCTCCCGGGGCTTACCTCACAACAATAAAAAAGGGCTGCGCGGGCCTTGGGTCCCGTGGCACCTGCAAGAGGAACGACTGATGAAATCGCACACGCTCAAGCACGGTTTTTATCCCTTGGTGTTGTCCGTGGCCATGGGCCTGGGCAGCGCCCAGGCAGCATCGGACATGGTGGTGGTCGGATACGGCGGAGCCGGACAAAAAGCCCAGGACGTGGCGTTCTTTCAACCTTTCGCCGCCGTGGATCAAAGCAAAGTGATCCAGAGCGAATACAACGGCGAGATGGCCAAGATCAAAGTGATGGTCGACACCGGCAACGTCGACTGGGACGTGGTGCAGATCGAAGGCCCCGACCTGATGCGCGGCTGCGAAGAGGGCATGTACGAGCGCCTGGACTGGACCCGCCTGGGCCACGCCGACCAGTTGATCCCCGACGCGGCACAGGAATGCGGTTCCGCCGCGCTGGTATGGAGCGTGGCGATTGCCTACGACACCGACAAATTGGCCCAGGCCCCGACCTCGTGGGCCGACTTCTGGGACGTGAAGAAAACCCCCGGCAAGCGTGGGCTGCGTAAACGCGCGGTGTACAACCTGGAATTCGCCTTGCTGGCCGACGGGGTGAAGACCGAAGACGTCTACAAGGTGCTCGACACCCCGCAAGGCGTGGACCGGGCATTCGCCAAGCTGACTGAACTCAAGCCCTACATCCAATGGTGGGAAGCCGGCGCGCAACCGCCGCAATGGCTGACCGCCGGCGACGTGGTGATGACCTCGACCTACAGCGGACGCATCGCCGACGCCGCGCAGAAAGGCAGCCACCTGGGCCTGGTCTGGCCCGGCAGCCTGTACGGCATGGACTACTGGGCGATCATCAAAGGCTCCCGGCATGTGGATCAGGCCAAGCGCTTTATTGCCTTCGCCAACCAGCCGGACGCCCAGGTCAACTACGTGCAGCAGATCCCCTACGGCCCGACCAACACCCAGGCCGCCGCACGGCTCGACGACAAACTGGCGCAATGGGTGCCCACGGCGCCGCAGAACCTCAAGGGCGCGCTGTCGATGAACGTCGGTTTCTGGGTCGATCATGGCGAAGAGCTCGAAGAGCGCTTCAACGCCTGGGCCAGCAAATAACCCGGCTTTGCAGGAGCTGGCTTTTGTAGGAGCCGGCTTGCTGGCGATGGCTGCCTTGAACCTTGCATTGACCTGCAGGCCGCCATCGCCAGCAAGCCGGCTCCTACAGAGATAGTTGGCTGGACGTGCACAAGCGTCCAGCCTTAAGGTCTGCCGTAGCCGATCAGCCTGGAGAACCCCAATAATGAACAAAATCGCCACTCACCTGGCCCCCGAACGCAGCGCCACCGAACAGCGTCTGCGCGAGGAATTGGCGGCCTGTTACCGCCTGATTGCGCACTTTCGCATGACCGATTTGATCTTCACCCACATCTCGGTGCGCATTCCGGGGCCGGAGCATCACTTTCTGATCAACCCTTACGGGCTGATGTTCGACGAGATCACCGCGTCGAATCTGGTCAAGATCGACCTCGATGGCCACGCCGTCGAGCCGTCGCCATACCCGGTCAACCCGGCCGGTTTCGTGATTCACAGTGCCATCCATGGCGCCCGTGAAGATGCGCAATGCGTGCTGCACACCCACACCAAATCCGGGTGCGCGGTGGCGGCGTTGAAATGCGGGTTGTTGCCGGTGAACCAGATTTCCATGGAATTCTACGGCCGCGTCGCTTACCACGACTATGAAGGTGTGGCGCTGGACTTGAGCGAGCAACAACGGCTGGTCGCGGACCTGGGCGATAAATCGGTATTGATGTTGCGCAACCATGGTTTGCTGACCGTCGGCGAGACGGTGAGCCAGGCGTTCCTGCGCATGTACTACCTGGAAAAGGCCTGTGAGATCCAGTTGGCGGCCATGGCGGCGGGAGAGGTCGTGCTGCCCTCGGCCGAGGTGTGTGAACACACCGAGCGCCAGTTCAACGATCCGGGACGGCCGTTGGAAGAGGGTGAACTTGCTGACCCGGATGCCATGCAACTGGCCTGGGCGGCGTTGTTGCGAATGCTGGAGCGAGTGGCGCCGGGGTATCGCGACTGATCTGAATCTTCGGTTGATGCTGCTGGCCTCATCGCTGGCAAGCCAGCTCCTACAGGGTTAGTCGGTGTACGCAAATCCCGCGAACGACCGAGATCCTGTGGGAGCGGGCTTGCTCGCGAAGGGGACGCCGCGGTTCTCAGGCTTGCATCGGACTGGAGAAATGGCTCGCTCTTGCTGTACAGTCGTTCAGCTCGCCGCTCACCCGCGCGGGTCTAAACGATTGAACCAAGGAGCGTGTCGCCCATGAATCAGGAAGCCCGTTTTTCCCGCATGGAACCGGAGTTGCGCAAAGCCAACCTGATCGAGGCGACGCTGGTGTGCCTCAAGCGTCACGGCTTCCAGGGCGCGTCGATCCGCAAGATTTCCGCCGAGGCCGGCGTCTCGGTGGGGCTGATCAGCCATCACTATTCCGGCAAGGACGAACTGGTCGCCGAGGCCTACATGGCGATCACCGGGCGGGTCATGACCTTGCTGCGCGATGCCATGGAGCAGGCCGCGCCGAATGCCCGGGAGCGCTTGTCGGCGTTTTTCCGTGGTTCGTTTTCCGCCGAACTGCTCGACCCGCAATTGATCGATGCCTGGCTGGCGTTCTGGGGCGCGGTGAAAACCGCCGAGGCCATCAATCAGGCCCACGATCATTCCTATGGCGAGTATCGCGGCATCCTGCGCAAGGTGCTGGCGGAACTGGCGCAGGAGGAGGGCTGGGAACACTTCGATGCCGACCTCGCCGCCATCAGCCTCAGCGCCTTGCTCGACGGCTTGTGGCTGGAGTCCGGGCTCAACCCCGGCACCTTTACCCCGGAGCAGGGCATCCAGATTTGCGAGGCCTGGGTCGACGGTTTGCAGGCCGGCGGACGCCAGCGCTTCTGCGTGCAGACGAGCGACTGTTGATCAGTCGTTCAGCAATCGATACTCTCTGGCGCCGATGCAGGAAAACACTCTAATAAGAAACTGGCCTTCGGGCCTGAGCCGGACACCAAGCGATGACTCCTCGGGTATTGATCGTCGATGACGATCCGCTGATTCGCGATCTGCTGCATGCCTACCTGTCCCAGGAAGGTTACGACGTCCATTGCGCCGCCACGGCGGAGCTGGCGGAAACCTTCCTGGCCAGCCAGGCCGTGGACCTGGTGATGCTCGACATCCGCCTGCCGGGCAAGGATGGCCTGACCCTGACCCGCGAGCTGCGGGTGCGCTCGGAAGTCGGGATCATCCTGATCACCGGGCGCAACGACGAAATCGACCGCATCGTCGGCCTCGAATGCGGCGCCGACGACTACGTGATCAAACCCCTCAACCCACGGGAACTGGTGTCCCGGGCGAAAAACTTGATTCGCCGGGTACGTCATGCGCAAACGCCGGCACCTGCCGTCACAGTGGCCAAACCGGTCAAGCAGTTCGCCGACTGGGCACTGGACACCGACCGCCGGCGCCTGATCGATGCGTCCGGCAGCGAAACCCTGTTGACCCACGGCGAGTACCAGTTGCTCAGCGTGTTCCTGCGCAACAGCGGCCACACCCTCAGCCGCGACCAGTTGATGGACCAGATCCGCAACCGCGAATGGGTGCCCAACGACCGCTCCATCGACGTGCTGGTCGGGCGCCTGCGCCGCAAGTTGCACGACGATCCGGCGGAACCGCAGTTGATCATCACCATCCACGGCGCCGGTTACCTGTTCACCGCCGGCGTGGCAGCCTGAACCGGATGGCGCGATGGCTTTGCCTGCTGGCGTTGCTGATGGCCGGCCATGCCGTCGCGGCGGACAAGGTTCGCTATTGCGATTATCCGGTGTATCCGCCGATCTCCTGGAGCGACGGCAAACAGGTGCGCGGCCTGGCGCCGAGCGTGGTGAAAAACCTGTTCGGCCAGTTGGGTTATGAAGTCGAGATTGTCGTGCTGGGCAACTGGAAACGCTGCCTGCTGGACGCCGCCGAAGGCCGGGTCGATGTGGTGCTGGCCTACAGCACCGCACAACGGGAACAGAGCATGCTGTTCTCGACGGTGCCGGTATTGCGCGAAGAAGTGGCGCTGTTCATCAACCGCCAGCACCCGGTGAAGTTCGAACAGCTGGACGACCTGGCCCGTTACCGTGGCGGCCTGTTGTTCGGCGAGAGCTACGGTGGGGAGTTCGATCGCATGGTCGCGCGCAACAACAACATCGAATGGGTTTCCGACAGCCATCAGAACTTCGGCAAGCTGATTCGCGGGCGCATCGATTTCATCACCCAGGAGCGGCGCACCGGCCAGCTGTACGTGGAAAACCTGCCCGGCGGCCAGGACATCGTCGCCTTGCCCAAGGCATTGAACGTGGACTACCTGCGGGTCGCCGTGTCGCGGCGCTCGCCCTTGGCCACTCGCATGCCCGAGATCGATGCGCAGTTGCAGCGCATGGTTGATGCCGGCGACATCGAGCGTTGGCTCAACGAGAGTGAAGTGACCTATCGCGACATGATCAACCTGCCGGCGGATGCGCAATGATTCGCGCCCGCCCCGGTGGACTGCTGCGGCGCCTGTTGCTGTTCATCCTGTTGTTCAGCCTGTGCTTCACCGTGCTCGCCAGCAGCGTGCAACTGTACATAGAGTACCGCCGGGAAATGCGCGACATCGACTCGCGCATGGAGCTGATCCGCGCCGGCTATCTGGCCAGCCTGGAGCGCAGTCTCTGGGACTTGAACCAGGAACAGTTGAACGTGCAGTTGCGCGGCCTGGTGGACTTCTCCGACGTCGCCCGGGTGCATCTGAGCAGTGCCGATTTCGACCTGGTGCAGGGCAATCCAGACCCTGCGGGACCGTTGCGCATCGAACGCTTTGCCCTGGACTACCAGCCGCCGTCCGGCCCGTTGCGCAACCTTGGTGAACTGGAAGTCAGTACCGATCTGGGGGCGGTGTACCAGCGTCTCTACGCCACCGGTTTGACCAGCCTGTTGTGGATGGCGGTGTTCCTCTGCGGCCTGGCCGTTGCCTTGTCGGGCTTGTTTTATCGACTGGTGACCCGCCACCTGAAAGTCATGGCCGAGTTTGCCCGGCGCATCGCCGCCGGTGAATGGCACGAACCCCTGCACCTGGACAAGCGCCGCGGCAGTGATGAAATCGACACCGTGGCCCACGCGCTGGACGACATGCGCCGGGCGATCCTGCGGGACATCGAGCGCCGGGAAACCGATCGCCTGGCCTTGCAGGACAACCGCGACGAACTGCTGAAAATGGTCGAGCGCCGCACCGCCAGCCTGATGCGCGCCAAGGATGAGGCGGAAGCAGCCAACCTCGCCAAATCGCGGTTCCTGGCGACCATGAGCCACGAATTGCGCACACCCCTCAATGGCATTCTCGGCATGGCCGAATTGTTGCGCGGCGCGCGTCTGGATGCCCAGGACGGCAAACGCCTGGATGCCTTGCACAAGGCTGGCGAAGGCTTGCTGACGATCCTCAACGAAGTGCTGTATTTCGCCAAGCTGGAGGAGGGCGTCAGCCATCCCGAACCGGTGGACTTCTCGCTGCGCCAGTTGCTCGACGAGGTGCTGACACTGCTGGAACCGCGAGCGCTGAACAACGACACGATCCTCAGTTGCCGCGTCGATCAGCGGATTGCCGAACATCACCACGGTGCCGAGCAGTTCCTGCGTCAGGTGCTGAGCAACCTGCTGGCCAACGCGATCAAGTTCACCGAAGGCGGCGAAGTCAGCGTCGAGGTGGCGCTGCTCAACGAAACCGGCGAACAGAGTGGGCAGCGCCTGCGGGTCAGTGTCACGGACGACGGCATCGGCATTGCCCCGGCAATGCAGGCGAAGATTTTCGAGCGCTTCACCCAGGCCAGTGAAGAAGTCGCCCAGCGTTTTGGTGGCACCGGGTTGGGGTTGGCGATCTGCAAGCATCTGGTGGAGCAGATGGGAGGTTGCATCGGCGTGGACAGCGAAGAGGGGCGCGGCAGTTGCTTCTGGTTCGAGCTGTCCTTGCAGCCGGCCAGCGCTGTGCTTGAAGTCGCGCCGGTGCGTGTGGCGGGGCCGGCACTGAACATCCTGGTGGTCGAAGACGTGGCACTCAATCGCGAAGTGGCCAAGGGGTTGCTGCAGCGGGACGGCCACCGGGTGTGGCTGGCCGAAGAGGCGCAACAGGCGCTGGAGCATTGCGCGGTGCAGGCGTTCGATCTGCTGTTGCTGGATGTGCATCTGCCGGGCATCAGCGGTGTCGAGTTATGCCGACAGATCCGCCACAGCGACGGGCCGAATCGCCACACCCGCGTCTTCGCCCTGACCGCCAGCGTGCAGCCGGCACTGGTGCGCGGTTATCTGGAGGCCGGCATGGACGGTGTCCTGGCCAAGCCCCTGAAGCTGGAAAACCTGCGCCAGGTGCTGGAAGGGCATGTGCCTGTCGCCGAGTCGCTGCTGAGCGATGAGGCAATGGACTGGCCGCTGTTGCAGACCCATCGCACCTTGCTTGGCGAGCAGAAAGTCCAGGGCCTGCTGGCGGTGCTGCGTGACTCGATCGTTCAGCACCGCGATGCACTCACGGAGGCCATTGCCGCCGATGACTGCACAGAGGTCGCGCAACTGGCGCACCGTCTGGCCGGCAGCGGCGATTCGCTGGGCTTTCGTGCCTTGGCCAATACCCTGAGGGCGCTGGAGGCGTTGGCGCTGGTCAACGATGAATCGGCGATCCGCCGCATGACTCCGGCGCTGGATGAGCAACTGCAGCTCGCGCTGAACACCCTCAAAGGCCTGTTGCAGAGCTGACGTACAAGTTTGTTACGACTTTGTACAACTTCGATCCTGATGGTCAACGCGAACTTACATGGCTTTCCAATAATCGACGCAACCGCCGCAGCGCGGTCTTCGAAGCTTATTGGAGATAATAATAATGAATTGCCGTAAAGCTGATCCCTCCCTGCGCCGTGACGTCCTGTCGCGCGCTGCACACCTCACCGACTGCTGAGGTGCCGACATGAACGAAAACACTGATCGCAAAGGCATACAGCTGACCCGCGCCCTGAAAAGCCGGCATATTTTCATGCTGTCCCTGGGTGGCGTCATCGGCACCGGGCTGTTCATGGGTTCCGGCGTGACCATCAATCAGGGCGGCCCGGTCGGGGCGATCCTGGCTTACCTGGTCGCGGGTTTCCTGATGTACCTGGTGATGGTCTGCCTGGGTGAACTGTCGGTGCAGATGCCGGTGTCCGGTTCGTTCCAGACCCACGCCACTAAATACATCGGCCCGGCCACCGGGTTCATGATCGGCTGGGTGTACTGGATGAGCTGGGCCACCACCGTCGGCCTGGAATTCACCGCCGCCGGCATGCTGATGACGCGCTGGTTCCCGGCGGTGCCGATCTGGTACTGGTCGGCGCTGTTCGTGGTGGTGCTGTTCGGCATCAATGCCATGGCGACCCGCGCTTTCGGTGAGGCGGAGTACTGGTTCTCGGGGATCAAGGTCGCGGCAATTCTCGGTTTCATCGTGGTCGGCGTGCTGGTGATCTTCGGCGTGATGCCCCTGAGCAGCGGCGCACCGGCACCGATGGCGAGCAACCTGATTGGCGATTCGCTGTTCCCCAATGGCCTGTCCGCCGTGTTCGCGGTGATGATGACCGTGGTCTACGCGTTCCAGGGTTGCGAAATCATGGGCGTAGCCGCCGGTGAAACCGATCAACCGGAAAAGAGCATCCCCCGCGCCGTGCGCAACGTAGTGTTCCGCGTGCTGATCTTCTACGTGCTGGCAATCATCGTGCTGTCGGCCATCGTGCCGTGGCAGCAGGCGGGCCTGATGGAAAGCCCGTTCGTGCAGGTGTTCGACATGGTTGGTATTCCCTACGCCGCCGACCTGATGAACTTTGTGATCCTTACGGCGATCCTGTCGGTGGGCAACTCCGGCCTGTACGCCTCGACGCGCATCCTGTGGGCGATGTCAAAAACCGGCATGGCGCCGAAAAGCCTGTCGCCGTTGAGCAAGCGCGGCGTGCCGCTGCGTGCCTTGAGCATCACCTTGTGCTTCGCGCTGGTGTCGCTGATGACCAGCTTCGTCGCTGCCGACACCTTGTTCATGGTGCTGATGGCGGTGAGCGGCATGTCCGGCACCGTGACCTGGATTGTCATTGCGCTGGCGCAGTACAAGTTCCGCAAGGCCTGGCTGCGTGACGGCAACAAACTCAGCGACCTGAAATACCGCGCGCCGTGGTTCCCGGTACTGCCGCTGATGTGCATCACACTGTGCTGCTCGTTGTTCGTGTTCCTGGCCCTGGATGAAACCCAGCGTCCGTCGTTGTATTGGGGCTTTGGCTTCATTGCGCTGTGCTATGGCGCGTACTTCCTGATCCATCGCAAGCGCCAGGGCGTGCTGGCGCCGAGCTTGCCGACTGCCTGATCCCTTGAACTAAACACCATCCCCTGTGGGAGCGGGCTTGCTCGCGAAAGCGCAGTGTCAGTCACCATCAATGTTGACTGACAGCGCCTCTTCGCGAGCAAGCCCGCTCCCACAGTGTTTTATGGCGCATTGAAGATCCCTGTAGGCGCTGGCTTGCCAGCGATAGCGCCCTCAAGTCATGCACCAACATTGAAAACGCCTTCGCCAGCAAGCCGGCTCCTACAGTGCTATGTGGCGCCCCGACCTTTGCGTGCGCCGAAGATCCCTGTAGGAGCTGGCTTGCCAGCGATAGCGGCCTCGAGACATGCATCGGCATTGAAAACGCCTTCGCCGGCAAGCCGGCTCCTACAGATTGTGCGTTGCCGTTTGTTCGAAGTTGTAACAGTCATCCGCGCAGCAAACCGGATTATGAAAATAAAACCAATAAAAACAAATAGATAAGAAATTTTTCAGACTGTTACACGCTGATTTTGTACCGATTGCCGCCTTACTGAACACTCGTTTAGTATGGCCTCAAGTCGCATCACCTCAGACCAATCACAATAATTCGAGGATTCCCATGACCACTCAATCGTCGCTGCTCAGCCAGGTCGAAGCAGGCGTTGCCTGGATCACCCTCAATCGCACTGCCCAGCGCAATGCGCTGGACATACCGACGCTGAAAAACCTGCACGCTTTGCTCGACGCTTTCAACGCCGACCCAGCGGTGCGCGTAGTGGTGCTCACCGGCAGCGGCCGCAGTTTCTGCGCCGGTGCCGACCTCGATGAATGGGCCGATGCCGAAGCCCGCGGCGCCCTGGAAACCTACGGCTGGACCGAAACCGCCCACGCCTTGATGACCCGCCTGCACAGCCTGGAAAAACCGACCATCGCCGCCATCAACGGCACCGCCGTCGGCGCCGGGATGGACCTGACCCTGTGCTGCGACCTGCGCATTGCCGGGCAATCGGCGCGCTTCAAGGCCGGCTACACCAGCATGGCCTACTCGCCGGACGCCGGCGCCAGTTGGCACCTGCCGCGCCTGATCGGCAGCGAACAGGCCAAGCGCCTGCTGTTCCTCGACGAATTGTGGGGCGCCGACCGTGCCCTGGCCGCCGGGCTGGTTGGCGAAGTGTGCGCCGACGAGCAACTGCTGACCGTCACCAGCGAATTGGCCGCACGCCTGGCCGCCGGCCCGACCTTCGCCTTCGCCCAGACTAAAAAACTCATGCGCGAAGGCGCCGAACGCAGCCTGGCGGAACAGCTGCAGGCCGAACTCGCCGCTGGCCTGCTCTGCGGTCGTAGCGAAGACGGCAACGAAGCCCTGCGCGCTGCCATGGAAAAACGCCCGGCGAACTTCGTCGGCCGCTGACACGACCTGTAGGCACTGGCTTGCCAGCGATCGCCTTCAGCCTCGCACACCATTCTTTGTGAACGAACAACAGGTAGCACCATGAATTTCCAACTGACCCAAGAACAAGAAATGTTGGTGGACTCGGTACGCAGCTTCGTCGAGAAGGAACTGCTGCCCTATGAGGAGCAAGTCGACCGCGCCGACGAGGTCTCCCCGGAACTGGCAGCGCAGATTCGCGGCAAGGCGATCGCCGCCGGGTTCTATGCCTTCAACATGCCCGAAGAAGTCGGCGGTGGCGGCCTGGACTACCTGTCCCAGGCGCTGATCGAACGTGAGCTGTCCAAGGTGTCCTGGGCGCTGCACGTGTTCGTCGCACGGCCGTCGAAAATCCTCATGGCCTGCACCGGCGACCAGATCAACGACTACCTGTTGCCGTGCATCCAGGGCGAGAAAATCGACTGCTTCGCCCTGACCGAGCCGGGCGCCGGCTCCGATGCCAATGCGATCAAGACACGCGCCGTGCGCGAAGGCGATGACTTCATTCTCAACGGCAGCAAACACTTCATCAGCCACGCCGGCCATGCCGACTTCGCCATCGTCTTCGCCGTGACCGACACCTACGAACACAACGGCAAAAAGCGTAACGCCGTGACGTCGTTCCTGGTCGACCGCAACACCCCGGGCATGACCATCCGCCGTGGGCCGAAGTGCGTGAGCAACCGTGGTTACCACACCTTCGAAATGTTCTTCGACGACTGCCGCGTACCGGCCAGCAAAGTGCTGGGCGAAGTCGGCAAGGGCTGGGACGTGGCCAACGCCTGGCTGACCGCCGGGCGGGTGATGGTCGCGGCCAACTGCGTCGGTCAGGCCCAGCGTGCACTGGACGTGTCGCTGCAATGGGCGGCGGACCGCAAGCAATTCGGCCAGCCGATCGGCACTTATCAGGGCGTGTCGTTCAAATTGGCCGACATGGCCACGCAGATTCGCGCTGCTGAACTGCTGACCCTGCACACCGCGTGGAAAATGGACCAGGGCACCATGACCGATGGCGAGGCCGGCATGGCCAAGCTGTTCGCCAGTGAAGTGCTCGGCCGCACCGCCGATGAAGCGGTGCAGATCTTCGGCGGCATGGGCCTGATGGACGAAGGTCCGGTGGAGCGCATCTGGCGTAACGCGCGGATCGAGCGGATCTGGGAAGGCACTTCGGAAATCCAGCGCCACATCATTTCCCGCGAGCTGCTGCGGCCGCTGCTGCGCTGATCGGTCCGGAGAATTCCCATGTCCCAATCCATTCGTGACAACCTCAAACGCATGCTCGCGCCGCAACACGTGGCGTTCGTCGGCGGCCGCAGCATGGCGCGCGCGCTCAAGCGCTGTGCCGAGGGCGGCTACCAGGGGCAGATGTGGCTGGTCAATCCGCAGCACGACAGCCTCGAAGGCGTGCCGTGCGTGCGCAGCGTGGCCGAGCTGCCTTGCGGCCCGGACGCGGTATTCATTGCCACCAACCGCGAACTGACCTTGACTTGCGTGGCTGAACTGGCCGCCATCGGCGCGGGCGGGGCGATCTGTTACGCCTCCGGTTTCGCCGAGACCGGCGCCGAGGGCCAGGCCCTGCAACAGCAACTGCTCAAGGCCGCTGGCGACATGGCCTTGCTCGGCCCCAACTGCTACGGCTTGCTCGACTACCTGCACAGCTCCGCGCTGTGGCCGGTGGCCCATGGCGGCAAAGCGGTGGAGAAGGGCGTGGCGGTGCTGACCCAGAGCGGCAACTTCGCCTACAACCTGTCCATGAGCGACCGCTCGCTGCCGGTGGCCTACATGGCCTCGGTGGGCAATCAGGCGCAACTGGGCGTGGCTGAATTGATGGACGTGTTGCTCGATGAGCCGCGCGTCACGGCGATCGGCCTGCACCTCGAAGGCCTGAAGAACGTGCCGGGTTTTGCCCGTGCCGCGCACAAGGCGCTGGAGAAGGGCATCCCGATCATCGCCCTGAAAACCGGTGTGTCGCAGATCGGCGCCGAACTGGCCTTGAGTCATACCAGTTCGCTGTCCGGTTCCGATGCACTGTACGACGCGCTGTTCGATCGCCTCGGGGTGATCCGCGTCAGCGGCCCGGTGAGTTTTGTCGAAACCCTCAAGGCCGCCGCCTGCGGCAACCTGCCGGCGGGCAACAGCCTGATCGCGCTGGCCTGTTCCGGTGGCGATGCCGGGTTGATTGCCGACTACGCCGAACGCAACGACCTGAGCCTGCCGAAACTCGATCAAGGACAGGTCGGCGAACTCGCGCAAGTGCTGCCGAGCTACGCCAACCTGGTCAATCCACTGGATTTCACCACGGCAATATGGGGCGACGGTGAAGCCTTGAACCGCATGCTCGACAGCGCCCTGCGCACCGAAGCCGATGCAGCGATGCTGGTGCTCGACTACCCGGCGGAGTTCACCGGCGAGCGCAAGGAGTGCGACCTGCTGCTGGAACTGTACTGCGCGGCGCTGCAACGTCACGGCAAGAGCGGCTTTGTCACCTCGGCTTTCCCCGAGTTGCTACCGGCCCATGCCCGTGAGCGTCTGCACGCCCAAGGCGTAGCGGCGTTGCAGGGTGTTGAAGACGGACTGGCCGCCTGGGGCCGCATCGCCGGTTATCAGCGCAATCGCCAGGCGTTGTTGGCTCTGGGTGAGTCGGCGCTGGTGCCGCTGTGCCCGCACGCGCTGGAAGGCGAAGGGCGTTTGCTCAATGAATGGGATTCCAAACAGGCGTTGAAAGCCTTTGGCTTGCCGATTCCGAACGGTGTTTTGAGTACCCCGGATCAAGCTTTGAAAGACGCCGAATTACTGGGCTATCCACTGGTCTTGAAAGCCGTCAGCGCTCAGTTGCCGCACAAGACCGAGGCCGGTGCCGTGGCGCTGAACCTCAAGGACGGCACGGCATTGAGCGCTGCACTGGAGAAGATGTGCGCCAGCATTGCCGCTTACGCCCCGGGCGTACCCTTCGACCAGCTATTGCTGGAGCCGATGGCCAAGCCGCCACTGGCTGAACTGATTGTCGGCATCAAGCGCGAAAACGATTTCGGCCTCGCCCTGGTGATCGGTGCCGGCGGCATTCTGGTGGAACTGCTCAAGGACAGTCGCAGCCTGCTGCTGCCGACCACCGACGGCGCCATCCGCAATGCCGTGCTCAACCTGCGCAGCGCCCCGTTGCTGCAAGGTTTCCGTGGTCGCGAGTGCGCCGATCTCGACGCCTTGGTGACGGCGATCCGCGCCGTGGCCGATTACGCCTGCGAAAACGCCGCGCAACTGCTCGAACTGGATGTGAACCCATTGTTGGTCGGTGCCCATGGCACGACTGCGGTCGATGCGTTGATTCGCCTCGGCCACGCGTGAGGACATGAATATGCAAAGCAAAACCTTGACCGGCGGCCAGGCCCTGGTGCGCCTGTTGGCCAATTACGGCGTCGATACCGTGTTCGGCATCCCCGGCGTACACACCCTGGAGCTGTATCGCGGCTTGCCCGGCAGCGGCATCCGCCACGTGCTGACCCGTCATGAGCAGGGCGCCAGCTTCATGGCCGACGGCTATGCCCGGGTCAGCGGCAAACCCGGCGTGTGCTTCGTCATCACCGGCCCCGGCGTGACCAACGCCGCCACTGGCATCGGCCAGGCCTACGCCGACTCGATTCCGATGCTGGTGATTTCCAGCGTCAACCACAGCGCCAGCCTGGGCAAGGGCTGGGGCAGCCTGCACGAGTGTCAGGACCAGCGGGCGATGACCGCGCCGATTACTGCGTTCTCGGCCGTGGCACTGACCGCTGAAGACCTGCCGGAACTGATCGCCCGTGCCTACGCGGTGTTCGACAGCGAGCGGCCGCGCCCGGTGCACATCTCGGTGCCGCTGGATGTATTGGCGGCGCCCATTGCCCGCGACTGGAGCAATGAGGTGGTGCGTCGTCTGGGCCGTGGTCCGGCATCCGCCACTGCGCTGGACCAGGCCGTGGCCAGGCTCAATGCTGCCAAGCGTCCGATGATCATTGCCGGTGGCGGTGCGCTGAATGCTGCTGCGCAGCTGCAAGCCATCAGCACCCAGCTCGCAGCGCCGCTGTTCACCAGTGTTGCCGGCAAGGGCTTGCTGCCGCCGGATGCACCGCTCAACGCCGGTTCCTCCCTGTGTGTGGAACCGGGCTGGAACCTGATCGCCGAGGCCGACGTGGTGCTGGCGGTCGGCACCGAAATGGCCGACACCGACTTCTGGCGCGAGCGTTTGCCGCTCAATGCCGAGTTGCTGCGCGTCGACATCGACCCGCGCAAGTTCAACGACTTCTACCCATGCGCAGTGGCCCTGCATGGCGACGCCCAACAAACCCTCAGCGGTTTGCTTGAGCGCCTGCCGAGCGACGTGCGCGATGCCAGCGCAGCGGTGGCCGCGGTCGCCGCCCTGCGTGAAGCGGTCAAAGGCAGCCATGGCCCGTTGCAGTCCATCCATCAAGCGATTCTCGACCGTATCGCCGCGGAATTGCCGGACAACGCCTTCATCAGCACCGACATGACCCAGCTTGCGTATACGGGTAACTACGCCTTCGACAGCGCCGCCACCCGCAGCTGGTTGCACCCGACTGGCTACGGCACCTTGGGTTACGGCCTGCCAGCCGGGATCGGCGCCAAATTCGGCGCGCCGCAACGGCCTGGCCTGGTGCTGGTCGGCGACGGCGGTTTCCTCTACACCGCCCAGGAACTGGCCACGGCTGTTGAAGAACTGGACAGCCCGCTGGTGGTGCTGCTGTGGAACAACGACGCGCTGGGGCAGATTCGCGACGACATGCTCGGGCTGGATATCGAGCCCATCGGCGTATTGCCACGCAACCCGGATTTCGCCGCCCTCGCGCGTGCGTTCGGCTGCACCGTGACTCAGCCGCAAAGCCTGGCCGAGTTGCAGACCGACCTGCGCCACGGCTTCAAGCGCAACGGCGTGACCCTGATCGAACTCAAGCATGCCTGTGCGCATTGATCTGCATTTAAAGGGGATGAAGCCATGCGCTTTTCCGATCTGACTCAACGAATCGCCGGCGACGGCGCCGCCGCGTGGGACATTCACTACCGCGCCCTGGCACTGCGCGAGCAGGGCGAAGACATATTGCTGTTGTCCGTGGGCGACCCGGATTTCGACACGCCACAGCCTATCGTGCAAGGCGCCATCGACAGTTTGCGGAGCGGCAACACCCATTACGCCGAGGTGCGCGGCAAGCGTGCCCTGCGTGAAGCCATCGCCAAGCGGCATCAACAGCGCAGCGGCCAATCGGTTTCGGCCGATCAGGTCACGGTGCTGGCCGGGGCGCAATGTGCGCTGTTCAGTGTGGCCCAATGCGTGCTCAATCCCGGTGACGAAGTGATCGTCGCCGAACCGATGTACGTCACCTACGAAGCGGTGTTCGGTGCCTGCGGCGCCGTGGTGGTGCCGGTGCCGGTGCGTTCGGAAAACGGTTTTCGCGTGCTGCCCGAAGATGTCGCCGCGCGCATCACCCCACGCACCCGGGCACTGGCGCTGAACAGCCCGCACAACCCGTCCGGCGCCAGTCTGCCGCGCAGCACCTGGGCCGCGTTGGCCGAGTTGTGCATCGCCCACGACCTGTGGCTGATTTCCGACGAGGTCTACAGCGAACTGCTGTTCGAAGGCGAACACGTCAGCCCGGCGAGCCTGCCGGGCATGGCCGAGCGCACCGCGACCCTCAACAGCCTGTCGAAATCCCATGCCATGACCGGTTGGCGCGTCGGCTGGGTGGTGGCGCCGCCGTCCCTGGCCGCGCACCTGGAAAACCTCGCGTTGTGCATGCTCTACGGCTCACCGGATTTCATTCAGGACGCAGCGGTTATCGCACTGGAAAGCAACCTGCCGGAACTCGAAGCCATGCGCGAAGCCTATCGCCAGCGTCGTGACCTGGTGTGCGACAGCCTGGCCGATTGCCCCGGCGTGCGGGCGTTGAAGCCTGACGGCGGGATGTTCGTGATGCTCGATATCCGCCAGACCGGGCTCAGCGCCCAGGCGTTCGCCGACCGTTTGCTGGATCGTCACGGCGTGTCGGTATTGGCGGGCGAGGCCTTTGGTCCGAGCGCGGCGGGGCATATACGCCTAGGTCTGGTGGTCGGCGCCGAACCCCTGCGCGATGCCTGCCAGCGCATTGCCCGTTGTGCTCAAGAACTGATGGAGGCCCAGGCTCATGCTTAACCACAAGGCGTTGTTTATTGATGGGCGCTGGCAGAAACCCTCGGGGCAGGGCATCGCCGAGGTGATCAACCCGGCCACCGAGGAGGTGTGCGGCAGTGTTCCGCTGGGTGATGAGCTTGACGTCGAAAACGCCGTGGCGGCTGCACGCCGGGCCTTTGACTCATGGTCGCGCACACCCTCCAGCGTGCGTGCCGGTTACATCCGTGCACTGGCAGAACAACTGCGCAGGCGTGCCGATGAGATGGCCGCCGTCATCACCTCGGAACTGGGCATGCCGGTGCAATGGTGTCGCTCGGTGCAAGTAGACGGGCCGATCGCTGGCCTTGAGCAGTACGTCGAACTGGCTCATCTCATGGACGAGGTGCGTGAAGTCGGCAATTCGCTGGTGATCCGCGAGGCGGTAGGTGTCTGCGCGTTCATCAATCCGTGGAATTACCCGTTGCACCAGCTGATCGGCAAACTCGCCCCGGCACTGGCCGCCGGTTGCACGGTGGTGGTCAAGCCGAGCCAGGAAACCCCGCTGCACGCCTTCCTGCTGGCGCAAATGATCGAGGACATCGGCCTGCCGGCCGGGGTGTTCAACCTGGTCAGCGGGCCGGGCTCGAAAGTCGGCGAAGCACTGGCCAAGCATCCGGACGTGGACATGGTGTCGTTCACCGGTTCCACCGGCGCGGGCGTTCGCGTGGCGCAAGCAGCAGCACCTTCGGTCAAGCGCGTGTGCCTGGAGCTGGGTGGCAAGTCGCCGTTGCTGATCGCCGAGGATGCCGATCTGGCAGCGGCGGTGCGCTACGGCGTGCAGGACGTGATGATCAACTCCGGGCAGACCTGCACCGCGTTGACCCGCATGCTGCTGCCGGCCAGCCGTTACGCCGAGGCCGTCGAACTGGCGCTGACGGAAACCCTGAGCCTGCGCATGGGCGATCCCCTCGACCCGCAAAGCTTCCTCGGCCCGATGTGTTCGGCCGGGCAAAAACGCACCGTGCTCGACTACATCAAGGTCGGCCAACAGGAAGGCGCACGGCTGCTGTGCGGCGGTGATACGCCGTCGGCTTTCGAACGCGGCTTCTATGTCAGCCCGACGCTGTTCGCCGATGTCGACAACCGCATGCGCATCGCCCAGGAAGAAATCTTCGGCCCGGTGCTGTGCCTGATCCCTTACACCGACGAAGCACAGGCGATCCAGATCGCCAACGACTCGCCGTTCGGCCTGTCCAGCGGCGTGTGGGCCGGCAGTGCCGAGCGCGCCTTGCACCTGGGGCGGCAGATGCGCGCCGGCCAGTGCTTCCTCAACGGTGCGGCATTCAATTATCAAGCGCCGTTCGGTGGCTACAAACAGTCGGGTAACGGTCGCGAATGGGGTGAGGAGGGACTCAACGAGTTCGTCGAAGTGAAGGCGATCCAGGTGTGACAGTTGGCGATTCAGACGTTGTATGCACCGGGCCCTGGCCCGGTGTCTTGCGTGGTTTTGAACCGGTAATTCATTAGCTTTTTGATCAGGGGCAATGCAATGAGCGATAACAAAAACAAGATTACTCAAGCGAACCATGAATTCAGCTTCCCGCGTAGGGACTTCCTCAAGTACAGCGCTGCAGCCGCTGCCGTGGCCGGGGCGTTCTCCATGGGCCTGCCGTTTGGCGCCTTCGCTGCAGACGCCACGCCAAAACCGGGCGGTGTCCTGCGTCTGGGCCTGGCGGGGGGCAGCACCACTGACTCGAAAGATCCGGGTTCCTGGGCCGACACCTTCACCTTCGTCGGCTTCTCGGCGGTCTATAACACCCTGACCGAAATTGCCGTCGACGGCACGGCCATCCCCGAACTGGCCGAAAGCTGGAGTTCGACCCCGGACGCGCGTATCTGGACCTTCAAGATCCGTCAGGGCGTGACCTTCCACAACGGCAAGACCCTGACCGCTGACGACGTGGTTGCTTCGATCCAGCATCACCTCGGCGAGAAATCCACCTCGGCGGCCAAGACCGTGCTGGGCGACGTGGCCAAGGTCAGCGCCAACGGCAGCGACAGCGTGGTGTTCGAACTGCACTCGGGCAACGCCGATTTCTCCTATGTGGTTGCCGATTACCACCTGGCGATCATGCCGAGCAAGGATGGCGCGGCGGACTGGCAGGCTGGCGCCGGCACCGGTGGCTATCGCCTCAAAGATTTCGAGCCGGGCGTGCGCATGACCCTGGAACGCAGCCCGGATTACTGGAAACCAGGGCGGGCGCACTTCGCCAGCGCCGAGTTGATCGCCATCTCCGACGGCGCGGCACGGGTCAATGCGCTGGTCACCGGGCAGGTGGACGTGATCAACAAGGTCGACCTGAAAACCGTGGCGCTGCTCAAGCGCAACCCGAACCTGGTCATCGAAGAAACCAAAGGCGCCCAGCACTACACCTTCCCGATGCTTACTGACAGCCAGGTGTTCCTGAACAACGACGTGCGGCTGGCGATGAAGCATGCGATCAACCGCGAAACCCTGCTGGCCTCGGTGCTGCACGGCTATGGCCTGGTGGGTAACGACCACCCGATCCAGCCCGGCAGCCGCTTCATCAATACGGCACTGGAACAACGCACCTACGATCCGGACAAGTCGCGCTTCTACCTGAAAAAGGCCGGCCTGGATTCGCTCAAGGTACGCCTGCAAGCCTCCGACGCCGCCTACACCGGCGCCGTGGACGCCTCGGTGCTGTTCAAGGAGCAGGCGCGTGCCGCGGGGATTGACATCGACGTGGTGCGCGAGCCGGCCGATGGGTTCTTCTCCAACGTGTGGATGAAGCAACCGTTCACCACCTCCTTTTGGTACAGCAGCCTGACCGCCGACCGCATGTTCAGTATCGGCTACGCCAAGGGCGCGGCCTGGAACGAAACCCATTGGGACAACCCGCGTTTCAACCAGCTGCTCAACGCCGCCCGGGGCGAGATGAACGACCCGCTGCGCCGCGAGATGTACAACGAAATGCAGGCGCTGTGCCGCGACGAGGGCGGGGCGATCGTGCCGCTGTTCGCCAGTTCCGTGGCGGCGCGCTCGAACAAGGTTGTTCACGGCGGGCAGACCGCGCCTTACGGTGAGCTGGATGGGCTGCGGGTGATCGAGCGTTGGTGGCAGGCGTGATGCCCGGATCCATCTAACAATGACAATCAACTGTGGGAGCGGGCTTGCTCGCGAATAGGCCCTGTCAGCTGACACATTTGCCAACTGACACACCGCTTTCGCGAGCAAGCCCGCTCCCACAGGTTCGGCGTTCGGTAGAGGAATTTGTACCAACACCCATCACTGTAGGAGCTGGCTTGCCAGCGATGGCGGCCGCAAGACGTGCACCGACCATGCAAACGCCATCGCCGGCAAGCCGGCTCCTACAGGTTCGGCGTTCGGTAGAGGAGTTTGTACCAACACCCATCACTGTAGGAGCTGGCTTGCCAGCGATGGCGGCCGCTAGACGTGCACCGACCATGCAAACGCCATCGCCGGCAAGCCGGCTCCTACAAATGGTCATTCGCACTTGTTGCCAACGTGCCCAATTCAAGGAACCGCACGATGAGAAGTATTTTCAAGCTGTTGGGGCAGCGCCTTGCTTTAGGCCTGCTCTCGCTGTTCGCCGTTTCAGTGATCATCTTCCTCGCCGTCGGCATGCTCCCGGGCGATATCGCCCAGGCCATGCTCGGCCAGTCGGCCACCCCGGAAACCGTGGCGGCCTACCGCGCGCAACTGGGCCTGGACCTGCCGCCGCTGACCCGTTTCGGCCACTGGATCTGGCAGTTGCTGCACGGTGATCTCGGTGTGTCGCTGGCCAACCAGCGGCCCATTGCCGATCTGGTCGCCAGCCGTTTGGGCAACACCTTCAGCCTTGCACTGCTGGCGGCACTGGTTTCAGTACCTACGGCGTTGCTGCTGGGCATGCTCGCAGCCTTGTACCGCAACAGCTGGTTCGACCGGTTGCTCAACACCTCGGCCCTGAGCGCGGTGTCGTTCCCCGAGTTCTTCGTCGCCTACATCCTGATCCTGGTGTTCGCGGTGAAGCTCAACTGGTTCCCGAGCATTTCCAACCTGGCGCCGGACGCTTCCTTGGGCACGATACTGGAACGCTCGGTACTGCCGGTGGCGACCCTGAGCCTGGTGGTGATCGCGCAGATGATGCGCATGACTCGCGCATCCCTGATCAACCTGCTGGCCAGCCCCTACATCGAAATGGCCCGGCTCAAGGGCATCAGCCAGTCGCGGATCATCTTTCGCCACGCCTTGCCCAACGCCCTGGCGCCGATCGTCAACGTGGTGGCGCTGAATCTGGCGTACCTGGTGGTCGGCGTGGTGGTGGTCGAGGTGGTGTTCGTCTATCCGGGCCTCGGCCAGTTGCTGGTGGACTCGGTGGCCAAGCGCGATATCCCGGTGGTGCAGGCCTGCAGCCTGATCTTCGCCGCGACCTACATCCTGCTCAACACCAGTGCCGATGTGCTGTCGATTGCCAGCAACCCACGCCTGATGCATCCGAAGGGGTAGACCATGAGCCTGTTGAAACAAGTGTGGCGGGCGCCCCTGAGCGCCAAGTTCGGTTTGTTGATGATCGTGCTGTACGTGCTGGTGGCGGTGTTCGCCCCGGTCCTGGCGCCGTTCGGCGAAACCCAGGTGGTGGGCGGGGGCTTTGAACCGTGGGGCGGGCAGTTCCTGTTGGGCACCGATAACCTGGGGCGCGACATGTTCAGCCGCCTGGTCTATGGCGCGCGCAACACCCTGGGCATTGCCTTCCTGACCACGGTGCTGGCGTTTCTGCTCGGTGGCTTGAGCGGCCTGATTGCGGCGATCAAGGGCGGCTGGGTCGACCAGGGATTGTCGCGGGTGGTGGACATCCTGATGGCCATCCCGCAACTGATCTTTGCCTTGCTGATCCTCAGCGTGGTCGGCACCAACGCCACGTCGCTGGTGTTGGTGATTGCGCTGCTGGATGCGACGCGGGTGTTCCGACTGTCTCGCGCGGTGGCGATGAACGTAGTGGTGCAGGACTTCGTCGAAGCCGCACGTCTGCGCGGTGAAGGCCTGTGGTGGCTGGTGACCCGCGAAGTGCTGCCAAACGCAGCGGCACCGCTGATTGCCGAGTTCGGCCTGCGCTTCTGCTTTGTGTTCCTGTTCATCAGTGCGCTGTCGTTCCTTGGCCTGGGCATCCAGCCGCCCACCGCCGACTGGGGCAGCATGGTGCGCGACAACGCGGTGCTGATCACCTTCGGCGACATCAGCCCGTTGCTGCCCGCCCTGGCCGTGGCCGTGATCACGGTCAGCGTCAATTTCGTCGTCGACTGGATGCTGCACAAATCCAGCGGCCTTAAGGAATGCTGAACATGACGACTTCGAAACCTTTGCTGGAAATCCGCAACCTGCACATCGAAGGCCATTACGAAGACGCCTGGCATCCACTGATCAAGGGCATCGACCTGACCCTGCAGCGGGGTGAGGTACTCGGGCTGATCGGCGAGTCCGGCGCGGGCAAGTCGACCCTCGGCTTGTCGGCCATGGGTTATACCCGCGACGGCTGCCGGATCACCGGCGGCTCGGTGCATTTCGACGGCATCGACTTGCTCAAGGCCAAGCCCGAAGCCCTGCGCAAGCTGCGCGGCCTGCGCATCGCCTATGTGGCACAGAGCGCGGCGGCCTCGTTCAACCCGGCCCACCGACTGATCGACCAGCACGTCGAAACCGCCGTGAAGAACGGCGGTATGAGCCGCGAACAGGCGATGCGCGAAGCGGAGGAGTTGTATCGGGTGCTGCGTTTACCCAATCCCGAAACCATCGGCCAGCGTTATCCGCACCAGGTCTCCGGCGGCCAGTTGCAGCGGGTCATGACCGCCATGGCCATGGCTTGTCATCCGGACCTGATCATCTTCGATGAACCGACCACGGCCCTGGACGTCACCACCCAGATCGAAGTGCTGGCGGCCATTCGCAATGCGGTAGCCACCTACGGCAGCGCCGCCATCTACATCAGCCACGACCTGGCGGTGGTGGCGCAGATGGCCGACCGCATCATGGTATTGCGCCACGGCAAACTGGTGGAAGAGGCCGAGACGCGCAAAATGCTCGGCGACCCGCAGGAGGACTACACCAAGTCGCTGTGGGCGGTGCGCAGTTTCCGCACCGAACCCAAGGCCTGTCCGCAGCAGGAACAACCCTTGCTGGAACTGCGCAACAGTTGCGCCAGCTACGGCCAGCAACCGGTGCTGCACGACGTGTCGTTGAAGCTGTATCGCGGCCAGACCCTGGCGGTGATCGGTGAATCCGGCAGCGGCAAAAGCTCAACGGCGCGGCTGATCACCGGTTTGTTGCCACGGACCTACGGCCAGGTGCTGTACGACGGCGAGCCATTGCCGGCGGACTTCCGCCAGCGCAGCAAGGAGCAACTTCGGCGCATCCAGATGATCTACCAGATCCCCGACACTGCGCTTAATCCGCGTCAGCGCATCGTCGACATCATCGGCCGGCCGCTGACGTTCTACCTCGGCCTCAAGGGCAAGGCCATGCGTGCCCGGGTTGCCGAGCTGCTGGAGATGATCGAACTCGACCCGGCGACCTTCATGGAGCGTCAGCCCCGTGAACTGTCCGGCGGGCAGAAACAACGCATCTGCATCGCCCGGGCGTTGGCGGCCGATCCGCAACTGATCATTTGCGACGAAGTGACCTCGGCGCTGGACCAACTGGTGGCCGAAGGCGTGCTGAAATTGCTCAACCGCATCCAGCAACAACTGGGTGTCGCCTACCTGTTCATCACCCACGATGTTGCTACAGTGCGGGCCATTGCCGATGAGGTATTGGTCATGCAACGGGGCAGGGTGGTGGACCACGGCTCGCGCAGCCAGATCTTCACCCCGCCGCATCAGGACTACACCGGGCTGCTGTTTTCTTCCGAACCGCAAATGGACCCCGACTGGCTCGACCGGTTGCTGGCCACGCGCGCTTCCACTTCTTCAACCGATACGCTGGAACAAGTCTAAGGAACCACCATGAAAGTACTGATCGTCCACGCTCACCCGGAGCCGCAATCCTTCACCGCCGCCCTGCGCGACCAGGCCGTTGCATCTCTCGAAGCCCAGGGCCACGAAGTGCAGGTCAGCGACCTGTACAAAATGAACTGGAACCCGGTGGCCAGCGACGCGGACTTCTCGAATCGGGAAAACCCCGAATACCTGGTCTATGCCCTGGAACAACGCCTGGGCGCGAAGAGCCAATCACTGGCGGCGGACATCCAGTCTGAACTGGACAAGCTGCTGTGGGCCGACCTGTTGATCCTCAACTTCCCGATTTTCTGGTTCTCTGCCCCGGCGATGCTCAAGGGCTGGATCGACCGCGTGCTGGTGTCGGGGATTTGCTATGGCGGCAAGCGCTTCTACGATCAGGGTGGCCTGGCTGGCAAAAAGGCGCTGGTGACCGTGACCCTGGGTGGTCGTGAACACATGTTTGGCGAAGGCGCGATTCATGGGCCGCTGGAGGACATGCTGCGGCCGATCCTGCGTGGCACGTTGGCTTACGTCGGGTTCGATGTGCTGGAACCGTTCGTGGCCTGGCATGTGCCGTACATCAGTGCAGAGGCACGCCAGCAATTTCTGGTCGACTACGACCAGCGGTTGCAGCACCTGAGCGACGACCAGCCGCTGGTATTCCCGAAGCTGGCGCAGTTCGATGACAAGCTCTATCCGCTGACCACAAAAGCCTGATCAGCGCCACAAAACCTGTAGGAGCTGGCTTGCCAGCGATGGTCGTTAACGATAACGCGTGTGAACCGGATAAACGCGGCGCACATGAGGCCATCGCCAGCAAGCCGGCTCCTACAGTTTGGTGTTCACATCATTTCGACCCGGACGCGGTCCCTTGTAGGGGCTGGCTTGCCAGCGATGGTGGTTAACGATGACGCGTATGACCTGGATAAACGCGGCGCACTGGAGTTCATCGCCAGCAAGCCGGCTCCTACAGTTTGGCGCTCACATCATTTCGACCCGGACGCGGTCCCTTGTAGGGGCTGGCTTGCCAGCGATGGTCGTTAACGATGACGCGTATGACCTGGATAATCGCGGCGCACTGGAGTTCATCGCCAGCAAGCCGGCTCCTACAGTTTGGTGTTCACATCATTTCGACCCGGACGCGGTCCCTTGTAGGGGCTGGCTTGCCAGCGATGGTGGTTAACGATGACGCGTATGACCTGGATAAACGCGGCGCACTGGAGTTCATCGCCAGCAAGCCGGCTCCTACAGTTTGGCGTTCACATCATTTCGACCCGGACGCGGTCCCTTGTAGGAGCTGGCTTGCCAGCGATGGTCGTTAACGATAACGCGCATCAACCGGATAAACGCGGCGCACATGAGTTCATCGCCAGCAAGCCGGCTCCTACAGTTTGGTGTTCACATCATTTCGACCCGGACGCGGTCCCTTGTAGGGGCTGGCTTGCCAGCGATGGTGGTTAACGATGACGCGTAGGACCTGGATAATCGCGGCGCACTGGAGTTCATCGCCAGCAAGCCGGCTCCTACAGTTTGGTGTTCACATCATTTCGACCCGGACGCGGTCCCTTGTAGGAGCTGGCTTGCCAGCGATGGTCGTTAACGATAACGCGCATCAACCGGATAAACGCGGCGCACATGAGTCCATCGCCAGCAAGCCGGCTCCTACAGTTTGGCGTTCACATCATTTCGACCAGGACACGGTCCCTTGTAGGGGCTGGCTTGCCAGCGATGGTCGTTAACGATAACGCGTGTGAACCGGATAAACGCGGCGCACCTGAGGCCATCGCCAGCAAGCCGGCTCCTACAGTTTGGCGTTCACATCATTTCGACCAGGACACGGTCCCTTGTAGGAGCCGGCTTGCTGGCGATGGCGGTGTGTCAGACGAAACAGGCGTCGACTGACAAGACGCCATCGCTGCGATGCGGCGCCCCGACAAACCAGCTCTCCTACAGGTGGAAATCGAACCCACCGTTGGTCAGTAACCGGGTGGCTGAGCGGGGCTGATCTAAACTCCTTTTGGGGGTGAACCGCGGTCTTCCGGAGGTCATCATGAAAAGGTTTTCACCGCTCAGCTTGTGCATCGCCCTGTCGGTTTTCAGTGCCCCGGGATGGGCGCAAACGGTAGTGCCGATGAAAGGGCAAAGTTCGCAACAAACCCAGGCCGACATCAACGAATGCAACAGCATCGCCGCCAGCCAAAGCGCTTCGACGTCCTCTACCCCTTCGGGCGGGCGGGTCAAGGGTGCCGCTGTCGGGGCCGCCGCTGGCGCAACGGCTGCCCAGGTGCGCGGCAATCAGCATGACGAAGCCTATGATCGTGTCGACGATGACAGGAAACAGGACTATCGCCAGAACCAGGCCAAATCGACGGCAGCGGCCGGGATGGTGGTCGGTGGTTCGCGTCAGCGCCAGGAACGCCGGGCGGACGAGAAAACCACCCAGGCGAACACCGCGTCGGCTTACAGCAGCTGTTTGCAGGGCAAGGGTTATCAGGTCAATCCTTGAATCGGGTACGGAACATATTGTGGGAGCGAGCCTGCTCGCGATGGCGGCGGCACATTCAACATCAAGGTGTCTGATACACCGTCTTCGTGAGCAGGCTCGCTCCCACAGGGATCTTCAGTGTTTCGAGAATCCGCTCAGAGCATATTTTCAGGGGCTTGAGCTCGATGTTTCAAGGAAACAGACGGGCAAGGAAACTGCGTGTAGCTCAAATCTGACAACCGTTCATCGGTGAACTACGCTGCGGTACGTACCCTCGATTTGAATTATGTGAAGTAAGGATCCGACACATGCGGAGCAGGCTGCTCGCTGTAATGTTTACTGTTTTCGGGATGTTTTGGTCGGTGCAACTGTGGGCCGAGGACGCGCCGAAAGTGGTTGATGCTCCCGCTGAATTGAAAGTCGCCAACCGCAGCGTCATGGTGTTTCGTGCGACCCTCCTCGGCGAAGGCCCGGCCTCGCGGGTCAAACGGGCGAAAACCGTGATCGGTGAGGTGCTGGATGACGCTGACGACCTCAATGTCACCCTCGACCCGATCATGAAAAGCTACATGGTGCTGCTGGGCAGCCGGCGCGCCTTTATCGTTTCGCCCAAGGACTTCGACGAGACTGAATATGACTCGGTGCAGCAGGCCGCCGAAGCCGCGGCCGACAGACTGCGCCAGGTCGTGGCCGAAACCCGCGAAGCCCGCAGCCTGCAGTTGATCCTGCGCTCGGTAGTCGCCGCGTTGATCGCCACCGGCATTTACATCGCGCTGCTGTTTGGCATGTCGTACCTGCGGCGCAGAGTGCTGAAGAAGCTGCCCGAACTGATGCATCGGCACACCAAGGCCCTTAAGGTCGGGCGGGTTCCGCTGGTCGACGCCAATTATCTGTACCCGTTGGCCAGCCGCCTGCTGGAGCTGGTGCGCTGGATCGTCGTGTTGCTGCTGACGTACGAATGGCTGGGCTTTGTCCTGTCACGTTTTCCCTATACCCGGCCCTGGGGCGAAAGCCTCAACAACTATCTGCTGGAACTCGGCGACTATCTGCTGCAAGGGATCGTCGGTGCCATACCCGGGCTGGGCGTGGCGCTGGCGATATTCTTTATCGCCCGTGGTGTAACCGCATTCATGCGGCGGATACTGCGGCGCATGGCGGCACCGGGCACCTTCAGCTGGCTGAACCATGAAACCCTGCAACCGACCCAACGCCTGACCTCCCTGGCGATCTGGCTGTTTGCCCTGGCCATGGCTTATCCGTACCTGCCGGGTGCCGGCACCGATGCATTCAAAGGCTTGTCGGTGTTGATCGGCCTGATGATTTCCCTGGGCGCCACCAGCGTGGTCGGCCAGGCGGCGGCGGGGTTGATCCTGACCTACACCCGAACCCTGCGCCCCGGTGAGTTCGTGCGTATTGGCGACTACGAAGGCACGGTGACCGAACTTGGCATGTTCACCACCAGCATTCGCACCGGCCTGGGCGAGGTGCTGACCCTGCCCAATTCGATGATCACCGGCACCGTCACCAAGAACTACTCGCGGGTGGTGCAAGGCCCCGGCTACGTGGTCGACACCGTCGTGACCATCGGCTACGACACGCCGTGGCGCCAGGTGGAGGCGATGCTGCTGGAGGCCGCGGCACGCACGCCGGGGATTCTCGAAGTGCCGCCGGCCCAGGTGTTCCAGACCGCATTGTCGGACTTCTACCCGGAATATCGGCTGGTGGCCCAGGCCATTCCCAGTCAGCCCCGGCCTCGAGCGGTGCTGCTGAGCATGCTGCACGCCAACATCCAGGATGTGTTCAACGAGTACGGCGTGCAGATCATGTCGCCGCACTATCTGGGCGATCCGCAGCAAGAGAAATGGGTGCCCCGGGACAAGTGGTACACGGCACCCGCGCAAGAACCGAAGGAATCCTGATTACGCCTGAAAGGGAGTTCGCACCATGATCGAGTTTGTGCTCCATGCCTTGCGGACCGACCAGGAAATCGCGGTGTTCCTGGCCATTGCCCTGGGCGTCTTCATCGGCCGCATCCACATTGGCAGTTTTCACCTCGGCTCGGTAGCCGGTTAGCGGGGTACTCAAAAGCGCCGGCAAGGGCTCCGGGTTTTGGCGTTAATGGCTTTTTTGGCGCTATGCGGGGGGATAGAGTGCGTTGAGCGACCGGCAAGGCCGCTCAGTTGTAGCGGTATTAGAAAAGCATGTAGGCCGATGCGGTCGTCTGGTTCAGGTCGATCTCTCCGACCTCCAGGACTTCGTATTCCGCGCGCAGGCCGATGTTGCGAAAGACATCGAACTCCACGCCGACGCCGTAGGTCAGGTCAACCCCGGTATCGTCGTCGGTGGCATTGCCATCGGCATCCCAGGCGTGAGCGCCGACGCTGCCGAATAACCGCAATCGGTCACCCAGCGGAAAGCCGACATGGGCGGCAGCCTGGGCCGACTTGCCATCGAAATCGACGTTCTTGTCCTTGAATTGACCGAGATCGACATAGGCCCCCTCGAAGGCCAGGTAGCTATTGACGCGATAACCTGCATAAACCTTGTAGCTGGTGTCCTCGTCGTCGAGCCGGGATTCATCGGTCTGAATGCTGGTTACGCCAGCGCCAAGATATAAACCTTTGTCATCAGCAAGCGCCTGGACAGACAGCAACGATAGCAGTGAAGCGAAGCCAAGGTTTCGAAGTAGCATGGGTTGTGGAGTCCTTGTACAGGTTTGTCAGGTGTTAGGGTTCGGCGAGCATTTGATGGGCCATGAGGGGTTAATAGAAGTCATTGATTGGTATTTTTGAGGCGTAGGGCGGGATGTTTGCCGGACATTGAAAGTAGCGTCTTGCCAACGCTTGGATGGGCAGCGCTTTGCAGAACAACCAGCCTTGCGCCAATAGGACTCCCTCCGACACCAGGTGCGGCAGTTGCTCCGCAGTCTCGACACCTTCGGCCACGACCTTGAGTCTTAGCGACCTGGCCAACTGGGCAATGTGTCGCCACAGGGCATCCTTGGCCGCGATCCTGTCGCCTGCGATGAACGAGCGATCTATTTTGAGAATGTCGAAAGGCACTGAATCGAGGAGCGCGAGGTTGGAGTAACCGATACCGAAGTCGTCCACGGCAATGCGATGACCGCACGCCCGAAGCCGTTGCAGTTGCATGGCGGCAGGCTTCTGGTCGAGCAGGGTTCTTTCGGTAATTTCAAAGGCCATGGCTGACGCAGGCATGTTGTAGGTCGCCAGCACGCTGGCCACATAGTCTGGAAAGCTCGGGTCCTGAATATCCTGGGCGCAAAGATTGACCGTAATGTAGAAATCCTTGCACGCCCAAAGGTAAGTGCTGTAGTCCTCCGCTACTTGTCGAATCACCGAACGCGTCAGTTTGCGGATCAAGTCAGACTTCTCCGCCACCGCAATGAAAACGTCCGCAGGCATAGGGGTGCCGTTGTCGCTCCAGTGAGAAAGAGATTCGGCGCCCACCAGATAACCTGTCGTCAAATTGACGATGGGCTGATAGTGAACACCCAGTGCGTTGGCTTTCAGGGCATGGCGAAGCCGGACGGCGGTCGAGGTGTAATGACGCTGGATACACCTTGCGAGCAAGAGCAGCACTGCGAACACGCAGGCAAGGCCAATGAATAATTTGAATTTGAGGTCTGTCAGGGCACTCAACGGCAGAGAAATGACGGAAATCAGTTCATTTCGGTTGCCGGCAAAGGCGATGAGGACCTTGTCTGTCGAGGTCACCAGTTCTTCAAGGTGGAACGGCTTCTGCATCGTCAGGGGGGTGGCGGCCGTGGAGGCAATGGGGACTGCGCCGCCGGGACCGATCAGGTCCAGTTGCAGGTCCTTGGGGAACTTCAAATTGTCGAGCAGGATCTTCTTGTTTGCCCAGACATAGGTTGATCGTTCCGACACGATGATGAAGTCGCTGTCCGCGGAAACTGCGTGGCCAGAATCCACCCAATAGGTTCGCTTTCCAACGGAAAACTTGCGCTTTTCGTTACCGGCCAGTATCGACGGGAGTTCTTGTCCGTAGGAGGAACAGATCTTGCCATTGGGCAACTGGATTGCCGCCTGATCAACAAAACGCAGGTTTTTAACCAGATCGGACAGTTGTGAATATTGCTCGACAGAGCATGCCTGGCCCGAACGATCAAAATCGCCGAGCGTTTCCAGTACCTTGTCGATCTGCGCATTGGGCTCCACTTGAGCCGCGCGCAGATCGGCATAAACGTTGTTCAACTTCCGTGCAATGAATAGCTCCGCCATTCCTCCAGCACAGAACCATGCGGCCCAACCCGCCGCAGCAATCAGGCATACAGCGACTGCGTGCCTTCCAAGTAACGCTTTATATGCGGCAACCATCGAAAAACCCCGAGGTGTCAATATTTCACTGTGCACTGCTGTCGTCGTGGATAAAACGCCTTCAGTACCAGTCAATGACCCAGGCCAATAAGATGCCGCTTGCGTAGACGGCAATGCATAGAGCGATCTTCTGCTTGAGTGGCAGTGTATTTATTCGATGATGCATGCTTATCTCCTTGAGTGGGAAAATAAGCAATTGTGGGTACCTGTGGTTGATCAAGGAAAATTATTAATCATCATTTTCAGGGCTTTGATGAAAGTCCGTTAACGAGATAACTTCTCTGGTCAGCCATCTGGTTGTAAATGGATGAGGTGGTGTTCCTGGGTTTGGCTGAGTTGCGCCTGGCCGTTTCTGACGGTGACTCTCCGTAAGCAATCTGATAGGCCTTGGAAAACCGACCCAGATGGTGAAAGTTCCAGAACATCGCGGTTTCTGTCACGGTGGGCCAGGTTTTATTAATCAGGTCGCGACGGGCACTTGCCAGTCTCAAATTTCTGATATAGGCCATTGGTGACATCCCGAAGGTTTCAATAAAACCAAAGTGCAGGGTGCGTGTGGTGGTTTCAAGTTGCCTTACGAGTGATTTTATATTGAGTGTTTTTTTTGTATTTTCATGAATGTACTCGATGGCTTGTATCGCCACCTTTCGCCTGGTTGGCACCTTGCGGTTGATGCCGCCAGCGGGTGTCAACGCCTGCAATAGCGAAGCAAGTACCGTACTTTCTATCGCTGAACGCTGCGCTTCGCCCAGTTGTGGTGAGGCACAGTCGTTGATGTCTACGCACGCAGCGCTGATGGCTTGAATGGCCGACTGGATGAATTGAAAGTTTTCAGCCTGAAAACTGTGGTTTGTCCTGTTGGCAAGGATGTCTATGACACGGTGTTGTTGGCGGCATCGGTCATAGTGCTCCAGCGTTGTGGTGATGGTGAAAAGTGTTTCGTTCGGTTCGCAGGTGTAATGCACCGATTCATCGCTGTGCAATACGATGACTTCATTCGGCCGTAGTTTGTGATTGTTTACGACGGGGCACCCAATCGGCGACTGGGAAATGGCGAACGTCACGAATCCGGCAGGGACAGAACTGACCAGGGTGACGGATGAGTCGAACTCAAGGCGACTGCACTGGAGTACGGGGCTGTGAAAGAGTTTGTGTTGCCGAATGCGCGCCTCATGCTCAGTCGGGATCAGGCTCATTTCCCAATTGCCAATTGTTCTGTTCAGTTGGCTCGGCGAGGCAGAAGACAAATGAAAGATTTCATCGGGCGGTGCAATACTCATGAAATTGAAAGCTCATCTGTTAAATGATCAGGATCAGGCCTGACGGGCAGTCATGGGGAAGATACGCATCGGCGTGTCAGAGTCCCCGGATCAGTTCCAATTCCGCCGAAAACGCGTACTTGCTGGCCAACGCCGAGTCATCCATGTGCTGAACGTTGCGCGGGTCGATTTTCGAACTGAAGATCTGCGATTGGGGTTTCATCGGGTCAATGGCTGCTGCTGTAAAGGAGTAAAAATCGTCAATACGATAACCGGTTTTTACCTGATAGCCAGTTTTCACGGTGCTTGGGGCCTTTTTGTTGGTTTCGACACTCGTCAATTTTGTACTGTAGATGCCCTTGTCGTCGGCCATGGCCTTGAGGGAAAGCAATAAACCAAACGACACGGTGACGAATTTTTTCAGTAGCATCGAGGCGATTCCTTGTTAACAGTTTATTCAGGCAGAGCAGAATGTCAGTTGCGGCTCTGCCACGACTTGGGCTGCAAATACTCTCACTTCGATAGTGCCTGCCAAAGTCAATAACTCATATTTACGAGGTCGCCAGGATGGGTCGCATGCGCGTCAGAGTATTATCAGCGAACTGGCGTAACTCGTGCCGGCATCACCTTGTGGCGGGGTTGAGAGAGGGAAATCATCGTCCTGCTCGTCCGCGTGATACACATTTTCACTATGAATTTTCAGATGCGATAGTTTCTGAACGTCGTCCGGGCTTGTTTCAATTTCATAATACTCAATGGTCGTGCTTTCGACAGAGTGCTCGTCGTGCGCTAACGAATAAGCTGGCATGGCGGACAAAAATGCAACCGCCAGGAATCCGAATGTCGTCGATTTATGAATTCGCAGGAAATGCATGGCTTTCACTTGATTCTCCTGTGTAGGGCATTGTCCCGGACGAGAATCAAGCTGGCTCGATTCTAAAGGTTATCGGCGAGGGATTTTTGGCAGGAGAGGTGATTGATTCAAATCAATAAGGGTTATTTTTGTTTGAGAAGTTGTTTGGATGTCGAGTCGGTTCGCGAGGCCGGTCAATGGTTCATACAGCGCAGGCGGCCAAGTTCATGTACATAAAAGCACACGGCGCTTTTGTCAGGTGTTGGAATCAATTCGTAATTTAGAATGGCACCTTCCTGCAAGACGTATTGACGTCTGAAGAACAGGTCGGGAGTCTTTTCAATGGCAAAAAGTTCATTGTCCTGGCTGAGCTTGATGTTGCTGACCTTGATCTCGACGTGTGTACTGCTTTCTCCGATGATATTCGCTGAAATGGTCGCATTGCGGATTTTCCCATTCAGGCTTTCCAGGGTTGTCCCAGTGAGTCGGCCATGCCCGATAGTCAGGTACTCTTCGGTATTGAGTTGATTGAGATCTTCCAGCCATTGCCTTGTTTTTGTTTGATAACTGGTGTTTTCCATGTAGCGCGAGGGAGAGTAGAAAAGGGAAAAAAGACAGAGTGCATTGATCAAGGCAATGATCGGCCAGTGAACGGCTTGCGGAATTTTAAACTTCATAAGGTGACTTCCAGACATTGACGAATCATCAAGGCGAGGTCTCTTTCGCTGCTGTTCAATTGTAGATTTGCAGTGCTTTGGTCCGGGCGGATACACGAAACGGAGTAATTGGCTTTATACAGGTTGATCCAGACCTGGCCCTTCAGGCTTGGCGATAGCTGTTCAGTTTGTTTGACCGACAGGTCCATCAGCGCTTTAGCCTCGGCAAGATCGCTGCCCACGGCGTGTATGACCAGTCCATTGTTGTCGATACTGGAAATTTCAATTTTTGGCGCGTCGAAGTCAAACTGAAAAATAGTAAAGGCACCGACTGCCAGCGTAACGATGTAAGCGATCAGTTGAGCCTTTGTGATGCGGGTGGATTGTTCAGTTTTGGCTGATGGTGCCGGCGGCTCATCAATACCAGGTGACGCTGGTTGTCCAGGGCCGGGAGCGACTGGTTGCACAACTTCCTCTGTGGGTGCTGTTATATCTGCCGCAGCATCGACCATACAGTGTCGGTTGAAGCAGTATCCTCGTCGAGGAACAGTCATCAGAATCTCGTGATCTCGACCGTCATTAAGAATATTGCGTAGTGAGAAAACGGTTTGATTCAAACTACCGGAGGCAACCACGCGGTCGTTCCAGGTGTAGTCGATGATTTCGTCGCGGCTTTTAGTGACTCCCGGCTCCATGAGCAGCAGGTCCAACAGGCGCGACTCAGCTCTACCTAGCGTGGAGTTTTGTACATCTCCATGGGGTGTTGTAATGCAAAGCACGGCGCTGTCTGGGTCGAATACGGCCACGGCGCCATTTTTCAACTTGAAGGTGTGGCTCATAGAAATCTTCCGTTCAGGCGATTCGGGCCTGAGTATAGGGGCCGGATTTGGCACGGTACATTCTGGTCGGAGAGTGTGCGCAGATGAGAGGCCAGGCGGAAGGTGCACCGGGTGTCACCGGACAATGCGGGATTGGCTCGTTTCAGCGGCGTGCAGTGCGGAAAACAAACCTGCCCGTCATTGGTAGCAGTTGAATCGAACAAAGGAAAAGCATGGCTGGATTACCCATGGGTTTTGAATTTGACTCGATAATGATGCTTGGAACGGACTAACTGCGCTATCCGAAAACTGCAAGCTCGGGCAGTTGGCATTGCGCTGGGCCAAGGTTTGAGCGAGTCGAACTAACTGTTTCGTCAAGGTATTAATTGTTACCTGAGTTGTTCGAGGTCCTCGGGATACAGATCAATGATGGTTTTTAGCGCGCCCGATTCATGGATGATTATTATTGATGCCAATTAGCTTTGAATCTGGATCGTTGCAGTTTTAAATGGATCTTGAGGAGCGTTGGCACAAATCACGTTCATGGTTTGTTTGTCGGTATTAAACGATCCTCGCCTCTTGTTTCAACGACCTTTACCCCGCGTCCTTCCATGGCGGACGCGGGGTTTTTTTTGGTTCTTTCACGGGATTAGCGGCCCCCTCATTGTCGACCCAGACGCGGTCCCTCGTACGAACCGGATAAACGCGGCGCACTTGCGTCCATCGCCAGCAAGCCGGCTCCTACAGTTTGGCGTCCAAATCATTTCAACCAGGACGCGGTCCCTTGTAATTGGATGGACTCGCCCAAGCCGAGGCGTCAATGCGCCACGGTGGCAGTCTAAACAGCCAACGACAGCGAGGGCGAGTCCATGAAAAATCATAGTTCGTTTGATCAATCCGTGTCTTCTTCCGATTTGTCGGCCTGCACAACCTTGGCGGTCGACTTGGCCAAACAGGTCTTTCAGGTCGCCGGTGAAGATATCCTCGGCCAGGTGCGCTACGAGCAGCGGATCAAGTCGCGCGAGGCGTTTTATGATTTTCTCCGACAGTTGCCGGCGCATGTCGTGGTTTTGATGGAGACCGGTCCGGGTGCCCAGGCCTGGGCCCGGCAGCTGCAAGAGCAAGGTAATCCGGTGCGGATTCTTCCAGCCGGTTTGGTGGCCACACATCGCAGCGGGCCTAAAAATGATCGCAACGATGCGCTGGCGATTCTGCGGGCCAATCGCGATGAAAAAATCTGCGCAGTACCGGTCAAAAGCGTTGCGGCGCTGGCAATGCAGGCGTTGCATCGTGCCCGCCAGGGCTATGTGCGTCGACGCACGGCCCTCAGTAATCAGATGCGCGGCCTGCTGCTTGAGCACGGCGTAGCCTTGGCACAGGGCGATGTTGCGATCAGCCAGAAAATCCCGCGGGTGCTGGAAGATGCCACCCAGCCGGTGCCGGGCCTGCTGCGTGAGCTGATCGACGAACTGTTGGCCGAGTGGCGCCATTTGGGCGAGCGCATCAGCGTACTGACGGGACGCCTGGAAGTGGCCGCCAACGCTGACATGACGGCGAAGCGGCTAATGACTGTGCGCGGCATCGGCCCGGTCACTGCCACGGCACTGGTGGCCAAGGAAACCAAGCCTGAGCGATTTCCCAATGCCCGCAAGTTTGCCGCGTACTTTGGCATGGTGCCTGACCAGCACAGCAGCGGGGAGACGGTCCGGTTGGGGGGCATGACCAAGCGAGGTGATGCTTATTTACGCAGCCTGATGATCCAGGGAGCCCATGCGGTGCTGCAACAACTACGACCTGATTCCCAGCAACCCGATGACCGCCGCTTGTTGCACTGGATGAGCCGGTTGGGCCGTAAGGAGGCTGCGATCAGGCTAGCCAACCGCAACCTGCGAATCGTCTGGGTGCTTCTACAGAATGACCAGACTTATCGTCGCCACGCGGGTGATGGCCAGCCAGCGACGATGGGCCACTGAGCGACAGAGTTCTGCCACCGAGGTACTAACCGTCTGACCCTCTGCTGAAAAAAATTGACCCCAGGTAAGACCGGCGTGGATTGATGCCTAAGCTCCTACTGGCCTTCGAGGCCTGACTGTAATCGGCATACCACGAGCTTTTCCAATTTTGGCCAGAAGCCGAAGACGGCTTCCACGAATAGGCCTAATACATAGATGCAACGGGGCAGCGGTTTTTCAAAAGCGGGTAGACAGTGGGGGCGAGTCCATACATAGGAGCTGGCTTGCCAGCGATGGTCGTTAACGATGACGCGTATGAACTGGATAAACGCGGCGCACTTGCGTCCATCGCCAGCAAGCCGGCTCCTACAGTTTGGAGCTCACATCATTTCGACCAGGACGCGGTCCCCTGTAGGAGCTGGCTTGCCAGCGATGGTCGTTAACGATAACGCGTACGAACCGGATAAACGCGGCGCACGTGAGTCCATCGCCAGCAAGCCGGCTCCTACAGTTTGGCGTCCAAATCATTTCGACCAGGACGCGGTCCCCTGTAGGAGCTGGCTTGCCAGCGATGGTCGTTAACGATGACGCGTATGAACTGGATAAGCGCGGCGCACGTGAGTCCATCGCCAGCAAGCCGGCTCCTACAGTTTTCCGGGAATGCGTGAAGAACCTGTTTTTGCGTTGTGCATTACCTGAATGCCGAATTGGGGGTTAGCGTCTGGGGAGTCGCAGGCCAGGCCTGGAGAGGAGAAGGGCAGGTGAGACAGCGCTGAGATTGCTCCTGAACATTTGAGCCGGCTAATCGCGGTCTGGCGCTACAAACATTCCTGTGCGGTGCGCTCGAAGCCCGATGGCTTGAAGGTCGAGGCCAGCAATTGGCGCTCGTACAAATACACCTTGCCGCCATCCTGTGCCCTATGGGTTTGCAGCACCGTGTCTACGGCGATCTTGCTCGAAACAACCACCCGGTAACTGCGTTCGCGTGCGGTCACGACAGGGTTCATCTCCTGGTCCTTCAACTTGGGTACGAGGCAGTCGACATACTGCTCGGGCGATTTGTCCGTTTGCAACGTTGAAGTCGGGTTGTTCGGGGATGAAGCGCAACCGGCCAGGAGCCAGGCAGCGAACATCACGACAGGAACACAGGCAAGGCGCATAGGTGGAGCCCTCAAGTTCGATTCGGTTTGATTCGTTGAGTCATGGTCGCCGCCGATCAAGGCAAGACATCGTAACCACGTTGTTGCAGGCAACTGCTGTAGACAGAGTTGTTGGCGGTAACGCTTTGCTGACTCGCGGCAAGATTCTGCCGACGCGCCTGACGTTGCCTGGAAGCCCCCACGACGGCGCCGGCCGCCGCGGCACTGTGTGCCCGGTTCTGGCGATAGTCTTGTTTGGTATCGTCGTCGATCTGGTCATAGAGGTTTTCATGTTGGCGGCCGCGCACTTCTGCCGCGGTCGCGCCGGCTACCGCGGCGGTTGCGGCGCCCTTTACCCGGCCGCCGGAAGGCACGGTGCCTTGGACCGGATGTTGCGCGTTGGCCTGGGATTGGCAGGCACTGGTGTCCTGCTGGATGGTCTGGGATGTCTGCCCCTTGAGGGGAACCACCGTCGCCGCCAGGGCGTTATTGCTCAGGAGCACTAAACAGGCCGTTAAGGCATGGGCGAGTATTTTCATCATTGAGTCTCACGTCAGGCGTCGGCACGGCTGACGGTTTGTCAGGGGGAAAACACGACGTGGCGCCACTATGAAACCCCATGCCGGTCTGCTGGCGATGGGGTTTGCTTGAGCGTCAACGCTTGAGGAGGAGGGCCTGCATATCGTCTGTCATGCCTTTGAGTGCAACCTTGAAGTCATTGGCAACAATCGGCTGTTCGGCATTTTCGAGTGTCTCGCCAAACACCTTGCGAACGATCTTCGCCACCGGCAAACCGGTTTTGGCGTCGATCAGGTTGGCTTCGATGTACATCTCGGCGGTCTGGTCACGATGGCCGGTGGCTGCTTGTGTTGCCCCGACAATTGCCCCGATTGGAACGGCCTCATACCAGTGCATGCCTTCGTTGTTGGCACTGACGTGAGTGATCGCCGCCTGCAGGATCAGCGACCTTGAATCGGTCGGCGCCAGCTGCGGATAAGAAACGATCGCATAGCGACGGGCAAAGGCGTTCTTGACGCTGTCGCTGGCCATCAATTGCAAGTCTTTGAGCGTCTTCAGGCTGACGCGCGCGGTCGGCTGCGGCGCTGGATACAGCTCCATCTGCCTGAACACCACGGTGGAATACGCGCGAGGATCGAACCCCGGTGATACCCAGCGCAATACCTTCTGTTCACTCGGGGTAGTTTGCTCCTCCAGGCCCTGGTAATTGCCCAGGAAGCCCGAGTATTGCTCTTGCTGCGCGACTTTCGAGACACAGCCGACCTGAAATACACAGCTCAAAGCAATACCCACAATCCATTTATTCGACATGCCCATGTATTTGGTTCTCAAGTGATGAAGTTGTCATTCGGGTTCCGGCCTGGCTCCAGGCATTGGTCTGGGTGCCCCTGTATCCGGGCACTGTTACTCGCCGGTCGGGTACGCAAAGCAGGTGCTTGCACGCCGTTCAATGCGGGCCGAATGCTGCCCGTGGCAGCGGGATAATCCGAATCAATAACCCTCAAAAACTGTTAAACACATGGCCAGAAAGGATTGCACATGGATTACAGTTGCCTACGCTAACGCTTAGCAACCCGGTTGGGCGCCTACAGGTGAGAGAGAATGGATGTGAAAGAACGATGGATGGTTACCGCGTCGACAGTCGTCGTTGCGATGGGCGTTATCCCGGTGGCTCAGGCCGAAGATTCGGCCGAATTGGCGAAGAAAGCTCTCAACCCGGTCGCGGCGATGTACAGCCTGCCGGTGCAGTACAACTGGGACCAGAAGATGGGGCCGACCGGCGAGGGCATGCACAGCGTGACCAATATCCAGCCCGTGCTGCCGTTTGTCTTGAACGAAGACTGGAACCTCATTTCGCGCACTATTCTGCCGATCATCGACCAGCACGGCCTGGCCCCCAATGGCGCGGCGGACAAATCCGGCACCGGCGATATCACCCAGAGTTTTTTCTTTTCGCCGACGAAGCCCACGGAAAGTGGCTGGATACTCGGTGCCGGCCCTGCGATCTTGATTCCGACCGGCAGTGACGAATTGCTCGGCAGTGAGCAATGGGGCCTCGGCCCGACGGCGGTGGCGTTGAAACAGTCGAATGGCTGGACCCGAGGCATCCTGGCCAACCATATCTGGGGCCTGGACGACAGCCCGCCGGACGACAAGGAAAAGGTCAACCAGACCTTCCTGCAACCCTTCCTCTCTTACACCACCCATACGCTCACGACCTATGGGGTGAATACCGAGTCGACCTACAATTGGCAATCGCGCGAATGGTCGGTACCGATCAACCTGACGGTCACCCAGCTGTTGAAGATCGGCGGACAACCGCTGACGGTGCAGGCTGGCCCGCGCTACTGGCTCGACAGCCCGGACGACGGCCCGCAAGGGTGGGGCTTTCGCGCCGCGGTGACATTCCTGTTTCCGCGCTGAGGCACCGTTTCGTGATGCGACCGGCGTGGCGTTGATGAACATCCCGACGGCATGATTCAGAGGAGACGCAACATGGACCGATTCACCGGTGGTTGCCTGTGCGGCAACGTGCGATTCATCGCATCGGGGCGCCCGTTCCGGGTTGGCGTTTGTCACTGTCTCGACTGCCGCAAGCATCATGGGGCGCTGTTTCATGCATCCGCGATATTTCATCAGGATGCCGTGACGATCGAAGGCGAAACACATGACTACGCAGGGCGGCATTTCTGTCCGCGCTGCGGTTCATCGGTGTTCGCGCGCAGTGCAGACGAAATCGAGGTGAACCTCGGATCCCTCGATGCCCCGGACCAACTGACACCGACCTACGAGAGCTGGGTCGTGCGTCGCGAGGCCTGGTTGCCGGTGTTTACGCTCACGCGACGCTACGAGCGCGATCGGGATTCCACGGGGCGTTTTGAGGGCTAGCGGGCACGCATTGCTGTACGCCAGGTCTTGAGCGGGCTGCTAGCGACGATAGTAGCGGTGATCGTCCTCGTAACGGTGTCGCATGGCCCGATCCTGGTGGCGCTCCCAATCACGACGGCGTTCGGCTTCCCGGCGGGCTTGCTCTCTACGCCACTGATCTCTATGCCAGTCGTCTCGGCGCCAATCGTCCCTGCGATAGTGCCAATGGCCGTCATGCCAGTACCGGTCATCATGGGCAAGCAACGGTCCTGGATGCTCGCCGGCGATACTGGACAGGGTCGGCCAAGGGTTGCCGGCAGCCTGGACCGGCGCCTGAACGGCTACGACTTCAGGGGCCAAGGCTGGGGTAGAGGTCATCATCTGTGTTGCCGATGCCGAGCCCACTGCAGCGAACGCGAACAGGCCGAAGAGCACCATCCGTGGGTCATGGAATTTCATGAACGAAGACAACCTCTGATTGACAATTGGACGTGTGGCCATCTGCCTGCGGGTACGCACTTACCGAGCGGGTGTGGCTAAGCACATAGACCGATAAATAAGGAAAAGTTCTAGAGAGCCGCTGCTTAAATAGCCAACGAGGGCGGCCTTTATCGCGGGAACTTCGAGGTGCTGGCCAGGTCAACAGGGCCCTGTATCGCAGATGCCGAGCAGTGCCGTCCGAGATCAGTCGAGTCCGTCCCCTGATGCCAACCAAGAATTTTCTACCGGGTCTCCTCCTGGCGTACTGCGTCTTCGCGTCGCCATGTTCTATTGCCGCCGAGCGAAGAGCTCCCGCGCAAAGTAACAGCGCATCAACCACTCTGATCGAAACCGCCTCGCGGCAGTATGCGAATGGCCAGTTAGACCAGGCCGCTGCCACGCTGGAGCGTGCCCTGCATATTCAGCCGAACAATCCCGCGACGCTGCATTACCTTGGTGTGTTGCGTCTTCAGCAGGGGCAGTACCAGCAGGCTGAAACGTTGGCGGCGCGCTCGAACATGCGGGTGGGTCGCAACGTCGAGTTACGCAACCGCAACTTCCAATTGATCCAGGCGGCGCGGCACGCCCAGGCTTCGAATACTCCACCTGAAGCCAAAGCGGGCCTGGTTGCGGTACAAAAGGGGCGGGATGACTGATAACGGGCTCCGACCGGAGTCCGTCTGGTGCACGATTGATACTCCGGGCGTGCGGTTCTGTCTGTAAATTCAACCGGCCAAAAACACACCGGATTCCGATTCAAGGACCAGTGAGTTTTCGCCACAACACCGCGCACAAAGATCGATGCAGCGAATCTCGCCGCTACTCAAGCAACTGATCGATCAACACGGCGTTGGTGTAGATCAGGCTGCCGTCACTCGCTCGGTGCCCGACCAGATGGAACTGTCCGCGCGTGTGTTGCAGATAGACTCGCATCTGGCAGTCGGACAAGGGGGCATATCCCTCGGGCATGATCAAATCCATCGAGTCCATATCGACATCGACCATGGCTTCTGGCTCGTGGGTCTTTTGCAGGCGCTCTTCGGCTTCTTCCAGGCGGGCATGCAGAGGCCCGTCGACGTAGAAATGGACTTCCCCCATCGGGGTGGACTTTTGGGCACCGCTGGTTTTGCACCAGCCTTCGATCGTCAGGGCACTCATGACGAAACCTCCCATGTGGATTGCTGGACTGTATAGCGATCGTCCCTGCTCAATGTCATCACCTACGTTTGACGACTGAACAAGGGCAGGGTTCGTTCTTTCAGGCCGAACTCAGCCGTCCGTCGTCAGAAATCAAGTATAGCTGGCAACCGGAACTCCCTTGCCAGCCTCACGCTACAAGCCGATGGCTCTATACTTCTTACTGACTTTATCGCCCGGACGGGTGGTATTTGCCTGCCCTGCTTGGACGTCAGCGGCGATGCTTTTGCATAACCAATGAACAACAGGAATAGGATGAAGAGCAAATGGCAATAGCAATTGTCCTGATACTAATCGTTATTGCATCAGTGCTATTCCACATACTGGCACCCTGGCATGCGACAGCGGCAGCTTCCAACTGGGGATCCATAGACACCACCCTGTTCATCACCCTGATCATCAGCGGAATATTTTTCATTGCCATCATCGGGTTCATGGCGGTAGCGCTGATTCGGTATCGTCACAAGGAAGGTGCCAGGGCAGCCTACCAGCCGGAAAACAAAAAGCTGGAATCATGGTTGATTATCGTTACTTCGGTAGGCATTGCCGCGATGTTGGCGCCAGGCCTGGTTGTCTATAACGACTTCATCAGCGTGCCGAAAAATGCCTACGAACTTGAAGTGGTCGGCCAGCAGTGGCAGTGGGCCTATCGTTTTGCCGGGCAAGACGCAAAGCTGGGCAAATCGGACGTCAGGTTTGTCGATTCAGCCAATCCCCTCGGTCTTGATCCCAAGGACCCTGCAGGGCAGGACGATGTGCTTGTAATGAATAACGAAGTTCGCCTTCCGCTCGATCGGCCGGTGAAAGTTTTGCTGCGCTCCAAAGATGTCCTGCACGATTTTTATGTTCCGCAAATTCGCAGCAAGATGGATATGGTGCCGGGGATGGTGTCGTACTTTTGGTTTACGCCAACTAAAACCGGAAACTATGAAGTCCTCTGTGCTGAGTTTTGTGGCGTAGGTCATTACAACATGCGCGGCCATATGATCGTGGAAGAGCAGGGCGCCTTCGATCAATGGCTAAAAGGCCAACCGACTTTTGCGCAGACATTGGCGACAGCGGCTAAACCCGGTCGAGACAGCGTGCTGGAAAAAGGCCGGCAGTTGGTCGAACAGCACGGCTGCAAGGCCTGCCATAGCCAGGATGGCAGTGCCAGCCTCGGTCCGGGATGGAAGGGGCTGTACGGTCGTACTGAACAGCTTGCCGATGGCACCAGTGTGCAGGTCGACGAGGCCTACCTGAAGGAGTCGATTCTCGATCCGCAGGCCCGACTGGTACAGGGTTATCCGCCGGTCATGGTGGCCTATACTCTCAATGACGATGAACTGGGTGCAGTCATCACCCTGATCAAATCACTGGGTGCTGCGGGGCAAGATGCTGCTACAGGTGAACCGTCGGAAGACCTGGTGACGCAGGGGCAGCGACTGGCCGGGTCGCTTGGTTGCCTGGCCTGCCACAGTGTCGATGGCAACAAGGGCGTCGGCCCCAGCTGGCAGGGCCTGTACGGCAAGACCGAAACCCTTGCCGACGATACCCGCGTCAAGGTCGATGAGGCCTATTTGAAAGACTCGGTTCTTCATCCCAGTGCCAAGATCGTCAAGGGTTATGCGGCCGTCATGCCGGCCTTTGCTCCGAGTGACGAGGAGCTGAATGCACTGATCGCTTTTATCAAATCCAAAGCGAACGCTGACGCTGATGCGAGCAAGGCGGAGCCAGGGAAGTCCCCGTAAAGCAGCCAGGAAGACACTGAAACTTCGACAGGAGATGACGTGATGGCCTATGCGGAGCAAGCCGAAACAGAAGCACTGCACGAGCCTAAAAGCTTCCTGACCAAATACATCTGGAGTCAGGACCACAAGGTCATAGCCGTTCAATACTCCTTGACGGCTCTGTTCGTGGGGCTCATCGCCCTGGTGTTGTCCGATTTGATGCGCATGCAGATAGGCTTCCCCGGCAGTTTGGCGTTCATGGATGCCAATACTTACTATCAGGCGATGACCATGCACGGCATGATCATGGTCATCTACTTGCTGACGGCCTTGTTTCTGGGGGGCTTCGGCAACTATCTGATCCCACTGATGGTGGGCGCCCGCGACATGGTCTTCCCCTATGTCAACATGCTCAGTTACTGGTTTTACCTGCTGGCGGTACTGGTGTTGCTCAGCAGTTTTTTCGTCCCGGGCGGTCCCACAGGTGCCGGCTGGACGCTTTATCCGCCACAGTCCATAGCTCGGGGGACACCGGGAGTCGAGTGGGGCATTGTCCTGATGCTCGTCTCACTGGCGATCTTTATTGTCGCCGCCACCATGGGCGGGTTGAACTACGTCACCACGGTGTTGCAGGCGCGCACGCACGGCATGACCCTGTTTCGCATGCCGCTCTCGGTATGGGGAATCTTCATGGCCTCGATCATGGCCTTGCTGGCTTTCCCGGCGTTGTTCGTCAGCGCGGTCATGATGCTGTTTGACAAGCTGTTGGGCACCAGCTTCTTCATGCCGGCGATGGTCTCGCTGGGGCAGCAACTCGATCACCAGGGTGGCAGCCCGATATTGTTCCAGCACCTGTTCTGGTTCTTCGGCCACCCGGAAGTCTACATCGTTGCGCTCCCTGCATTTGGCCTGGTCTCCGACCTGATCAGCACGCATGCGCGCAAGAATATCTTCGGCTACCGCATGATGGTGTGGGCCATTATTGCGATCGGGGTACTCAGTTTTGTGGTGTGGGCGCACCACATGTATGTCAGCGGAATGAACCCGTACTTCGGCTTTTTTTTCGCCGTCAGCACCTTGATCATTGCGGTGCCCACTGCGCTGAAAGTCTATAACTGGGTACTGACCCTGTGGCGCGGCGACATCCATCTGACCGTGCCGATGCTGTTTGCCCTGGCCTTTATTGTCACCTTCCTGGTCGGTGGCCTGACCGGTTTGTTTCTCGGCAATGTGATCGTGGACATACCGCTCTCGGACACCTATTTCGTCGTGGCCCACTTCCATATGGTCATGGGGGTCGCCCCGGTACTGGTGGTGTTCGGCGGCATTTATCACTGGTTTCCGAAAGTAACCGGGCGCATGACCAACGATACCCTGGGCAAGCTGCATTTCTGGATTACCTTCCTGGGCACCTACGCCATCTTCTTCCCCATGCACTACCTGGGTTTCCAGGGCATGCCACGTCGCTACTACGCCTATGAAAACTACGCATTCATCCCGCAGTCGGCGCAAGAGTTGAATGCCTTCATTACGGTAGTCGCCTTGACCGTCGGCGTTTCCCAATTGCTGTTCGTGTTCAACCTGGCGTGGAGTACATTCAAAGGCAAGCCCGCGGGCAGTAATCCCTGGGGCGCCGCCAGCCTGGAATGGCAAACACCGCACACCCCGCCGAAACACGGTAACTGGGGAGCGAAGTTGCCGGTCGTGCATCGCTGGGCCTATGACTACAGTGTGCCGGGGATAGACCAGGACTTCGTTCCTCAAACGGTCTCTGCCGAGGAACTGGAGCAAATGCGACAACTCAGTGCCGGGACTAAAATAGCGGACGTCAAGACATGAACAGACTGCTATTGAAGAGCGCCGGCAGCGATGACCCCGGTGGCAGCTGGAGTCATGACCCTGAGGGTATCCAGGCCGCCGAGAGTGCCAATAGGAAGCAAACCGCAAAAGTAGGCCTGCGCTTGTTTCTGGTGGTGGTCAGTTCGTTGTTTTTCCTCTTCCTGATTGCCTTTGTTGCCCGTTCACAAATGGCCGACTGGCAACCCCTGACAGAGCCTTTGGCACCGCTGGCCAATCTCTGGCCGCTATGGCTGAATTCGGCTTTTCTGATACTCGGTTGCATCGCACTGCAAGGGTCGCGTATGGCCGCCCGACAGGCTCGGCCGGGCGCCACTGTGGTCGGTTTTGCATTGGGGGGCGTCTTTGCCATTGCCTTTCTGGCGGGGCAACTCTGGGTCTGGCAGCAGTTTGTCGCCTGGGGCTACTTTGTCGCCAGCAATCCGGCCAACAGCTTCTTCTTCCTGTTGACCGGCCTGCATGGGCTCCACCTGCTGGGCGGGCTGATTGCCTGGTGCTGGATCGTCGCTAAATTCCTGCGTCATGTACCACTGGCGCAACTGAGCGCCAGCGTAGAGCTCTGTGCCATCTATTGGCATTACTTGCTGGGTCTCTGGCTGGTGCTTTTCGCTCTGCTGGCCAGCACGCCGCAAACCTATGAAGCCATCGCCAGATTCTGCGGCCTGAGGTGAAAAACCATGGCATCGCACCCGCAAGCCCCAGTCGATTCCAGTTCATCCAATCCACCAGGCTCGCCGCCTGCACCGGGATGGGAGGGCATCGCCAGCGACTGGTCCTCGGACAAAGAGGCCTTCAAGCAGGTGCCCTGGGGCAAGGCGATGATGTGGATATTCCTGCTCAGCGATACGTTTATATTCACCTGCTTCCTGACCGGCTACATGTCGGTACGCATGACCATCACTACGGCCTGGCCGAACCCGAGTGAAGTGTTTGCATTGACCATTGGAGGCAGGGAAATCCCGCTTATCCTGATCGCCATCATGACCTTTGTGCTGATCAGCAGCAGCGGCACCATGGCCATGGCCGTTAACTTTGCCTATCGCCGCGATCGTAAAAAAACCACTGCCCTGATGCTGGCGACCGCTGCCTTGGGCGTGACTTTCGTCAGCATGCAGGCTTTCGAATGGAGCAAGCTCATCGCGGAAGGGGTGCGTCCGTGGGGAAACCCCATGGGGGCGGCGCAATTCGGTGCCAGCTTCTTCATGATTACCGGCTTTCACGGGCTGCATGTGTCAATCGGCGCCATCTACCTCAGCATTGTGGCGTTGAAGGTTTTTCGCGGAGATTATGAGCGCTCCGGAAACTACCAGAACGTCGAGATAGCCGGGCTTTACTGGCACTTCGTGGATTTGGTGTGGGTGTTTATTTTTGCATTCTTCTATTTATGGTAGAGGAGCACAGGTGATGGCACATGTTCAGGGACAACAGCATCCAATCAGTTTGTACCTCAAGATCTGGGGGCTGTTATTCGTCCTCAGCACGCTGTCGTACCTTGTCGACTATTTCCACTTCCATGGCTACCTTCGGTGGTCCCTGATCATCACTTTCATGTTGTTGAAGGCAGGCTTGATTGTCTCCATCTTCATGCACATGGCATGGGAGCGGTTGGCCATGGTCTACGCCATATTGGTGCCACCGTTATGTTTGCTGGTACTCGTCGGACTAATGGCCACCGAAGCAGACTATGTCTTCCTCAGCCGGGTCATTTCCTTTGGCCAGTAAGCAGTTTTCGGATGGCCTTGAGACGTCAGGCGCTATCCCGATATCACTCGCTTGAACTGATGCCATTTGTGCTGCCAGGCCACTGTCCAGTGGGGGGCTGCCGCGCCAGTGCCAGCGATCGTCAGCTTTGGATGTTGTCTGATTACCTGATCCAGTAGCGATTCCTGGTTCGGCTCAACATCGACGAAGAAGATATGTTTGCCCTCGGTTACCACCTGCTTGAAATTGCGGAAGTGAGTGTTTGTCACCTGGAATCCAAAAAAGCCGCCTTCCCAGATGCAGAAGCCCAAAATGACAATGGAAAGGAAGATAAAGGGCATCCAGCCTGCGGCGGATTCGGTCCAGCCCATCCAATAAGCGCCACCCAGTACCAGCGCGGCGAGTGGCAAACCGATCACTGCTCCAATCTCACCAGAGTGAACAGCATCCTGTTCCATTAACGAGTTAACCTCGTGGAGGTGATGTTGTTCGACATCAGCAACTTTTTCACTGAGCACATGAATCTGTTCGGAATTGATGCCACTGGCTTCCAGTTCATATTCAACGGTTTCAAGATCGTTGAGATTGTCACTGATGTAATAGTGCCGATTCATGCCACACCTCCCGACTCGTGTTTGCTGTAGACCTCCTCTGTCCGGCAGCCGTTAACCGAAATTTGCAGTCAGTATCTGTACCGTGGGAAACATTGCAGATTTCATGCAATCTGAAAAAAAGTATAGCACTCGCCACCCTGCGGACCGGTCGCTAGTTGATCTGCACAATGACCGGACCTTCCGTTACGACTGGCGGGTTCGCGTGGATATGCGAGGTGTTTTTCTGAACCCACTCACGCGCAACTTTCAGGCTCGCATCACTGCCGGCCTTGTCCGTGCAGACGGTGATAGAAGTACCACCATCACCGGTATTGAGCAGTGTGTAGCTTACGAGCCCGGGGACTGTCCGCAAGGTAGCGTCGATGTCGACTTTGCGCTCTTCCATAAGCGCGAATAGCTGCTTGGCTCCAGTACCCAGGTAGGTTCTTATCACTGCATACATGGTCGTCTCCTTTGGGAGTACCGTCTTGATGCCAATGCAGATCTGTTGATGGCTGCAATCACCCTGATTTCAGTACGCCCTGATTCAATAAGCTTAGCCAAACGCCAGCGACAATCGACATGCAACGACCACCGGCCACCGTTGACCGACTGTGTCTGTCATGGAGGGTGGCTTGAGGCTGTGGACTCAACCGATCGATGCGCCAGATTGACTCAATCATTCAGCGGGTGATTCGCGGGTCAGTGTTTTGCGAGGGCAGCGATTTATGCCACGGATAGCCCTTTGCGCTGAGTTGGAAGGCGTAATCGAACAAACGCTTCATATACTCGCCATCGAATTTACGATCGTGCGCAAAGTCAAAGTCGGAGCCAATGTAGGCAAGATTGAAATCCGCTCCATCCTGCTGCGCCATACGGTAGATTCGATCCAGGTCGCTGACCCCCTGGGTTTGAATCAATGTACTGATGGCTCGACCGCCGATGCTCAATGTACGGCGCTTTGTCCCGGACCACTGAGGGTCCAGTGTGCCATTGCGAATGACGTAGAAGTGACGTTCGAGTCGTAGAGGGGCATCGGTGGATTTGTTCAGCGCCATCAAGGTGCTAGGTGGGTAAAGAAACACTTGAGTAATTACCCCTCCGTCCACGTGCATTTCGTGAAACTGTTTGCCTTCAACCTCCACATCGATCATGACGGGTGAAACAGCACCTGGAATGCTCATTGACGCAAGCATGATATTGCGAAACAAGTCGAGCGCTCCGGGTGTTTGGCTAGAGGCAATAGCGCCCATGTTCCAAGTGACTGGCCGCCCTGAATCAAGGTCAGTTGTGCCGATCAGCAGTATTCGTCCTTTGGCGTATTCCGACGCGATCGCCGCAAGAAGCTGCGCAGTGACGTATTTTGCGATGAGCCGCGACAGTGGCTTGCTGTCCGCAATACCGTCGCTCGCAAAGCGGGTCAGCACGTTTCGCGAATGAAAAATGTCTTTTGGACCGATCCCGTTGGAGACATGACGAATCACGCCGTCGTACTCGGACCCCAGGTAAGCGAACGGGGCGACCAGGGCACCCGCGCTAATGCCCGTGACGACCTTGAACATCGGGCGGGTCCCATGCGTGGTCCATCCAGCAATCAGTCCCGCTGCGAATGCGCCTGCATCGCCACCGCCGGAAACCGCCAGCATGTGTGCCAGCGGCAGGATATTGTTCGGCTTTCCAGCCTCGGCGAGCACCTGGCTCTCACGCTTGTTGGACTGAATCGCATCGACGATGAAAGGCGTCCGGTCGTGGTCCAACCGGTAGCGAGCATTAGGGATGCCCGGGATGACGGCTTTTTCCGTCAAGGTTGGCGGAACAGCGTCCCGGCGTGGCAGGCACGCTTGCAGAAACATGTCCAGAGAGGCGCCAGGTCTGAGCGGAAATGGTTTCAAATCGCCTCCTCCGGCCCTGCCGGCGAGCCTGGCTATCGCTGAGAGCTTTTGATCATGGCAGATGAACTTGGTAGATGATGTTCTTGAGCGTAGTGACATACAGCCTTATACGCACCTACCAAGCGTCAGCTTTCGACTGTGGACTCAACCCAAAGCGGACACAGGGCAACATCACTGAGAAGAACCTGGGTTGCATGACCGGCTACTCCTGGCCGATAGAAACCTGTCGCTGCTCCTCAGGCGTAAGAGTGGCCGGCTTCGCCGCCAATACGACTGGATTTTTTAGATAAACACATTCCCAACCAGCGATTAGTCATGGACTATAGGGGCTTTTTTAGCTGCCTCTTCATGAGGCAAGCACTGGTAGCTTCAGGAGCCCGTGGATGAACATCAAGATTGAAGCGCTGATCGCTCGCAAGATCGGCTTCGCTTCCCACCAGAACGCCATTCCGCTTGTACGAGAATTGAGCATTTGGAACCAGGAAGAAACAAATCTTGAAAATCTGATACTGACTTTAAGCACCGACCCGGATTTCGTTGAAAGCCGGACTTGGCATATTGACCGTATTCATGCAGGTGATCGCCTTGGCATCTCTGAACGCGACATCAAACTTAACGCTGGCTATCTGTCCGGGCTGAGTGAAAGCCTGAGCGCCGATGTGGTCATGCGCTTGTCCCAAGGCGAGAACCTGCTTGTCGAGCAGCGCTTTCCCACTGAGCTGCTCGCTCGCACTGAATGGGGTGGTTTGAGCGCCATGCCGGAGTTGCTGGCGGCCTTCTGCATGCCCAATGATCCAGCGGTAGACCGAGTGCTCAAAGCTGCTTCTCAAGTCTTGCGGCGTGCAGGAAAGAAAGACGGCATTGATGGCTACGAAAGCAAGTCACGCACACGCACATGGGAGCTTGCCTCCGCCATTTGGTCCGGGGTGTGCAGCTTTCAGTTGAGCTATGCATTGCCGCCAGCCAGTTTTGAGCAACAGGGCCAGAAGATCAGGCCGCCAAGCGTCATTCTGGAAAACGGCGTGGCAACTTGTCTGGACACGGCATTGCTGTTCGCCGCGGCTTTGGAGCAGGCTGGATTGAATGCCCTGCTTATCATGACGAAGGGGCACGCATTTGCAGGCGTTTGGTTGCAGCCTCAAGAGTTTTCCCAGCTGTTGACTGACGAAGCATCGGCAGTTCGCAAACGCTTGGATCTGAAGGAAATGGTGGTTTTCGAGACCACCTTGGCGACCCAATCGCCGGCTCCGAATTTTAGCCAAGCGGTCGCAGCTGCGCAGCGGCAACTCGATGATGAGCAGTTCATCATGGCCATCGATTTGCACCGTGCCCGGATGCAGAAGATCCGCCCAATGGCGCTCGTGTCAGCCGTTAATGCACCCGATGTGACCGACGATGCTCCGCCAGCTGTCGAGGGGTTGGAGGAAGCCCCGGCACTGCCAGGGTTCGATGTCGAAATTAACGAGGGTAACGAAGGCCCAGCCGGCAAATTAACGCTGTGGCAACGCAAGCTCCTCGATCTGACTACGCGCAATCGTCTACTGCATTTGCCAGACAGCGCTAAAGGCGTACGTCTTCTCTGCCCGGATCCTGCCGCTCTCGAAGACCTTCTTTCGAGTGGCCAGCGCATTCGAGTGGTGCCGGTACCTGAGCTCAATAGCAGTGGCCGTGATGTGGCCGTGTACGAGCAGCAGAATAATGTAAGCCTGTTGGACGAAGTCGCCCGTCAAGCACTCGCACGGGGTGAAGTGCTCGCCAGCCTGGAGAAGATCAAGCTTGAAGCAACCCTGATTGAGCTGTTCCGAAAGGCGCGCAGTGATCTGGAGGAGGGCGGGGCAAACACGCTGTTCCTGGCAATCGGCTTTCTTAAATGGAAGAAAAGCGCAGAAGACCCGAAAACCTACTCCGCACCACTGATTTTGCTGCCGGTAAAACTTGAGCGCAAAAGTGCGTTGTCTGGTGTAACGCTGACGCTACTCGACGAGGAACCTCGTTTCAACCTGACTCTACTTGAATTGCTGCGCCATGATTTTGAGTTGGTGATACCCGGGCTCGACGGCGAACTGCCGAGTGATGAAAGCGGCATCGATGTGACCGGCATCTGGAACATGGTGCGGCGAGCGGTACGCGATGTGCCCGGATTTGAGGTGAGCACCGAACTGGTTTTGGGTACCTTCTCATTTGCCAAATACTTGATGTGGAAGGACCTGAATGCCAACGGGGCGCAGCTACTGCAAAGTCCATTGGTCAAACATTTGTTGGAGCCTAAAGAAGCCGGTGAGGGCTTCTCTGGCTCAGACGAGTTTCCTCGGCCGGATCGCCTGGACTCATCAGTAACGCCTGCTCAGCTTTTTGCTCCATTGCCAGCTGACTCTTCGCAGTTGTCTGCCGTGGTGGCTTCGGCCAGCACTCATAGCTTTGTAATGGATGGGCCTCCGGGAACCGGTAAGTCGCAGACCATTGCCAACATGATTGCGCATAACCTTGCGCTAGGCCGTCGCGTTTTGTTCGTGGCAGAGAAACGGGCCGCCCTTGACGTGGTTTATCGTCGCTTGGCAGAGAAGGGGCTGGGCGAGTTTTGCCTGGAGCTGCACTCAAGCAAAGCGTCCAAAGTTGAAGTACTCAAGCAGTTGGATCGCGCATGGGATGTGAGTGACGCATTGAGCGCCGAGGATTGGGAGCGTGAGGCCGCTCGATTGCAAACGCTGCGGTCGCGACTTAATCAGTTGGTCGAGGTCTTGCATCGACGCTGGAGCAACGGTCTTTCCCTGCATCAAGCGATTGGTCGCGTCGTGCGTGATCATGGTCCTCAGACGCCGAGACTGGCTTGGCCTCCAAGCACGCAGCACGATGCCGCCGAGTACGGCCAGTTACTTGACCTCTCGCGTCGGCTCGGACTTAACGGTGTTGCTGCGCGCGACCTGTCAGGAAAGTTTGGCGCTCTGGCGCAGACCCAATGGTCAAATGCCTGGCAGGCAGAGATCGCCAGCACCTCACGTGAGTTGCCGCAGGCTCTTGACGCCTTGAATGATTCGAGTGAAAGGCTGCTTAAGCTTACGCACCTGCCGTTGTCGACGGCCGAAGTAATCCAGGTCCAGCAGTTAAATGAACTGGCTACTCTGATCCTGGAATCCCATGGCCTGAACCTTTCGTTCGCATTCGCTCCCGATGCGGTCACACGAATCGACGCAGCCCGACGTGCTTGCCAGCTGATCGAGAGCTATCGCGAGCTGGAAGAAAGCCTGTCGCTAAATTATGCCGACGAAGCCTGCCGTCGCATTCCATTCGAAGTAATTAACAATGAATGGCGAGAGGCTGAGGGTAAGTTCTGGTTCCTGGCTACTTTCGCCAAGAAAAAGGTCGCCAAGAAACTCGCCGTTTTGGGTGGCGCGGCGGGCTTGCCGGACACGCTTGGTGACCTCGCCGTTTTCGAGCGCCTGCATTCTCAGCTAGTGGAACTGGACGCTTTGGCAAGTGACATGCAGTCGATCCCTGGCTGGCAAGGTCTGACCAGCGACACTTCCCGTACACTACGAGCCATCACACTGGCTGAAAGTCTGCGCGGGCTGCTGAGTGGTTTGGCTGAATCACCCGACCATTTGGTTTCATTGCGCGGCGCAGTTGCGCGCCTGGTCATCGATGCCAATGAAATGTTGGCGTCGGGCGGGCAAATCAGTGCAGCGTTATCAGCGTTGCAACAGAGCTTGTCACGCTACGAGGAGGCCGCCAGGTTGTTTGCTGGTTTGGCTGCAACGAGCACAGAGACGCATCCGAGCGTTGCTGCCCTGCGGGCCACTTCTCTTTCCATACAGCAGCAAGAATCGCAGCTAAAAGATTGGTGTGACTGGTGTCGTGTGCGCGAGCAGGCTGGCGAGGCCGGTTTGACCAGTCTGGCTCAAGCATTGGAAACAGGCAGCCTTTCACCATCGGCAACCGAGCATACCTTTGTCACTGCCTATGCTCATTGGTTTGCGACACAGGGCATCGACAGCGAACCGGTTTTGAGAAACTTCGTGGCTGCCGAGCACATGAGTGACATCGGGACTTTCGTTCGTTTGGACGACGAACTCGCGAAACTGACGGTGCGTTATATCCGGGCCAAACTATGTGGCCTGATCCCTTCCAAGAATGACATCCCCAAGAGCAGCGGCTTCGCCATTCTCAAGCATGAATTGCAGAAGTCCCGCAGGCACAAACCCGTCCGACAGTTGGCTATTGAGATGGGGGACGCGCTGAATCGCCTCGCACCGTGCATGCTCATGAGCCCACTGTCGATTGCGCAGTTCTTGCCTGCCGACCAGCCCCCATTCGATCTGGTCATCTTCGATGAAGCTTCGCAGATTGCTCCATGGGACGCGATCGGTTCGATAGCGCGTGGCAAGCAGGTAGTTATCGCCGGTGACCCTCGTCAGATGCCGCCTACGAACTTCTTCAGCCGTGGCCCGAATGCAGGCGATGACGACACAGCAGAAGACATGGAGAGCATCCTGGACGAATGCTTGGGAGCCGGGGTGCCGAGCCACAGTTTGAGCTGGCACTACCGCAGTCGCCATGAAAGCCTGATTGCGTTCTCCAACCATCGTTATTACGACAGTAACCTGATTACCTTCCCGGCTGCTGAAACCCGGGCAAGTGCTGTTGAGTGGCGCAGGGTTGAAGGCGTGTATGCAAAAGGGAAAGGGCGTTACAACCAGGTTGAAGCAGAAGCCATCGTCAGCGAGACAGTCAAACGTCTGACCGATCCTGCGTTCATCGCTGCGGGTCATTCAATCGGGATCATCACGCTCAACTCTGATCAGCAAAAGCTGATCAACGACCTGTTGGACGCTGCCCGTAAGCAATACCCACAGATCGAGCCGTTCTTCCAGGACACCCAGACAGAACCGGTTGTCGTCAAAAACCTGGAGACGGTCCAAGGCGATGAGCGAGACCTGATCATGCTCGGGATAGGGTATGGCCCCACCGAGCCGGGTGCCCAGGTCATGTCGATGAATTTCGGCCCCCTCAACAAGGACGGTGGATGGCGCAGGCTGAACGTCGCCATCACCAGGTCCCGACGAGAGATGTTGGTGTTCTCATCCTTCGATCCATCAATGATCGACCTTAACCGGACCAATGCTCGCGCGGTCCGGGATCTGAAGCACTTCATAGAGTTTGCGCAGCGAGGGCCTGGAGCCTTGGCAGAGGCGGTACATGGCTCGGTTGGAGGATACGATTCGCCGTTCGAAGAAGCTGTTGCCCAAGGGCTACGCCGTCTCGGCTGGCAGGTAGTCCCACAAATTGGAGTGTCGCGTTTCCGCATTGACCTGGGCATTGTTCACCCTGACCGTCCAGGCGACTACTTGGCTGGCGTCGAATGTGACGGCGCTACTTACCACAGTGCCGCCACTGCTCGGGATCGGGATAAAGTCAGAGGCGCGATTCTCAGCGGCTTGGGATGGAATCTGGTGCGACTGTGGTCCACGGAATGGTGGGTAAACAAGGAAGGCGCGTTGCAGAAGCTGCACTTGGCTCTGAACGACCTTCTGGCGCAATCCCGAGTCGAGGCAGTCGGTAGTCAAGTATCCGAGGAACCACCGGTCGCTCCTATCGTTATCGATTTCTCAACCGACTCCAGCATCAGTGATGAGTTGCCAGCAGTGCCCGTTAGCTCCGTGAGTAAATTGCCGGTGGAGATTGCAGACGTTCGCATAGCTCGCGCTCACAGTGATCAGCCTATTAATCTGGGGCAGAGAGGTGAATATCGTGTCGCCGATCTTTCTTCTCTTGCGCACATGATCCAGCCCGAGCAATTTCATTTGCCTGATTACAACCCGGTGCTCCGTCAGATCATTGAAGAGGTGCTGCGCCAGGAAGCCCCAATTCTCGACGCACTTTTGGTCCAGCGTATCGCTCGCGCGCACGGTTTCCAGCGATCAGGGCGCCTTATTCGAGACAGGGTGCTGGAACTGGCCGAACAGCACCATCACGTTCAGCAGGCGGGATTTGAGGAGGTATTCGTCTGGCACGCCGAGGGTGATGTGATGGAATGGGCGACATACCGTGTTCCGGCATCGGCCAATGACTCGCGATCAATCGAGGAGATTGCGGCGGAGGAATTGCGTACCGCCGCGAGCATTATCGATGCGGGGGACCCAGCCTTGGAGGTCGCCAGGTTATTAGGCGTCAGACGACTCACTGGGGCGGCGCGTGAGCGCATTGAGCGAATCCTCAACGCATAGGATCGGATCACAGGGAGCCCGGCGCTAACCGGACCTTGAATATTGACGCAACTGCGCCGGACTCACGCCAAGGCGTTGCTTGAAGGTGGTCGTCATGTGCGCCTGGGAGTTGAACCCGCAGGCGTAGGCGATCTGCGTCAGCGTGGCCGTCGAGTCGTGCATCAGGGCCCGGGCCCTGGCGAGTCGTCGGTCGATCAGGTAAGCATGGGGGCTTTTGCCGGTGGCGTTTTTGAAGGCCCGCATGAAATAGCCTTCGGACAATCCAAGCAGGCCCGCCATCGCCGATACACTCAACGGGCCATCGAGGCCGGCATCAATGAACTCATCGAGCAAGCGCATGCGGTTGCCGGTTATCGAGCCATGGGGTGCCGTAGACTCGGCTTCGCTCCCCGTCACCCGTTCGGACAATGCCAGTGCCCAGGCCTCCCAATCGTCCTCCACCGAGGCCTGCAACAGCGCGGCGCGTATTCGCCATGCGAGGGCTGTGGCTGGCTGATCGATGCGATTGTTGAAAGCGCGATCCCCCAACAATGCGGTACCGTCAGTGCGCATCACCCGCAGGTATTCACCGCCCCTGGGTGATTCGGACAACACGTCACACCCGACCGGGACGAACGCCAGGCCGTTGGGCATGGCATCGAACGGTTGCACCCGGTCGCTGCCGATCGCGTGCCGGCCTCGCTGGCTGTCGAAGGCAAAGCCAATTCCCGCCTGGGTCGCTACATATCGGGTCGAGTAGGCGCAGCCGGGGAGCAATTCGATCGCCCAGGGGCCGGCCTCGATGCGGCGGACCGGTTCGGACAGAAGTGGTGGCAGGCGGTTTCGATGGCTCATGAACGCCATAGTAGTGAAGAGAGGGCACAAAAGTCAGGTCGGTTTTTTGAAAGCCTGCGTACTGCACCCGTGTGCAGACTGGGCAAAATCCCAGGAAGCATGACTCATGCACAGACTGACTCGCGACGATATCGAACAGGCTGCACGCCACGTTTACCAGGTCATGCCGGCCACCGCCCAGTACCCTTGGCCCTTGCTGGCTCAGCGATTGGGCTGCACGGTGTGGGTCAAGCATGAAAATCACACGCCTACCGGTGCATTCAAAGTGCGTGGCGGTATCACCTTCATGCACTGGCTCAAACGCGAGCACCCGGGGGCGAAGGGCATCGTCAGCGCTACCCGCGGCAACCATGGCCAGAGCCTGGCGCTGGCGGCGGGCGCACTGGGGTTGCGGGCCTTGATCGTTGTGCCGGAAGGTAACTCGCTGGAAAAGAACAACGCCATGCGCGGCTTTGGCGCGGAAGTGGTCGAGTATGGCCGCGATTTCGATGATGCCCGTGAAGAGGCCGCACGCCTTGCGCTGGTGCATGACCTGTTCCTGGTGCCGCCATTTCACACTGAGCTGGTCAAGGGCGTCGCCACCTATGCGCTGGAGCTGTTCAACGCAGCGCCGGACCTGGACACCGTGTATGTACCGATTGGCTGTGGATCGGGCATTTGCGGGGTGATCGCCGCCCGCGATGCGCTGGGCCTGAAAACCCGGGTGGTGGGCGTGGTTTCCACAGAGGCGGCGGCCGCACAGCTATCGTTTGACTCCGGGGCCCTGTGCGAAACCGCCTCGGCAACCACCTTTGCCGACGGTCTGGCCGTACGCAAGCCGGTGCCTGAAGCCTTTGCCGTCTACGCGCAAGGTGCGGCGCGGATTGTCGCGGTCAGTGATGCGCAGATTGCCGAAGCCATGCGCGTGTATTACACCGACACCCACAACCTGGCTGAAGGGGCCGGTGCGGCGGCGCTGGCGGCGCTCATTGCGGAGCGTGAAGCAATGTCGGGGAGGAGGGTGGGTGTGATCCTGTCCGGCGCCAACGTCGACAGATCGGTGTATGCGCGGGTGATTTCGTGAAGGGGGCTATGGCCGTGGTCGCATAAATTTGAAATGCACGGCGTTGCCCGACACAATCGCGCCCCGATCCGGCCAAAGGCGCCGGACGCTCGTGGTGAAAAGGGGCCGCAGTTGAACGAACAGACATTGTCCATGCGCCTGGAACGCGTGGCGGCACATGTGCCCGCCGGCGCGCGCCTGGCTGATATCGGCTCGGATCACGGCTACCTGCCGGTGGCGTTGCTGCGCCGTGGCGCCATCGCGGCGGCGGTGGCCGGCGAGGTAGCGTTGACGCCGTTCCACGCGGCCAACCGCACCGTGCGCGAGAACGGCCTGGAGCCGCAGATCACCGTGCGCCTGGCCAATGGCCTGGCGGCCATCGAGCCGGGCGACGGGATCACGGCAGTCAGCATCTGCGGCATGGGCGGCGAAACCATCCGCGACATCCTCGACAGTGGCAAGGCCTACCTGAGCGGCCAGGAGCGCTTGATCCTGCAACCCAACGGCGGCGAGCAGCCACTGCGCCAATGGCTGATGGAAAATGGCTATCGCATCCTCTGCGAGGACGTGCTGCGGGAAAATCGATTCGACTACGAAATCATCGTCGCCGAGCGCGCCGGTCCGGTGACCTACACCGCCCAGGAGCTGTACTTCGGCCCGTTGCAGATGCAGGCCCGCAGTCCGGCGTTCCTGCTCAAGTGGCAGCGCAAGCTGCGCCAGAAGCAGAAGACCCTGAGCCACTTTGCCCGGGCGCAGCAGGCCGTGCCCGAGGAAAAGGTGCAGGACCTCGCGCGTGAGGTGCAGTGGATCAACCAGTTGTTGGCTTGAGGAAGAGTAGGGCACTGCTCCTCAAGACCCTCGATTCAGGATGGGCGTGGCAGAGTCCAGCGTGACACATCAAAGTGATGGATCGGGCGCATCACTCTTCTTCCCGGAGTGCGTTGATCCGCCCTGACTTTTCTGCCGCCAGCAGTGCGGCATGGTCTTTCGCATTTTGATTGGCATAGGCGATGGAAAATTTGCCGATGGCCTGGTCGAAGGAGTCCAGTTTACCCAGGTAGCCACTGATGAGCGCGGCATCCCCGGATTTGGCATGGGCACGGGCCAGGGTATGCCCGCACCACTCGGCGTATATCTTCATCCGAGCGGCGGAAATGCCTTCGATGGGGGCTGACATTTTCATGTCGCGCAATTGGCGTACGAAGAAGTGCCGGCCATTCTGTCCGCGTGTCCAGCCCAGGAAAATGTCGCTGGAAGACTGCATCAGCCGCTGCCCGGTGACCACACGCTGCCCCTGGTTCTCGTATTCGCTGTTGCCTGCATAAGGTGCCAATACCGAGGGGCAGGCTTCCTTGAATTGCAGGAGCAAGGGGTGGTTTTCCGCAGAAAAAAACAGGCCGACAAAACAGTAGGTGCCCACGCTCCCGATGCCGACCGCTTTGACCGCAACGTCTTCGAGGCGGTACCGATCGAAGAGCACGCGTCGTTCATGGGACAGCGACAAACGATAATCCTGCAATGCGACACGAACTCGTTGCTTGAAGCCTTTTTCATACACATGAAAAAGCACGGGTGGTTGATCGATCAGGCGCCGTCTCCCGCCGACTTCGCTGCTGATCTTGGGGTAGAGGTAATCCCCCAGACGCATCCTGGCCTTTGCTACCAGTTGTTCGCGTATCTTCCTGATTTGCGCATTGGGCGCCATGTCGATGATCGCTTGGGCATCCAGGCGGTCATACCAGACATCCAGCGGGACCATTTTCGAAAATTTGCGCAAGCCTTCGCGGTAAGCACACACGCATTTGACGGCAATGCCCCGCGCCTCTTTGTCGCTGAGCCGGTTATCACGTGCGGCCACGACAAAACTGATTGCCAGGCGTTTGACGTCCCACTCCCACGGGGCAGGGAGTGTTTCGTCGAAATCGTTGATGTCGAAAATCAGATTGCGCTCGGGTGTCGCGAACAACCCGAAGTTCATCAGGTGGCAATCGCCGCAGGCCTGCACCTCGATGCCAGTGGTCGGGGTAGTGGCCAGGTCATGCGCCATCAACCCCGCGGAACCGCGCAGAAAAGTAAAAGGGCTGCGCAGCATGCGCCCGTAGCGCAGCGGTACCAGGTTGGACAGTCGATAACGGTTGGATTCTTCGAGCAGTTCGATAGGGTCGCGGTGTTTGCCTGGCGGTTTCCATTCGCAGTGAGCCGCATGGGGCAGGCGTTCGCGTAGTTGTTCACCGGCGAACAGGCGCTCCTTGCGCGAGAGAAAAACCGACTCGTCACCGGTGTCGTCGTCGACAGACTTGCTTTTGCGGGGGGGCATGTCCACTCCTTTGCTCAACGAAGGCTGACTCCCTCGGGCGCAGGATCTGGTAATGCGACTGTTCCATCAGCCTTCAGGGCACGCCTGCACGGGTGTTTCGGAAAGAGTCGAAGCCGTTGTTCAAGCGTAGCAGTTCCGTTCCGGGATGCTGTATTGCCAGCATTGAATGGGCGTGACGGCGAGGGGGCAAAGTTCGCTGTTTGCAGGGTCAGACGGAGTGAGTTCCGTGCAAAAATCGAATTTTTTTTTGGCCTGAAAAATGAAACGTTTCAGCCGCATGGGACGGCAGTTTCAGCCAATGAAACCGGGCTTGCGAGGGCTTGGATGGAGTACCGTCTGTCGAGGTTTTTGTTCGAAAAATGAACGATCGGGATATGCTGGGCTCTGATCTACCAGCAGGCGGATCCCTGGAGCTTCGCACTGTACTCCCTAGTAACTAAGAAAAAAATTGGACGAATACCTCATCTGCATTGAATGGAATGCTCATGGGGATTTTTTTTACCTGAGACCTGGAGTGATAGTATGTTGTCATCACTGACTCGCTGGTCGAGTCGCTCTCTCCTGTACGGCTAATACCCAACTATTCTAGTTGCTTTAATTCTAGTTGCTTTAATCAATGTGAGTTTGATTGTGCAGGCGTGATTAATTATTTCGCGTGCCTGGGGCATGGTCAATTCACACTGCCGCAATAAGTGGAGATGTAATCGTGGATATTAATACAATGATCGGCCTGCTTGGCCAGAAAGAATCCATGGAGTTTATGCGTTTAGGAGTTGTATACGTACACCTGTTGGCTTGTTGCGTAGCTATTGGTCTGGTGTTTGCCAGCGATGTTGCAATGGTCAAGGATCTATTGAAGGGCCGTGTGTCGTCCGGGCACGATAATGATCATATGGCCAGCCTGCAGAAGTCTGTTTCCAATGCGTTGCTGTTCTTGTGGATCTCCGGTGCTGCGATTATAGGCATTGATTACCTTGATAAAGGCATGACCTATTTTGCCAACCCTAAACTTCAAGCCAAAGTCATTATTGTCTTGTTGCTGACATTCAACGGCATGCTGTTGCACCGTTATGTATTGCCGGCAATGCTGAAGGCCGGATCGTTGCTTGATCTCCACGTCAATGTACGCATGTTTGCCCTGTTCTCTGGCGCACTGTCCGGCGTGTCCTGGTTGTATGCCGCCATGCTCGGTGTCGGTCGACCACTGGCCTGGAAGTACTCGCTGACCGAGTTGCTGATGGCCTATCCGGTATTGATCGTACTCGGCTTTGCAATGATGTTGGCGCTGACCCAGTGGGCCCGCGGCCGCAGCGCGGCAGAGCCTGCCGAGGAAACCTGGTTGTTCGCGGGAATTCCTGCACGATGAGCGGACGTTAGTCCAGGTAAAGACGGTTCAAGCCGTTTGCACCTTTGAAACATCAGACCCCCTCCATGCGAGGGGGTTATTGTTTTTGCGGCCGATTGTTGTCCGTTCAGCCCCTGGTACGGTGACGAAGGCTCGCGAATCGCAAGACTCACCAGCAACCTGGCCTTCGGCAAGGCCTACAAGCCGATGCTCGAACGGCTCGGCCTGACCTATACGCAATACATCACCCTGGTGGCGCTGTGGGAGGAAGACAACCAGACCGTGGGCAGCCTCGGCGAAAAGCTGTTTCTGGAATCCAATACCCTCACGCCAATCCTGAAGAAGCTCGAGGCGATGGGTTATTTGCTGCGCCAGCGCGATCCGGAAGACGAACGCCAGGTGCGGATCAATCTGACCAACGAGGGGCGAAAACTGCGAGAAGGCCTCCGTGAAGACGGTTTCCCGCAGACCGGTCTTGATCCCGACGACTTCGTGCAAATGCAGAAGGCCATTGTGAAGTTACGCGGTAATCTCATCCGCACGACGAAAGACCGCGAGTAAGCGCTATCCAAGCCATCCGCTCAGCAACGCTGCGCCCAATGCAACCAACGCGGTGTTGAGACAGGCCAGCGCGAAGCCAAACCTCACCAGCTCGCTTTCTTCCGTAGCCTGGGTTTTAGCCAGTCCCAGGATCAGCATGACAATCGACAGCGATCCCAGTGCAGCGTGGCCTGCCGCGCTGTTCTGTACCGCTGCCAGCAACAGGCGAGAGGGTTCGGGCAACATGGCGATAGCCGGCATGAAAATCGCGTTGCCGCCCACGTTCGACCCGGTCATGTAGCCTGACAGCGCGCCGAGCAGCGCCACCAGCGATGTCGCGGCGGCGGGCGAAAGACCCGCGAGCAGCTGCATCAAACCCGCCAGGAAGCCGGCCTTCACCATCATCTGCGACATCGCGAGAAAGAAGAAAATGGTCAACAGCGGCCGCTTCGCGCGCGCTGCCAACGCGGCAGGCACGCTGACATCTGACGCGGCCCGGCGTTGACTGTCGCGCGTGTGCACCCCCAGCCAGACCAACAGCAGAAGCAGTGCCAGCCCGGGGGAGGCCAGTGGTTTCCAGGAGACCTGGGCGCCCTGTACGACCCAGAGATCCTGCCAGGCGGTGAGCGTCCACAGCGTCTTCAGCGCGACAATGCAGACAATCAGCGCCAGATACGGCCATGCCTGACGTGGCCACTGCACCGCACTGCGTTCACCGTCGCTGCGGTGCAGGCGCCACAGCCCGGCGCAGAGTACAGCGGCTGCCGTCACCAGGCCCGCGGCAACACCGGCAACTTCCGGCCCCAGCCAGCGACTGGCACCGTAGAGCACCCCCACAAACAACAGCCAGAAAGCGCCCAGCGCCGTCCATTGCCGTGGCTCACGGACGCCGGCCAGAAATAGCGACATCGCACTGAGGGCCAGGAACACCGGTGCGCTGGTGAGTGCCGAGATCGAAGCCAGCGCGGTGACGTCCAGGTGAGCCAGTGAGGCGCCGATGACCGATGCCAACCCCAGCGTTCCCCACGGCATGATCGCCATGCCGGCCAGCGCCATGCGCAGTGCCACCTTGCGCTCGAACAGGCTGAGCAGCAGCGGCACTGTGGCGATCAACGACACACCGAAGCCGGTCATGGCTTCCAGCAACGGTGCCAACCCGAGGACGATGAATGCCACCTGATCGCCACGTCGCAATCCCAGTGAACGCACCCATTGGCTGACCGCCAGGTTGATGCCCAGGCGCTCGATATAAATCACGAAAGCCAGGCCCGGCACGATCACGAACGCGGTACTGGCGAACAGTACGGCGGTATCTTTTGCGGCAGCCACCATGCTGCCCAAGTGCCAGGCGTCGGCAGCGCCGGCGAGCCAAAGCACCACGACCAGCAGCGAACCGGCGATGGCGGCGTGAACGGGCGGCCGGCGCAGTACGACGAGCATGGCCGTCACCAACAGGACAGGGGAGAGATGGAACAGTGCGACCATGGGAAAAATATCCTGTGTGAGTTCCCTTCCAGGCTGCGAATGCAGGCTCTGGGCAAGATAATATTTCTCACGTCTGGATAAAGGGTCGCGGTTTTCTGCTAGTTTTCGAGAAAATTTCTCGCGGGGCGATCATGGCAAAACACGACGCTGCATCTGAATCACTGGATAAATTCGATCGCGCAATCCTGGAACTGGTCCAGCGCGACAACACCATGGCGCTACGCCTGATAGCCGAACAGGTCAATCTCTCCACGGCCGCGGTCCAGCGTCGCATCAAACGGATGGAAGAGAAGGGCGTCATCACGGGCAACATCGCGATCGTCGACCCCACCGCCGTAGGGCGCCCGATCACGATCATTGTCGAAGTGATGACCGAGCGCACCAGTCTCGCGGAACTGGAAGCGATGAAGGCACACTTCGCGGTGCCTGAAGTTCAGCAGTGCTACTACGTTACCGGCGAAGTGGATTTCGTCCTGGTGCTGACCGTTGCCAGCATGCAGGAATACCAGGCCTTGGCGCGGCGCTTGTTCGCCGAAAATGCCAACGTGACCTGGTTCAAGACCATTGTGGCGCTGGACCGGGTGAAAGTCGGGCTTGCGGTGCCGAGCACGCCAGGCTAACCGCTGGTTCAATCCTTGCGAGTGCCATTGACCCTGAGCCAGGCCGCAATACTCCGGATGCGGGCACGGGGTGGCGGCTGGATTCTGACCCCGGGATTGGTGACTGCTCTGCCACCGCTGCTGTCGCGGGGCGGTTGTCCGGCAGGACTTGACCTTTGTCTGAGGCCACGCCCCCGATTCTGGAGTGAACTCCCCCACTAATGGGCGCGATTCCCCAGCTGAATTCGCGCATGCATCAGCTCAGGAATTGCAAATCTCGGGCAATGTTTGCGAGGGCGTCCAGGCCAGGTGACATATGTTGTTACATCGATGGCAGGGTAATTGCTCAGTGAGCCTAACCCGAGCACGAAGGTGCAGAGTCGGGAAACTGTGGATCTGTTAGTACCTACATTGAGTGATTGCACGTGACCATCGGTTTGCATCACGAAATACCCCTGGCTACTCAATAGAAGTGCTGCAGTCATCCTCTGCAACCGTCCAGGGGAAATGCCAATGAACCCATCCAAGTCAGCGCTGCACCTGTTATCGGCCTTGATCATTCCATGGACGATGTGCACCAGTTTTTACATGGCCTTTTTCAATGTCCCGGAAGGCCTCAAGCTGGCCATTGTCGACTTGAATATCTCCCTGGCGACGTTGTTCATACCCTTTCTCCTGCTGATCAGACCTTTCGTTCGCCGTCTTTTCTGCTTTGTGGTTTGCCTGCTGACGGTAACGCTGGTGGTGGCTGACGAGCCTTCCGGCAATGACAATCAAAGCAATGAGAAGTGGCTGGAGCCGGCACGCTCCAGGCTCATGCACGTGAATGGCGGGATGCCGTTCTTTCCGCACCGGGCCAATACCACCGGCAACCTGGTCCTGAATGTGAAGGACTTCGACAATGCCCAGGTATGTGGCGCTTGCCATACGGAGATCTACAAGCAGTGGCGCTCGTCAATGATGTCCCAGGCCTGGGATGAACCCATCTATCGAGCCTTGCTCAAGCGTGCGAGTTCGGCCACCGAGGGCAAGGTCGATACTTTCTGCACCGGCTGCCATACCCCGATCGGTCTCACGACCGGACAGATCACTTCGGACATCAACCGCTCCTCGATTGAAGACAGCGCGAAGAATCATCCGATGCCCGGGGTCGATTGCGAGACCTGCCACAACATCAGCGCCCGCACCGGCCTCGATAACGGCGCTTATGTCATGAGCCCTCGCGCCCACGGTAAACCGACCAAGTTCGGCCCGCGCAAAGATGCCGTTTCGCCTTATCACGACACCGTGTATTCCGCCCTGCACACTCGCTCGGATTTTTGCGGCACCTGCCACAACGTCACGCACCCGTTCAGCAGCGTGGCGGTCGAGCGCACCTATGACGAATGGCAGGAAAGCACCTACAGCCTTAACGATGTCACCTGCCAGAGTTGCCACATGCCGGGCTTCAAGGGCAAGGCCGCAATCATGGGGCCGGACCGCGAGGAAGTCGCCTCGCATTGGTTCAGCGGAGCCAACGCGATGATGCTCAAGCATCTCGGTCAGGAAGAGGGCTCGCAACGCGCCCGCGACATGCTCGGGCGAGCGGGGGAAATAACCTTCCAGCAATTGCCGGCCGTCATCATCCCCGGGCAATACACCTCGATAGCGGTCAAGGTGACCAACGTCGGTGCCGGGCACAAGCTGCCGACCGGCTTTCCGGAGGGCCGGGAGATGTGGATCGATTTCCGGGTGCAGGATGCCAATGGTCGCGAGCTCTATCGACTGGGTTCGATCAAGGACGGCAAGACCGAGGACAACACGCGAAATTTCAAAGTGCACATCGGCGACAAGGACGGCAATCCGCTGGACGTCGAGGTGTGGAATGCCACGCAGATTCTCTCGGACAACCGCATCCTGCCCAAGGGCTACGATGTCGGGGAGTTCTCCTTCCTGGTGCCGGCCGACGCCGTCGGGCCGCTGACCCTGACCGCTGACCTGAACTACTGGCCGTTTTCCCAGAAGCTGGCCGACTACCTGCTCGGCAAGGATAAGGTGCAGGTGGAAATCACCCGGATGGCCAACGTCACGCAGAGCGTACCCCTGGCGACAACTGTGTCAGTCGTCGGCTCGGATACGCGGCATTTTTAGCCAAGCCGTGTCGACGTCCAGGGTGGGCCGGTCACTCACCGCAGAGGCTGCTGATTCAGGTTTTCGTGACTGCTTGCTGCTCGCCTGATGCATCGAAGCGATTCGCTGCGCCATTCCCTTCGGCAATCAAGCGTGTGCCTCTGCGGCTGCCTGCTTTTCCGGAGTAGCCCGGGGTTTCCCCCCCAACAAGGGTAGCCACTGCAACCGTGGTGCTGCGTAAGCTATTGCTGATGCGCGGTATACGGATTCCCTGCGGACGGAGTGGCAATGAAAAACAACAAAGAACTACAGGTGCACCCTGAGCGACCGGCCATCGGGATGCCTCGCGTATTGCGCGCACATCAACCCGACCGCGAGGCGCGCGCGTTCCTGCGCCTGGCCAACCTCTCCATGAGCCTGCGTCGCGCAGAAGACTACTCGCTGCCCAAGCTGCGCCTGGGTTGGCGATTGACGGCGCTTGCCCTTGCGCGTAATCCGCCGGTGGGCTCGGTGACCGAACAACTGATCGACGGTCCGGGCGGCGCAATCACCGTGCGCATATTCAAGCCTGACAATGGCACCCAACCGCGACCTGCGTTCATGTGGTTTTTCGGCGGCGGGTTCATCATCGGCGATCTGGACACTGCCGATGGCATCTGCCGCAGCATTGCCCTGGCGGCTGACTGCATCGTGATCGCCGTGCGCTATCGCCTGGCACCGGAGCACGATCTGTCTGCCGGCCGCGCCGATGCCCTCGCAGCGTTCCAATGGATGGCAAGAAATGGAGCGCACTGGGGGATCGATACGACTCGCCTGGCGATTGGCGGCGATTCGGCAGGTGGCAATCTCTGTGCTGCGGTCGCCCAGGAAAGCCTGCGCCGCGGCGGCCCGGTACCGAACCTGCAAGTGCTGGTATACCCGGCCACCGACCTGCTGGAGAAATTTCCCTCCTACGCAGAGAACGCCCATGGGCGTGCGCTGTTGACCGATCATGCGGTGCAATGGATCGAACAGACCCTGGCCCCGTCGCTTGAGACTCTCGACCTGGTCGACCCCTGGTATTCGCCTCGCCGTAGCCCCGATATGCGCGGCCTGGCGCCGGCGGTTGTGGTCAGTGTCGGTTTCGATCCGATCCGCGACGACGGTCTGGACTATGCCGCTCGCTTGCGCGCAGCCGACGTGCCGGTGGAACTGTTGCACTACCGGGGGCAGTTCCACGGTTTCCTCAATTTTGATTCGGTCAACGGTGCCAGCCGTGACGCGCTGCAACGCATCGGCAATGCGCTGGCGACGGTATTCGCACGGCAACCGGCAGCGGACAGAACGATCGAGATCGCCGACAGAATGCCACGCAAGCATTCGCGCCTGCGCGTCACTGCCGACGAACTGGCAACCGCCACGTTGACCTCCTGGATTGTCACCGAACGCTGGGGTATCGCGTTACTGCGCCTACTGTCGCCAAAGGCGGCCAGTGCCTGCCGGCTATTGATCAGACCCTGGCTGATACCCACGGTCATGATCCGGCGCAAAGCCATTACCGGCCTCGACCGGCTGGCCGCACGCCAAACCTGGCCAACAGAAAAAAACTGCACTGTGAACCCTTGATCGAGGAGTACGTCATGGCATTACCTGATCCGTTCAAGTTGTACCGCGAGGCCATCACCCGGTTCGAAAACAGCGTCAATGCCTTGGCCGCCCGTAATATCGACTCGAAGGAAGTTGGCCTGGTGATCGACCAGTACTCCAGGGTCACGCTCGGCTTGCAGCATCTGCCGCAGACGTCGCTGGAGCGGCTGCACAAGCGTTTGGGCCTGCCCAGCCGTGCCGAAGTCGACGCGCTTGCCGCCTCCTTGCGGCGTGTGGAAGACAAGCTCGACCAGTTGCTGCCAGTACCCGGCAGTACGCCGTTTGCGTCACGCCCGCCACGCACGCGGCGGCCACTGGCGGTAGAGCGCCAGACGCCCCTGAAACGGGTATCCAAACGCAAGAGCAAGGAGGGAAGTGACAATGCCCCGGCCACATGACAACAAGATCGCCGACCTGTCGCTGGCCGATAGACTTCGCTCGGAGGTCGGCATGATGGTCAAGCGCGGTCTCAAGGGCCTCGAGTACCTCAGCACGCCGCCGCCAGCGGTGGGCTTGACGCCCAAGACGCTGGTGCACCGTCGCGGCACCTTGTGTCTGTACCACTATCACGCAACATCGGACGAGATTTACCGCGTGCCGCTGTTGTTCGTCATGGCGACGACCAGCAAGGCTGCCATTTTCGATCTGACAAAGGGGCAGAGCCTGATCGAGTTTCTGCTCGCCCGGGGTTACGACGTTTATGTCATGGACTGGAATGCGCCGAGCCGGGATGAGTCCCACCTGAAGCTGGAGCACTACGTGCTCGACTTCATTCCCGATTGCATTCGCCGAGTCCAGCAAGACACCGGTGTGGAAGACGTGACGCTGATCGGCTACTGCATGGGCGGTGTCCTTTCGACCCTCTACGCTGCACTGCATCCCGATGGCCCGCTGAAAAACCTGGTGTGTTTCACAACGCCCATCGACTGGACGAAGATGCCCCTGGCCAAACAGCGCCACTTCAAGGCCGAGCGCTTGATCGATGCGACTGGCCTCGTCGCGGCAGAGACGATCATCAAGGCGATTGAGCTGCATCGCCCCGCAGGCCGAATTGCCGGTCAGGCCCGGCTTTGGGACAACATGTGGAACGACGATTACGTCAGGGGTTACCGCATGATGGCGCGTTTCAATGACGAAACCTTGCCGCTTCCCGGCGAATACTTCCGCCAGCTTCACCTGGAGCTGGGGCAAAACAATTCGCTGTACGAAGGCGGCTTGCGCATCGGTGGCCGGGAAGTCGATCTGAAAAACATCCAGGTCTCGTTGCTGCACATCATCGCGCAATACGACTCCCTGGTGCCGCCGGACTGTGCGCAACCATTGGTGGCCCGAGTGAGTTCGCTCGACAAGGAAGAACTGATGTTGCCGGGCGGCCATGTCAGCCTGGTGGCGGGGTCGGCAGCGGTCAAACGGATGTGGCCCAGGCTCGATCAGTGGTTGAGTGGACGATCCCTGTAAATACAGCAGGGCAGTGTGATTGGCACGGGGCTTCCTCTGTACCCATGCGCAGGAGGGCGACTGTTGGTCGGATGAAATAAAGATCCAGGTTTTATAGGAGTGTCTGTTTATTGACAATTTCCGCTGTGTTTTAAAACAAAAGGTTGTGGTGACAAATTAAAATAGTTGTGAAGGTGATGGCTTGTTGACGCTCGAATCCGCTCAGACTTAAGTCTGATATCCGGACGCCATGAACCCGGGACACACGACTGCTGACCGGCGGCATCACCGATTCCCTGCTATTAATCAATGAATGTTCGAGTGCTTATCTTTTGGGGAGCGCGTCATGAATCCATTCATTCGCATCGGCATTGTCGACGATCATCCGATGTTGCGTGAGGGCGTTGCCAATACGCTGAGAAAACGGGCGGATCTCCAGGTCGTGGAGCAGGGCGCCAATGCGCAGGATGCCAAGGACATTGCCACGAGGGTGCGACCGGATGTGATGTTGATGGACGTCAATATGCCGGGGGACGTTTTCGCCGCAGTGCGCTTCATTTCCACAGAACTGTCGGAAGTGAAGGTGCTGATGCTGACGGTTTCGGAATCCGAAGATGACGCCTTCCTGGCCATGGAGGCCGGCGCGCGCGGGTATGTGCTCAAAGGTGTCAGCGGACCGGACCTGGTCCAGGCGATCAGGTCGGTAGCCAAGGGTGAGACGTATATCACCCCCGATTTTGCCAACAAACTGCTGAGTAATATCAAGAAGCACGAAGCGGAAACTCACAAGTGTGATCTGACCCACCGCGAGGAGGAGGTCATTCGTGAGGTTTCAAAAGGGCTGACCAATAGGGAAGTGGCGTCAAAGCTGTTGATCAGTGAAAAAACCGTCAAGCACCACATGGGCTGTGTGATGCAGAAGCTCAACGCCCGAAATCGTGTCGAGGCGGTCACGGCGCTACGGCATTACAGGGAGCGCGAAGCGTTCGGGCGACTTCACATCGACGTGGCAAAAACACCAATGGATGCCGAAACGGCACCTGACTAGAGTTTGAACTGTGCCCTTACCGACGTGCCAGAGGCGCAGGAGTCGATGTTGAACAACCCGCCCAGCGATTCAACGCGATAACGCAAACCGGCGAGCCCCAACCGGGTTCTGCCGGATTTCTCGAGCAGCATGGCGTCTGCCGCCATGCCTGGACCACTGTCCCTGACGCTGATGTTCAATACGCCGTCGATGTATTTCGCCTGGATGACCTGGCCCTCGCCGTTGGCATGACGGTAGGCGTTGTTGAGGGCTTCTTGCACAAAACGGTACAGACAGAGTTTGAGCGGCAGTGGCGCGGCTTTCGGCAGCGGCCCCAGGGTCAATTTGACCTTGGTGCCAGTGCGTTGCTCATGCCGTTGCGCCACCAGTTGCAACTCCTCCACCAGGCTCAACGCGTTGATTTCCGGAAGTGCCAGGCCTCGTGATAGATCGCGGACCTCACGCAATGCGTCGGTGGCGGCGCCGCGAACGGTTTCCAGCGCCTCCTGATCGACCGTGGAGAAGTCCTCGGCCAGGTCGTCGAGCCGGATCAGAATCAAGGTCAACAGCTGCGCCGGCCCATCGTGCAGGTCTGCGCCAATGCGCCTCAAGGTGAGTTCGTTGATATGGGAAAACTCCTCGGTAGCCGTCGCCATCTTGCGCTGCAGTTCGGCATTGCTGATGTGCAGGCGGGTTTGCTCTATCAGCCGCAAGCGCAGTGCCACCTGCTGTTGCTGGATAATCTTGTCACCGCGTCGCACGATGAAGAACAGCAGCGTCAGCATGGCCAGCGTCGCGGCGCCGACGACTCCCCATACCTCCTCCCGGACCCGATTGATCTCGCGCCTGAGGCTATCGGCCTTTTCGTAAAATTCGCCCACCGCGATGATTTTCCCGGAGCGTGAATCCCGCAGGGGCGCGTAGATCTCATAGAGTGGCACGTTGAGCTTGCGCTCGAACTCGTTCTCGTCCTGGGTCAGCTCTTGAAGATCGGTGACCACTTTGCCCTTGAGCGCCTCGGTGATCTCATCCAATGGAAATTGAAGGTTGGTGACGTCTTTGTTGGTGCTGTAGACCACCGTGCCATCTGCTCGCCAGATCTTGATCGAGACAATGTGCTGTTTCAGCGAACGACTTTCCGTGAGGCGGTCCAGGGACTGGACACTGGCGGCCGAGAGCTCGTTGTCCCGGCTCAACTCCTGCACAAAAGGCTCCAGGAACGTATCCATGTACTGGGCGCCTGCTTCTGCGGCGCTATGTACCGCGGCACTTTCTATGCGGGCGCTCACCAAATTGCCGACGAAGAACATGGTCAGCCCGAGGATCACCGCAGCGGCAATGACAAACTGGGTCGAGTGACTCAGATTGCGCGCCCTGAGCCTCATCCGGGTGCGCCAGACTCCATTGCGAATTCCATCGGAAATATCCGCAGGTTCGACCAGGGCCTCAATCTCCTGCGCGATAAAAGTCTGGTTCTGTGATTCGACTTTTACATCTTTTGCCATTGGTCTGGTTCCCTGATCATCGAGACAGGTCGCTTGCAAACCCTGCAGCTCAACGCCAATCCGCAGTTTGGCGCCACGCCCATGACTGACAGTAGTTCACTGTATAGCGATTCGACAGCGGCACTGGTCGACTGCTCACCGCGAATGATCATCCCGACCCGGTTTCAGTTCAAACCGGCCGCACCGCAAGGATCTGCTCGATCAGCCACGCCAGCGCCGGGTCATGTTGGCGTTGCGCCAGGTACACCAGTTCGAGCTGGAACGAGCCGACGTCGAACGGCAACTCGAACACTTGCAGCGGTAGCAACTGCGCGAATTGATTGGCCAACTGGGTGGGCAGCACAACGCTCAAATCCGAATGGGCGACCAGGTGCGCCGCTTGCAGGTAGTTGGGCGTGGTGTAGACGATTTTTCGCGACAGGCCTTGCTTGCCCAGCCATTGGTCGACCATGCCGCGCGACTGGCCGCCACTCACCCAGAGATGGCGCAGGCCCAGGAAGTCATCCAGCGTGAGTGTGTCGTGTGCCAGCGGATGCTGCTTGCGCACCGCCAGTCGCAGGGTTTCGCTGTGCCAGATCCGACGGGTGAAACGTGCCGGCACTTCTTCGAAGCGCCCCAGCACCATGTCCAGTTCACCCCGGTCCAGCAGCTCGGCGGGAAGGCTGGGGGCGAGGTGGGCGACGTCGATCCGCAGGTTCGGCGCCAGTTCACCCAGGCGCGCAAGCAAAGGCGGCATGCACAGCTGTTCGACAAAGTCGGTGAGGGCGATGCGCACCTGTTGCTGGCTCATGCGTGGGTCGAAGGCTTCGCCGGCATTGAGGGTCTGTTCGATCTGTTGCAAGGCTGCACGAATCGGCCCTTCAAGCGCCAGCGCCCGGGTGGTGGGTTGCATGTGGCGGCCAACGCGCACCAGCAACGGGTCGTCGAACAGTGCGCGCAGGCGGGCGAGGGCGTTGCTGACGGTTGGCTGGCTGAGTGCCAGGCGCTCGGCCGCCCGCGACACGTTCTGCTCGCGCAACAACATATCGAGCACTCGCAGCAAATTCAGGTCGAAGGTTTTTAAATTCAAATTACAAATACCAGGCATATGAAAATGAAATTTCAAAAATAGTAGGCGCCTGCTTAGGGTGGCGGCAATATTTTCCACGCTGACAACCCAAGAGGCCCGGTCATGAATTATCAAGCTCCCCTGCGCGACATGCGTTTCGTGCTGCACGAAGTGTTCGATGCCAGCGGCCATTGCGAGCGGTTGAACAACGGCCTGGACCGGGAAACCATCGACGGGGTCCTCGAAGAGGCCGCGCGGTTTGCCGCCGAAGTGGTCGCGCCACTGAACCGCAACAGTGACGAGCAGGGCTGTGAGCTGAACGACGGCCACGTCACCACGCCCCAGGGATTTGCCGATGCCTACCGGCAGTACGTCGATAACGGCTGGGCGAGCATGACCGGGCCGCTGGAGTTCGCCGGCCAGGGTTTCCCGCAGCTGATTTCGGCCAGCTTCCACGAAATGCTGATGTCCGCCTCGTTGTCCTTTCGCATTTACTCTGGCCTCACCGAAGGCGCGGTGCTGGCCCTGCATCGCCATGGCAGCGAGGCACTGAAACAGGCTTACCTGGGGAAAATGGTCAGCGGTGAATGGTCTGGCACCATGTGCCTCACCGAGCCCCAGGCGGGTACCGACCTTGCCCTGTTGCGCACCCGTGCCCAGCCCCAGGCCGATGGTAGCCATGAGGTCACGGGCAGCAAGATTTTCATCAGCGGCGGCGAGCAGGACCTGACTGCCAACATCGTTCACCTGGTCCTTGCCCGTTTGCCGGATGCACCGGCCGGGGTGAAGGGCATCAGCCTGTTCCTGGTGCCCAAGTTCATCGCCGCTGCCGATGGAACACCGGGGCCACGCAATTCGCTGAGCTGTGGCGCACTGGAACACAAGATGGGTATCAAGGGCGCTTCCACCTGCGTGATGAACTTCGACGGCGCCCAAGGCTGGCTGATCGGCGAAGCCAATCAGGGGTTGGCGTGCATGTTCACCATGATGAACGATGCCCGCTTCCAGGTTGGCCTGCAGGGACTGGGTATCGCCGAGGCTGCGTTCCAGGGTGGCCTCGCTTATGCCCGCGAGCGTCTGCAATCGCGGGCCATCAGCGGCCCGGTAGCGCCGGACAAAAACGCCGATCCGATCATCGTGCACCCCGATGTGCGCCGCATGCTGCTCACGCAAAAAACCTTGAGCGAAGGCTGCCGTTTGCTCGCGACCTACACCGCCCTGCAACTGGACCTGGAACACGGTGACCCGCAACCCGAGGGGCGGCAGCAGGCAGGGCGTCGGGCAGCGTTGCTGATCCCGATCGTCAAGGCGTTTTTCACCGACGTCGGCCAGGAAGTCGCCAGCCTTGGCGTTCAACTGCATGGCGGCCACGGCTACATCCGCGAGTGGGGCATGGAACAGTTGATGCGCGACAGCCGCATCACCCAGCTATACGAGGGTACCAACGGTATCCAGGCGCTGGATCTGCTTCGGCGCAAAGTGCTGGGCGATGGCGCAACCGAGCTGGGCGCCTTGATCGATGAACTCGCCGCGCATGTCGATGCAGCCGGTTCGCAAGCAGGGCTGAGGAAAATGGCCGAGGCCATGCAGCAGCGTCTCGTCGAATGGCGCGAACTGGGTGCCGAGGTCGTCGAGGCGTGTCAGCGGGATGTGCAGGAAATCGGCGCGATGTCGGTGGGTGGGCTGTGGATGCAGGCGGCTGTGCGTGCCCAAGCCGTACTGGATGCCGGTACCGACGAACCGGCGTTCTATCGGGCCAAGCTGCAAGCGGCGGACTTTTACTGGCGCCGGGTGCTGCCCCGTGCCAGTGGCCACCGCGAAAGCCTGCGGGGCGGGGCCCATTGCCTGATGGCCATGGACGAGGCCGATTTCGCATTTTGATGGCGGCACCGTCCCGTGAACACCTGCCTATTAAGGACGAACACTGCAACTGTGGCGAGGGAGCTTGCTCCCGCTGGGGCGCGAAGCGGCCCTGAAAATTGGTTCTTCACGGAATCCCGGCGAACTGTAGGAGCCGGCTTGCTGGCGATGGACTCCAGTGCGCCGCGTTTATCCGGTTTACACGCGTCATCGTTAACGACCATCGCTGGCAAGCCAGCTCCTACAAAAGGCCGCGTTGACCTTCACCTGTAGGAGCCGGCTTGCCGGCGATGGACTCAAGTGCGCCGCGTTTATCCAGTTTGTACGCGTTATCGTTAACGACCATCGCTGGCAAGCCAGCTCCTACAAAAGGCCGCGTTGACCTTCACCTGTAGGAGCCGGCTTGCTGGCGATGGACTCAAGGGCGCCGCGTTTATCCGGTTCATGCGCGTCATCGTTAACGACCATCGCTGGCAAGCCAGCTCCTACACGGGTCCGCGTCCTGGTCGAAAATGGATTGACCTTCACCTGTAGGAGCCGGCTTGCTGGCGATGGACTCCAGTGCGCCGCGTTTATCCGGTTTACACGCGTCATCGTTAACGACCATCGCTGGCAAGCCAGCTCCTACAAGGGACCGCGTCCTGGTCGAAATGATGTGAACACCAAACTGTAGGAGCCGGCTTGCCGGCGATGGACTCAAGTGCGCCGCGTTTATCCAGTTTGTACGCGTTATCGTTGACGACCATCGCTGGCAAGCCAGCTCCTACAAAAGGCCGCGTTGACCTTCACCTGTAGGAGCCGGCTTGCTGGCGATGGACTCAAGGGCGCCGCGTTTATCCGGTTCATGCGCGTTATCGTTAACGACCATCGCTGGCAAGCCAGCTCCTACAAGAGACTGTGTCCGAGTCGAAGGTGAAGTGGCTTCCAAGCCAATAAAAGAACCAAACAATGGGACTGCTGCGCAGTCCAACGGGAGCAAGCTTCCTCGCCACAGGTGCTTGGCCTATCTCTTAAGTGAGCACATGTTCAGGCCTGTGCGGCGCTGACCTTGCCAGTGACTGCGCAATTCTTGCGGACCGCTTGATACAGCAGGCTGGACACCAAGAACCCGACAATAGCCAACACACTCATCAACGAGAACACGTAGTTGTAGCCTTGCTGACCTGGGAAATGGTCAAGGATTGAGCCATAGATGACGTAGGCAAACATGCCCGGCGCATAGCCGATCAGGCAACCGATGCCAAAGGCTGAACCGGTGATGTGCTGGGGAATGCCGACTTCACCCATGGGCGCCCAGAACACGCCTCGCATGGAAAAGACAATCAGCGCGAAGGACAGGGTGGCCGCCATGCCCGCGTAGATGAAACCCGGGCTTTTCGGGATGAGCATGATCACGCCCATCAGCGGCAACAGCGCCAGGAATGCCCATTTCAGATAGCGGCTGGAGCTCTTGAATTGCTTGTCGGCAATGAAACCACCAGCAGGGCCGCCGAGGATCTTGAGGAAGTACTGGTTGATGATGCCGTAGGCGCCCACCAGGGCCACGGGCAGTCCGTACATTTCCTTGAGGTAGGGAATGAAGTAGGTCAGGCCGCAGTACACGATGTAGACCATGAACACGTTGAGGCTGACCAGCCAGATGCCCGGCACCTTGATGGCCTCGAACAGGTTCGACAAACCGTTCTTCGGCTTGACGGTCGACTGGGTATTGCCGCTCTTGAGCAGCAGCCAGGTCAGGGTGCCGGCAAGAATGTCGATGACCGAGTAGAAGAGGATCGCCGACTTCAGGCCGTTTTCACCGGAGCCCATGGCGACGAAGACGCCCAGCGCAGAGAAGGCCACCAGGGTATCAATGACGCCGCGCCCGCCTTCGAGCAGGCCGAACAGGCGTCCCTGCTCCTTATCGTCGCCGAGGTTGCGGATGGCTTTGAGCAGCGAAGGCCAGAAGATGCAGTCGGCACACACGGCCAGCAGGCAGAACACAATCAGCAGATTGCTGAAGGGCGGAAAAGTCGCCAGGTAGAGCCCGAGGCTGCCGGTACCGATCAGGCCAAGGGGGATCAACTTGCGCGTGTCGTACCGGTCGGCGAGCATGCCGCCCACCACGAACAGCGCGGTGGCGATGATGGCGTTGGCGCTCAGCAGCACGCCGATTTCAGTGTGGGACAGCCCCATGAATTCCTGCATGGGGATGTAAAAGGCGTCCTTGAGATTCGCCAGCTTGTAGATGGTGCCACCACCGAGGATGAGAATCAGGAATCTGAGCCATTTGGCCTTGTCATGGGATGTCATTATTGTTCTCCAGGCTTGATTGGGTAGGCAGTGCCGCCAGGCACGTCAGGTTCAGGCGTCAGCGCAATGGGCCAGGGTCAACTCGGCCAGGGTGCGGAATTCCGCCAGCAGGCTTCGTACATAGGCGACCTGGTTGTTGGCCCAACGGTGTTCGCCGGCGAGCATCTGCTCCAGGGAGAAGCCTTGCGGCAGCGCTGTTTCACTCATTTCCCGGTAGGCAATGAACGGGTCGGCGGCTTCGTCGAGCTGGCGGAATGCCGGGGCGACGTAGTGGTTTTCCTGCTCGAGAATGAAGGCGATCACTTGCGGGGTTGATTCGCCGAGCATCAGCAGCTCGAACAGCAAGCGGGCGTTGGGCAGGTCGTCTTCGTCACACCCTTGCAGCACGCCGTAATGCCCGAAGCCGTTTTGCTCAGGCACGATGCGCACACCCTTGAGGTGGGTCTGGCGTATGTGCGGCGCGAGATTTCGCAGTGCCGCAAGGGGTTGTTCGCAGGCATTGATCATGTTGCCAAAGTCGAACAGGGCGTGCAGGCGAGGGTGATTCAGCCGGCTCAACAGCTGCGCGATCTCGTCGCTCTTGAGTTCCTCATGCTGCTCGAAGTCGAAGTACAGGTCGTGCTCGTCAGCCTGCTGCGCGAGGTAGTGCAGGTCCGACTCGATCACGTCCATGACCCGCGACAGCGCCCCTTCGTAGCGTGAGTAGACACGGATATTGCGGGTGCCCACCGCCTTGGCAATGGCGATCACTTGATCGACGTCTTTTTTCAAGGTGCTGCTGATTTCCAGATGCACATCCAACCCGAGGGAATTGGCCTTGTCTGCAAATGCCTGAAGTTGCGCAGGTGCCATTTGACTCAGGCTGTTTTCCTCGCCGTCGAGCAAGTGCAGGCTCAGCCCCTGCAGCTCGTGGCGATAGGCGAAGTCCAGCAGGTCGGCAGGTGTCACGCGACCGTGGGTCAGGTTGGTCAGCAAGGGATAGGCGTGGGCAAACAGGCGCAGTTGCGCCAGTCGGTCGAGCAACCGGCGGGCCAGTGCCTCGGTCAATGCGGGGGGAGCCTCGGCCTCGACAGCCTTATGGCTGAGCAGGGCGTTGAATCGTTCCTGGATCTTATTGTTCATTCGAGTCGTTCCTGGTTCAGACACCGGGTCTACCGGCGCAGCCTTTATCGCGCCAGTCAGGAACTCTCGATAGATCCATTATCAGTTAAATCATAAGACCACTTGCGTTGCGTCAAGTGGCCTGTTGCAGATAACCCATTGTGTCCAGGGCCTGGGCCAGCGCTTCGACGCGTGCCTGGGCCTGGTCTTCGGGGGTGCTGGCAAAGCCGATCAGCAGCGCCGGCGGCAAGACATGTTCGACGCAGTAGTCGCTCAGGGGATAGGTATGAATGCCATGCTGGCCGAGCTCCCTGGCCAGGGCATCGTCATCGAGATGCGCGGGTAACCAGGCGATCAGGTGCATGCCGGCTTCCACCGGCGTGATCCTGAAGAAAGTCCCCAGGCGTTTCTGCAGGTGTTTGACCAGCGCCTGCTGGCGAGCCTGGTACAGCGCACGCATTCGACGGATATGGCCGAGGAAGTGGCCTTCGCGCATGAAGTCTGCCGTGACGGCCTGGAGCAGGGTGGGCGGGCTGCGGTCCATGACCGCCCGCAGGGTGCAGAAGGGTTCGATCAAGGCGTTGGGCAGTATCACGTAACCCAGGCGCAGCGACGGGAACAGTACTTTGCTGAACGTTCCGGCGTAGATGACCCGGGCCCATTGGTCCATGGCATAGAGTGCCGGCAGGGGGCGGCCGTTGTAGCGAAACTCACTGTCGCAGTCGTCTTCGATGATCCAGCTTTGATTGTGGGCGGCCCAGTCGATGAGCTCCTGGCGCCGCGCATAACTCATGGTGATGCCCAACGGATGCTGGCGCGAAGGCGTGGTAAACACCAGGCGGGCGTCAGGACACCGGGCCAGGCCTTGCTGGACATCGATGCCCTGTTCGTCGATACGCAAAGGAACCACCAGACCACCCTGGGCCTGCAGCGCAATGCGCGCCGCGATATGCCCCGGGTCCTCCATCCAGAAGCTGTCCTGCGGATTGAGCAACAGCATGCCCAGCAGGTTGAAGGCTTGCTGGGCGCCGGAAACGATGACCACCTGCTCGGCCGTGCAGTCGATGCCGCGGGCATCGAATACGTATTCGGCAATCGCCTCGCGCAGGGCCAGCAGTCCCTGTAGTTCGCCATAGCCGAGCATGGCCTTGGTCGGCTTGTGCAGGTGGCGGTTCATCAGCCGCTTCCAGACCGTTTGCGGAAACGCATCGTAGGCGCTGTGGCTGGGCAGGAACGAGGTCGGGCTGCCGGTCGCCCAGTCGGCATAGGAAACACCACGGAAATGATCGCTGCGCAACGACAGCACGGACTGGCTCAGATTGGACAGGCGGGGAGGTTGGCGCTGACTCTCTTCGTCATCAATACCACGGCTTTCCCATTCATCGCCGACATAAGTCCCGGCCCCGGTGCGCGACGTCAGGAAACCTTCGGCGATCAGTTGATCGAACGCATTGAGAATGCTGATTCGAGAAAGCTGCAGCTCCTTGCTCAGGGTCCGGGTGGACGGCAGACGTACGCCGCCCTGAATCCTGCCACTGAGAATCTGTTTGCGAATCTGCAAGTAGAGTTGGCGGTACAAGGGGATCGAACTGGCGCGGTCCAGCTCGATGCCTGACAACAGCAAACCTGCGGAGGATTTCATTATTCGTTCGTCTGGATGGCGTGTGATTTGGCCTGAATTGTAGTCAGGCACCGGGGGTGAGAAAGGGTATCGAGCGGGGCTGGATATGTCATCCACCGCAGACGTTGATACGGCGCAAAAAAGCTCACCACGCAAGGCATGGCGGGCGCAGCGTTTGGGCTTTTGCCAAGGAATGTGTTATCACCAGGCCCAACCAAAGGAGTCTCCACATCACTTATGGCCAGCAAGCTCACTTCCAGGATTGCACTCATCACAGGGGCCGCCCAAGGGATCGGCGCGGCAATTGCGCAACTTTTCGTGCAGGAGGATTGCTTTGTCTACGTCACCGACATCAACGACGAACTCGGCAGCACGGTTGCCAACGCACTCGGTGATCGCGCCAGCTATCTGCGTCTCGATGTACGGTGTGAAGAAGATTGGCAGCGAGTGACGACGCAGATCCTGAAGGAGCGCGGCAGGCTGGACGTCCTGGTGAACAACGCCGCCGTTACCGGATTTGAGCAAGGTGCCGTGCGGCACGACCCGGAGCATGCGCGCCTGGAGGACTGGCACGCCGTACATCGCACCAATCTCGACGGGGTATTTCTCGGTTGCAAGTACGCCATTCGCGCCATGCGACATGCAGGCGCGGGCTCGATCATCAATGTCTCCTCTCGCTCCGGACTGGTCGGCATACCGGGCGCGGCGGCCTACGCGTCGTCCAAGGCCGCCGTTCGCAATCACACCAAGACGGTGGCGCTTTACTGCGCCGGGCAAGGCCTGAAAGTGCGGTGCAACTCGATTCATCCGGCCGCCATCCTTACCCCCATATGGGAGCCCATGCTGGGCACAGACGCAGGCCGTGAAGAGCGGATGGCGGCCCTGGTTCGCGACACTCCGCTGAGACGATTCGGGATGCCCGAAGAGGTGGCGGCCATGGCCCTGTTTCTCGCCGCGGATGACTCGACGTACGTCACCGGCAGTGAGTTCAACATCGACGGGGGGCTCCTGGCAGGCTCGGCGGTGACCCCCACGGCTGTCGATGACAGCGGGGACTAGCTCCATCCGGTCGTGCGAGCTCAAGTAATGTCTTAACTTGAACAGTCGCGCAAAATAACCTCTGGCCGGCAGGCACCAACCTGTCTGGTCACGGTCAATAAAACCCGCACGGCCTCACCGCACGTTTTCCCTCAATTCCATTCGAAGATTTAACCCATGCACCTACGCAAAATTGCAGTTGGGCTGTCGGCCCTTGTTTTGCTTTCAAACGGGGCGCAAGCCCGCAGCCTGCTGGATCTGCTCAAGCCGCCCACCGCGCAACACGAACAAGCGTCACGCTCGGGCTCGATCAGCCAGCGCGCGGCCCTGGACCTCTACTCGAACAAACAAAAGCAGCCAACGTTTGACGGCTGTGCAGAGCTGTTCCCGGCAGCGAATCCGATCAACACCGCCACCGTGCCTGCATCGATGAAGCCCCTGGCGCTGTGTTCCGACAACTTCGCGGTTTTGTACTCGCAAACCAGCAAGACCCCGCTGGTCGTGGTCGAACGCCTGAATGCGGCCCAGCTGCAGGATGCCAAAGGAGAGGAACGCACCAACCAGTTCTACCCGGACCCCCGCATCCCCAAGGGCGGGCGCGCGGAGTTGAGCGACTACCGCAGCCAGAAACCGGCCGTGGACCGTGGTCATCAATCCCCGGCAGCCGATGCACCGAATCCCAATGCCATGGCCCAGTCCTTTGCGCTGTCGAACATGGTGCCGCAAGACCCGACCAACAACCGCAAGATCTGGAGCAAGGTCGAGGCGGATGTCCGCAAGTTTGCCAAGCGCGCCGATGGCAACGTGTTTGTCTTTACCGGCCCGCTGTTTGACCCAGGCTACTCGACCATCGGCGACAACCAGGTGTGGGTGCCGACGCGCCTGTTCAAGCTGGTCTACGACGCATCGTCCAAGCGTGCCTGGGCCTATGTGCTGCCGAACGCAGAAACCCGTATCCAGAAGCCCATGGACTATGAAACCTTCGTGAAGAGTACCGGGCTCAAACTGCTCGGGAACCTGCCCGTGACAGGTTCAGCAGGGCGTACCTGATGGCTGGATGAGCAGTGCCCCGAAGGCTGGATTCATCCTTTGGGGTGTTTCACTCACGGATTAATAGGGTGCGTGATCGGTGAGAAATAGCGCTTTGGCATTAATACTTAGTGTTTATTAAAGCACCGAAAGACCGGAAAACAGGTTCGGTTACTTCGCCATGAACCCCACGGAAAAGCGGGTCAAGGAAATAAATCCGGCAAGAAGTAACAAATAGTAAAAATGAACTATACCCAATAGGGCAATCGCTCCTGACCCCGGGACATGGTGCCTTTGAAGTTGATCGTCCCTGGAACTTCAACGTCATTCGACTGAGAGATTCTGGTTATGAATGCCTTGAAAATCGCTGCCAGCGAGGCGGTTCGGGATTGTTTTTTTAATTCCCGTGAAATCGTCCCGCTCGACCAGACTGACTTTACCGATGTCGCGGTTGCCGTGCTCTCGATCGATGATCTGGCAGCCGGTTCGCTGGACGCCATCAAGCGTACCGGCTTCGACATCCCGATCTTCCTGGTGGCCAGGAAGGGCGGCAGCAGTCGCTCCCTGGAGGTCTACAAACAACTGCAGGATGTGATTTTGCAGGTCAATGGTGTCTTTGATGTCTCCAGCAATAATGCCCAGTACTACGGCAACCAACTGGAAACCGCCGCCAAGGCCTACGAAGAAAGCCTGCTGCCGCCGTTCTTCGACGCCCTCAAGCACTACACCGAAGCAGCCAATGCGACCTTCGCTTGCCCCGGTCACCAGGGCGGCCAGTTCTTTCGCAAGCACCCGGCCGGTCGGCAGTTTTTCGACTTCTTCGGCGAGACGCTGTTTCGCGCCGACATGTGCAACGCCGACGTCAAGCTCGGCGACCTGCTGATCCACGAAGGCCCGGCGCTGCTGGCGCAGAAGCACGCGGCGCAAGTGTTCAACGCGGACAAGACCTACTTCGTGCTCAACGGCACCTCGGCGTCCAACAAGGTGGTGACCAACGCCCTGTTGACCCCCGGCGACCTGGTGCTGTTCGACCGCAACAACCACAAGTCCAACCACCAGGGTGCGCTGTTGCAGGCCGGCGCGACGCCGGTGTATCTGGAAACCGCACGCAACCCTTACGGCTTCATCGGCGGCATCGACGCCCACTGTTTCGAAGAAGACTACCTGCGAGAACTGATTGCCGAAGTCGCCCCGGACAAGGCGCAACTGCCACGGCCGTTCCGCCTGGCGATCATTCAACTGGGCACCTACGACGGCACCGTGTACAACGCCCGGCAAGTGGTCGACCGCATCGGCAAGCTGTGCGACTACATCCTGTTCGACTCGGCGTGGGTCGGTTACGAACAGTTCATCCCGATGATGAAGGACTGCTCGCCGCTGCTGCTCGACCTCGACGAAAACGACCCGGGCATCTTCGTCACCCAGTCGGTGCACAAGCAGCAGGCCGGTTTTTCCCAGGCCTCCCAAGTGCACAAGAAAGACCGCCACATCAAGGGCCAGGCGCGTTATTGCAACCATCACCGGCTGAACAACGCGTTCATGGCCCAGGCCTCGACGAGCCCGTTCTACCCGCTGTTCGCCTCGCTGGATGTGAATGCGCGCATTCACTCGGGCCGCAGCGGCCTGCGCCTGTGGGAAGACTGCGTGAAGTTCGGCATCGAGGCGCGCAAGTTGATCCTCGAAGCCTGCACCATGGTCCGCCCGTTCGTGCCGTACACCATCGAAGGGCGCGCCTGGGAAGACTATCCCACCGAAGAAATCGCCAATGACATCCGCTTCTTCGAGTTCCATCCCAAGGATCGCTGGCACGCCTTTGCCGGTTATGCCGAGAAGCAGTACTTCATCGACCCGTGCAAGCTGCTGTTCACCACCCCGGGGATCGACCCGGTCGACGGCAGCTACACCGACTTCGGCATTCACGCCGGCATCCTCGCCAACTTCCTGCGCGAGAACGGCATCGTTCCGGAAAAATGCGACCTCAACTCGATCCTGTTCCTGCTCACCCCGGCCGAAGACTGGGCGAAGATGACCCACCTGGCCGCACAGATCGCCCGTTTCGAACGCTTCATCAGCGATGACGCGCCGATGAGCCGGGTGTTGCCAGCGATCTACGCGCAGCATCAGGAACGCTACCGCAACTACACCATCCGCCAGCTCTGCCAGGAAATGCACGACCTCTACCGCCATCACAACGTGCAGCAACTGCAAAAGGACATGTTCCGCAAGGAACACTTCCCGAAAAAGGCCATGAACCCGCAGCAGGCGCAAATCGAGTACATCCGCGGCAACGTCGAGCTGGTGGCGTTGGCGGATGCCGATGGGCGGATCGCGGCTGAAGGTGCGTTGCCTTATCCGCCGGGCGTGCTCTGCATCATCCCGGGCGAAGTCTGGGGCGGCGCGGTGCTCAAGTACTTCCTGGCGCTGGAAGAAGGCATCAACCGCCTGCCGGGTTTCACACCGGAGTTGCAGGGCGTGTATTTGCAGCAGGAAGCCGGTCGAACCCGGGCCTACGGTTACGTGCTCAAGGTCTGATGCAGTAGGTGTTAGCCCCTGTCTGGCCGCGTGCTGCACGTCGCCAGGCCAGGTTCAAAACTCTGAACAAGGCAAGGAGTTTGCGATGGCGGATTCAAGCAAGAAAATGGGCCTGATGGGGCTCACGACGCTGGTGACGGTCAACATGATGGGCTCGGGCATCATCATGTTGCCTACCAATATGGCGCAACTGGGCGCGGTCTCGCTGCTGTCATGGATTTTCACCGCGATCGGCTCGATGGCCATTGCCTACTGCTTTGCCCAGTGCGGGATCTTCTGTCCGCGTTCGGGCGGTTTGTCCGCCTACACCGAGGAAGCCCATTCAAAGTCGGGGTTTTTCCTCTGTTCGTACCTGTACTTCCTGTCCCTGGCTATCGCCAACGTGGCCGTGGCCATCTCGGCGGTGGGCTACATGACGGCCTTCATCCCCTGGCTGGGCACGGGTGCCATTCCACTGTGCGTCGGCACGATCGCGCTGATCTGGCTGACCACCTTCGCCAACTTCGGTGGCCCGGGCATCACCGGCAAGATCGGCGCTTTCACGGTGTGGGGCGTGATCATTCCGGTAGCGGGCCTGAGCATCATCGGCTGGTTCTGGTTCAAGCCCGATGTGCTGGCCGCCGCCTGGAACCCCAATAGCCTGGCGATTTCCGAAGCCATCGGCAAAGCCATCCCCCTGACCCTGTGGGCCTTCCTCGGTATGGAATCGGCGGCCCAGGCCACCGATGCCGTGGAAGACCCCAAGCGCAACGTGCCCCTGGCCTGCCTGTTCGGCACCCTGGGTGCCGCCGTGGTCTATGTGCTCTCGACCACCGTAATCCAGGGCATCATTCCCAATGCCGAGCTGGCCAAATCCTCGGCACCCTTCGCCTTGGTCTACGCGACGATATTCAACCCGATGGTGGGCACTATCGTCATGGCCCTGGCGGTGATGGCCTGTGTCGGCTCGCTGCTGGGCTGGCAATTTACCCTGGCGCAAACCGCGAAGATGACGGCTGACCAGAACCTGTTCCTCAAGCTGTTCAGCAAGGTCAACTCGATGAATGCGCCCGTCGTCGGGATGATCGTCTGCGGCGTGCTGCAGACCTTCATGGCCCTGTCGACCATCTCTCCCGATGCCGCCGCCCAGTTCAGCAAGCTGGTCAGCCTGGCAGCGGTGACCAACCTGATCCCCTATATCACTGCGCTGACCGGCCTGCTGGTGATCATGCACAAGGCCGGGGTTTCGTCGGCTATTCACACGCGCAACGTGGTGGTCTTGCTGATCGCCGTCACCTACTCCTTGTACGCCCTGTATGCCTGCGGCAAGGACGCCGTGATGGGCGGCACCCTGGTGCTCGCTGTCGGCTACCTGCTCTATGGATTCCTCGCCAAGCGCTTCACCGAAGCGCCATCCGCCAACCAGGCCAGGGCCGGTAATCCTTAGGCGTGGCCATCAGGACTGCACAGACATCTGCATACGGGGAAACCGGACATGAACGTACCATTTGCCACAACCACCAGACTGCTGCTGGCCTTCGCACTCTTGACGCTGCCGCTGGTGGCCGGCGCCAACACCCTTGAGCGTGTGCGCAGCAGCCACACTTTTACCTTGGGTTATTTGCCTGACCTGGCCCCTTTCAGCAAACAGGAAGGCGACAAGGCCAGCGGTTATGCCATCGACCTGTGCCTGAAAATCGCCGACACGCTCAAGCGCGAACTGGGCCTGCCCGACCTGCAGGTGCACTATCAGCCGGTAACGGTTGCGGACCAGGTCAGTGCCGTGAGCCAGGGCAAGGTCGATATCCTCTGCACGCCGACAGCGCCCACCCTGGAACGGCGCAAGATGATCAGCTACTCCATCCCGATCTACACTGCCGGTCTCTCGGTCGTGGTGCGCAACGATGCGGGCGAACCCTTGCTCAATGTGCTCAATGGCAAGGTCGCCAACACCGGCCCGACCTGGCGAGCCAGCATCAACAATGGCCTGGCCAACCAGACCTACGCGACCCTTGAGGGCGGCGTGACCGAAGACTGGATTCGCGAGCAGATGCGCCTGCTCAACGTGATCGCTTCGCTGGTGACCGTGGCCAACAACGACGAGGGCGTCAAGCTGGTTGCCGAGGGCAAGGCCGATGCCTTCTTCTCCGAACGCATGCTGCTGCGCAACGAAGTGGCCAAGGAAGGCGCGGCCAAGAACCTGATGATCCTGGACCGCATCTTCGAGTACTCGCCGGTGGCGATGATGGTGGAACGCAACGACGAAGACTTCCGCTTGCTGGTCGACACGGCCCTGAGTGAGGCCTATTACTCGGGCTTTGTGGAAAAGGCCTACGACCAGTATCTGGGCGGGAGCAACCTTACGGTGAAGAGACTGTTCAGGGTGTATGCGTTGCCCTGATGTCATCGTGAGTCAAAGGCCGCTTGCGGGCGTTATGTTGTTCACTTAATACGTGGTGGGGTGGTGTACATATCCGTTGCTGCGGTAACGGCTGCTTTTGGTTCCGCCCTTATGGCGGGTCACTTGGAAAAGCCCCAAGTAACCAAGGGCTCTTGCCCCTTTCGTTCGGCCTCTCGATGGGGCAAGAAGATCCAAAGCAAAAGCCAAAGCGAGGCGGCCGACCGGCCTGATTGGGAGCCGTGCGTATTTCTCCCTGTAAGAGCTGGCTTGCCAGCGATGGCGGCCTGACAGCCGACCTGTTTTTTGTTGACTGCGTACATATCCGTTGCTGCGGTAACGGCTGCTTTTGGTTCCGCCCTTACGGCGGGTCACTTGGAAAAGCCCCAAGTAACCAAGCGCTCTTGCCCCTGGCGTTCGGTGCCTCGCTGTGGCTCGGCATGCCCTCGCTCCGGTCCTGCTCCGTGGGCCCGCCGCCATCGGCCATCCATGGCCGGGGGCGGCTAACCCGGCATCCATGCCGGGTTGCCCACTGCGCAGAACCTGCGCTCGGCCTCTCGATGGGGCAAGAAGATCCAAAGCAAAAGCCAAAACGAGGTGGCCAACCGGCCTGATTGGGAGCCGTGCGTATTTTTCCCTGTAGGAGCTGGCTTGCCAGCGATGGCGGCCTGACAGCCGACCTGTTTTTTGTTGACTGCGTACATATCCGTTGCTGCGGTAACGGCTGCTTTTGGTTCCGCCCTTACGGCGGGTCACTTGGAAAAGCCCCAAGTAACCAAGGGCTCTTGCCCCTGGCGTTCGGTGCCTCGCTGTGGCTCGGCATGCCCTCGCTCCGGTCCTGCTCCGTGGGCCCGCCGCCATCGGCCATCCATGGCCGGGGGCGGCTAACCCGGCATCCATGCCGGGTTGCCCACTGCGCAGAACCTCCACTCGGCCTCTCGATGGGGCAAGAAGATCAAAAGCCAAAGCAAAAGCGAGGCGGCCTGCTGGCCGGCCTGGTCGATAGCTCGGACGTTTCTACGCTTTGGCTTTGGCTCTGGCTCTGGCTTTGGCTTTTGATCTTGATCTACCTGCCCCGTTTCCAGAGGCCGAACGCAGGCGTTGCGCAGTGGGCATCCCGGCATGGATGCCGGGATAGCCGCGCACGGCCATGGATGGCCGATCGCGGCGGGCCCACGGAGCAATGCCGGAGTGAGGGCATGCCGAGCATTAGCGAGGCACCGAATGGTGGGGCAAAGCCTTTTGGTTCCTTTTCGGCGTTTGGAAAAGGGACTCGCCGTAAGGGCGAAACCATAGGCCGCCGTTACCGCAGCAACGGATATGTACGCGATCAAAAAAAGACTTTGGCTTTGGCTCTGGCTTTTGATCTTGATCTACCAGCCCCGTTTCCAGAGGCCGAACGCAGGCATTGCGCAGTGGGCATCCCGGCATGGATGGCCGATCGCGGCGGGCCCACGGAGCAATGCCGGAGTGAGGGCATGCCGAGCATTAGCGAGGCACCGAATGGTGGGGCAAAGCCTTTTGGTTCCTTTTCGGCGTTTGGAAAAGGGACTCGCCGTAAGGGCGAAACCCTAAGCCGCCGTTACCGCAGCAACGGATATGTACACGATCAAAACAAAAGACAGGCCGGCTGTCAGGCCGCCTTCGCAAGCAGGCTCACTCCCACAAAGGAGCACTTGGTTTACTTGCGACTGGACCGAATTACGCCTGCGGGCGGCCTTTTCATTGGGTACCGCATCAATTGGCAAAGACCATGGCGAAGTAGCCGAGGACCGTCAGCAGAATGCCCGACACTGCAAACGCGACCGGAAAACCGACCCACGGCACGTTGCTACCGATCTCCGCCGCAGCCTCAAGACACGGGCCGGAATGACTGCGGGCACCGGCCATGCCACCCATCAGTACCGCCGGATTGATCTTCATCAAGTGATAGCCAACCACCCAGACGGCGAACGGCGGCAGCATGCAGGCGACGAAGCCCACCAGGAAAATCTGCACGGCGAGCATCCCCGTCAGTTGAGCGAGAAGGGTGGCGCCGGCATTGATCCCGACAATGGCAACGAACACCAGCAGGCCGATGTCCTCGAGGATGTTACGCGCTGCGTTCGGCGTATTGCCGAAGAAGCGCAGGCGCGAGGACAGCGACGAGACGATGATGCCCGAGACCATCAGGCCACCCGCGCTCCCCAGGCCGACGGAGGCGCCGAAGGCGGGGAACTGGATCAGGCCGATCAGCAGCCCCAGGGACATCCCGACAAACAACGTCAATAAATCGGTCATGCTGCTGGGCCGGGCGATAACCCCAAACAACTCGCCCGCGCGCTGCACGGCGCTGGACAGGCCGGTGACGAACAGCACGTCGCGACGCTGCAACCGAGTCTCAGGCCCGACGGGCAATGGAACACCGCCGCGCTGGATGCGAGTCAATTGAAGCTGCCCGGCCAGGTCCAGTCCGCGAAACTCCTTGAGCTGCTTGCCGATCACGGTTTTCTCTGTCACCAGGATCTCCGCGTGGTCCAGGGGGACGGCGAGCGCCTTGGCGTCATCGACCTCCGGGCCGATCAGGCCGATGTTGGTGGTCAGGCCTGTACGTGTACTGCCAAGGGTAATCACATCCCCCAGCTGCAGCTGGATGTCAGGATCGGCCCCTATCGCCTCATCGCCGTGATGCACATTGACGATGCGATACTCCGGGAATCGAGCGAGAAATTCGCGGACGGTCAGGCCGGCAGTCGTACGGTTTTCCAGGCGATAAGCGCGCAACCCGAAGGCCTTGTCAGCGGTGAGGCCGTCGTCCTCCAGATCATGCATCCCATGCTCTTCCTCATAACGACGGGCTGCCGCCTTGGCATCGACCCCCCACCAGCGCGGCATGTATTTGCACATCAGCACGATGCCGACGGTGCCCCAGATGTAGGTGATGCCGTAGGACAGGGTGATCATCGCCGACACCCCCTCGACAGTGTCGCCCGGTGCGAGGTGGACGGCACCCGAGGTAACCGCCTGCTCGGCCGAGCCGATGGCAGAGGACATGGTCGTGGCCCCGGCGAGGATGCCGCCGGCCGCGCCAGTCGGCAGGTTGAAAAGACGCGTGCCCAAGACCACCACGGCCAGGCTGACCACACTGCAAATGACCGCAAGCACGGTGAACTTCAGCCCATCATCCTTCAGGCTATTGAGAAAGGACGGACCGACGCGCAAACCGACCCCGTACATGAACAGGTAGTAGAAGAGGTTCATGGTGAACGTGTCGAGCTTGAACGTGATGCCATAGAGAGAGGCGGCAATGGCGACGCCGCAGCCAACCACGATGGCGCCGCCGACGGTACCCAACCCGTAACCCTTGATGGTGAAGCGGCCAATCAGCACCGCCAGGCTCACCACCAGGAACAGCAACATGTAGGGATTGGCGTTGAGAAACGCGAAGAGTGCCTGCACGGTTTGAATCCCCCGGTTTAGCTACGTTGATGCCTGATGTCAGGAAAGCCTCAGGCAGTAGCGTAGCGTGTGAAGCCGGGGGTGTTGAACCAAGTGCCAGATAAGTAACGTCCATGGCTTTTCCTCCCGCTGTGAGGAAAAGCCTGCGCGGACCTTTGCCAAGTTGTCACGACCTTCAGTGGTCGGTCAGACAATGCCGACAAACGACAGGATGAACAGGACGATCACAACAGCACCGACGAGATAGATAATGTTGTTCATGACTTCAGCGCTCCATCTGGATTGGGATGCGAAACAGAGGTGTCTATACAGCTGACACCTTCGCTCGCATTTCCGTTCCGCAATCCATCTTGCCGGGGCGCTGATGACTATCGACTAAAACGCGCAGCCAGGCTGTGCAGGTACTCGGCCATGACTTCCAGGTCCTGGCTGATCGCGGCACCTTGTTTGGCCTGCCCGGCGCTGTGATCACAGAGTTGGGCAATTCGCGTGATCTGTTGGTTGATGTCTTCAGCCACATGGCTCTGTTCTTCAGACGCCGAGGCCATCTGCTGGCTCATGCCGGTAATCCGGGTGACGGCCTGGCTGATACCGACCAGAGCCGACTGCACCGCCTCGACACGCTGCATGCTTTCACGGGAAATCTGCTCGCCACGGCTGGCCGTCGAGACTGCGCGATCGGCACCGCTATACAGCGAAGCGATGATGCCGTGGATCTGTTCGGTGGAGGTGCGAGTGCGTTGTGCAAGGGAACGCACCTCGTCGGCCACCACGGCAAAACCGCGCCCTTGCTCGCCAGCCCGGGCCGCCTCGATCGCCGCATTGAGCGCCAGCAGGTTGGTCTGTTCGGCAATGGCGGTGATGACATCCACGACACTGCCGATCGATTGCGTTTCGCTGGCCAATGCATTGACTGCCTGGCCAATCTCGTTGACCGCCGCGTGCATGGTTGCCATGGCGCTCAGGCTTTGCTCCGCCAGCTCAGTGCCCTCGCGGGTCAACTGGTCGGCCTGCGACGCGGCATGTGCGGTGCTGATGACGTTTTGGGTGACTTCCTGGATGGTCGCGGCCATCTGGGAAATGGCGGCGGCGGACTGATCGGTTTCACTGCGCTGACGATCCAGCGACTGCGCCTGGGAACCCGAGAGTGCGGATGACTGCGCCGCCTTGGCCTTGACGTTGACCCCGGCATCGACGAGCCGGGACAGGGCTGTCTGCAAGCGCGCTTCCTCACTGAGCATGGCCATGTCCAGGCGACCCTGGGGGCCGTGGTTGTCGCTATAGGTGAGCGCGACCAATGGATCGGAAAAGGCTTTCGGATGCTCGGCCAGGGTGCGCTCGATGGCTCTGCGCTGTCGGGATTCGATCAGGTACCAGGCAATGCCCAGGCTCGCCACCAGGACTCCTTGCGCCGCCGTTTGTGGTAGCCACTGACTGCCCAGCAGTGAGAGCCCGCCAGCCATCAGCAACGGCCAGCCGTGTTGCAGCGGTCTTAGAATCCGCGCACTGCGGGCAACGATCGGCTTGCCGGCGCGCATCCTTGCATAGAGTGCCGCTGCCCGACTGACCTGGTCGCGGCTGGGCAGCGAACGAACCGACTCGTAACCACTCAGGCGTCCGTTTTCATAGATGGGCGTGACGTAGGCACTGACCCAATAGAAGTCACCATTTTTCGAGCGGTTTTTCACAAGACCCATCCAGGGTTTGCCTTGCTTGATGGTGTGCCACATATGAATGAATACCCCGGGAGGCATATCGGGGTGTCGAACCAGGTTATGGGGCTGACCGACCAGTTCGTCGTAGGTGAAACCGCTGATGGCCACAAAGGCGTCATTGCAGTAAGTGATGCGGCTGTCGAGGTCGGTGGTGGAGATCAATCGCTGTTCGGCAGGGAATACTCTTTCATGCTCGGTCACGGGTAAATTCACGCGCATACGGTGCGGCCCCTCGGATTATTATTATGATGTTGAGCATATAAAGCAGACAGGCGCCCAGCATTGCACCGGGCTCGACTAGGAATTTATGGGCGGGGGAGACTGGCGGCGATTCATTCGACGACAATTTCTTGTCATTTCATGACAAGTCCACGATGTCGATTTCAGGCACTGCGGGCAAGCCATGGAGAAAGGCGGCTATCTGGCGGCTACCGCGCAAGTGCACCACAGGAATCCGTGGGCCTATGGTCAGGCGCACCGCCTCGATACCCGGGCGGTAGCCTCGATCGAAATTCCACACGAACTTGAGGAAGGTCAGGAACGCCCGGTCGAGCTTCTCTGTGCAGCCGGCTGCCAGGTCGGGGCGAGGGCGGTTCAAGACGCTGCGCATGATCACCCGGATGAAACAGGTGAGTCGCGGCGTATCGAGCCAGATGATCAGGTCGGCCCGGGGCAGGCGCAGGTCGAAGGTGCGCCGGGCATAGTTGCCTTCACACACCCAGGTATCCGCTGTGATTGCTGCGCTGACCCGCGCGCGGAACTGCCCGGCGTCGGGTTCGATCCAGCCGGGCTCCCAGAACAATGTATCGAGGTGCACCACCGGCAAGCCCAGACGCTTGCCGAGCGCGCGGGCGAGGGTGGATTTGCCGCTACCGGCATTGCCCAGAATTACGATCCGTTGCATGGGAGGGACGTCCTGTCGCGAAAAAAGCCGGCAATTGTGCAGGGTTTTGATGGCCAGTCAACGGCTGTCAAGGAAACCTCACGGATATAGCGCCTGGCCGGCTCGTTTCGTGTTTCAGACCGCAGCGCTCACTCCTGCGCCTTTCTCCTGTGTCGCAACCTCATGCAGGGAAATCCTTGAGGTCTCCGGCAATGCCAGTCCACCCGCCAGCGCGAGCAAGGCCACCGCGATCAGGTAGAACGCCGGTGACAGGTTGCTGCCGGTGGTGCTGATCAGCCACGTCGCCACCAGCGGTGCGGTGCCGCCGAAAAGGGTGTACGCCATGTTGTAGGTGATCGCCGAGGCGGTGTATCGGGTACGGGTAGGGAAGGTTTCCGAGAGCAGGGCCGCTGTCACCACGCCACACAACACGGCGCCAATCGCCAGGAGCATGACGCCGACGACGGACGCTGCGAACGAGCCGGAGCTGGCCATCAGGAACGATGGATACACGGCCACGATCAGCAGCGCGCATGCCGTCATCACCGTCCTTCGACGTCCGACCCGATCCGAATACAGCCCCGCCAGCGGGCAGATCGCCGCAGCGAACAGCAATGCGATCAGTGAGACCAGCAACGCTGTGGCGCGACTCAAGCCGCCGGCGACTTGCAGGTAAGTCGCGAAATAGGTGGTGAACATATAAAACGACAGTGCGGTGAGTGACACAAAGGCACCCAGGCAACAGATCGCTGCCCCATGGTTGCGCAAGGTTTCCTTGAGTGGCGAGTGGGCGACGGCATGTTCCTCGGTCACCGCCTGGAATGCCGGTGTCTCATCGAGCTTCCAGCGCAGGTAAAGCCCCACCAGGCCCAGCGGCGCGGCAATCAGGAACGGCAGGCGCCAACCCCAACTGCCCATTGCTTCGGCCGACAATGACGCTTCGAGCGCGTAGGCCACCACGGCGGCCGCGGCGAAAGCGGAAAAGGTCGACACCGGAATGAAGCTACCGTACCAGGCGCGTTTATCACTCGGTGCATGTTCCATCAGGTAGGCACAGGCGCCGGCGTATTCGCCCCCGGCGGAAAAGCCCTGGGCGCAACGGATCAGCGACAGCAGAATCGGCGCCGCGACCCCGATCGCCGCATAAGTGGGCAGCAGGCCGATCAGGGTCGTCGCACCGGCCATCAACAGAATGGTCATCGCCAGGGTGCGCTTGCGGCCGATCCTGTCGCCCAGCATGCCGAAGAAAATCCCGCCAAGGGGTCGAAACGCAAAGGCCACGGCGAACACCGCAAAGGTCTTGAGCAACGCGGCACTGGCATCGCCACTGGGGAAAAATTGCTGGGCGATGGTCGTGGCCAGAAAGCCATAGACGGCGAAGTCGAACCACTCGACGAAATTGCCAATGCCGGCGGCCACAATCACTCTTCTCAGCGTTTTTGGGCTGACTTGTTCCATAGTTGCGCTCGTCATGCTTGACCTCGACAATTCGTCAGTAAGCTATCGATTATCAGGGCAGGCTCTGCGGCGGTTTACTTCAAAAGTGTCATCCACATAGTCAGTACCGACGTCTTGCCGTTAAATTGCCCGCTGTTCGCCTACCAGGACTTCAACGATTTAAAAGGGATGAAAATGACATTGACTGTCGAAAAACTGATCAGTATCGCAATGACCAACCCGGTAAATGCAGCCCTTGCCGAGCGCTTGCCCGAGCTCGGTCTGCAGCAATGCATGCTCACGGCCGGTTGCCTGTTCCAGGCTGTCTGGAATCGTCAGTCGCAGCGACCGGTAGCGTGGGGAGTGAAGGATTACGACGTCTTTTACTTCGATGAAGATCTGTCCTGGGAAGCAGAGGATGAGGTCATCCAGCGCGCCGGGCGTCTGTTCGAGGACCTCGGGGTGAACGTTGAAGTCAAGAACCAGGCTCGCGTGCACCTGTGGTACAGACAGCGGTTTGGCGGGGATTATCCTCAGCTTCAGTCGGCCAGGGACGGGATCGATCGCTACCTGGTTGCCGGTACCTGCATGGGTTGGGATGTTGCAACCGGCGAGGTTTATGCTCCCAACGGCCTGGCCGACACAGAGCACGGGCTACTTCGAAACAATCCAAAGAACCCCAGTCCAGACTTGTTCGAGCAGAAGGCGAAAAGTTATCAGGCCCGTTGGCCCTGGCTCAGGATCATCGAGCCCCTCGGTTGAACTGCAGATGAGAGCCGATTGTTGCCTGTTACGCTGTCCACCTGGCATTTATTGGGTTCTTCACGCAATCCCGGGAAACACCGACAACGCAATACCTGTAGGAGCCGGCTTGCTGGCGATGGACTGTAGGAGCCGGCTTGCTGGCGATGGACTTGAGTGCACCGCGTTTATCCTGTCCACCCGCGTTATCGTTAACGACCATCGCTGGCAAGCCAGCTCCTACAAGGGACCGCGTCCCGGTCGAAAGGATGTGAACGCCAAACTGTAGGAGCCGGCTTGCTGGCGATGGACTCCAGTGCACCGCGTTTATCCGGTTCACACGCGTCATCGTTAACGACCATCGCTGGCAAGCCAGCTCCTACAAGGGACCGCGTCCCGGTCGAAAGGATGTGAACGCCAAACTGTAGGAGCCGGCTTGCTGGCGATGGACTCCAGTGCGCCGCGTTTATCCAGGTCACACGCGTTATCGTTGACGACCATCGCTGGCAAGCCAGCTCCTACAAGGGGCCGCGCAATATCTGTAGGAGCCGGCTTGCCGGCGATGGACTCAGGTGCGCTGCGTTTATCCAGGTCACACGCGTTATCGTTGACGACCATCGCTGGCAAGCCAGCTCCTATGTATGGACTCGCCCCCACTGTCTACCCGCTTTTGAAAAACCGCTGCCCCGTTGCATCTATGTATTAGGCCTATTCGTGGAAGCCGTCTTCGGCTTCTGGCCAAAATTGGAAAAGCTCGTGGTATGCCGATTACAGTCAGGCCTCGAAGGCCAGTAGGAGCTTAGGCATCAATCCACGCCGGTCTTACCTGGGGTCAATTTTTTTCAGCAGAGGGTCAGACGGTTAGTACCTCGGTGGCAGAACTCTGTCGCTCAGTGGCCCATCGTCGCTGGCTGGCCATCACCCGCGTGGCGACGATAAGTCTGGTCATTCTGTAGAAGCACCCAGACGATTCGCAGGTTGCGGTTGGCTAGCCTGATCGCAGCCTCCTTACGGCCCAACCGGCTCATCCAGTGCAACAAGCGGCGGTCATCGGGTTGCTGGGAATCAGGTCGTAGTTGTTGCAGCACCGCATGGGCCCCCTGGATCATCAGGCTGCGTAAATAAGCATCACCTCGCTTGGTCATGCCCCCCAACCGGACCGTCTCCCCGCTGCTGTGCTGGTCAGGCACCATGCCAAAGTACGCGGCAAACTTGCGGGCATTGGGAAAGCGCTCAGGCTTGGTTTCCTTGGCCACCAGTGCCGTGGCAGTGACCGGGCCGATGCCGCGCACAGTCATTAGCCGCTTCGCCGTCATGTCAGCGTTGGCGGCCACTTCCAGGCGTCCCGTCAGTACGCTGATGCGCTCGCCCAAATGGCGCCACTCGGCCAACAGTTCGTCGATCAGTTCACGCAGCAGGCCCGGCACCGGTTGGGTGGCATCTTCCAGCACCCGCGGGATTTTCTGGCTGATCGCAACATCGCCCTGTGCCAAGGCTACGCCGTGCTCAAGCAGCAGGCCGCGCATCTGATTACTGAGGGCCGTGCGTCGACGCACATAGCCCTGGCGGGCGCGATGCAACGCCTGCATTGCCAGCGCCGCAACGCTTTTGACCGGTACTGCGCAGATTTTTTCATCGCGATTGGCCCGCAGAATCGCCAGCGCATCGTTGCGATCATTTTTAGGCCCGCTGCGATGTGTGGCCACCAAACCGGCTGGAAGAATCCGCACCGGATTGCCTTGTCTTGCAGCTGCCGGGCCCAGGCCTGGGCACCCGGACCGGTCTCCATCAAAACCACGACATGCGCCGGCAACTGTCGGAGAAAATCATAAAACGCCTCGCGCGACTTGATCCGCTGCTCGTAGCGCACCTGGCCGAGGATATCTTCACCGGCGACCTGAAAGACCTGTTTGGCCAAGTCGACCGCCAAGGTTGTGCAGGCCGACAAATCGGAAGAAGACACGGATTGATCAAACGAACTATGATTTTTCATGGACTCGCCCTCGCTGTCGTTGGCTGTTTAGACTGCCACCGTGGCGCATTGACGCCTCGGCTTGGGCGAGTCCATCCAATTACAAGGGACCGCGTCCCGGTCGAAAGGATGTGAACGCCAAACTGTAGGAGCCGGCTTGCTGGCGATGGACTCCAGTGCGCCGCGTTTATCCAGGTCATACGCGTCATCGTTAACGACCATCGCTGGCAAGCCAGCTCCTACAAGGGACCGCGTCCCGGTCGAAAGGATGTGAACGCCAAACTGTAGGAGCCGGCTTGCTGGCGATGGACTCCAGTGCACCGCGTTTATCCTGTCCACCCGCGTTATCGTTAACGACCATCGCTGGCAAGCCAGCTCCTACAAGGGACCGCGTTCATCCGGCTCACCCGCGTCATCGTTAACGATCATCGCCAGCAAGCCGGCTCCTACAAGTGACCGTCGAAACAAAAGGGCCTCAAATCTTTTGAGGCCCTCGTTGCTAAAGCCAGGTTGAACTCAGTTCCCCACTACCGGCACTGTCACGGTTTTGCCGAAGGCCGACTTGATGGTCGCTGTCGGGCTGGTCGATGGCGGACTACCGACGGTGGTCACCGCGAACTGCCAGCGTGCGCCGGTAGGCGTGGTGGTCAGGGTGGCGTTGCCAAGGTTCACCGTACCGGTTGTGGTCGTGGCAGTCGCTGTGATGCTATTGCCTGTGCCACGTGAGGTGGTGCCGGACAGGACCCAGTAATAGCGGCCGTTGCTGCGGGCAGTAACGGTAGCGCCGGTAACGATCAGGTTCTCGACGACCGCTGCCGAGACCGCCACGGATACCGTTGCCGGTGTCGACTCCGCACCCTTGGCATCGGCGGCCTGATAGGTAAAGGTCGCGGTGAACGGTGCGGCGACAGTAGCCGGTGGTGTGTAGACCACGCGCAGGCCATCGGTGCTGACCGTGCCCTTGCCGGAGTCCGGTTGCGCCAGGCCCACCACTTTAAGTGGCACGTTACCGTCAGGGTCGGTGTCGTTGGCCAGGACGTTGATGGTCACCGGTTGACCGTTGCTGACAGCGCTGTCGGGGTTGGCGATCGGTTTTTTGTTATCGCCGTCACCATTACGTGTATCGCCAGTGCGGAAGGTTGGCAGCGCGGCGGAGTTGACGTAGGTGACGCCGTCCCAGCCGGGCAGTGGCGTTGGCATCAACTGGAACTGGCCGGGATTCTCGACATCCCAGCGCAGCAACATGGACGTGTCCTCGTGCTGGGTGTTGTGGCAGTGCTCCATGTAGGTCCCGGCGAATTCACGGAAGCGGATCGCCATTTCCACGTCCACCGTACTGTCGATGCCCTGGCCGATGATATAGACGTCCTTGCGTGCCCATTTTTCCCATTCCGGCGGTGCCTTGCCGTCGCGGTTGAGGATGACGCCTTCTTCGAAGTGCACGTGCACCGGGTGGCTCCAGCCGTTGCCGCCGTTCCTGATTTTCCACACTTCCAGGGTGCCGTCGCCGGAGAACCCGGCAGGGCTCGGGCCAGTGGCCAGTTGCGGCGCGGCGCTGATCCGGCGTAGGTCCGCGCGGTTGCCAAAACCACCGTCGGTCTTGATGGTCCAGGGTTCCTGGTCGGTGCCGTCGGAGCGGCCGAAGACAAACTCGCGATGCCGCGCCAGCTTGAGCTTGGCCTGCATCGTCGGATCGTCGCGGTTGATCGTCAGCGGGATCATGACCTTGCCCACCGGTTTACCCGGTTTGGCTGGTTCGTAGTCGGCGGGATTCATGCTCACGTCCTGGCCGGCATAAGGCTGCACCACCATCTGCATGAACTTGCCCACCGCCGGGTCACCCAGGTCCCATTCCAGCCCCTTGCTGCCCGACTTGAGCACCGCCTTGTACTTGCCGGACAGTACGTCGGCCAGGCTCAGCGGTGTACTCTCCGGCCCCTTGCCGCCCTGGTGCTCCATCAGGTTGACGAAGTACAGCTTGTCGCCGGTCCTGATCCCGTTTTTCGCGAAGTTGACGATGATGTCGAAGCGCTCGGCAATGCCCTGGGTCGGCAGGATGGCGTTGTGGTCTTGCACATCGCCGTCGGCGTCCAGGTCCATGCTGCCGTCGAACGGCACGGCGTGTTCCATGAGGTTGCCGTCGTTGCCGATCATGTGGAACGGCACCCGGGTATACGACAGGCCGGAACCGGCCGGGCCGGGGAACTCACCACCGGTGCCAACGACTTCACGCACCAGCGCAATCCTGAAGAAGCGCGACACCGAACCATTGAGGATGCGGAAGCGATAGCTGCGCGCCCGCACGTTCAGGCGCGGCTGGTACTGCCAGTTGACCAGGATCTGATCGCCGAGGAAGCCGTCGGTGTTGAACGGGTTGAACCACAGTTGGCCATTGGCGTCCCAGGCCTTGTCGGCGATCATCAGGTTGACGTCATAGTCGCGGTTGCCCCAGGGCAGCGCCGAACCGCTGGGCAGGCGCAGGTTGACCCCGTCTTGCAGCGCTTCGTTGCCACGGTCCACGGCGCTGTAGTAGTTCATCATCGTCGCATTGCCCTTGTAGACGTTCTGCGCGGTGAAATCGAGCATGTGGTCGTGGAACCAGTGGGTGCTCATGGTTTCGCGCCAGTCGCCACGGATCTTGATGCTGCCGTTGTTGCAGGTCTTCAGGCCCGGCGTAGCATCGTTGACGAACAGGGTTTCACCCGGGGCGCAGGGGAACGCCGCGCGCGCATCCTGGGCGTTGGTATTGATGCTGTCATAGCCGGCCAACTGGATCGGCCAGCGATAGTCGTAGTACTGGCCCGGGAAGAAAAACGCGTTGGCATAGCCGTCGCTTTCGGCCGGGGAGTGACCGTTGTGTTCGTGGGTGCTGAGGGTGTGCAGGCCGAAACCCATGTTGGCCGATGGATCGATCGGCAGGGCATTGTAGTGCCGCATCAGCACCCCCTGGCCGTAGCGCACCATCAACAGTTTTGGCGGAAAGGTGCCGTCGAAGGTCCAGAGCGCCTTGTGGTTCTGGATCGGCATGTTGGGGTGAAAACGCGTGTCGATGCCTTTGGTAGTGCCCGCGATGATCGGGGTGTCCGAGGTCTGGTTATACAGCCCACCCGGCCCGAACTCACCGACGGCATAGTTGTGCAACTGGCGGCGGTCGCGCATGCCGCCGTTGAGCTTGGCGCCCGCTTGCGCGGTCTTGAAGGCGACCTGTGGGTAGAACTCGTTCCAGCGCTGGTGCGACCAGCCTTTTCCTGGCGGACGACCTTCGGCCGGCGAGCTGACTGGATGGCGGTTGAGGAAAGCTTCGATCTGCGCTTTCCACGGGTTGCGGTCCAGCACGTTGGAGTACTGCGACGGAAACGGGTACAGCCCCGGCTGGCGCATGAAGGCTTCAAGCGACGCCGCCGAAGGGCCACTGCGGGCTATGCTGTTCGGGTCCTGCGTGGGCGCCGGGCCAACGATCGGAGGCGGGAAGGTCAGCGGTGGGGCCGGCAGTGTCGGGTCGAGTTTTTCCGTGCCGAATTCTTCGAACAGCAGCAGCTGCTGCGTGTACGGCAGGGCCCCGAACAATGGGCTGGGCTTGCCGTTGGTAGGGATCTTGAAGGATGTCTGCAGGGCTGGCGGCAGCACGTTGTCGGCCCGTGGCGTGTCCCGGTCGCCATACGCGCCGTTGGGTAGGGCGATGGCGCCCTGGTTGGTGGCTGGCAAGGTCAGCAAGGCATCCAGCGCGGCCTTGGGGTCGGCTGGCGGGTTGGCAAACGCCGAGGGGTCGGTCGGTGGTGGCGGGCCGAAATCATCCAGCGGCACGGCGTCTGCCGTGGCCAGGGAAAACAACATCGCACAAGGCAGGCCTGTTTTGCGCAGCAGATAGAGCGAATTGCTTGAGTGTGTTGCGCGTTTCATAGGTCACCCCTCGCTTGATGTCCCGCCGTCTCCATGTCCGGGACGACTGCTGTTTTGGGCACAAAAGGGGGTGTGCAACTAATGAGCCATTACTGGAGCAAAAGAAACTCAAATCAACGAATCAGTTTTTCCGGGCGTTGCAGCCCAAAGAAGAGGGGGAGAGAGGGGGTTATTCCTCTAATTTGGTGATAAACACCCGGGTAGGTGGGTGAAGAACCCCATTTCCGGGGGATGTGGCGGCCCGGTCTGAGACTTTGGTCTGATACAATCGAGCAATTACAGGTTGAGCAGAACACCATGAATCGTCGCAAGAAACTGAATCAGATACTCAAGGCCAACGCGAAAAAGGCCAGCGCCAAACTGGCACCGAAAAACAAGGATAAATACATCAGCAAGGCTGACCGGTTGAAGCTGGAAGCCGAAGCCGCTCAAGACCCGGTCGTATCCCCCGAAAGCTGATCCCGGAAGCACTGGCCCCGTTCTTTCGAACCAGAGGGGCCTTTTATCGCCACGAACTCAACGAATACCGGTGCCCGCCATGGACTCCGGCACCCACTGCGCCGTCGATAGCGGCTCGATGTAGCGGATGCCACCATGGGGGCCCACCACGCCATTGATGTTGTAGGTGCCTTTCGACAGGTCGTACGTCATGAACGGGGTGGCATCCGGGACCTGCTTGTCATAGCTCTGGCTGAAGAAGGCGAAGGAACCACGGTACAGCTGGCCACTGGTGTCGTATTGATCGGAGGCCACCGCGGCCCAGGTATCTTCATCCAGGTAAAAGCGGCGCTTCTGATAGATATGCGTTGCACCGGCCTTGAGGTTGCCCTCCACGACATAGACCCGGTGCTTTTCCCAGCGCACGAAGTCCGGCGCAATGAAGTTCGGCGTGGTCAGTGATTTGGCGTCGCGAGCGTAGGTCAGTTTGTAGGTGTTGTAGGGCACGATCATTTCCTGCTTGCCCACCAGCGTCCAGTCATACAGCTCGAGTGCACGGGCGGTACCGGGGTTTGGGGTGTCATAGGCCAGGATCGAAATCTGTTTGACCCGGCGCTGGGCCGGCATGTACTGCCAGGCACGGCCGGGGCGCTGCAGCGGGTTGGTGGCGTTCTTGAGCATGATCGACTCGCCGGCCCGCCGCGCAGGTCCGGTGTAGGACAGCTTCAACTGGTAGTAGATGTCGGAGTTGTTGATCGGTTTCGCCATGTTCTCGTAAATCGGGAAGGAGACGAACGCCTCGCCGGTCACAGCCAGGCTCGCCACGCCCGCCGTGTCGACGCTCCACGAGTCATATTTGGAATGGATGTTGACGCCCTGGTAGCGCAGCAGGAAATTCCACATGGCCTCGGCGCCCGATTGCGGGATCGGGAACGGCACACCCGGCAACACGTTGTCGAACGCAATTCCGCCGTTGAGGGACTTGGCGGCTGTGGCGTTCTTGCGGCTATTGTCCAGTACCGCCTGTGGCAGCGATGCCGTGCGGTGGGTCGGATACACGTCGATGCGAAAGCCGGGGTAGCGCTTGGCCAATGCTACGGTGGTGGCGGTGAGCATGCCTTTGTAGGCATCGACGTTCCTGCCGTTGATCACCAATAGCGGTTTTTCGTCCGCAAAGGGGTCCGGGCGCATGCTGTCGCCGGTCTTGAAGCTGGAGGGGGCGGTGGTCAGGCCACCGTTGTAGGGCGGAATAGAGCCGTCGGCATTCCCGGCCTTTTCGGCCCCCACCCACGTCAGGCTGGTGCCGAGCCGGGCGGCTTCCTGGTTCGATACGGCGGCATGGGCATCAATGGCCAGCACCATGAGCGGCACGGCGGCCAGAAGACTTTTCACGAATTTCATATTGTTATTCTCCTGCCTGGCGTACCAGGCAACTCGTGACTCGGGCGCAGCGGTCGTATCCGCCGGCTCGATAGCCAGAGACTTTTTAGAACCTCCATTAAAAGCCCCACGGTACGGGGGCGCTTTTCATTTGACGACAGTCCCTTGGCTATCCATGACAGACCCGGGTGTCTGGAGGGGGCATTTGCTGGCGTGATGGCTGAGTGCTACGCAGCAATTGTTTGTATTTCCTAAAGGAATCATTGAGTTACTGGATGGTCATAGCCACGACTGAACGCTGCCCGGATGAAAATTCGGACGGCCGCAACCCTTGCATACCTCCGACATTCAGGACGTTCCTATGAATCGCGCAGTAACCTTGATCGTGGCCATTTCCAGCGCCGTCTTGTTGGGAGGCTGCGGCCCGCACTGGGATGACGGAGAACGGTACGGCCGCTATCACGATCATGACCATCGACGGGGTTACGACCAAAGAGGGGACGATGATCAGGGATATGATCGTCGAGGCTATGATCGCAGTGATTATGACCGCGATCACCGTCGCTACCGCGATCGTGATGACAACGACGACTGACAGGTTCAAGGCCATTTGAAAGCAGGGGCTAATGGGCAGTTGCCGTGGAACCTGGCCCCTCGCAGAGCTTGTGTCTGAGACTGAACATCAAAAAAAACGCCACTCACTAGAGTGGCGTTTCTTTGTTAGGGTCGCTTGCCACCCGCTTCGCTCAGGGTGATCAAGCGCATCACCATGGATACCTTGCCTGGGCAACAGGCAGCGAATAATTTGCGGCCAGTCTCATCCCTGGTACTAAAGTGAACAAAGTCATTGAAAAAAACCGCTATAAGCTTTAAATGAGAGGCGTAATGTCATATTGCTAGTAGGTAGTAGGTGAGTTTCGGCAGTTTTTGGCGCAGGGAGCCCTGATGAGTATTCGTACATTGACCGACTCCCGCCGGCATTCGAGCCATTGCGGAGTTGCCGCACTTCAACCCATAGGGAACCCGGATACTGTCGGCATGGCTTACGCTGGCGACGACGACACCATCGAACACTTGCTGGACTCAGCGCGGAACTGGGTCCATACCACCGCGTGGGTGTTTTACCGCGCCGGTGAACAGATGCATCGGGTTGGCCAGGGCGATCCGCGGGCACAGTGGCCTTCAAGCGTTGCGAATGACGAGTTTGAAGCCTTTTGCCGCGCCCGCAACGTGCACCGCTGGCCGACCGGCAGGGGCGAAAGTGAGTTGGGTTGGCTGCTTGCGCCAATCGAGGATGCTGCGGCGCCGGCGCTCGCGGGATTTGCCCAGCGCCTGGGCATCCAGCTACAGACCGATACCCTGGCCCGCGCGCAGATCACGCAGCGTGTGCTGTATGAAATCACCTACCTGGCCAGTTCGACCCGTGATCGCTCGGTATTTCTGGTCGGGGTTCACCGCTTGCTGGCCAGCCTGATCGACGCCGAGAACTTCTACCTCGCGCTGTATAACCCGCGCACCGGCAAGATCGACTATCCCTATTACGTCGATATCATTGATCCGGAGGCCCTGGAGGCCGAGAACTACGAATACCTTGACCCAACGCACCTGTCGTTGACCGGCCAGGTATTGACCTCCGGCCAGCCGGTGCTGATCGACGCCGCCGGCATTCTCGCGGCTCAAGCCGAAGGGCGTTTCTACTGCGTGGGCGAGCGTCCCGAGTTCTGGATGGGCGCGCCGTTGAAAAACGCCTCGGATGACGTGTTTGGCATGCTGGCGATGCAGGTCTACGACGTTTCTCGTACCTACAGTGCCGAAGACCGCGCGCTGTTTCTGGTGGTCGCCCGCCACGTGGCCATGGCACTGGACCGGATTCTGCACCGCGAGGACCTCGAAGAAACAGTGATGCGTCGCACCCTGGAGCTTTCGGCACTCAATGACGCCTTGAGGCAGGAAGTGGCAGACCGCGAACGCGCCGAACATCTGCAGAGCGCGCTGTTCCAGATTGCCGAACTGTCGAGCCAGCCGGGCGACATGGCCGAGTTGTTCCAGACCCTGCATGGCATCGTCGGCGATCTGCTATTCGCGCAGAACTTCTACATCGCGCTGTTCGACGACGACACCGGTGAGGTGACGTTTCCCTATTATGTGGATGAGCGGCAGACGACCTGCCCGGCGGCACGCCGAGGGCGCAGGGGCTTGACCGAGTACGTGATCCGTCAGCGCCGGCCTTGCCTGATTGACGCCGGCGAGGCTGAGCGATTGTCGGCCCAGGGTGAAATCGAAGAGGCCCGCGAGTCCGTACGCTCCTACTCCTGGCTGGGCATTCCATTGTTCGAAGAGGACGTGGTGCGTGGCGTGCTGGCGGTGCAGAGCTACACCTCGCAGGTGCGCTATACCCTGCGTCACCAGGAACTGCTGACGTTCGTGTCACGGCACATAGACACTGCGTTGTCGCGACGCACGGCGGCCGAAGCGATCCATGCCGCCAACCTCAAGCTGGAAGCTCGGGTGCAGAGCCGTACCCGCGAACTCGATCACGCCAATGCCAAGTTGCAGCACGAAAACTCCCACGATGCGCTGACCGGGCTACCAAATCGCACCTACCTGCAACAGCGCCTGAATCTGGCCTGGGCGCGGTTCGGCAGTGAAGGCGGGCACCTGGCGGTGATGTTCATCGATCTCGACCGCTTCAAGATGGTCAACGACAGCCTCGGCCACCATTTTGGCGACCTGCTGTTGATGCAGGCGGCCCACCGTTTGCGCGGTTGCCTGCGCGACACCGACATGCTGGCGCGCCTGGGGGGCGACGAATTTTCGGTGCTGGCGCCCGACGCCCCGCTGGAAGTGGTGATCGAAATTGCCGAGCGGATCCTGGTCGCGTTCGACCTGCCGTTTTTCATCAATGGCTATGAGGTTTTCTCGTCCTGCAGTATCGGCATCGTCAGTGCCGACAGTCAGTTCCATCACGAGCCCGCCGACTTGTTGCGCGATGCCGATGCGGCGATGTACCGGGTCAAGAGTGCCGGGCGCGACAGCTTCGCGGTGTTCAACCAGGAAGTGCGCCGTGAAGTCTCGGACCAGGTCGAGCGAGAAGGGGCCTTGCGCAACGCGCTCAAGCGTACTGACGAGCTGCTGCCGTATTTCCAGCCGATCGTCAGCGTCGAGACCGGCGAACTGTTGGCTCTTGAGGCGCTGATCCGCTGGCATCAGCCGGGCGGCCGGGTGATCGCGCCGGGGGAGTTCCTGCCGGATGTCGAGGGCTTGCGCCTGATCGGTCGACTGGACCTGTACATGCTTGCCAGCATTGCCGCAATCCTCGCACAACCTGACCACGCCAATTGGCCACCGGTGCACGTCAATTGTTCGAGCTACAGCATGACGCGTCCCGACTTCGCCAGTGAGGTGCTGGAACTGTTGGCTCAGCACCGGGTCTCGCCGTCGCGAATCTGCCTGGAACTGACCGAAGGGGCGCTCGTCGCCGAGCCGGCGATTGCCCGGCAGACCATGCAGCAACTGGCGGACAACGGCATGTCGGTGGTACTCGATGACTTCGGTGCAGGGTTTTCATCCCTGAGCTATGTGCATCAATACCGGTTCAGCGGCTTGAAAATCGACAAGTCGTTCATCCTCGAATTGACCACCAGCCCGCGCAGTCGCGCGATCGTCCGGGCGATAGTGCGGATGGCCGAGTCGCTGGACCTGAGTGTGGTGGCCGAAGGTGTGGAAGATGAAGCGACGCTGGAGCTGCTGCGGGAAATGGGGGCAGGGCAGGCCCAGGGTTATCATTTTGCCAAGCCGATGGGCTTGAAGGCGCTGCTGGCGAGTTCACTGCTCGGTCCCTTGTAGGCGCTGGCTTGTCAGCGATGGCGTGTGAACCGGATAAACGCGGCGCACTGGAGTCCATCGCCAGCAAGCCGGCTCCTACAGTTTGGCGTTCACATCATTTCGACCAGGACGCGGTCTCCTGTAGGAGCTGGCTTGCCAGCGATGGTCGTTAACGATAACGCGTACAAACTGGATAAACGCGGCGCACTGGAGTCCATCGCCAGCAAGCCGGCTCCTACAGTTTGGCGTTCACATCATTTCGACTCGGACACGGTCCCTTGTAGGAGCCGGCTTGCTGGCGATGGTCGTTAACGATAACGCGTACAAACTGGATAAACGCGGCGCACTGGAGTCCATCGCCAGCAAGCCGGCTCCTACAGTTTGGCGTTCACATCATTTCGACCCGGACGCGGTCCCTCGTAGGAGCTGGCTTGCCAGCGATGGTCGTTAACGATAACGCGTATGAATTGGATAAACGCGGCGCACTTGAGTCCATCGCCAGCAAGCCGGCTCCTACAGTTTGGCGTTCACATCATTTCCACTCGGACGCGGTCCCTTGTAGGAGCTGGCTTGCCAGCGATGGTCGTTAACGATAACGCGTACAAACTGGATAAACGCGGCGCACTGGAGTCCATCGCCAGCAAGCCGGCTCCTACAGTTTGGCGTTCACATCATTTCGACTCGGACACGGTCCCTTGTAGGAGCCGGCTTGCTGGCGATGGTCGTTAACGATAACGCGTACAAACTGGATAAACGCGGCGCACTGGAGTCCATCGCCAGCAAGCCGGCTCCTACAGTTTGGCGTTCACATCATTTCGACCCGGACGCGGTCCCTCGTAGGAGCTGGCTTGCCAGCGATGGTCGTTAACGATAACGCATACAAACTGGATAAACGCGGCGCACTGGAGTCCATCGCCAGCAAGCCGGCTCCTACAGTTTGGCGTTCACATCATTTCGACCCGGACGCGGTCCCTTGTAGGAGCTGGCTTGCCAGCGATGGTCGTTAACGATAACGCGTACAAACTGGATAAACGCGGCGCACTGGAGTTCATCGCCAGCAAGCCGGCTCCTACAGTTTGGTGTTCACATCATTTCGACCAGGACGCGGTCTCCTGTAGGAGCTGGCTTGCCAGCGATGGTCGTTAACGATAACGCGTGTGAATTGGATAAACGCGGCGCACTGGAGTCCATCGCCAGCAAGCCGGCTCCTACAGTTTGGTGTTCACATCATTTCGACCAGGACGCGGTCTCCTGTAGGAGCTGGCTTGCCAGCGATGGTCGTTAACGATAACGCGTGTGAATTGGATAAACGCGGCGCACTGGAGTCCATCGCCAGCAAGCCGGCTCCTACAGTTTGGCGTTCACATCATTTCCACTCGGACGCGGTCCCTTGTAGGAGCTGGCTTGCCAGCGATGGTCGTTAACGATAACGCGTACAAACTGGATAAACGCGGCGCACTGGAGTCCATCGCCAGCAAGCCGGCTCCTACAGTTTGGCGTTCACATCATTTCGACCCGGACGCGGTCCCTTGTAGGAGCTGGCTTGCCAGCGATGGTGGTTAACGATAACGCGTACAAACTGGATAACCGCGGCGCGTTGGAGTCCATCGCCGGCAAGCCGGCTCCTACAGTTTCCCGGGAATGCGTGAAGAACCAAATTTCATGATAGAAGCAAACACGGATGAGTCATTCTTCAAGGGAGCTACACATGGCATCAGGACAATGTCTTTGCGGGGCGGTACGTTTTTGCCTGGCCGTTGAACCACGATTTTTCTATCGCTGCCATTGCAGCCTGTGTCGCAAGCAAACCGGGGTCGGCCATAATCTCGCGACGCTGGTCAATGCCCGCGACTTTCGATGGGAAAGTGGGCAAGAGGCGATCAGCAGTTGGCGCAAATCCAGCGGCTACAGAAATGACTTTTGCGCAAGCTGCGGCTCGACGGTGCCAAATCCGCTTCGAGAAACGCCTTACTTCTGGATTCCGCTCGGGCTGCTCGATGTCGAGTTGCACATGGAATGTGTTGGCGATTTCTGCACCGATGACGCGATGCCGTGGGATGAACACCGTTCGGAAAAAAGTCATTGCGCAGCCCCGGATTCACTGGGGTTTATTCTGCAAGAACTGCGGGTCAATGATTGATTCAGGCGCCTGGTCGGCATAGGGATGAATGGGTAGCCTGGCCCGGAACCGGTTCACCGCTACCCGCTACATGGAGCGCCCAATGTCGCCCATCATCACGTGCCTTTTGGCGCTGCTTGTGTTTGGCCTGACGCTTGAAGTGCCGGCCCAGGCCAACGACTGTCCGGCCGGCGAGAAACCAGTCTGCCTGGACGACTGCATCTGCCTGCCGGACGTGGTGCCCGATGGCATCTACCAGATCGCCGCGCCGGCCCTGGCGCTGTGGCTGGCCCAAGCCCGCGCCGAAGCAGCCAGTGCCGGCATCCAGCCGATTCCAGCGCACATCCGTGAGCAACTGCTGCATTGGTACGACCCCGACGTCCTCGATACCGCGCGCTACAAAATCAGCGACAACGGCCAATTCAGCGCCGCCACTGCCATGCTGCAAAACCCCGATGTCGGTGCCGTGACGCTGATCGACATCATCCTCTTCCGCGACGCTCAAGCCGCAGAGCAGGACATTGCGCTCTGGGCGCACGAACTCAAGCATGTGCAGCAGTATCAGGCGTGGGGAGTGGCGGGATTTGCCCGGCGCTATACACAGGATTTCAATGCCGTGGAGGCGCCGGCCTATGCCGTACAGGCTGAGGTCAGGCGGTCGCTGCGCAAAGAAACGACCCCTTCGCGAGAGTGAACACCCAAGGCTTGCCCCAGCCTGTACTACACCGATCAGCCGTTGGTGCGATCGCTTGCCTTGGCCTTGCTTTGAGCCACAGCGGCTTCAGCCTTCTGTTTCTGCGCAACCTGGAAGGCTTCCATCGAGACTTTGCGGGCCGCCTCCATGCGATTGAAGTTCTTGTCACCACCACCCGTGGCCATGGCCAGGGAAGAAGCGGTCAGAGCGGCGATTACGAAGAGAGTTTTCATGGATTTCATTTGATTATCCTCAAGGGAAAAAGTGAGATTTAGTAAAAGTTAACAGCGAATTCGTGGGCTAAAGCTGAACGGGCTTAGCGTTACCATCCAGCCAGGGCAGCGTTTCTGCTGTCCCAGGTGCGTTGCTCCATACGGCCTTCAGCGTCTTTGTTTTTTGCCCAGGCAGTGAGCAGTACCATCGCGCCAAATCCACCGACGATGAGCACCGGATAGGCGGCCAGCAACTCGACCAGCGAGTACTTCCAGGCCAATGGGCGACCAACACCGAGCATGGCGGCATAGAACCACGACACACCAGAGAGGGCGCCGGAGAACAGCGCGAGCATGCGCAAGTTGAAGGAGAGTTTGAGTATCGAACCGGCTTTTTTCAGCGCCGGCAATACAGCGCTATGCAACAGGAAACCATTAAAGGTCAGCAGTACAACGATGCCGATCTTGGCTTGTAACTTTGGATTGAGGAAATACTCCATTCCCTTGCCGGCATAATCGATGCCGATAATACCAATGCCGGTAATCCAGAGCGCTACAAGTGCAAGCGATACGGTTTTTTGAAGGCTTTCCATGTGCGCGTCATCCTGGTGACCCGACACATCTCCCTTCAGGAGTTGCTTGACCATTGCAATATCACTGGTCAACACCAGCCCGATTGCCACACAGCAGGCGATAAGATGAAAATATACAACGCCCAAACGCATATATTCCACGGTGGACGAAGAGAACATACTAAGTTCCATGGTGACCTCCTGACTTCAATAGTGAATCAACATGGCTCTCGGCACGGCTTGATTGGAGTTTGCCGTTACTGATTGCAATCAGGATCCAGTAATTATTATTAAATAAACTTGCCGCGTTACGCCGGCAAGATAATGGCGATTTTCGCGAATGAGCTTTTAATCATTCGATCATGTCCATTTTCAGGTAACAAAAAACCTCAATCGCACTGAGTGCATCGACGGTTCAACTTCCACTTCTGGGGGGGCGGCGAGGCCCGGAACACTCTCGGCGAGCGGATCAGGCAATGCTGGCGGGGTTGGCAGGGCTTCCACCCCATTCGAGGAAACGGATCTTCTGGACTTCGCCCTGGCTGTCCAGGTAGACCAGGGTCACCGGTACCACGCCGGTCTTGTCGGATGTATCGGTGCGCTGCAAGAGCTGTTTCACATCGATGTCCATTCCGTAGTGGTAATCGACGGCTGAGACATGTGCACCTGGCGCTTGCAGGCCGTTCTGGTCAAAGACACTGGGTGCGAGACTCGAAATCACGGCACTTACTACTGTGGCCATGTTCATTAAGCTGTACCTCTGCTGAAGTTCACTTGACGGGGACCTAATGTGACACGTGATGAAAGTGAAGTTCACTTGACAGCGACGAACGTGCCCACCTGAAAAGCCTGTAGTGGCTGCAAACTCCCGGCAATTCCCCGCGCTTGACGCCTCTTGACCGTTCGTCCTTTAAACCCCGTATTTGCTGGTCAAAGTCGGTTTTTTAAAGAGGTCATGACATGTCATGACGGATTGTCACGCAGGATGAATCAGTGCTTTTAATTGAGTCGGCTTAGTCGGGGTGAACTCGAATTGAGGCGCAAGTGACCGACTGCGAGCGCCCCATAACAGTCGCTGGCGGACCTCAAGAGTCAATCTGGGAAACATAGCAGTCAGCTCTCTGACTGTCCGCAATTGGCTTGCATATTGTATTCATCATGGCGGTAAACCGTACAAATGACGGGCACGATCCTGGCGCAAGGGGATGCTGGCTCAACGTGATCTACACTCCCCGGACCTGTGAGTGGGTGCTTCGCCCCTGTATTGAAGATCTGACCACCAACATGACTTGGCACTATTGAAAAAAATCGGGGGAGGGTTCAGGCATTCAGATTGTTTCGCCGTGGCCATAAACACTCACGAAGCCAGCTTGCTCAAAACTAACGAGGTGGAAATGAACAGGATGTTTAACAGGGGATGGACAATGGCTGCGGCAGTCGTCGTAGTGGGTTCAACGCTTTTCACAGGGTGTGCGAGCAAGACCGATCCGATCACGCAGGCAGACCAAGCCGATGTGGCCAAGGGCGTGCCCGCGCCGAGTCTGGAGCAGACCAAGGCGATCGCCGAGGAAGGCTTTGTCTACGGCTTGCCGTTGGTCATGAACTACGCCGTGATGAATGAGTTCGCGGTGGACTCCAGGTCCAGCCAGTTCAAGGCCCCCTTTAACCAACTGTCCAACGAGCATCGGGTCGCGACGCCCGCTGACACCGCCGTCATTACGCCAAACAGCGACACCCCGTATTCGATACTTTGGGCCGACCTGCGGGCCGAACCTCTGGTGATTACGGTGCCCGCAGTCTCGAAAAAGCGCTACTACTCGGTGCAACTTATCGACGGTAACACCTATAACTACGGCTACATCGGCAGCCGGGCAACTGCCAGCGCACCCGGGAGCTATCTGATTGCAGGCCCCGATTGGAAGGGGGCGACACCCCGCGGCATCGATAAAGTGTTCAACTCCACGACCCCCTTCGCACTGACGTTGATCCGGACCCAGTTGTTCAATCCAGCCGACATGCCGAATGTCGAGAAGGTTCAGGCGGGTTACAAGGTCCAGCCGCTTTCCGCCTTCCTCCATCAACCCGCGCCGCCCGCTGCGCCGAAGATTGATTTCGTACCGGCCACCACGGCTGGTATCAAGGACAATTTCTTCGAGTACCTGTCGGCCGCGTTGGAGTATGTGCCGCCATCGGCTGACGACAAGGCAATCCGGGCGAAGCTGGCCAGCATCGGCGTAGGCCCCGACCGGCGCTTCGAATTCAAAGACCTGTCGCTGGAGCACAAGGCTGTGGTCTTGCTGGGGATGAAGGCTGGCGACGAGAAAGTCGACAGGTTTCTCTCGAGCGGTATGAAAAATATCAACGGCTGGAACGTCGGTGCGTTCTTCGGCGACCAGGCGTTCTACAAGGCCGACTGGTTGATGCGTGCCGGCGCCGCGAAGGGCGGACTGTACGGTAATGACGCCGTCGAGGCGATGTACCCCTATACCCGCACCGACGGCACCGGCAAGACGCTCGATACCAGCAAGCACAACTACACGCTGACCTTCCCCGCTGGAAAGCTGCCACCGGTCAATGCCTTCTGGTCGGTGACCATGTACGACGGCAAAAGCCAACTGCTGATCAAAAACCCGATCAACCGTTACCTGATCAATTCGCCGATGTTGTCGGCCATGAAGAAGAACGCGGATGGTTCGCTGACGCTGTATATCCAGAAGGACTCCCCCGGCAAGGCCAAGGAAGCCAACTGGTTGCCGGCGCCTGACGACACGGTCTATCTGGTGATGCGTCTCTACTGGCCGAAGACCACACCGCCTTCGATTCTTCCTGCTGGCGAAGGCAGCTGGCAGCCACCGGCGCTGGTGGTATCGAAGTAGTGCGACTTTTGCTCAGGATGTGCCCCCCGGGATTGGTAGAGAGGAGCGGGGGGGGAGACTAGGATTTTGTTTGTTTTTATTTTCACATTCGAGTCCTTGGAACGCGGATTGGGTAACTGCGGCAAATCTCCAGCACCGAATTCAAGGCCGGCGAATGGGCGCCGGTACTGCAGGTGTTGCGTTCCGACGATGGATGATCATCAAGGGAGAGATGGTAGGCGTGTAGCCAGTTTAAATCTCAGGAATCCTAGCGCATCTTTGTAAATCTGATGCCATGCATCAGAGGGCTCGCTCACCAATGGATGCCAAAAGAATCTGAACGCATGCCCACCGTCATCTTCAGCATGATGAACCCAGGTATCGGGGAGCTCTTGTGCGACGTGACACTCATGGAATGCCCATGTATGTCCTGTTATACGCGAGCACCACGTTCCCAGATCTCGCACTACCGCACCTTGAATTCCTGCCTCTTCTACCAGCTCTCGTGCAGCGGTCACATCAGTAGACTCACCGGGCTCGACACTCCCTTTGACCAATTGCAGACCGGCCAATGGATGTTCAAAAGCCAGGATTTCTAGCGTTTGACGGCTCCGTAGCACCACCGGGCAAGCTTTATCTATCATCATGGCGCCTTCTCCTTTGGCGGGTAATTTTGTGTGCTGAGCGGGTTGGAAAGCCTAGGTGAAGTCAGCCAGTGAGGCAATCAGACTCACGCGTGGCATCGTCAAGATCTATTAGCAATCCGCATACAAGCAGCGGGTTGACAGTCGCGAGTCCCAGTTTGATCACCGAGAAATTCACGCCCCATATGGCCATGATCGAAATGGCGAGCAAGAGGTGTAGGGTCTTCATGCGGTTCTTCCTTGATGGTTCGTTGAGCCATGCAGCGTGAGAAACCACACCGCCAGGGCCATCGCGCTGATCGAGGCGCCCAGCAGGCTGACGGCTATCCAGCCCCATAGCGCATAAACCTGCGTCGCGGCGGCAGCTCCCACTGCGCTGCCCACCGAGTAAAAGCACATGTAGGCAGCGACCATGCGACTTTGCGCGTCAGGTCGTGCCGCAAAAACCAGGCTCTGATTGGTGACGTGTACGGCTTGCACGGCGAAGTCGAGCAGGATCACTCCGCACACCAGCGCGATCAGTGACGCCTGCGCAAACGCGATGGGCAGCCAGGACAGCGTCAGGATCGCCAGCGAAATGCCGGTCACGCGTTGCCCCAGGCCCTGGTCGGCCCAGCGACCGGCTCTTCTGGCAGCCAGGGCGCCAGCGACGCCTGCCAGGCCGAACATGCCGATGAGCGTGTGTGAAAGCGCCAGCGGCGGGGCGCTCAACGGCAGCACCATGGATGTCCACAGCACGGAAAAAGCGGCAAAGATCAGCAAGGCCAGCAGGCCCCTGATGCGCAAGACCGGCTCGGTCATGAACAGCGTGAAGAGCGACCGGATGAGTGCCGGGTAGGTGTATCGATTGTGTGGGGACACCACAGGCGGCAGCGTTTTCCAGAACACCGCGGCGAGGATCAGCATCAGCCCCGAGGAAACGAAATACACGGCGCGCCAGCCCGCCAGATCGGCGATCAGCCCGGAGGTGAATCGCGCCAGCAGTATGCCCAGGACAATGCCGCTGGTGACGGTTCCCACGGCCTGGCCACGTTGCGACGGTGTTGCCAGCGCGGCGGTGCAGGCCACCAGCACCTGGACCATCACCGCCAGCAAACCCACGACGATCATGGCCCCCAACAGGGTCAGCCATTGTTGTGCGGCGCCAACCCCCGCCAGTGCCACTGCAGACAGCAATGCTTGCGTCAGGATCAGTCCTTTACGGTTCAACAAGTCGCCCAGCGGGACGATGAACAGCAACCCCAGCGCATAACCGACCTGAGTCGCCGTCACCACAACCCCGATCATCGATGAAGCAACACCCAGGCTCCGGGCCATTGAATCGAGCAAGGGTTGAGCGAAGTAAACGTTGGCGACGGCCAGCGCGCTGGCGACAGAAAATAAAAACGTGAGTGCCGGAGAAAGTCCCGGAGCCTGTGTGACAAAAGGATGGATGGCTGAGTCGGTATCTGCTGTCACATGAGCCTCCGTGGCGCTAAACTGGTTTCAATTGAAAACTGGATTCGATTGTTACTGAATCAGGTTTCAAATTGCAACCACATTGTTCAGGATTGAACGACGGACGTGGCAGTCCTAATCCAAAAGGTAATTACGATGGTCGAAGACCCTTCATCGCAAAGCAGCGAATGCCCGGTAGCAAGAACACTGGAGGCCATTGGGGATCGATGGTCGCTGATGATCATCCGCGACGCGTTTGACGACATTCGCCGATTCAGCGAATTTCAGAAAAGCCTGGGGGTGGCCAAGAATATCCTGGCATCGCGCCTGAAAACGCTGGTTGAGGTCGGAGTATTCGACGTCCAACCGGCGTCGGATGGCAGTGCCTACAAGGAGTACGTCCTGACGGACAAAGGCCGGGAGATCTTTCCGGTGGTGGTCAGCATGCGGCAGTGGGGCGAACGTTTCCTGTTCAAGCCGCAAGAGACGCGCTCTGTGTTGCTGGACAATGAGTCCGGCCAGTCCCTGATGCCGATTGAAGTGCGCTCATTGAGTGGTCAAAAACTCGGACCGTCCGATTGCCACAGGGTCAGGGTGGTTGCCGACGAGTCATGAATCGATCGAGTTCAAGGGCAGCCGTCGTCCGGGGTTGATCTCCCCCCGCACCGATACACTGCCCAAACGTTGTGTGCGGTTTTGCACGTCATGAGGTACGCGATTGGAGTGTCGCGCTGCTCAAGCCCTCGGCGGTCGTCAGTCGAGCAGTGCCACCAGCCGTGGTTCGATTGACTGGGCCTGCACTTCAAGCAACGCCAGCGTGACAGGCAACGTGAAGCGTCGACGTCCGGCGCTGCCCGGATTGAGGAACAGCCGCTCACCGCGCCAGTCGATGCCCGGCTTGTGCGAGTGCCCGGTAATCACCAGCTTGATACCGTCATCGAGATTGGCCGCCACATCGGCCATGTCATGCACCAGCAGAACCTTCCAGCCATTGAGGTCCAGGCGCAGACAATCGGGTAACTCGCGCGCCCAGGGCGCGTCCAGGTCATTGTTGCCACGCACGGCATCCACCGGTGCGATAGCGGCCAGTTGCTCAAGGATCTGTGAACTGCCGATATCGCCCGCGTGGATAATGCGATCACAGCCTTGCAGGGCGGCGATGGCTTCGGGGCGGAGCAAGCCGTGGGTGTCTGAGATAACGCCGACTTTCATAAAACAGCCACCTATCGCACCGAACTTTGTTGAACGAATCGCTCAATCAGCCATCTCGCGGCCGGTCCCGGCGGCAGGTCCGTGCGGTAGATGACGTCAAAGGCATAAATGCCGCTCTGGTATTCCGGCAAGTTCAGACGCACCAGCCGACCGGCTTGCAGGTCTTCTTCGACCATCGGCCGGGGCATGTTTCCCCAGCCAATGCCTTCACGCAGCAGCATGTGCTTGGCGCCCAGGTCCGCCAGGCGCCAGGTGCGGTTACTGAGGACGGCGAAGTCCTTGTCCTTGGTCAGAAGCGAGCGGTCGGACAGCACCAGCTGCGTGAACTCTCGCCCGGCGCCAGGAGCATTGTCGTCACTTGAGGCCAGTGGATGATTCGGTGCAGCCACCGGAATCAACTCGACACTGCCGACGCCAATTCTTTCGATCCCGTCGATGCCCTCGTTCATGGGGCCACTGACGCCGACGATCGCCCCACGGTTGATCACCAGGTCGGTGACCGCGCCGAGCGCTTCCATATGCAGGTGCAGGGCAACCGTAGGGAATTCCTCGCGAAAGGATTTCAGTGCATCCACCACGCGCTCGGGGGGAAGCATGACATCGAGCACCACATGAACTTCGGCTTCGAGCCCCTGCAGCAAGCCCTTGACCTTGGCGCGTAGCCCATGAATGCCGTTGGCAATGGTCCTGGCTTCGGCCAACACGGTGCGACCGGCATCGGTGAGTTGGGGTTTGCGGGTGGTCTGGCGGTCGAACAGCGACACGCCAAGCTGCATTTCAAGATTGGCGATCGAGTAGCTGATGACCGAGGTGGCACGGTGCAGTTTTCTCGCGGCCGCCGCAAAACTGCCGACTTCCACGACCGTCAGGAACACGCGCAGTTGGTCCAGTGTCGGTGTACCGGGGTCAGAGATCATGCCGATTTCCTTGAGTCAGATGTCGCTTGGCAAATGGCACGAATGAACTCCTTAACCGGCGATGTGGGTTTGCTTTTCTAATTTATCGAACTTAGTGATCTAAATTAGTCAGCTATTCAGGTTAGCTGACGAAGAGCAACATTTCCTCACCCGGACGGTTCCTGTCGAATCGCACCCAATTGAAGGAAATACCCCATGACGACTTCTGCAAACATCGCTCAAACAAACACCTCTGAACCGAGCCGTTCCGACGTGACCCAAGCCTCGGCCTCGTTGATCGGCCGCGTACTGCTCAGCGCAATCTTCATCCTTTCCGGTTTTTCGAAACTGACCGCTCCGGCGATGATGGTCGGCTACATCGGTTCGGTCGGGCTTCCGCTTCCACAATTGGCACTGGCGCTGGCGATCATTGTAGAGATCGGCGGCGGCCTGGCGTTGATCGCCGGCTATCGCACCCGCACCGTCGCCGCCGTATTGGCAGTGTTCAGTGTGTTCACCGCACTGGCGTTCCATAACGCGCTGGGCGACCAGAATCAGTTCATCCACTTCTTCAAGAACATCGCGATGGCCGGTGGCCTGCTGCAAGTCGTGGCCTTCGGTGCCGGTCGCTTCAGCCTCGATGCCCGCCGTCGTTGATCCCCCGCGCTGCGAAGGTCAGCCCCTCGCGGCGCAATGCATTCTCCTTTTTTGAATAGTCGAGACCTCCATGAAAGCCATACGCGTGTACGAATACGGCAGTCCTGAAGTTTTACGCCTGGAAGATGTTGCAGACCCTGTCGCCGGTGTCGGTGAAGTGCTGATCGATGTCGCCGCGGCAGGGGTGAACCCGATTGACTGGAAAGTCCTGTCGGGTGCCATGAAAGCGTTCATTCCTTTGCCGCTGCCTTTTACCCCGGGTGTGGAAGTGGCCGGCACCGTCGTCGCGTTGGGCAAGGGCGTCACTGAATTCAGCATCGGCGATGAAGTGTTCGGCTTCATCAACATCGTCGGTGGTTATGCAACCAAAGCGATTGCCCAGGTCTCCAAGCTGGCGATCAAACCAAAATCCCTCGGTATCTTGCAGGCCGGCGCTGCGCCCGCAACGGCCCTGACGGCCTGGCAGGCACTGACCGAACACGCTGGCGTGCAACGACGACAGAAAGTGTTGATCCACGCAGCGGCCGGTGGTGTGGGCAGCATGGCCGTGCAGATTGCCAAGTACCTGGGCGCTGAAGTCTACGCAACAGCCTCGGCACAGCATCATGCCTACCTGAAGGAAATCGGTGCCGATTACACCATCGACTACAGGACTCAGGCCTTCGAGGCGCTGGTATCCGGCCTCGACGTGGTACTGGACCTGGTGGGTGGCGAAACGCAAACCCGTTCGTTTGCGGTACTGAAAAAACACGGAGTGCTGGTATCGCCCGTAAGCCTGCCGAACATCTCGCTGGCCAACGACTACGGCGTGACCCCCGCCAACTTTGCCACTCGCTCGGATGGCCGGCAGCTCTCGCTCATCGCCGAACTGTTCGACAAGGGGCACCTCACGGTCGACGTAGAGGCATATCCCTTGAGTGAGGCAAAAGCTGCGATCGAGAAAAGCATGGGCCGTCACTTACGCGGCAGGCTTGTCCTCGATACCACGAAGTAAGTGGTTGCCAGAGTTTGTTCGTAGAGTTGGGCGTCGAAACTGGAGACGCCCATCTGCCGCTGTATTGTGTGACGACCGTTACTCGTGGATCTGATCAACCGCTCGCCTCACCTGATTCAACAGGTGATCGACATCTTCGGCGGTGGTGGCGAACGAGGTGACAAAGCGCACGATGTTCGGCCCCCAGCGATCGTGATAGAAGCCGAAGCCGGCCTTTAATAGTGCTTCGATCATTGTCGGGGCCAGCCGACAGAACAGGATGTTCGCCTCGGTGCCGCCCAGCACTTCAACGCCGCCCAGGCCGCCAAGCCCTTGCGCCAGGCGTTGGGCGGCAGCGTTGGCCTTGCGGGCGTTGCGCAGCCAGAGATCGTCGGTCAGGTACGCATCGATCTGCGCGGAAAGAAAGCGCATCTTCGAGAAGAGATGGCCCGCACGCTTGCGCCGGTAATTCAATTCGGTGGCGAGCGAGGTGTTGAACAGGACGATGGCTTCCGCCGCCAGCGCGCCGTTCTTCGTGGCACCAAACGACAGGGCATCGACGCCGGCCTTCCACGTCATCTCGGCAGGGGAGCAACCAAGCGACACCAGGGCGTTGGCAAACCGGGACCCATCCATATGGAACCCAAGGGAGGATGACTGGCAGACTTCACCAATGGCTGCAATCTCGTCCAGGGTGTAGAGGCTGCCGACCTCCGTGGCCTGAGTGATGCTGACGCAGGCGGGTTGAGTCGTGTGCACGTCGCCGACTTTGTCGCGAGTCCGCTCGCGCAGGCGGACGATATCCAGCTTGGCTGCCGGGCCGTCGACGGTCATCAGCTTCGCACCGTTGGAAAAGAACTCCGGCGCGCCGCACTCATCGTTGTTGATATGACTGGCCGGATGGCAGTAGATGTTGCCCCAGGGTGGCGTCATCGCGCTCAGGCACAGGGCGTTGGCGGCGGTGCCGGTGGGCACGAGCAACACCTCCACGTCACGCTCGAAGATCTCGCAGAATTTGCGCCGGACCTGCGCCGTCAATTCGTCGCTGCCATAGGGGCCCGCCTGGCCCGTGCTGTGCTTCACGATGGCTTGCGCCACCTCTGGCGATGCGCCGGCGATGTTGTCACTTGAAAAACCCAGCGCGGGCACTCTGTTTGTTTCACCGTTCATCATCCAAATCTCGCCTGTGCGGGCGAAGGTGTTTCGCCCGGATTGACGCATCCTATGGAGAAGGATGGTTAAGGCGCTTGTAAAAAATTGACGGTCGTCCGATGGCCGACGCCCTATGTCCTGTAGCGCGAGGGCGCGACGCCAAATGCCTGGCGAAAGGCGCGATTGAAATGGCTTTGATCGTAAAAGCCAACGGCCTGGGCGACATCGATGATCGGTTGGCCGCTGCGTGACAGCAGGCCACAGGCCCGTTCGAGACGCAGGCGCAGCAGCCACGCGTGCGGCGTCATGCCGACGGTGCGCTTGAACTGCTTGAGAAACGCAAAGCGGCCCAGCCCACACAGCCCGGCGAGATCATCGAGGGTGATTCGTTCATCGATATGGCTGAAACAATAGTCCCTGACGCGAGACCATTGCAGGGGGGATAGCGTGCCGGTAATCGTCTCGGGCTTGATCGCCCGTGACTGGCTCAACAGGTGTTCAACGAGGGTGAGCCATTGCGTCTGCAGCGCGAGGTTGCCGGGGCCGACAGCCTGCTGCATCGCTTCGTGCAACCCGTGCAGGTGGCCGACAAGCCCCGCGTTTTCGAGCAGCACACCGGCCAACTCAAGCTCGCTCGGTTGGCCGCTGATCTCTTCGGTCATGCTCGCAACCAGCGCCTGGGACAGACGGAATGTCTTGAGCGTATAGACACTACCGCCCTCGGGCACACCATCGTGGATTTCACCCGGCGGCATCAGTGCAATACTTCCCGGCCCCAAAAGAAACGACTCGCCTTTGGATCGATGACGCTGGATGCCTTCGGTGACAAAGCCGATGTGGAAATCGAGGTGGTAATGGCGATCGAAACCGTTGTCTACAAAGCGTGCGGACCCGAGCACCAGGCCTGGTACTTCGGACACGTGATGGTATTTGGCATGCTCAGTCATGGGGCTCGTTCAACAATCGGCGAGGAGGGCGAGACACGCAAGGTTCAGGCTCACAAGAGTCAGGGGTCGATGCGTTGCCGGCAATGGGCGCGATTACTGATACACCGTCGGTGCGTCCAGCGCATTCATTTTCTGGATCACCAAAGCGATGAACGCCGATACCGCAAGCGGTAGCTGCCGACGGCTCGGGTACAGCACGTTCAGGCCGTAGCCCTTGGGTTGGTATTGTGCCAGTACTGGGACCAGCAGGCCGGCCTCTACTTCAAGCCTGGCCATCACCGGCGGCAGCAGCGCGATGCCGAGGCCCGCCACGGCAGCCTTGCGCAATGCCTGGGCGGTATTGCCGCTGAAGCGCCCGGCCACTTGTATTTCTTCCTCACCGTTCGGACCGACCAGACGCCAGGTGGCGTGGCTGCCGGGATGCGCAGATATCACGCAGTCGTGGTTCACCAGGTCCTGCAGCGTGCGTGGTGAGCCACGCGCCGCAAGGTAGGCAGGACTGGCGACCATCCCGACGCTGCGCGGATCAAGGATCTGCCGGCCGACAAAACCGGAGTCACGCAAGGCGCCGCCGCGAAAGGCGACATCGATCTGCTCTGCGATCAAGTCTGCTTTTGCATCGCTGAGCACGAAGTCGAGCCGTACGCGCGGATGTGCGGCGAGAAATTCGCTCACCCAGTCCATCTGGAAGAAATCGAAGAAGTCTGCCGGTGCCGCCACGCGCACCAGACCACTGGGCTCGTGACTGCCCGTGATCAATTCCTGTCCGGCTTCGAGCAGACCATCGACTGCGCCTGCACAACGCTCATGGAAATCCTCGCCAGCGCTGGTGAGCGTGAGCTTGCGGGTGGAGCGTTGCAGAAGCCGCGTACCCAGATGCATTTCGAGTTGCTGGATGCGGCGACTCACGGTATTGGCTGGCATGCCCAGCCGTCGTGCCGCCTCGGCAAAGCTGCCGCAGCGTACCACCTGGACAAACATGGCGATGTCATTGAGGTCGAGCATGCCGGTCATTCCTGACGTGAGTGGACGAGTGCAATCCAATTGTACCGGCTAATAAAGTAATCGGCCTCGCTCTATTGTTCTAGGCATCGAGCCCAGAGGCTTCCCACTTCGAGTGATCATGATGAACCTTCAGCCACGACCTCACATCGCCATTGACCCAGGTCCTGCACGCGAACCCGAAACTCATCGCGCAATCAGCTACCGCACCACAGGCAGCGGGCATGGCGCGATTGTCCGGTTGATGAGCCCTGGCGATCTCGGCCACCTGGTCAAACCCTTCGTGTTCCTTGATCTGTTTGAAGGCGAGAGCTCATTCATCAACGGCATGCCACTGCACCCGCACTCGGGGATCGCCACCGTCACGGTCATTACCGAAGGCAATCTGCGCTTCGAGGACGCTGATTCAGGCAAGGGGATGATTGACTACGGCGGTGTCGAGTGGATGCGCGCGGGAGGCGGGGTCTGGCACGGCAAGGAAATGTCGGTCGGTACATCGAAACGGATTCAGGGTTTTCAACTGTGGGTTGCATTGCCGCCAGCGTTGGAAAACGCCAGTGTCGACAGCCAATACCTGGAGTCAAGCGCGATGCCTGAAGTGGGGCCGGCGCGGTTGATCCTCGGCACCTACCTGGGCGTCCAGAGTCCGGTCCGCGCTCCCGTCGGCATGAACTACCTGCTAGTCACGCTGCGAGCCGGGGAGTCCTGGACCTATGTGCCGCCCAATGGGCACGAGTCGTTGTGGTTGAGTGTCAGTCGGGGCGCTTTGTCCGCACCAGGGTTGATCAACGCGGGAGAGATGGCCATCTTCGAACGCGGCAACGATGCCGTTACGCTCACCGCGCCGCAAAAAGATACAGTCTTCGTGATCGGTTCAGCGCAACCTCATCCTTACGATCTCGCGCTGGGCAACTACTCGGTGCATACCAACCCGCAAGCCTTACGGGCAGGTGAGACGAAGATTGCCGAGATGGGTGCCCGGTTGCGTGAGTACCTGAAAAAGCCCAACGCGTCAGCCAGCGTGCCGGTTTTCAAATAATCCGAGCCGAAAAAATTACTTCAGGGTAATGGTCCACGTGATAAAGCCGGCAATGCCGGTGGTGCAGGTCAGCGCTATCAGGAAAAGGGCATCGGTGAGCTTTTCCAGCAAGGGGTTGCGGTTGATTTTCTGGGTGCGCAACGTCCAGTAGGAAAGCAGGGTGGTGATCAGGTACAAAATGGCGTTGATCGCAAGAAAGTCATCACCCAGCGAGTTTTCACTTCTCAGCGTGGTGATGACCTGGAATATCCCGATCACCGTGATGCAGACGCCCACCATGGCGGCGGAGGCGGTGAAGACATGAACGCAGATATCTTCATCGAGGCTGACAGGCGATTTGTTCTCGCTCATCGGGTGTCACCCCTTCAAGGGTCAAGACAGACATCTGCATCCATTACCCTGGCTGCCACTAGCTTTGTGGCACTACCCGCGCTTCGTTGCCGGAACCTTCGACATAAACGTTCATGCCTTTTTTCAACGCGGGGTTGATCGGCTGGGTCACCTGGACCAGTACGCCGCTGTGGGTGCGGACGATGATCTGCTGGGCGTCCATGGGCTGATCATATTTTTTCTTTTCGACGTAGTTGCCGCCTACCCCGCCAGCGAGGGCTCCCGCGACCATTGCCACATCCCGGCCCGTACCCTGGCCGATCAGGCTTCCCAGGGCTAAACCGCCGATACCACCCAATATGGCCCCGACGCCGCTATCGTGATTGGTCTGCATCTGGGTCTGGGTAATCTGCTCGATCTTACCCGAGCGAATCTCCGTCTCGCCTGCGCCTCCACTCACGGAGTCGACCGCGGAACAGGCACCAAGCACTAGACCAAGCAGCGTAATCGTCAGCCAGGAAACAATAGTTTTCATCGTCGAACTCCATTTTCAGAGGAAGTGGATCATGCAAAAGCATCCATTGACGTTAGACGAAAAAGCGGCCTCTGCTATCAATGTGGCGCCAAGCGCAAAATGCCGGCACCCGCTTTACGGGTGCCGGCTCATAGGCGTCATTGACGCAGGTTGACTGAGGGGCCTTCGACAGTGCCTGTTGTCAGAACTGGCGCTGCGTCAGTCCCGCCCAGAAGCCCTTGCCACCGACCGCGATCGCTGCCTGGCCGAGGACTTCAGCCCACTGCGAATCGCTGCCGAATTCATCGCGCCACGACCACAGGCGGCGGGTGGTGAAATGCAGGGTGTGCTCGTGGGTGAAGCCGATGGCCCCGTGAACCTGATGAGCGATAGACGTCGCCAGGGTGGCGGCCTCGCCAGCGCAGACTTTGGCCACGGCCACATCGAACGCCAGGCAGCTGCGGCTACCGGCGTCGGCTTGCAGCACTTCGCAGGCACTGCGCAAGGCAACCTGGGTCGCCATGCGCGCGGCACCGATGGCACCGGCCATCTGCGCCAATTGCTGCTGGATCGCCTGGAATTTGCCGATGGCCTTGCCGAACTGGGCGCGTTCATTGGCGTAACCGACGGCCTTGTCCAGGCTCGACTCCAGCGCACCGACCAGCGCACAGGCACGGATCAACGCACCGAAGACCCAGACAGGCTCCTGCACATCGGCCAGTTGCAGGTGGCCAACGGCGTGAGTGCGAGCATGGGCGAAGTGCAGGGTGTCGCGCTCCTCGCCGGCAAAGTTGCTGCCGGCCTCCAGGCTGACGGTGGCCTGGCGCAGGTCCACCAGCGCCACCTGTCCTGTGCCATCGGCGACCACGGCCCAGCGACTGCTGCGGGCCCACGGCACATTGAATGTACGGCCGTCGAGATGACCCTCCGCGGTCAAGACCAGCTCACCGAGGCGACCGATCTGGATCAGCGTGATGGGCTCTTCGGGCACCTCCAGACCGGCACGGGCCAGCAACAACGAGGCGAGCATGGTTTCGCCCAAAGGCAGTGGCGCGCTCCAGTAACCAATGGCGCGCAATACCGGGCTGACTTCCAGCCAACTCGCGGCGCTGCCGCCGGCTTCTTCGGCCATCAGGGCGCCGGGCAGGCCTTGCTCGACCACCTGTTGCCACAACGCTGTCGCGGCGTGGCCGGCATCGAAACTGGCCAGCACCTGAGGCGTGATCTGTTCGGCGAACAGGCGCTCGACGCTGTCGGCGATGATCGATTGCAACTGGGATGGAGCACTGTCGTCCAGCGCTTGAGAGTGGGTGGCCTGGTTCATCGCAGTCCTAATCCTCTGGCAATGATGCCGCGAAGAATTTCGCGGGTGCCGCCACGCAGGGAAAACGACGGGGCGGTCTGGGTCAGGTAACGCATCACCTGGTCGAGTCGGGAACCGGGTTGGCGGGTGCCGCCAAACAGGTCATGGGCAAGGTCGGGCAGGGATTGTTCGAGCAGGGCGCCCTGATCCTTGACCAGCGCTGCCGGAGTTGCCGGGTTGTCGCCGCGAGCGAGCATGCCGGCGACGCCCAGCGACATCTGCCGCAGCACCGCGTAGCGCGCGGCGACGCGACCGAGGCTGACACTGTGGCGCGAATCCTCGGGGTCGGCGGCGTCGAGCATTTCCAGGTACAGCTGGGTGCTGCTGAGGTAGCGTTCCGGGCCGCTGCGTTCAAGCGCCAGTTCAGCGCCGACCTGCTTCCAGCCATCGCCTGGCTGGCCGATGACAAAGTCGTCTGGCACAAACACATCGTCGAGGAACACCTCATTGAAGTCGTGCTCGCCCAGCATGTTGTAGATCGGACGTACCGTGACGCCCTTGGCGTGCATGTCGATCAACAGTTGCGAAAGGCCCGCGTGGCGATTGCTGTCATCTTTCGGACCGGTACGCAGCAGGGTGACCATGTAGTGGCAGCGGTGGGCACCGGTAGTCCAGACCTTGCTGCCGTTGACGACCCAGCCGCCCTCGGTCTTGACCGCCCTGGTCTGCACCGACGCCAGGTCGGAACCGACATTCGGCTCGCTCATGCCAATGCAGAACAGCAGTTCGCCGCGTGCAATCGCCGGCATCAGTCGCGGCGCCAGCACATCGGGGGAAAACTTCATCAGCAACGGACCGGATTGACGCTCGGCGATCCAGTGCGCATTGACCGGCGCGCCAGCGGCGAGCAGCTCCTCAAGCACCACATAACGTTCCAGGGCACTGCGTTCCTGTCCGCCGTAGCGCTTGGGCCAGGTCATGCCCAGCCAGCCGCGCTGGCCCAGCTTGCGGCTGAATTCAGGGTCGGCGCCATTCCAGTTTTTCGCGCGTTCGTGGGCCGGGTAGTCCTTCAGTGTTTCGGCGACGAATTCGCGCACTTCGGCCCGTAAAGCCTGTGTTTTGGCGTCCAATTGACAGGGACGGATATCGAGTGCCTGCATGGCTTTTTGCTCATGTGAAGAGTGGGTGGTGGTCTTGTTTTCTAACTTGCTGAACGCCCAACAAGTAAATAAGCTAACAGCAACCTTGGCAGCGAATCAAGCCGCTGCCACTCTTGAACATCGCCAAAGAAACGGAGCTTTCATGTCGACCAACACCTCCTTTATCCCCGGCCGCGGCCTGACACTGAACCTTGAAGGCCATGTCGCGATCCTCGATTTCAATCGTCCGCCATTGAATTTTTTCGATGCCGAGCTGATCAATGACCTGGCCGACGCACTGCAATACCTCGACGATTTGCCACAGTGCCGGGTCGTCATCCTGCAGGCTGAAGGCAAGGTGTTCTGTGCCGGGGCCGACTTCTCGGGTGCCGATCAGCGCGACCCGCAATACCCGCGTCGCGTCTACAAGTCGGCCGTGCGCCTGTTTCGCAATCGCAAGCCGCTGATCTGTGTGGTGGAGGGCGCCGCCATCGGCGGCGGCCTGGGCCTGGCGCTGGTCGCGGACTTTCGCGTGACCAGCGAAAAAGCGCGGTTCTCGGCCAACTTCAACCGGCTCGGCATTCATCAAGGCTTCGGGATTTCGGTTACCATGCCGCGCCTGGTCGGCCCGCAAATGGCCTCGCTGCTCATCGCTACCGGGCGCCGCATCGATGGTCGCGAAGCGGTGCGTATCGGTTTGGCCGATGTACTGGCAGAGCCGGGCACGGAGCGACAAAAGGCCCGCGAGCTGGCCGAGGAAATCGCCGCTTCGGCACCCGGCGCGGTCATGTCCAGTCGTGAAACCCTGCGCATGGGGTTGGCCGATGCGGTTGACCGGATCATCGATCGCGAGGCGTCCGAGCAGGAATGGCAGATTGTCAGCGCCGATTTTGCCGAAGGCACCCGCGCCATGGCCGAACGTCGCACGCCCGTTTTTACAGGACAGTAAGGAATCACCCGATGGAACCCGTTGAAAAAACCACCCGGCCGACGTCGCGGCGCACGCAACTGGAGCGTCGCGCCGAGGCGGAACAACGCCTGCTGGTCGCTGCCCGACAGATCGTTGCGCGCAAGGGCTGGGTCGGCACGACGCTGTCGGAGGTGGGCGAGGAGGCGGGCTACAGCCGTGGCCTGGCGACTCACCATTTCGGCAACAAGGCCGGTCTGCTGCGTGCCCTGGCGGGTTTCGTCAACTCGACGTTCATGGAGTTGGTTCAGGCCCGGTCGCCACAGTGGCGCCCGGGGATGGATGCGCTCAAGGGATTTGTCAGTGTCTATCTGGCGCGCCCGGACGGCGACTGGGTCAATACCCGCGCGCTATTGGCCCTGATGTCTGAAGCGGTGACCCAGGACTCGGAAACCGTGCAGGTCCTCGCCGAGTACAACCTCTCGGTGCAAAAGCACCTGGCACGCTACATCCGCGAAGGCATCGACAACGGCGAGATGCGCCCGGACGTGGACCCGATGACGGGCGCCTTGCTGTTCCTGGGCACGTTGCGCGGCATGATGCTGCAGGTCCTGCTCAATCCTGCGGGCGTCGACCTGGAGTTGGTGCATTCGCAGATGCTGGCTTTCGTTGAAAACGCCTTGGCGTGCGCGCCGTCTGCTTGAGTCCGCGGTCCTGCACGCAGGGATGCAATCCCTTTTTCGCCCTATAGCCCCCCACCGCGGGGGGCATGTTCGGGGTGGGTGCCCTGCTAGCGTAGTGGCCATGCTTCGCGCATCGCGCGCGATCAATGCCCCGTTGTCAGCTCCCGACGAAAAAGGAAAAAACACATGCTCTCAGGTATCAAAGTCGTAGAAATCTGTGGCATCGGCCCGGGGCCGTTCTGTGCCATGCACCTGGCCGACCTGGGGGCGGATGTCATCGCTGTCGAGCGTGCCGAGTCAGTCTCGATCACCGGCCAGGCCAATGCCCCGGTCAATCCGCTGAACCGAGGCAAGCGCTCGGTGGTGGCCGACCTGAAAACCCCGGAGGGGCGCGAAGCGGTCCTGAAACTCATCGAGAGCGCCGACGTGCTGATCGAGGGCATGCGTCCCGGGGTCATGGAACGCCTGGGCCTCGGACCGCAGGAATGCCAGGCGCGTAATCCACGCCTGGTCTACGGGCGCATGACCGGTTGGGGCCAGAACGGCCCGATGGCCAGTGCCGCCGGTCACGACAACAACTACATCGCGCTTTCGGGGGCGCTGTACCACAGCGGCACGGCCGGCGAAGCGCCGTCCTCGCCGATCACCCTGATCGGCGATGTCGGTGGTGGTGCGCTGTATCTGGCGGTCGGTGTGCTGGCCGGTGTCCTCAGTGCCCGGCAGACCGGCAAGGGCACGGTGGTCGATGCCGCCATCGTCGACGGCTCGGCGCACATGATGCAGTTGATGATGTCACTGACCCGCCGAGGCCTGCTCCAGGAGCAGCGCGGCAAAAGCGTTCACGACGGCTCGCATTTCTACGCCACTTATCGCTGCGCCGATGACCAGTACGTGGCGCTGGGTTCGATGGAGCCGCAGTTCTATGCGCTGTTGCTGCAAAAGCTTGGGCTAGAGCATGACCCGCGTTTCGCCAAACAATGGGACAGCAAGCGCTGGGAGGAACTGCGCGGGCTGTTGGCCGATGTGTTCGCCAGCCAGCCGCGCGCGCATTGGTGCGATCTGCTCGAAGGCACCGATGTGTGCTTTGCGCCAGTGCTGAGCCCGCGTGAGGCCGCGCAACATCCGCATATGGTGGAGCGGGGCGTGTATTTCGAACGCGATGGCCTGCTGCAGGCCAGTCCCGCGCCGCGATTTGACGGCCGGGTCGCGACGCCGGGAGCGATTCCGACACGGGGTGCGCACACGGCCGAGGTCATGGCGGGCCTCGACGGCGATGACCTCACCGCTGTCTGGCGCTCGTAGTTTGTGGACATCCCGCTGGCCTTGACGCTGGCCAGCCGACAACCTTGCACGTATCTGGCGATATCTATGGTGTGCGGGATTCGGATGGAATAAGGATGACCAGATCTGTATCACCGGTGTCGACACCTGCTTGTGAAAGCAAGGTCGTCACTTGCCCGCGGTGGTGGGTCTGATGGTTGAAGAAGTGCATGAGCAAGCCATGAAAATCCTTGTCAGCGGGCACTCCCTGCATGCTTGAGTAGTTGAGGATGTGATCCAGGTCCGACTCGGTAATGGAGCGAGACCAATCGACAATGACCTGATCGAGCCATACTCGATGTGCTGACAGTTCGCGGATATTCGAGAACAGCAACTCGTTGAGGTTCCTGGGGGCCGGCAACTGTCGAATCGGCTCCAGCGCCAGGTAGTTCGCCGGGTGCGTGGCGAATCGCTTGAGCCAGACAGTATCCCCGGCCACCAGGTGATTGAGCGTCCCGAGAATGGAACCGAAGAATGCTTTGCGGTCCGCTGCGAGTTCTTCATCGGACAGGCTGTTGGCCGCCTGGCAAATCTTTTCGTTCATCCACTGGTTGTAGGTCGCCATCAGGCAGGTATGGCGGGTGCGGCTCATGGTGTTCCTCCTTTCAGGTCACCCATATTGATGTCTGTTTTCCAAACAGTCTCTGCGTTTTTACACACGCTGGGTCGAGAGCGGCCACATCTTTACCTGTAGGCCTGGGTTCTGGCCCGGTTCAGTGCCAAGGCGCTTTGCATCAGGCTGCGCAATTGGAGAATTGCCTGCGCAATCGGGGAGGTTGGCAGGCAGTGCAATCGCTAGTTTAGGGCTCATCCACTTCCACGACGTCGGTGCCGGTTTCCGCTATGTGGGTGGTGTGGACTAAGGGAAACCTTTAGCCGGGCGGGAGATTACCCCTCAACGGATGCTGTTCATCTTGATACCCCCGAGGCGTCTACTGACTTACCTTGCACAGGCACGAGGCGTGTCGTCATGGCGGACTGGTCCATTGAGCCCACCAGGCGCTTTACCCGATAACAACAAAAGACCGGCGCTTTTAGTTTTTAGTTTAATTCTGCTCCTATAAATACAGTGCCCAGCACATACAGATGTGGAGAAGTTAGATGCATGAGGTAAAGCAATCTTGCCGAGGGCTCAGTATTGCCAGCGTGTTGGGGATGATCTGTTCGCCATTGGCAGTGCATGCCGATGTTATTGATGACAGTCACTTCAAAGTGGATACGCGTAACTTCTACTTGCACCGTAACTACACCAATACCAATGCGCCGGTTTCTGAAGTGCATAGTTGGTCCCAGGGTTTCGATGCGCAGTTCACCTCCGGTTACACCGACACGGCCTTGGCCATCGGCCTTGATGTGGACGCGCAATACGCCGTGCGCCTGGATTCGTCGGGCAACGACGGTTCGCTGCCGTACAGCGTCAGCGAACAGCAGACGGCCGATGACTACAGTCGCGCCGGCGCAACCTTGAAGATGCGCTACAGCAAGACCGAGTTGAAGGTGGGCGACCTTCGCCCACAATTGCCGGTGGCTTTCGATGACACCAGTCGGCAATTGGATACGATCTATCAAGGGGCGGTGGTCGAGTCCAAGGAAATCGATGGGTTGACGATGACCGGCGGCCGTTTCTGGTCTGCCGTGACACGCGAATCCTCCAATCACGAGAAACTGTACAAGTTTGGCTCTACCGATAATCTCGACAGTGACGGCCTGGACTTCGGCGGCGCAACTTACGACATTACCAAGAACCTGCAAGCCAGTTATTTCTATGGCGTGTTGCACGATATTTATCAGCAACACTATTTCGGCCTGATGCACATGGCTGATCTGGGTAATGGCTACAAACTTAAAACCGACTTGCGCTACTTTAATAACAATGAAGATGGCAATGCCTTGAACGGTGAGATCGACAACCGCTCCTACGGTGGCTTGTTCACCTTGCTCAAAGGCGCCCACATGTTTGGCCTCAGTTACCAGCGCATGCTCGGTGACAGCGTGTTCCCGACGATGAACGGTTATATCCCGCAACCTTACCTGGTGCACTGGTCGTCCCTGGGGTTCGTCCGCCCGGGTGAAAAGTCCTGGGGCGCGCGCTACAGCTATGACTTTGCCGGCATGGGCATGCCGGGGCTGAAGCTCTACACCCGCTACATCAAGGGCACCCACTGGAACCGTGGCAACAACCTCAGCGATAACCAGGAAAGCGAACGTTTCCTCGGGCTCAGCTACGTGGTGCAGAGCGGGGCGCTGCAAGGCCTGGGGCTGGACCTGCGCAACATCGACGTGAAACAGAAGTACGGCTACGACTACAACGAATTTCGAGTCGCCACGACCTACACCTGGAAGTTCTGGTAAGCCCGGTCCACCCAGGGATTGACCCCATAACAATAAGAGGCCTGACCATGTTCGAACCCTTTGTCCTTTGCATCTGCCCCGCAACTTCCCAGTCGGTGTGCTGTGCACCGTCAACCGGCGCGCTGCGCGCATGAGCGGATTCCAAGAGGAGCAAACACTAGTGAATATCCAGGTCGATAACGCGGTCCTACAGCAGCAGAAGAAGAAAACCTACATCTACGAGTGGTACGTGGTCGGCCTGTGCATGATCGCCTACATCTTTTCGTTCGTGGATCGGCAGATCCTGGCGTTGATGATCGAGCCGATCAAAGCCGACCTGCAGATCAGCGACACCCAGTTCAGCTTGCTGCACGGGCTGGCCTTTTCGTTGTTCTACGCGTTCATGGGCATGCCCATCGCCTATCTGGCCGACCGCTTTTCGCGCCCGAAGATCATCGCTGTCGGCGTGGTGTTCTGGAGTCTGGCGACAGCGGCCTGCGGCCTGAGCAAGAACTTCTTGCACATGTTCCTCGCGCGCATTGGCGTCGGCGTCGGCGAAGCGGCCCTGTCGCCCTCGGCCTACTCGATGTTCAGCGACATGTTCCCCAAGGAGAAACTCGGCCGCGCCGTGGGCATCTACTCGATCGGCTCGTTCGTCGGTGGTGGCCTGGCCTTCCTGGTGGGCGGCTATGTGATCGCGATGCTCAAGGACATGAACACCATCGAGGTCGCCTTTCTCGGCGCGATGAAGGCCTGGCAACTGGCGTTCTTCATCGTCGGTCTGCCCGGCATGCTGGTCGGCCTGCTGATCTGGCTCACCGTCCGTGACCCGGCGCGCAAGGGCCTGCAGGTCGATGCGCAGGGTCGGGCGAAGAAGGTCGCGATGAGCGATGGCTTGCGCTTCCTCGCCCGCCACCGTGCCACCTTCACCTGCCATTACCTGGGCTTTTCGTTCTACGCCATGGCCCTGTTCTGCATGATGAGCTGGAGCCCGGCGCTGTACATCCGCAAGTTCGGCCTGTCGCCAATGGAGGCGGGCTACATGCTCGGCACCGTGCTGTTGGTGGCCAACACCGCCGGGGTGCTGTTCGGTGGATGGCTCACCGACTATCTGGCCAAGAAAGGCTATCAGGACGCGGCCATGCGCACCGGCGTCATCGGTGCCCTCGGCATGGCGGTGCCGGCCGTATTGTTCCCGCAAGTCGATCAACTGTGGCTGTCGGTGACGCTGTTGGTGCCAGCGATGTTCTTCGCCTCGTTCCCGATGCCAGCCTCCACGGCGGCGATGCAGATCCTCGCGCCGAACCAGGTGCGTGCACAGGTTTCTGCCGTGTTCCTGCTGATCAGCAACCTGCTGGGCCTGGGCCTGGGCACCACGCTGGTGGCGTTGCTGACCGACCGCTACTTCGGCTCGCCCGCGGCGGTGGGTTCTTCGATGTCGCTGGTGATCGCCGGTGCCTCGGCCTTGACGGTGCTGTTGCTGTGGCGCGGTTGCCGTCGCTTCCGTGAAAGTTATGCCCGGGAATATCCGACCCGGGCCTGATCAGCCACAGACCGCAATCGGCACCTCGGCCTCGCTCCTTCAACGGATGCGGGGCTGATGTGCTTCAGACAGGGGGAACCCTTGATGTTGAATGACGTACACCTGCTGGAACGGCACAGCCTGCTCAGCTCGGCCGATTACCGCGAGATCAAGGACAAGGTCAGCCACTACCTGTGCCCGCACAGTTTCAACGTACTGCGTGACGAGCCGATGTACACCCGGCTCAACGGCGTGTTTTTCGGCGACTCGGCGCTGCTCGACTTGAGCTATGGCGCGCCGGTGGAGATCACCATCGGCGACATCGCCGATCAGTACCTGTTTCGCATTACCTTGCAAGGGCAGTGCGAAGTCGCCCACGGTCGGCGCAGCGCGGCGATGCAGTCGGGCTACCTGAGCGTGTCCTCGCCATTTGCGCAAAGTCGCATCGTCACCAATGGCGAGTGCCGCAACCTGATCCTGCGAGTCGATCGCGATGCCCTGGAGACGCAACTGCAACGCCTGCTCGGCCGCAGCCTGCGCCAATCGGTGATCTTCGATGTCAGCGTCGACCACCTGGGCGCCGGCGTCGTCAGCCTCTATCACACCCTGGACTACATCTGCCGGCTGTACGGCAGCGGCGTCGACGGTTCGCGCCTCGCCGGCGGTCTGTCCGAATACCTGATGCAACTGCTGCTCACGCAATTGCCGCACAACTACTCGGCGGATCTTTTGCTCGATTCGCGCGCGCCGCTGCCGCACCACGTGAAGAAGGCCCGTGACTACATCGAGGAGCACCTCGACGAACCCATCAGCCTGACGACCTTGAGCGAGCTGTGTGGCGTCTCGGTGCGCACCTTGCAGAACGGCTTCAACCAGTTCCTCCAGCAGGCGCCAGTCGAGTACATCCGTGACCGCCGACTGGCGGTGATCCATGAGTCGCTCAAACAGGGCAGGGCCGGTGAGACTGTCACCGATATCCTGTTGCGTCACGGCATCAACAGTTTCGGGCATTTCTCCAGCGCCTATCGGCAACGCTATGGCTGCCTGCCGTCGGACACCCTGCGGCGGCAGAAGCATTGAGACTGCTGCGCAATCCGTCATTCGGCTGCGCAATCGGATGAGTCTGTGGCGGTGCGGCTCGATAGGATCGAGTCTCTAACAAAAAGGAGTATCTGCATGAATATTACCGTGCTGGGTGGTGGTCACGGCTGTTACGCCGCTGCTGTCGAAATGGCTGAAAAGGGGCACCAGACCCGCCTGTGGCGTCGAGACTCCGCCGCGCTCAAGGAGCTGCTGGCCATCGGCAGCCTGACCATCAAGGACTACAAGGGCACTCGCCAGTTGTCCGTCGGCCAGCAGGGCGACAAGCTCTCGTTCACCGACGACCTGGCCGAAGCCCTGGCCGACGCGCAACTGGTGATCATCCCGCTGCCGTCGACCTCCCACGAAGACCTGGCCAAACATGTGGCGCCGCACCTGCACGACGGTCAGGTGGTGTTCCTGCCGCCGGGCACCTTCGGCAGCTTCGTGTTCGCCAAGGCCATGGCCGATGCGGGCAACCGCAGCAAGGTCGCCTTCGCTGAAACCGGCACGTTGCCGTACCTGGTGCGCAAGCATGGCGCCAGCGACCTGGTGATCAGCGGCTACGCCACCCGCCTGCCGACTGGCGTATTTCCCAGCAACCTGTCCGAGCATGCGTTCGCGGTGCTGCGTGAAGCCTACCCGAGCGTCGAGCCGATTGAAGACGCCCTCAGCGGTGCGCTGATGAACGCCGGTCCCATCATTCACCCGCCGCTGATCATGATGAACGCCGGTCCCCTGGAGCATTTCGAGTCCTGGGACATTCACAACGAAGGCACCCAGCCGTCGATTCGTCGCGTGACCAACCAGCTTGATGCCGAGCGCATGGCCGTGCGCGAAGCACTGACCTACGGTGCGCCGCACTTCCCGCTGGCCGACCACTACAACACCACCGAAGGCGAAGAGTGGATGTACGGTCGCGGTGCCCATGGCAAGCTGACCGACAGCGGCGACTGGCGTGAAGACATCGACCTGCAGAAGCATCGCTACATGCTCGAAGACACCCGCCTGGGCCTGTCCTTCCTGGTGTCCGTCGGCCGCTGGGCCGGTGTGCCGACCCCGGTCGCGCAGGGCTTGCTGAGCATTGCCTCGGTCGTCGCGGCTCGTGACCTCTATGCCGAGGGCCGCACCCTGGAAAACCTCGGTCTGGCCACGCTGAGTCGGGCGCAGATGACCGAACTGCTGACCAAGGGCTACAACTGATGAACGCCGCGCTGCCCCAAGTCAGCGTGGTCGGTGCCGGCCGGATGGGCGAGGGCATTGCCCTGGCATTCATCCATGCGGGCCTGCCGGTGACGCTCATCGATATCAAGGATCGCGCCGAGGATGAGCGACAAGGCTACTTCGAGCGAGTGCGCAACAACATCCGCGGCGAACTGCAGATGCTGGTGCGCCTGGGCATGCTCGCGCCTGCACAGGCGGACATCGCGATCTCCCGGTTGACGCTGCAATCCCGGTCCCGGGCCGCCGAGGTTTTGCGCCAGTGCGACCTGGTGTTCGAAGCGGTGCCGGAAGTCATCGCGGTCAAGCAGGAGACCTTCGCGTGGGTCAGCGAGCATGTCCCGGCGTCGACCATCATCGCGTCGACCACCTCGACGTTCCTGGTCACCGAGTTGAGCGAAATGGTCAGTGAGCCGCAGCGCTTCGTCAACGCGCACTGGCTCAATCCGGCCTACCTGATGCCGCTGGTGGAAGTCAGCCGCAGCGAAGCGACCTGCCCACAGGTGGTCGAGCGGTTGCTGCAACTGCTCAAGCGCATCGGCAAGGTGCCTGTGGTGTGCAACCCGGTGGCTGGCTACATCGTGCCGCGCATCCAGGCACTGGCGATGAACGAGGCCGCACGGATGGTGGAAGAGGGCGTGGCCAGCGCGGAAGATATCGACACCGCGGTGCGCGTCGGTTTCGGTTTGCGCTTCTCGGTGCTGGGCCTGCTTGAGTTCATCGACTGGGGTGGAGGCGACATTCTCTACTACGCCTCGCGCTACCTGAGTGGAGCACTGTCACCGCGTTTCGAGTCGCCGCAGGTGATTGCCGACAACATGCAAAACGGCCGCAATGGCTTGCGCGATGGCCAGGGTTTCTACGATTACCGCGACCTGGACGTGGACGCCTACAAGCAGCAGCGTCTCGGCGACTTTGTGCGCAAGTTGGAGTTGTCGGGGCTGACGCCAGCGTTCGATGGCGCCTTGCGGCAGGCCTGAACATCAGGGTCCGGAGGTCGGGCCCTGATCAGCGCACTGCCTGCTATTCCACTGCAGGGATAGCAGGCCTGCGCGAAATCCGCCTTGCCTGCCGTCGCGCTGGGTCTGCATTGGGCCGATGGGCTAGGCGCTGGTGTTGGTGGCGGCGCACTGTTTCACGCCTTTGTCGCCTTTTGGCGCTCTCATCAGCAGCGGGCCGAATGTTGCCAGCAGGCCAAGCATGATCAACGGGAAAAACATCAGCGAATCCAGGCCGAAATGGCTGACGATCACGGTGATGGCGGCGGGCCCCACGAGCATGCCGGAGAAACCGATGCAATTGACGATGCCGATGTTGCGGCCCGCATGTTGCGGGTCCCGGCGTCCGGCCGCGGAAATCATCAGCGGCGCGATGCAGGAAAGGCCGAGGCCGAACAACGCGAAGCCGAGGATGCCGGTAACGGCCGTGCCGCCGACGATAGTGAGGGTCATGCCAAGGACGCAGACTGTCCCGCAGGCGAAAACCACTTGGGCATTGCCAAAGGTTGCCGCCAGCCGGTCGCCGAACAGACGCCCGATGAACGCCGCACCGACGAATATCGACACCGCCATGCCCGCAGTGGAAGTCGAGGTCGAGAACTCGCGGCGCATGTATTCCTGGCCCCAGTCGGCGATTGCATTCTCACCCATCATGCTGCCGAGCAGCAGGGCGCCGAGCGCAATCATCACCAGAAGCGTTTTGGTCGACGGCCCCTTGCCGATTTCATCCGCGGACTGAGCGCCCGCTTGCCAGTCGCCGGAGGCAGCGTCGGGGACGTCATGCTTGCCCAGCAGCCACCGGCTGAAAATACAGCCGACGATCAACATGGCGATACCCAGGACGGTAAAAGGCACTTTTACGCTGTCGGTGTAGAAACCCGTCAGCCAGCTGCATGCCATCCCGAGCAGAAAACCACCCAGCGAATAGAACGCATGGAAGCCGGACATGATCGAGCGCTGATAAAACCGCTCGACCTGCACGCCATGGGCATTCAACGCCGTATCCAGGGCGCCGCGCAGCAGTCCCAGGACAACGCCAAAACACATCGCGAACCAGAAACCGCTGACGAAACCCAGCGGGATAATGGACAGCGGGTAGGCGAGGGCGCACACGGTGATCACCGGTTTTGCACCGAAGGAGTCCAGCAGACGCCCGACCAGCAGCGCTCCTGCCGCCGAGCCGACGCCGACCCCGAGTGCGATCAGGCCGAAGTTCGCGTCACCCAGCTCACCGGTAAAGCCCAGTTGTGTCCTGAAGACGCTCACCCCGGTCGACCAGATGTACATCATTGCGCCGATCATCATGAATCCGAGAAAGGTCGCGATACGCGCCTTGCGGATGCGTTTGGGCACTGGAGTTTTTTGAACGTTATTCATCACGCTGCATTGTCCCTGTTGTTTTTGTTGGGTGTGCATGCAAAAGCTAGGTAAGACCAGAAAGAGTTATACGTATAACCCCATCAAAAATAGCATTGGTGGCGCCACTGATGTCAACTGTTTCGAGCGCCATTCTCAACTCAGGCGACGTATAGCATTCAGCTCAGTTCACCGAGGCAGTCGGTTTTGAATGGATCCTGTGGCCGAACGGATTATTTTGAGTTATACGTATAACTCGAAATAATCCGAGCCCAGGGGTGTCCGTGTCGTCTCAAGAATTGCTACTGCCGTGCGCTACGCCTCATCTGCCGGCCTATCGATCGACGTTCCTGTTGTCAGGGGTGTGTATGGGCGCCTGGGCGCCGTTGGTGCCCTATGCGCGCACGAGAGCGGGGATCGACGACGCTGCCCTGGGACTGCTGTTGCTGTGCCTTGGCCTGGGTTCACTGGTGATGATGCCGCTGGCGGGCATTCTCAATGCGCGCAGGGGCTGTCGCTTTACGATGCACGTGGGTATTGCCCTGGTGCTGCTGACCTTGCCCTTGTTGGCGACGACTCATTCCTTTGCCGGCTTGATATTCAGCCTCATCGTGTTCGGGGCGGGGTGCGGGTCGGTCGACGTGACGATGAACGTTCAGGGCGTGATGGTCGAACGCGCGACCGGACGCTCGCTCATGTCCGGCTTTCATGGGCTGTTCAGCCTCGGCGCGATTATCAGTGCGGCGGGTATCACTGCATTGTTATGGCTGGGCGCCACGCCGTTGGTGGCAAGCAGTGCGGTCATGGCGATCCTGGTCACCTTCGTCCTGACGCATGGTCGCCAGTTGCTGGGGCGCAGTGGTGACGAAGGCGCCCCGATATTTGTCAGGCCCACCCGAAAAGTTTTACTGCTGGGTATGCTTTGCCTGTTCGCCTTCCTCGCGGAAGGGGCGATTCTCGACTGGAGCGCGGTGTTCCTGGCTGACGAGCGAGGTGTCCAGCATTCGCTGGCCGGCCTGGGCTACGCGGTGTTTGCGGTCATGATGGCGCTGGGCCGATTGAACGGTGACCGGATACTGCTGAAGTTGGGCGCACGGGTGGTGCTCGTTGGCGGTGGACTGGTGGTCATGTCCGGCTTCGCGATGGTGGTGTTGGCCAATGACTGGCTATTGAATCTCGTGGGGTTCGCGGTGATAGGCGCAGGTCTGGCCAACATCGCTCCGGTCTACCTGTCGCTGGCAGGCGCGCAAACGTCGATGCCCGGTGAGCTGGCCATTGCCGCCGCCACCAGCCTGGGCTACCTCGGCATATTGATGGGGCCGGCGGCCATCGGGTTCGTCGCCCATGCAAGCAACCTTTCGCTGGCATTGCTCGTCGTTGCCTCGTTGATGATCGCGATCATTTTCAGTGCCACTCGACTGGTTCCGAAGGTTTCGCCGCAACGGTTACACTGAGCACATGGCGTTTTTTTACTGACCTCTCATGAGGTTTTCAAAACAGATCGGGAAGCAAGCGATGGCATCCGTTTCAATGAAAGATGTAGCACTGGCGGCGGGGGTGTCTCAGCCTGCGGTGTCTTACGCCTACAATCGCCCATCCAAACTGTCCGAGGCCCAACGTGAGCATATCCTTGCCGTAGCCGCGTCACTGGGCTACCCGGGACCCAATGTGCTTGGCCGCAGCCTTCGCTCGGGCAAGATCGGGGCGATCGGGTTGATGATGATGGACAAGTTGTCCCTGGCGTTCGCCGACCCTTGCACCGTTGCCTTGCTGCGCGGGATCAGCGAGGTGGGCGAACTGGAGAACGTCGCGCTGACGTTGTTCCCGCTCAACAACAATCGGCTCATTGGCCGCACACCCGCAGCGAACCACGGCAGCCTCGCGCTGCGCGGGCTGGTGGATGGCTTGATCATCTCGACCCTGCCTGATGACCATCCGGCCGTGCTGGCCGTGGTGAAACAGAACATTCCGTTTGTGGTGATCGATTCGCCGCTGGTGGAAGGCTCCTTTTTTGTCGGGATCGATGACCGCGGTGCCGCACGCGCGCAGATGCGTCACTTGCTCGAGCTGGGGCACCGCAAGATAGGGGTCATCATCGACCGGCTGAACCCGGATGGATATCGCGGACCAATCGACCGCCACCGCTTCAAGAGTGCCAGCGAGCGTATCGTCAGGGAGCGGCTGACCGGCTATGTGGAGGAGGCCAGTGCAGCGGGCCTGGCATTCGAGGACCTGAGCATCATAGAGGCCGGCGGGCTTGATTCGACGTCCGGGCAAGCCGCGGCCTTTACCTTGCTGACATCCAGCGACGTCACGGCAGTGGTTGCCTGTTCGGATGTCATGGCGATCGCCTGCATGAAAACCGCCCACGCGCTCAATCGCGAGGTTCCGCAAGCCCTTTCGGTGATTGGCTTCGACGATATCCCCGAGGCGGTGCAACTGGGCCTGACCACCATTGGCCAACCCATCGTCGAGAAAGGCGTCTATGCGGCAAGGCTGTTGACCGAGCAGTTGAATGCGCCGGCCGATGCTCCGCTGCAGCCTGAACAGAAGATTTTCGCCACCAAATTGATCGTGCGCACTTCGACGCGCAAGGTGCAGGACGCTTGACACCGTTCGATGAACAAGGCTGCGGTGACTTGCACAATCGCAGCCTTCACTTTCACCCTATGCCGTTCACGGCGCCAATTGCTTGAAGTTCGCCGCGACCCGCAGGGCGTTGGCGGCGATGGTGAGTGCCGGATTGACCGCGGCCGATGACGGGAAGAAAGAACTGTCGACCACCCAGACATTGTCCAGGTCATGCATCTTGCAATTGATGTCCAGCACGCTCGACGCCGGGTCCTTGCCCATGACCGCCGTACCGCATTGATGCGAATTGGTGGCAATGCCCATGCGCGCTTTCAGGATCAACGGGTAGCCAGCCGCCCGCATGACCTGGCTGGTCTTGCTCACCAGGCCTTCATGGGCCTTGAGGTTGTTGGGTTGCCAATGGACCTTGATCGCGCCGCGCTGCGCGTCATAGGTGACCCGGTTCTCCCGGGTCGGCAGGTCCTCCGACGTCAGGTACAGGTCGACGCTATGATCGGTGATGTAGCGCGAGGCGAACTTCGGCAGCCACGGACGCATGGAGGTGATCATCGGTTCGCGGATTTTCCCCAGCATCTGCACGTTCCCCAGGGGGAACGAGTTGTTCGCACCGGCGCTGTACCAGTCGTTGATGGCCAGGGTCTTCTGGAAGATCACCTTGTTTTTGCGTCGAGGGTCGACCGCCAGCATAAACGTGCTGTTGTGCACCATGTAGTTGCGACCCACTTGCCCGGAACTGTTGCCCAGGCCTTCGGGGTGCTGTTCGTTTGCCGACTTGAGCAGCAGCGCGGCGCTGTTCACCGCACCGCAGGCCAGTACGAAGCGCTTGGCGTGCAGCGTCACGGCACGACCATCGATCAGGCCGTGGGCTTGCGTGACCGTGCGCCCGTCCGCCGCGGTTATCAGTTGCTTGATCGTGGTACGGGTCAGCAACCTGACGCTTGCGCTGCGCAAGGCCGGCCTCAAGGCAGAAACTTCAGCGTCAGCCTTGGCGTCCAGCAGGCAAGGGTAACCATCGCACGTTGAGCACAGTACGCAGTCACCGCCATTGCCATAGTCCACGGCTGCGGGCATCACGAAAGGCTTGAGGCCTGAGCGGCGCATGCTCTGCTCCAGGGCAGCCAGGGCCGGGTCGTGCTCGAGCGCCGGTTGCGGGTAGGGGCCCGAGCGCCAGGGCTCGCTGGGGTCGACGCCTGCCTGGCCGTGTACCCGGTAGAGTTTTTCCGCCTCGGCGTACCAGGGTTCCAGATCGGCATAGCTGATCGGCCAGGCCGGGGAGAGGCCTTCGGCGTGCCGGATTTCGGCAAAGTCTTCTTCGCGAAACCGTGGCAGCATCGCGCCATAGAATTTGGTGTTTCCACCGACGTAATAAAATACGCCAGGCGAAAAGGGTTGGTTGGCTTCGTCCAGCCACTGCTCGGCATTGCGGTAACGGCCTTGTCCGAAGACCGATTCGCTGCTCCAGTTGTGTATTTCTCGCGGCAGGAAATCACCACGTTCGACGATCACAATGTCCAGCCCGCTATCGCGCAACGCATGGGCAAAGGTCGAACCGCCCATGCCCGAGCCGATAATCACCACATCACAATTGATATTGCCATCTGCATCAGGTGTCACCACGTCGAGGACGCGCGGTTCGCGCGACGCCCCCGATTGTGGATTCAGCTCTGCATGATGCGAAATCAATGCATCACTCATTTGAGCTGCTCCAGTTCTTACAGGTGTTGTTCGGAGTTGCGGATTTCCCAGTACTCGTCCTGACGTTCGTCAGTGATGTATTCGGGAATCGGGAAGTCCCACCAGCCCGGTACCCAAGGGCCGGCAGCGTCGCGGTCAGTCGGGATTTCGATCAGCACCGGAGCGTTCAGGTCCAGCGCCTCCTGCAGGATCGGCTCAAGGTCTTCCGGGCGTTCCACACGGTAAGACTTCAGGCCGAAGGCTTCGCCCACCGCTTTGAAGTCCGGGCTGTATGGCGTGCCGTCCGGGTGGTTGAACTCGGTGCCGATATGGCGGCTGGTCTGCTTGCGCTGACCACCGCGAATCGACATGTACCCGGCGTTGTTCTGGATCATGAACACGACCGGAATGTTGTTGGTCACGCAAATCGCGATTTCCTGCGACGTCATCAGGAAGTCACCGTCGCCCAGGATGCAGACCACCGGTTGGTTCGGCGCCGCCAGTTTGGCGCCGATGGCGGCAGGCACGGCCCAGCCCATGGAGGAGAACCCGCCGGAGGTCAGGTGCGTGCGCGGGGTATAGACCGGGAAGGTCTGTTTGACCGCGCCCTGGGTGTTGCCGGAACCGACCACCACGATGGTGTCGCGCGGGAAGATCTTGCGTAACGCGCCCAATGGACGTTGCGAGGTGAACGGGAAGCGGTCGGAGTCACGACGGCCGGCGAGCTTGGTTTCCCATTCGTCCTGATAACCGCGCAGATCGCCGAGGTACTCCTCGCGATCGACAGTCTGGCCTTTCAGGCCTTCGACGATATGGGCCAGTGCGTGTTTGGCGTCTGCGCAGATGCCCACGGTGACGGGGTAGTTCTTGCCGATTTCGTGCGGGTCGATATCGATGTGGATCAACTTCGACGGCGGAATGGCGAAGGTCACGCCCTTGGCATAACTGGACGACGACCAGTCGGTGAAGCGACAACCCACGGCGATAATCACATCGGCGGTGGAGGCTACTTTGTTGCCGCACATCGTGCCGGTCTGGCCGACGCTGCCGGCGAACAACGGGTGGTCTTCGGGGAAACCGCTTTTGCCGTTCCAGGTGGTGACCACCGGAATTTTCCAGGCCTCGGCCAGGGCGAGCACTTCAGCGCTGGCTTCACCCGTGATGACACCGCCACCGATGACCAGCACCGGGCGCTTGCAGGCCTGCAGTTCTTCAACGGCGCGGGCCGTGGCCGCCGGATCCGGGAAGCACTTGCCGATCGGCGTGCGTTCTTCCAGGGCATGGAGGGTCACTTCCGCGGCTTCGGCCTGAACATCCATCGGGATTTCCAGATGGACCGGACCCGGGCGGCCGGTGACCATCGAGCTCCAGGCCCGATGCATCATGAACGGCAACTCTTCAACGCGCGTGGCGACCCAGTGGCGCTTGGTCACGGCTTCGGCGATTTTCGGGAAGTCGTTGTCGGTGTAGCGTTCCAGCTCCTGCAGCAGACCGTGGCCACGCATGTGGGTGGGCGGCCCGCCAGTGATCAGCATCAGGCTGGTGGAGTCGGTGAACGCGGTGGCCATGCCGATTACGGTGTTGGCGGCACCGGCACCGATGGAGGTGACCGCCGCCATCGGCTTGCCGGCCACGCGGTAGTAACCATCGGCCAGATGCACGGCGCTCTGTTCGTGGAAGACCTGGATGAACTTGAGTTTCGAGTCTTCCTCGAGGAAGGCGTCGGTGAGTGTCCAGATACCGTGGCCGGGAATGCCGGCGACATACTCGACGCCGTAGTTTTTCAGGGTTTGTGCCACGATCTGGCTGCCGGTCAATTTGCTCATGACAGGACTCCTTGGGTTGATGAAAGCGGGGTGGATGCGGTGGTTTTGCCGTGACCTTCAGCTCGTCCGCGCGTTGCCCAGTTCAGGCCCTGTTTGGTCAGGCGGCGGATATTGGGGTCGGCCAGGTTGCTGGTGTCGTGTCCGATGGAGTGGTAGAAAACGCGCCCCAGGCCCCACTGGCGTACCCAGGCAACCGGGCTGCGATGGCCCTTGATCCACGGGAACGGGTTGCCATCGAACGTGGTTTCGGCGAGCACATGGATGTTCGGGTCCACCTGCATGTAGTACTGCTCGGAACGCACCTCGAAATCCTCGACGCCTTGAGTGACCTCATGCGTGTGGTCGATGACGTTGACCTGGTAAGGATGGGGAAAGCCTTCGCCCATCGGATGCTCAAGAAAGGAGCCGCCCAGCACCCAGTGGTACTTGAGGCTGGCGCGAAAGGCCGCCCCCGCACCGTGCCAACCCACCAGGCCGGTGCCGCTTTCGATCGCTTCGAGCAGGCGGTTTTCCTGCGAGGCGGTCAGCGTTTCAGTGGTGACCGCGTTGTTCCAGCCAATCACGATCAGGTCGTAACCGGTCAAATCCCTGTCCAATGTGAAGATGTCGGTCGACTCTTCAATGTCGAAATCCAGCTCCTGGAAAACGGTCCGGGCCCATGCGGCGATTTCGTAGGGGAAATGGCCGGGCCAGCCACCGTATAGATACAAGACTCGACTCACGGTTGGTCACCTCTTAGGTTGGGTGTGATTATTAGGTTATACGTATAACCGCTTATTTAAGCTATCACTCAAAACGCCGCTGTCAATGCCTTGATCAAATTTTTAATGGAATAGCCAGTCTGGCTTGGGTTTGCGTGGAGATGCGGTGAACAGGCACGGACAGTAGAACGGTTTTGTTCAAGTCGGTTTTGATAATAAAAGGTTATACGAATAACACGATCGCCCGCGCCAGAGCGGCTGCGCTGCTGCAAGTGCTTCAACTTTGCGTCTGTGCTGCGTCAGATCGCGTCAGCAATAGGGCGGCTGCGAAATTGCCCGGAGCAGGGGGGTGCGAAAAGATGTTTGCCAATGCTGAGTGCATGTTGCGTGCATCAAGAACCACCAGGAGCAAATTGATGATTCGTTATCTGAAAAAAAGTAAGCCGGTCGAAGCCCAAGCCGAAATCGCTGCGCAAGTGCGCGAGACGGTCGAGCAGATCATTGCCAATGTCGCCAAGAACGGCGATGCAGCCGTTCGCGAGTATTCGAAGAAATTCGATAAGTGGGAGCCTGCGACCTTCCGCCTGACCGACGAAGAAATCGCCGCGTGCGTCGCCAGTCTTTCGGAACAGGAAATCGGTGACATTAAGTTTGCGCAGGCACAGGTGCGGCGTTTTGCCGAGGTGCAAAAAGCCTCGATGCACGATGTCGAAGTCGAAACACTCCCGGGCGTGATCCTCGGACATCGCAACATTCCGGTGAACTCGGTGGGCTGCTATATCCCCGGCGGCAAGTATCCATTGCTGGCATCGGCACACATGAGCGTATTGACGGCCAAGGTTGCGGGCGTCAAGCGCGTGGTTGCAGCGGCGCCACCGTTCGACGGCAAGCCTCATCCGGCCATCGTGACGGCCATGTACCTGGCCGGCGCCGATGAAATCTATTGTGTTGGCGGCGTTCAGGCCATTGCTGCGTTGGCGTTGGGCACCGATGCCTTCAAGCCTGTCGATATGATCGTCGGCCCGGGCAACGCCTATGTCGCCGAAGCCAAGCGTCAGTTGTTCGGCAAGATCGGCATCGACCTGATTGCCGGGCCGACCGAAACACTGGTGATAGCCGACGACAGTTCCGATGTCGAAATCATTGCCGCGGACTTGCTGGGGCAGGCCGAGCACGGCGTCAACTCGCCCGCGGTGTTTTTGACCAACAGCGCTGAGCTGGCGGAAACCCTGCCGGCGGAAATCGAGCGCCAGCTGGGCATTTTGTCGACCGCGCCCGTTGCCTCCGTCGCCTGGCGTGACTATGGCGAGATCATCCTGTGCGACACCGTGGACGAACTGGTCGAGGAAGCCGACCGCATTGCCTCCGAACACGTCCAGGTCATGACCCGTGACCCTCTGTATTTCCTGGAACACATGACCAACTATGGTGCGCTGTTCCTCGGGCAGCGCACCAATGTCTCCTACGGCGACAAGGTGATCGGCACCAACCACACATTGCCCACCACCGGAACCGCGCGTTACACCGGCGGCCTGTGGGTCGGCAAGTTCATCAAGACCTGCACCTATCAGCGTGTCCTGACTGACGAAGCCTCTGTGCTGGTCGGCGAGTACTGCTCGCGCTTGTGCGGCATGGAAGGTTTTGCCGGGCACAAGGAACAGGCGGATATCCGGATTCGCCGTTACAAACAGGCCGTGTGATCGTCCAGTGGTAAAAAAGGCTCCCCATTCGGGGAGTTTTTTTTGGACTTTCAGCGAGGGTCGTTAACGGTAACGCGTGCGAACAGGGTAAACGCGGCGCACTGGAGTCCATCGCCAGCAAGCCGGCTCCTACAGGTATTGCGTGTTTCGACCGGGACGCGGTCCCTTGTAGGAGCTGGCTTGCCAGCGATGGTCGTCAACGATAACGCGTGTAACCCGGATAAACGCGGCGCATTTGAGTCCATCGCCAGCAAGCCGGCTCCTACAGGTATTGCGTGTTTCGACCGGGACGCGGTCCCTTGTAGGAGCTGGCTTGCCAGCGATGGTCGTCAACGATAACGCGTGTAACCCGGATAAACGCGGCGCATTTGAGTCCATCGCCAGCAAGCCGGCTCCTACAGGTATTGCGTGTTTCGACCGGGACGCGGTCCCTTGTAGGAGCTGGCTTGCCAGCGATGATCGTCAACGATAACGCGTGTAACCCGGATAAACGCGGCGCACTGGAGTCCATCGCCAGCAAGCCGGCTCCTACAGGTATTTCGTGTTTCGACCGGGACGCGGTCCCTTGTAGGAGCTGGCTTGCCAGCGATGATCGTCAACGATAACGCGTGTAACCCGGATAAACGCGGCGCACTGGAGTCCATCGCCAGCAAGCCGGCTCCTACAGGTATTTCGTGTTTCGACCGGGACGCGGTCCCTTGTAGGAGCTGGCTTGCCAGCGATGATCGTCAACGATAACGCGTGTAACCCGGATAAACGCGGTGCACTCGAGTCCATCGCCGGCAAGCCGGCTCCTACAGGTATTGGCCCTTTGCCCGGGTTACCCCGCGCGCTGAATGTGATGAGCCGCCTTCTCGCCGATCATGATCGCCAGCGCATTGGTATTGCTGGAACACAGGCTCGGTGCGATGGAGTTGTCGGCGATCCGCAGGCCATCGATCCCGTGTATACGCAGTTCGTTGTCCACCACCGCCATGTCGTCCATACCCATCTTGCAGGTGCCTACCGGATGCAGCGCAGCGTGGGCGTGCTGGCGCACGAATCGCCGATAGTCATCACGCGTGCGTAACGGTTCCGCGGGCACGTGCTCGCGCTGAATGTGCCCGGCCAATGCGGCCTGGGACATGATGTGCCGACCAAACTCGGTGGCCTGCGCCATGCACTCCACGTCGAACGGGTCGGCCAGGTAATTGGGCTCGATGCGGGGCAGGTCCATGGGATCTGCGCTGTGCAGTTGCAGGAAACCGCTGGAACGAGGGCGGGTCTGGCAGACGTTCAAGGTGCAGCCGTTGCCACCAGGAACGGACCCTACGCCGTCCTCGACGCCGGCCCCGGCCATGAAACAATACTGGGCGTCCGCACGGTTCTCGGCCAGGGAAGTCCGCCAGAAGGCGCCACCTTCGACCACGTTGGAGGTCACCGGGCCTTGGCGGAACAGGGCGTACTGCAAGCCGGCGGCGATCTTCCAGTGCGGCTTCTTGTACTTGTCGTAGCTCAAGGGGCGACGCAGTTCATTGATCAACGACACTTCGATATGATCCTGCAAATTCCGCCCGACCCCCGGCAGGTCATGGATCACCCTGATGCCTTTGTCGTGCAGGTGAGCGGCCGGACCAATGCCCGACAGCATCAACAGTTTTGGCGTGTTGATCGCCCCAGCGCTGACAATCACTTCGCAATCGGCCCGCAGCACCTGGCGACGGTTCTTCTCAAGGTATTCAACGCCAATGGCGCGTCCGTTTTCGACGAGGATGCGCAACACCCGGCAATCGGTCTTGACCGTCAGGTTGGGGCGCCGCCGCGCGGGTTTCAGATAGGCCACCGAGGTGCTCGATCGCAGGCCGTTGCTGGCGTTGATCTGATACAGCCCGCAACCGTCCTGCACCCCGGAGTTGAAATCGGCGTTGTAGGCCAGCCCTGCCTGCTGGCAGGCCTGTAGCCAGATTTTGGTCAAGGGGTGGGTAAAACGTTGATCGCAGACACCGAGCGGGCCGTCGGTGCCATGGGCGTCGTTGCTGAAACGGTCATTGCTTTCGCATTTCCTGAAGAACGGCAGGACGTCCTTGTAGGCCCAGCCCCTGGCACCGCCCTCGGCCCAACTGTCGTAGTCGGCAGGTTGCCCGCGCAAGTACACCATGGCGTTTACGGAACTCCCGCCACCCAGTACCCGGGCCTGCACCATGGTCGGATTCGGCGTGCCGATATAGCCGGCCGGTGGCTCCCAGGGGTAGCGTTCCACCAGGTTGCCCTGACTGGTTTTATAGAAACCCACCGGCAGATGAATGAACGGGTGGGTGTCTCTCGGCCCTTCCTCCAGCAGCACGACCGACGCCTGTTTGTCTTCGCTCAGGCGCGAGGCGATGACGCACCCGGCTGACCCACCCCCGACCACGATATATTGGACCATTGTTGTTCACCGTTCAGGTCAAAAAAAACGCCGGATCAGGCTCTTGGTGAAGAGCTGATCCAGCGTCGGTGTTAATCGCAGACCCGGCGCGAAATGCCGCAGGGATTGCCGTTCAAACGAAAGCTGTTCAGGCGGGTATCACCACGAAGCTGTCCGGTTTGCAGGTCAGGGCGACATCCGCACCGGGCGGCAGTGTGAGGCTGCCGGGGGTCGGCAACTGCTGGCACTTGAGGTCGAGGGTTCCGCCGGCTACGGCGACGCGGTAAATAACCCGATTGCCGATGAACGAAGTGTCTTTGACTTTTCCGGCAAAGGCTCCGTTGGCCAGTGGTTTGCCCAGGGCAGGCTCGAGGCCGATGGTTTCCGGGCGGATCGACACATTGACCGGCCCGGCACCCAGGTTGTTCTTGACCGTGTGTGCGTAGCGTCCGAACGGAAGCTCGACATAACCGCTACTGGCATCGGCCGGCCCATAGGTGCCGTTGACGATATTGGTGTCGCCGAAAAATTTTGCGGCGAACAAGGTGCGCGGCGACCAGTACATCTCCTGTGGCCCACCGATCTGCTCGATGCCGCCCTTGTTCAACAGCACCACCCGATCGGAGAGGATCATCGCTTCGTCCTGGTCATGGGTGACGTAGACGAAAGTGGTCGAGGTCTCTTCGTGGATCCTTTTGATCTCGTTGAGCATGTGGTGGCGAATCTTCAGGTCCAGGGCCGCCAAGGGTTCGTCGAGCAACAGCACGGCGGGGCGGTTGACCAGGGCTCGGGCCAGCGCTACCCGTTGCGCCTGGCCGCCACTGAGCTCGGAAATCCAGCGATTCTTGAAGCTTTCCAGTTGCACCAACTCCAGTGCCTTGGTCACTTCACGCTTGATTTCGTCTCGCGGTTTCTTTTTCAGGCGCAGTCCGAACGCCACGTTGTCGAAGACATCGAGATGCGGGAACAGGGCGTACTTCTGAAACACCATGTTGACGGGGCGATGTTCCGGTGCCAGCGCGGTGGAGTCCTTGCCGTCGATCACGACCTTGCCGGTGGTCGGTTCTTCGAAGCCCGCGATGATCCGCATCAGTGTGGTTTTGCCGCAGCCGCTGGGGCCGAGCAGGGTCAGGATTTCGTTGCGCTTTACGGTCAGGTCGACTTTGCCCAGGGCAGTCAGATTGCCGTAGCTCTTGGATATTCCGGTCAGTTCGATACTGTTGGTCATGGCGATTACTCTGCAGTTTCAGCACGTTCAAGTTCGAGACGACGACGGCGCAGGGTCATGACCAGGCCGGCAATGACAATGATGGCAATGGTCACGACCAGCATGAACACCGAGGCGGCATTGATGGTTGGGCTGACGGCGCGGCGCATCATCGAAAGAATCATGAGTGGCAACGTGGTGTCGCTGCCGGTGACGAACACGGTGATCAGGAATTCGTCCAGGGAGAGGGCGATCGCCAGGATCGCGGCACCGGCAATCGTCGGGCCGATGATCGGCAGCGTCACCAACCAGAACGCCTTGAGCGGCGATGCACCCAGGTCACGTGCAGCTTCTTCGAACGACAGATCGAAGTATTCCAGGCGAGAACGCACGGACTCGACGAAGAAGGGGAAGGTGAACAAGGTATGGCCGATGATCACCGTCAACAGTGAGCGTGGCAGGCCGATCAACGAGAAGAAAATCACCAGCGCGATCCCCAGGAACAGCCCGGGCAGGGCGATTGGAGCGAAGTTCATGAAGGCAAAGATGGATTTGATCCGGCCCTTCATGCGCATCAGCGCCAGGGCCGAGAACGTTCCCAGCAAGGTGGTCAGAATGGCCGAACCCGCGGCGACGATTGCACTGTTGGTCAATGCGGTCATGAAGTCCGGGCTGCTGAACAGCGCCTCGTACCATTGGGTCGAAAAGCCTTCGAACGGGAACGACAGCGAGGCCGACGAATGAAAGCTGAACAGCGCGATGATCGCGATGGGCGCATAAAGAAACAGCATGTAGACGTAAGTGAAGAGCCTGATCATGGCGAGTTACCTTTTTTATGGGCGGTCATCAGTCGTGGTAACGCTTGCCGGGCGCCAGGTTTGCAGCCCGCAACACACCCAGCAGCAACGCATAGACCAGCATGAAAACCAGCAGCAGCAAGTAGGCCATCGCAGCCCCCAGTGGCCAGTTGCCGACCGAGCGAAACTGGTTGGCGATCACCAGGCCGGTGGTCATCGCGTCACGGCCGCCCAAAAGCTGGGGGGTGACGTAGTCACTGGCGGCAAGCACGAAGGTGAACATGAACGAGCTGACGATGCTCTTGTGTGCCATCGGCATGATCACCCGCCACAGGATGGTGGCACCGCCGGCACCCAGGTCCGCAGCGGCTTCCAGGTAGTCCCGCTTGATGTCGCGCAAGCCCGACACCAGCAGCAGCAGGGTGAAGGGCAGCATGATGTGCACCAGGGTCAACACCACTGAAAACTTGCTGAAGACCAGCCATTCCAGTGGCTGATCGATCAGTCCCAGGTGCATCAGGGTGGAGTTGATCACGCCGTTGGTGCCCAGGATCGAGCGCCAGGCGTAGACCCGCACCAGGTAGCTGGAGAACCAGGAGACCAGGGCCAGGTACAGCACGGCATTGGAGCGCGTGCGATAGACAATGTAGTAGGCGACCGGGGCACTGATGACCGTCGACAGCACCGCGGTCCAGAAGCCATTCTGCAGGGCGATCCAGAGCGAGTCGTAAAACCCGGTGGCAGTCAAGGCCTTGGCGTAGTTGGCCAGGGTTGCCGCAGGTTCCATGCTGAAGGTCTTGGCGGTCCAGAAACTCGCGACCAGCAGCAATAGCGACGGAATGAGGAAGAACACCACCAGAAAGAACAGGGGAGGCGATGCCAGTAGATAGCCGCTGAGTGTTTTCTTGTCGATTTTCACGTGTTTGCCAGCCTTTGAATCCCTGTCATCGAGGAGGATGGGCTCGCTGTTGTTGACTACGTTCATGATGATTGTGCCTTTGCTTTTTGTTTCGATAACGAGGGCGCCTTGCCGGGCGCCCTCTCAAGCCGTTCTTTTACCTGGGCGGATAGCCGGGGCCGCTAGAACGAGCCTTTGAAGTTCGCCCACTGATCGATCCACTCGGCATAGGTCACGTACTTGTCGGAGCTCAGGGGCGGCTGGCCGTAGAGCTTCGATTTCTCGAAAAAGCTGTCCAGGTTCGCGTAGTCGAACGTTGTCCTGAGCTCTTCGGAGAGCAGCGGCACCGCCTTGCTGTTGACCACGCCGGAGAACATGGTGGTGGCCATTTTCGCCTGCGTGTCGGCCTCAAGCGTCTTGTTGATGAACTCCAGCGCGAGCGGTACGTCCTTGGCTGTCTTGGGGATGAACAAGGCATCGCACCAGAGGGCAGCACCTTCCTTGGGCACCGATAGCTCTGTGACTATGCCGCGCTTTTTGGTCTCGCTCGGGGTGTTGGCCGACGCCGAAAACACCGCGTCGACTTCGCCGGACACCAACAGCGAAACGGCATCGCCCGAGGAGGCCGCAAAGACTCGGCATTGATCACGATACGGTTTGAGTTTTTCGAAGGCGTCATCGAATTCGGCGCGGGTCAGGTTAGGGAATTTGTCGCCGTAGCCGGCAATGATCGCGATCAGTGACCAGTTGGAAGTCCCGTCATCGACAAAGGTCAGCCGGCCCTTCAGTTTCGGGTCGAGCAGGTCTTTGTACTCGGCGGGTTTGTTCATTTTCTTGGGGTTGTAGACGATCGTGTTCATGCCCCACAACAGCGGGACGCCCCATTGCTTGCCATCCCAGTACCAGCGGCTGCCTTTATAGAACAGCGGCACGGTGTTTTCTGCGGAGTAGTTGGGGATCTGCGCGGTATCGATCGCCTTGAGCAGGCCCATCTGCTGATAGATGGTCTCGTAGCCCAACGCGTACATGGTCAGGTCAAGCTGCACGGGATCGGAACCGGCCAGCCGCGCGGTGATGTCGTCCTGGTTGCTGGCATAGCTGGAGCGCACGGTGATGCCACGCTGTTTGCGCCACTCGGCCAGCTCCGCATCACCGGTTTCACCTTCCCAGCCAAGAATCTCCAGATGACCCGAGGAGGCGGCAAATGCACTTGGCACGAACGAAGCAATGTACAACCCTGCGGCAGACGCAGCAGCCCCCAGCATGAACGAGCGCCGGTTCAGGCTGATCGAATCCAGGTTAATGCCGGTTGATCCATAACCCGACTCTGTTTCTTTTTTCATTTTGAGTTCCTGCCTAGGGTGGTTGTTTGCTAACGGTTAACGACTTGCAATGGCGTGCGCTCGGCGGGTTTCGCCGGGCATGTCCTTATGCATGCAGTCAGGTAAATCGGCAGAGTTATGGCCAGCGATGTTTCCATGCGGCTGGGGAGGTTGTGGCGCTGTGCTGCCTGGTAGAGAGAGCATTGCGCAGTTGGCCTCCACTGGTCCGATCGACTCTTCCTTGGCTGGGTACGCGCCGTGTTCTTCAAGTAGCAGGGTGAAGGCTTCACGTGGCGCGCCCAGCGCTTGATAGGCTCGGCTTGTTGTTTTCATGGATCGAGTATTGGCCTGGCGGGCAGGGCACTCAATTTCGCAGCACCTTTAAAAGCGACGCACTCTGACGCATCAAAGTGACCTAATCGGCGCAGCAGTCTCCTGATAACGATAGTCCCGCTTGAGCGGGGGATGGGCGGTGTTCACGTGCGTCAACGTGCGTCTCTTTTGCGGGGGGTGCGAAATTGAGCCGTGTTTGTTCCAGGCGAATACTCCGATGACGGTCTTGAGACGCAGCAACGTGCATCCGCACTGGCGCCAGCGTCTATTCGATGGGAGTTTTTCTGTGAAGCTCACGGGTGGTCAGATTGTTGCGAAAGCGCTGAAAGCGAACGGTGTCGATTATGTTGCCGGCATGCCGGGTGAAGGCTCTTGGGCCTTGGTAGAAGCATTGCTCAAGACAGGCTCCGACATCCCTTTCATTCATGTCATACAGGAGCAAAGCGCGGTCCACCTGGCCGACGGCTATTTTCGTGCCTGCGGTCGGCCGATGGCCATACTTCTGCCGGCGCCGCTGGGCCTTTCGAAAGCCTTGGGCGCGATTGCAGTGGCGTTGGCGGATGCCTCGGCGATGCTGGTGATCACTGCCGGCGACACCGAACGCGGCGTTGATTCTCCTGAGTTCACAGCCACTGGCATCAGCAAAGAGCATGTGCGGGTTTCGTCGATTGAACAGTTGGCGCAGGCCCTGCGCCAGGCCTTCGATACGATGTTCAGCGGTCGCGTCGGCCCGGTCAGCCTGGATATCCCGGCGGCTGTCCAGGGCGCCTCGGTCGACGCCAGTTTGTCACCCGCCACCTTGCGGGCCAACAACGCCAGCGACATCCCACCGCTGGTGGCTCTCAGGCCCCTGGCGCAACTGAGTTCGATCCTGGAGGGGGATGCGCTGCTGATGGTCGGGACGCAGAGTCTGCGGGAGACTGTCAGTGAGATCTTCCCGGATTATCAACACCGAGGTCACTTCTGTACCTCTGGCGCCGGCGCGCTGGGTTGGGCAGTTCCGGCAGCCATTGGCGCGAAGCTCGCCATGCCGGCACGTCAAGTGGTGTGTGCCGTCAGCGACGGGGATTTTTTACAGTCGATGCAGGAACTGGCGGTGTGCGTGATGCACAGTCTTCCCGTGGTGTTCCTGGTGTTCAACAACAGCGGGCCTGAGTCGTTGAGCGATGTGCAAGTTTCCCTCGCCGGGCAACATCGGGCCGGGGAATTCAATTTGCCGGACGGCAAACCTTACTCGCCTGACTTCGCGGGCATCGCCAGAAACTTTGGCCTGCAAGCGTGGCGAGTCGAACATGCTTCGCAACTCAATCCAGCCTTCATCAAGGCGCTGAACAGCAAAGGGCCGTCGTTGGTGGAGATCATTACTGCGCGCAGTTCGCGAGCGAACTGATTGAGCGCAACGTCTCAATCCTGACCGCCCCAGACGATAGTGGCGTTATCGCCCGTCATGTATTCGCGCACTTCCAGCGGTAACGACTGATCGCTGGGAAGCACCGCGGTTGCATTGCGCAGGTGATGTTTGCGGATCTTGCCTTTGTCCACCAGCCCCAACGCCATGCGCGTCGAGAAGGGTTGGCGAAAAGACGATGACGCCACACCGGTGACCAAACCATAAAGGAACCGGATTGGCCGGCGATGCTGCGGCGTGAGAATCGAAAACGTCATTTCGTTACGTTGCTTGCCCTCGAAATCGACCATGAACAGACGATCGCCCAGCAGCAGGCAGAATCCGTGATAGGTGAACGAATAGCCGATCTTTCCACTGCCATCGAGCAAGGGAAAGCGTTCTACGGTGACGTACTGGACCATCGAGTCGGCCCGATACAGGCAGGTGACCGAACGCAGGATGCGGCCTTTATAGATAGAGGAGTTGTGGTACCGGTAATAGACGCCCAGATAGTCCTCGAGCAGATCCGCCGACTGCTTCGCCAGGGGCAGGAAATGATTGAATTGCGCCGAGGCCCGCAAGTCTGTCGGTAGTTCGTTTTCGTAGCCTTCATAAAACTTCTTGAACTCGGCGGGCGGCCGGAAAAGGTCTTCGGCCTCCATCATGAAATACCGGCCGATCTTCTGCAGGATTTTCTGCGAGGGGACGTGCTGGCCCACCAGGTATTTGTTGAACTGCTGGCGATTGACATCAACTTTGCGGCACATGTCTGCCACCGAGCGACAAGACTCCACCAGCGTACTCAGGTTCTTTTGCACGTTGGCTTGCAAGTCGCTGCGAACCTGTTGTCGCTCAGGGTGCGAGGTGGCGGCAGTTAGCGACATGGGCGACGAATCTCCTCGGCTGGGCATTTTTTTCTCGATATAGGCCAGGGTGTAAGAGCGGAAGGTTATATAGGTTATAAATCAGTTATCGAAATAACCGCCTGTATAACTTGGTGCCCACTTAAACAATTGAATTTTCAATAGTTAATCAAGCATGTTTCATGCCCGCAAAGAGTATTTAAGTTCAATCCGCCAATATCAGTCAATGCGTCAGATTGTAAGCGCTCCTGCTGGCCAGTCCGAGTCACCATTGGGTAGGCGCATGCCCGGCCAGTAACACTTCGTCCGGCCGTCGGTAACAGATATCCATGCCATGGCCGAATAGTGCTTCAGTCCGCGTCATGTATCGAGGGTGTGCGAAATGGTGCAAAGAAAGTTCGCCATCGATACTTCAAGGCTTAACGATTGGAGTCTCAGGCGATGGCAAGGTTGACCGGCGATATTCCAGGACAAAGGCGATTCAAGGTAGGCATGGTTGGCGGCGGGCAGGGCGCTTACTTCGCCAGTTATCACCGGGCGGCCATGCGTCTTTGCAATCGATTCGACATTGTCGCCGGTGCCTTCTCTTCGGATGCCGACAAGTGTCGGGAGGCGGGCGCGGCACTTGGCCTTCAACCCGAGCGCATCTACCTGTCGTTCGAGGACATGGCCGCTGCCGAGTCGCGTCGATCCGACCCCATAGAGGCGGTCGTCATCGTGACACCCAATCACCTGCACTTTGAACCTTGCCGATTGTTTCTGCGGGCGGGCATTCCGGTCATTTGCGACAAGCCGCTGGTCAACAGCCCACAAGAAGCCACTGAGTTGGCGAGCATTGCCGATCAGCACGATACGTTCTTCGCGCTGACCTACACCTACCAGGGCTATCCCATGGTCAGGGATGCCCGCAGTCGTATTCAGGCCGGGGAGCTTGGCGACATTCGCTTCATGTATGTCGAGTACCTGCTGGAGTGGTTGGCGCCGGGTGTCTCGACGCTGAGTAAAAGCCTGGCCTGGCGCGGTGATCCGCAAAAGGCCGGCCCCACCGGTGTCGTCGGGGACATCGGCACCCATGCCTTCAACATGCTTGAGTTCCTGGGCGGGCGCCGTTGCACCAGCCTGAATGCCAAATTGACCACGGTCGTACCCGGCTGGGGGCTGGACGACACCTGTGTGGTGCAGCTGGAGTTCGAAGGCGGGGTAGACGGTCTGCTGTGGGCCAGTTTCGCGGCGCCCGGCCATCGTAATGGCCTGCGCTTCAAAATCATCGGCAGCCAGGCTTCGCTCGAATGGTGCCAGGAGTCCCCGGAAACACTGCGCTTTACCCCCGTCGACGGTGCAGAGCGCATCTACCGCCGAGGCCAGAGCGACAACGCCGCCCAGACACTGAACTTCACCAGCTTGCCCGCCGGCAACACCGAAGGCTATCTGGAAGCACTCGCTGTTCTCTACGCCGATTTCGCCGAGGCACTCGATGCCGGCGCAGGTTGGCGCAGCGCAACCAGCATTGCGTTACCCGACATCCATGAGGGCGTGCGCGGCGTCTGCCTGTCCCAGGCGTGCGTCGAGTCCAGCCGACGGCGTGCCTGGGTGCCTTTTCCCTCCAACTGACACCTCCACGCTTTCTGTGCTCAACACTACGCAACCAAGGAAAATCGATGTCTAGCGAACTCTACAGAGCGGCATATTCGGTACTGCTTCCCGCGTTCGGGGATTTGCACCTGGACGAAAACGTCCGTCGTTATCTGAGCCGCGGGGGCGTTTCCCTGTTGCTGGGGGAGACACGGGACGAGTACGTGGGCCGAGCCATGAGCGCGGCGCGAAAGGGCGCGGAAACCCAGGCAGATTTCGTCAACATCGCCCGGCAAGGGGCCTCGTTGGCGGGGTCGCCGGTACTGATTGCGGTGGACCAGGAACTCGGCGGCATCGAACGCCTTCATCAATTGGTCCCTGCCGTCGCGTCGCGAGAGCAGTTCAAGGCGCTGAGCACTCAGGACATCGAACATCGATGCTTCGAGATGGCCCGGGCGGCACGCAGCCTGGGCGTCAATCTGTTCCTGGCACCGATTGTCGACGTGGTCACCGGCGCCAACCCATGGCTGCTCAACCGGCACCTGGGCGCCGACCCGCTCGAGGTCAGCCGGGTTTGCTGTGCCTTTATCCGCGGGGTGCAACGGGCAGGCGTGATTGCCACGGCCAAACACTTCCCGGGCCATTACATCACTGAAGCGGATCCGGCGATTGCCCCCGCCACAGTTCCCGGGCCAGTGCATTTGCTGCACGACAACCTTGAGGTCTTCAAGCAAGTCATCGCCACGGGCGTCAAGGCGGTGATGCCGGGGCCAGCGGTGTTCCCGGCGCTCGACCCTGAGCATTCGGCGTCCACCTCGTCGACAATCATCGGCCTTCTGCGTGACACCCTTGGTTTCGACGGTTTGATTATTTCCGATGACCTCGATGCGGTGTCCATCCTTCGCGGTAACTCCATCACGGACACGGCCGTTGCGTCACTGTCGGCAGGCGCACACCTGTTGCTGGTGTCCAGTGAGTCTGGTCTGGATGCCATCGCCGCAGCCATTGTCGCGGCCGTCGATGCGGGGGTTCTGGACCGTCGGGTTCTGCTGGCTGCCGCGTTCAAGGTACGGGCGTTGGCCAATGCCACGCACGACCTGACGCGGTAACTGCGTCAGTTCGCGCCTTATTTAGCGTGGCTGCGAAATCTCTACCTGAATCCGATCGCTCTACAATGAATAACAACGGTAGGAGCGTCATATGCAAACCCAAAACAATATCCTGGCCCTGCATTCCACAGTTGCAAAGCACTCGACCCTGGCGATGGACATCGACATTAAAAAGGCCACGGGTTTCGATGCGCTGGAGATCAACAGCGCAAAACTGGAAGCCTGGCTGCAGGCCGGTTATACCGAAGCGGAACTGAAAAATTTGCTTGCGGACGTGCCTGTCACAGGCATTGGTTACCTGAGGGATATCGAGCGCCAGGGTACCGAACGCAATGACTTGCTCAAAGAGGCCGAGCGACTGTTCCAGTTGGCCAACCTGGCCGGCGCCAAAGGTGTGCAAGTGCTCACCGGGCCAATCAATGTCCAGGCCGTGATCGATTTCCAGCAGCACGGCAAGAGCAAGCATTACTCGGGCTTGCTGGGTCTTGATGAAGCGACCCAGTATGACTTGACCGCCAGGAATCTCACCTTGCTGGCTGATCTGGCCAAGCAATATGACGTTCTTCTTTATCTTGAAGCGCTGTCCTGGACGCCACTGAATAGCCTGGACCACCAACTTCAGCTGATTGATCGCTGCGGGCGCGATAACGTCAAGATGGTCATCGACTACTGGCATTGCTTTACCTCGGGCGTGAAGCCGCAAGACATTGCCAGGATGAACAAAGACCTGATCTACGGCGTGCACGTGTGTGACTCGCTGCCGTATGAAGGTGGTATCGCCAACGAAGAAATCCTCAGGGATGTGCCGACGGGCAGCGGGGTTCTGGACCTTGTCGAGTGGACGGCTGCGGTGAAGGCCACCGGGTACGAGGGCTGGTGGAGTTGCGAGTTGTTTTGCAAGAAACAGCAACAACAGAACAGTTACGAAGTCGCCAAAGCGTTGAAGTTACTGTTGACCCGGCTTGTGGGTCGATAAACAGCTTTTCGACAACAACCAAAAAGTACTTTTTCAAGTTTGATTTCGGCCTGCCCGTCATTGCGCAGGCGCAAGTCAAGGCTTGTCACTCTCTATTGGCTGCCATCGCTCCCGGTGGCCTTGTTCTCAATACTAAAAAGATCTGAGGTCGTAATGGTGGATTTCATCGTAATCGGAGGCGGATCGACAGGTTGCACCGTGGCTTCGAGACTGAGCGAAGACGCAACGGCATCCGTCGTCCTTTTCGAAGAGGGGCCGCGCGATCGCAACCCCTATATCCATATTCCCGGCGCCTACTACAAGACGGCGCAAGGCCCGCTGCTCAAACGCTATGCCTGGGAGCCTACCGAAGATCAACGCCGCACCGAGACGCCGACGATGGTCCAGGCCAGCGTTTTGGGTGGCGGAAGTTCGGTCAATGCGATGATCTACATCCGCGGTGTCCCGGCCGACTACGACGGCTGGGCCGAGCAGGGCGCCGCCGGCTGGTCTTACAAGGACGTACTGCCGTACTTCAAAAAAGCCGAAGACAACGAGCGCTTCTGCAACGAAGCCCATGGTGTTGGCGGGCCGCTGGGTGTTTCCGATCCGATCAATATCCATCCGCTGACCAAAGTGTGGCTTCGCGCATGCCAGCAATACGGCTTGCCGTACAACGAAGATTTCAATTCGGGCCAGCCTGAAGGTTGCGGGCTGTATCAGATCACCGCCAAAAACGGCTTTCGCAGCAGTGCGGCAGTGGCCTACCTGAAACCCGCCAAATCGCGCAAGAACCTCACCGTAAAGACCGGGTGTCGGGTCATCCGCATCCTCACCCAAGGCAGTAAAGCCATTGGCGTTGAATACATCGAGAAGGGCGTGCGCCAGGTGATGCATGCCGACAAGGAAATCATTTTATCGTCCGGCGCCATCAACTCACCGCGTTTGTTGATGTTGTCCGGTATCGGACCCGCCGCGCAGCTGGATAAACATGGCATCAAGGTGGTCAGTGACTTGCCCGGTGTCGGCCAGAATCTTCAGGACCATATTGAAGTGTCTCTGGTGTATGAACTGACCGGGCCGCATAGCTACGACAAGTACAAAAAGCCCCTTTGGAAAATGATGGCGGGCTTGCAATACGCCTTGTTCAGACAAGGCCCGGCGGCGTCCAACCTCATTGAAGGCGGCGCTTTCTGGTGGGGCGACAAGGCGGCGGCCCATCCGGACATCCAGTACTTCATGGTCGTCGGTGCCGGCATAGAAGAGGGCGTCGATTCAGTTCCCGGCGGCAATGGCTGCACGCTGAACCTGGGACAGATACGTCCAAGGTCCAGAGGCCATGTCGAGCTCTATTCAGCCGACCCGATGTCACCGCCGCGGATCGTGCCCAACTATTTTTCCGACCCATACGATATCGAGAGTCTGGTGGATGGTTGCCTGGAGGGTGAGCAAATCATGTCCCAGGCCGCCTTCAAACCATTCATTGCCAGGCGGCATGTGCCGGACGGGGCGGTCCGGACCCGGGAAGAAATGAAAAAATTCTGCCACGAGCAAGCGCACGCCGCGCTGCATCCATCCGGCACGTGCCGCATGGGGGTGGACGAACTTTCGGTGGTCGGCCCGGACCTGCGCGTGCACGGTATGGAAGGGCTGCGCGTTGCCGACGCATCGGTCATGCCCACGCTGATCTCCGGGAACCCTAACTCGGTGTGCATCATGATCGGCGAAAAAGCCGCGGACATGATCAGAAACGGGCACTGAGCCGGCACTCGGGATAGCGCGGCAGTCACGGGGTAACCCTTGACTACCGTGCTTGCTGCCGGTCAGCAGCGGCTACGGTTCAGCCTGTTTCATCGGCACGATTTGGTGGCGCTTCGCCGCCCAGACGACCCCACCCACCAGCAACACGATTGACGTCACCTCCATCAAGCCAGGCACTCGCTGACTGAACAGAAAACCGTATACACAGGCAAACAGCGTTTCGAACACGATCATCTGGCCACTCAACGACGTGGCCATGCGACGCGAGCAGGCATTCCACAGCCCATTGGCAACCCATGAACCACCGAGTGCCAGGAACAGGCAGACCCACAGCAACGCTGTCCAGCGGCTGTTTTCAACCTGAGCGGGGACCAGGTTCGGGAACAGGATCAAGGCCGCGATGCCGAACACGACCGCGACGACACCCGTCACGATACCCAACAGCGTCGACCATTCGCTGCTGTTGAAATGGCTTTGCTTGAGATAGCGGGCATTGTGGGTCGCGTACCACGACCAGCAGATCACGCCGCTGACCCCGCAGGCCAGGCCCAGCAAGCGCGAAGACAGTGAGCCACTCGCCCCCTGTGTGCCCGAGTGTTCGAGGCTCACCGATACGATGCCCAGGAATACCAGCAACAAGGGCAGCTTGAGCTTTGTCAGGGGCAGGGACCCGGCATCGCCACGCCCCAGATAGGTAATGGCAACCGGCATCATGCCGTTGATAAGGGCGGCGGCAGTCACCCCGCTCAGTTGCACGGAAGCGCCCAACAGCGCGTAGTTGAGGATGTTCCCGGTGAATGAAAGGCGAAGCAGCATCAAGGCATCGCGGCGCGTCAACCGGGAGAGCAGGCGTGATGCAAAAGGCAAGGCGACGAGGAGCGAGATCAGCCCGTACATTGCAAACCGCACGCTGCTGATCAGCACGGCATTGAATTCCGGCAGCAACGAGGGGGCGATGATCACCCCTCCCCAGAGAGCACCCGCCAAAATCGCAAATACAATCCCACTGTTCATCATCTTGGCTCTGAAAGGCTGTTTAGCGGCATTCTAGCCATGGTATATAAGCGCCACCTGCGATAAATAGTTGGTCACCCATTCCCGGGCGGAATGTCGTGGCGCAGTCGTCCGCTCAGGAGAACCCTCATTAACCGTTACCTGCGTACCTTGCCCCCGTTGGAAACCCTGATCACATTTGAGGCGGTGGGACGGCACGCCAGTTTCACGGGGGCGGCAGGCGAGCTGTTTCTTACCCAGAGCGCCGTGAGCAAACAGATGCGCCAGCTCGAGGACTGCATGGGCGTCCCGCTCTTCGAGCGCAAACCGAGGGGTGTCAAGTTGACCGGCGCAGGCGATGAGCTGCTGATGACGGTCAACGTGCTCCTCACCACGATGTACCAAAGCGTCACGCGAATTCGCAATGTCCATCAGTCCAACGCCGTCTCGGTGCTGGCGACCCATGCCCTGGCCCAGTTCTGGCTGTTCCCGAAACTGATCGAATTCAACAAGGCCTACCCCGACATCGCCGTGCACGTCCACGCCATCAACGAGTTCGATGAGGCCAGCCTCAATGATTTCGACGTGGGCATTCTCTATGGCTCTGGCGAATGGCCCTCGCTGGACAGCGATTTCCTGCTGCCGGAAATCGTCTATGCCGTGGCCCATCCTTCACTGGATGTTTCGCGGATCAAGACCCTGGAACACTTGGCGCAGGCCAACCTGGTGCAGATCGACACGTGCGCCTGGCAATGCCTGGACTGGCACCAATGGTTCGGTCACTTTGGCATCGACTACATAGCGCGGGACAAAGCCCCGGTCTTTAACCAGCTGACACTGGCGTATCGGGCCGTTCAGCAAGGCATGGGCATCGGCCTGGCCTGGACGTTCATGGCTGATGAGGCGCTGGCCAAGGGAGAATTGCAGCGGGTTACACCTTTCGAATGCGTGACGGGCAATGGCGAGTTCCTGGTGTCGCTCAAGCATCGCAAGCGTTCTGCCTCTGCCGAGATATTCCGGCAGTGGCTGCTGGGATCAATGGGCGACTGAGCAGTCCAACGATAACGCGTGTGACCCGGGTAAACGCGGCGCACCTGAGTCCATCGCCAGCAAGCCGGCTCCTACAGATATTGCGCGGCCCCTTGTAGGAGCTGGCTTGCCAGCGATGCTCGTCAACGATCACGCGTGTGACCTGGATAAACGCGGCGCACCTGAGTCCATCGCCAGCAAGCCGGCTCCTACAGGTATTGCGCGGCCCCTTGTAGGAGCTGGCTTGCCAGCGATGCTCGTCAACGATCACGCGTGTGACCTGGATAAACGCGGCGCACCTGAGTCCATCGCCGGCAAGCCGGCTCCTACAGGTATTGCGCGGTCCCTTGTAGGAGCTGGCTTGCCAGCGATGGTCGTCAACGATAACGCGTGTGACCTGGATAAACGCGGCGCACTTGAGTCCATCGCCGGCAAGCCGGCTCCTACAGGTATTGCGCGGTCCCTTGTAGGAGCTGGCTTGCCAGCGATGGTCGTCAACGATAACGCGTGTGACCTGGATAAACGCGGCGCACTTGAGTCCATCGCCGGCAAGCCGGCTCCTACAGGTATTGCGCGGTCCCTTGTAGGAGCTGGCTTGCCAGCGATGGTCGTCAACGATAACGCGAGTAAACCGGATAACCGCGGCGCACCTGAGTCCATCGCCAGCAAGCCGGTTCCTACAGGTATTGCGCGGTCCCTTGTAATTGGATGGACTCGCCCAAGCCGAGGCGTCAATGCGCCACGGTGGCAGTCTAAACAGCCAACGACAGCGAGGGCGAGTCCATGAAAAATCATAGTTCGTTTGATCAATCCGTGTCTTCTTCCGATTTGTCGGCCTGCACAACCTTGGCGGTCGACTTGGCCAAACAGGTCTTTCAGGTCGCCGGTGAAGATATCCTCGGCCAGGTGCGCTACGAGCAGCGGATCAAGTCGCGCGAGGCGTTTTATGATTTTCTCCGACAGTTGCCGGCGCATGTCGTGGTTTTGATGGAGACCGGTCCGGGTGCCCAGGCCTGGGCCCGGCAGCTGCAAGAGCAAGGTAATCCGGTGCGGATTCTTCCAGCCGGTTTGGTGGCCACACATCGCAGCGGGCCTAAAAATGATCGCAACGATGCGCTGGCGATTCTGCGGGCCAATCGCGATGAAAAAATCTGCGCAGTACCGGTCAAAAGCGTTGCGGCGCTGGCAATGCAGGCGTTGCATCGTGCCCGCCAGGGCTATGTGCGTCGACGCACGGCCCTCAGTAATCAGATGCGCGGCCTGCTGCTTGAGCACGGCGTAGCCTTGGCACAGGGCGATGTTGCGATCAGCCAGAAAATCCCGCGGGTGCTGGAAGATGCCACCCAGCCGGTGCCGGGCCTGCTGCGTGAGCTGATCGACGAACTGTTGGCCGAGTGGCGCCATTTGGGCGAGCGCATCAGCGTACTGACGGGACGCCTGGAAGTGGCCGCCAACGCTGACATGACGGCGAAGCGGCTAATGACTGTGCGCGGCATCGGCCCGGTCACTGCCACGGCACTGGTGGCCAAGGAAACCAAGCCTGAGCGATTTCCCAATGCCCGCAAGTTTGCCGCGTACTTTGGCATGGTGCCTGACCAGCACAGCAGCGGGGAGACGGTCCGGTTGGGGGGCATGACCAAGCGAGGTGATGCTTATTTACGCAGCCTGATGATCCAGGGAGCCCATGCGGTGCTGCAACAACTACGACCTGATTCCCAGCAACCCGATGACCGCCGCTTGTTGCACTGGATGAGCCGGTTGGGCCGTAAGGAGGCTGCGATCAGGCTAGCCAACCGCAACCTGCGAATCGTCTGGGTGCTTCTACAGAATGACCAGACTTATCGTCGCCACGCGGGTGATGGCCAGCCAGCGACGATGGGCCACTGAGCGACAGAGTTCTGCCACCGAGGTACTAACCGTCTGACCCTCTGCTGAAAAAAATTGACCCCAGGTAAGACCGGCGTGGATTGATGCCTAAGCTCCTACTGGCCTTCGAGGCCTGACTGTAATCGGCATACCACGAGCTTTTCCAATTTTGGCCAGAAGCCGAAGACGGCTTCCACGAATAGGCCTAATACATAGATGCAACGGGGCAGCGGTTTTTCAAAAGCGGGTAGACAGTGGGGGCGAGTCCATACATAGGAGCTGGCTTGCCAGCGATGGTCGTCAACGATAACGCGTGTGACCTGGATAAACGCAGCGCACCTGAGTCCATCGCCGGCAAGCCGGCTCCTACAGATATTGCGCGGCCCCTTGTAGGAGCTGGCTTGCCAGCGATGGTCGTCAACGATAACGCGTGTGACCTGGATAAACGCGGCGCACTTGAGTCCATCGCCAGCAAGCCGGCTCCTACAGATATTGCGCGGCCCTTGTAGGAGCTGGCTTGCCAGCGATGGTCGTCAACGATAACGCGTGTGACCTGGATAAACGCGGCGCACCTGAGTCCATCGCCGGCAAGCCGGCTCCTACAGGTATTGCGCGGTCCCTTGTAGGAGCTGGCTTGCCAGCGATGGTCGTCAACGATAACGCGAGTAAACCGGCTAACCGCGGCGCACTTGAGTCCATCGCCAGCAAGCCGGTTCCTACAGGTATTGCGCGGTCCCTTGTAGGAGCTGGCTTGCCAGATTGCCAGGAAGCTCGCGGACATTGCGTTATTTCCATCACCAGGCCAGTCATCAAGGCAATCGTCAGGCCGGCATTAAGCCAGAACAGCTTTGGACGTCGCAGCTCGGCGTTTTCCTCGGACATCGAGGGCAAGCCTTCTTCATTTTCATCGTCGAAAATGGTGGCGGCAGCTCCTACCGAGAGTTGCAGCGAGCCCAAACGCGGACGCTCCCGAATGCCTGAGAAGTAAGCCAGTGCCATGACTCAAGCGATGGGTTGGCGCAGTTGCTCGATGATTCGGCGTGCGCGATTGGCACCTACATCGACGTGTATGTCGATCATCGGGCGTACACCGAACCGGCACATGTTCAGGTACTGGGCTTCAATTACTTCCTTGTCTTCATCGAAGGTCAGGATGGTTTGCTCCACGACCTTGGCCTTGATGGTCTCTGGATCACTCGCCGGGTTGGTGGCAATGGTCCAGAAGTAGTGACTGGTGGTTTCGGTTTCCGGCGTTACGCCGTGGAATCCGCGCATGTGGAAGCCACCGCGATCCGGGTTGTCCAGTGAGTCGGTACCGGCATCCACCGCACCGGTCCAGATACGCAGATGGCTGACGTGAAATTCGATTTCCTGCCAACGGTCCACGTTGCCTTTGAAGGGGAAGGCGGCGGTGTAGGTGGGCGGTGGAACAGAGTCCGGCAGGTGGCGTACGACCCGGACAACGTTGTCTTCACTTTCCACGCTCATCCGGGCATTCATGTGGATGCTGGCGTTGCCGCCGATGGTGCGCAGGTGGACATACCCCAGATGACTCAAGTCCATGAGGTTGTCGTGAATCAGCTGATAAGGCGCGTTGTAGTGGTACACGTTGCCGTCGAACAGGTATTTGCCGCTGCTGTGAACTGAGTAAACAGGCGGCTCACAACTCGGCTCAGGTCGAGCCTCACTGCCAAACCAGATCCAGACAATCTGGTCCTGCTCGCGCACGTGATACGCAGGAACCTTGGCTTTGCTCGGGATCTTGTCCTGGCCCGGGATTTCGACGCATTTTCCACTGTCATCGAACAGCAGGCCGTGATAGCCGCAACGAATGCCCGTTGCTTCGAGCGTGCCGTTCGACAGTGGCAATGCTCTGTGGCAGCAGCGGTCTTCCAGTGCCGCGACCTCGCCGTTGGCTTTGCGAAACAGTACTACAGGCTTGTTGAGTAATGTCCGGCCCACCGGTTTGTCCTTCAATTCCCAACCCAGGGCAGCGACGTACCACTGGTCAAGGGGAAAGCTGGGCAAGGCAGGCGCCGGAATTTCTTCGGCAAGCGTTTGGAGAGTGGAGGTGTTCATGGTGTTCTCCAGGAGGCACGGTTGATGTTGTTGTTTGAATTCACAGGTCGAGCACCAGGCGTGATGATCTGGCGCGAGAGCAGCAGGGGGTAAAACGATCGTTTGCGGCTTGTTCGGCCACAGTCAGGAACTTGTCCCGGTGATCGGGCATGCCCTTCAATACGCGGGTTACGCAGGTGCCGCAGACGCCTTGCTCGCAAGATGACTCGATCGCGATACCGGCCTCGTCGAGCACTTCGAATACCGTACGGTCGGCAGGGATCCGGAAAACCTGGCCATTGCTTGCCAGTTCAACTTCGAAAGGTACATTGGCGCTTTGATCGACAGGGTCTGCGGCAAAGAACTCTTTATGGACCCGGTCCTGTGACCAGCCAGCGTTCTGCGCGACATCAAGGATGTGGTTCATGAACCCGGCCGGGCCGCACACATAAAGATGGGTGTCGGCGTTCGGCGCTGCCAGCAGGGCCGGCGCATCGAGCTTCTGTATCTGCAAGCTACTGTCGTCATGAAACCTTATGCGATCGGCGAAAGGGGCTTGAGCAAGCATCTCCACGAACGCCGCGCGCTGGCTTGATCGGAAGCAATAGTGCAACTCGAAGTCGGCCCCTTGATGCGATAGCTCCCAAGCCATGGCCAGCATGGGGGTGATACCGATGCCACCGCCAAACAACAGGTGTCGTTGTGCCGAGCGATCAAGCGGAAAAAGATTGCGCGGAGCGCTGATGGTGAGCGTTTGCCCTGACCGTACCTGCTCATGCATGGCTCTGGAGCCGCCCCGTGAGCTCGGGTCCTTGAGCACGCTGATCAGGTAGCGGTGGCGCTCCCTGGGATCGTTGCACAAGGAGTATTGGCGGGTGAGGCCATCGGCAATGTGAATGTCGATGTGGGCACCGGCCTTGAACGCCGGCAGCGTACTGCCATCGACGGCACATAATTCGAAACTGCAGATGCCTTCGGCTTCGTCTGCTTTGCGGGTGACGTTGACTTGAAGCATGACTTGTCCCTCCACACTGAAGTGGCTGCTGAAAAAAGCGTTGGGTAGAGCGCTGGCCGGGGACGGCTCAGCCGGGTGCTGGCACGAGGAAGGAGCAGACGATGAGATTGAAAGGGTTCATGACCAAAACCTGATAATTATTTTTATGAGGCAGGGCGGCGGCATATCATGCAGCGAATCGCCCGTGACGTTCGGTTGAGAAATCCTCTGATTATTTAGTTGCGGTGTCAACCAATATTCAAAAGCTCAGCCTATTCCAGGTGTTCATTCAATGTCTGCAGAATCCCAACTGAACCTGACGCGTTATGTCCCCGCGCTGTTGAATTTTTTGTCCAACAAACTCTCCGCAGGCGCATCGCAGTGCTATCGCAAACACTTCGGTATCGGTGTGGTCGAGTGGCGAATGCTCTCGATGCTTGCCGTTGAAAATGACATCACCGCCAACCGAATCTGCCAGACGATTGGTCTCGACAAGAGCGCGGTCAGTCGCTCACTCCAGTCCCTGGAAGCGGCAGGGCACATTCGCAGCCAAGTGGATTCAACCGACGCGCGGCGCTACACCGTCAGCCTGACGGACAGCGGCATAGCCTTGCATGAGAGAGTATTGAAGGTTGCACTGGAACGAGAGCGGCGCCTGCTCAGCGGGCTCTCTGCCTCGGAAGTGGACACCCTCGTCGAGTTGTTGGGCCGGTTGCATTCCCAAGTAGCCAACGTGAACGAGTACGACCCGGTAGACGCTTGAGTTCACACGCTCGCATACGTTCCAGGTATCGCGATTGACGATAGGTCGCATCCCTGAACGCGATTAGTCAGCCTCGTTCTGTCACGTCAGTCTGTCGGTCATCAGAAACCTTCTGCGCGCAAGACAGGTAAAACATGCGTTATCGACGTCTTGACTTGAACCTGTTGGTCGCCCTGGATGCGTTGTTGAGCGAATGCAGCGTCAGCCGGGCTGCCGAGCGATTGTGCCTGGGTCAGTCGGCAACCAGTTCGGCGCTCGGACGATTACGTGAACATTTCAATGATCCGTTGCTGGTCCAGCTCGGACGGCGTCTGGAGCCGACTGCACTCGGTCTGGAACTGCTTCCAAAAGTGCGTGAAGCGCTGGCACTGACCCGTGAGATTGTCGATGCACCGGTCAATTTTGAACCGGCCAGTTGCAAGCGACATTTCACATTGGTGGCTTCCGACTACGTGGCTGGCGTCCTGCTGCCAGCCGTCAGTCTTCAATTGGCCCGAGTCGCGCCTGGCGTGCGCTTGAGCCTGCGGGATATGCCTGTACCGCGTGACGGTGACGTGGTCAGCGAAGCACTCGATTATCGCCGCAGTGATTGTGTGATTGTGCCTCAGCGGCGATTGAACCCGGCTTACCCCCATATACCACTGATGACCGACCAACTCTGTTGCATCGTCTGTGCTGGGCAACCCCGGTTTGCCGAAGGCTTGAGCCTGGCCGACTATTGCGGTGCGCAGCACGTGGTTCGCGAGTTTGCCGATGGCCGAAACCTGGCGATGGATGCTGCGCACCTGCAAGAATTGGGTATTGAGCGTCGAGTGGCGGTGGCCCTTGAAAGCTTCGTGTTGATGCCCGAATTCATCGTCGGTACTGCGCGGATCGCCACCGTATTTCGTCGCCAGGCGCAGCGCTTCGCTCAACATTATCCATTGCGTATTCACCCGGCACCGCTGGCATTTCCCGACGCTGTCCAGGTACTGCAATGGCATCCCTATCAGGACCATGATCCGGCAATGCTGTGGTTTCGCGGCCTGTTATCGGAGCAGGCCGCGTTGCTTGATCAGCGCGCCACCTGATCGCCGTTGTCCGCCACCAGCGCAGCCTGGGCAATCGCCTGCAAAGCGCATCGTTCGTCATTGTCTGAAGTGTCGCCGCTGATGCCAATGGCGCCCAGAATCAGTCCTTCGGCGTTGCGAATCAGCACGCCGCCGGCGACGGGTATCACTTCGCCGCCAGTCAGGCTGTTGATGGCGTCGAAGAATGCCGGCATTGCTTGCGCGCGCCGTGCAAGTTCTCGTCCGCCAAAACCCATTCCCAGGCAACCCCGTGCCTTGCCGGTGGCGATTTGTGGTCGAAGGAAACTCGCACCTTCATCACGCAGGACTGCGAGCGGATGACCCGCGGCATCCAGCACGGCGACCGCCAGGGGGTTGAAGCCCTTTTCCCGGGCGATGCTGATGGCGGTACTGGCAATGTTGGTGGCGGTCATCAAGTCGAGTGGCTGCATGGTGTTGGTCCTCATTGTGCCCACTTGCCCAATTGGGCTACGCGGTCTCGCGTGTAAAGGTCAGTCCACTTCAACGAGTTGAAATCGGATACCTGTTTGGGGTTGTAGGGGCTGCGCTCCATGCGCACGGATTGGCCAGCCTTGTACACGGCCTTAAGGCGAGAGCGGTCTTGCAGGATGCGGATGTCGTGCAACGGCGAACCGTCGAGCAACAGGAAGTCGGCTTGCTTGCCCACTTCGAGGGTGCCGATGGTTTCACTGCGTGGCATGCAGCGTGCACCCACATTGGTGGCGGCATACAGCGCTTCTGCGGGTGTGAAGCCCAATCGGGTGACGAGCAGTTCCAGCTCACGAGCGTGCCACTCGCCATAGGGCGTTACCGCGAAACCGCTGTCACTGCCACACGCGAAAGGCACGCCAGCAGCCTTGGCCCGCTTGAGCACTGCCGAACCGATTTCCAGGGTACGGGCACAGTAGCCGGCGTAACCGGTGGTGATGGCCGGATCGTGGGGTTGGCAAAAGTCCACGGTGTTTTGCGGGAAGGTCATGGTCGGCGCAAGGATGCTGCCGGCGTCGAGCAAGGCCTCGATGCACGCGTCGTCCATGTAGAAGGCATGGAACACCAGGTCCACCCCTGCGCGTGCGGCGTACATCACAGCCTCACGGCCGTAGGCATGGGTCGCCACTTTGCAGCCCAGGCGATGGGCTTCTTCGACCATCTCGCAGGTTTCTTCGGCGGTGAACGCGGCGATGATTTCGCCATTCGGGCGGCGGTGAGTGCCGTCCATGGCGATTTTGATCAGGTCGACGCCATCCTTGGCCTGTTTGCGGATTTCAGCCAGCGCTTCGCTGCGGCTGGTAACCAGGCGCGCAGTAAAAAATTCCGGAGCGCCTACGCGGCTTGGGAACCAGTCGTTGAGGCTCTGCCGATTGGTGATGACCCGGCTGCTGGCCGCAATACGCGGGCCTTCAAACAAACCGGCAGCGATTGCGTTGCGCACCGCGATGCTGAGTTGGCCGCTATCACCAGGGCAGACCATGCTGGTGACCCCGGCAGCCAGCACATGTTGGGCGAAAAACATGCCCCGCAGTGCGCGGAATTCGTCGCTGGTCCAGATATCAATGTCTTCTTCGCTCTGCGCGTTGCCGAAGGCCAAGTGGGTGTGCACATCCACCAGGCCCGGCATGACAAAGTTATCGCCGGCGTCCAGCAGGGTGTCTCCTGGTTTCGGCTGTGGCGCCAGGGCCGTTGGACCGACATAGGACAGCAGTCCGTTTTTCACGATCAGGGTTTGCTGTTGACGGGTTTGCAGGCCAGTACCGTCGAACAAGGTCTGGCATTTCAGGTGCAGGACATTCATGGCAGTTTCACTTTGCTGTTTGTTATGCAAAGCGAAGCTAGGGTAGGGCCATGGCAGCCACCAGCAACTTGTATCAATGCTCGCGTATTGATGGCGTCGATAGCTGCTGCACGCCTGGAGGTGCGGGGCTTTGCGACGCTAGCCAGGATCACTGGGCGGGTATCGCGAGTGACGATGACAGGCATCGTGATTGGCGATTTTTTATGAGCCTGATCGGGCGTCTATGGTGCGCGCTCATCATCCATTGAGAGCAGTCCCCATGACCACCGCATCCGTAACAGCTGAACTCCTGGCACTTGAGCAAGAGCGCCGCCGGGCATTGGTAGAGGAAGACTATTCGCGTGTCGCAGACCTGTTCGCCGATGATCTGGTGTATGTGCATACCACGGGATTGGTGCAAGACAAGGCGCAATATCTGGAGTACGCGAAAAGCGCCGTCCAGTATCTGGACATCGAGCGGGGTGAATTGCTGATCCGCTTTTACGGCGAAGGCTTGGCGGTCATGACCGGTACGCAGTGCAACACATTGCGTAAGCGGGGCGGTGACCAGTCGATTCGCGGGGAGGGCTTTGCCACGCAGGTCTGGGCGTTTGCCGAGCAAGGGTGGCAGATCACCTCCTTCCAGGGTACCCGAGGACCCAACTGAGCTCGTTCGGCGCTCGACAAAACGCCATCGCCGGCAAGCCAGCGCCTACAGGATCGTGGGTGAGCTTGGATTGTTTGGCACCACACAAATCCGTAGGAGCCGGCTTGCTGGCGATGGCGAATGTGACATCGCCATCGCTGGCAAGCCAGCTCCTACAGGATCGTGGGTGCGCTTGGATTGTTTGGCACCACACAAATCCGTAGGAGCCGGCTTGCTGGCGATGGCGAATGTGATGCCGCCATCGCTGGCAAGCCAGCGCCTACAGGGTCGTGGGTGAGTTCGGATTGGTTGGCATCACACAAGTCTGTAGGAGCCGGCTTGCTGGCGATGGCGAATGTGATGCCGCCATCGCCGGCAAGCCAGCGCCTACAGGGTCGTGGGTGAGTTCGGATTGGTTGGCATCACACAAGTCTGTAGGAGCCGGCTTGCTGGCGATGGCGAATGTGATGCCGCCATCGCTGGCAAGCGAGTTTGTAGAGGGAGCAGGTTACGCGGTGTGGCCGCCCAATGTTTCGGCAATCCAGTCGGCGATGTAATGACCCGCATTGATGCTGTTGTCGAAGCTGGAATGTTGCACGCCGCCTTCGCGTTCGGTGAAGATTTTAAGCTCTCGTTTTGGGCTGTTGACCAGTTGCTCGTAAGTGCGATGCGCCCACTTCAGTGGAATCTGTGAGTCCTTTTCACCGTGGGTCACCAGGAACGGAACCTTGATGCGATCCAATACGCCATCCAGGTGCACGTTTTCGGAGATGGCCATGAACTCATCCATATCTTTCGCCCCCCACACCCAGCACACGTGCGCCCAATAGTGCGGAACCGGGAAGCTGCCTTCTTTTTCAAGACGACGCTTTTGCACATCGCGCCAGTCATGGTTGGCGCCCCACACCACACCGCAGGCAAACCGTGGCTCGAACGCAACCGCACGTGGGCAGTAATAGCCGCCGAGCGAGACACCCTCCAGGCCAATACGTTTGGCATCCACATCGCTACGGGTTTCCAGCCAGTCGACCACCCGGCTGGCCCAATGTTCACTGTCGAAACGTGCGACCAGGTTATGCAGACGCAGTGCTTCTCCCGTGCCGGGTTGGTCGATGATCAACGATGAAATACCGCGCTTGGCCAACCACGCCGGCAGTCCGACGCGATATTTCATTTCTTTGGTCGAATCCAGTCCGTTGACCTGCACCAGGATCGGGGCCGGGCCGCTCACGCCTTCAGCACGCACCAGCAAGCCGGAAATGTGTTTGCCCTCGTAGGGGATTTCTACGCGTTCACAATTCTCGCGAGACAGTTCGATACCGCGTTTGAAGGTCTGCAAAAAACGCTGGTACAGCTCTGTCCGGCCCGGCGCGCCATGCGCCTGCAACCGTTCACAGGTGAGGTAGTAGGTGGCCGCGCGGTTGTATTTTTCGCCGGCGGACAGCAGGCGTCCATGGCCTTCATCTTCTTCGGCCAGGCCGCAGAGCTTGTCGGCCATCTTCGCCCAGGTTTGGCGAAACGCCTTGGTTCCAGCAGCGTCTGGCTGCTGGGCGGCTTCCTGCAGCGGCGCGCACATCTCTTCGATTTCGCCCATGCGGGCACCCATCTCGATGGCCAGGTCGACGGAGAGATTCCACACGTAATTGGTCGGGAAATAACGGAACATGATTGTTGTTGTCCTTGTGGTTGCCTTGACGTTCACAAGGCACGTTAAGGACGCGCCGACTAATGCGCCAATCGTGACTCGGGATGGGAGGTATCGCGAGCGGCGATATGATCATGCTCAAGATGCTGGATGAATTCGCTGATGCGTTCACGCAGCCAACGATGCATGGGGTCACCGTCGACGCTGCGGTGCCAGAGCATGACCTCGCGCATGACCGGAATCTTTACCGGAGGATTGAGGATGCGCAGCGGCAGGTGCTCGGCGTACAACCGCGCCAGACGCTGGTGCATGGTCGCGATGCGCTGGGTGCCGACGACCAGTTGCGGCAGGGTGTTGAAGTCGTTGGTGATGACTTCGATACGGCGATTGAATCCGTACTGGTTCATGAACCATTCTTCGATGCTCAAGTGCCGGCTGCGACCAAAGCCGACAGACACATGGCCCATGTCCATGTACTGCTCAAGGGTCAGGCTGTCGCCGACCTGGGTATTGCCTTGCCAGATCACGCAGACGTGTTCCTCTTCGAACAGCAGCTTGTGGGGGTGGCCGTCAATGATGTAGCGCTCAGGCACGATCATCAGGTCGACCTCGCCGCGAATCAGCAATTCACCGGAATTGTCGCCAGGGCCGAGCATCTCGAAGGTGATGTGGGGCGCTTCCTGATGGATCTTCTGAATCACCTGGGCAAACAGCACACTGATCAGATAATCCGAGGTCACAAGGCGGAAGTGTCGTTTGCTGGTCGTTGGGTCGAACACTGGCTTGGCGGTGATCGACGACTGGATCGTCAGCAGCACTTCGCGGATGGGCTTGGCAAGCTCCTGCGCGTAAGGCGTGGGCTGCATTTTACGCCCCACCTGCACCAGCAGTTCGTCCTCGAAATAGGTACGCAGGCGTCCCAATACGCCGCTGGTGGCGGACTGCGTCATGTGCAGGCGTTCGGCGGCGCGGGTGATGTTCTGCTCTTCGAGCAGTACATCGAGTGCGACCAAGAGATTCAGGTCCAGGTGGTTGAAACGCATCAGGCATGTCCGGTCTTGTATTTATTTTCACGATACATTCCGGTTAATTCATCGTCACGTCAACCCCGCCCGTGAGCCGTTACCCAGCGCACTCAGGTATCGCGTTTTCCGATAGGTCGCATCCCCACTTGCGATTAGTCAGCTGCCAAACCGCACGGCAATCTTCGCCGCAGTCGGACTTGTTGCCGACACCACCACCGGATTCCATGCATCGCTGACGGGCCTGTCGAGCCCTCGGTGCCTGCTTCCGGATACTAATTTCAATGGAGTGGTAGCGATGAACATCATTGGCCTTGATGCCCTGATCTTTGGCGTCGATGATATCCAAGCCTGTACCGATTGCCTGCGTGACTACGGCCTGGCGCCGGTTGACGTCGACAGCAATGGCGGGCGTTTTGAAGCACTGGACGGCACGGCCGTGATCATTCGCCGTGCGGACGATCCGACGCTGCCGGTGGCCATCGGTCCGGCACCGTCGATTCGCGAAACCATCTACGGCGTCGCCAGCGCGGCTGACCTTGACGCCATCGAAGACGAGTTGGCACGAGACCGTCAGGTCACCCGTGAAAACGGCGTGCTGCACAGCGTCGACGACATGGGTTTTGCAATTGCTTTCCAGGTCAGCGTTCGCAAGTCCTTCAACGCTCCGGATGACCTGACCAATGCTGCCGGCCACGCACCACAGCGTCCGCTTAACCAGCCAGGCATCACCCTCGAAATGGCTGCGGTGCCACGCACGCTGTCGCACGTCGTGTATTTCGTCCCTGATGCCGCCAAGGCCGAAGCCTTCTACGCCGAACGCCTGGGCTTCAGGACCACCGACACCTTCATCGGCGCGGGGCCATTCATGCGCCCTGCGGGTTCCGATGATCACCATTGCCTGTTCATGATCCAGACCCCGCCGCACATGAAGGGTTGCGAACACTTCACCTTCCACATGGGCAGCGGCACTGAAGTGTTGCTGGCCGGTACGCGCTTCGAGCAAAAAGGCTGGACCAGTTTCTGGGGCCCTGGCCGTCACCTCTTTGGCTCCAACTGGTTCTGGTACTTCAACAGTCCGCTGGGCTGCCACATCGAATACGACGCCGACATGGACAAACACGATGACGCCTGGGAGGCGCGCCGCGCACCGCTGTCGGCGGACAACTCGCAGTTGTTCCTGTTTACCTCGAAGGAAAAATGGGCGCCGGGCGGCCCGCCCCGGTAGGTATCTGTCATGGACCACAGCGATTTTTTCCTGTGCCGGATGGACGAATTGGCAGAAGGGCAGGCGCGTGGATTCGATCCATTGCAGCGCGGCAGGGACAGTGTCTTTGCACTGGTGCACGAGGGGCAGGTGCGGATTTATCGCAACAGTTGCCCGCATCTGGATGTGCGCCTGGAGTACCGCAAGGACCGGTTTTTGTCGGCTGATGGTCGGTTGATCGTCTGTTACGCCCACGGTGCGCAGTTTCTTCCGGGCACTGGCGAATGTGTCTACGGCCCGTGTCTGGGCCAACAGTTGGACGCGTTGCCATGGCGCCTGGAGGAGGGTTGGGTGGTGCTGCAAATGCCTGTAGCGACGGCGTTGTCAGGGTTGGTTGAGGTATCGCGTTTGGCGATACATCGCATCCCTACTCGCGATTAGTCAAATCCCTGCTTTGACGGGAAGCTGAACCTGACGACGCAGTGCCCGGCGCTGCATCGAATCACAAGAATAAAAAGTGAGTAAGCCATGAGTGCAGTGAACAAAGTTCTGATCGTGGGCGGTGGTATTGGTGGTTTGTGTGCGGCCATTGCACTGCGACGCAAGGGCATTGAAGTCGATCTGATCGAACTCAAGTCAGAATGGACCGTTTACGGTGTCGGGATCATCCAGCAAAGCAACGTCGTTCGCGAAATGGCCAAGCTCGGCGTGCTCGACGGTTATCTCGATGCGGCGTATGCCTTTGAAGATGTCGCCATCTATGGCCCGGCCGGCCAGCAATTGGCGCGTATTCCGGGCCAGCGCCTGGCGGGGCCTGCCTACCCGGCGAACGTCGGTATTTCACGTCTGGCACTGCATAAAGTCCTCAGTGAAACCGCCCTGGAGCTGGGCGCCAAAGTACGCCTGGGGCTCAGTGTGGAAACCCTGAATGACCAGGGTGACAGCGTCGACGTGTTGTTCACCGATGGCAGCCGCGGTGACTACGACCTTGTGGTGGGCGCCGATGGCTTGTTCTCCAAAGTGCGCGACCTGCTGTTTGGTGACACTTACAAACCAAGGTTTACGGGGCAATCGGTGTGGCGCTACAACTTCCCTCGCGATCCGCAAATCGATCACCTCGCCAACTACCAGAGCGCTGAAGGTAACGCCGGCCTGGTGCCGTTGGCCGGTGACTTGATGTACCTGTTCCTCACCTCCCACGAACCGTCCAATCCCTGGATGGACCCTCAGACGCTGGCCGAGCAGATGCGTCAGCGCTTGCAAGGTTTCACCGGCCTCATTGGTCAGTTGCGTGAACAAATCACCGACAGCAGCCAAGTGGTTTACAAGCCCATGGAGGTGGTCTTCGTCAACGAGCCATGGTACCGCGGTCGTGTCCTGTTGATCGGCGACGCTGCCCATGCGACCACGCCACATCTGGGGCAGGGCGCGGGCATGGCGATCGAAGACGCCATCGTACTCAGTGAAGAACTGACTGGCGACGGCAGCATTGAGCAGGTTCTCCAGCGCTTCATGGCGCGCCGGTTCGAGCGTTGCAAGTACATCAGCGAAAGCTCGGTGTTGGCTGGCGACAAGGAAATGCAGCACGACCGCGAGTTCGATCGGATCGGATTGGTCAAGCAGATGCTTGCGCTGACGGCCGAGCCCATTTGATTCACCCACAGCAGTTACCACTATAAAAACAAGAGGTTAACGCGATGGTTAGTTCCACGACTGCGGTGCTTGCGCGCCGCCCGGTCTGCACGTCTGCACCCTTTGGTTTCACCTTGGCCGCTGCGCTGGTGCTGTGCAGCCAGGCTGCCCATGCCTTTCAGGTCGACACCGGTAATCCGGATTTCAACCTGCGCTGGGATAACACAGTGAAGTACAGCGCCGCATGGCGCACCCAAAACCCCAGCAGCAAACTGACCGAAGGGCAGGTGTCACTCAACCAGGACGATGGCGATCGGGCGTTCAAAAAAGGCCTGATTTCCAATCGCACGGACATCCTCTCCGAACTGGATATGTCGTTCAAGAACGTCGGTGCGCGCGTCAGTGGTGCCGCTTGGTACGACACCGAATATCAACACGATAATGACAACGACGATCCGGCGCGTGCCAACGCCCGTTCCGTAGCCTACGACGAATTCACCGATGACACCCGTCACCTGCATGGCGGTGACGGTGAATTGCTCGATGCATTCGTGTACTGGAACGGCGAGCTGGCCGATCACGCCACGTCCTTGCGCGCGGGCCGCCACGGCTTGATCTGGGGTGAGAGCCTGTTCTTCGGGGCCAACGGGATTGCCGGTGGCATGGGCCCGGTCGACGTGGTGAAGGCGCAGTCCGTACCCAACACCCAGTTCAAGGAAATCACCCGTCCGGTCAATCAACTGTCGGGGACTTTTCAGCTGACCGACGACGTGTCGCTCGGTGCCTACTACCAGTTGGAATGGGAAGAGACACGCCTGCCAGGTGCCGGCAGTTATTTCTCCACCAGCGACACCATTGGTGAAGGCAACGAACGCCTGATCGTGGGGGCGCCATTCCCTGCGTTTCTCGGTGGCAATCCCGGCAGTCCGGCGGCGTTCTTCCACGGCAATGACAAGGAAGCAAGAAGTTCGGGGCAGGGCGGTTTGCAGTTGAAGTACAGCGCCGAGACGGTCGAGTACGGCCTGTACGCGATCCAGTATCACGACAAAACCCCCAAGCTGTACCTCAAGCCCTCCGCCGGTGCACCGAACTTCAGCACGGGCCAGATCGGCGAATACTACTGGGTCTACCCGGAAGACATTCGTGCCTTCGGCGCCAGTTTTTCTACCACGGTTGATGAGTACAGCTTCGCCGGTGAAGCCTCGATGCGCTGGAACATGCCGCTGGTTTCCAACGGTCAAACCGTTCTGCCCGGGGTCGTGGCTGACAACGATGACGACGCCCTCTACGCGGTCGGCCGTACTGCCCACGTCAACCTCAACGTGCTGGCCTCGTTCGGGCCGAACTTCCTTGCCAGGGAATCGGGACTGATCGGCGAGATCGCCTGGAACCGACTGCTGAGCGTCACCAAAAACCGTGCCGCCCTCGACCCCAATGCCACCGACGACGGCCTCGGGTTCAAGGTGGTCTACACCCCGACCTACCGCCAACTCTTCTCCGGCATCGACATCAGTTTCCCGGTTGGCCTCAGCTACTTCCCGCTGGGCAAATCGGCCGTTGTCAGCTCCTTCGGCCCGGACAACGGCGGCGACATGAACATCGGCATCACCGCCACTTACCTGGATCGCGTCACCGCCGGCCTGACCTACACGCATTACTACGGCGCCGAAGACACCAACCTCAACGCCGCCAGCCAGTTCAATTACAAGCAATCGCTGAAAGACCGGGATTACCTGGCTTTCTCCGTCAAGACCACGTTTTAAGAGGACTTGCGCATGACCCACAACAAGAAAACCGCAGCCTTCAAGCTCAAAGCCCTTGGCTTGGCACTGCTCGGAAGCCTGGCCATTTGCAGTCAGGTGACATTGGCAGCGACGGCTGAAGACGCGGCCAAACTGTCGAAAAACCTGACACCGTTCGGGGCCGAGCGCGCCGGTAACGCTGACGGCTCGATTCCCGCCTGGGACGGTGGCTACACCAAGGTCGACCCTTCGTTCAAAGAAGGCGGCAAGCGCAGCGACCCGTTCGCCGCTGACAAGCCGCTGTTGAGCATCACCTCGAAAAACCTGGCGCAATACGCCGGCAAACTCAGCGACGGCACCAAGGAAATGTTCAAGCGTTTCCCGGACACTTATCGCATCGACGTTTACCCGACACGGCGCACCGCCGCCGCGCCGCAATGGGTGTATGACAACACCCTGAAAAACGCCACCCGCGCCAAACTGGTGGACAGCAGCGCAGGTCCGGTACCTGAAGGCGCCTTTGGCGGCATCCCGTTTCCGATCCCGCAAAACGGCGCCGAAGCCATGTGGAACCACGTGTTGAATTGGCGTGGCACCTCAGTGTCGATGCATTTTCGTCACTACCTGATGACTGCAGACGGCAAGCAGGTGATGACCACCGACGGCCAGGCCATTCAGGAGATGCCGTATTACTACCAGGAAGGGACGCCAGAGTCGTTTGCCGGTGACTATTGGCTGTTCCGGCTGCTCAACGTTGGTCCGCCATTACGCGCCGGCGAGCAGATCATGGGCCGCACCAACATCAACGGCGACCTGTCCCAGGCGCACGTGTACCTGACCGGCCAGCGCCGTGTGCGCAAGCTGCCCAATGCCTGCTGCGATACGCCGACACCGGCGACTGCCGGGGTGATGTCGTTCGACGAGTTGAGCGTGTTCCAGGGCCGCATGGACCGCTTCAACTGGAAACTGGTGGGTAAGCAGGAGATGTACATCCCCTACAACACCAACAAGGTGCAAACCGCCGCCAAACCTGAAGACCTGTTCCTCGCTCACCACATGAATCCCGATTACGTGCGCTGGGAATTGCATCGCGTCTGGGTCGTGGAAGCGGACCTGGCACCGGGCAAGCGTCACCAATTGCCGAAGGGCCGCTACTACCTCGATGAGGACACCTGGCAAGCCATGCTGGGCGACCGCTGGGACGCTAACGGCCAACTGGCCAAAACGTTGTGGTCGTTGCCGGCGGTACTTCCGGACCTGCCCGCGCAAGCGCAATTGTCCTCGGGCTTTTACGACCTGACCTCCGGCGCCTGGTTTATCCAGAACGTCTACACAGGCCTGCCAGAACAGTACGGCATGGTGGATCGCTACAAGGCCTCCGAATTTTCGCCGGCGGCAATGGCGGGTGCCGGGGTTCGTTGAGACAGACCGGATCGCGGTGAGTGGACCGTGATCCGGTTTCAAACGGTTTGTCGAGGTCGGTAATGAACAGAATCTGTCAGGTGGTGGGTCGGCTCATGTGTCTTATGGCGTTGCCGTTGAGCCTGGCGCATGCCGCTGCGGTGGGCGACACGCTCGATACGCCGGCGATGCAGGCGCCGCAAGCGAAATCCGCGGTGTTGCTGGACCTGGCCCGTGCGGGTGCGCGGTTGGTGGCGGTGGGTGAGCGGGGCATCGTGCTGCTTTCCGATGACAACGGCGTGAGCTGGCGTCAAACGGCGGTACCGGTTTCCGTCAGCCTTACGGCCGTGCAGTTCATCGACGCGAATACGGGCTGGGCCGTCGGGCATGCGGGTGTCGTATTGGTCTCCCATGACGGCGGTGAGCACTGGGCTGTGCAACTCGATGGCCTGCGTGCTGCACAGCTAGAACTGGTAGCCGCTCGTCAGCAACTGCCTTCGGCCAACGACCAGGAAGCGGCCGCCGCGCGGGTGCAAACGGCTGAACGACTGGCCGGCGAGGGCGCTGACAAGCCGTTTCTAGCCGTGCAATTCGTGGACGCCCGACACGGCTTGATCGTGGGGGCGTATGGCCTTGCCTTTCGCACCGACGATGGCGGCGTCACTTGGCAATCCATCATGGGCAACATCGATAACCCGATGGGTGCGCACTTGTCTGCGATCACCCAACAGGGACAACACTGGTTCCTGGCGGGCGAGCAGGGCTACCTCGCTCGTTCCGACGACGCCGGTCATTCATTCGCGCAGTTGGAAAGCCCTTACACGGGCAGCTTCTTTACCGTGCAGATGCGCGATGACGGCGTCTTGCTGGTGGCCGGGTTGAAGGGCAATGCGTTTGTCTCCAGCGACCTGGGCCAGAGCTTCCAGCCTGCGCCGGTGACGATGCCGGTGTCTTTCAGTGATGCAATCCGTACCGACGACGGCCAGTTGTTGCTGGTCAATCAGAGTGGCGCCTTGTTTCGCACCGACAACCCGCCCGGCGCAATGCTCAAGCCTATCGGCAAACCGCTCGGCAAGCCCGTCTCCAGTGTTATCCAGGCCGCCGACGGCAGCCTGACGCTGGCGGGTTTCACTGGATTGACGCGCCTGTCGCCGTCAATCGCCAACGCTTCGGAGTGAGGTTATGAAGTCATTCGACAACGCCATGGCAAGCCTGGCGAATTTCGATCCACGCTCCGGTTCAGTGGTGGAACGCACGCTGTTCAATCACCGCCTGTGGGTCTTGTTGGTGTGTGTGTTGACGACCCTGGTATTGGGTTATCAAGCCACCCGTATCGAGCTCAATGCCAGCTTCGAAAAAATGATCCCCACGCAACAGCCCTACATTGCGAACTACCTTGAGCATCAGAAGCAGCTCACGGGTTTAGGCAACGCGCTGCGCATCGTGGTCGCCAACAAACACGGCGATATCTACGACGCCGAGTACCTGAAAACCTTGCAGGCACTGAGTGACAAACTCTACCTGCTGCCGGGCGTCGACCGGGCGTACATGAAGTCGCTATGGACACCGGCCACGCGCTGGGTCGCCGTCACCGAAGACGGTCTCGACGGCGGCCCGGTAGTCCCGGATGACTACAGTGGCACCGCCGCCAACCTCGATGCACTGCGGCGCAATGTGCAGCGCTCCAACGAACTCGGTCAACTGGTAGCGTTCGACCAGACCTCCAGCATCATCTACGTGCCGTTGCTGGCAACCACCTCTGACGGCAAAGCGCTGGACTACGCGGTCTTGTCCGGGCAACTGGAAGCCCTGCGCAGCACCTATCAAAGCGATGACATCGATATTCGCATCACCGGTTTCGCGAAAAAAGTCGGTGACCTGATCGCCGGCCTGAAGCAGATCCTGCTGTTCTTCGCCGTCGCGATCCTGATCACCACCGCCGTGCTGTTCTGGTACACCCGCTGCCTGCGCAGTACGGTGCTGGTAGTGCTGTGCTCGCTGGTGGCGGTGGTCTGGCAGCTCGGACTGCTGCCATTGTTGAATTACCAGTTAGACCCGTACTCCGTGCTGGTGCCGTTTCTGGTGTTTGCCATCGGCATGAGCCATGGCGCGCAGAAGATGAACGGCATCATGCAGGACATCGGGCGTGGCATGCACCGGGTGGTGGCTGCGCGATTCACCTTCCGGCGCCTGTTCCTCGCCGGGCTGACAGCGCTGCTGTGCGATGCCGTAGGTTTTGCGGTGCTGATGCTGATCAAGATCCAGGTTATTCAAGACCTTGCAGTGATCGCCAGCATCGGCGTGGCGGTGCTGATCTTCACCAACCTGATTCTGCTGCCGGTCCTGCTCTCTTATGTCGGTGTGACACCGCGTGCCGCGCAACTGAGCCTCAAGAGCGAACAGGCCGAGCAAAGCGGTCAGAAGCGCCATGGGTTCTGGCGCTTTCTGGACCTGTTCACCCATCGGCGCTGGGCCAGCCTGTGCATCGCCATCAGCCTCGCCTTGGCAGCGCTCGGCTTTCTGGTCAGCCTGCAACTGAAAATTGGTGACCTCGACGCCGGTGCGCCGGAACTGCGTGCAGACTCGCGCTACAACCAGGACGATGCTTTTCTGACCCGACATTACGGCGCGAGCAGCGACCTGTTCGCGGTGATGGTGAAAACCCCCGCCAGCAGTTGTGCGCGCTACGACATTCTGGCCAAGGTCGATGCCCTCGACTGGCAACTGCGCGCCTTGCCGGGCGTTGACTCGACCAACTCGCTGGCGTTGCTGAACCGGCGCATGCTGGTCGGGCTCAGCGAGGGCAATCCGAAGTGGTACGAGCTACAGAATAATCAGGCGATGCTCAACATGATCACAGCCAGTGCGCCGCGGGGGTTGTACAACGAAGATTGCAGCCTGCTGACCCTGTATGCCTATCTCACCGACCACAAGGCGGAAACCCTGACCCGCCTGGTCGAACACGTGGAAAAATTTGCCGCCGAGAACAACACCGACGAGGTGCAATTTCTTCTGGCAGCCGGTAACGCCGGCATCGAGGCGGCGACCAATATCGTGGTCAAGCAAGCCAACCGCGAGATGCTCGTCTGGGTCTACGGTGCGGTCATTGTGCTGTGCCTGATCACCTTCCGCTCCTGGCGCGCCACGCTGTGCGCGGTGATTCCGCTGATGCTCACGTCCATCCTTTGCGAAGCGTTGATGGTCTGGCTGAACATCGGTGTGAAAGTCGCCACGCTGCCGGTCATCGCCTTGGGCGTCGGCATTGGTGTCGACTATGCGTTGTACGTGATGAGCATTCTCCTGGGGCATCTGCGCCAAGGGGAAAGCCTGTCCGAAGCGTATTACCGCGCCCTGGTTTCCACCGGCAAGGTGGTGATGCTGACCGGTATCACCCTGGCCATCGGCGTGGCGACCTGGACATTTTCACCCATCAAGTTCCAGGCCGACATGGGCGTGCTGCTGGCGTTCATGTTTGTCTGGAACATGGTTGGCGCATTGGTGTTGCTGCCGGCGTTGGCGTACTTCCTGTTACCCGCACGCAGCAAGGCGCAGGGTGCCGTTGTGCCGATGCCCAACGAGATGGGTGCCGAGAAGGCAGTGGTCGCACACGTTCAACACCTGCAAATCAAGGAGCACTGTCATGGTCGCTGATACCTTCGTAAAACCTGCTCGGCAGCCGGGACTGGCGCAATCGCTATTGCTGCTGTTGGGCAGCTGCTTGCCAGTGTTGGGTGCCGTGTTGCTGGCCCCGGTGTTACCGAGGATGCAGGCGCATTTTGCCAGCGTCGACGGCAGCGCCGTGCTGGTCCCCATCGTACTGACGCTGCCAGCGTTGGTGATTGCCTTGCTGGCACCCTTCGCCGGGCTGATCGCCGATCGACTTGGGCGCAAGCCGTTACTGCTGGCGAGCATGGTGCTGTATGTGCTCTGCGGCGTGCTGCCGCTCTGGCTCGAGTCGCTGCAGGCCATCGTGCTCAGCCGTGCTGGCATCGGATTGGCCGAGGCGGGGATCATGACCTGCTGCACCACACTGATGGGTGACTACTACAGCGGTGCCAAACGCGAGCGTCTGTTTGCCTTGCAGATGGTCGCGACGTCTTTGTCGGCTGCGGCATTCATCGCGTTGGGTGGCTTCCTGGGGCAGAACGACTGGCGTACGCCGTTTGCGTTGTACGCCGTCGGTTTGATTTTTCTGCCGCTGATGGCCTGGCAACTGTGGGAGCCGCAAGCCCGCACGCAGCCTGAGCAACCGACGCAGCCATTGCCGACCGGCAAATTCCCGTGGCGCGGGCTCGCCCCCCTGTACGTGTTGTCTCTGCTGGCAGGTTTGAGCCTGTTCATCGTGCCGGTGCAGGCCGGGTATCTGCTCAACCTGCTGCACGTCGATGCTCCACAACAAATAGGCATGACCATGGGTGCCAACCAACTGGGCGTGCTGGTCGGTGCGCTGAGTTTTCGATTGTTCAGTGGCATGCGAGGGCAGCATCTGCTGCTGAGTGCCTACGTACTTGCAGGCATTGGCGGGTTATTGATGGCGGCTGCCGCGACCCATACGCAGGTCGTGGTTGCGGTGACGATCAATGGCCTGGGCATCGGCTTGATGCTGCCGACACTGATCACCTGGATTATGGCGCACGTCAGTTTTCATCAGCGCGGGCGGGCGGCTGGGTGTTTCACCGCCGCGATCTTCGCGGGCGAATTCATCAGCCCTCTCGTGGTTCTCGGCATGACCCGTGGTGACTCCACGGTGCTACCTCAGGCATTGGCCCTCGTGGGTGGCCTGCAACTGCTGGTGGCGGTGTTTTGTCTGGCCGTGCCGAGGTCAGGTGGTTTGTTACACGACGCGAACGTTGTGGCCGGTGGCTCGACCATCGCCGAGAAAAATTGAACGAGGATTTTCCATGCAAGCGCTTCCTGAATTCAAACGAGTGGTCACCGGTCACGATCAGCAAGGCCAGGCCATCGTCGCCAGCAACGGGCCGACGCCGAACGTGTTCCCGCTTTCGGCGGTGCCGGGCACGGTGTTTCATGAACTGTGGAACAGCACCACCAGCCCGGCCTTGCTCGACAACGCCAGCGACCCCAGCAACAAGCCCCTGCAACTCAGTCCCGGGGCCCAGGGCAGTGTCATCCGGGTGGTGGATATTCCGCCGGACAGCGTGCAGAACCAGGTCAGCGCTGAAGATGCCGCGGCGGTGTTCGCCGAAATCGGTGAATCCCATGCAGGCACCGGCCAGCGTGACTCCAAACATAAATTGATGCACCGCACCGAGACCCTCGACTACGGCATCGTCACCGAAGGTGAAGTGTGGCTGGTGCTGGATGAGGAAGAAGTGCACCTCAAACGCGGCGACGTGGTGGTTCAACGCGGTACCAATCATGCCTGGAGCAACCGCACGGAAGCGATGGCGCGCATGGTTTTCATCTTGCTCGACGGGCGTTATGCCGCTGAGCTGAGCAACGGCAAGGGAGCATCGGCATGAAACTCGCCACCCTGAAAAACGGCAGTCGCGATGGTCAGCTCGTGGTGGTCTCGCGCGATCTTGCCTGGGCGCTGGATGCCCGTTCCGTGGCGCTCACCTTGCAGGAAGCCATCGAGAACTGGAGTAGCGCCGAGCCGCGCTTGCAGCTGCTGTCGAATCAGTTGAATGCGGGCGAGGCGGCGGGTGCCTTTGCCTTCGACCCTGTCGAGGCGATGGCGCCACTGCCTCGCGCTTATCAATGGTGCGATGGCTCGGCCTTTCTCAGCCACGGTGCGCTGATGCAGAAGGCATTCAATCTTGACCCCATCGACGGCGTCGAACACACGCCGCTGATGTACCAGGGTGCCGGTGACGATTTCATTGGCGCACGCGACGATATCGCGTTGCCGAGCGAGAGTCAGGGCATCGACTTCGAAGGCGAGTTTGTGGTGCTGGTGGATGATGTGCCCATGGGCTGCGACGCCGAGCAGGCGCAGCAACATATCAAGCTGATCCTGCAGATCAACGACGTCAGTTTGCGCGCCCTGGCCCCTCGGGAAATGCGCACAGGCTTTGGATTCTTGCAGGCCAAGCCGTCCTCCAGCTTCGCGCCGCTGGCCATTACACCGGACGAACTGGGCGATGCCTGGCGCGACGGTCGTGTGCATTTGCCGTTGCAGGTGCACTGGAATGGCCAGTGGTTTGGTCATCCGCACGGCGGGCAAATGAACTTCAGTTTCGGTCAGTTGATTGCTCACGCCGCGCTCACCCGCAGGCTGCGCGCTGGTACGCTGATGGGTTCCGGTACAGTCTCCAACGCCGAAAGAAGCGCGGGCTCGGCGTGCATCGCCGAGCGCCGTGCCATCGAGATGATCGAGCATGGCGCCGCCCAAACCGGCTTCATGCGCTTTGGCGACCGCGTGCACATGGATGTCACGGGCAGCGATGGACAGTCGCTGTTTGGCGCAATCGATCAATGCATCGTTCAGGCCCAAGGCTGAGGAGCGGCTTATGCGTGTGTTGATTACCGGTGCCAATGGTTTTGTCGGACGAGAGCTGGTGCGTTGCCTGCTGGCGCAGGGCAACTTGCGAGGGCAAGCCATTGGCACGTTACTGGTGCTGGATAGAGACTTGCAGGACTTGCCGGACGACACCCGTCTTCGCCGTCATTTCGGCAGTGTGACCGACCCGGCCTTGATGCGTCGGGTATTGGCCGACGGCATTGACGTGGTGTTCCATCTGGTCAGCATTCCAGGTGGCGCGGCAGAAGAACAGTACGAACTCGGCTACCAGGTCAATCTGCTGGCCAGCCTGGAATTGCTCAACCAGTTGCGCAACAAAAGCCATCCGCCGGTTTTGGTGTACGCCAGCAGCGTGGCGGTGTACGGCGGGGATCTTCCGGCGCGCATGAGCGAGTCTGCCGAGCTGCGCCCCGAACTGTCCTATGGCACCCACAAGGCCATGGTGGAAAGCGCCATCAGTGATCTTGCCCGGCGGGGCGATGTGGACGGTCGTGTGTTGCGCCTGCCAGGCATCGTCGCCCGGCCTCGCGAACCCAACGGGTTGCGTTCTGCATTCATGAGCGACCTGATGCGGGCCTTTGCCGAAGGTGAACCCTATCAATGCCCGGTCTCGCCAGAGGCAACGGCGTGGTGGATGTCCGCCCGCTGTTGCGTGAACAACCTGATCCACGCTGCGGAGCTCGATGGCGACGTGCCTGGAATTCAACGGGTGTGGCAGTTGCCGGTGCTGCATTTGTCGATTGCCCAGGTCATCGATGCATTGGCTGAGCGTTACGGGCAGGAGCGCCGCGCATTGATCAGCCATGCGCCCGACGTTCAGCTGGAAGCATTGTTCGGACGTATGCCGCCATTGAAAACACCGCAGGCGCGCGCTGCCGGTTTCAGCCATGACCGCAACGCTGCCGCGCTGGTGCGCAATTCCCTGAATCCCGCGGCCCCCCGACGCTTGCCGCTCACCGGAGAGAACTTTGATGTCATTGCCAACCAAGCCTAAACGTCGTCTCGTCGACCTCTCGGTCACCCTGGACAATAATCCCTACACCGATCCGCCACCGTTGTTGCCGAAAATCGATTACATGGATCACCAGCAAGGCTGGCCGGAGATGGCGGCGATGTTCCCGGGTTTGCAACTCGAGCAGATGCCGGGCAACGAATCCTGGGCGGCCGAGCGTCTGCACATCACCACCCACAGCGGAACGCACATGGATGCGCCCTGGCATTACGCCTCGACCACCGACGGCGGTCAGCCGGCATTTGGCATCGACGAGTTACCGCTCGATTGGTGCCTGCAACCGGGCGTGAAGCTGGACTTTCGGCACCTGGCGGACGGTCATGTGGTGACCGCCGATGAGATTGAAACCGAGCTGGCGCGAATTGGCCATCAATTGCAGCCGCTGGACATCGTGCTGATCAACACCCGTGCCGGCGCGTTGTTCGGGCAACCGGGTTATCTCGATGCCGGCGTCGGCATCGGTCGTGAAGCCACGATGTATCTGCTGGAACGTGGCGTGCGGGTCGTGGGCACCGATGCCTGGAGCTGGGACGCGCCGTTCAAGTACACCCGCGAGCGCTTTGCAGCCGATGGCGATGCCTCGATCATCTGGGAAGGGCACAAGGCCGGACGCGATATCGGTTATGGGCAAATGGAAAAGCTCGCCAACCTGGAATCCCTGCCGGCCAGTGGATTCGTGGTGTCATGCTTCCCCTACAAGATCAAGCACGCGTCGGCCGGGTTTGTGCGAGCGGTAGCGATATTCGAAGAGTAGGGCGCCTGGGGGAACAGCAGGAAAAGTCCTCGATCAAAAACACAATAAGAGAAACAACATGCCTCTTTTTCGTCTGCCTCAAACTTTATTGACGGCCATGCTGGCGTTGGGCAGCAGTCTGGTCATGGCGGCCAGCGCTGAATCTGCACAGCCCAATATCCTGCTGATTGTGGCCGATGACCTGGGTTACTCCGACCTGGGCAGCTATGGCGGTGACATCAGTACGCCAACCCTGGATCAGTTGGCCCACGATGGTGTGCAGTTCACCAACATGTACGCGGCGCCAACCTGTTCGATCACGCGTTCGATGCTGATGTCCGGCACCGACAATCACCTCGCCGGGCTCGGCACCATGGCTGAAGCGCTGCAACCCTTTCAACGCGGCAAGCCAGGTTACGAGGGGTATTTGAACCAGCGATCCTATTCAATTGCCGATCTACTGAAAAAAGGCGGCTACAGCACGCTGATGGTGGGTAAGTGGCACTTGGGACTGGAGGCGGATCAAGGTCCGGATCAACGGGGATTCGAGCAGTCTTTCACTTTGCTTGAGGGCGGTGCTGCACACTTCAAACCCTCGAGTGTCGATCCGACTAAAATCGAGCAAGTGCACTATCGCGAAAACGGAAAGGCCGTGACGTTGCCGGACAACTTTTACTCCACGGATTTCTACACCGACAAGCTGATCAGCTACCTGCAAGACAGCAAAAAGGACGGCAAGCCGTTTTTCGCCTACGCCGCCTACACCTCGCCGCACTGGCCGCTACAAGCACCCAGGGAATACCTGGACAAGTACCAGGGACAATTTGACCAGGGGTATGACAGCGTACGTCTGGCCCGGATCGAACGGATGAAAAGCCTCGGCCTTATAGCCAGGGATGCCCAGCCTGCGAATCCGCTACCGGTCAATCCAACGTTGCCGGGATGGGACCAGTTGAGTCCTGAACAGCAGCGTGTCGAGGCGAGGAAGATGGAAATCTACGCCGCCATGGTCGACAACCTTGACCATAACATTGGTCGGGTGATCGATTATCTGCGCAAGAGTGGGCAGTACGACAACACGTTGATCGTGTTCATGTCGGATAACGGTGCGGCCGGGGAGAACCACACCCAGTTCTATCCGCCGGGCGCGCACACTGACAATAGCTTTGCCAACCTCGGGCAGAAGGGTTCTCAGATCGACTATGGCCTGCGCTGGGCCGAGGTCAGCGCAGCGCCGTTCCACTTGTTCAAAGGCACCACCGCCGAGGGCGGCATCAGCGTGCCGGCGATTATCCAACTGCCCAAGACACTGCGTCGCCAAGGCATGGAGCGCGGTGTTGCGCGGGTAGATGACCTGGCACCGACCTTTTTGGAACTGGCGGGTATCGCATTGCCAAACGAAGCGCCAACGGACACGAGTAAACACCCGATCACCGGTAAATCAATGCTGTCAATGCTTGCCGGTAATGGCAGCCCGCACGGCACCGACAGCCTGGCCGGAGAGCTGTTCGGCAATGCTTATTATCGAGAGGGCAATCTCAAGCTGTTAGGCCTGCGACCCCAGGCAGGCTTTGGCGCAAGTGCGCAACCATTGCAATGGCAATTGTTTGATTTGGCACAGGACCGCGGCGAAACCACAGACCTGGCTGCCTCCCAGCCTGAGACGGTGCAACGACTCAAGAAGGCCTGGTTGAACTATGCAGAGCAGGTGGGTGTGGTGTTGGCGACGCATTAACCCTCAGTCCTTGCGTGTTCCGGAACGTTGGGAATTGAACGTTTGAGCGCCCGACTTTATTAGCGGTGCCCAAGTGTTTCAGCATTCTTTATCCAGGCATCAAGCGCTCTGACCATTTGATTGACCTCACTGTCGTCCCGCTCCGAAGGGCGGACGATGGCGTTCCAGGCGATATCCAGGCCGTCATTCAGGGCGGCCCACGCCAGTTCCCCGCGCTCGAGACTGGGGGTCACCAGGTCGCGTTGCAAGATGCTGATTCCGTAGCCTGAACGCACCAGTTCGACGATGGCTTCGATCAACTCCACGGTGATCATGCGGCGCGGCAAGATGCTGGCGGGGGCGAAGAACCGGTCGTATTCCCAACCGCTGGCGCGATCGGTCGAGTAGGTCACCAGGTTGTAGGTCTTGAAGTCTTCGGCGTAGATATTCGTCCTGCCCGCCAGGGGATGGTCGGTTGCCATGATCGCAATCAGGTCATCGCGAAACAGCGGCAGTTTTGCCACGCCACTCGGCACCATGCCGTCATCGATGATGGACACGTCGAGCCGGCCTTGCATCAGGCTCGCGTAAACGTCATCGCGGGGCACGGTCACCAGGGTGATTTCGATGTCGGGCCGAAGGCTGGAGTAGTGCTTGATGAATTTTGGAATCCAGCGAAACGGACCGTAGGAGGTGACGCCCATGCGTACAAAAGCGGTGACGCCACCGGCCATGGACCGGGCCTCGGACTCGGCCTCATTGAGTATCGCGATGATGTCCTTGGCGGCTCGCTCCAGGCGCACACCGGCAGGGCTGAGCCGCAGTTTTCCGCCCGATCGTTCCGTCAGATTCACCCCAAGCCGCCGCTCGGCTTCGCGAATACGATGACTGACAGCCGAAGGCGTCAGCCATAGACGCTCGGCCACGGCTGTGACCGAATCGACTTCCGACAGGGTTTTCAACATCACAAGGTGATCGAGCGTCAGTCTCATGGCAGGCGACCTGAAAATAATTCACAAAATTGCGTAAAATTATGAGCGTGACTTGTTTTTGGTGCCGTTGCAATCTGAATCCAGCAGAGCCCACCGGAGACCAACAACAATGACTACCCTGCCTTTCACACCTGTATTGACCCTGGGCGATATCGTCGACCTGGAGCGTTACCCCATTACCGATCGCAGCCATCCCGCTTACCTCGAACTGGTCGCTCACAGCCAGTCGTTGCTGGGGCAGGAGGGCGTTGCAATCTTCCCGGGGTTCGTTCGCGATCAATCGGTTGTCGCCATGGCGGACCAAACCCTCGCACTGCACCCGCGCATGTTCCATTTTCGGGAAAAACACACGGTTTATTTCAAGCCCCAGGAGGAGGGCGTCGATGCGCAGCATCCGTTGCGACGGTTGATGGACACCGAGAAAGACACCGTGGCTTATGCCGACATTCCTGGCGACCACTCGATCCGGCAGATCTATGAGTCGGACGATGTACTGTGTTTCATCAAGGATGTGCTCAACCTCGACGCGCTCTATCGGCATGCCGATCCGTTGGCCGCCCTCAACCTGCAGGGATTCACCACAGGACAGCAGCTGGGATGGCATTTCGATCGATCCGACTTCAGTGTCACGCTGTCCCTCCAGGCGGCGAGCGCCGGTGGGGATTTCGAGTACGTGCGCATGCTGCGCAACGAAAACGACGATTGCCATGACGCGGTCAGGCAGTTCCTCGATGACCCGAAAACACAGCAGGTGGAAGTGCTGCCGCAAGTGCCGGGCACCCTGACATTGTTCCGAGGTCGCTATTCACTGCATCGGGTAACGCCGGTGGAAGGGGACCGGTTGCGGCTCAACGCAGTGTTCGCCTATGTGGATCAACCCAATGTCGAATTCAGCGATTATGCCCGCCAACTGTTTTACGGGCGCACCACGGTCGAGCCACTGGTCTGAGTGTCACCCATAACAATAAATGCAATTGATTCACGCCTTTGCTTCACGTGTTTGCGGCTGGTTTATTCCTGTGTCGCACACAACAGTTCGCTGCCCCCAATAATAATGATTCGGAGCGTCTGATCATGAAAAGCAGGAAGAAGTTGCTGGCCTCGTTGCTCACCCTTGGCCTGCTCGCCGGTAGCGCGTCAAGCCAGGCGGCAGGCTGGTGTGAGTCGGGCAAGCCGGTGAAGTTTGCCGGCCTGAACTGGGAGAGCGGGATGCTCCTCTCCGACATCATGATGATCGTGCTCAAGGATGGTTATGGCTGTGCGACCGATCAATTGGTGGGTAACACCATCATTCTCGAGACCGCCCTGGCCGCCAACGACATCCAGGTGTTTGGCGAAGAATGGATGGAGCGCAGCGAAGTCTGGAAAAAGGCGGCGGCAGCCGGCAAGGTCATCGGCGTTGGCGCTCCGATCATCGGTGCGACCCAGGGCTGGTACGTCCCGCGTTACGTCGTCGAGGGGGACGCCAAACGCAATCGACCGGCGCAAGCACCCGACCTCAAGACAGTCGCCGACCTGAGCAGGTACGCCAGTGTTTTTCACGATGCAGAAGAGCCGTCCAAGGGCCGGTTCTATAACTGTCCCGCGGGCTGGATTTGTGAGCAGGACAATACCGAGATGCTCAAGGAGTACGGTCTGGAAAATACCTTCACCAACTTCCGCCCGGGCACCGGTGCTGCATTGGATGCGGCGGTCCTGTCCAGCTACAAGCGCGGTGAGCCGGTACTGTTCTACTACTGGTCACCGACCCCGCTGATGGGGCAGATCGATGCGATAAGACTGGAAGAAAAAACCGGAGCCAACAAAGACGTCGTCACCATGGTCGGGCTCTCCAAGGCCTTTCATGAACAGGCGCCCGAACTGGTCGCGGTGCTGGAAAAGGTCAATATTCCCATCGATCTGCTGAATCAGAACCTGGCGAGGATGACCCGCGAACGCATCGAGTCACCGAAGCTGGCCAGGATGTTCCTCAAGGAACACCCGGAAGTCTGGCATGCCTGGGTCGACGAAACCGCCGCCAAAAAAATCGAGGCAGCGCTTTAACCGGGCCTCCAGGGCAAGGATGCCCGCACTCTGCAACGCCCCTCTGAACTCAATCTCTTGACTGCTTCTACACAAGAAGTGGCGCCTCTTTGCGTCCGGGAATCATGAACATGATCAAATCACGAGCGGCTGTCGCCTTCGCGGCGAACCAGCCTCTGCAAATCGTCGAAATCGATGTGGCGCCGCCGCAAGCCGGTGAAGTGCTGGTGCGCATCATCGCGACCGGTGTCTGTCATACCGATGCATTTACCTTGTCTGGCGCTGATCCCGAAGGGATCTTCCCCGTCATCCTTGGCCACGAAGGCGGCGGTATCGTCGAAGCGGTAGGCGAGGGCGTGACTTCACTGGTGGTGGGCGATCATGTGATCCCGCTTTACACCCCGGAATGTGGCGAATGCAAATTCTGCAGATCCGGCAAAACCAATCTTTGCCAGAAGATCCGTGCCACTCAAGGCAAAGGCCTGATGCCGGATGGCACCAGCCGGTTCTCTTATGAGGGGCAGCCGATCTTTCACTACATGGGCACCTCCACGTTCTCGGAATACACCGTGCTGCCGGAAATCGCCCTGGCCAGGATTCCCCGGGACGCTCCACTGGAACAGGTTTGCCTGCTCGGTTGTGGAGTGACCACCGGGATTGGCGCGGTGCTCAACACGGCCAAAGTGGAAGAGGGCGCCAGCGTGGCGGTCTTCGGTCTGGGTGGCATCGGCCTGGCAGCTATTATCGGCGCCACCATGGCCAAGGCTGGCCGGATCATCGCGATCGATATCAACCCGGCCAAGTTCGACATCGCCAGGCAACTGGGCGCTACCGACTTCGTCAACCCCAGGGATTACGACCGACCCGTCCAGGACGTGATCGTCGAGATGACAGAAGGCGGTGTCGACTACTCCTTTGAATGCATTGGCAACGTCCAACTCATGCGCGAGGCTCTGGAATGCTGCCACAAAGGCTGGGGCGAGTCGGTAATCATCGGTGTCGCCGGCGCGGGCCAGGAAATCAGTACCCGACCGTTCCAGTTGGTGACCGGTCGCGTCTGGCGCGGCTCCGCCTTCGGCGGCGTCAAAGGTCGCTCGGAGTTGCCGAGCTATGTCGAGAAGGCTCAGGCCGGCGACATCCCGCTGAATACCTTCATCACCCACACCATGGGGCTTGAAGACATCAACAAGGCCTTCGAATTGATGCAGGAAGGCAAGAGCATTCGCACAGTTATCCATTTCTGAACCACTAACCAAGAGAGCATCAAAATGAGCATCTTCACCCATGTCACCGTCGGTACCAACGACCTGCAAAAAGCCCGTGGTTTTTACGACAACGTACTCGGCGCACTCGGCCAGAAACGCATCGCCGATCTGGAGAACAATGGCTCGATCTGGGGCGAAAACGCGCCGTCTTTCTTCGTTTTGAAACCGGCAAACGGCGCACCTGCCAGCGTTGGCAATGGTGTCACCGTCAGTTTTGAGGCACCAACCCGTGCCGCAATCGATGCCTTCCATGCCGCGGCATTGGCCGCTGGCGGTACATGTGCAGGCTTGCCAGGGCCACGTGACTGGGCACCGAATGCCTATGCTGCTTATGCCCGTGATCTGGACGGTAACAAACTGGCCGCGTATTGCTTCAAAGCAGCTTAAGCCGTTTGGGAAGAGGCCAGCGTTGGTTCAGCTGGCCAGCAACCTCCAGCACGACGTATTTTGCGGCCAGTTACTGAGGGAGCGAGCAAGCCCGCTCCCACATTCTTACGCCGCGCCGTCGAGGAATTGCTCGGCGTGGTGGCATGCCACCTGGCGGCTGTCGAGCAGGCGCAGGGCCGGTTCTTCAGTGCTGCAACGCTCGGTGGCGTATGGGCAGCGCTTGTGGAAGGCGCAGCCGGGTGGCGGGTTCAGCGGGTTGGGCAACTCGCCGACGATCTTGATTTTCGGTTTGTTCGGGTCCGGGTGAATGGTCGGCGTGGCCGACAACAGCGCCTGGGTGTAAGGGTGCAGAGGGCGTTCGTAGATGGCGTTCTTCGGGCCCATTTCCACCGGGCGACCGAGGTACATCACCATCACGTCATCGGCAACGTGTTGCACCACCGCCAGGTTGTGGGAGATGAACACGTAGGCGGTGTTGAACTCCTGCTGCAGGTCCATGAACAGGTTCAGCACCTGTGCCTGGATCGATACGTCCAGCGCCGAGGTCGGCTCATCCGCCACCAGTACTTTAGGCTGCAGCATCATCGCTCGGGCCAGGGCAATCCGCTGGCGTTGACCGCCAGAGAACATGTGCGGATAACGCTGGTAGTGCTCGGGCCGCAAGCCCACCTGCTTCATCATCGCCTGGACTTTCTCGCGACGTTGCGCGGCGCTCAGGTTGGTGTTGATCAGCAGCGGCTCAGCCAACTGGTCGCCGACTTTTTGCCGTGGGTTCAACGACGCGTAGGGGCTCTGGAACACCATCTGCACGTCTTTGCGCAGTTGCTTGCGCTGGGCCTTGTCGGCACCGGCGACTTCCTGGCCGGCGATTTTCAAGGAGCCGGAGGACGGTTCTTCGATCAGCGTCAGGGCCCGGGCCAGGGTGGATTTGCCGCAGCCCGATTCACCCACGACGGCGAGGGTCTTGCCGGCTTCCAGTTCGAACGACACACCGTTGAGCGCGCGTACGGTGGCGTGCCCCTTGAACATGCCACGGGACACTTCGTAGTGACGGGTCAGGTCGCGGGCGGTAAGAACGACGGCCATTACGCCACCTCCTGGTTCAGCGGGTAGAAGCAGCGAGCGAGGCTGTTGCTTTTCGGGTCAAGGGTCGGACGTTGTTGACGGCAGTTGTCTTTCACATACGGGCAGCGCGGCGATAGCAGGCAACCCTGCGGACGGTCGTAGCGACCGGGCACGATACCCGGCAGGGTCGACAGGCGCGCGGCACCCTGGCTGTGTTCCGGAATCGCCTTGAGCAATGCTTCGCTGTACGGGTGCGCCGGAATGTCGAACAACTGTGGCACCTGACCGACTTCGACCGCTTGGCCGGCGTACATCACGCACACGCGCTGGGCGGTTTCGGCGACGACGGCGAGGTCGTGGGTGATCAGCACCAGGCCCATGTTCTGTTCTTTCTGCAACGCCAGCAGCAGGTCCATGATCTGTGCCTGGATGGTTACGTCGAGTGCCGTGGTCGGTTCGTCGGCGATCAGCAGTTTCGGTTCGCCGGCGATCGCCATGGCGATCGCGACACGCTGGCTCATGCCGCCGGACAGTTGATGCGGGTAGGCGTCCATGCGGCTGGCGGCGCCCGGGATCTCGACTTTCTCCAGCAGTTCGATGGCGCGCTTGCGCGCTTGTTTGCCGGACATTTTCAGGTGCAGGCGCAGCACTTCTTCGATCTGGAAACCGACGGTGTAGCTCGGATTGAGTGCGGTCATCGGGTCCTGGAAGACCATCGACAGGTCTTTGCCGACGATCTGCCGACGCTGACGATTGCTCAACTTGAGCATGTCCTTGCCGTCGAAGCTGAGCGAGTCGGCGGTGACGATGCCGGGATGCTCGATCAGCCCCATCAGCGCCATCATGGTCACGGACTTGCCCGAACCCGACTCGCCAACGATGGCCAGTACTTCGCCTTTGTCGACTTTCAGGTCGAGGCCGTCGACTACTGGCGTGGCGTTCTTGTCGCCGAAGCGAACGTTGAGATTCTTGATTTCTAACAATGACATGGGAATCTCCTCAGGCGGCGTTCTTGAGTTTCGGGTCCAGCGCGTCGCGCAGGCCGTCACCCATCAAGTTGATTGCCAGCACGCTGAGCAAAATGGTCAAGCCCGGCAGGCTCACCACCCACCAGGCGCGTTCGATGTAGTCGCGGGCCGAGGCCAGCATGGTGCCCCACTCAGGGGTTGGCGGTTGTACGCCAAGGCCGAGGAAGCCCAGTGCGGCGGCATCGAGGATCGCCGAGGAGAAGCTCAGGGTGGCCTGAACGATCAGCGGCGCCATGCAGTTGGGCAGCACGGTGACGAACATCAGGCGTGGCAGGCCGGCACCGGCCAGGCGCGCGGCGGTCACGTAGTCGCGGTTCAGTTCGCCCATCACCGCGGCGCGGGTCAGACGAACATAGGACGGCAACGAAACCACGGCGATGGCAATGATGGTGTTGATCAGGCCAGGGCCGAGGATGGCGACAATCGCCACGGCCAGCAGCAGCGACGGCAGGGCCAGCATGATGTCCATCAGACGCATGATGGTCGGGCCGAGCACCCGCGGGTAGAACCCGGCGAACAGGCCCAGGAGAATCCCCGGGATCAGCGACATCACCACCGACGACAAACCGATCAGCAACGACAGGCGCGAACCATTGATCAGGCGCGACAGCAGGTCGCGGCCCAGTTCATCGGTGCCGAGCAGGAACTGCAACTGTCCACCTTCCAGCCAGGCCGGTGGGGTCAGCAGGAAGTCGCGGTACTGCTCGCTCGGGTCGTGAGGGGCGACCCACGGGGCGAAGATGGCGCAGAAAATCACCAGCAACATGAACATCAGGCCGGCGACGGCACCTTTGTTCTTGGCGAACGCTTGCCAGAATTCTTTGTACGGAGACGGGTACAGCAGGCTTTGATCGACTGCTACCGATGGAATTGGAGTGGTCATGGTCATGATCTCAGCGCTGATGACGGATGCGTGGGTTGGCAAAGCCGTAGAGGATGTCCACTACGAAGTTGACCACAATCACCAGGCAGGCGATTAACAGGATGCCGTTTTGCACGACGGGATAGTCTCGGGCGCCAATGGCTTCGATCAGCCATTTGCCGATGCCGGGCCACGAGAAGATGGTTTCGGTCAGGACCGCACCGGCCAGCAGGGTGCCGACTTGCAGGCCGACCACCGTCAGTACCGGAATCAAGGCGTTACGCAGACCGTGCACGAACACCACGCGCGACGGCGACAGGCCCTTGGCCTTGGCGGTGCGAATGTAGTCTTCGCGCAGCACTTCGAGCATCGAGGAGCGGGTCATCCGCGCGATGACCGCCAGCGGGATGGTGCCCAGCACGATGGCCGGCAGGATCAGGTGATGCAGGGCATCGAAGAACGCACTGACGTCATCGGCCAGCAGCGTATCGATCAGCATGAAGCCGGTGCGCGGCTCGATGTCGTAGAGCAGGTCGATCCGCCCGGACACCGGGGTCCAGCCCAGGCTCACCGAGAAGAACATGATCAGGATCAGGCCCCACCAGAAGATCGGCATCGAGTATCCCGCCAGGGAGATGCCCATCACCCCATGGTCGAACAGGGACCCTCGCTTGAGTGCCGCGATCACCCCGGCCAGAAGGCCGAGGACGCCGGCGAACAGCAGGGCGGCCATGGACAGTTCCAGGGTCGCGGGGAACAGGGAAGTGAATTCGGTCCAGACGCTTTCACGGGTGCGCAGGGACTCACCGAGATCGCCGTGGGCCAGTTTGCCGATGTAATCCAGGTACTGGGCATACAGGGGTTTGTTCAGACCTAGGCGTTCCATTGCCTGAGCGTGCATTTGCGGGTCGACTCTGCGTTCGCCCATCATGACTTCCACGGGGTCGCCAGGGATCATGCGAATCAACGCGAATGTCAGCAAGGTGATGCCGAAAAACGTGGGGATCAGTAACCCCAGTCGGCGGGCAATAAAACTCAGCATTTGGGCTTATCACTCCTTATTGTTTTTGTAATGGCGGTCAGCGTGCTGACCGTTCACAGCAGTTCACGCCGCGCAGGTAAAGGCTCCGGCTCGACGTTTCCCGGTGTGGTACCTGGTTTTTTTCGTTGTGGCGGGTGAGACAGTCCTCGCCGGTCTGGCGCCGGCTCGAGGAAGGCGAAGGGGGCCGGCTTGGCCGGCCCCTGTCGCTCACTGTTCGTTGGAGACGCCGTAGAAGCTGCTGAGTCCGAAGGGGCTGATCTGGAAGTCCTTCACACTGGCGCGCATCGGCTGGTACACCGTGGAGTGGGCGATCGGGGTCATCGGCACCTGCGCTTTGAGGACATGTTGCGCTTCTTTGTACAGCGCGGTGCGCTGTTCCACATCGGCCGTGGCCTCGGCGGCGTTCACCAGTTTGTCGTAGCCAGCATCGCACCACTTGGAGAAGTTGTTGCCGTTGACGGCGTTGCAGCTGTAGAGGGTGCCCAGCCAGTTGTCCGGGTCACCGTTGTCGCCAGTGAAGCCGATCAGCATGGCGTCGTGCTCGCCGGCGTGGGCGCGCTTGATGTACTCGCCCCATTCGTAGCTGACGATGTTGGCCTTGATGCCGATTTTGGCCCAGTCGGCCTGGAGCATTTCAGCCATCAGCCTGGCGTTGGGATTGTAGGGGCGCTGCACCGGCATGGCCCAGAGGGTGATTTGCGTGCCTTCTTTCACGCCTGCAGCCTTCAGCAACTCCTTGGCCTTCTCCGGGTTGTAGGCGGCGTCCTTGATGGTCTCGTCGTAGGACCACTGGGTCGGCGGCAGGCCGTTGACGGCCAACTGGCCGGCGCCCTGGTAAACGGCTTCGATGATGGCTTTCTTGTTTACCGCCATGTCCAGCGCCTGGCGTACTTCGAGCTTGTCGAACGGTTTGTGGGTGAAGTTGTAGGCGATATAGCCAAGGTTGAAGCCTGGTTGACTAGGCATCTTGAGCTGCTTGTCTTCCTGCAGCGGCTTGATATCGGCCGGGCGCGGGAAGGAGGTGATCTGGCATTCGTTCTTTTTCAGCTTTTGCATGCGCACCGAGGCGTCGGTGGTGATGGCGAAGATCAGGTTGTCGATCTTCACGTCTTCAGGCTTCCAGTAATCCTTGTTGCCCTTGTAGCGAATCTGGGCGTCTTTCTGGTACTTGCTGAACACGAACGGGCCAGTGCCGATCGGCTTTTGGTTGATGTCCTGGGCCTTGCCTTCCTTGAGCAACTGGTCGGCGTATTCGGCTGACTGGATCGAGGCGAAGCTCATGGCCAGGTTCTGGATGAAGGCTGCGTCGACACCCTTGAGGGTGAACTTGACGGTATGGTCGTCGACTTTTTCGACCTTGGTGATGTTTTCGTTCATCCCCATGTCGGTGAAGTAGGGGAATTCGGTGGGGTAGGCCTTGCGGAACGGCATGTCCTTGTCGAGCATGCGGTCGAAGGTGAACAGCACGTCGTCGGCGTTGAAGTCGCGGGTCGGCTTGAAGTAGTCGGTGGTGTGGAACTTGACCCCGTCCCGCAGGTGGAAGGTGTAGGTCAGGCCATCGGGAGCAACGTCCCAGCGGGTTGCCAGGCCCGGGATGACCTTGGTGCCGCCACGTTCGAACTGCGAGAGACGGTTGAACACGGTTTCGGCTGAGGCGTCGAAGTCGGTTCCCGTGGTGTATTGGCCTGGGTCGAAACCCGCCGGGCTGCCTTCGGAGCAGAACACCAGGTTGCTGGCGGCGTGGGTGAAGCCGGAACCGAAGATCAGGCCGGCGGCAATCATGGTCTTGAGCGTGGTTGTTTTGCGCATGCGAACCTCATTGTTGTTATTTTTGAGGGCGGCAGATCAGGTAGTCCATTCCTGGGGGGATGCACCTGATCCTGCGGCTTTACGGAATGCAGGCTGCCCGTCATTTGCGAACGGGGAGCCGAAGGCCGACATCCTGGCTCGGGCGCTAGCGCTGAAGGGGGGGGAGAGGGATGCTCGCGCCGCCACCGGCCGAGGCAAAACTTAAGTGATTCTAAAATTAAATACAACTTAAATTCAGTGGTACTTACTTTTTGAGCGCGAGCGGTCAGGCCGTGGGATGGTCGTCGAGCAGGCCGCCCATGGTGGTGACGACCAGCACTTCGGCAACATCGTCGCCAGAGTTGGCGATGGAATGCTGTTTGGTGGAATCGAAATGCACCGATCCTCCCGGGCCGAGCGGGTAGGTATGGCCTTCGATGGTGTAGACGATTTGCCCGGAGAGCACATAGGTAAACTCTGCGCCTTCGTGGGAGATGAGCTCGGACTGGTAGCCCACCGCCATGGTCATCTTCATCGCGTTGATCAGGTTGCCGGGGAAGTTGCTGGACAGGCGCTCGTAGACCAGCGGCTGGCTGCCGATGGAGTACCGCACGCGCTGGCCCTGATGGGAGTCGGGCTGCGGCTGGGCGGGCTGGTCGAACAGGGTGTTGAGCGGAACGCCCAAGGCACTTGCGATTCTCGCCAGCGAAGAGATGGACACGCCAGTGAGGTTACGCTCCGCCTGGGACAGGAAGCTGGCTGTGAGACCTGTTTCAGTGGCGACTTGGTTCAGGGTCTTGTTGGCGGCGCGGCGGTGGCGGCGCAACCGTTCCCCGATCTGTTCTACGGTCATTGGCGTGGCTCGTATTCTGAAAGGCGCCAGTATAGCGGGCGGCGCACTGCAGAAAAGGCTTTTCGCCTCACTGAAATTAAGTGTCACTGAAAATATGCGTTGACGATGATTTAAGCCTGACTTAAATTTCAAGCACTGAAACATAATTCGGGAGAACGAGATGACTGTGGGTGTAGGTGGCAAAACTCCGGAACAGGCGCTGGCCGGCCTGACGAAGATGACCGCGGGCATGCAGCCCATCGGCCTCGACGAATACCAGTCACGCATTGCCAAGGCCCAGGGCCTGATGCGAGAGCAGGGCATCGCCGCCCTCTACCTGAACGCTGGCAGCAACCTGTACTACTTCACCGGGGTGAAGTGGAGCCCGAGCGAACGCATGGTCGGCGCCGTACTTCCCGCCAACGGCCCGCTGGCCTATATCGCCCCGGCCTTCGAAGAGGGCACCATCCGCGACTTGCGCGAGGTGGATGGGGTCATCCATGGTTGGCATGAGCACGAGAGTCCCTACCGCCTGCTGCTCGACATGCTCGCTGGAATGGACATCGCCGCCGACGCAGTAGTGGGGCTGTGCCCGTCCCTGGCGTTCTTCATGTTCGACGCCATCCGCCGCCTCGGATCGGGCTACGAGTTCGTAGACGCTTCTTGCGTGACAAACCTGTGTCGCTATCACAAGTCCGCTACAGAATTGGCGCTGATGCAGCGCGTCAAAGACATGACCCTGCAAGTGCACAAGGCTGCCGCCAGCATCCTGCGCGCAGGCATCAGCACCACCGAGGTTGCCGAGTTCATCCGCGAGGCGCACCGCAAGGTCGGCGCGCCAGGTTCGACCTTCTGCATTGTGCTGTTCGGCGAAGCCAGCGCCTTCCCCCATGGGGTGAAGCACGCGCAGGTGCTCAAGGACGGCGACATGGTGCTGATCGACACGGGCTGCCTGCTCCACGGCTACCAGTCGGATATCACTCGCAGTTACGTGTTCGGCACCCCGAGCGACCGCCAGCGCGTCATGTGGAACCTGGAAAAGGCCGCCCAACTGGCCGCCTTCGACGCCGCCCGCCTGGGCGAACCCTGCCAGGTGGTGGATGCCGCCGCACGGCTAGGCCTGGAAGCCGCCGGTCTCGGCCCGGACTACCAGTTACCCGGACTGCCGCACCGCACCGGGCATGGCATAGGCCTGGACATTCACGAAGGGCCCTACCTGGTGCGTGGTGACCAGACGCCGCTGGCCGAGGGCATGTGCTTCTCCAATGAGCCGATGATTTGTGTGCCGGGCGAGTTCGGCATTCGCCTGGAAGATCATTTCTACATGACCGCCACTGGCCCGCGCTGGTTTACCCAGCCGAGCCATTCCGTAGACGACCCGTTCGGTTTGGACGCCTGAGGGCAGGCGATTGTCCGAGGTTGCCGTAACCCTGGATTTTGCGGCTCGTTAGCCGGAGCGCAGGTTAGAATGCTCATCAATGCCTGTTCACAAGCTCCGGAAAAAAGATGCCACTGCACGATTTGAGTCATGGAAAAACCGTCCATCAATCGTCATTTGAAGAATGAGCCGTCCTTGGTTTGTTTCTCTGGATGGGCCCAAGGGCACCGGAAAAACCACACTGCTGGAAGCCGTCACGAAGGCACTGAGGGCAGACAACAAGAAAGTAATCCGGCTTTGCGAGAGAAATAGCGATCCCTACAGGGGGAAAACAATGGCTCTCGTTAACGAACTCGCCAGAAATCCCGACAGGGATCTGGAGTTGGAGGTTTGTGAGCGCTTTGCTGATAGCCGTAGGTGGATTTCCCGGCACGTGCTGCCGGAACAGCCACCGGGCAGCATTATCCTGATGGATCGTTGGTACCCATCAGATGCTGCGTTTCGCCGGATGATCCCGTTTGCAGAGATTCTACGGTTGAACATTGATCGAGGCGTGCAAGTGCCGGATCTGCATGTGGGAGTTGTCACCGACCCTGATATTTCATGGGCAAGGGCAGCGGCACGATCCCGTGGGTTGGGCAGTACCGTGATCCATAACCTGGAAGAACAGATCGCGTGTACCCAGGCGTTCGAGCGAGCGATGGCAGATCACGACTGGGTTTTGTGCCGTAACGAAGGAACGATCGAAGACGCAACGATGCAGGTCGTTGCCGAGATCTACAAAGTGCTCGATAGCGCGGAAACTACAAATCCTTGAGCTGAGCCTATCAGAGCGAATGCATGATTTAACATAATATACATTATGCGTAGTATCATATATTCCATTCAGGCCGTCTCCCGCGTACATTTCAAACCCAGGCGTTCTCTCTGGAACGCACCCCCCAGGATTCTCTCCATGCATGAAGCAGCCCATCAGGTCATCGATCTCTACCAGCGTCACTCTCACACATGGGATCGAGTTCGTTCCCGTCATCTCGTCGAGCAATCATGGCTGGATCGTTTTCGCCAGGCCATGCCTGCCGACGATGGCCAGGTTCTCGACATTGGCTGTGGTTGCGCCGAACCGATGGCGCGTTACCTGATCAGCGTGGGACACGCTGTATGCGGCATCGATTCATCCAGCGCAATGATCAGCTTGTGTCGGCAACGTTTCCCGCAGCACGATTGGCGCATTGCCGATATGCGTCAGTTGGCGCTCGATCAACGTTACGCAGGCATTCTGGCGTGGGACAGTTTCTTTCATCTGACGCCTGAGGATCAGCGTCGAATGTTTCCGATATTCCAGGCCCATGCCCAACCTGGCGCGGCACTGATGTTTACCAGCGGACCCGCACACGGCATTGCGTTGGGGACTTTCGAGGGTGAGACGCTGTATCACGCCAGCCTGGATCACGATGAGTACACTGCATTGCTCAATACCCATGGTTTCACCGTCATTGAGCAAATTACAGAAGACCCGGCCTGTGGTGGGCACACGATTTGGTTGGCTGTTTTCAGCTGAAAGTGCCTCGCTGCCCTACACATTACATCTGCGTTCTAGTTACAACTCAACTAAACGTCTATTTAGTTGATTTAACTTTAAGTACTCTGGCACCGGCTAATACTCCGTACATCTGAATAGCGCTCTCTGTGCCCTGTTCGCCCGATTTCTTTTCTATCGCTAAAATGCAAAACGCCCAATGCGGTGCATCGGGCGTTTGCGTGAAACAGGTGTAAAAACCCTCCAGAAGATGCTCTCAGCAAGTTCTGCACGGATAACTCACGAGCAAGCGATCTGCAAACCCAGCCAGATCCGCCTCGGCCAACCGGTTGATCCCGGCCGCACGCTTGCGTCCTCCCCCCGTCGCGAACTGACGGCAGAACGCATCTGCCGTCAGCTCTGCGCCTTCAGGTACACGCAAGCTGAACGTCCAATCACCATCGCCCCTGGCACTGAGCAGGCCAATGGCCTGTCGCGGAGCCTGAGCGGCCAGTTGATTGGCCAGCACCCCGCTGACCCGGCGCGCCCATGGTTGCGCCGGCAAGCGATAGAGCCGCGCGCCGTGGCCCTCGCACCATGGCGTCAGGTCTGCGGCGGCCGCCATGTCCGCGGCATGCCCTTCTCTCAAGGTGGTGAAGCTGGTGCTGTCGCGGATGAAATCCATTGGATTGCGGTAAGGCAACAGTTCGCCGGCGAGTGCCAACGGATCGAAATGCAGGTCCTCGAGGCTGTCGCCGTAGGCGTTGTAGTTCAACAACTGGCCCAGCTCTTCCAGCGCCACCACTTCATCAGCGTTCAACCCGTGCCGTTCGGCCAACGTACGCGCCGGACCGGCCAGGCCATCGCCAAACGCGGCGACCACCGCCCAGCGGTGCTCGCGTCCGGCGAGGTAGTTGTCGACCAGGATGCTGGTGCAGACGTGGGCCGCGGTGTCGATAAATGACTCGAAGGCCGGATGTCGCGGCAGTTCACCGGCATAGTGGTGATCGAAGTAACGCACCCTGGCACCGGCGTCGAGCAAACGCTGCGTCTGCTCGCGGTTCTGTTCGTGGGCCACGTCCAGCACAGTGACTCGCTCTCCATGAGCGGCCGTGACCCGGCTGAGCAGTTCGATGTCGCGCTTGACCCCACTGATCAAGCGCACCTCGCGCTCCAGTTCGCCGGCCAGACGCAATTGTTGCAGGGCACAGAGGCCATCCGCATCGCCGTTAAAAGCGCAGTGATCAATCATCTGTCAGGTTCCTCAGTGCATCACTTCGCCGCCGTTGGCATCCAGTTGCGCACCGTTGATTGCACTGGCGTAGTCCGATGCAAGAAACAGCGCCGCCCGCGCGCACTCGTCATCGGTGCGCATGCGCCCGCCCGGAATCCCGGCACTGAATTCGGCACGCACCTGTTTTTCACTGACGCCCCGTGCGGCGGCGGTCTGGCGTACCAGCGCCTGGACCGGTTCGCCCCACATCCAGCCACACGCCAGGCCGTTGACCCGCAAGCCATGCACTGCTTGCTCGCTCGCCAGGTAGCGCACCGTCGCGGCCAGCGCGCTTTTTGATGCGGCATAGGCGGCACCGCCCTGATAAGGCTTGCGCACGCCCAAGGTATTGATCATGACAATGGCGCCGGCGCCCTGGGTGCGCATTGGCCCCAGCACGGCGCGGCTCATGTTCAACGAGCCCAGCAGATTGACTTCCAGGGCCTCGCGCAAGGGGGCGTTGTCGCCCTCCTCCACGGCCTGGAAGCCACCATGGGAGAAGGCGCTGTTGATCAGCGCATCGATGCGTCCGAATTGTTCGAGGGTGGTTGCGGCGAAGTGGTTGCAGGCATCGACATCGGTAATGTCCGTGGGGACGCACAACACCTCGCAGGTGTCGGTCAGCGCCAGGATACGTTGTTGTGCCTCCAGCAGGCGCCCCTTGTCACGCGCCCCGATGGCAACGGCACGCGCACCTTCGCGCGCCGCTTCCAATGCCAACTTGATACCCAGCCCGGGGCCGACACCCGAGACCATCACGACCTTGTCTTTCAACAGCATGGGGAAACTCCTCTTATTGTTATGAACTGCGAAGGTTTCAGGCCTGGATATGCCGGGCTCGATACTCGGCATAGTCGCGTTGCAATATCGCTTCACTGAGGCCGAACTGGCCGGGGCTGTAGTGATGAACCGCACGTTTTTCACGGCCGTTTGCCTGCAACCATTGCCCCATGGCCGATCGGGTCTGCGGCGTCAATTCGAGGCCGGCAAATTGATAGATCCTGTCGACCACAGCCTGTGGCTCGGCCACGGTGTCTTCGAAGTGCACATCAAGGAAGCGCTCCTTGGGCATACGCTCGCGGACCGCCATCGCATGGCGCAATGCACGGGCCATACGGCGGTTCCACTGCTCGCCTACGGCCTCGGCATCGGCCTTGTCGCTGTAGAGCAACCAGAGGGTATGGATAAAGCTGGCCAGCGAAGGAATGGTTTTCGCCGGTTCGCGGTGGGTGAGGATGACCTGCGCCTTGGGGAAAACCTCGAACAGCAGCTCCAGGGTATGCAGATGCTGCGGGCTTTTGAGCAACCAGCGACGGCCAGGCTCGATGCCACGACGAGCCTGCTGCCATTGCAGGAACTGCAGGGTTCGCTTGAGGTACTGATACACCTGGGTCTGATCCTGGGCGTCAAGCCAGGCGGTATAGCTCGGCACATTGACGTAGGAATCCATGGCGCACAGGAACGAGTGTTCCATGAGCATGAACTCCTCATCGGGCTGCTCGGCGTCCAACGGGTGGATGGCCAGCAGCTGCGGGAGGAACTCGATCATTCCCGCGACTTCGTCGCGTGCCCGGGCGATGCGCTTGAGTGGCTGCTCCAGTGTTTCACCGGGCAAGGGTGCGGGGTAACGGGTTTCCCACCACTGTGCCTTGCTGAACTGCGGGTCCACCGCCAGCGTGCGCTGCAGCAGCGTGGTGCCGGTGCGCGGCAGGCCGACGATCACCAACGGGTCATCAATGGGTTGATCGAGGATTTCCGGGTGACGCCGAAGGTGATCCTCCATGACCAGGCGGTTGACCAGTTGCCCCAGCAGTTTTTCGCGCAACAGGCCCCGTCCGGGGGCCGACAGGCTCGCTTCATTGTTCAGGGCGTCAGCCAGTACCAGCAGACCCTGGCGAAAATCGCCGGGACCGAAATCGTCGATTCCCCCAGCACGGGCGCTGGCTTCGGCCAGCAAGGCATCAAGGGCGAAATCATTGGCGCTCATCGCACAAGCTCCTTCAACTCATTGCGTTTGACTACGCGAGTGGTCGGGTGCACGGGATGCTTTGCCCCCACCCAGCGCAGGCAGAGGGTGCCATGGGGATGGCTGGCGGTTTCCAGCCAATTTTCCAGGCCGGGATCAAAGCCGCAGAGCACCATGCGCAAGCGGCCATCGGCGTCCAGGCGCGCCGAGTGCTTGTTCAGGCAGATGCGGTGGTAGCGGTAGTCGAGCGACTCCATCCAGTAGTTGTTGATCTGCACATTCCAGAAGTCGCAGTCGGGCACCTGATCAACCTCGATCAGCAATGCCTCGTCTGCGGCCAGGGCCCAGTAGGAGTGGTAATAGAAGATGTTCGGGTCGCCCCCCACCGACTGGCACAGCGCCTGGTCGGCGGCCGGGAGTTGATTGGGGTGCGCCTGGTAACCCTGGGCCCAATCGGCAAACAATCGGGCGGTGTTCTCGACGAAACTGCCCACCCTTTGCAGGCTTTGCTGCAAGCGCGGCGCGGTCAGCGGCTCGGGTGCCAGGCCGGCATTCAGGCGCTCTATTCGCAGTTGTGCCGGTTGCTCGGTGCTGCGGTCGAGAAACGTCTGGCGCACGATCAGGGCATTGCTCTGCGGCTCCAGTCGCAGCCAGTTGCCTTGGGCCGGCGGGCGCTGGCTGAGGATGATTTCGAAGTTGCCCTCGGCATCCAGCGCCAGTAGCCCGGCATCGAGGAAACCGGTCTGGATCATCTTGCCATCCGTCTCGTAACCCCCTTTCTGGGAGCCGAAACTGAGGTAGGCAACGCTGCCACGGTGACCGCTGACCCGGTACTCATGCTCGCCGTTCAGGCGTGCATAGCTATACAAATTGTCGGGGTTGTCAGCGCCAATTTTCGCGGTTTCATGGGACGGGGTGATGAAGCCCGGGAAGTCCGGATCGGCAAATTCCAGGTGCATTTCCAGGGCAATCCGCAGTAACCGGGTGAGATAGCGAAAGCCTTCGGCACGGGTCTGCGCATCGGCCGGCGCTTCGCGGCGCAGTATCTGCTCGCCACTGCGGCGCAATTGCTCGCAAAAGAGGTTCCAGCTCTCACCGCTGAGAACCTCCTGATCGATCCTGTCTGTAACCATGTCGCTCTCCTCTGTCGGCGGACATCCCGCCGCTGCCAGTGACCTTAGGGAGTACCCGCTTGCCGGTTCTTCGTCCGAGCGGACTAAGCGCCCGCCTAGTCCGCTCGGACGAGGAACCGTTTCACCCTGAGCGGCGAGGATCGCGCCTGAGCCCAAGGCTTGTTCGCGCCGCTGTTCGCGGCGCGCAGTCATCCTCAGAGGAGTTACCCATGACCGCAGAGAAAAACCTGGTCCGTTCAGTGACCGTGGACATCGCCGCCCCGGCCGAACTTGTCTGGTCGGTACTGATCGACCTTGCCCGTTATCCGCAGTGGAACCCTTACACCGTCAAGGTCGAGTCGAGCCTGCAATTGGGCGAAGCGGTCAATCTGTTCCTGCCCGATCCTCGCCGGCCAGGTGAGCTGCTGCACGTGATCGAGTACCTGGCGGACTTCGAGCCCCACCGGTTACTCGCCTGGGAGATGTACGCCAACGCCGACAATCCCGACGCTGCCCGTCGCGAGCAGTTGATCGAACGCACCGGCGCGAACAGTTGCCGCTACCACACCACCGACCAGTTCCTTGGCGCGACCGCTGACCAGGTCATGGCCAACCATGGCCCCTGGGTGCAACAGGGCTTCGACGCCGTTGCCCTGGCCCTCAAGGTCCGTGCCGAGTCGCTTTACGCGTCCGTCGCGTGACCTTCAGCCGCTGTCGCCCTCTTCGTCCGAGCAGACGAAGAAGCGCCAGTGGCGCTTTACCTACCGTGACGTCCAGCCGGAGCCCAACCCGGCAGAACTCGAGGAGGTATCCGATGTTGACTCATCTGCAATGGCTGGAAGCGGAAAGCATCCAGATCATCCGCGAAGTGGTCGCCGAATGTGAAAACCCGGTGATGCTTTACTCCATCGGCAAGGACAGCGCCGTCATGCTGCACCTGGCGATGAAAGCCTTCGCTCCAGGCAAACCGCCCTTCCCCTTGCTGCACGTGGACACCACCTGGAAGTTCCGCGAAATGATCGCCTTCCGCGACCAGACCGCTGCACGCCTGGGCCTGGAATTGCTGGTGCATATCAATCCCGAGGGCGTGGAAAAGGCCATCGATCCCTTTACCCACGGCTCGTCCCTGCACACCGACGTGTGGAAGACCCAAGGTCTGAAGCAGGCCCTGGACCACTATGGTTTCGACGCGGCTTTCGGCGGTGCCCGCCGTGACGAAGAGAAGTCGCGGGCCAAGGAACGCATGTTCTCCCTGCGCTCCGAACAGCATCGCTGGGACCCCAAGCAACAGCGCCCCGAGCTTTGGCGCTTGTACAACACACGCAAGCGCAAGGGCGAAAGCCTGCGGGTATTCCCCTTGTCGAACTGGACCGAGCTGGATATCTGGCAGTACATCTACCTCGAACAGATCCCCATCGTGCCGCTGTATTTCGCCAAGGAGCGGCCTGTCGTGCAGCGCGACGGCACGCTGATCATGGTCGACGACGAGCGACTGCCACTCAAGCCAGGCGAAACACCGCAAATGCGCAAGGTGCGTTTCCGCACGCTCGGCTGTTACCCGCTGACCGGCGCCATCGACAGCGACGCCGACAACCTGCCGGCGATCATTGGCGAGATGCTGGTCAGCCGTACCTCTGAACGCCAGGGTCGACTGATCGACAGCGATTCGGCCGGTTCCATGGAGAAAAAGAAGCAAGAGGGGTATTTCTGATGAGCGCGCTGAACGAAACCTTCAATGACGAACTGACGCCCTATCTGCAACAGCAACAGAACAAGCAGCTGCTGCGTTTCATCACCTGTGGCAGCGTCGACGATGGCAAAAGCACCCTGATTGGCCGCCTGCTCTATGAGTCCAAGGTGCTGTTCGAGGACCAGTTGGGCCAACTGGAAGCCGACTCGAAAAAACTCGGCACCCAGGGTGACGAACTGGATTTCGCCCTGTTGGTCGATGGCTTGAGCGCTGAGCGCGAGCAAGGCATCACCATCGATGTGGCCTACCGTTTCTTCGCCACCGACAAGCGCAAGTTCATCGTCGCCGACACCCCCGGCCACGAGCAATACACGCGTAACATGGTCACTGGCGCCTCGACTGCCGACCTCGCGGTGATCCTCATCGATGCCCGCCAGGGCACACTCACCCAGACCCGTCGACACAGTTACCTGGTGTCCCTGCTGGGCATCCGCAAGGTCGTGGTCGCCATCAACAAGCTGGACCTGGTGGACTATTCCCAGGCGGTGTTCGAACGCATCGAAGCGGATTATCGCGCGTTCGCCACGCAGATTGGCTTGCATGACATCCAGTGCATCCCGCTCTCTGCGCTACGTGGCGACAACATGCTTGAAGCCAGCCCGAACACACCCTGGTACCAGGGGCCGACCTTGCTCCAGCATCTGGAAAACGTCCCCCTTGAGCAGGCTCGACAAGTCTCGGCCGCGTTCCGCCTGCCCGTACAATGGGTGAATCGGCCGAACCTCGATTTTCGTGGTTATTGCGGCAATGTCGCGGCCGGCAGCGTCAGCGTCGGTGATCGTATCCGCGTGCTTCCGTCAGGACAGCAGAGTGAAGTCACTGCAATCCTCGGCAGCGCCGGGCAACAGCAGCAAGCCGTTTGCGGCCAGGCCGTCACCCTGACCCTCAAGGACGAAATCGATATCAGCCGCGGCGACTTGATTGCGCTGGCCGATGCTCCGCCGGCCGTTGCCGACCAGTTTGAAGCGACGCTGGTGTGGATGGACGAAGAGCCGATGCTGCCCGGGCGGCCTTACCTGATGAAGATCGGCTGCCGGACCGTCAGCATGAGCTGCGCCAACCTCAAGCACCGGGTTGACGTGAACAGTCTGGAACACCTGGCTGCGAAAACCCTGGAGCTGAACGGTATCGGCGTGTGCAACCTGCACCTGGACCGGCCGATCGCCTTCGATGCTTACGCCGACAACCGCGATACGGGTGGCTTCATCATTATCGATCGCTTGAGCAACCGCACGGTCGGCGCCGGCATGCTGCACTTTGCCTTGCGTCGCGCGCAGAACGTGCACTGGCAGGCCATCGACGTGAACCGCGAAGCCCATGCGACGCTCAAGGGGCAGTCACCGCGAATCCTGTGGTTCACCGGATTATCCGGCGCAGGCAAGTCGACCATCGCCAACCTGGTGGAACGCAAGCTGCATACCCTCGGCCGGCACACTTACCTGCTCGATGGCGACAATGTTCGCCATGGCTTGAATCGCGACCTGGGTTTCACTGAAGCCGACCGGGTGGAGAACATCCGCCGGGTCTCGGAAGTGGCGAAGCTGATGCTCGATGCCGGTCTGATCACCCTGGTGTCGTTCATCTCGCCTTTCCGTGCCGAGCGCGAGATGGCACGGCGCCTGGCGGGAGACGGTAATTTCCTTGAAATTTTCGTCGATGCGCCGCTGGCCTTGGCCGAACAGCGCGATCCCAAGGGCCTGTACCAGAAAGCCCGGCGCGGTGAGTTGAAAAACTTCACCGGGATCGACTCGCCCTATGAGCCGCCCGTAGCGCCGGACATCCATATCGATACCCAGAATGAGTCGGCCGAGGTTGCCGCCGAACGTATCGTCGAGGCGCTGCTGGCACTGTAAAGCCAATGAGCACAGCGCTATACCGGCATGTAACGGTGTAGCGCTGCCTCTATCACATAGCCCGGCAAGCTGCCTAAGCCAAACGGACGATTTTCCCGCCAGGGACGCGATCAATACTCGAATGACAAAAACAAGCAGTAGTGAGGCGCATACATGACCCTCCCTTTTCCGGTCTGCAAGGACCTTCCTCCAAATACCGACATTCCCTCTTCAGAGCTCAGCAGCCTGCTCGCCCTGGTCTATCAAGGCCCCCTGGAGTCCACACCCTGGTCCGGCCTGCTGGAAAACCTGCGCCAGCGTTTCGAGGTCAGCTTCTTCACCCTGGTGCTGCGCAACCCCGACCATGAACGGCCAGGGCTGATCGTCAATGCTTCGATTCATGGGCCCCAGCTGCCTGGTGAGCCGTTCTACAGCGAGCAGTACTACGCAATCTGCCCCTTCATCGACTGGCCTGTGGACCAGGTGGCCAGTGCCGATCAGGTACTTGGCAGCGATGCCTGGCTCGCCCACGACTTCTACCGTAACTATCTGCAACCACTGGATCTGCGCCATGTTCTGGTCGCCAACATGCACACGCCCACGGGCATGCACTGCGCCTTGTTCGCTTGCCGCAACCACGCCAGCCGAGACTTCGATACAGCAGAAATTGCCCTGATTCGTCTGCTTTTGCCGCACCTGCAACAAGCGGTGGACCTGCATTCGGCGGTAGAGCAACTGGACTCCGAACGCCAACTCTATGCCGCGACCATTGACCGTCTGATGGTGGGCACGGCGATCCTCGACGAAGACGGTCGAATGATGCGCTGCAACCGCGCCGCCCAGCGACTGTTCGACAGCCGTGACGGCCTGGAATGCCGGCACGACAAGCTTTGTGCCTTCACCAGCCAGCAGAACCGCAGTGTGCAGCAAGCCATCCAGGCAGTGTTGAAACAACGCCAGCGTGGTCTCGATGACATCGAGGTGTTGGCCCTGACCCGGCCAAGCGGCGAGATGCCACTCAATCTACTGCTGCGCCCCATCCCCATGAGCTATCAAGCCCGCAACGGCGCGCGACGGCCGGCCGTAGTGGTGTTCATCCGCGACCCGGCGGACTCACCCCAGGCATCGCGTAACCTGCTGCGTAGCCTGTTCCAGCTGACGCCGACAGAAACGGAAGTGGCCATGCTCGTCATGGACGGGCAAACCCTCGATGAAACAGCCCATGCACTCGGGGTTTCTCGCAACACGGTGCGCGCCCATCTGCGCGGCGTGTTCGCCAAGACCGGCGCCACCCGCCAGGCGCAATTGGTCAAGACACTGCTCAACAGCGTGGCGTCGCTCGGGTAATCGATTCGCCAGCAAGCCAGCTCCTACAGGTTCAACGCGACCCTCTGTAGGAGCCGGCTTGCTGGCGATGGATTCCAGAGCGCCGCGTTTATCCAGGTTACACGCGTCATCGTTAACGACCATCGCTGGCAAGCCAGCTCCTACAGGTTCAACGCGATCCCCTGTAGGAGCCGGCTTGCTGGCGATGGATTCCAGAGCGCTGAGTTTATCCAGGTTACACGCGTTATCGTTAACGACCATCGCTGGCAAGCCAGCTCCTACAGGTTCAACGCGACCCTCTGTAGGAGCCGGCTTGCTGGCGATGGATTCCAGAGCGCCGCGTTTATCCAGGTTACACGCGTCATCGTTAACGACCATCGCAAGCAGGCTCGCTCCTACAAGGAACCATGTCCTGGTCGAAATGATGTGAACGCCAAACTGTAGGAGCCGGCTTGCTGGCGATGGATTCCAGAGCGCCGCGTTTATCCAGGTTAGACGCGTCATCGTTAACGACCATCGCGAGCAGGCTCGCGCCTACAGGGCCGGGTGATAGCGGGCCGTGCGCCAGAGGTTTTGCGATTCTTCGGTCAGGTGGCGCAGGCCGCTGCGGTCGAGCATGCGTTCCGACTCCTCCTGCACCGCCGCCAGTACCGCCGCTTCGTCGACGGCGTGTACGGTGTAGTCCTCCATCAGGACCTTGCCATCGACGATGGTGGTACACACGTCCGCGCCGTTGGCGAAGCAAGTGACACGGTGGACCGGCATGTTCATCGGCATCAGGTGTGGCTTGTACAGGTCGATCAGAATGATATCGGCTTTCTTGCCGACTTCCAGCGAGCCGATCTCATGGTCCATCGACAGTGCCTTGGCGGCGTCGATAGTGACCATTTCCAGCACCTTGCCCTGGGGCAGGATGTCCGGGTCGCGGAAATGCCGGCGGTGGTAGTGCATGCACTGGAACATGTGGCGGAACATGTCATAACCACGGTCCGGGGCCGCGCCGTCTGACCCGATGGCGACGGTTACATTGGCCTCGATCAGTTCCGGTACCGGGCAGCGACCCAGGATCGACATGATGGCGCTCGGGTTGTGCACGATCTTGGTCTGTGTCTCTCGGCACAGGGCGATGTCTTCCTCGGTCAGGTCAATGCAGTGCGACATGAAGGATGTCGGGCCGAGCAGCCCCAGTTCACGATGCGCCAGCGCCAGGGTACCGGCGCGGTGGCCATCCTGGGTGAACGTGAGGCCATGGCGCTGGGCCAGCGCCAGGTAGTCCTGTGCTTGCTGGCGAAACAGCGGAGCCAACTGAAGATGGCCGGGCTCGTATTGTGGCGCGTACACCGGCAAGGTGATGGCAATGCGCACCCGGCCGTCACCCATGCCGTCGCAGCTCCTGGCGATTTCTTCGCAGGTCTCGAACATGGTCTCGAAACTGACGTCGCGCCGAGTCGGCGGTTCGCTCGACCAGTCCAGGTAAGTATGCGGCCCTGGCGCCCGCGACGGCCCGACCGCGACCACCGAGCGGGTACCGATTTCGGCGATGGCCCGGGCATGGCGTTGCGCGTAGACCGGGTCGTCGACGCGCATGATCGAATCGCCTCCGCCCAGCAGCGATACGCCAGTGGTGGTGCCGCATTTGAGCCGTTCCAGCGCCGACAACCTGGCATCGGCCTCCCAGAATTCGACGCCAGAGGCCGAGGTGTAGATGGCCTGGCAAGCGTCCATCCAGGCATCGCCCTGCCCGCCGCCGATGGTTTTCAGCATGGCATGGCCGGCATGGGCGTGGCTGTCGATCAAGCCCGGGAGCACCGCCTTGTTGCGTGCATCGATGACTTTGTCAGCAGTGAAGCGCGCCCGCAGTTCATCCGTGCGCCCCACCGCGACGATGCGGTTGCCGAGCACGGCTACTGCGCCGTCGTTGATGACCCGGCGTTGTTCGTCCACGGTGATGACCACGCCGTGCTCGATCAACAGGTCTACTTTGGTGAGCGTAGGTTGAGTCACAAGCGGCTCCGCAGCAGATGGCCATTTTTCGCCACGACAACTCCGCGGCTGATCACCGTGCGCGCCAGTGGACGCGCCACGACGGCTTCAGCCAGCGTCTCTGCAGGCAGCAACAACAGGTTGGCGGATTGCCCCGTTGCCAATCCGTAATCGCTGCGCCCAAGTGCCCGGGCGCCGTTGCTGGCGGCGGCTTCGAACGCCGTGCCGATTTCAGGGTCGGTGCGCATGCCGCAACGCAATGCGAGCAGCATCGCGCGCTCGAGCATGTCGCCGTTGCCCATTGGGGTCCAGGCGTCGCGAATGCCATCGGAACCGAGGCAGACGTTTACCCCCGCCGAGAGCAGTTCTGCAAAGGGCGGTATGGCAATATCGGAAGGCGCCGTGGTCATGATTGAAATCCGGTTGGCAGCCAGGCGCTCAGCCAACGGCAGTACCTGGGCCCAGTCTTTCATGCCCAGGCAAAAGGCATGGCTGATCATCACCCGCCCCTGACGCTGATAGCGCTCGGTGAAGTCAATGATCCGGGCAATCTGCCAGAGCCCCAGCTCCCCACCGTCATGCAGGTGGATATCGATACCGCGATCGAACCTGTCCGCCAGCTCGAAGAGGATCGACAGGTGCGCAATCGGATCGTTGTCTATGCCGCAGGGGTCCAGCCCCCCTACCACCTCGACCCCAAGCTCCAGGGCTTCGCGCATCAATGCTTCAACCCCGGGGCGGTTGACCAGGCCAACCTGAGGGAAGGTGACGAACTCGATATCGACCAGGTCGGCGTAGCGCTCGCGCAGCTCCAGCATGGCTTGCACATGCTCGATACCCAGCTCGGGATCGGCGTCTACATGACAACGGAACGTCAGCGAGCCGCGCGCGATGCATTGCTCCAGTAGGGCCCCCGCCCGTTCGGCGATGGGTGATTTGAGTTCGCGCAGGATCTGGCGCTCATTGGCGATACGCGCCTTGAGGTTCGGACCGGCACTGTGGGGCCGCCACGGTTGGCCCCACAGGGTCTTGTCCAGATGGATGTGGCTTTCCACCAGCGACGGCACGAGCAGTTGACCTTGCCCGTCAAGGTCAGGCCCGGCAACCGGATTGCCACTGGCTGGCTGACGGTCGCCGATACGACCGTCGACAATCTGCAGGTCTTCCATTTCGCCGCCATAGGGGCGGACATTACGCAACCAGAACGATTGGATCATTGGAACCTCATCAAACTTTCGAGCAAGCCCCTGTCGCACGATAACCGACAGGGGCTCTGTTTACGGAATCACCGCAAGGGCTATTTCAAGTTGCCGGCCAGGAACTGCTTGAGGCGCTCACTCCTGGTGTGCTTGAACAGTTGCTCCGGGTTGCCCTCTTCCTCGATCTTGCCTTGGTGCAGGAAGATCACGTGGTTGGACACTTCGCGGGCAAAGGCCATTTCGTGCGTCACCACCACCATGGTCCGGCCCTCTTCGGCCAGGGCCTGCATCACCTTCAACACCTCGCCGACCAGCTCGGGGTCGAGCGCCGAGGTCGGCTCGTCGAACAGCATCACTTCCGGCTCCATCGCCAGGGCCCGGGCGATGGCCACGCGCTGCTGCTGGCCACCGGACAGGTGCGACGGATACTTATCCTCCATGCTGGCCGGCAGGCCGACTTTGGCCAGGTACTTACGGGCGCGGGCCACCGCCACTTCGCGGCTAAGGCCCAGCGCATGCATCGGCGCCTCGATGACGTTTTCCAGCACGGTCATGTGCGCCCACAGGTTGAAGTGCTGGAACACCATGGACAGCTTGGTGCGCATGCTTTGCAGCTGCTTCTGGTTGGCCACCCGCAGCCCGCCGTTCCTGTCCTTCTCGGTGCGGATTTCCTTGGCGTTCACGGTAATTCGCCCGGCACACGGCTGTTCGAGGAAGTTGATGCAACGCAAGAACGTACTCTTGCCCGAACCCGAGGAGCCGATAATGCTGATCACATCGCCGGCCTTGGCCTTGATCGACACGCCCTTGAGCACTTCGTGGTTGCCATAGTTCTTGTACAGATCGTCTACGGTCAGTTTGTACATGGTTTTGACCTTGCGTATGCGGCCTTCAGGCGGCCTGTGGTTTCAGGAAGGCCAGCCAGCGGGTTTCACCGCGACGAAATAGCCAGACAAGCGAGAGCGCAATCGCCGCGTACAACAGTGCAGCGATGAAGAAAGCCTCGAACGACGCATAGGTCGCCGAGTTGACGTCGCGGGCGACCTTCAGCAGGTCGGGAACCGTGGCGGTGAATGCCACCGAGGTTGAATGCAGCATCATGATCACCTCGTTGCTGTAGTACGGCAGTGCGCGACGCAGCGCCGAGGGCAGGATGATGCGCTGGTACAGGTTGAACCTCGACAGGCCGAAGGCCCGGGCCGCCTCTACTTCGCCGTACGGCACCGACCTGATCGCGCCAGCGAAGACCTCCGTGGTGTAGGCGCAGGTATTGAGCGCGAACGCCAGCACCGTGCAGTTGAAGCCTTCGCGAAAGAACATGTCGAGGAATTCGTGCTCGCGCACCACGCTCAGGCTGTAGACACCGGTGTAGATGATCAACAGCTGTATATAGAGCGGCGTGCCACGAAACACATAGGTGTAGAACCAGACCGGAAGCCGGACAAAGCGGTTTTTTGATACGCGGGCCACGGCCAGCGGCACCGACAGCACGAACCCGATCGCGATCGACAGCACCAGCAGCCACAGGGTTATTGCCAGGCCGGAAAAGTTGGCGCCGTCCGACCACAAATACGCTTGCCAGTATTCCTGGATAATCTCAATCACAGTTCAGCCTCCCGAACACCGACGGAGTAATGGTGCTTGAGCCAGATCAAGACGCCGTTCGAGACAGTGGTAATGAACAGGTAGATCAGCGCACCGATCACGGTGAAATAGAACAGCTGCATGGAGCTTTTCCCGGCGTCCTGGGTGGCCCTGACGATATCGGACAGACCGATGATGGACACCAGCGCGGTCGCCTTGATCATCACCTGCCAGTTGTTGGCAATGCCGGGCAAGGCAAAACGCATCATTTGCGGGAACAGAATCCGGTAGAACGCCTGCCATGGGCTCAGGCCATAGGCCATGGCGGCCTCTGTCTGGCCACGCGGGACCGCCTGGAAAGCACCGCGAAAGGTTTCGGTGAAGTAGGCGCCGTAGATAAACCCCAGCGTCGCTACACCGGCAAGAAAGGGATCGATATCGATCTGATCCATTCCAAGCCCTTCGGTGACCTGATTGAGGACAATCTGGATGCTGTAGAACAGCAACAGCATGGTCACAAGGTCCGGAACACTGCGTATCAGCGTGGTATAGAGGGTGGCGACATTGCGCAGCCACCGATTGCCTGACAACTTGGAGCTGGCGCCTGCCAGACCGATCACTACTGCGGTCAGCAGCGATAACATGGCCAGCTTCAGTGTCATCCAGGTGCCGCTTGCGATCAGCGGCCCATAGTCTACCAAGGACATTGCATTCTCCTTGAGTTCGATAGCCCAGCTTGTGCCGGTTATCTTTTTCAATTGTGTTGTTCTTGTTTTTGAATGCCGCAAAAGCCTGGATTCGCAACGTGTTCGAAGGCTCACTGCCTGCAACTTGAAATCAATCAGTTGTACACATCAAAGGAGAAGTATTTGTCGGAGATGGTCTGGTAAGTGCCGTCCTTGATGATCTCGGCCAGCGCCCCGTTGATCTGTTCGCGAAGTTCATTGTCATCCTTGCGCAAACCGATTCCCGCACCCACGCCGAGGGTTTTCGGGTCGCGTATCTCCGGGCCGGCAAAGGCGAAATCACGACCGTTCTGGGTTTTCAGGAAGCCCAGGTCGGCCTGCACGGAAGATTGCAGCGCTGCATCCAGGCGGCCGGCCATCAAGTCCTGGTAAACCATGTCCTGGTTCTGGTAGGTCATGACGGTGACGCCCTTGGGCGCCCAATAAGCCCGGGCATAGGTTTCCGACGTCGAGCCCTGCTCGATCCCTACCCGCTTGCCTTGAAGGGATTCGGGCGTTGGCAGCAGATCCGAGCCTTTTTTCGCCAGCAGACGCGGCAGGACATTACTGATCTTGTCGGAGAAGGCGATTTGCGCCTGGCGCTTCTCGGTCACGCTCATGGAGGAAAGGATGCCGTCGAACTTCTTGGCTTTCAGCGCCGGGATGATGCCGTCGAAGGCGTTCTCGACCCATACACATTTGACCTTGAGCTTCTCGCAGATCGCATTGCCCAGGTCGATATCGAAACCCACAAGCGAGCCATCGGGCGCTTTCGACTCGAACGGGGCGTAAGTGGGGTCAACGCCAAAGCGAATGACTTGCAAGTCTTTCGCATAGACGCCGCTGGCGGCCAAGGCGAGAACAACTGAAACGGCTAACTTCTTCATATCAATCTCCGTAGGCACAGTGGTACTGGCGTTTAAGGGTGGCCAGTTCTGTTTGGTTTTTTGTATTTGTATTGTTTAACCTAGGTCACAACGTTTGCATGCTGGGTCGGTAGCTCGCCGGGGAGAACGTGAAGGTCAGCACCGCCATCACGGCGAGCACCCCGATGTGCAGCCACCATCCGGTGGTGAAGCTGGCACCGGAGTCGCGCAGCCAGCCGATCAACCAGGGAGCAGTCGAGGCGAGCACAAACCCGATGCCTTGGACGAAAGCCGCCAAGGTCCCGGCCGCCTGCGCGCCGGGCAAGTGGTCGAGGCTGACAATCAGGCTGAGCGAAAAGAACCCGCCAAGGCCGAAACCGGCCGATGCGACCCACAACCACGGTGCGGCGTTGGGGGCCAGCGCGAAGCCGGCGAAACCCACGGCCTGCAGCGCTATCGTCAGCCACAGGGCAGCGCGCCGGTCAATGCTGCGGCGGGCGAGCATCGGCATGGCGAACGCCGCCGTCGCCTGGAACATCGCCAGCCACGCGAGCAGGTTGCCCGAGGCTTGCAGGCTCATGTTCTGCTGCTGGTAGAAGGACGGCAGCCAGGCCACCAGGCTTGAGTAGCCGCTGTTGGTGAGTCCGAAGTAGGCGGCCAACTGCCACGCGCGGCGATTCTTGAAGAAGCTGAAGGTCTTGATCGGTGCCGGTCCGCCAGCGGCAATCGGCGCATTGCGTGGTGCACACACCAGCCAAAGCAAAAACACCGCAAGCGCTGGCAACGCCCAGACGGAAAGCCCCAGCCTCCAGCCGCCATACGCATGCAGCCAGGTGCTGGCCAGCGAGCCTAGCGCCCCGCCGCCGACCAATGCCGCCGAGTAGAGCCCCATCACCATCGCAATCCGTTCAGGAAACCAGCGCTTGGCGACACCCGGTATCAAGGCCTGGATCACCGCCACGCCGGTGCCGGCGATACCGGCGCCGATGATCAACTGCGCCCCGTCCTTGACCACGGCGCGCGACGCGCAACCGAGCATCAACAGCAACAATGCGCCGGCCAGCGCGCGCTTCTCGCCGAAGCGCCGTGCGACACCGATGCCAATAAAGGCAATCAGGCCCATCAGCACGAAGGGCAAGGTGGTCAGCATCGCGGCGGCGCGAAAATCGAGGCCAATGTCGGCGCGCACCAGGTCGAGCACCGGCCCTACCGAAGTCAGAAATGGCCGCAGGTTCAAGCCCAGCAACACCAGCAGCACCAGTGCGACCAGGGACACCTCACCAGCGCGCGGCACGTGCGTAGCGATGCAAGCCGATCCGCGGTCAGTCACGTCAGTGGTCATCACATTTACCCTGGTCATTCTGGTCAAGAAGTCCGCATCAGCGGCTGTTCTTAAAGATTAAGAGCAGGTGCTATTATTCGGAAATGAAATGATCGAATGACTATTAGTGGGGAATGTAATGACTTCGGCACTGATCGATCCGTTGCTGCTCAAGAGTTTCGTCGCGGTGGTCGAGAGCGGCAGCTTCACCCGCGCCGGCGAGCGCGTGCACCTCAGCCAGTCGACCATCAGTCAACAGTTGAAGCGGCTCGAGGAGCAACTCGGCTGCGAGCTGGTCAACCGCAACGGGCGCTACGTCGGCACCACCGAGGACGGCGAACGCCTGCTCGGTTATGCGCGCCGGCTCCTGGGGCTGATGGAAGAAGTCGTCGAAGAATTTCGCAAAGGCCACGCACAGGGCGAATTGCACATCGGCGTGCCGGAAGACTTTGCCTCAGACTTGCTGACGCCGACGCTGGGCGCCTTCGCACGCGCGAATCCGTCGATAAGGCTGGAAATCAGCAGCGGGCTGAGCAACACGCTCTGGCAGCAATTCAGTGCCGGCGACTACGACCTGGTGCTGGTCAAGCAGCGCCCGGGACAGGTCGTGGGGCACGCCGCCTGGCCCGAACCGCTCGCCTGGTTCGACAGCCTTAACGAGCCGACCTACGAACGCGACCCGCTGCCATTGGTGGTGTTTCCGGTCGGCGGCTTGTATCGCGATGAAATGATCCACGCGCTCGAGAGCGCCGGCCGACGCTGGAGCATCGGCTACAGCAGCGCGAGCCTGGCGAGCGTACGCTCGGCGGTCGCCGATGGTCTCGGCGTCAGCGTGCTCCCGGCGCGACTGGCCCTGCCCGGCCACCGACGCTTGGGTACAGCCCAATCCTTCCCCGAACTGGCGCCACTGGAAATCGCCCTGCACCTGCGCCCCGACGCCCCACGCCGGGTGATCGACCTGGCCGAACAGCTGAAAAAACTCTGCGCCCAGGTGACCGCCCAATGATCAGTCTTCGGACGTATGTTGGTCCCGCCAGTTTCTCGGAGAAAACCCGGTCCACTGCTTGAAATGTCGACTGAACACCGAGACATCGGCGTAACCCAGGTTCAACGCCAGATCGGTGATGCTGGTTTTGTCCCGCAACAGGTTCTGCTTGGCGATTTCCAGACGGGTCTCCTGCAGCAACTGACTGAAACGGCTGCCTTCGGCCTGCAGGCGTTTTTGCAGGACCCGTGGTTGCAAGCCCAGTGAGTTGCTGACCGCCTCGATACTGCACTCGCCCGTGTGCAGGAGACCGCCGATCAGATGGCAGACTTGCGCCTTGAGGTTGTCCGGGTACTGGTTCTTGAGCAGTTGCATGCGATGCAGCAGGTGTTCGCGCATCAGCTCTTCATTGGCCTGCGGTGAGCGCTTGAGGAATTCAAGTGGAAAACTGATGCCGTCGAAGGTGCTGTCGAAACGCAGCCTGCCGTAGACCCCTGTCGCCTGCCACAGGGCGCTTTTCGCCGCGCCTTGTTGCAGATGCAGGCGGATCTGCGGGCTATCGGCCCCGGCGAGGATTTTCACCGCGTTGAACAGTTGCGCCGCGCTGAGCTGGCTCAGCTGCAGCAGACCGCTGTCATTGCTGAAGTCGAAACTCAAGCGGATCTCGGCGCGCTCTCCCCGCTGGCCTATCTCCAGGTGCAACCCGCTGGCGTGCAAATACAGGTATTGCCGGGCAAAGCTCAACGCGTCCCCCACCGTCGGCTGCCGGCTGCCAGATAGCGCAACGTCGCCAATCGCCAACAGGTTCTGGCGCGACGCCAGGCGCAGCGCGAACAGCGGCTCCTGGCATTGACGCGCGGTCTCATCAAGCAAGTCGGCGGTCTTCTCGTAGGACAGGTAGCTGTTGGGTTGGCGCAATTGGGCCACGACCATCCCGGCGTCACGCAGCAGGTTCATCGGGTTCTGCCCGAGTTGGGACACCAGGGTGCTGTAGCCCTCGATTGCGCCACTGCGTAGTAGAAACATCGTCCATAGTCATCCACGTCAAGGTTCGCAATAAAGCAAGTTTTGCGCCCCTGAAGTCAAGACGTCGTGAAAGACATCAACGCCTGCTCAGTCTCAGCTAAGTTTCGAGCCGTATCGTCTCCCTTGCGCAAAATTTGGCGCTGCACAGGAGAGGCAACCCGCCCATGAAACCCATTACAGCCGGATGGCTCAACAAAGTACCCGAGGTGACGCTGTCATTCTGGGTGATCAAGATCTTGTCCACGACGGTGGGTGAAACCGGCGCGGACTTCCTCGCTGTCGATGCCGGCCTCGGCCTGGGCTGGACCAGCCTCGGCATGGCGACATTGCTGGCCATCGCACTGTTCATACAGATGCGCAAGACCGCCTGTTCGCCCTGGATCTACTGGCTGACCGTAGTGCTGGTGAGCATCGTCGGGACCCAGCTCACCGATATCCTGACCGACGTTCTCGACGTCAGCCTGTACACCAGCACCGCCGTGTTTTCTGTCCTGCTGGCACTCAATTTTCTGCTCTGGTACCGGATGGAACACAACCTGTCGATCCGCGAGATCGTCACGCCACGACGGGAATGGTTCTACTGGACGACCGTGCTCTGCACCTTTGCCCTCGGTACGGCCGCCGGTGACCTGGCCACCGAAGCACTGGGTCTGGGCTTCACCCTCGGTGCCGTGATTTTCGCCGCACTGCTCGCCGCGACCCTGGTGGCCTGGCGCCTGGGAGCCAACGTGGTGCTGTCCTTCTGGATCGCCTACATCCTGACCCGGCCGTTCGGGGCCTCGCTCGGCGATTTGCTGACCCAATCCAAGACTTACGGTGGCCTCGGCATGGGCGCCACCTGGACCAGCGCGATCTTCCTGTGCGTCATCGTCCTGCTGGTGGCGGTCGCGCAGATCAGCGTCGGCAACCGCAAATCCGTCACTGAATAACCTTTCAATAGTCCATCAAGGAATCGTCATGCGCCTTTTTCAAAACATCATTCGCCACGTCGCCATTGTCTCGTCGATCTTTCTGCTCAGCATCGCTGCCGGCTGCTCGAAACCGGCCGACAAGCCCGCTGCAGGTTCGTCCTCCGCAGCGATGAGCGCTCAAACCCAGTCCGGTTCGAAACTGGGCGATCTCTCCGAATTCCGCACCATCGCCGCCGACGTTGCCGCGCTCGTCGATAAAAACGACCTGCCCGGCGCGAAAGCCCGCATCAAGGACCTGGAGAGCGCCTGGGACTCGGCCGAAGCCGGGATCAAGCCTCGCGCCGCCAGCGACTGGCATGTCCTGGATAAAGCCATTGACCGTGCGCTCGACGCCTTGCGTGCCGGCAGCCCGCAACAGAGCGAGTGCAAGGCCCGCATGGACGAACTGATGAAAGCCTTCGATTCAATGAAAGGCACGCAATAACCGGGCGGACAAACGCCGGTACAGGTGCTTCAATACAGGCGCGACGGTCACGACCGCCGCGCCTTTTTTTTCCGGAGCGGGACATGCGCATATTGCTGGTCGAAGATGACCCGATGATTGGAGACGCCATCCAGGGCGTGCTGATTGATGCGAGCTACGCGACCGATTGGGTGAAAAACGGCCTGACCGCGCTCTCGGCACTGCAGACCCAGCCCTACGACCTGGTACTGCTGGACCTCGGGTTGCCGGGCAAGGACGGGCTCGATGTGCTCGACAGCATTCGCGCCAGCAACAACCCGGTGCCGTTGCTGATCATCACCGCACGGGACAGTCTCGATGACCGCCTTCGCGGCCTTGACGGTGGCGCCGACGACTACTTGCTCAAACCCTTCGACATGGCCGAACTGCTAGCCCGTATGCGCGCCGTGCTGCGCCGTAAAGGCGGGAGTGCCCAGTCATTGCTGGACAACGGCGTGGTGACGCTGGACCTGGTGTCGAAACTGGCCAGCACCGCCGACAACCCCGACATGCCGTTGTCCAGCCGCGAGTTCGCCCTGTTGCAGGCGCTGTTGATTCGTCCGGGGGCGATCCTGTCGCGCAGCGAACTCGAAGACCGCCTCTATGGCTGGGGCAATGAAGTGGAGAGCAACGCCGTGGAGTTTCTGATTCATTCACTGCGGCGCAAGCTGGGCAACCAGGTCATCAAGAACGTCAGGGGTATGGGATGGATGGTTTCAAAAAGCGCTTGAGCGACTCGGTCCAGTTACGGCTGTCGGTCGCACTGTCGCTGGCCATCCTGATCGTGGCGATACTGGCCGGCCTGTTTGCGTTCGCCTCGGCCCTCGACGAGGCCCACGAAATGCAGGATGAAACCTTGCATCAAGTGGCTATCCTGTTCGATCGGCAGCAGATGACCCTGCACTACCCCGCGGCTGAAAGAATCGCCGGTGACGACGAAGAATCCAGGGTCATCGTGCAATATCTGGCCGACAGCAGCAAAGCCGTCGGCAACAACGACGACAACGTCATGCCACTGCCCTTCCCCACGACGCTGGCAGATGGCTTGTCGACCCTGAAGATTGCTGGCGAAGACTTTCGCGCGCTGGTGCGCACCACCGCTCGCGGCGAACGCATCGTAGTCGCCCAGGAAACCGGCATCCGCGACAAGGAGGCACGCGAAAGCGCCTTGCGCAGCCTGTTGCCGTTTCTCATTCTGTTCCCGGTGCTGTTGCTGGTGGTGGGCGATCTGGTGCGTAAGCTGTTTCGTCCCATCGCCACCCTCTCCGATGAAATGGATCGACGGGACAAACAGGCCCTGCATCCGATCGATGAACTCCATTTGCCCACCGAGATCCGCCCGTTCGTCGTGGCCATCAATCGCTTGCTGGCGCGGGTTGCGCAGTCCATGGAAACCCAGCGCCGCTTCATCGCCGACGCCGCCCACGAACTGCGCTCCCCCATGACCGCCCTGTCGCTGCAAGCCGAGCGACTGAAAGCCTCGCCCATGCCGACGCAAGCCGTCGAGCGCCTGCTGCCGCTGTCCAGAGGCATAGAGCGCAGCAGACAGCTGATCGATCAGTTGTTGGCCCTGGCCGCCGCGCAATCGACCGCCGAGCGGTCGCAGACCACGGTCTCGGTGCTTGAGGTATACCGACGGGTGCTGGAAGACCTGTTGCCCCTGGCGGAGCGCAAGAACATCGACATTGGTGTTGAAAGCAGCGCGGACGTACAGCTCGTCATCAACGAAATGGACCTGCTGATCCTGGTGAAGAATCTGGCGGACAACGCGATTCGCTATACGCCTTGCGGCGGGCGTGTCGACCTGTCGGTGGAGCGGGTGCAGGACACGGTGATCCTGCAGGTCAAGGATTGCGGTCCGGGAATTGCCAGCGATGAACAAATGCGCGTGTTCGACCCGTTCTACCGCACTGTGGGCACCGAGGAAGCAGGCTCCGGGCTAGGCTTGTCCATCGTCAAGGCCATCGCCGAGCGCACGGGCGCACGCGTGCACTTGAGTTTCTCGGACGAGACCACGCGGCGCGGGTTATGTGTGACGATCGAGTTGAGAAGCGCCTCTGGCTGAATCTCTATGTATCACAGTGTGTCGGAGCGACAACTCGATACACAGACTTTCATCCAGCCGGCGGATTGGACACAGGCCGGATACGTTGCCGCGTTTCAATGCAAGCAAGGTTTGCAGGGGCACAGACCGCACCCCTGACCCATGGCTGGTAATGGAGACATCCCATGAAGATGGCACTGCGCAACAGCAACACCGGCAAGACTCGCCGCCACCTGGTCGGCCCCTCGATTCTCGCGCTCACCCTGTTCGGCGTGCTCGGCGCGGCCCACGCGCAAACGGCCGCCACCGCGCAGCCAGCGGCGACGCCTGCCGGCACCACCCAGCCCGCGTCCTTGCCGTTCGGCCCGCTCAAGCATGTCAACGCCGGGTTGCTGGACGTGGCGTACGCCGAGACAGGCCCGGCCAACGGGCCGGTGGTGATCCTGCTGCACGGCTGGCCGTACGACATTCACAGCTATGACGAAGTGGCGCCATTGCTCGCCGCCAAGGGCTATCGGGTGCTGATGCCCTATGCGCGCGGCTATGGCGATACGCGTTTCCTCTCCGAGAAAACCCTGCGCAATGGCCAGCCGGCGGCGCTGGCCAGTGATGTCATCGACTTCATGGATGCCCTGAAGATCAAGCAAGCGGTGCTCGGTGGTTATGACTGGGGTGCGCGTTCGGCGGACATTGTCTCGGCATTGTGGCCAGAGCGGGTCAAGGCGCTGGTCTCGGTCAGCGGTTACCTGATCGGCAACCAGGCGGCCGGCAAGAATCCGCTGCCACCCAAGGTGGAACTGCAGTGGTGGTATCAGTTCTACTTCGCCACTGACCGCGGTCGCGCCGGTTACGAAAGAAACACCCACGACTTCGCCAAGTTGATCTGGCAATTGGCTTCGCCGAAATGGGCGTTCGATGACGCCACCTTCGACCGCAGTGCCAAGGCACTGGATAATCCCGATCATGTCGACATCACCGTGTTCAACTACCGCTGGCGCCTGGGCCTGGTCGAGGGCGAGAGCCAGTATGAAGCGCTGGAGCAGAAACTGGCCACGGCGCCGTCCATCAGCGTGCCAACCATTACCCTTGAAGGGGACGCCAACGGCGCACCGCACCCGGCCCCCGAGGATTACGCCAAGCGTTTCACCGGCAAGTACCAGTTCCGCCTGATCAACGGCGGCATCGGCCACAACCTGCCGCAGGAAGATCCGCAGGCGTTCGCCAAGGCGGTGATCGATGCGGACCATCTTTGAGAGCTGATAACCACCATCGCGGATGGTCGTTAACGAAATCGCGTGTGATCCGGATAAACGCGGTGTACTGGAGTCCATCGCCAGCAAGCCGGCTCCTACAGGTATTGCGCGGTCCCTTGTAGGAGCTGGCTTGCCAGCGATGCTCGTCAACGATAACGCGTGTGATCCGGATGAACGCGGTGCACGTGGGTCCATCGCCAGCAAGCCGGCTCCTACAGGTGATGGTCGTCAACGATAACGCGTGTGATCCGGATGAACGCGGTGCACTTGCGTCCATCGCCAGCAAGCCGGCTCCTACAGGTGATGGTCGTTAACGAAATCGCGTGTGATCCGGATGAACGCGGTGCACGTGGGTCCATCGCCGGCAAGCCGGCTCCTACAGGTATTGCGGCGGCAAACATGAGCTATCTTTTCAGCAACTCACCTGCATCTGGTGGCTGCTATCAAGTAAGGACGCTCTATGATTCGTTTGACCCGGCACCATGCCCTCTTTGCCCTGACCTTCGTCAGTGTGCTCACCGCCACTCCCCTGCTGGCGGCCCAGAGCAAAGCAGTCGAAGCCACCGTCGCCAGCCCTGTTTCAGGCCCTGTCTCCGGTCCTGTCGCCGGCACCAAGGTAACCGAACCGTACGTACGCATGATGGCGCGCGAGGCGTATTTCTGGGCCTGGCCGATGGCCAACATTTACAACCGCCGCCAGACCTTCAAGAACCTGCCCGAGCCTGGCTTGATGGGGGGCATTGTGCCCGTGGCGCCGATCAATCGCTTGTCGATGCTCAGTGACTACATCGACCCGGCCGAGCGGTTGGTGGCCTGCCCGAACCAGGACGTGGTGTATGGCGCCGGCAGTATCGCCCTGGACATTGAGCCAGTGGTGCTGCAAGTGCCGGACTTCAACGGCCGCTTCTGGGTGTACCAGGTAGTTGACCTGCGTTCGGACAGCTTCGCCGAACTGGGCAAAATGTATAACACCCAGCCAGGTTTCTACCTGCTGGTCGGCCCGGACTGGAACGGCAAGGTGCCGCCTGGCATCCGGCGGGTGTACCGGGCGCGCACGAACACCGGGTTCGTGATCCCGCGGGTGTTCCAGGACGACACCGCCGCCGACCGCCAGGCCGTGCAGCCGGCACTGGCAGGCATCGACATGTACCCACTGTCGCAATACGACGGCAAGGCCAAGCGGCGCGACTGGAACAAACTACCGAAATTCCCGGCCCAGGCTGCTGAAGGCAATGCCGAAACCAAATGGGTGGACCCGGAGAAGTTCTTCGACGAACTGCCGGCCCTGCTCAAGGACGCCAAGCCATTGCCGGGCGAAGAAGCCCGTTATGCGCAAATGGCCGCCCTGGGTGCCATCGCCAAGGCCGACCCGCAACTGCGCGCCGCGATGATCGACGAGGCGAAAAAGGCCGACAGCGAAGTCATCGACCCGCTGTTGCAGTTCCGCAACTACGGCCTGCAATTGCCTAATTACTGGAGCACGGTCAGCAACGGCGCAGCGTTCGGCACCGACTATTTCACCCGTACCGCCGTGGCGCGCTCGAACATATTCGTCAATCAGCAGAAAGAGACCAAGTACTTCTACCAGGACCTGGATGAGAACGGCCTGCGCCTCAACGGCCAGTACGGCTACAGCGTCACCTTCGCCAAGGGCAAGCTGCCGCCGGTCAAGGGCTTCTGGTCGCTGACGCTGTACAACGAACAACACTTCTTCGCTCCGAATGACCTCAAGCGCTATTCCATCGGCACCAAGAACAAATCCCTGCAAACCAACCCTGACGGCTCGCTGACCCTTTACGTGCAAAGTGAATCGCCGGGCAAGGACAAGGAAAGCAACTGGTTGCCATCGCCCAAAGGCGCCGAATTCTCACTGTACATTCGCGCCTACTGGCCGCAAGCCGATGCCCTCGACGGCGACTGGACGCCACCGGCCGTAGTGAAAGCCAATTGAACCGGACCGGAAAATAAAAAACCGTGGGAGCGAGCAGGCTCGCTCCCACTGATGCACACCTCGCTCCCCCCCTGTCAGCATTTGGTAAGTCCCTGGCGTGATATGCGCTGAAATCCCCCGCCTCGCTATCCATCATCTCCTCCAGCTTGTCCTCCTTGCCGCCACCGCGTGAAGCGCCGGCGTTGAGGCACCAGGTAAACCGCACCTGTCTCAAGCCCCCAACAATAAAAATCAGGAGGGCATCTTTATGACCCCAATCCGTGGTCGCACCTTGCTGGCCTGTACTGTTTTAGCCCTCTCGCCACTGGCTCTGGCTGTCATGCAGTCGGCACACGCCGGTGAGTTTGAATGGGGAGAAGTCACTGGCCGCGCCAACGGCAGCATCAGCGTGGGCGCCATCTGGAGCGCGGAAAACCCCAACGGCAATTTCATCAACCAGGCCAACGCCGACAGCATCGGGCGCGGCCATGCCGGACAGTTCAACCCCAACAGCGCGCGGAACGTCGACGACGGCCGACTGAACTGGCGCAAGGGCGACCTGGTGTCCTCGCCCATCACCGTACTCGGTGAGATGGAGCTGAACTGGAAAAACTACGGCGCGTTCATTCGCGGCAAGTCCTGGTACGACTACACGCTGAACCATCACAACGTCGACTTTGGCCATTCCTCCAATGGTTACCAGGCCAACAGCACGCTCGATGACAGCCACTTCGATACCCTCGCCCGGTTCCAGGGTGTGGCGCTGCTCGATGCCTACGTGTTTGGCGACTTCGAGATTGCCGATCACCCGCTCAATGCCCGGGCGGGTAATCAGGTGGTCAACTGGGGCGAAGGCCTGTTCTTCCAGAACGGCATCAATGCGATCAACCCGGTCGATACCGCCGCCCTGCGTCGCCCCGGTGCACAGCTCAAGGAAGCGCTGGTGCCGGTGCCGATGCTCTATGGCAACCTCGGCCTGACCGACAACCTGAGCCTGGAAACCTTCTACCAACTGCAATGGAAGGCCTCGACCCTGGAAGGTTGCGGCACGTTCTTCTCCAGCAACGACTACATCACCGACGGTTGCTACGGCGTGCCGCGCGCCGGTGCCAATGACCCGGCCTCCTACGCAGCCAGCCAGTACATCACCCGCGGGCCGGACAACGATCCCCGCGACAGCGGCCAGTACGGTGTGTCGCTGCGCTACTTCGCCGACACCATCGACACCGAGTTCGGCGCCTACGCCATGAACATTCATTCACGCACGCCCTACGCCAGCATCAACACCGATCTTTACGGCCCGACGGGTGCTGGTTGGCGCGATCCCAACCTGGCCCCCGGCAACGCGGCGAAAAACGCCAGCTACTTTGCCGACTTCCCTGAAGACATCCGGATTTTCGGCTTGAGTTTCTCCACCAACGTCTGGGGCACCTCGGTGTTCGGCGAGTACAGCTATCGCCCCAACCAGCCGGTGCAACTGGCGACCGGTGACCTGATCCCGGCCTTCGCCGGCAATGCCGCTGGCACTGCCGCGCTCATTGGCCAGCCGTTGACCCTGGGCAACGACGCCATCAATGCCGCACCGGGTTCGGTCTACAACGGTTACGACCGCCTGAAGATTTCCCAGTTTTCCCTGGGTTTCATCAAGTCGATCCCGCAGGTGCTGGGCGCCGACAGCCTGAACCTGATGGGCGAAGCGGCCATGAAGTACATGCACGACCTGCCGGACCAGGCGGATCGTCGCTACAACAAGACCGAAATCTACGGCAGCGACCTGGCTTCCGGCAGCGCAACCGGCTGTGCCGGCGGAGTCACGGTGCAGCAATACAAGCAGTACGCCTGCTCCAAGGACGGTTACACCACGCAGTTCTCCTGGGGCTATCGCCTGCGTGCCCAGTTGAACTACCCGGGCGTATTCGCCGGGGTCAACCTGTCGCCGTTCATGGCGTTTGGCCAGGACGTCCAGGGCTGGTCCTACGACGGCAACTTCGTCGAAGACCGTCTGCTGGGTTCGGTCGGCCTGCGTGCTGACTACCTGCAGGACTACTCCGCCGAGGTGTCCTGGTCGGGCACTGGCAACACCCCTTTCGCGCCCACCGATAAGGATTTCATCTCCCTCAGCCTGCGCATGGGCTTCTAGTACACGAGATTTCAGCATGAACCCTAAAAAACTGTTTCGCCTCACCCTCCTCGGCGCCTTGATCAGTGTTGCCAGTGCCCCGGCGCTGGCCGCCCTCGATGCCAAGGACATCGCCCGCCTGGGCACCGACCTGACGCCCGTGGGCGCAGAAAAAGCCGGAAACGCCAGTGGCACCATCCCGGCCTGGACCGGCGGCCTGAGCGCCGCGCCGGCCGGCTACAACCCGGCCCAGGACTATGTCGATCCGTACGCCGGTGAAAAGCCGCTGTACACCGTGACCGCCCCCGACATGGCGCAGTACAAGGCCGAGCTGACACCCGGCTATCAGGCCATGCTGGCGAAGTACCCGACCTTCAAGATGCAGGTGTATCCAAGCCATCGCAGCGCGGCCCTGCCGCAAGGCGAATACGCCGAAATCCGCAAGGAAGCGGCCACGGTGTCCCTGGCCGACAATGGCAACGGCATGCTCAATTACCAGAGCACCTCGGTGCCGTTCCCGATCCCGAAAACCGGTCTGGAAGCCATCTACAACCACATGGTTCGCTATCGGGCCGGTGGTTATCACTACTACCCGACCGAAATGGTGGTGCAGGCCAACGGCAAGTTCACCCCGGTGCGCCGTGACGTCTCGGTGATGATGGCGTCGGCCATGGGCAACCCGGAACCGAACCGCCTGTATTACTACCTGGGCAAGGTCACCTCGCCGGAAAGCGTGGCGGGCAGCCAGAACCTGGTGCACGAGCCCATCGACCAGACCACTGAAACTCGCCTCGCCTGGACCTACAACCCGGGCCAGCGCCGTGTGCTGCGCGCGCCGGAGATCTCCTATGACTCGCCGGTGGCGACCTCCGAAGGCCTGCGCACCAACGACATGATCGACATGTTCAACGGCGCGCCCGATCGTTATGACTGGAAGCTGGTCGGCAAGAAAGACATGTTGGTGCCCTACAACACCTACAAACTGGCCTCCCACACCCTCAAGTACGGCGACATCATCCAGCCGGATCACCTCAATCAGGATCTGATCCGCTATGAACCGCACCGTGTCTGGGTGGTGGAAGCCACGCTCAAGCCTGGCCAGCGCCATATCTACGGCAAGCGCGTGTTCTACATCGACGAAGACACCTGGGGAATCCTCGCCGCCGACCTGTATGACGGTCGCGGCGAACTCTGGCGCGTGCAGGAAGCCCACAGCCTGCAGCGTTATGACGTGCTCTCGGCGATCCACATCAGCGACGTTTCCTATGACTTGCAGGCCCGTCGCTACATCGTCTCGGGTCTGGAAAACGAAGAAAAACGCGCCCAGTTCGGCATCAAGGCCGAGCTCAAGGACTTCAGCACCGCCGCCCTGCGCCGCAGCGGCCGCTAAGTCTTTCACAGCCTGTCGGGCGGTCAGTACCGGTTGATCGCCCGTTTCGACGTATTCCCCCCAGAAAAACAGGGTGCTCCATGACACTCAAATTCCCCCTACGCCCCGCTTTCGCCCTACTGCTTGGTCTGGGCGGGGCACTCACCGCACAGGCCGCGATGCTCAACGACCGGTTGGAGCGTGCGTCGCAACCCACGGCGCTGGCGACTGATGCACTGCTTAGCGATGTCCAGGCGGTCGGTGATCGACAGGTCATGGTCGGCGCTGCCGGCCATATATTGCTGCGCGACAACAGCGGACGGGTGCAACAGGCCAAGGTGCCGGTCGACCTGCTGCTGACCGCCGTGCAGTTCGTCGATGCCCACAACGGCTGGGCGGTTGGTCACGACGGCGTGGTCCTGCACAGTGCCGACGGCGGCCAATCCTGGAGCAAGCAGCTCGATGGCCGGGCCGTCAATCCGTTGCTGCTCAAGGCGGCGCAAGCGCAAGTCGACCACGCGGAGCAGGCCGCGAGCGCCGCCCCGGATGACGAGCAACTGGCAACTGCCCTGGACAATGCACGCTTTGCCCTCGACGACGCGCAGGCCGCCAGCGCCTCGGGGCCATCGCGGCCGTTGCTGGGCCTGTGGTTTCGCAACGCCCGCGAAGGCTGGGTGGTGGGTGCCTATGGCATCTTCCTCAAGACCGACGACGGCGGCGCCTCCTGGCGGGCCGTCAATGGCCTGGATAACCCGGATCGCCTGCACCTCAACAGTGTCCTAGGCCTGGCCGATGGCAGCCTGCTGGTGGCGGGCGAAGGCGGCCGCCTCTATCGCAGCGCCGACGGTGGCGAGCACTGGCAGCCCACGCAACAGCCGACCGACGCCTCGTTGTACGCCCTGGCTGAACTGTCCGGCGGGCAGATCATGGCCAGCGGTTTCGGCGGCACATTGCTGGTCAGCAATGACCATGGCGCCAGCTGGACAGCCCGCCGATTGCCGGTCAAAGCCAGCCTGTATGGCATCAAGCAGTTGTCTTCGGGCGCCGTGGTCCTCGCCGGCCAGGCGGGGGTGCTGCTGTACAGCGCCGACGGAAAAACCTTCGAAGAGTGGCGCGCGCCGGACAAGGCTGCACTGCTCAACGTCAGTGAAACCCGGGCCGGCCAACTGTTGCTGGTCGGCAATGCCGGCCTGCAAGTACTGCCCATGATCCCCTTCAAGGAACACGCTCAATGAACGCCCCACTCCATCAGGAACCGACCAGGATCGGGGCCATGCAACGCGCCGTTGGCTTCACCGAGCGGTTGTTGTTCGGTCATCGCCTGTTGGTCCTGGCTTTTTTCGCAATCGCCTCGGTGGTACTGGCCATTGCAGCGCTGTCGTTGCGACCGGATGCCAGCTTCACCCGGATGATTCCCACCGGGCATCCGTTCATTGCCAATTACCTGAAGTTCGAAGACGTGCTGCGCCCCCAGAGCAACGTGCTGCGAGTGCTGGTGCAGAACCCCGGGGGCGACATCATCAGCAAGGAGTTCCTGGAGACCTTGCGAGAGGTCAATGACAAGGTTTTCTACATTCCTGGCGTGGACCGCAGCAACCTCAAGTCCTTGTGGACGCCCAACGCCCTGTGGTCGGAAGTGACCACCGAAGGCCTGCGTGCCGGCCGGGTGATCCCCGACACCTACGACGGCAGTGCCGCTTCGCTGGAGCAGGTGCGGCGCAACATCCAGCGCGCCAACATGATCGGCAGCTTCGTCGCCAATGACTTTCAGTCGGCGATCATCCGTGTGCCGTTGCTCGAACGCGACCCGCAAACCGGCAAGCCCCTGGACTACGGCGCCCTCACCCAGGCCCTGGAAACCCAGGTGCGCGAGCACTTCGCCGGGCAAGGCGTGACGATCCGGGTAATCGGTTTTGCGCAGATCATCGGCGATCTGCTCGCCGCCGCCAGGGACATCCTGTTGTTCTTCGCCCTCACCGTCGGCCTGATCAGCGCGCTGTTGTACGGCTATTGCCGGTGCTGGCGCAGCACGGCGGTCACGGTGCTGACCTGCCTGCTGACGGTGGCCTGCCAATTGGGCCTGCTCAGCCTGTTGGGCTTTGGCCTGGATCCGTATTCGATCCTGGTGCCGTTCCTGATCTTTGCCATCGGCATCAGCCACGCGGTACAGAACATCAACCTGATGATGAGCGAAATCAGCCAGGGCGCTACGCCCGTGCAAGCATCGCGGCGTACCTTCCGCGCCCTGTTCATTCCCGGCACCACCGCCTTGCTGGCCGATGCCGTGGGTTTCATCACCTTGCTGGTGATCGACATCGGCGTTATCCAGCAATTGGCGATCACTGCGAGCATCGGCGTGTTCGTAGCGATCTTCACCAAGATGTTCCTGCTCCCGGTGTTGATGTCCTATGTCGGCGTCAGCCCTCGGGGCATGCGCCAGCAACTCAAGCGCAGCCGCTCCTCATGGCCGGTGTTTCGCCGGGTGGCGGGCATCGTCCAGCCACGGCGTGCGACGGCGTTGATCGTGGTCAGCCTGATGCTACTCGGGGTCGGCTATTACGCGCGCCAGGACCTGAAGATCGGCGACCTGGATAAAGGCGCCCCGGAGTTCCGCCCGGAATCGCGCTACAACCAGGACAACGCCTACCTGCTCGACCACTACACCACCAGCACGGATGTGTTCGTGGTGATGTTCAAGACCCCGGCAGAGCAGTGCTCGCGGTATGCCGCCGCCGACCTGGCCAACCAGTTCGAGCAGCAGATGCGTGAAGTGCCGGGCGTGGAGTCGGTGCAATCGCTGTACAACGCGATGCGCTTCAACATCCTGGCGCGCAACGAGGGCAATCCGAAATGGGCCGAGTTTTCCCGTGACCAGTTCGTGATGAACAACGCCCGCTCCAGTGTCTCGGGCGAGTTCGTCGACCCCAACTGCAGCGTCGCGCCGATCAGCCTGTACCTGGCCGACCATAAGGCTGAAACCCTGTCCCGGGTGGTCGACGCCGTGAACGCCTTCACCGCGCGCTACGACACTGGCGATTTCGAGATACTGCAAGCCGCCGGCAACGCGGGGATCGAAGCGGCGACCAACATGACGATCCAGCAATCGGAAAAAACCATGCTGATCCTGGTGTTCGTGATCATCAGCCTGGTGGTGTTGTGGGAGTTCCGCTCGCTCAAGGTCACCTTCGCTCTCATGGCGCCGTTGTACCTGTCCACGGTGTTGTGCGAAGCGGTCATGGCGAAAATGGGCCTGGGGGTGAAAATCGCCACGCTGCCAGTGATTGCCCTCGGCGTGGGGATCGGTGTGGACTACGGGATCTACCTGTACAGCCGCATCGAAGGCTTCCTGCATCAGGGGTTGAAGTTCCAGGCCGCGTTCTTTGAAGCGCTGAAGACCACCGGTACTTCGGTGGCGTTCACCGGCATCACCCTGGCGCTGGGCGTGGCGACCTGGTCGTTCTCGGTCCTGAAATTCCAGGCCGACATGGGACTGCTGCTGGTGCTGTTGTTCCTGTGGAACATGCTCGGTGCACTGCTGTTGATGCCGGCACTGGCGTCGATGCTGATGTTCAACAAACACACGCGGTAGGTTAGGCAAAGGCAAAAAGGGCAGCCATTGGTTGCCCATTTTTTTGGCTTCACTGGTTTGGAGGCCCCTTGTAGGAGCGAGCCTGCTCGCGATGGTCGTTAACGATAACGCGGGTAAACCGGATAAACGCGGCGCACTTGAATCCATCGCCGGCAAGCCGGCTCCTACAGGTACTGCGCGGTCCCTTGTAGGAGCGAGCCTGCTCGCGATGGTCGTTAACGATAACGCAGGTAAACCGGATAAACGCGGCGCACTTGAATCCATCGCCGGCAAGCCGGCTCCTACAGGTACTGCGCGGTCCCTTGTAGGAGCGAGCCTGCTCGCGATGGTCGTTAACGATAACGCAGGTAAACCGGATAAACGCGGCGCACTTGAATCCATCGCCGGCAAGCCGGCTCCTACAGGTACTGCGCGGTCCCTTGTAGGAGCGAGCCTGCTCGCGATGGACGCTAACGATAACGCAGGTAAACCGGATAAACGCGGCGCACTTGAATCCATCGCCGGCAAGCCGGCTCCTACAGGTTTTGCGCGGTCCCTTGTAGGAGCGAGCCTGCTCGCGATGGACGCTAACGATAACGCGGGTAAACCGGATAAACGCGGCGCACTTGAATCCATCGCCGGCAAGCCGGCTCCTATGTATGGACTCGCCCCCACTGTCTACCCGCTTTTGAAAAACCGCTGCCCCGTTGCATCTATGTATTAGGCCTATTCGTGGAAGCCGTCTTCGGCTTCTGGCCAAAATTGGAAAAGCTCGTGGTATGCCGATTACAGTCAGGCCTCGAAGGCCAGTAGGAGCTTAGGCATCAATCCACGCCGGTCTTACCTGGGGTCAATTTTTTTTCAGCAGAGGGTCAGACGGTTAGTACCTCGGTGGCAGAACTCTGTCGCTCAGTGGCCCATCGTCGCTGGCTGGCCATCACCCGCGTGGCGACGATAAGTCTGGTCATTCTGTAGAAGCACCCAGACGATTCGCAGGTTGCGGTTGGCTAGCCTGATCGCAGCCTCCTTGCGGCCCAACCGGCTCATCCAGTGCAACAAGCGGCGGTCATCGGGTTGCTGGGAATCAGGTCGTAGTTGTTGCAGCACCGCATGGGCCCCCTGGATCATCAGGCTGCGTAAATAAGCATCACCTCGCTTGGTCATGCCCCCCAACCGGACCGTCTCCCCGCTGCTGTGCTGGTCAGGCACCATGCCAAAGTACGCGGCAAACTTGCGGGCATTGGGAAATCGCTCAGGCTTGGTTTCCTTGGCCACCAGTGCCGTGGCAGTGACCGGGCCGATGCCGCGCACAGTCATTAGCCGCTTCGCCGTCATGTCAGCGTTGGCGGCCACTTCCAGGCGTCCCGTCAGTACGCTGATGCGCTCGCCCAAATGGCGCCACTCGGCCAACAGTTCGTCGATCAGCTCACGCAGCAGGCCCGGCACCGGCTGGGTGGCATCTTCCAGCACCCGCGGGATTTTCTGGCTGATCGCAACATCGCCCTGTGCCAAGGCTACGCCGTGCTCAAGCAGCAGGCCGCGCATCTGATTACTGAGGGCCGTGCGTCGACGCACATAGCCCTGGCGGGCACGATGCAACGCCTGCATTGCCAGCGCCGCAACACTTTTGACCGGTACTGCGCAGATTTTTTCATCGCGATTGGCCCGCAGAATCGCCAGCGCATCGTTGCGATCATTTTTAGGCCCGCTGCGATGTGTGGCCACCAAACCGGCTGGAAGAATCCGCACCGGATTACCTTGCTCTTGCAGCTGCCGGGCCCAGGCCTGGGCACCCGGACCGGTCTCCATCAAAACCACGACATGCGCCGGCAACTGTCGGAGAAAATCATAAAACGCCTCGCGCGACTTGATCCGCTGCTCGTAGCGCACCTGGCCGAGGATATCTTCACCGGCGACCTGAAAGACCTGTTTGGCCAAGTCGACCGCCAAGGTTGTGCAGGCCGACAAATCGGAAGAAGACACGGATTGATCAAACGAACTATGATTTTTCATGGACTCGCCCTCGCTGTCGTTGGCTGTTTAGACTGCCACCGTGGCGCATTGACGCCTCGGCTTGGGCGAGTCCATCCAATTACAGGTACTGCGCGGTCCCTTGTAGGAGCGAGCCTGCTCGCGATGGACGCTAACGATAACGCGGGTAAACCGGATAAACGCGGCGCACTTGAATCCATCGCCGGCAAGCCGACTCCTACAGGTACTGCGCGGTCCCTTGTAGGAGCGAGCCTGCTCGCGATGGACGCTAACGATAACGCAGGTAAACCGGATAAACGCGGCGCACTTGAATCCATCGCCGGCAAGCCGGCTCCTACAGGTTGTGCGTGTTTCCCGGGATTGCGTGAAGAACCTTTTTTTCTTGATCACCACACCCCTCTGTGGGAGGTGTGGTGCCTTTCAGGGGGTGATCTGGCCGCTCAGCCGCAACCAGTCTTCAGAGCGGCGCAAGCCATCTGCCAGGGACACCTTCGGTTCATAACCGAGCAAGCGCCGGGCCTTGGCAATGGAGATATCGCCGGTGCGGGCGAGCATGTACATCGTGTCCGGGGTGACTTCGCTCTTGATCTTGAGCAAGCCGTTGACCCGCCAGATCAGGCGGGTCAACGCTGCCGCGAGGTGCAGGGGCAGCGTGCGCGGTGCACCGCTGCGTCCTGCCCAGCGCCAGTGATTGGCGAAGAACGCCTTGCAGGTGGTCGGGCTGGCGCTGCTGAGGTGGAAAATATGTCCCCGCCCCTGGTCAAGGCCCGCCGCGAGCATGATGCCGTCAAGCAGGTCATCGACATACACCGGGGTGAAGACACCCTTGCCGCCATTGGGCAAAATCAGTGCGCCGGCCTTGGCCATTTTCAGGGGCTCGATCAGCCAGGCCCGCGACCCCGGCCCGTACACATCCCCCGGACGCACCACGGTGCAATCGATTTCCCCGGCGGCATGGCTGGCCAGCACCACATGCTCGCTCGCGCCCTTGGCCACGCCATAGCGATACTGCTCGCCGATCACCACATCGCAAGACTCGTCGGCCATGTCCGGATAGGTCCAGCCCAGCGCCGCAATCGAAGAGATGTGCACGAAACGCTTGGCACCGCCGGCAATCGCGACGTTGAGACAATTGCGCACTCCCTGCACCGAGACCTCGCGGTAGAGTTTCCAGGGCGCCGCCAGCGACACCACCGCTGCCGTGTTGATGAACAGGTCGCACCCCCTGGCGTGCTCGGCCCAGGCCTGTGGTTGGGTCAGGTCACCGGCCACCACATCGTTCGCCGGGTCGGCAAACAGGTCCATGCCGCGCACGTGCGCACCCAGATCCTTGTAGCGTTTGAGCAGTGCCTTGCCGATAAAACCGTTGGCCCCGGTGATGAATACCGAACGGGGAACCGCCGGTGTTTGCCCGCCCGCGCCAACGGGCATGCTTGCTTTCGTCATACGAGATCCTTGCGACGTGCCCAGGGCCGTCGCGCTGAGTGCTGTTTTTAGAGTGAGGGATCACGCAGATCCATGCCTAGCTTGATGCACCTTGGCCATGCGGATTGTCCATTTCGCGCCAATTTCCCATTAGTTCATGCCAGCGTAGTAAAGACCGCCCGAGACTATGCAAAGGTTGGGCTTCGCATCCAAAGATCCACGGCACACGCATTGCCTGATCGATCCGCTGGGCTACCCTTGAACCTGGTGTGTCAACCAACCCGGCAATCCATGATGCGACTAAGGAAGAACTGCATGAAACCACGCTTGAATACATTGACACTCGGTGTCGCACTGATCGTATTGGCCGGTTGTTCGTCAACCTCGCAGCCAGGCAGAAGCACCACCCTGGGGGAAAACCTGACCGGTTCCGGCTTCATGGAGGACGTCTACCCGAAAATGAAAGATGGCCAGGGGGACGAAGCGCTGCGTCTGTATCGCAACCCGAAATACGCCGACAAGACGGCTTTTGCCCAGTACAACAAAGTGATTCTGGACCCGATCAAGTTGTACGGCGGGCCCAAGTCCAAACTCAAGGACGCGCCGGCGGGCGACACCGCCGCGATATCGCAGAACTTCCATAAACTGGTGGCCGACCAACTGGGCAAGGACTACAAGATCGTCGATCAACCGGGGCCGGACACCCTGCGAATTTCGGTGGCGATTGTCGATGCGGAAGCGGCTGACTCGTCGATGAAAGCGGCGTCCTACATTCCCATCCCCCTCGGTCTGCCAGGTGCCAAGGCCGCGGCCATGCAAACGATGACCCACACCACCGGCAAACCGCCGTTCAGCGGGCAAGTGACCATCGAAGGCAAACTGGCGGATGCACAAACCGGTGAAGTCATCGCCGCCGAGATCGACCGGCGCGTGGGTGCCCGCAAACCGATCATCGGCCTGTTCGAGAGCAGCACCTACGACTCCTGGAGCGATGTCAACGAGGCTGGCCGCTACTGGGCCGAACGCTTGCGTAATCGGCTCTGCGAGCGGCGTGGCGCAACCAATTGCGTCGTAGCCACCGAGTAAATCCTGCAACGTGACTGCGCTCGCATTGAGAACCCGCGATCCCTGTAGGAGTGAGCTTGCTCACGATGGTCGTCAACGATGACGCGTACCCCCTGGGTATACGCGGCGAACGGGTGACCATCGCGAGCAGAGCTCGCTCCTACAGGGGGATTGGGTGGGCTCGGAAAGTTGGGGGTTGATTGGCGGAAGGCAGCCGGAGTCGAACCTGCCCGGGAACGGATGCCGTCCCCAACCGGGTTTGAAGCCCGGCCGCGCCACCGGGCGCGATTGCCTTCCTTGAATTCCTGCGCCTGAATCAGGGCTCGTTGCGCCGGGCCAACGCACTGTCCAGGCGAATCTGCCGTCGATCGCCAAAACGCCGGGTCAGGCCGATACGATCAAAGTACTCCAGTATCTGAATACTGCGCTTGCGCCCCAGGCCCACCGCATCACGAAACGCCGTCACCTGGATCACCGGGTTGGCGTCCGCCAGTTGCAACAGCATAGCCGCCAATTGGTGGATCATGCTGTCGGTGTAAAACAGATCGCGGACCACTTGATGGAGCAGCCCCAGCCGGGCCATTTTGAGCAGCAATGCGCGGGCGGTAGCCTCCTCATGCCCGAGGTTGCGCACCCAGGGCGGGTCGAAACCGGCTTGGTCGAACAACGGTTGCAAGCGTTGCCACAAGGCTTGATCTTCTTCGCTCAAGCGCACCTGATGTTCGGGCAGGTGCAACCACGGCCCTCTGCTGGCAATAGCGCCACTGGCCAGCAGTTCATCGAGCAGGCTGATAAACCTCGGGCGCTCCAGCGTGCTGCCGGCAAATCGGCGCAGGCGATCGCGGTCTGGCCCCATTTGATCCGGTTCGAGCTGATGAAAGCGTGCGAGGTGTTCCAGCACTGCGGCCTTCAAGGTTTCCCAACGACTCGTACTGAACAGCACCGCGCCTTGGCGGATGTCGATCAAGCGCACGCCAGCGGGCAACACCCAACGGTCGCGCGGGCGGTTGAATTGCCGCTCCAGGCGCTGCGGATCGAACCCGGTGTCGCTGTGGGCCAGCAAGGCCGGCAGTACCTCTTCCAGGCCGGCGCTGTTCGCCAGCTCGGCCAGTTGCGCCAGCCGTTCCGGACTGCGGCGCTGGCGTGTCGGGGCAAACGGATCGAGCACCCGGCCGCCGCCCAGCGTGCGTTGGGCACTCTGGTCGCGCAGGATCAGCGGATCGCCCTTCACCGCATGCACGGGTGTATTGAGCAGCAGTTGCGCAAACATCCGCCCGCCGGGGGCCAGGCTGGCGCCCTCCAACAAGGCCACTCGAGCGGTGACGTCCTGGGTGCCGAGGTGCACGTGCACCGGTTGAAAGTGATCGAAGGCCCGGGATTCGCCAGGGAGTAACTGCATATCGATGTCCAGGCGCTGGGTGGGCGCATACAAGCCCTCGGCCAGCAACCAGTGACCGCGATGGATGTGCTCCAGCGCCAGCCGATCGGCACTCAGGTTCAACGCCACGCGCTGGCCGGCACGGGCGCGGTCGGCGGCCTGGTTTTGCGCATGCAGGCCGCGAATGCGCACTGGTTTGCCTTGTGGGCCCAGCAGCAGGGTATCGCCCACCGCGACCTGGCCGGACAGCGCCGTACCGGTCACCACGATACCGGCCCCGGCCACGCTGAAGGCCCGATCGATCGCCAGGCGAAAACCACCTTCGGTGCTGCGTTGCGACACCTGCCGTTGTGCGTCGAGCAACGCCTGGCGCAAGGTTTCGACGCCCTCGCCCGTCACGCTCGACAACGCCAGCAGCGGCGCATCGGCATACGGCCCCGGTGCCAGTAACGCGCCCACCTGCTCACGAACGGCCTGCACCCGGTCGCCGTCGACCCGGTCGCATTTGGTGATGGCCACCAGCGCCCGGGGAATGCCGAGCAACTCGACAATCGCCAAGTGCTCGCGGGTCTGCGGCATCACCCCGTCATCGGCGGCCACCACCAGCAACACCAGATCGATACCCTGCGCTCCAGCGAGCATGTTGTGGGTGAAGCGTTCATGCCCAGGAACGTCGATGAAACCGGTCAACTGCGCACCCGGCTCCAGCGCGGCATACAGGTAGCCGAGGTCGATGGTCATGCCGCGTTCACGCTCTTCCCGGCGCCGGTCCCCGGCCTGGCCGGTCAGTGCCTGGAGCAGCGCCGTCTTGCCATGGTCGATGTGCCCTGCGGTGCCGACGATCACCCTGCCCGGCCCTCCACTTGCAATTGATCGAGTTGCGCCAGCCATGCCGGCTCGTCGTCCAGTTGCCGCAGGTCCAGCCACAGGGCGTCATCGTCGATACGCCCGAGGACCGCAATCGGCAAGGCGCGCAAGGCTACTTCCAACGTCAACAGCGAGCGCCCGCGCAAGCGCTTGGATGTCAGTGGGCGCAGACACAGCGCGGCGCTGGCCAGCCGCGCTACCGGTTGGCTGCCGCTGCCGATCATGCCCAGTGCCGGCATGGCGCTGACGCTCCAGCCATTGCCCAGCACCCGGGCCAGCGCTGGCTGCAAGCGCTCGGCCTGGGCGAGGATATCGGCCTGTGGCCGGGTCAACAGGCGCAGGCTCGGCAAGCGCTCGGCCAGTCGCTCCGGGTTGCGATACAGACCCAACACCGCTTCCAGCGCAGCCAGGGTCATTTTGTCGACCCGCAGCGCACGCTTGAGCGGGTTCTTCTTGATCCTGGCGATCAGTTCCTTGCGGCCGACAATCAGCCCGGCTTGCGGCCCACCGAGCAGTTTGTCGCCACTGAAGGTGACGATGTCCGCGCCATCGAGCAGCGCCTGGCGTACCGTCGGTTCGGCGGGCAAACCCCAACGGGTCAAGTCCAGCAGGCTGCCGCTGCCGAGGTCTTCGAGCAGCGGCAGACCGTGCAGGTGGGCCAGTTGCGCCAGTTCGGCGGTCGGCACGCTCGTGGTGAAGCCCTGGATGCTGTAGTTGCTGGCATGCACGCGCATGATCAAACCACTGCGCGGGCCGATCGCGGCCTCGTAGTCGCGGGCATGGGTGCGGTTGGTGGTGCCGACCTCATGCAGCTTCACCCCGGCGCGGGCCATGATGTCGGGGATGCGGAAGGCGCCGCCGATTTCAATCAGTTCGCCCCGGGAAATAATCCCTTCCTTGCGCGCGCCCAGGCTGTTGAGGCTCAAGAGGACCGCGGCAGCATTGTTGTTGACCACAGTCACGGCTTCGGCGCCGGTCAGTTCGCGGATCAGGCCCTCGATCAGGTCGTCGCGATCTCCGCGCTTGCCGCTGCGCAAGTCAAATTCGAGGTTGAGCGGATAGCGCGCGGCCATTTGCACCGCTTCAATCGCCTCTTCGGGCAACAGCGCGCGGCCGAGGTTGGTGTGCAAGACCGTGCCGGTGAGGTTGAACACCCTGCGTACATGGCTGCGATGCTGCACTGCCAATCGCTCGCCGACCCTGCCCGCCAGTACCTCAGGGCTGACTTCAACCGCTTCGAGCAAACCCTGCCGTACCCCTTCGCGCAATTCATCCAGCAATAGCCGCAAGGCACCCAGCAACGTGTCGCGTCCATAGCGCTCGGCCAGTGGCAGGCACGCGGGATGACGCAACAGACTGTCAATGGAAGGTAGACGCAGGGGTTGGCTGGCACCGCGTGCAGACATCTGGCGCTCCTGAAAACGAATGGCCGTCGCGCCAGAGTGTAGACGCTGCGGTTACTCGTCTCCCGGTGCCAGCAACAGATTGGGTGCCAGGCGCTGATAACCGTCCTGCGCCAGGCGCATGTCGAGCATCAGGCTGGACAGGTCCGCCGACAACGCCTCAGCGTCCGCATCGTTCTCCAGATAGAGCAACTTCAGATAGCTGTTGCAACCGGGGCAGACTTCGGCGCGCAACGGCGCCTGGTTGGCGGCATGGCGGTCATCTTCCAGGCTGAGGTATTCCAGGCCCTTGCTCTGCTCGCAATACACGCACTTGACCCGCACCACATGCCACTCGCAGGCACACAGCGAACAGACCAGATAACGCAAGCCATTGTGCTTGCCGCGATGGCGGATGACCCCGGCCATGGCCGGCGAGCCACAGGCCGGGCACTGGCTGAGGCTGTCGCCGGGGGTCAGTTGCAGATTGGGCGTGCTCAACAGCCAGTGGCTCCAGGCGGTTTGCAACGCCGCGCCGAGAAACGGCACCAACGCCGCCGGCACCAGCGAATACTGGCCGCTGACCAACGCCACCGCCCATGCGCGGCGTTGCCCGGCACTGGCCAGGCGCAAGGTTTGTACGGCATCGGCCACGGCGGATGGCGACGGTGCGCGATAGCGCTGCAGCAAGGCATCGAGGTAAAGCTGCCAATCATCTTCACGCGCCAGGCTGTCGGCCGCGAACGGCGGCAAGCCGTGTTGCTGGCATAACTCGATGCGTTGTCGGTCAAGGGGTTCGCTTGAGGGCGGGTCGTCCAGCACCTGTTGCTGCACCCGGCACAATCCGGCAATCAGGCGCAGGTAATCGGCCAGCGCGTACCCTTCGGTCAGTTGCTCCAGCCGTTGGGCGCGCAGGCTGAACAGGTTATGCGGTGGCATGTACAGAAACGGCGGTGAACTGGCCGCCGCTTCGATTTCTCCGGGTTCGAGGATGGTTGGCAAATGTCAGCCCTTCTTGGTGATCGGTCGCGAGGGAGCTTCGTCGCGGGTCTCATCTTGAGTCACTTGGCGATACCAGAGTTCGTGGTGTTTTTTCGCCCAACCGCGGCTGACCCAGCCATGCACCATGGCGCTGACGGAGCCCTTGATCCAGATGCCTGCGTAAATGTGGATGATGATGCTCAGAATCAGCACAAACCCGGCCAGTGCGTGCAACAGCATGGCCCAACGGATCACGGTAATGCCGAAATAAGCGCTGAAATACGCACGCCAGATCACCAGCCCGGTGAATAACAGCCCCAGCATGCACAGCAGTAAAGTCCAGAACAGCAGCTTCTGCCCGGGGTTGTACTTGCCGATGGGCGGGACGCCCTCCTCCTGGTTCAGCATCACCCGGTCGATGTGCTTGAGCCAAAGCCGATCGTTGGTGATGAAGTAGTTGGCGCGCCAAAAGCGAATCACCAGGCCAAGGAACAACAGGAACATCAGCACGCCCATGAACGGATGCAGGATGCGTGTCCATGGCCCGCCGCCGAACAGGTTGCTCAGCCAGAACAGCGCCGGGTGGAACAGCGCCAGCCCGGACAACCCGGCCATGAAAAACAGAATCGCCACCAGCCAGTGATTGGTGCGCTGGTTGCTGGTGTAGCGCAGGATCGTCTTGTTGCTCATGGCCTGCCCTCCCCACGGGGATCGAAGGTGTGCACCGACGGATCGACTTCATGCACGGCGTTGTCTTGCGGCTCCGGATGCTCATCCTCTTCGACGATTTGCGGCCCGACGCGCACGTAGTGGAAGAACCCGGCCAGCACCGCCGCGCCCATGGCCAGCAGCGCCAGTGGTTTGCTGATGCCTTTCCACAACCCCACCAACGGACTGATCGCCGGGTGATCGGGCAGGCCGGCGTACAGTCTTGGCGTATCGGCGTGGTGCAACACGTACATCACGTGGGTGCCACCCACGCCTTCGGGATCGTACAGGCCGGCGTTCTCAAAGCCCCGGCTCTTGAGGTCGACGATGCGCTCGGCGGCATGCTCCTTCATGTCGTCCTTGGAGCCGAACACGATGGCACCGGTCGGGCAGGTTTTCACGCAGGCCGGTTCCAGCCCTACCGCCACCCGGTCCGAGCACAAGGTGCACTTGTAGGCCTTGTGATCCTTCTGCGAGATCCGTGGAATGTTGAACGGACACCCGGTGATGCAGTAGCCGCAGCCGATGCAATGGTCCTGATCGAAATCGACGATACCGTTGGCGTGCTTGATGATCGCCCCGGGGCTGGGGCACGCCGCCAGGCAACCGGGTTCGGCGCAATGCATGCAGCCATCCTTGCGGATCAGCCATTCGAGGTTGCCGGCGTCGGTCTCGTGCTCGGTGAAGCGCATCAAGGTCCAGGTTTCTGCGCTGAGGTCCTGCGGGTTGTCGTAGGTACCATGGTTGTGGCCGACTTCGTCGCGCAGCTCGTTCCATTCCGAGCAGGCAACCTGGCAGGCCTTGCAGCCGATGCATTTGGTGGTGTCGATCAGCTTGGCGACTTCCTCCATGCCGCGCACCGAGGGCGCGGGTGTGGTGGTGGCCGAGCGGGCAATGATGTCTTGGCTGGCCATTTAGACTTTCTCCACGTTGACCAGGAATGACTTGGATTCCGGGGTCTGGGTGTTGCCATCGCCGAGGAACGGCACCAGGGTGTTGGTCAGGTAACCGTGCCGCGTGAGGCCGGTAAACCCCCAGTGCAGCGGAATGCCGATCTGGTGCACCACCTGATTGTTGACCTGCAGCGGCCGAATCCGCTTGGTCACCACCGCTACCGCTTCAATGAAGCCACGCTTGCTGCTGACCCGTACCCGGTCGCCCGCGGCGATGCCTTTTTCCTTGGCCAGTACTTCGCCGATTTCCACGAACTGCTCGGGCTGGGCAATCGCGTTGAGCTTGCAGTGCTTGCTCCAGAAGTGGAAATGCTCGGTCAGCCGGTAACTGGTGGCGGCGTACGGGTAGTCCTTGGCCACGCCGAGGGAATCCCAGACCGAATCGAAGATCCGCGCCGCCGGGTTGCTGGTGGCTTTCTTGTTGTTCGGGTGCAGCGGGTTGATCCCGATTGGCGTTTCGAATGGCTCGTAGTGCTCGGGGAACGGGCCTTCGTTCATCTTGTCGACGGCGAAGAACCGCGCCACGCCCTCGGGGTTCATGATGAACGGGTTCATCCCGGCTTCCGGCGGCACGTCGGCCTTGTAGTCCGGCACGTCGGTGCCAGCCCAGGCTTTGCCGTTCCACCACACCAGGCGTTTTTTCGGGTCCCATGGCTTGCCTTGCAGGTCGGCCGAGGCGCGGTTGTAGAGAATCCGCCGGTTGGCCGGCCAGGCCCAGGCCCAGCCTTGGTGTTGATGCATGCCGTAAGGATCGGCATTGTCGCGCCGGGCCATCTGGTTGCCGAGTTCGGTCCAGCTGCCACAGAAAATCCAGCAGCCGGACGCGGTGCTGCCATCGTCCTTGAGCTGGCCGAAACCGGCCAACTGCGCGTTGGCCTTGATCGCAGCGCCCGTGGCGTCGGTAAAGTCCGCCGTGGCTGAGCCGTTGATTTCCTTGGCCAGTTCTTCCGGCGAAGGTTCTTCGGGGATCTTGTACGGCCACGTCAACTTGAGCAGAGGGTCGGGAAACTTGCCGCCATTGGCCTGGTAGCGCTGGCGCAGACGCAGGAACAATTCGCTCATGATCCGAATGTCGGTGCGAGCTTCGCCAGGGCCGTCGGCGCCCTTCCAGTGCCATTGCAGCCAGCGGCTGCTGTTGACCAGCGAGCCGTCCTCCTCGGCAAAGCAGGTAGTGGGCAGGCGAATCACTTCGGTCTGGATGTCGGCGCTCTTGACATCGTTATACGGCCCGACCTTTTGCCAGAACTCCGAGGTCTCGGTGGCCAGCGGGTCCATCACCACCAGCCACTTCAGCTTGGCCAGCGCCAGCATCACGCGGTTTTTGTCCGGCAGTGCAGCGATAGGGTTGAACCCTTGGCACATGTAGCCGTTGACCTTGCCTTGCCCCATCAGATCGAACACCTTGAGGATGTCGTATTGGGGGATGTCCAGCTTCGGCAGGTAGTCGTAGGCCCAATTGTTCTCGACCGTGGCATTGGCGCCGTACCAGGACTTCATCAGGCTGACGTGGAACTTGCCGTAGTTCTGCCAATAGGACAACTGCCCCGGGCGCAACGGTTTCTGCGTGCGCTTGACGATGTAGGCGTTGTAATCCTGTTCGGCATCGCCCGGCAGCGTGAGGTAGCCCGGCAGTGAGTTGGACAACAGCCCAAGGTCCGTCAGCCCCTGGATGTTGGAGTGGCCGCGCAAGGCATTCACGCCCCCGCCCGGCATGCCGACGTTACCCAGCAACAGTTGCACCATCGCCGCGCTGCGGATGATCTGCGCGCCGATCGAGTGCTGGGTCCAGCCCAGCGCATAGAGGATGGTCATGGTCTTGCCGGGTTGCGAGCAAGTGGCGATCTCGTCCCAGATCTTCTGCATGGCATCGACCGGCATGCCGCAGATCTGGCTCGCCAGGTCGATGTTGTAGCGGCTGTAGTGCTGCTTCATCAATTGATAGACGCAGCGTGGGTCCTGCAAAGTCGGATCGACCTTGGCAAAACCGTCCTCGCCGAGTTCATAACCCCAGCCGGATTTATCGGTGTACAGGCGTTTTTCGGCGTCATAGCCGCTGAAGATCCCGTCCTCGAAGCCATAGCCGGCCCTGACGATGAACGACACGTCGGTGTAGTTGCGCACGTATTCGTGCTGGATCTTGTCCTCGGTCAGCAGGAAATTGATCAACCCGCCCATGAAGGCGATGTCGGTGCCGGTACGGATCGGCGCGTAGTAGTCGGCCACCGAGGCGGTCCGGGTAAAACGCGGGTCGACCACGATCAGCCGCGCCTTGTTGTGCGCCTTGGCTTCGGTCACCCATTTGAAGCCGCACGGATGCGCTTCTGCTGCGTTGCCGCCCATCACCAGGACCAGATTCGCGTTGGCGATATCGGTCCAGGTATTGGTCATGGCACCACGGCCGTACGTCGGGGCAAGACTTGCCACCGTCGGGCCGTGTCAGACACGCGCCTGGTTATCAAACCCCAGCATGCCGAGACTGCGCACCACCTTGTGGGTGATGTAGCCGGCTTCGTTGGACGCCGCCGAGGCCGCGAGGAAACCGGTGGTCAGCCAGCGGTTCACTGTTTGGCCCTGGGCATTTTTCTCGATGAAATTGGCGTCACGGTCGGCCTTCATCAGGTCGGCGACGCGATCGAGCGCTTCATCCCAGGAAATGCGGGTCCACTCAGTGCTGCCGGGTTTACGCACCTGCGGATATTGCAGGCGCCCGGGACTGTGTATGAAGTCCAGCAGGCCCGCGCCTTTGGGGCAAAGGGTGCCGCGGTTGACCGGGTGGTCGGCGTCACCTTCGATATGGATGATGTTTTGCGCGACATTCTTGGCCGTATCGCCCTGGCTGTACATGATCAAGCCGCAACCGACCGAGCAATACGGGCAGGTGTTGCGGGTTTCATGGGTGTGGGCGAGCTTGAAATGACGCACCTGTTCGGCAAAGGCAAGCGTCGGGGCCATGCCCAACGCACCCAGGCTAGAGCCTGCAAGGCCGATACCGGCGACCTTGAAGAACTGACGACGGCTGAGATCCATCGTGCACTCCTGATCAGGTGGGACCCGGTACGTGGCCGGGCCTTTTTGAACAAACACGGTTTCGGCAGTCTGGCTGCCGACACTAAAAACTTTAGTCAATGCTGTCGAATTCACCATGACAGCCGACCGTCGGCCCCTCTGCCCGGGGTTGATACAAAACCTGTGGGAGCGGGCTTGCTCGCGAATGCGGTGTGTCAGTCAGCATTGATGTCGGCTGACACGCCCTCTTCGCGAGCAAGCCCGCTCCCACTGGGGGGGTGTGCAGACTTGCTTGCGCGCTTATCATGGCCGGCATGATTAACCCCGCCTTCACGAGATCCCGCATGACTTTCGATTTTGATCAGGTGTTCGACCGCCACCACACCGGCAGCACCAAGTGGAGCCGCTACCCGGCCGATGTGTTGCCGATGTGGGTCGCCGACATGGATTTCGCCGCGCCGCCGGTGATCGTCCAGGCCCTGCAAAAACGCCTGGAACACCCGATGGTCGGCTACAGCGTGGCCCAGGATGACCTGCGCGAGGCCATCGTCGCCGACCTCTGGAACAAGTACGCCTGGCGCGTCGAACCGCAAGAGCTGATCTTCCTGCCGGGCGTCGAGTCGGGCTTCAACATGGCGTTGAAGGCCCTGGTGCAGGCGCCGCAGAACGTCGTCGTGCAGGTGCCCAACTACCCTCCGCTGCGCCACGCCCCCGGGCATTGGGGCCTGAACAAGGTCGAACTGAGTTTCGATGTGCAAGCCGATGGCACCTACACGACGCCACTGGATACCTTGAGCCAGTCGTTGCAAGGTGGCGGCGCGTTGCTCCTGAGCAACCCGCACAACCCGCTGGGCAAGGCCTTCCCCCGCGCAGAGCTGCAAGCCATTGCCGACATTTGCCTTGAGCAGGATGCCTGGATCATTTCCGACGAGATCCACGCCGAGTTGTGCTTCGACGGCCGCACACACATTCCGATGGCCACCTTGAGCCCGCAAGTGGCCCAGCGCACCATCACGCTGATGTCGGCGAGCAAGGCCTACAACATCGCCGGCCTGAAGACCTCGTTCATGATCATCCAGGACCGCCACCTGCGCGAGAAGGTCAACCACGCCCGTTGCGGCATGGTCGACAGCGTCAATCCGCTGGGCATGGAAGCCACCCGCGTCGCCTACAGCGAAGCCGCGCCCTGGCTGGCCGAGCTGAAGACCTATTTGCAAGGTAACCGCGATTTCCTCGCCGAGGCCGTGCGCACTCGTCTGCCGGGCGTCACCATGAACCTGCCGCAAAGCACCTACCTCGCCTGGCTCGACTGCACGGCCCTGGGCCTGGACAATCCGCAACAGTTCTTCCTCGAACAGGCCAAGGTCGGTTTGAGCGCCGGCCTGGACTTCGGCGATGACTGCCAGCAGTTCGTGCGCCTGAACTTCGGCTGCCCACGGTCGTTGCTGGAAGAAGGCATTGCGCGGATGGAGCGCAGCTTGCGCAATCTCAAGGCCTGATCGATCCCTGTAGGAGCGGGCTTGCCCGCGATGGACTCAAGAGCGCCGCGTTTATTCAGCAAACACGCGTTATCGTTAGCGACCATCGCGAGCGAGCTCGCTCCTACAGGGAGATTGGTGTTTTTCCGATATCGAAAATCCAGTCGAACTCCAGCCAAAACGCCAGGGTCAACCTTCTGACACCCTGGCCTCGAGACTGGAGATCGATGATGACCGACTATCCAAAACCGCCCTTCCCCAAACAACATCAGCCGGTTCCCGGCACTCAGCGCACCATGGACCCCGTTCCGGATTGCGGCGAGCATTCCTATAAGGGCACCGGTCGCCTGGCCGACAAAATCGCCTTGATCACCGGCGGCGACAGCGGCATTGGCCGTGCGGTCGCCATCGCCTTCGCCCGTGAAGGCGCCGATGTGGCCATCGCCTACCTCAACGAACATGAAGACGCCGAGGCAACCGCGCACTGGATCGAACAGGCCGGCCGTCAGTGCCTGTTGCTGCCGGGAGACCTGGCGCAAAAGGCACACTGCCAGGCCCTGGTGGAGAAAACCGTGGAGCGCTTTGGCCGCATCGACGTACTGGTCAACAATGCCGCGTACCAGATGACGCATGACAGCCTCGAAGACATATCGGACGAGGAATGGGTGATGACCTTCGACGTCAACATCACCGCCATCTTCCGGATCTGCCAGGCAGCCCTGAAACACATGAAGCCCGGCAGTTCGATCATCAACACCAGTTCGGTCAATTCCGACCTGCCGAACCCGACACTGCTGGCCTACGCCACCACCAAGGGCGCGATCGCCAATTTCAGCGCCGGCCTCGGGCAAATGCTTGGGCCCAGGAACATCCGCGTCAACAGCGTCGCCCCCGGACCGATCTGGACGCCGTTGATCGTCTCGACCATGCCTGAGGAGACGGTACAGAACTTCGGCGCCAACACCTCCCTTGGGCGGCCGGGCCAACCCGTGGAAGTCGCGCCGATCTACGTGCTGCTGGCCTCGGATGAGGCCAGTTACATCACCGGCCAGCGCTACGGCGTCACCGGCGGCAAACCGATCCTGTGACCGCATCGAAAAATTGAACCGGCGACGTCCTCCGGCGCTCCACAGCGTATAGACACTGATCGCTGGAGGTCGTCATGTCCGCACCCATTGTCAAACTGTTCACTCAACCGAACTTCGCCTGGCTGGATATTCGCAAGGAAGAAGAAGCCCATCCACGTCATTACCTCGCGCATCTGTTGCTGCTGGCCCTGATTCCCGCCGTCTGCCTGTTTTTCGGTACGACTTACGTGGGCTGGAGCCTGGCGGAAAACGAAACCGTGCGGCTCAGCACCCACAGCGCACTTCAACTGTGTGTGTTGCTGTACCTGACCATCGTTGCCGGCGTCGTGGTCATCGGCGCGTTCATCCGCTGGATGTCTCGCACCTTCGAGGCGCAGCCAACGCTCAATCAATGCATCGGCTTTGCTGCCTACATCGTAACGCCGTTCTTCATTGCCGGCCTGGCAGGCCTGTACCCCAGTCGCTGGCTGGCGATTGCGGTGCTGGCGGCAGCATCGGCTTATTCGACGTTCCTGTTGTTCATCGGCTTGCCGACCTTCATGCACGAGCGCAAGGAGCAAGGTCTGCTCAACGCCGCCTGCGTGTGGGGTGTCGGGCTGTTGGTGTTGGTAACGATCCTGGTCACGATGATCCTGGTGTGGTTCAACGTGCTCACCCCTGAGTACCTGCGCGCGCCTGTCGGTTGATGGGCTTCACGGCGTGGGTGGCGGTGCTGGGCGCCGTATTGCTGACACTGGCGCTCACCTCGTCCTACTTGCGCTGGTTGCCCGTGACCACCTCGGCGGTCTGTCTGGTGCTGGGCGTGGCCATCGGTCCGTCGGGCCTGGGTTTGCTCAGGCTGGATATCAAGGACGCCGCCTTCTGGATGGAGCATCTGTCGGAAGTAGCGGTGCTTTTTTCCCTGTTCGTCTGCGGGTTGAAGTTGCGCCTGCCCTTGGGCGATCGCCGATGGCGGGTGGCATTTACGCTGGCGGGACCGGTGATGATCCTGACGATTGCCGGTGTGAGCCTGTTGCTGCATTTCGGGTTTGGATTCGCCTGGGGGCCATCGCTGTTGATCGGGGCGATTCTGGCACCCACCGATCCGGTCCTGGCCTCCCTGGTGCAGGTCAGCGATGCCAAGGACTACGACCCGGTCAGGTTCGGGCTCACGGGCGAAGCCGGTCTCAACGACGGCAGTGCATTCCCTTTTGTCATCCTCGGTTTGCTGATTCTGCAACAAGGTGAGCACGCGGGTCCATGGCTCGACGAATGGGCGCTCAAGCGGCTGCTATGGGCAGTGCCCGCCGGATTGCTGACCGGTTACTGGATGGGGCGCGGTATCGGCCGCCTGACCCTGTTCATGCGCATCAAGAATGCCGACAGCACCTTTTCCCCCAATGATTACCTGGCCCTGGCCTTGATCGCACTGGCCTATGTCGTGGCCGAAACCCTTCAAGGCTACGGGTTTCTCTCGGTATTCGCCGCCGGCCTTGGCTTGCGCCAGGCCGAGGTCAGTACCAGCAGTGACACCCGTACACCGGCCGAACATCTGGTCCAGCCGGTGGTCGGTCATCAGCATGTCGAACCGGAGGCGGCCGTGGCCGGCAATGTCGACCACCTGGAAGACAAGCAAGTCGCCGCCGGGATCATGATGGGCGACATGCTGTCGTTCGGCAGCCTGGTGGAACGGGCCATGGAAGTGTTTCTGGTGACCTTGCTCGGGGTCGTGCTGACTGCACACTGGGACTGGCGGGCGCTGGTGGTCGCGCTGATGCTGTTCGCGGTGATTCGTCCGCTGATGGTCTGGCTGATGCCATGGGGCTCGCTGCTCAACGGCCCGCAACGCTGGTTGATCGGCTGGTTCGGCATTCGCGGCATCGGCAGTTTCTACTACCTGTTCTACGCCTTGAACCACGATCTGTTGCCATCAGTGGCCACCTTGTGTGCCGACCTGACGCTCTCGGTGGTAGCCATGAGCATCCTGCTCCACGGCATCAGCACCCAGCCGATGCTGGCCCGTTATGAACAGCACAATCGCCGCGTCATTTCATCGCCTGGGCAATGATCTCGACCAGGTTGAGTTGGGTAAATGGCTTCGGCAAGCGCGGCAAGTGAGCGGCAAAGCCTTCCAGGCGCTCGGCATAACCGGTGGCGAGGATGATCGGCACATTCGGCCGTATGATCCGGATGGCATGGGCCAGTTGTGCACCATTCATTTGCGGCATGGCCATGTCGGTTATGACCAGATCGATATCCGGCTCACTGACAAACAGCTCCAGCGCCATGGCACCGGATGCCGCACTGATCACCCTGTGTCCGAGGTCTTCGAGCAGCAAGCTGGTGCTGGTCAACACCAGGCTGTCATCGTCGACCACCAGTACGCTTATGCGCGGCACGCTCACGGCCTGTGTTTCGACGACAGGTCGGGTCGCTGAATCCCGGGTGGCGACCGGCAGCCACAACTCGGCCGTCGTACCCTGGTTCTGGTTGCTTTTGAGGATGAAGCGCCCACCCAATTGTTCGATAAAACCGTGGACCATCGACAACCCCAGGCCGGTGCCCTTGCCGACGCCCTTGGTGGTGAAGAACGGGTCCATTGCCGAGGCCAGCGTGGTTTCATCCATGCCCTCGCCGGTATCGGTCACACTCAGGCAAACATAACGCCCCGGCGCAAGGGATGAGGTGGCGCTGTCGTTCACTGCATCGGTCCTGGCACTGAAGATGATGGTCCCGCCGTTGGGCATGGCATCACGGGCATTGGTCGCCAGGTTCAATACCGCCAGCTCAAGCTGGTTGAGGTCAGCCATCACCGGTTCGAGACCCTCGGGAAAGCGCGTTTCGACGTTCACCGAAGGCCCGAGGGAACTGCGCAATAGCCCGGAAATGCCTTCCACCAACGCCGGTATCCGCACAGGTTCCGACTTGAGTTCCTGGCGTCGGGCAAACGCCAGCATGCGCTGGGTCAGGGAAACACCGCGCAAGGCACCTTGGGTGGCGTTGTCGATCAGGCGGGTAACTTTTGCATCTTCTGTCACCCGTTTCCGTACGATCTCCAGATTGCCGAGGATCACCGTCAGCAGGTTGTTGAAGTCGTGGGCGATCCCGCCGCTGAGCTGGCCGATGGCCTGCATTTTCTGCGCCTGGAACAAGGCTTCGCGGGTTTGCTCCAGAACCTGCTGCGCGTGCGTGGCCTCAGTGATATCCCGGGTAATCTTGGCAAAACCGAGCAATTTGCCGGTGTCCCCCCTGATCGGATCGACAATCACATGGGCGAGGAACCGCGTTCCGTCCTTGCGCATCCTCCAGCCCTTGTTTTCAAAGCGCCCCTCACGGACCGCGATCTCCAGTGTCCGTTGCGGCTCGCCGGCAGCGCGATCCTCCGGGGTGTAGAACATCGAAAAGTGCCGGCCGATGACCTCCTCCGGCAAGTAACCCTTGATGCGCTGGGCGCCGGGGTTCCAGTTGCTGACCCGACCATCCGGGGAAAGCATGTAGATCGCATAGTCGGTAACGCTCTGCACCAGCAGGCGGAACTGTTGTTCGCTTTGCTTGAGGACTTCCTCGGCCATTTTGCGATCGGTGAGGTCCCGGGTGATCTTGGCGAAACCCAGCAAGGTGCCCGACGGATCGAGGATCGGATCGATCACCACGTGGGACCAGAAATGCGTGCCGTCCTTGCGCACCCGCCAGCCTTCTCCCTCGAAACGTCCTTCACGGATCGCCGTGTCCAGTGCCCGCTGGGGCAAGCCGGCACGGCGGTCCTCATCGGTGTAGAAGCGCGAGAAGTGCTCACCGAGGATTTCGGCCTCCTCATAGCCCTTGAAACGCCTGGCGCCGGCATTCCAGCTGGTAATGATGCCGTCCGGATCAATCATGTAGATCGCGTAGTCGATCACCGCATCGATCAATAGCCGAAAACGGCCGTCTTCGATGGCACTGACCTTGTTTCGATCTTCGCTCATTGATCCCACCAATTCATTGTTTCTCTGGAGTATGCGTCATAGCGGGAATTTGGAAAGCCCACCAACGCGGCAGCAGTTGCCTGACCTTGCTCTCGCCAAAACGGTCGTCGATCAACATCACGACCCCTTGATCCTGCTGGGTGCGGATAACCCGCCCGGCGGCCTGCACCACTTTCTGTACGCCGGGAAACAGATAGGTATAGTCGTAACCGGCGCCAAAAATGGCGGCCATGCGTCGTTTCAGTTGTTCGTTCACCGGATTGAGCTGGGCCAGCCCCAAGGTGGCGATAAATGCGCCGATCAACCGGGCACCGGGCAAATCGATGCCTTCACCAAAGGCCCCGCCCAGCACGGCAAAACCGACACCCTGGCCGTCGGCGTGGAATTGATCGAGAAACTGCTGACGTTGCGCTTCGTCCATGCCGCGGGACTGCGACCACAGACGGATGTTCGGGTGTTTCTCGGCGAGTAACTGCGCCACCTGCTGCAGATAATCGAAACTGCTGAAAAACGCCAGGTAGTTGCCGGGGCGCGCGCAGAACTGTTTGGCAATCAACTCCACGATCGGTTCGAGGGAGGACTGGCGATGCACGAACCGCGTGGAGATCTGGTTGACGATGTGCACTTGCAGTTGATCGGCATGGAACGGCGACTCGACGTCGATGCAAACCGTGTCCGCCGGTGTCCCCAGTAAATCGGCGTAATAGTGCCGGGGGCTGAGGGTCGCGGAAAACAGCACCGTACTGCGCGCGGCGGTCAGGCGCGGGCGGATGAACCCGGCGGGAACCACGTTGCGCAGGCACAACTGCGAGAGGCTGCGCTTGCGTTCGAGGTCGCGCTTGCTGATGTCGAACAGGAACTGCTCATCGAACAGTTCGGCCACCCGGCAAAAATGCAGCATGTCGAAGTAGAAACCCTGCAGTGCGCTATCCAGGCCTTGCGGGTGATCGTTCAGGTAGTCACCGATGCTGGCGCTGCACGAAGACAGTGCCTGAAGGAGCTTTTCCGGCGCCTTGTCATAGGCTTGGTAGGCTCCGGTTTGCGTACCATTCAAGGCATTCCACTCGCGGTTGACCCGCTGCATCGACTTTTTCAGCACCTCAGGCGCGGTTTTGCGCACGCCGTTGAAGGTCGCCTGGTCAAGGCTCGCGCTGTACATCTGCCGGCCGCGTTCCACCAGGTTATGGGCTTCGTCGACCAGCACCGCGACTTTCCAGTTGTTGGCCTGGGCCAGACCGAACAGCAGCGCGCTGAAGTCGAAGTAATAGTTGTAGTCGGCCACCACCACGTCGGCCCAGCGTGCCATTTCCTGGCTCAGGTAATACGGACAGACGTCATGCGCCAGGGCGACCTCGCGCAGGGCACCCTGGTGCAACAGGCTCAGTTGGCTGGCCGCCTGACGCGCCGCGGGCAGGCGATCGTAGAATCCCCGGGCCAGCGGGCACGACTCGCCGTGGCAGGCTTTGTCCGGGTGTTCGCAGGCCTTGTCCCGGGCGATCATCTCCAGCACCCGCAACGGCGGCGCAGCGGTGCTGGCGAGAAGCACTTGCGCAGCGTCCAGGGCGAGTTTGCGTCCCGGGGTTTTCGCCGTAAGGAAGAACACCTTGTCCAGTTGCTGCGGTGCCAGCGCCTTGAGCATGGGGAACAAGGTGCCCAGGGTCTTGCCGATTCCCGTGGGCGCCTGGGCCATCAGGCAGCGCCCCGTGCTGACGGCCTTGAACACCGACTCGGCCAGGTGGCGCTGCCCCGGCCGAAAGTCGGCATGGGGAAAAGCCAGGCGCTGCGCCGCCAGATTGCGCCCGTCACGATGGACGACTTCCTGTTCGGCCCATTGCAGGAAACGCGCGCAATGCTGTTCGAAGAACCCTTGCAGTTGCGCGGCCTCGAATGACTCGACCAGGCAGGTTTCCTTTTCGCTGACGATGTCGAAATACACCAGCGCCAGATTGATTTGCCCAAGATCCAGCTTGCGGCACATCAACCAGCCGTAGATTTTCGCCTGGGCCCAATGCAACTGACGGTGGTTGGCCGGTTGCTTGCTCAAGTCGCCCCGATAGGTCTTGACCTCCTCCAGGCAGTTTTGCCCGGGGTCATAACCATCCGCCCTGCCCTTGACCGTCAGGGTTTGATACTGGCCTTCAAGGGCGACTTCGCTCTGGTAGCCCTCGCTGCGCCGCGACGCCACCGTGCGGTGCCCGGCGATGCCTTCCAGCGCGGTCGGTGACGGGGTGAAGCGCAGGTCGAGGTCGCCGACCTTGGCGGTGAACTCACACAGCGCCCGCACTGCAATGCTGTAGCTCAAGCGTCCTGCTCCGCCCATTGCACATAGCACACGGCAATCGGCATCTGGTGCTCATGGCAGAACTCGAGCCAGCGCAACTGGTTGTCTTGCAGGCGGTCGCCCGGGCCCTTGACCTCGATCATGCGGTAGGTCTTTTGCTGCGGCCAGAACTGGATCAGGTCCGGCATGCCGGCGCGATTGGCCTTGATGTCCAGCAAGAGGCGGTTGAACCAGTGCCTGAGGTGCTCGGCCGGCAGGCAATCCAGGGCTTGTTCCAGCAGCTCTTCGCTGAGCACGCTCCAGAACACGAACGGCGACTGCACGCCCCACTTGGCGGCATAACGTTCGCGGATGGTCTGCCGGTAGCGCCCGTCGTCGAGCTCGGCCAGGCAGGCCTGGAACAGTTCGGCCCGGCGGGCATGGAAGTCTTCGCTGAGCAAATCCACCGGCCCGCGCTGGAACGGGTGAAAAAAGGCACCCGGCAACGGCGCGAAAATCGCCGGCCAGCACAGCAGGCCAAACAGTGAATTGACCAGGCTGTTCTCGACGTAGTGCACCGGTGCCGACTCTTCTGCCAAATGTACCTGTACGTAAGACTCCACTGATAACGCCTGATCCGTTCTGGGCAATTGCAGGTCCAGACGCTGCATTTGCCGAGGCGCAGCCCGCTTGATGGGCGGCCCGCCGAGCTTGCGTCGCAGGCGTGGCAGTACGCGGAGCAACTGCTGATGTTCGGCGGCACTTTCCGGGGATTGTTCGGCGAGTGCGGCCAGTTCCATCGCCAGCTCAAACTCGCCACTGCGCTCCAGCACGCGGATCAGCCGCGCACGCGCGCCCGGATAGGCACATTCGCGGTAGAGGTTCAGGGCCATGGCGAAATCGGCGATGCGTTCGCAATATTGGCCCATCTGGAACAACAGTTTGCCGCGCCGCCGTTGCAACCATGGGTTGTCCAGCGCCAGCCCGTTGATCCGTTCGGCCACCTCTTCCAGTGCTTCACCGGCCTCGAATTGTTGCTGGTACGCGTGCAGGAGGAGATAGGCGTCCACGTCTTCGCGACTGCGCAAACCCCGGGACTCGGCGCAGAACTCGACTTTTTCGTAGGTATAAATGCCGAGATCGGCCAGCACGAACTCCGACCAGTCCTGATACAGGTTGCCGAAGAACATCAGGCGCAGGCGATCGCACAACTCCATGATGGTCAGGCTGAGCAAGCGCTCATCCAGCATCGGACACCAGTCGTTGAAGCTTTGCACCTGAGGAAATTGTTCGCACAGCGCTGGCAACCAATCGGCCTTCTTGCCCTTGGGTTGATCGATGACAGGGCCAAAGGCCTGGAGGATTTCTTCCTTGAGCAACAGGTCGAACAGCGTTTCGATCGCCAGCGGCATTCGCTCATCGACCCAACCGAGCTTCAACAACGGGCCGGCGGCGCTGACGATATCGCCGATTTCGTCGTAATGCAGCTTGCTCGCCCTGAAATGAACGCCTTTGCGCATGACCATTCTGACCAGAAGTGCCTGCGATTCACCGGGCAACAGCTTAAACTCTTGTATGAAGCACTGCTCGTCGACGCTCAGCACATCGGCACAGCGTTGCTCAAGCCAATCAAGCACTTGCATGAAGTTGTTGAGGTAATAGAACGGATTGTCGAGGGGATTTGCAGTCACAGAAATGGGCCATGGCGAGCGAGTACTGGTTATGCGTACAGATACCAGTTCCACCCTGTCCGGTGCAACGGGAAAAGGATAAAAGGCGGCGCTGTACGGAATATTTCCCGGGCAGTAGAACTTTCTGCCCCCTGGCGGCACCAACCGCCATAGATGTGCAGTGCCAGCCTCAAGCTGAAGGCACTGCTTCAGAACGCGTGGAGGTGATAATGGACATCAAGACTTTGGGTTTGCCCCTGGCGATAGCGGCCATGCTGACGCTGGCCGGTTGCTCGACACCAACGGTTGTGACGCTGCAGAACGGCACCCAGTACCTGACAAAAGACATGCCGAAGACCAAAACCAAGGACGGGTTCTTCGAGTTCGAGGACATTTCCGGTGCGACCGTGAGAGTCAGGGCCGACGAAGTGGCGACGATTCGCACGGAAGATGACTGAGAGCACCACTTGATGCGACTCGATGCTTCACCTTCCCCCTCGGTGGCAGGTTTCCAACACTGCCTTACACTGCGTAGACCCGGGGCGACCGAATGACTACGCAGCGCTATGATGGAGTCCGCTGCAACAGGGGCATCACGTCATGATTCAGGTGAAGCCGAAATGAACATGGTCACGCCACTTTTGGTCTCGATCCTTGCTGCCAGCGCGTGCGTGACAGCCAGTCTTTGCTCGGCCGCCACCAAGCCTTCACCCACCTACAAAACCAGCTTCGACTGCAGCGGCAACCAGGCGCCCGTCGAAAAGCTCATCTGCCACGACGCCCAACTGGCGCAGATGGACCTGGAACTCAATCGCCTTTATCTGCTGGTGCTCACCGATGACCATGCCGTGCCGCGCCCGGACAAGGTCGAGGTTGACCAGCGGTTCTGGATCGCCGCCCGCAATCAGTGTGGCAGCGACCCGCAAGCCAAGGCTTGCGTCATTCGCAGTTATGCCGAACGCGCGCATCAACTGCGCCAGGGCTCGGCCATTGCCAGGACCAAGGACCCCAGCCGACGCACCGAAGGCCCCCTTGCCTACCATTGCGCCGGCTTCAGCCCGCTGATTGCCGCCACGTTCTATACCGTCGAACCGGGCGTTGTGTTCCTGAAGTGGGCGAACACCTCCGTCACCCTGAGCCAGGTGCCGAGCAGTTCCGGAACCCAGTACACGGGCAAGGACTACAAAGGCACCTACAGCTTCTGGCAAATCGGCAATGACGTGTTCTTGCAGATACCCGGCTCAGGACAGATGACTTGCGCAGCCGAGCCGGTCGGCTGAGACCGATGACATCGGGACATCCTGTCCCGATGACCGCTCGATGTTTCAGCTGCCGGTGCGAATCTTGTTCCAGACCCGGGTACGTACCCGATCGATGCTCAGTGGCATGGCCTCCAGCGCAAACAGTTTGCCCATCATTTCAGGACTGGGGTAAACCTTGGTGTCGTTCTTGATCGCAGGGTCGATCAGGCTGTCGGCCTTCTCGTTGCCATTGGCGTAATGCACGTAGTTGCTGACGCCGGCCATGACGTCCGGACGCAGCAGGTAGTCCATGAAGGCGTAGCCGGCCTTTTCATCCGGAGCATCGGCCGGCATGGCGACCATGTCGAACCAGATCGCGGCGCCTTCCTTGGGAATCGCATAACCGATGTCGATGCCATTGTTGGCTTCCCTGGCACGGTTTTCCGCCTGCAGGATGTCGCCGGAGAACCCGACCGCCACGCAGATATCGCCATTGGCCAGGTCACTGGTGTACTTGGACGAGTGGAAGTAGCTGACATACGGCCGCACTTTCAGCAGCAAGGCTTCAGCCTTCTTGTAGTCTTCCGGGTTCTTGCTGTGATGGGGCAAACCGAGGTAGTTCAACGCCGCCGGCAGCAGTTCGGGGCCGTTGTCGAGGATGGCCACGCCACACTTCTGCAACTTCTGCATGTTCTCGGGCTTGAAGATCAGGTCCCAGGAATCCACGGGGGCGTTGTCGCCCAGCACGGCCTTGACCTTGGCAATGTTGTAGCCGATTCCGGTACTGCCCCACAGGTACGGGAAGCCGTGCTCGTTGCCCGGGTCGTTGGTCTGCAAGGCCTTGAGCAACACGGGATTGAGGTTCTTCCAGTTCGGCAACTGACTCTTGTCGAGCTTCTTCAGGGCGCCGCCTTCAATCTGCCGGGCCATGAAGTGGTTGGACGGGAACACCACGTCGTACCCCGATTTGCCGGTCATCAGCTTGCCATCGAGGGTCTCGTTGCTGTCGTAGACGTCGTAGGTGAAGCCGATGCCGGTTTCTTTCTGGAAGTTTTTCGTGGTGTCTGGCGCGATGTAATCCGACCAGTTGTAGATTTTGACGGTTTCGGCCGCCTGGCTGATGGATGCAACCAGCATCAGCGGAGCCAGCGTCAGGGTCTTTCGGATCATGAGTCGATTCCTGTAGGGGTTGTTGTTATTGGCAGGCAATCAAAAGATCAGCTTTCAAATGTCAAAAGCATTCAAAAAATCAAAACGTAGGTCTTGCGCACGGTTTCCTGGATGTCCCAGATCCCGAGGCTATTGGCTGGCAGCATCAGCGCGTCGCCAGCTTCGATGTGCAGCGGTTCGCCGCCGTCGGGCGTGAAGGTGCAACGGCCCTGGATGAAGTGACAGAATTCCTGGGCGACGATCTGCCGCCGCCAGCGCCCGGGGGTGCATTCCCAGACGCCGGTCTCGACGCCGTCGTCGCGTTCGATGCTGGTGGTCGACGCCACGGCCACGGGCGTACCCAGGGGCACGGCGACCGGATTGGATTCGTCCAGTTTCAGGGTTGCGGTGTTCTTGAATTGCGTGATGCTCATGGGAATACCTGTCGATGTAGCCTGTAGATGAAGAGCGCGCCGTTTAGTGCATGAAACCTTCCATGAAGCCAGCCACCCCGCTGGCCAGCTTGCGCCGCCAGGGCGCGGTAGCCGGGTTGGCCAGGGTCTGGTCCTCATGGACAAAGCTGCGGATGATTGCGTTGTAGCCGAGCCAGCGGATCGGTTCCGGCTCCCACGCCCGGAGCGCGTCGAGCCCGCGCTGCGGGATGACCCACGGCTGGCGCACCAGATCGCTGTCGCGGCCGAGGATCAGGTCGGCCAGCGTGCGCCCCCCCAGGTTGCTGGCGCCGACTCCCTCCCCGCCATAACCGCCAGACAAGGCGATGCCGCTGGCCTGATCGCAAAGCATGTGTGGCTGGAAGTGCCGGGACATGCCCAGGTTGCCGCCCCAGGAATGAGTGATCTGCACGTTCTTCAGCTGCGGGAACAGCTCGCCGAACAGATAGCGCCGAAGCTCTTTTTCATCCGTGGTCAGGTCGAAGTCGTGGCGCAGCTTGCCGGCAAACTGATAGCCGCCACGGGCGCCAAAGATCAAACGGTTGTCTGCGGTGCGCTGGCCGTAGGTCACCTGGCGACTGGCCTCGCTGAACGCCTGGCCGCGGCTCAGGCCGATTTCGTCCCAGGTGGCCGCCGACAAAGGCTCGGTCGCGACGATCAGGCTCTGCACCGGCATCTGGTAACGGCCCAATGGCGGCAAGGTGACGGAGTAGCCTTCAACCGCCGGCACTACCCAACGACTGCGCACCGACGCCTTTGCCGTGCGTAGGCTGCCTGACTGCCAATGGGTGACCGGGCTGTTTTCGTAGATTTTCACCCCCAGGCGCTCTACAGCCCGGGCCAGCCCGCGTACCAGCTTGGCCGGGTGGATGGTCGCCACGTGTGGTGCGTAGATACCGCCATAGGGTTTGGCGACCCTGATCTGTTGCGCCAGTTGTTCCGGGCTGAGCCAGCGATAGTGGCTGTCGTCGAGGCCCTGGCGATGGAGATCGTCCAGATAGTGACGCAGGCTGGCCTCCTGCTCCGGATAGCGCGCAGCGCAATACAGCACCCCGCCTTTACGGTAATCGCAGTCGATGCCCTCGCGTTCGAGGACGATCGCCACTTCATCCGGAATGCTGTGCAACAAGTTGTAGGAAGCACGGCGCTCTTGCGTCGGCAGATCGGCCAGCAGGCGATCTTCACCCAGCAAATTGCCCATCAACCAGCCGCCATTGCGCCCAGACGCGCCGAAACCGGCGGTTTGCGCTTCGACAATGGCGATGTTCAGGTCAGGTTTCTGCCGCTTGAGGTAGTACGCGGTCCAGAGACCGGTGTAACCCGCGCCGATAATCGCCACGTCCACATCCAGGTCCCGCTCCAGCGCCGGACGCGCCAATAGAGGCTCGTCGAGCTGGTCCATCCACAAACTGATAGTGCGCCACGCCGGCATGCAAGACTCCGCCACTCAAACTTCGATGGCGTCGATCCTAGTGCGTGGGCTCAGGCGCTGTCTTGCGCGCGTGCACGCAAAGAAATTTGTTTGACGTAGGCCTTGGGTGACTGGCCGGTGTGCTGGCGGAAACAGCTGTAGAACGCCGACAGCGAATTGAATCCGGCAGCGAAGGCCAGCTCATCGATACGCAACGGTGGCGTGGCGGCATCCAGCGCAGCCAGCAGATGTTGCAGGCGCGCCTGGTTGACGTAGCGGTAGAAGCTTTGCCCCAGCACCTGGTTCAACAGATAGGAAATCTGGTTGCGGCTGTAGCCGCATTCCTTTGCCACCCGTTGCAGATCAAGCTCCGGGTCGAGATACGGTTGTTGGCGCTGGAAATACTGTTGCAGGTCCTCGGCCATGAAGCTCAATTGACGTGGCGACAGGCCGAGCCGGCTGACGGCCGGGCGCTGATTGCCGGAAGCTTTGCTTGCGGCTTGCTCATGCACCAATGAGGCGTATTCGTTGACCCGCCAGATCAGCCCGTCCTTGACCGTAATCGCTTCACTGGCGCGGAACGACACCAGCCCCTCACCGCCGCGCAAGGTGATGCGGTACTGGATGAAGGCGGTATTGCCGTCCAGGCGAATGCGGTCGGAGTGCTCCAGCGCCTCATCCGGGTCCCGGGGCATGCTGCTGCGCACGTATTCGCGCAGTTCGGCCAGGCCCATGACCCGGTTCTGGAAAAAGTCGTTGTACTGGACTTCAGGGTGATAGAGCGCCATGACGCCGTCCAGGTCCCGGTGCTTCCAGCGCAAGTGATAGCGCATGACCGTCTCGCCCGTGGCCTGGGTTTGCAGGGGGCCATCATCATCGGCGTGCATGGAAAATCTCAACGGGAAAAGACCGAGCTTGCCCAACTTCCGTTTTGTCTTCAACGACTAAACGGATGACCGCCTTTGGCTGCAAATGCGAATGAAGCGTGACCTGAATCAAAAAAATGGCGGCAATCGCCAAATGGCCTGAAAAATCCACATTCTTTTCACATCCGGGTGCTACTTTTAAAGACTGTCACTGGTTGAGCCATTGAAGGTTCTTCCCTCCTACCATGAGCTAAAGGAAGCGCTCGATAATGAAGGCGGGCAACACATGAATAAAGGGTTCAGTAAGGTCACGTTTCCAAACGCCTGCCAGCTGATGCGCTGGCATTTTCATCCCATGGGTTTCGAGGCGAGCATGGACGCGCCGGGCAGCATGATTGCCCGTCTTTTTGATCGTGCCACTGGCGAGACCATGATCGCCATTGCCGGCATTCCGTGCGCCACCGTCATGAATGCCGCGGATGTAGAACGAATAATCGAAGCGGTTGAGGATGAGCTTGAAGCCTTCGTTCCACCCCAAGCCCTCAGAAGTTATGCCTGAAGGTTCAGTCATTAAAAGGCCCACTTCGAGTGGGCTTTTTGTTGAGCGCAATTCCTTGCAGGAGCGAGCTTGCTCGCGATGGACGTTAACGATGACGCGTATGAACTGGATATTCGCGGCGCACTTGAGTCCATCGCCAGCAAGCCGGCTCCTACAGTTTGGCGTCCAAATCATTTCGGCCAGGACACGGTCCCTTGTAGGAGCTGGCTTGCCAGCGATGGTCGTTAACGATAACGCGCATGAACCGGATAAACGCGGCGCACTTGAGTCCATCGCCAGCAAGCCGGCTCCTACAGTTACCCGGGAAGTACGCGAACACCTGTAGGAGCTGGCTTGCCAGCGATGGTCGTTAACGATAACGCGTGTGACCTGGATAAACGCAGTGCACTGGAGTTCATCGCCAGCAAGCTGGCTCCTACAGTCCATCGCCGGCAAGCTGGCTCCTACAGGGTCTCGATTCAGGCGGTGGTTTGGCTTTTACGATGATCGACAAAGAACGCCTTGCCCTTGCCGATCCGGTCGGATGCCTTGGGCATGTTCGCAGCCTGGGTGTCTTGCGCATCGACGTACCAGTAGCAATGGCTGACGGCGCGGGTAATCCCGACGTACGCCAGTCGCAGGATCTCGTCCTTCTGGGCGTTGTCGTAGGGTTCGCTGTCACCGGCCTTGCCCAGGCCCGCCATGCGGTAAACCTGATTCTTGTAAGGCGAGCTGGTCAAGTGCTGGCAATCGCCGAGCAGGAACACCGCATCGGCCTGGAGGCCCTTGGCACTGTGATAGGTCAGTTGCTTGAGCCTGCGAGCCTCATGCGGCAAGCTAGAATCAACATTAACTACAGGCTGAATATGTTCTTCTATCAATGACTTATCGCTACTTTTTCGATAAAGCATCAAGATCGAATCGCCCTTTCGGTAATGCTCCATCAGACGCTGTGCCATGCCCTGGTCATCACGGTCAAGCACGTTAACTGGCAGCAATGCCTTGGGTTCACCGCTGGCCTTGGCTTTCTTCCCGGCAATCGCCGGTGCTGCACGCACGATGTGTTCGGCGGCATCGATGATGTGCTGGTGGCTGCGGTAGTTGTCACTGAGCATGACCTTGGTGGTGCTCGGCGACGGGAACTCCTTGTTGAATTCCATGAAGTAGGTCGGCGAACTGCCGCGCCAACCATAGATGGATTGCCAGTCATCCCCCACGCAAAGCAGCGAGGAACGCTGGGCGCCCCGCCCGACGTGCATGGCCGGGCCGCGACTGCGGATCTCTGCCAGGCTGGCCCTGATCCAGGAGACGATTTGCGGCGAGACATCCTGGAATTCGTCGATCATCAGGTGCGACAGCGGACGTAGCAGTTCATCGCCGAGCAGTTTCAGATTCTCCGGCGAATGCTCGCTGAACAGGGCGAACATCCGGTTGTAGGTCATGATCGGCGGTTTCTGGTCGAGCAAATGATCTTCCAGCGCCCGCCAGTAAAGGCTCAAGGCTTCGAAGAAGAACCGGTCGGGATCGTCCTTGGCGAAACTCATCTGAGCCACCGCGCCCGGCACATCCAGGCCGAGGTTTTCAATGAATCCGGCGGCAGCGACAAAGCAATCGAGCAACGGCGCGGATGCGAGCTCGCCCTTGACCTTGTAATCGAAGCCCGGCCCGGCGCTGGCATCGCCGGCAAGCGAAGCCAGGACTCGCTTTGATGATTCGTAACTATCAAGCCATATCAATGGCTTACGACAGAAAGCTTGAAACAGGGTGCGTTTTACCGCCCACTCTGCGCGCACCGACAGCTTGGCGTTTGGCCGGGCCAACTGCGGGCTTTCCCGAGGATCGAACCCCAGCACCACCCAGGCATCCAGGGATGGAATGTAGCCGTGACAATGGAATTTCGCGCCATTGATATCGAACGACTGGCGATTCGGCTCGATACCCTTGATCGGCCAGGCACCGGCGCGAATCCACAAGTCCTCAAGGGTGTCGCACAACTCTTCATCGCGCTTGGCCGCCAGTTCGGTCACACCCATGCGCTTCTGTACATCCGGATGATCGCGCTCCAGCTCCTTGAGTTGCAGGGCATGCCGGGACAACGGCTTGATCAGCTCGCGAAAACGCTCATCGCTACTGTGCAGACGGTGAAAGCAGGCGTTGAGTTGCTGGCGTTGAGCGTCGTTGATGCGCAGGTCGAACGGATTGCTGTCGACCTCATCGTCCCCCTGTGCCGCCCGCAGGCTGAGGTTCTCGAAAGCCTGCAAACGCTCGAACCCCGGAAGGCTGCGCACCATCGGCAGGATCCGCGAGTGAAAGGTGCGCACCAGGTCCCGCGCTTCCTTGAAACTGATCGCGCGGCCCCAGAGCGCAAACAGTTCGATCAGCTTGTTGATGAAGTCCTTGCGCGACTCGCGGGTGAAGGTGACCACGGTCATCGAACCCAGCTCGAAACCCAGGTAATGGGTGAGCAGCAGGATGCGCAGCACCAGCGTGGTCGACTTGCCTGCACCGGCACCGGCGATCACCGAGGTGGATGGCGTGTCGCTGAAGATCATTTTCCATTGGGCGGCGCTCGGCTGGGCATGGGCCGGCAACAACCGGGCGACATCAGCCTTCATGCGCTTTTTCAACTCGGCACTCAACGGCAGGCGCCAATTATCGAACAACAGCTCATCGACATTCGGTGGTCGGTGTTCAGTTGAGCGCGAGTCGCGGATCAGCAGGACCTGCCGACCCTCCTCCAGCCCTTCGAGCTTGCCTTCCTTGTAGCCGTAATCGACCCCGGCGCTGTGTCCGCTGCGAAAACCATCAGCCTGGCCGTGCAACCACGACGCACGGTGCTGTGCGTGCAGGCGGGTCAGGCTGTAGCCGAAGAACCGGGCGAGCAATCGCTTGATCAGCGGCATCTCGGCCAGGGGACGAAGTTCAGGAGGAAGATCGGGGGTGTGTTGCGGCACGCGGACTGACTCCAGGGTGTGAGGCTGTTGGACGCTATGGTGTCTGCATTTGCCCTTGAGTTCTAGTCAATTGCTTATGACTCATTGGCTTATGCGATGAATTGAAGGTTGGATGAGAAAATTTCGAGATGATTTCATATCTATCGATTCGATGGGAATGCTGCATTTTTTACGCTTTTTATCGATTGTTGCCTGTTGGATGATGGCCGTCATCACTCACCGACGAAGCTTTTCAGGAGACGATCATGCTCGAACTCAGGCCTTTCAACTCGCTCGGCGGTGCTAACCACGGCTGGTTGGATGCTCACCACCATTTTTCGTTCGCCGAATACTACGATCCCAAGCGCATGAACTGGGGCAACCTGCGGGTCTGGAACGACGACGTGATCGCGCCCGGCACCGGTTTCCCGCAACACCCGCACCGCGACATGGAGATCATCACCTACGTCCGCGAAGGCGCCATTAGCCACCAGGACAACCTGGGCAATAAGGGTCGTACCGAAGCCGGTGACGTCCAGGTCATGAGTGCCGGTACCGGGATCGCCCACAGCGAGTACAACCTGGAAGCGACGCCGACCAGGATTTTCCAGATCTGGATCATCCCGAACGAGTCCGGCCTGGCCCCTTCCTGGGGCGCCAAGCCGTTCCCGAAAGGCGAACGCGAAGGTTTTGTCACCCTGGCCAGCGGCAAGGAAGGCGACGAACAGAGCCTGCGCATCCGCGCCGATGCCCGGCTGGTAGCGGCCAACCTGAAGGCCGGTGAGACTGCCGAATACCCGTTGGACAAGGGGCGTCGTGCTTACCTGGTGCCGGCCACCGGAATCATTGAAGTCAATGGCTTGCGTGCACAAGCTCGAGACGGTGTCGCGGTTGTCGATGAGCAGGTTCTACGTGTGACGGCCATCGAGGACAGCGAGATCGTTCTGGTGGACCTGGCTTGATTCGCTGAGCGCAATCGCAAAAAAGGGGCGACCGTGTTGGTCGCCCCTTTTTTACTTGCTGCGAAATCCTTTGTGGCGAGGGGGCTTGCCCCCGTTGGGTTGCGAAGCGACCCTGAAACCGGCAAACGCGGTTTTCCTGAAGCACCGCATCGTCTGGATTTACGACTGCTTCGCAGCCGAACGGGGGCAAGCCCCCTCGCCACAGTGTCGCTCACCACAAAAGTCTGTGTTTATTTCGCGGAAATCGCGCCATCCACCAGCGTTTGCGCTTCGGCCACCAGTTGCTTGAGGTGGTCGTCGCTGACGAAGCTTTCGGCGTAGATCTTGTAGATGTCTTCCGTGCCCGACGGACGCGCCGCGAACCAGCCGTTTTCGGTCATGACCTTGAGACCGCCAATGGCCTGGTCATTGCCCGGTGCGTGGCTGAGGATGCTCTGGATCGGTTCGCCGGCCAGCTGGGTCGAGGTGACCTGTTGTGGCGACAGCTTGCTCAACAGCGCTTTCTGCTCCGGGTTGGCCTTGGCGTCGACTCGCACCGAGAACGGTTCACCCAGTTCGTCGGTCAAGGCACGATACGCCTGGCTCGGGTCGCGACCGGTCCGGGCAGTCATCTCGGCAGCCAGCAGGGCCGGGATCAAACCGTCCTTGTCGGTGCTCCAGACACCGCCGTCCTTGCGCAGGAACGAGGCGCCGGCGCTTTCTTCACCGCCGAAACCCAGGGAGCCATCGAACAGGCCATCGGCAAACCATTTGAAGCCAACCGGCACTTCGTACAGGCGACGACCCAGGCGCTTGGCCACGCGATCGATCAAGCCGCTGCTGACCACGGTTTTACCCACGGCGGCATCGGCGCGCCATTGCGGACGGTTCTGGAACAGGTAGTCGATGGCAACGGCGAGGTAGTTGTTCGGCGCCAGCAGACCACCGGACGGCGTGACGATGCCATGGCGATCGTGGTCCGGATCACAGGCAAATGCGACGTCAAAGCGTTCTTTCAGGCCGATCAAGCCTTGCATCGCGTGGCTGGACGATGGGTCCATGCGGATCTGGCCGTCCCAGTCGACGGTCATGAAGCGGAAAGTCGGGTCGACCGCTTTGTTCACCACATCCAGGTCCAGGCGGTAGTGCTCGGCAATCGCCGACCAGTAGCGCACCCCCGCTCCACCCAGCGGATCGACACCCAGGCGCAGCTTGGCATCGCGGATGGCGTCGAAGTCGATCACGTTGATCAGGTCGGCGACATAGGTGTTGATGTAATCGTGACGATGAGTCGTGCTGGCCTTCAGTGCCTGCTCGTAGCTGATGCGCTTGACCCCGGCGAGCTTGTTGGCCAGCAGTTCGTTGGCCTTGGCTTCGATCCACTTGGTGATGTGGGTATCGGCCGGACCGCCGTTGGTTGGGTTGTACTTGTAGCCACCGCTTTGCGGCGGGTTGTGGGACGGCGTAATGACGATGCCGTCCGCCAGGCCCGTCGTGCGCCCGCGGTTGTAGCAGAGAATCGCATGGGAAATTGCCGGCGTCGGCGTGTACTCGTCACCCGCGGCGATCATTACGGTCACGCCGTTGGCGGCCAGCACTTCAAGGGCACTGGCGCCGGCCGGCGTGGACAGCGCGTGGGTGTCGATACCGACAAACAGCGGGCCATCGATGCCTTGAGCTTCGCGATACAGGCAGATTGCCTGACTGATCGCCAGCACGTGCCATTCGTTGAAACTCAAGTCAAACGAGCTACCGCGGTGCCCCGAGGTGCCAAAGGCAACGCGCTGGGTCGAAATGGCGGCATCAGGCTGGCCGGTGTAATAGGCCGTTACCAGTCGCGGGATATCGACCAACAATTCTGCCGGTGCCGGTTTACCCGCAAAAGGACTGAGTGTCATGCAAAACCTCTGGAATAGAGTGGTTCAGGAATTGGGTCGCAGTTTACTGGCAGTTTGACCGCAACGCGATGGGATCGATCCATCAGAGTCAAGGATGTTAGTTTTTGTCTCAGTCACTCGATTGATTCCAGGCGCAGGGCATCCCCCAGCAATCCCAGTGCGGCCGCCAGGTTGTGATCGCCACCGAAGGTATGACTCAGGCGCAAATGCTGCCCGTGCAGACCGTGCAGGCTGAACAGTTCGCCCGGCGCGATGACTACCTGATGCACCAGCAGGCGCTGGAACACACGGCGGACATTGACTCGACGCAACGAGCGCAGCCAAATCGTTGCCCCGCCTTGCGGCTCGACGAAATGCAAGGCATCTCCCAGCCGCTCCTGCAGCAACTGGGTCATTTGACTCTTGCGCTCCTTCAGCAGCCGTCGCAGCACCAGCAGGTGTTGATCGATGCGGCCGCTGCTGTACAAGCGGGCGATGGCTTTCTGACGTATCGGTGAGAGACGAAAGGAGCGCAACAGGAAGTGCCGTTGCAACTCAGCACTCCAATGCCTTGAAAGCAGGTAACCGTAAGGTGCTTCCGGCCCAATGGTTTTCTCGAACGTGGAAAACACCATCAGCCGTTCAGGGTCCAGCAAGTCGCGAAAACGCACGCCGCCCGGGTCGAATCCGAGCTCGCCATAACAGTCGTTTTCCAGCACCCAACAGTCATGCGCGGCTAATACCCGCGCAATGGCTTGCCTGTTTTCGTCAGGCGCCAGGCTGCCACGGGGCATGTTCAGGGCCGATGACAGCATCACCAGGCGCACCGGTTCGGTCGCCAGCAGCACTTTCAACCATTGCGGATCGAGGCCGCCATCGGCTTGCACGGGCAACTCGATCACGCGCACGCAGGCGGCCTGAAGCAAACGCAGAATCGCCCAGTCGCACGGCGACTCAACCACCACCGTGGCGTCTTTCAAACCCAGCACGGCGATCAGGATTTCCAGTACGCCGCGAAGGTCGGCGCCGATGTAGACATCATCGGCATGCCAGTAACGCATGGGCGACGTGGTGTAGCGTGCCGCCAGGGCCGTGCGCAATTCGAGCTCGCCGCAGGGTTGCGAAGGCGACTGCGGCTGTCGGGGATACTGGCGCAGCAATTCTCGCTCCAGCAGTAACAGTGGACTGTCGAGCGGCTGCAGCAACGCCGGATCATCGGCGCTCAGGACCAGCATCCCCGGGCGCCTGGCATTGACGTAGACCGCTTCCAACAGGTCGCTGCCGCTGTCCTGGGGGTTGATCGAGGACACTGGCAACGCGTAGTAACCGGACTTGGCCACCGAATAGACGCGCCCTTCTTTCTCCAGCAGCGAATAGGCGTACTGAATGGTCGAGATCGACACATTGAGGCGATCCGCCAGCTGCCGCAGCGACGGCAGGCGGATGCGCGCATCCCCTTCGGACTCGATGATCAGGCTGGCCAGGTATCGATAAACCGCCTGATAGGCGAAATCCGTTTCTCGTGGACCTTTCATGGGTGAAGACCGACCGCACGGGCTGAAAATCCGCCCACGCTCAGTGACCCGCTTTCCATTCATCAACCAGAGTGATGCCAGCGTCAGGATCGCCCACGGCCGTTTGGATGAGTGCTTCAGGCGCCCCGCTATCGACTCCCGGGGTCCACTCCATGCGATAAAGCTGGCCAATCAGGCTGACGGGCAATCCGCTGACATCCATCATCCATTGCATGATCTGCTCGGCGACCGGATGCCCCTGCATGGCCCGGTGCAACTCGGGCATGGCCACGAGCATGCCCGGATGGCACTGGCGCAGAAAACGCTCAAGCCCTGCACCTTTTTCGATAAAAGGCGAGAAAAGCAGGCACACCAGTTGTGCCTCGCTCAGGCCCAGGTTCTTTTGCGCCTCGGCCGTCGCCCGGGCGCGTTGCCCTTTGAATGTCGCCGGGTTGCCGAACACCTCCATGGCCTGCTCGCACAAGCGCTCGGGCAAGTGTTTGCGGCGCATCATCACCAAGGCGTGTTGCAGGTATTGCGCAACGCCGGCCTCGTAATCGCGGCCCTGCACGAAGCACGCGTGCAACCCCCGGACGTGCGCCGAGATTGACGGACTGACGAATTCGTTGTCGCTGATCTGCGCAGACAGTTCGTCAGGCTGGAACCCAAGGAATTCAGTCAGCAATGTCCAGCGCTCTTCCAGGTTGCCGACCAGCAGGTCGTGAATGTCGATGCAGGCCGTACGACGACAGGTCTCAAAGCGCTCTTGTGGACGCCATCGAGCCTGGCCGTAATCTGCATAGAATGCGTGATAACAATCGCTACCCAATTCATCGAGCAAAGCGAATAACCCGGCAAAACCGGCCTCGCCTGCGTGCGAAGGCTTGAGCCCGGCCTTGGTGGCGGCACGCTTCAAACCGTCGATGAACTGCTTCTGCTGACGCGGCGTGTCACCGATGAGCAAAGCGTCGACGCCACCATCCCAGCGGGCGATTTGCCCGTAGAACTCTCCCGTGGCCAGATAACCGTCATCCCACAGGTCGAACCCGCCGCGCCATTCCCGGCGATGGCCGATCATCAGCTGGTTCAGGCGGCTGGACTCGCGCCCGGCGTCGGAGATCAGCGTCAGGTGGTTGAACGGCAAGACCTCCCGATCATCGACCATCAACATCTCGACCCGGGGATCGTCATAGACAAACAATGCGCTGTTGGTCCGGTGCATGTTTTCCACGGCCGCCGCGCTTGTCCCGTTCAATCGCAACGAGGCAATGCGCAACTGGAATGTCGCCGGCGACCGCGTGGCGATGGTCAACTGCGCGGCACGCAACAATGCCAGGGAGTAGCAGTTGTCACGGGCCCCGGACTGGATCGCCAACACCTTGTAATCGCCAATGCGCTCCATGCCCCCCGCCGCGACCGCCAGGCGCTGAATCAACAATTGCAATGCAGTGCGTTCGGCACGGGAGAAGAAACCCAGCAATCGCTGCAGTACTTGTTGATAGACATAGTTCATCGCTTGGTCATGGATGCTGGTCATCTTTATTTACCTGGTACTCGTAAGTTCAATATCGCGCAGACAGCACATTTCGCTGGGCTACCTGCACGAATGGAGTCATGGACTTTATTGCCAAATGCTAGCACTTGAATTTTCTTGAAATCATTTGAAACGATCGCAACAGCTTTGCTAGCGAACGCCAACGACGAGGCTATAGCGCCCGGCTGGCAAGGGTTTGTTCAATTGAAAGCGGAGTCCTAGGAAACGTCCGACAACGTCCCACAGACACTTAACACAAGAAATAAAGAAGGAAGTTGTCTCTGTCTTTTTGGCAACTACACAGCAACTAATTAATTTATAGAGGTGCACCAAGGGTGCGCATTGAAAAGTTCTAGCCTGACTACCAGCCATGACTCATTCCTTGAGATGAAAGTAATCATTCAATTATCAGGGCTTAGTGGCTGATTAGAAGCTACAGATTACGGGCAAAAACCAGTTCAGTTGCTGGACTGGTCTGCGGATCGATGGGTTTCTGGGGCTGAAACGAAAGAGTCCGTGCGGGCACGGACTCTTGGGTGGGCTATTGCGGCGGTTGTTATGCCGGCTCGACCTGGAGCGCGACCCTTTCGCGACACGGGCATTCGTCCATGTAGCGGTGTGCCTCGACAAACTCGGCAAACGGGAAGACCCGAGTCTTGAGCGGCAGCAGAACGCGATCGGCGGTCAGCTGGTTGATGTCGCGCAAGGCACGTTGCAGTGCGACCTGGTCCTGGATGATGCCCAGTTCCGGCTTGCCCGTGAAGTTGCCGATGCAGTGTACGAAGAACTGAATGTTCTTCTGGAACGCTGCGCAGGCCGGGAAAGGCGTCTGGTTGCCACCTTGCAGGCCGTACAGCACCAGGCTGCCGCGAGGCGCCAGCACATCGCCCAGCAACGACATCTGTGGACCGCCCAAACCATCGAAGACCACATCCACGCCACGGTTATCGGTGATTTTGTTGATCCGCATCAGCAGATCTTCTTCCTCGGTAACGATGACTTTCTCGGCACCCAGCGTCAGCAGGTACTCACGTTCCTCGGCTGACTTGGTCGCGGCGATCACTCGAACGCCCAGGGCCTTGCCCAGCTGTACGAACGAAGGTCCGGCGCAATGGCTGGCGTCGGTCACCAAGGCAAACTGCCCGGGCTTGACCCGTGCCAGATCCGCATAGGCGAAATAGGCAATCAACAACGGCGTGTAGTGCACGCTGGCTTGAATCGGGCTGAGGATATCCGGATAACGGGTGACCGCCGAGCGAGGCAATACGATCTGCTCGCCGTAAACCGGGTAGTCGTTCGGGCTTTGGGCCGGAAAGCTGGCAACCTTGTCACCGACCGCCAGGTCATCTACGCCCTCACCGACAGCGGTGACGATACCGGCCATCTCCTGACCAAGGCCCGAAGGCAGTCGGGCATGGGACGAAGCCAGGTTCTGGCGCCACAGAGTGTCGTACCAACTGATGCCGATCGCCTCGACGCGCACCTGCACTTCGCCCGGTGCAGGCAGAGCCGCCGCATGCTCTTCGCATTTGAGCACCTCGGCTGGACCAAACTTGTGAAAACGAATCGTGCGGGACATCGCAAACCTCGCCAATTGAACTTCTAATGCCTTGAACTCTAGCTGGGCTTTCAACCCAACACTATCTGTGGCTATTAATAGTCGACATGCCTGTCATTGATTCCATAACGGCGGCAACATCGTCAAATGCCGCGAGAAACCGAAGCCGCCTTGCAGGAAATCTGAATTACCCGGTGCAGAGTACCAGCCTTTCCCCGTAATATTCCTGCTGGCCATTGTTCTCATATGGCCGCTCACGTCAAGTTTGCTGACTCTGCCAGGACTCCAGATGAATCGTAATGACCTGCGTCGTGTCGACCTGAACCTGTTGATCGTATTCGAAACATTGATGCACGAACGCAGCGTGACCCGTGCTGCGGAAAAACTGTTCCTCGGCCAGCCAGCCATCAGTGCGGCGCTCTCGCGCCTGCGCGGGTTGTTCGATGACCCGTTGTTCGTGCGTACCGGCCGCAGCATGGAGCCGTCCGCCAGGGCAGTCGAGATCTTCGCCCTGCTCTCTCCGGCGCTGGACTCGATTTCCACTGCGGTCAGCCGTGCGGCCGAGTTTGATCCTGCCACAAGTACCGCGGTGTTCCGCATCGGCCTTTCGGACGATGTCGAGTTTGCCTTGCTGCCGATGCTGCTCAAGCGCCTGCGCGCCGAATCGCCGGGGATCGTCCTGGTGGTGCGCCGGGTCAACTACATCCTGATGCCGGGATTGCTGGCGTCCGGCGAGATATCCATCGGCGTCAGTTACACCACCGACCTGCCAGCCAATGCCAAGCGCAAGGTGCTGCGCCGCAGTCAGCCGAAGCTGTTGCGCGCCGACACCGTGCCAGGGCCATTGAGCCTGGATGATTACTGCGCTCGCCCCCACGCGCTGGTGTCGTTCGCCGGCGATCTCAGCGGCTTCATTGATGAAGAGCTGGAAAAGCTCGGGCGCAAGCGCCATGTCGTATTGGCCGTGCCGCAGTTCAACGGGCTGAGCACTCTGCTCGCCGGCACCGACATCGTGGCTACGGTGCCGGACTACACGGCCGATGCGTTGACCGCCGCCGGCGGTGTGCGCGCGGAAGATCCGCCGTTGCCGGTGCGCAGCTTCGAACTGCACATGGCCTGGCGCGGGTCGCAGGATAACGATCCGGGTGAACGCTGGTTGCGCTCGCGGATTCAGATGTTCTTCGGGGATCCGGATAGCCTCTGAGAAGACGGCGCAGGCCTGAATGAAAACGGGCGCCTTTACAGGCGCCCGTTTTGTTGTAGCGGATCAGCAAAAGAATTTCGTATACCCTAGCGCTATCTCACTCCAAATGACCGCCGCCGTGAACCTGACCAAACTCAACGCCCCCGACCTTGGTAACACGCCTTCGACGTCGGAGATCATCACCCGCCATCTGCGGGATGCGATTGTCGCCGGGCATTTTGCCGAGGATGAGCCGATCCGCCAGGACGACATCGCCCGCCAGTTCAATGTCAGCAAGATCCCGGTGCGCGAAGCCCTCAAGCGGTTGGAGGCCGAAGGGTTGGTGATGTTCCAGCGTAATCGCGGGGCGATGGTCACGCGGGTTTCCGATGCGGAACTGGCGCAGATGTTCGAAGTGCGGATGTTGCTGGAGGACAAGATTCTGCGCCTGGCCATTCCGAACATGACAGAAGAGACCTTCGCCCGTGCCGAGCGCATCTGCCAGGAGTTCATCGGCGAGGACGACGTGGGGCGCTGGGCCGTGCTCAACTGGGAGCTGCATTCCTGCCTGTACGAGCCGGCGCAGCGGCCGTTTCTGGTGAGTCTGATCCGTTCGGTCAATGACAAGCTTGAGCGTTATCTACGCATGCAGATGAGCTTGTCGGCGGGTAAGGAACGGGCCGATCATGAACACCGCGAGATCCTGGCAGCCTGCCGCGCCGGGGATGTGGACCTGGCGGTGAAGCTTCTGGACGAGCACATTGCCGGCGTCTGCACGACCCTGTTCGAGCACCTGCCGCACACCCACTGACCGCTGCGGATGCCGTGCCGTTAGGCAGGAGATGAAGAGTGTTCTTCCGGGCCTCATCGCGAGTTCAAGCTCGCTCCCACAGGGGATCGGCGCACGCGGTCAATTGTGGGAGCACCTGCCAGTGTTCCCTAAAGGTGCGCCCACACACCCATTGCTCCCATCTGTAACACTGCCATCGCTTGCCCAGGCTTCCTCTCTCCCGCCCGTTGCTCCCCCGCAAGACCTCTACTTCAAGGCCTGACGATTTATTCACGGTCAGTACTGGAATCGGGCACGTTGATTGCTATTGTTAATATCGTATACGAAATCCCCAATACGATATTCAACAGCACTTCACATCAACGAGGCCTCTATGAAAAACCCCGCATTTGCCGTAGCCCTCAGCGCTGTTCTCAGTACTTCCTTTATCGCCACAGCCCAGGCCGACAAGCTCGACGACATCATCGGTTCGGGCAAGCTGCGCTGCGCCGTGACCCTGGACTTCCCGCCCATGGGCTTTCGCGATGCCAGCAACTCGCCGGCCGGCTTCGATGTGGACTATTGCCGCGACCTGGCGAAGATCCTCGGCGTCGAGGCCGAAGTGGTGGAAACGCCGTTCCCGGATCGCATTCCGGCACTGGTCTCCGGGCGGGCTGACGTGATCGTCGCGTCCACCTCCGACACCCTCGAACGCGCCAAGACCGTTGGCCTCACCGTGCCCTACTTTGCCTTCCAGATGGTGGTGCTAACCCGCGACGACACCGGCATCAACGGCTTCGACGACCTCAAGGGCAAGGCAGTGGGCAACACCAGCGGCACCTATGAGGCCATCGCCCTGGAGAAAGACGTGAAGAACTGGGGCTCCGGCAGTTTCCGGGCCTACCAGTCGCAGAGCGATACCCTGCTGGCCATCGCCCAAGGCCACATCGATGCCACCGTGGTCACCAATACCGTGGCCGCCGCCACCCTCAAGTCGGGCAAATACAAAAACCTCAAAGTCGCCGGTAACGCCCCGTACGTCATCGACTACGTGTCCCTGGGTGCCAAGCGCAGCGAGTTCGGCCTGCTCAACTACCTCAACCTGTTCGTCAACCAACAGGTGCGTACCGGTCGCTACAAGGAGCTGTTCGTTAAATGGGTCGGCACCGAGATCCCGCCGACCAACCTGACCGTGCCTCAGGTCTACTACTGAGATGTCCGGCATGCCTGGGCCAATGTCTCTGACCGGGCGCAGCCTGGTCGCGGGTGCCGCGCAGGGCGCCTTGCTGTTCGCCGATGTTGGCTTGAGCTTCTGGGGCGGCGTCGATCCCTGCACGGGTGAAGTCATCGACCGCCATCACCCGCTCAGCGGCCAACACCTGGCCGGCCGCGTGCTGGCGATTCCCAGTGGTCGCGGCTCGTGCACCGGCAGCAGCGTGTTGATGGAGCTGATCAGCAACGGCCATGCACCGGAGGCATTGGTGCTGGCCGAAGCCGACGAGATCCTGACCTTGGGCGTGTTGGTGGCGCAGACCATTTTTGCCCGTTCCCTGCCGGTGCTGTGCATCGGTCGGGAGGCCTTCGCCGCCTTGCGCGGCCAAGCCTTCGCCCGGGTCGAAAATACAACGCTGAGCCTGTTCGATCACCTGCCGGGCGACGCCTGGCAGGCGCTCGACAGCCCATTGGCAAACACTGACAGCACTGCCTCGATCAGGCTCACCGAGCACGATCGGGCGCTGCTCGATGGCCGGCATGGCAAGGCCGCGCAAATGGCCATGCAGATCGTCCTGCGTATGGCCGAACTGCAGGGTGCCGAGCACTTGGTGGATGTCACTCAAGCACACATCGACGGCTGCATTTACACCGGACCTGCGAGCCTGCGCTTTGCCGAGCAACTGGTGCAATGGGGCGCAAAAGTGCGAGTGCCCACCACCCTCAATTCAATTTCCGTCGACCAGCGCCGTTGGCGCGAACTGGGTATCGACCCGGCACTGGGTGAACCGGCCAGTGCCTTGGGCGATGCCTATATGGCGATGGGCGCACAGCTCAGTTTCACCTGCGCGCCCTACCTGCTCGACACTGCACCGAAGGCTGGCGAGCAAATCGTCTGGGCGGAATCCAACGCAGTGGTCTACGCCAACAGCGTGCTCGCTGCACGCACCCTGAAATACCCGGATTACCTGGACATCGCCATCGCCCTCACCGGTCGCGCCCCGCTGATCGGCTGCCACCTGGACGCGCAACGCAAGGCCCGGTTGCAGATCGAGTTGCCGGCCCTCGATGAACTGGACGATGCCTTCTACCCGCTGCTCGGTTACCACGTTGGTGCCCTGGCCGGCAGTCGCGTGCCACTGGTGCTGGGACTGGAACAACGCAAGCCGAGCCTGGACGACCTCAAAGCCTTTGGCGCGGCCTTCGCCACCACCTCTGCGGCGCCACTGTTCCACATCGCCGGGGTCACCCCGGAGGCCATGGACCCGGCGCAGGTGCTGGATGCGGACACTTGCATTGCCGTGGAAAAAATCCGCCTGAAGGACCTGCTGTCGAGTTGGCGCGAACTCAACAGTGCTCGCGATCACCGGGTGGATGTGGTGTCGCTGGGTAACCCGCACTTTTCCCTCAGCGAGTTCGCTCACCTGGCGCGACTGTGCCGGGGACGACACAGACACCCGCAGGTGGTGCTTGCCATCACCTGCGGGCGTGCCGTGTTGGAGCAGGCCCGCGAGGCCGGGCACATCGCCGTGATCGAAGCGTTTGGCGCGACCCTGGTCACCGATACCTGCTGGTGCATGCTCGGCGAACCCGTCATCCCCCTGGCGGCTGAAACCCTGATGACCAACTCGGGCAAATACGCCCACTACGCACCGGGCCTGGTCGGCCGCAAGGTGCACTTCGCCAGCCTTGCCGAATGCGTCGACGCGGCCTGCACCGCAACGGCCAGCGGACGTTTGCCGGCCTGGTTACAACCTGCTGCCCTACTGGAGAGCCCTGCGCATGTTTGACTACAGCTTCCAATGGCGCTCCGCCCTGCGCGCCCTGCCGGACATGCTTGCCGGTGCCATCGTCACCTTCGAAACCGCCGCGCTGTCGATGATATTCGGCGTGCTGATCGCCCTGGCCCTGACGGTGATGCGCGAGGCCAAACACCCGTTGCTGCGCGGGTTCGGCAACGGTTGGGTATCGATTGCCCGCAACACCCCGTCGCTGTTCCAGATCTACATCCTCTACTTCGGCCTCGGCTCGCTGAACCTGCACGTCAGTTCGTGGTTCGCCCTGCTGGCCGGGATCACCTTCAACAATGCCGGGTACCTGGCGGAGAACTTTCGCGGCGGCCTCAAGGCCGTGCCGAACACGCAGGTGCGTGCGGCGCGTTCCCTCGGCATGAGTGCCTTCCAGGCCTACCGCATGATCATCGTCCCGCAACTGCTGCGGATCGTGTTCTACCCGCTGACCAACCAGATGGTCTGGGCGGTGTTGATGACGTCGCTGGGGGTGATCGTCGGGCTGAACAATGACCTGACCGGTGTGACCCAGGAATACAACGTCAAAACCTTCCGCACCTTCGAGTATTTCGCCATTGCAGCGGCGCTGTATTACTTGATTGCCAAGGCGATCGTCGCGGCAGCCCGGCTGATGGCCTGGCGGTTGTTCCGTTACTGAGGAGCTGTCCATGTTTTCCACCGATTTTTCCTCGAATGACCTGATGTTCCTCCTCAACGGTGCGTGGGTCACGATGCAACTGACGTTCTGGTCGATCATCCTCGGCTCCCTGGCCGGGTTGTTCTTCGGCCTGCTGCGGGCCTTGTTGCCACGGGCGAGCCTGCCGTTGGCCTGGGTGCTGGACGTGTTTCGCAGCGTGCCGTTGCTGATCCAGTTCGTGCTGTTCAACTCACTCAAAAGCATCGTCGGCCTGGACATCAGCGCCTTCAGCGTCGGCTGCATTGTGTTGGGGGTTTACGCCGCGGCGTACTTCACCGAGATCGTGCGTGCTGGCGTGCTGGCGGTGCCGTTCACCGTGCGCCGGGCCAGCCGTTCGCTGGGGCTGAGCTTCTTGCAGGACTTGCGCTGGATCGTCCTGCCGATGGCCACCCGGGTAGCGTTCCCCGGCTGGCTGAACCTGGTGCTCGGTGTCATGAAAGACACCGCGCTGGTGATGTGGATCGGCATCGTCGAACTGCTGCGCGCCTCGCAAACCATCGTCACCCGCATCCAGGAACCGTTGCTGGTGCTGTGCATCGCGGGCCTTATCTACTACGTCATGAGCCTGGTGGTCGCACGCCTGGGCGCTCGTCTGGAAAGAAGGTGGCAAGAAAATGATTGAGATCGACAACGTACATAAATCCTTCGGCAACCTCGAAGTGGTCAAGGGCGTCAACTTGACGGTGAACAAGGGCGAAGTGGTGTCGATCATCGGCGGCTCCGGCTCCGGCAAATCGACCTTGCTGATGTGCATCAACGGCCTGGAACCGATCCAGAAAGGCAACATCCGCGTTGACGGCGTCGAGGTCCATCACAGCGCCACCGACCTCAATCGCCTGCGGCAGAAAATCGGCATCGTGTTCCAGCAATGGAATGCCTTCCCGCACCTGACGGTGCTGGAAAACGTCATGCTCGCGCCGCGCAAAGTGCTGGGCAAAAGCAAGGCTGAAGCCGAAGAGCTGGCCGTAAAGCAACTGACCCACGTCGGTCTGGGCGACAAGCTCAAGACCTTCCCCGGCAAGCTGTCCGGTGGACAGCAACAACGCATGGCCATCGCCCGCGCCCTGGCCATGTCACCGGACTACATGCTGTTTGACGAAGCCACCTCGGCCCTCGACCCGCAGTTGGTCGGTGAAGTGCTGGACACCATGCGCATGCTCGCCGAAGACGGCATGACCATGGTCTTGGTGACCCACGAAATCCGCTTTGCCCGGGACGTGTCCGACCGTGTGGCGTTTTTCCGCAATGGCCTGGTGCATGAGATCGGGACGCCTGACCAAGTCATTGGTAATCCGCTGCATGCGGAGACGGCGGCGTTTCTGAAATCTGTGAAATAACCCAAGGCCAAAGCAATCCTGTAGGAGCTGGCTTGCCAGCGAAGGTTGTAAGGACGACGCGTTTATCCAGCATGCACGCGTCATCGTTGACGTCCATCGCTGGCAAGCCAGCTCCTACAGTGATCGAGGTCCTGACAGACAACACAAGGAGCAAACCATGCGTTCTTCAAAAGTCATTCATGTAGTCAGCTGCCACGCCGAAGGCGAAGTCGGCGATGTGATCGTCGGCGGCGTCGCCCCGCCGCCCGGCGCCACCGTGTGGGAGCAGTCGCGCTGGATCGCCCGGGACGAAACCCTGCGCAACTTCGTCCTCAACGAACCCCGCGGCGGCGTGTTCCGCCACGTCAACCTGCTGGTTCCGGCCAAGGACCCACGTGCGCAGATGGCCTGGATCATCATGGAACCGGCTGACACCCCGCCGATGTCCGGCTCCAACTCGTTGTGCGTCGCCACGGTATTGCTCGACAGCGGCATCCTGCCCATGACCGAGCCGCAAACCCGCCTGGTGCTGGAAGCGCCCGGTGGCCTGATCGAAGCCGTGGCCGACTGCCGGGATGGCAAGGTGCAACGGGTGGAAGTGAAAAACGTGCCGTCCTTCGCTGATCGACTGGATGCGTGGATTGAAGTCGAAGGCATCGGCTCGCTGCAGGTTGACACCGCCTATGGTGGCGACAGTTTCGTGATTGCCGATGCCAAAGGCCTGGGTTTCTCCATCCGCCCGGATGAAGCGGCCGATCTGGTCGCGGTCGGGCTGAAAATCACTCGAGCGGCCAACGAACAACTGGGCTTCGTGCATCCGCTGAATCCCGAGTGGTCGCACATTTCCTTCTGCCAGATCGCCGCGCCCATCGTCCATGAGAACGGCATCGCCACCGGCGCCAATGCGGTGGTGATTCAACCGGGCAAGATCGACCGATCCCCCACCGGCACGGGTTGCTCGGCGCGCATGGCGGTGTTGCAGGCCAAAGGCTTGATGCAGGTTGGCGAGCGCTTTGTCGGCCGTTCGATTATCGGCTCCGAGTTCCACTGCCGCATTGATTCGCTGACCGAAGTCGCCGGCCGCGCCGCGATTTACCCGTGCATTTCCGGCCGGGCGTGGATCACCGGCACCCATCAATTGCTGCTCGACCCAAGCGATCCGTGGCCACAAGGCTATCGCCTGTCCGACACTTGGCCCGGTGCCTGATCACGCCATCCCTGAACCCCCATGTCAACGGCCAGTAAAACCCCCTGAAAAGCAAAACAAGCACTGGTCGAGCATTGTCATTTTTAACAGCGTATACGAAATACTATTAACCAAGCGGAGACAACAATGAGCAAGCGCATTAACTGGAGTGGCGTCTTCCCAGCGGTGACCACTCAATTCAACGATGACTTTTCCATCAACCTGGAAAAAACCCATCAGGTGATTTCCAACGTGATCCGCGACGGCGTGTCAGGCCTGGTGGTCTGCGGCTCGGTGGGTGAAAACACCTCGCTGAGCGCCGAAGAGAAAATCGCCGTGACCGAGGTCGCTGTCGATGCCGCCCGTGGTCGCGTACCGGTGATTTGCGGCGTGGCCGAGTTTACCAGCCTGCAAGCGGCCAAGGTCGCCAATGCCGTACGCCGGGTCGGCGTCGATGGCGTGATGCTGATGCCGGCGCTGGTCTACGGTTCCAAGCCGTTCGAGACCGCCGAGCATTACCGCTACGTGGCGAAAAACGCCGACGTGCCGCTGATGGTCTACAACAACCCGCCTATCTATAAAAACGACGTCACCCCGGACATCCTGATTTCCCTGGCCGACTGCGACAACGTGGTGTGCTTCAAGGATTCCTCCGGCGACACCCGTCGCTTCATTGACGTGCGCAACGAAGTCGGTGACCGTTTCGTGTTGTTCGCCGGCCTCGACGACGTGGTGCTGGAAAGCATCGCCGTGGGTGCCGAAGGCTGGGTCTCGGGCATGTCGAACGTATTCCCGAAAGAAGGCGAAACCATCTTCCGCCTGGCCAAGGCCGGTCGTTTCGCCGAAGCCATGCCGATCTACGAATGGCTGATGCCGATCCTGCACCTCGATGCCCGTGCCGACCTGGTGCAGTGCATCAAGCTGTGTGAAGCCATTGCCGGTCGCGGCAGCGCCTTGACCCGTCCGCCACGCCTGGCCCTGCCGGAAGCCGACCGCGTATTCGTCGAGCAGATCATGGCCAAGGCGTTGGCCAACCGCCCGGAACTGCCGGACGTCGGTCTCTGAGTGATTGCCGGGCAGGCCCTTACCGGCCCGGCTGCCCATTTTTCTGCGCCTTAACAAGGTACGTCAGCATGTCGAATCCTCAACACACGCAAAGCGCAACCACACCCTCGGGACTCAAACGCGTAGTGGCCGCCGCCATGGCTGGCACCGTCGCTGAATGGTATGAGTTCTTTCTCTACGGCACCGCCTCGGCATTGGTTTTCGGCCAGCTGTTCTTCCGCCAGACCGACAGCCCCATCGACGGCATCATCGCCGCCTTCGCCTTGTACGCGGTCGGCTTTCTCGCCCGGCCGTTGGGCGGTTTGGTATTCGGTCACTACGGTGACAAATTCGGCCGCAAGCGCCTGCTGCAACTGAGCCTGGTAGTGGTCGGCATCACCACCTTCCTGATGGGTTGCCTGCCTGGCTTCGACCAGATCGGTTATGCAGCGCCGGTGCTACTGGTGCTGTTGCGGTTGATCCAGGGCTTCGCTTTCGGTGGCGAATGGGGCGGCGCGATTCTACTGGTGTCCGAACACTGCCCGGACAATCGTCGGGGCTTCTGGGCCAGTTGGCCGCAAGCCGGGGTGCCGGCCGGCAACCTGGTGGCCACGGTCGCCCTGCTGCTGTTGTCGTCGAACCTGTCAGAGCAGCAGTTCCTTGCCTGGGGCTGGCGCGTGGCGTTCTGGTTCTCGGCGGTAGTCGTGTTGATCGGTTACTGGATTCGCACCAGCGTAGACGACGCGCCGATCTTCAAGGAAGCCCAGGCCCGTCAGGCACAGACCAAACAGCAACAGCTCGGTGTGGTGGAGGTGCTGCGTCATCACTGGCGTTCGGTGCTGGTGGGAATCGGCGCACGCTTTGCCGAGAACATCCTCTACTACACCGTGGTGACGTTCTCGATTACTTATCTGAAACTGGTGGTGCACAAGGACACGTCGCAAATTCTGCTGCTGATGTTCGGCGCGCACCTGGTGCACTTTTTCCTGATCCCGTTGATGGGCTATCTGTCGGACATCATCGGGCGCAAGCCGGTGTACCTGACCGGCGCGGTGCTGACAGCGTTCTGGGGGTTCATCGGTTTCCCGATGATGGACACCGGCAACAACTGGCTGATCATGGCCGCCATCACCCTGGGCCTGGCCATCGAGTCGATGACTTATGCGCCCTACTCGGCGCTGATGGCTGAACTGTTCCCGACCCACGTACGCTACACCGCTCTGTCCCTGTGCTACCAGGTGGCGCCGATCTTCGCCGGTTCCCTGGCACCGCTGATCGCCATCACCTTGCTCAACAAGTACCACAGCTCGACTCCGATCGCCTGGTATCTGGTAGGCGCCGCGCTGATATCCGTGGTGGCTGTCGGCCTGACCCGCGAGACCCGTGGCAAGTCGTTGCGCCAGGTGGATGCCGAGTCGCAGGCGCGGATTGCTGCACTGGACCCAGCCCCGACCAGCCCACGCCGGGCCGATTCTGTGGCCTGAGTAAATCCCTGTAGGAGCGAGCTTGCTCGCGATGGACGTCAACGATAACGCGTGTTGCCTGAATGGAAACGTTGTCCTTGCGTTTTTCGCGAGCAAGCTCGCTCCTACTGAATCAGGCGAGCAAGGCCTTGAGGTCGTTGTACAGCGCCTCGGGAATTTGCACGCCTTCCACCAGGCTGCGTACCCGCGCCGCGTAACGTCGTTGCGACGGCAAGCGCGCCCCCTGCCCCTCAATGCCCTGGAACAAGGCTTCGGCCCGGGCCAGATGTTCTTCTGTGGCGTCCCCGAGAAAGCGCCGAGGGTCCAGGGCGATGATCAACTCGCCATGGTACGGCGACGACTTGCTGCCCCCGTCGTAAGCCAACGACTCGGCACTGGTCAGGTCACCGATCAGCGGCCCGGCGATCAATTCCACCATCGCGGCCAGCGCCGAACCCTTGTGCCCGCCGAACGTCAGCATCGCGCCGCTGTCGAGCACCACGTTGGCGTCGGTGCTCGGCCGGCCCTGGGCGTCCACGCCCCAACCTTCGGGAATCGCCTTGCCAGCACGCCGGTGCAGTTCGATCTCGCCACGGGCAATCGCGCTGGTGGCGAAGTCGAACACAAACGGATCCTGCCCCGCACGCGGCCAACCGAAGGCAATGGGATTGGTACCGAACACCGGCAGTCGTCCTCCCGCCGGCGCCACCCAGGCGTGGCTCGGATTACACGCCAGTGCCACCAGGCCGGCAGCCGTCAACTGCTCGATCTCCACCCACAGCGCCGAGAAATGGACACAGCGGTTGATTGCCAACGCCGCAATGCCGTTGGCCCGGGCTTTGTGCGCCAACAACGGCAATCCAGCCTGAAACGCCAACTGCGAAAAGCCACCGCCAGCATCCACCCGCACAATCGACGGCGCCTGGTCGATCACCTGTGGCTCGGCATCGGCTGACACCTTGCCGGCCCGCAGGGAATTCACACACCCCAGAATCCGGTACAAACCGTGGGAGGCACAGCCATCACGCTCGCCGACAACCACCGTCGCCGCCACCGCTTGTGCATGGGCCAGATTAAAACCGTTGTGCAACAGGATCGATTCGGCCAACTCGCGGGCTTCGATCAGGGTCAGTCGGATCATGGTCATCTCCTTGGAAAGACCGGTCAGCGTGGTCTATCCGAGGCGTCATGGCTTGATGGGTTTGGGCATCGGCGGTGACGAAACCGGCACAGCGCAGGTGGCTGACGAGATCCACTGTAGGAGCGAGCCTGCTCGCGATGGCCGCACCTCGGTCTCAAGTCCTATTGATGCTTTTTCAGCAACACAGAAATTCCATCGATCTGATTGATAGCCCGCTAATCAAAGGTGCATGCTAGAGGGCTGGCTCGGCTCTTATATCATTCCGAATGATAGTTACCTTCGCCCCATTCGATTCGTGAGATACAAACCCGCCGCGCATCATTCGCCAATCTCAACACATTGGCGGATGCATCCATGGAACAGTCACTCAAACATTTGCGCTTCCCGTTGGCTCTGTTGGCCGTAGTGGTGCTCAGCGCTTGCGGCAAGGTCCCGGAAACCGCCGCCACGATGCCAGCAGCCAAGGTCAGCGTGGCCAAGGTGCTGGAACAACCGGTCAACGAGTGGGACGAATTCACCGGGCGCCTCGAAGCCCCGGAAACTGTCGAGATTCGTCCACGGGTCTCCGGCCAGATCGATGAGGTGGCGTTCACTGAAGGTGCACTGGTCAAGAAAGGCGACCTGCTGTTCCAGATCGACCCGCGTCCGTTCCAGGCTGAGGTCCGCCGCCTCGAAGCACTGGTCGCCCAATCGCGCGCCAATGCCACCCGCAGCGAAAACGAAGCCCAGCGCGGTGAACGCCTGCGTACCAGCAACGCCATTTCCGCCGAGCTGGCCGATTCGCGTACCAGCGCCGCCCAGGAAGCCCGCGCCGCTGTTGGTGCCCTGCAAGCACAGCTTGATCTGGCCAAGCTGAACCTGAGTTTCACCCGCGTCACTGCACCGATCAGCGGCCGCGTCAGCCGTGCGGAAATCACCGCCGGCAACCTGGTGACCGCGGACACTACCCCGCTGACCAGCGTGGTCTCCACCGACAAGGTGTACGCCTACTTCGACGCGGACGAACGTGTGTTCCTCAAGTACACCGAGCTCGCTCGCCAGGGCAAACGCGGCGCCGCCACCCCGGTCTACATGGGCCTGTCCAACGAGGACGGCAACCCGCACCAGGGCGTGATGAACTTCGTCGACAACCAGGTCAACCCGAAGACCGGCACCATCCGTGGTCGCGCCGTGTTCGACAACAGCGATGGCAGCTACACCCCGGGCCTCTATGCACGCCTGAAACTGGTGGGCAGCGGCACCTACAGCGCCATGCTGATCAACGACGAAGCCGTCGGCACCGACCTGGGCAAGAAGTTCGTGCTGGTGATGGATGCCGACAACAAGACTGCCTACCGCGCAGTGGAACTGGGTCCGAAGATCGAAGGCTTGCGCATCGTGCGCAGCGGCCTGAACAAGGACGACACGATCATCGTCAAGGGTCTGCAACGGGTACGCCCGGGTTCACCGGTCACCCCTGAAGTGATTCCGATGGCCAGTGAACAGACCCTCGCGGCACTCGCACAACAACGCCAAGCGCTGGAAGCCAGCAACCTGCCCCAAGTCGCGCCTGCCAGGGTTGCACCGGGCACGGCTGTGAAACTGGCTGCCACGACCCCACGCGGTTAAGGGATTTTTACGATGAATTTTTCCCAATTCTTCATTTCGCGGCCGATCTTCGCAGCGGTTCTCTCGCTGTTGATCCTGATCGCCGGTGCGATCTCGCTGTTCCAGCTGCCGATCAGCGAGTACCCGGAAGTGGTGCCGCCGACCGTAGTGGTCCGCGCCAACTTCCCGGGTGCCAACCCGAAAGTCATCGGTGAAACCGTGGCCGCTCCACTGGAGCAAGCCATTACCGGTGTCGAGAACATGCTGTACATGTCCTCGCAGTCGACCGCCGACGGCAAGATCACCCTGACCATCACCTTCGCCCTGGGTACCGACCTGGACAACGCACAGGTGCAGGTGCAGAACCGCGTGACCCGCACCGAGCCGAAACTTCCCGAGGAAGTGACGCGCATCGGTATCACCGTGGACAAGGCGTCGCCCGACCTGACCATGGTTGTGCACTTGACCTCGCCGGACAAACGCTACGACATGCTCTACCTGTCCAACTACGCGATCCTCAACATCAAGGATGAGCTGGCGCGGCTGGGCGGTGTGGGTGACGTGCAACTGTTCGGCATGGGCGACTACTCGCTGCGTGTCTGGCTCGATCCGAACAAGACCGCTTCGCGCAACCTGACCGCAACTGACGTTGTCACCGCCATTCGTGAACAGAACCGTCAGGTGGCCGCCGGTGCACTGGGCGCGCCCCCTGCCCCGAATGCCCAGAGTTTCCAGTTGTCGGTCAACACCCAGGGCCGTCTGGTATCTGAGGAAGAGTTCGAGAACATCATCATTCGCTCTGGCGACAACGGTGAAATCACTCGCCTCAAGGACATCGCCCGGGTTGAACTCGGCTCCAGCCAGTACGCCCTGCGTTCGCTGCTGAACAACCAGCCGGCGGTGGCGATCCCGATCTTCCAGCGCCCCGGCTCCAACGCCATCGAGATCTCCAACGAAGTGCGGGCCAAAATGGCCGAACTGAAGAAGAGCTTCCCTGAAGGCATGGACTTCAGCATCGTCTATGACCCGACGATCTTCGTGCGCGGCTCCATCGAGGCGGTGGTTCACACCCTCTTCGAAGCGCTGATCCTCGTGGTGCTGGTGGTGATCCTGTTCCTGCAAACCTGGCGCGCCTCGATCATTCCGCTGGTCGCTGTGCCGGTCTCGCTGATCGGTACCTTTGCCGTGATGCACCTGTTCGGCTTCTCGCTCAACGCCCTGTCGCTGTTCGGCCTGGTATTGGCGATCGGTATCGTGGTGGACGACGCGATCGTGGTGGTGGAGAACGTCGAACGGAACATTGAACTCGGACTGACGCCGGTCGAAGCGACCAAAAAAGCCATGGGTGAGGTCACCGGCCCGATCATTGCCACGGCGCTGGTGCTGTGTGCGGTGTTTGTGCCGGCTGCGTTCATCTCCGGCCTGACGGGGCAGTTCTACAAGCAGTTCGCCCTGACCATTGCGATTTCGACGGTGATCTCGGCCTTCAACTCGCTGACCCTGTCGCCGGCACTGGCTGCGGTGTTGCTCAAAGGCCACGACGCACCGAAGGACCGTTTCTCGAGGATTCTGGACAAGATGTTTGGCGGCTGGTTGTTCCGTCCGTTCAACCGCTTCTTTGAAAAGGCCAGCCATGGTTATGTCGGCACCGTTGCCCGTGTAATCCGCTCCAGCGGTATCGCCCTGCTGCTGTACGCCGGCCTGATGGTCCTGACCTTCTTCGGTTTCTCCAGCACCCCGACCGGTTTCGTACCCGGCCAGGACAAGCAATACCTGGTGGCCTTCGCGCAACTGCCGGACGCCTCCAGCCTTGACCGTACCGAAGACGTGATCAAGCGCATGTCCGAGCTGGCGCTGAAACAGCCTGGCGTGGAAAGCGCAGTGGCCTTTCCTGGCCTGTCGATCAATGGTTTCACCAATAGCCCGAACGCCGGCATTGTGTTCGTGACCCTGAAGCCGTTCGACGAACGTAAAGACCCGAGCATGTCCGCAGGGGCCATTGCCGGGGCCTTGAACGGCCAGTACGCGAACATCCAGGAAGCCTACATGGCGATCTTCCCGCCGCCGCCGGTACAAGGCCTGGGCACCATCGGTGGTTTCCGCCTGCAGATCGAGGACCGGGGCAACCTGGGCTACGAAGAGCTGTACAAGGAAACCATGAACATCATCAACAAGAGCCACAACGTGCCGGAACTGGCCGGCCTGTTCACCAGCTACACAGTGAACGTGCCCCAGGTCGATGCCGCCATCGACCGCGAGAAAGCCAAGACCCACGGCGTGGCCGTCAGCGACATCTTCGACACCCTGCAGATCTACCTGGGTTCGCTGTATGCCAACGACTTCAACCGTTTCGGTCGCACCTATCAGGTCAACGTTCAGGCCGAGCAGCAGTTCCGCCTCGAATCCGACCAGATCGGCCAGTTGAAAGTGCGCAACAACAAAGGCGAGATGATCCCGCTGGCGACCTTCATCAAGGTCAGCGATACCTCGGGGCCGGACCGCGTGATGCACTACAACGGCTTCATCACCGCTGAAATCAACGGTGCGGCAGCCCCCGGCTACAGCTCCGGCCAGGCCGAAAAAGCCATCGAGAAACTGCTCAAGGAAGAACTGCCCAACGGCATGACCTACGAATGGACCGACCTGACCTACCAGCAGATTCTGTCCGGCAACACCGCGCTGTTCGTGTTCCCGCTCTGTGTGCTGCTGGCGTTCCTGGTACTGGCGGCTCAATACGAAAGCTGGAGCCTGCCACTGGCGGTGATCCTGATCGTACCGATGACCCTGCTGTCGGCCATTACCGGCGTGATTGCCTCCGGTGGCGACAACAACATCTTTACCCAGATCGGTTTGATCGTGTTGGTGGGGCTTGCCTGTAAGAACGCGATTCTGATCGTCGAGTTTGCCAAGGATAAACAGCTTGAAGGCATGAACCCGCTGGCAGCGGTCCTGGAAGCTTGCCGCCTGCGTCTGCGGCCGATCCTGATGACTTCCTTCGCGTTCATCATGGGTGTAGTGCCACTGGTGTTCTCCAGCGGTGCCGGCGCCGAAATGCGCCACGCCATGGGTGTAGCGGTGTTCTCCGGGATGCTCGGGGTGACCTTCTTCGGTCTATTGCTGACGCCGGTGTTCTACGTCCTGATTCGTAACTTTGTCGAGCGCGGCGAGAAGCGCAAAGCTGCCAAGGCCACCCTGAAGCTGGAGTCGCATTGATGAGTTTGAAAGCCTTCCTGCCGAGCCTGCTGGTACTGGCCCTGAGCGCCTGTGCCGTGGGTCCGGACTACAAGACCGAAGCCCTTGAACCGGCCAACATCACCACCGCCACCGATGGTGCGGCCGGCCAGAAGAACTTTGACCGTTCACGTTTCGAAGGCATCTGGTGGCAGCAGTTCGAAGACCCGACCCTCAACCAGTTGGTGACGCAATCACTGCAAGGCAACCGCGATCTGCGCGTCGCCTTCGCCCGCTGGAAAGCGGCGCGGGCGATCCGCGATGACGTCAGCAACGACGCCATGCCGACCATCACCAGCCGCGTCAGCAGTGACCTGGGCAAAGGCCAGATTCCGGGCCAGACCACCGACCGGGTCAACAGCGAACGCTACGACCTGGGCCTGGACATGGCTTGGGAGATCGACCTGTTCGGCCGTATCCAGCGCAACCTGGAGTCGGCCAACGCCGAGCAACAGGCGTTTGAAGCCGATCTGTACCAACTGCAAGTCAGCATGATTGCCGAACTGGTGGACTCCTACGGTCAACTGCGCGGTGCGCAGTTGCGGGAGAAGATCGCCCTGGCCAACCTGCAGAACCAGCAGGAGTCGCGCAAGATCACCATCAGCCTGCGAGATGCCGGCGTTGGCGATCAGCTCGATGTCGAGCGTGCCGATGCCCGTTTGGCCTCGGTCGAAGCCAGCGTGCCGCAGCTGCAGGCTGAACAGGTTCGGCAGAAAAACCGCATCGCCACCCTGCTGGGTGAACGTCCGGACAAGCTGACCGTTGACTTGAGCCCGAAAGACCTGCCGGCGATCGCCAAGGCCCTGCCGATCGGTGATCCGGGTGAACTGCTGCAGCGCCGTCCGGACATTCGCAGTGCCGAACGCAAGCTGGCCTCGGCCACCGCGCGTATCGGCGTGGCCAAGGCGGATTTGTTCCCGCGTGTCAGCCTCAGCGGCTTCCTTGGCTTTACGGCCGGGCGCGGCTCGCAGATCGGCTCCTCGGCGGCCAACGCCTGGGCACTCGGCCCGAGCATCACCTGGGCGGCGTTTGACCTGGGTAGTGTGAAGGCCCGTTTGCGCGGCGCCGACGCCGATGCCGAAGGCGCCCTGGCGACCTATGAGCAGCAAGTATTGCTGGCTTTGGAAGAGTCGGAAAACGCTTTCAGCGACTACGGCAAACGCCAGCAGCGCCTGATCTCGTTGATTCGCCAGAGCGAGTCCAGCCGCTCGGCCGCCGACCTCGCAGAGATCCGCTACCGCGAAGGCAACACCGATTTCCTCGTGCTGCTCGACGCCCAGCGTGAACGCCTGGCCGCCGAAGACACCCAGGCCCAGGCCGAGGTCGACCTGTATCGCGGCATCGTCGCGATCTACAAGGCCCTCGGTGGCGGCTGGCAGCCGGAGACGGTTGCGAGCAACTGACTTGAAGTTTTAAAGCGCTCCTTTGGTTGGCCGTAACCAACCAATTTTTTAGCCCTGCGTCTCATTCGGTCGCGGGGCTTTTTTTGCCCGAAACTTGCCCGGTCCCTGTAGGAGCGAGCCTGCTCGCGATGGACGTCAACGATAACGCGTGCAAACTGGATAAACGCGGCGCCCTTGAGCCCATCGCCAGCAAGCCGGCTCCTACAGGTATTGCGCGGCCTGCCTTGTAATTGGATGGACTCGCCCAAGCCGAGGCGTCAATGCGCCACGGTGGCAGTCTAAACAGCCAACGACAGCGAGGGCGAGTCCATGAAAAATCATAGTTCGTTTGATCAATCCGTGTCTTCTTCCGATTTGTCGGCCTGCACAACCTTGGCGGTCGACTTGGCCAAACAGGTCTTTCAGGTCGCCGGTGAAGATATCCTCGGCCAGGTGCTCTACGAGCAGCGGATCAAGTCGCGCGAGGCGTTTTATGATTTTCTCCGACAGTTGCCGCCGCATGTCGTGGTTTTGATGGAGACCGGTCCGGGTGCCCAGGCCTGGGCCCGGCAGCTGCAAGAGCAAGGCAATCCGGTGCGGATTCTTCCAGCCGGTTTGGTGGCCACACATCGCAGCGGGCCTAAAAATGATCGCAACGATGCGCTGGCGATTCTGCGGGCCAATCGCGATGAAAAAATCTGCGCAGTACCGGTCAAAAGCGTTGCGGCGCTGGCAATGCAGGCGTTGCATCGCGCCCGCCAGGGCTATGTGCGTCGACGCACGGCCCTCAGTAATCAGATGCGCGGCCTGCTGCTTGAGCACGGCGTAGCCTTGGCACAGGGCGATGTTGCGATCAGCCAGAAAATCCCGCGGGTGCTGGAAGATGCCACCCAACCGGTGCCGGGCCTGCTGCGTGAACTGATCGACGAACTGTTGGCCGAGTGGCGCCATTTGGGCGAGCGCATCAGCGTACTGACGGGACGCCTGGAAGTGGCCGCCAACGCTGACATGACGGCGAAGCGGCTAATGACTGTACGCGGCATCGGCCCGGTCACTGCCACGGCACTGGTGGCCAAGGAAACCAAGCCTGAGCGCTTTCCCAATGCCCGCAAGTTTGCCGCGTACTTTGGCATGGTGCCTGACCAGCACAGCAGCGGGGAGACGGTCCGGTTGGGGGGCATGACCAAGCGAGGTGATGCTTATTTACGCAGCCTGATGATCCAGGGGGCCCATGCGGTGCTGCAACAACTACGACCTGATTCCCAGCAACCCGATGACCGCCGCTTGTTGCACTGGATGAGCCGGTTGGGCCGCAAGGAGGCTGCGATCAGGCTAGCCAACCGCAACCTGCGAATCGTCTGGGTGCTTCTACAGAATGACCAGACTTATCGTCGCCACGCGGGTGATGGCCAGCCAGCGACGATGGGCCACTGAGCGACAGAGTTCTGCCACCGAGGTACTAACCGTCTGACCCTCTGCTGAAAAAAATTGACCCCAGGTAAGACCGGCGTGGATTGATGCCTAAGCTCCTACTGGCCTTCGAGGCCTGACTGTAATCGGCATACCACGAGCTTTTTCCAATTTTGGCCAGAAGCCGAAGACGGCTTCCACGAATAGGCCTAATACATAGATGCAACGGGGCAGCGGTTTTTCAAAAGCGGGTAGACAGTGGGGGCGAGTCCATACATAGGAGCTGGCTTGCCAGCGATGGTCGTCAACGATAACGCGTGCAAACTGGATAAACGCGGCGCCCTTGAGCCCATCGCCAGCAAGCCGGCTCCTACAGGTATTGCGCGACCTGCTGCCCGTTGTAGGAGCTGGCTTGCCAGCGATGGTCGTCAACGATGACGTGTGCAAACTGGATAAACGCGGCGCCCTTGAGCCCATCGCCGGCAAGTCGGCTCCTACAAGGGTTAGCGGTTTTCCTGGACGGTCACAGTGGCCGTGGTCCCCGCCCTGAGGTTTTTCTTACCGGCATAGTCGGCATCGATCTCGATCCGCACCGGCACTCGTTGCGCCAGTTTGATCCAGGTGTAACTGGGATTGATGTTGGCCAGCAGGCGACCGCCCGGCAGGTTTTCCCGGTCGGCAATGGCGAAGGCAATGCTCTGCACTTTGCCGCCGAACGTCTCGCCACTCATCAACTCGATCTTGACCCGGTCACCCTCCTCGATCCGCGGCAACTTGGTTTCTTCAAAGTAACCGCTGACATAGAACGAGTCGCTGTCAACCAGCGCCAGCAACGGGCCGCCGGCCGAAGCGTAGTCGCCCTCCCGGGTCAGCAGATTGGTGACAAAGCCGGTCACCGGGGAGACGACATGGGTACGCTGCAAATCGAGCTCGGACTGGGTCAAGGCCGCGATGGCCAATTGCACGTTGGCCTGGGCCAACACCAGATTGGCCTGATTGCGCAGCAAGTCAGCCTGGGCAACCGACACATCGGTGTTGGCTTTCTCCCATTCTTCGCCGGAAATCGCCGAACGATCCTTGAGCGTGCGCCGCCGTTGCTCCTCACTCTGGCGTTGCTTGAGCAACGCTTCGCTGGCGCTAATGGCCGCCTGGGCTTGTCCGAGCGAGGCTTTCGATACTTCAACGGCACGCTTGGCATGCTCCACCGCCAGGGTGTAACGCGCCGGATCGATCTGCAGCAGCGCCTGGCCTTTGTCCACGTGTTGGTTGTCCTGCACGGACAGGCTGACGATTCGCCCTGAAACATCGGCGGACAAGGTCACCACATCGGCACGCACCCGGGCATCCCGGGTCCAGGGGGCGCGGGTGTAGTGCTCCCAGGCGAACCAACCCAGGATGACGGCCAGCAGCACCACCGCGACGGTCGTGAGTCGGGAAAGGATGTTCTTCAAGGCATCAGGCTCCCATCACCAGGATCAACGTGGCGCAGACACAGACATACAGCGCGCCTTCGAACAACGCTTCATGCCAGACGAACTGCAGCACGCCAAGGCGCCGCAACGTCCAGTCCAGCAACAGGAAAATCGGCAAACCCAGCAGCAGCGCCTGGGCAATCGGGGGCAGATAGGCCCCCCCTACTTCCAGATCAATGGGCAAGGACAGGGTCTCCTTCAAGGCCTGCGGGTTGAAAGTAACCGCGATAACGCTCGACGAACGACACCACGATCAGCAGCGCCACACGCATACGGAACACTGACCACAAGTGCTCATGGACATTGGTATGCAAGGCATCCAGTTCGTCGCCCAGGGTGTGCAGGTTATCCAGCACCTGCGCCACTTCGACCCCGGGCCGGGCGGCGACCAGCCTTCCCGTTTCCCGGACTGTCGAAAACAGGCGGCTTTGCAGATCGGGATTCAACAAGGCGTTGTTCTGTCCCTGCTGCCTGAGCTGATTCAGGGCAATACCCAGTGCCATACAGCCCAGGCTGACTTGAAACAGTTCACGCGATTGCGGCTCCTGGGTCGCTGGCAGCAGCCCCAACATCATGGTCAGGCGATCAACCATGCGGCTCTCGAAAGCAAACTGCTGTTCGTCGGTCGCCGAGGTCTTCAGCAAGGCGTACACCTGCTCGCAGTTCTCCTTGTAGAGCCTGCGCATGCGCAGATCCGGCCTGAACGGAAAGATCAGCGCATAGACACTCAGCGCCAGCACCGTCGCACAGGTATAAGCCCCGGCAAACTCGAACCACTGGATGGCGGTGTTTTGACCGATTCCCACGTTCAACGGGCCGAGCAACAGAAAGGTCGTGAGCCCCAGGCCAATGCCGGTTCCCGTTGTGGCTGGGTTGGCCAACCCTACCGACACGGCATACAGCAAGGGCGCCAGCAGCAAGGCAAGCATCTCGAAATTGCTGATCATCGGCACAAACATGAACTGCAGCAGCGCCGAGACCACCAGCGCCAGCCCAAATCCCCTGGCATAGCTTTGCACGGCCAGCAACGGCCGGGGAAAGGTCGACATCAGCGAGCAAAGGATGCCCACCAGCACCATCCCGCCTCGCGCACCGTCCCAACCGGTTTCGATCCAGATCAAGCCAGCGATCAACAACGCGGAAAAGGCCCGGATGGCATTCATGGTCGCCAGGGTGAAGTCCAGGTGCAGCGGGTTTTCCCGCCCGCGAAACACGCTGCTGGCAGGTCGGCCGCTCTGGATCGCATCACTCAGTTCCAGAATCTGTTCGAGTTGCTGCAGCAGGCGCGCCTGCTCCCAGCGCAGCGACCAGGCCAGCGAGCGCAAGGTGGCCGGCAGCGGCTCGGTCAATTGTTCGGCCCTGTAGGCCAGTGCATCGAAGCGTTGTTGCAGCACCGTGAAATAGTGACGCCTTTCGCTGGACAGCGAGCGCCCCTGCTGCGCCAATTCATCAAGAAACGCCAGTTCTTCGGCGCGTATCTGTTGAATTTCCTCAGGCAACTCGCCCTCCCAGCGCTCGGTCAACAGCAACCGCTGATGGCGCAAGGCAGTCAATCGCGCGGTCAACAGCACCAATTGATTGCCTAACAGTTGCACCAGACCGTTGGCACTGCGCAAGCGCGGGGCATCGTAGTACATGTGCCGGCGCACGCCCTCCAGGCCGCTGATCTGGCCCAACAGCTGCATTTGCCGCTGTTGGAAATCGGCCTCGCTCTCTTCGGTGCGAATGACGGCGCTGGCATGGGTGGCCAGCAACCGGGTGATCTGATCGATCCTGGCGAAGTAGTCCCGGGCCACGGCTTCCGGCCTGGCGGTGAGCAGGCTGACCACGCACACGCAGGCAACCGCCAGCAAAGTTTCGGTGACGCGGGTCACCGCCAGCAAAAAGGTGCCGTCCTGATCGGGAATCGCCAGCAACGCGATAACCACGGCGGTGTAGCCACTGAGCACGAATGCCCCGGAACTGGTGTAGCGCAACAGCGTGCCACCGGCGGTGCACAATGCCAGCCACAGGGCCAGGGTGGTGATGAACGGCAACGGCGCCTGCGGAAATATCGCCATGATGGTCACCGCTACGACCGCCCCCATGGTGGTACCGATGACTTGGCCAAAACTGCGCGCCAGCACCATGCCGCCCAGTGGCTGGCTGATGATGACCACGGCCATGATCGACCACTTGGGCTGGTCCAGGTCGAACAAAAACGCCAGGTACAGGGTCAACAACCCGGCCGCCATGGTTCGCAAGGCAAACAACAGCACCCCGGGGCCGGGGTTGATGATCGCCTTGAAGTATTGAAGCAACGCTTGCATGGGAATGCCTGTCGAGGTATCTCATGCAAGCGTAGTCACAGCTTTGGGCTCTCGACAGGTTTGAGTGGCTTCAAAACCTGGCCGGCAATTACACCGCTGGTTTCGCCGCCGAAGTGACGTTTACAAACCTTACCAACGGTTTTACCAAGCCGTGGACAGCGCCGTCCATGATGGGAACGCTGTTACGAATGGCTTCCTGCAACGCAAGCGGATTTGGCCAAAATTTATTGAGTTTGTCATAAGCACCCAGCACTCTCGATCCTGGAATTTTTTCCCCAAAGTTAATCTCCAACGGTTTAGAACCCAATTCTATTGGCGGTCGGTCGGCGTAGTTACGATTCGCATACAAATCAAAACCCGGTGTGCCCCTGGCATCGATAACGTATGTGATTCCCCCCTCTGGTCTCCCCGCACCATAGTGATGCGCGCCTGCGCCTCCTTCGGAAAGATAAGGAGATGTTGAAATTCCTCGACCATCCCAGTCTGCTTGATTTTTTCCGCCGCCAAAACCACCCTTCATGCCGTTCACTTGTTTCACATTTTTAATCGGATGGGTTAATTCGAAGCCATGTTCAAAAGCATATTCCGCGTTTTCTTTAAAAGTAGGCATCCCGTTGCGAAACTTTTCACCACGCAAAAGAAAACCCTCGTGAACATAACCAGATTGAGGATTGGCGAAATATCTAACGCCCGTTTGTTTCGCTAGTTTTTCCGCTACGCGCGGCCCATCAGCCAGGTGATTCAATTTATCAATAACGTTATGATTTCGGAATTTTCGGTCCCTCAAAGCCTGGATTTTTGAACTACTCCTCACTTTGGCAGGTATCCATTTCGGTATATCGTTAAACTGTTTAGCCAAGCTGCGAGGAATGCGCTTCAAGTCCAGTATTTCCAAAACTTTATGTGTAATCTTCGAATTCGCCACCTTGGTAAAGGCGCTACCTAATAATTTGCTCGCCAAGGGGCCGGCAAAGTCCATAATCACGCCCCTCATTGCATTTTTTTCATGAAGTTCTCTGGTTGCGGGATCATCAGCCAGGATGGCACGTACGGCGTCCGTTCCTGTTGATGGCAAGCCTAGAAGGAAAGCTCCCGCAGCACGAGTCGCCGCGGATACAGGCACTCCAGCAACCGGTACGAAACCTACGGCGATGGAAAGTGCAACGAGTAACTTGCCCGCAGCATCCAGCGCTCCGTCCGCTAAACGCTCCCAACCTGTTGATACCAACGCGTCCACGTCCGATAGAACCTTATCAACCTGCACTTTATAGAGCGTTTCAATAATATTTTCATCCGGATGGCCGCTTGGTACGAGTGGTTCATAAGACCAATAATAACGCCCCCCCTCTTTAAAGGCCCACTGTGGTTCGTAATCGGCATCCACACGACCATAACTTTCTTCAATCCTTATTCGATCCGCAATGTCTTTCTTCAAATCACTAGGAACAAAGGCTTTTTCTTCACCTTCTGCCCAGCTCTTCGGCACCTCGACAACTTTGCGTTCATTCAATAAAACCAATAACCCATAACCAGATTTGCCAGAAAGATAAATCGCATCGCTCAATGGCCATCGCTCCCTTCTTTCCTTAGAGTTCGCGAAGACAAGTTCCCCGTGAAGATCGCCACTCAAAAAATCATTCGCGATGGTGGCGCCTTCCGTAGAACGCGTCTCAGTCTTTAAGTAGCTATCTAGCGCGAATTCCACGTCTTTTTCTTTTTTTAACCTCCATAGCGCAGCGACATCCGGACGATTGATTACCTCATTGATCAGTTTTTTGTAATCGTCCTGGAAATTTGCCGAGGAAATGGCGTCTTTTAATTCCGATGACATACCTTGCGGCCACGCGACCTCAACCCGTTCGTTAAATGAACTTCCCCTTAAATGAGCATCAATGCACACCTCCGCCAGAGTGAATTTTTTTACTTCAATACTGAACGGAGGAAGCGAAAATGGTTTTACGCTTGTATAAACAACGTTGACAGACGTATTGGCTGTAATTCCTGCCGCTTTATCCCGCAAAGAGCTGTGTTCAGCGAATAGATTGCTGATGGAGGCGGCGAGAAACTTGTAGGGGTCCGAGATTTTCTGAGCAGCCTCAAATGTGGCAATGACTTTTTGCGCCGCTTGATCGACTGTTACACCCGGAGCAATTTCCTCATCAGGCTGTTGCACGGGAGTGACTTCCTGCAACCGTCGATTCGACGCATCAACGACTGCTTTCGCTATGATAATGCGTATAAATACTCCCTTAGGCCCCACGTTGACCTCTACGTCGCGTTTATTACGAACGCCGGCCATTTCCTCGCTGTCCCGAAACGGGTTAGCAAAGACCTGTGCTTCCATAACATTTTCATCATCCAGGTCATCCTCCGACTCGCCTTCAACATCTGAAGTCGACAGCTCCATCATTTCTGCGAGCATGGACTGATAAGTCATGTCGGGCATATCCGGAAAGGATTGTTGTAGAAGCTCCTCTACGTCCTCTATCAATTGTGGATCGTCGACCGGATCCAGGTACTCGGACTGGCTGACACGCTGCGCAATCTCGGCCGCAAAATCTGGTTGTTCCTCAAATAGGTCCTCTACATCCTCAAGAATAGCTTCATAGATAAGCGCGGCTTCATCAGGCATGACCTCAAGCTCGGGTGCTCCTATCCGGGAAGGATCAATTATTTCAGGCACAGGCTGAAACCAGTTGGTGTAAAGACCGCTGATTCCCATGAACGCCGCGAAGATGCCCACGGCACTACGCGGATGGCGCTCGATCAAATCACCCGTTCGGCTTATTACGGCAGCACCCGTGCTGATCAAAGTCCCACTCATCCTGCTGAGCCACTCACCCAGTTGCTGTCTCAGCGCCTCCATATCGGGTGTGCGGCTCCATATCGCACTGGCGTGAGAATGCTCGACTGCTGGGTTGTCTACCCGAATCTTCAGTGGGTCGAGCATGACTACAACCTTCTCTAGCTCACTGGCATAGGCGGTATTCCAGGGCGTGATGGTGTTGATGAGCCAGGTTGCAACCTCGTCGACTTGCGCGGCGAATTGCGCTGGCGAGATCTGGTTCATGAGGCTTTGAGTAACAACGTCTGGATGCTCGGGTGCTGGAGTGAATGATCGGGAAGGAAGATCAGTTGCACCATTTTTCCAGGCGTGGCCGCCCGGTTCGGATCTCCTCGAGTGACTGCCGGGCTCAGGATTGGGACGGGATGTTGAAATGTGGCTACTGTCCAGCCTCAGTAGGCGGGCAGTATTCAGCGCATTGCACACGTATAAAAGCTTGCCAACGAATCCTTCAGGCACTCTCGGGCCTTTCGTGGAGACTGCTGTGTAAAAGTCCGCGTTGCGCTCAATGGTCTGCAAGTGCGACAGCAGGGTTGGCCCACGCTCATCTGAGGCGCGCGCATCTTGCACTTTTGTCTGATTCAACAGGGCCCATAACGTCCCGGCGCCCTGAGAAAAACTATCGAGCCAACTGGGGCCGACGATCCACTCGAACCAAGTCGGCTTAATGACTTCGACGGGGCTGATTTGTGCGAGAACAGCTTCGACAGTCTTCGCAAACCCATCGGGCCAGCGAACGCGCGCCACTTGCGATGGATTCTTGAGTTCGTGAATGAAATCGCGCAATGCCTCGTGCGCGTTGTGGGGCGTGGGGCGTACCTTGGACAGGTCTTCAAGCATCAACAGTTTGCCATCAAGCGCGCCATCACTTGCGCGAATATAGCTCCGGGCTTGTTTGGCGATCTGCTTGATTGCCTGCCATTGCTCATCCGGCATTAACTCATTGTTTGCAATCCGCTCATCCCGCTGTGCACTTGAACGATTCAAATGGGACTGGATAAACCCGGTCACGCCCTCCCCGTTTTGCCCACTTGGAAACCTGATATTTTCTCCCAACGCTGTTTGCCACTGACTCGGCGGTAGATCGCAAATTACTTTTACGATGACTTGCAGCCGACTTTTTGTCAGCTCACCAACAGGACGAATCGAGCGCAACATCGCGTCAGCAAGTAATCCGGCAAGGACCTGGCCTGTCTTTGTTTGCAAGATGCCGCTGCTGAGAATGTCCAGCATTTCCTGCTCCGACAGCGTTGTCGTTCTCAAATGCTCCGTGAGCGCAGACCACGCCCGATCGAGACCTGCCTGATTGGCAAAATCTGCAGAAGATTGGAATGTCGGACCTGCCAATACCGGTGGCGGCAAGTCAGCATTCGATCTTGTGGCGTTTTGTAATAAGCGCAGGATCTCAGGGTTATTCCTGGCCCTTGAAAACTCATGGGAGAGTCGGGTTTCGGGTCGATTATCGTTAACCTGAAAATGTGCAGTCGAAGAGCCCGCGGCAGAGGTTACGTTACGAAAAGGTGGCATTGTTTTTTCCGTGGGTGCTGGACATTTCCATCCAGCTTAAACACCCGTCTCCCGCACAACTTTTAAAAAACGCTTATTGAGTCGTTCTATCAGGGGACCGGCCAAGGTCGCATTCACCCAACTCAACGTTTGACTCACAGCCTTGCCTGACCGAAGCTGGCAACTTTGCCAAAGCTTGCCAGCTTCCGGATTCTGCATGCCCAAGTCCCGCCGCAACCTGCTCATCAGTCTCTCTATCCTGTTCGCCATCGGACTTGCGTGGTATTCCCTGCGCGATACCACCCCGGCGGTGCCCGAAGCCATCAAGCATGGTTACAGCGAAGCGCTGGCTGCTGCCCGGGCCGGTCAACCGGGGGCCGCGCGGGTGCTCTATCAGCAATTGGGTCGCCCGGACCTGTCGCCCAAGCGGCGCGTCTGGCTGCATGCCGAACTGCCGAATTATCCAAGCTCGGTGGCCCTGAAACTGGCGGACTCCGACTTGCAGAACGAGTCGCCCGAAGTGCGTATCGCCGCGATCAAGAGCATCAGCGCCCTGGTGCCGAACGGCCAGCGCAGTCTGTTGCTGGGGCCATTGCTCGATGACAGCGAACAAAGCGTTCGACTGGCCGCAATCAATGCGCTGCTGGGCTTGTCCCCGGACGACCTGGGGTTGTATTTCGGGCCGCTGGAGCAAGCCATCGACGCCTGGGAACAAGTGCTCAAGAGCGAGCCGCAAAGCGCCGACAATCAGTACCAACTGGCCCGACTGCACCTGCACAACGCCGAGCTCAAGGAAGCGCAACAGGCCCTGGACAACACCCTGCGCCTGGCGCCGGACAACCTGCCGGCGCTGGTGCTGCAAATCGAAGTGCTGGATAAACAGGGCCAAAACGACGCCGCCCGGCAGCTGTTGGCCAAACAACTCCAGGCGCAACCCGACTCGGCCTATCTGCAACATGCCCTGGGGCTCTGGCTGCTGCATCACGAGCAAAGCGAGTTCGCCCTGCTCGGCCTGTCCAAGGCCGTTGAACTTGAGCCGAACAACCGCGATTACCGCTACGACCTGGCGACCACGTTGCACGGTGAGCAGGAGCTCGAAGCGGCGCAGAATCAGTTGCAGGAAATCGTTCAGCGCCATCCGAACGATCGCAAGGCCCGGGTGCTGCTGATCAATTACTGGAAGGAAAGCGGGCAGCTGCAAAACGTGCAGATCCTCTCGGCCCAGCTCGAACAAATGAACCCCGATGATCCGGCGCTGCAACAGGGGCTCTGACCCCGACTGACATTTCGTTGAACCGTCGTCCCGGCCAAGGGTCAAGTGAAAAGGCAGCCTAACGCCATGTTTCCCATGGCTGCCTCGTTCCCAGGCCAGGAGAGGACACTCATTTGTCTCTATTCAACGAATTGAACTTTACCAAGGCAGCCACCGGTATCGAAGGTCTTGACGATATCCTCAATGGCGGACTGTCTCGCGGTCATGTGTTTTTGCTGGAAGGCGAACCTGGCACCGGCAAGACCACCGTGGCGTTGCATTTCCTGTTGGCAGGTGCGCAAGCCGGTGAACGTTCGTTGTACATCACGCTGTCCGAAACCGAACGCGAGCTGCGCCAGGGCGCCTTGTCCCATGGCTGGGAGATGGATGACAACGTCCATATCTTCGAGCTGACGCCCCCGGAAAGCCTGCTCAATGCCGAACAGCAGCAGTCGCTGCTCTATTCCTCCGACCTTGAATTGGGCGAAGCCACCCGCCAGATCTTCGAAGTGGTCGAACGGGTCAAACCGACCCGGGTTGTGCTGGACAGCCTTTCCGAGATTCGCCTGCTGGCGCAAAGCTCGCTGCGCTATCGCCGGCAGATCCTGGCGATCAAACACTATTTCGTGCGGTACGACGCCACGGTGCTGCTGCTCGATGACCTGACCACCGAGTCCCTGGACAAAACCGTGCACAGCGTCGCCCACGGCGTGATTCGCCTGGAAGAGTTGACGCCAAACTATGGCGCCGAACGACGTCGCATCCGCGTGGTGAAGTACCGCGGCCAGAAATACCGGGGCGGCTTTCATGACTTCACCATCATGGCCGACGGCGTACATGTCTTCCCGCGCCTGGTGGCCGCCGAACATCGCGGTCAATACCTGCGCCAGCAATTGACCAGCGGCATCCGCGAAATGGATTCGCTGCTGGGCGGCGGGATCGAAACCGGTTCCAGCACCTTGATTCTCGGTCCGGCCGGTACCGGCAAATCGCTGATCTCCATGGTGTTCGCCGCCGCGGCCGTGGCCCGGGGTGAAAAAGCCGCGTTGTTCATTTTCGATGAAGAGATGGGGTTGCTGTTCGAGCGCATGAAGAACATCGGCATCGATTTGCAGGCCCTGCAAGACAGCGGCAATTTGCTGATCGAACAAGTGGACGCGGCGGAACTCTCTCCCGGCGAGTTCTCCCACCGGGTCCGGCGCTGTGTCGACGAAGGCAATATCAAAACCGTGGTGATCGACAGCATCAATGGCTATCAGGCGGCAATGCCGGAAGAGAACGCCCTGGTGCTGCACATGCACGAGTTGCTGCTGTACCTCAATCGCCAGGGCGCCGCGACCTTCATGACGGTTGCCCAGCATGGCCTGGTCGGTGACATGCAGGCCCCGGTCGACATCACTTACCTGGCCGATACGGTCATTCTGCTGCGTTATTTCGAAGCACTGGGCAAGGTGCGCCGGGCGATTTCGATCATCAAGAAACGTACCGGCAGCCATGAATCGACCATCCGGGAATACCGCATCAGCGCCCAGGGCATGACCATCGGTGAACCGCTGGAAGCCTTCCAGGGCGTGTTGCGTGGCGTCCCCACCTATCTTGGGGCCAGCAAACCGTTGCTCGCGGACGAGATCCGGTGACGGTCATGCAAGCGACGCCCGAACACGCAATCATCCTTGCACCACGAGGGCGCGACAGCCAGTTAGCCCTGATGATGCTCAACGAGGCCGGGGTTCACGGGGTGATCAGTCGCGACCTGCCAGGGTTGTGCGCCGAACTGGAACTGGGAGCCGGCCTGCTGCTGATCTCCTCCGAGGCACTGCTCGGTGGTGATCTGGAACCGCTGATCCGCTTGATCGAACAGCAGCCCGCATGGTCGGACCTGCCGATCGTATTGATGACGCACCATGGCGGCCCACAACAGAACCCGGCATCACGCTTCGGCCCGCAATTGGGCAACGTGACCTTCCTCGAACGTCCTTTTCACCCGGTCACGCTGATCAGCCTGGTCACCACGGCCCTGCGCGGGCGTCGACGGCAGTACGAAGCCAGGGATCGGCTGATTGACCTGAGCCAGAGCGAACTGCGCCTGCAAAACACCCTTGAAACCCTTGAACAGCAAGTGGAAGAGCGCACTGCGCAACTTCGCCACAACGAAGAAGCGTTGCGCCAGTCGCAGAAAATGGAAGCCGTCGGCCAGCTCACCGGCGGTATCGCCCACGACTTCAACAACATGCTGACCGGCATCATCGGCAGCCTCGAGTTGTTGCGTCGACGCCTGGCCCGGGGGCGAACCGAAGACCTCGACAGCCTGATCGATCTAGGGGTGACTTCAGCCAACCGTGCGGCGGGCCTGACTCACCGGCTACTGGCTTTTTCCCGGCGGCAGTCGCTGGATTCGAAACCCGTGGAGATGAACACCCTGGTGATTTCCATGGGCGAACTGCTGCAACGCAGCATCAACGAAAGCATTCACCTGGACATGCAACTCGATGAGCAACTGTGGGTGGCCAAAGCCGATCCCAATCAACTGGAAAGCGCCCTGCTCAACCTGGTGATCAATGCTCGCGATGCCATGCCCAATGGCGGCAGACTGGTGGTCTCCACCTCGAACCAATGCCTCGACGAGGATTTCACTCAAGCACAAGGCAATCTCGATGCAGGGGATTACGTGGTGCTCAGCGTGACCGATACCGGCTGCGGTATGCCGCAAAGCATCATCAACCGCGTCTTTGATCCGTTCTTCACCACCAAGCCCATCGGCCAAGGCACCGGGCTGGGTTTATCCATGATCTATGGCTTCAGCAAGCAGTCGGGAGGTCACGTCGCCATCCACAGCGTCGTGGGCGAAGGCACCACGGTGAGCCTGTTTCTGCCGCGCTTTGGGGGTGACCTGCCCCAGGAGCATCCGATCAACGTCGAATACCCGCCCTTTGCCAATAATGGCGAGACGGTGCTGATAGTCGAGGACGATCCGGCGGTGCGGGTGCTGGTCAGCACGGTGTTGAGCGAGCTGGGTTATACCTTCGTCGAGGCCTGTGATGGCGATAGCGCGGTACCGATCCTCGATTCCGCCCAGCGCATCGACCTGCTGATCAGCGATGTCGGCCTGCCCGGCATGAATGGCCGGCAACTGGCGGAAATCGGCCGGCAACTGCGGCCCGATCTCCGGGTGCTGTTCATCACCGGCTACGCCGAGCATGCCGCGGTGCGCGGCGGGTTCCTCGATCCGGGCATGCAGATGATCACCAAGCCATTTACCTTCGACCTGTTGACGGCGAAGGTCAGGGAGATGCTCAGCGCCTGAACGCTTACGAAAGCATGTCCTGCATCAGCTCCTGCAATTTGTCCAGATCGAACGGTTTGTCCAGGATCGGCGCCTTGCGGGTGATCGGGCTGTCGGTGTCACGGATTTCCTGGGCATAGCCGCTGATGAAAATCACCTTGAGTTCCGGTCGCAGTTTCACGGCGGGCTCGGCGATCTGCACGCCGGAGATGCCGCCAGGCAAGCGGAAGTCGGTGATCATCATGTCCAGGTGTGGTTTGCTCGCCAGGATCTCAAAAGCCTGTTCGCCGTTTTCGGCCTGCAATACGCGGTAACCCTCGCCCGACAGATAAGCGGACAGCACCATCAGAATCGAGGGGTCGTCCTCGACGACGAGTACTACATCTTGTGCATCTTCGCTCATGGGAAGCCTTTGTTCGGTCAATTGCTGCTGATACGACCGTGAGGTCGATCAGAGGTTGCGTTTATCTGGCTGTTTTCCTACAGCGGCAGACAAACGCGAAACAAGGCGCCTTCGCCAATCCTGCTCTGGACCGTAATAGTACCGCCATGAGCGGCAACAATTTGTTCTGAAATAAACAAACCCAGGCCCAGTCCGGCGACGGCGTGCTTGGCCGATACGCGTTCGAATTGCTGGAATATGCGTTTCTGGTTTTCTTCGCTAATGCCGATCCCCTGGTCCTGCACGTCCACCAGCGCCTGGCCGCCTTCACTGTATACCTTCACCGTGATCGGGCTCTTGGCCCCGTAGCGCAAGGCGTTGGTCAGGAGGTTGGAAATGACCTGTTCAATACGAAACTCGTCCCAATTTCCGATCACCGGTTGTTCGGCATCGAGGGTGACCGATGTCTCGGCGGCGTCGATCTGCTGGGAAAAGTTGTGCAGCACATCGCGAACCAGCGTCGAAAGATCGAACCTCGTCGGCCGGATCGACAACTTTCCAATGCGAATGCGCGAGACATCGAGCATGTCTTCGATCAAGCGGATGAGGCTTTTGATCTGCCGCTCGTCGCGGTCGACCATGGCGTGCATCTTGTCCAGGGTGAAAGCCGCGGCGTTATCCCGGGCCAGGTGCATCTTGCGCAGCTGGGTTTCAAGGATCAGGCCGTTGAGCGGCGTGCGCACTTCGTGGGCGACGATGGACATGAAGTCATCGCGCATGCGCACCGCCTGCTCCAGTTCCAGCTGGGTGTTTTGCAGTTGCTTGAGCAGGGTTTCCTGATCGCGGCGACTTTCCTCAAGGGCCAGCACTTGTTCCTTCATCGCCTTGCTCTGGCGATACAGGTCGACGAACACATTGACCTTGCTCTTGACCGCGTGGATGTCCAGCGGTTTGTGCAGGAAGTCCACAGCGCCGCTTTCATAGCCCTTGAACGCGTAGTTCATTTCACGCCCGGCGGCACTGACGAACACGATAGGGATGTTCCGGGTTTTTTCCGTGCCACGCATCAATTCGGCCAGTTCGAAGCCATTCATGCCCGGCATCTGCACATCGAGGATGGCCATGGCGAATTCGTGTTGCAACAGCAATGACAAGGCTTCGTCGGCGGACAGCGCCTTGAACACGATCCGGTCCTCACGCTTGATCAGCGCTTCGAGCGCCAGCAGGTTCTCCGGCAGATCGTCGACGATCAGCAGTTTGGCCTTTATATGACTTAGCATGCGATTCGTTCCAGCTCGACAAGCAGACGGCCGATGCCGCGTACGGGAAGTATGTGGTCTGGCTGGTGCAGGTCCAGTGCAGCCTGGGGCATGGTGGCGACCTGAGCCTCTTGCGGGTCTTGGACGATGGTCATGCCACCGTGCCGTTTGACCTGGGCCAGCCCGCGTGCGCCGTCGCGGTTGGCGCCGGTGAGCAATACCGCGGCCAGATTGGCGCCATACGCATCGGCGGCCGATTCGAACAGGTAATCGATGGCGGGTCGCGAATGATGCACTCGAGGCTCCAGGCTCAGGGAAAAGCTGCGGTCCCGCTCCACCGACAAGTGATAGCCCGGTGCAGCAAAATACAGCGTGCCGGCTTCCACCAGGGTCTTGTCGCACGCCTCCAGCACTGGCAGGGCAACCCGACGGGAAAACACGTCCGCCAGATGGCTGCGGCGCTCATCCGGCAAGTGCAGCACGACAATGATTGGCAGCGCGAAGCCTTCGCGCAACGGCCCGAGGATGCTCAGCAGCGCCTCGACGCCACCGGCGGAGGCACCGATTACAATCGCTTCGATCGCTGGCAGACCCGTTGCACTGTTCATGATTTTCGGTAAATCCGTTCTTGTTTGACCAGCGGCTCGAACTGATCGCCGAAGGCTGAGAAATCCGGGGTTTCCTTGCTGCCCAACACCAGGAACCCGCGATGGCAGAGGGACTCATGAAACAATCCGAACGCCCGATCCTGAAGTTTTTTATTGAAGTAAATCAATACGTTACGACACGAAATTAATTGAGTTTCTGAAAACACGCTATCCGTCGCCAGGCTGTGATCGGCGAAAGTGACGTTCTCGCGCAGCGTCTTGTCGAAAATCGCGTAACCATAGGCCGCCGTATAGTAGTCGGCAAACGAACACTGGCCACCGGCCTGCTGGTAATTAGCAGTGTAGGCGCGGACATTCTCCATCGAGAAAATCCCTTGCTTGGCTTTTTCCAGAGAACGCGGATTGATGTCGGTGGCGTAAATGATCGTGCGGTCGAGCAGGCCCTCCTCGCGCAGCAGAATGGCCATCGAATAGACCTCTTCACCGGTGCTGCATCCGGCGATCCAGATCTTGATCGAAGGGTAGGTTCGCAGCAGCGGCACCACTTCCTTGCGGATGGCCAGGAAGTGCGAGGGGTCGCGGAACATCTCGCTGACCGGAATGGTCAGCAATTGCAGCAGTTGCATGAACGCGGTGGGGTCGTGCAGGACCTTTTCCTGCAACGCCGAGATGGTGCTGCACTCGAACTGGCTCAACGCATGGTTGACCCGGCGCTTGATCGATGCGCCGGAGTAATCACGAAAGTCGTAGCTGTACTTGAGGTAGATCGCCTCGATCAACAACCGCAATTCGATTTCGCTGTTTCGCTCCACTGAAAAATTGCGCTCCACTAGATACGTTCCATCTTCGGTAACCACACACGAATCAGTGAAAACAGGCGATCCAGGTCAATGGGCTTGGCCAGGTAGTCATTGGCGCCGGCCTGCAGGCAGCGCTCCTGATCGTCCTTCATGGCCTTGGCCGTCACCGCAATGATCGGCAGCTTGCGCCAGCGCGGGTCCTTGCGGATTTCAACGGTGGCTTCATAACCATCCATCTCCGGCATCATCACGTCCATCAACACCAGATCGATGTCTTCCACCTCATTCAATCGTTCAATCGCTTCGCGACCGTTGCGGCCAATGACCACGACTGCGCCCTTTTGCTCCAGCGCGCTGGTGAGGGCGAAAATGTTGCGTACATCGTCATCCACCAGCAGCACCTTGCGGCCCTCGAAGACCTTGTCGCGGCTGCGGGCGACCTTGAGCATCTTCTGCCGTTCATGGGACAACCGCGATTCGACTTTGTGCAGAAAAAGTGTCACCTCGTCCAGCAGCCGCTCCGGCGAGCGTGCGCCCTTGATGATGATCGAGCGCGAATACTTGCGCAGTTCGGCCTCTTCATCCCGGGTCAGGTTGCGCCCGGTATAGACGATGACCGGCGGAAAGGAGCAGATGTCTTCGGTGGACATGCGCTTGAGCAAATCGTTGCCGAGCATGTCCGGCAATTTGAGGTCGATGATCATGCAATCGAAAACGGACGTGCGCAGCAGGTCCAGCGCCTCCTGAGCCAGGCCAACGGCAGTGATCTCTATGTCATCGTCGCCGATCAGGCGGGCAATGCTGTCGCGCTGCAAGTCGTCGTCCTCGACCAGCAGCACGCGCTTGACCTTCTGGGTCAGCTTGGCTTCAAGGCGCGCAAACACGTCCTTGAGTTCCTCGCGGGTGGTCGGTTTGACCGCATAGCCGATGGCACCCATGTGCATCGCCGCTTCGACCCGGTCTTCGACGGAAATCACGTGCACCGGGATGTGCCGGGTTTCGGCGTGTTCCTTCAGGCGCTGCAGCACGGTCAGGCCGGAATGATCCGGGAGGCGCATGTCCAGCAGGATCGCATCGGGGATGAACGCCTTGGCCAGGTCATAACCTTCATCGGCGCCGTGGGCCACCAGGCACTGATAACCCAGTTCATGCGCAAGGTCGTAGAGGATGTGCGCAAAGTTCGACTCATCCTCCACCACCAGAATGCAGCGGCCGGTAAACGGACCCTTGTTGCGATCGTCGTCAAACCGCGGAATATCGACGTCGGCGATCAGTGGCGACAACGTGGGTGGCAATACACTTGGTGCAGCCGCCACGGGAGCCGCGCGCATCGGTTCGACAGGCACATCGCCCGGTTCCACGTACTGCTGAGGCAGCACCAGGGTGAACGCACTGCCCTGCCCCGGCGTGCTGGTCACGCTGATGGAGCCGCCAAGCAAGGCGGCCAGATCACGGGAAATCGACAAACCCAGCCCGGTGCCGCCATAACGCCGATTGGTGGTGCCATCGGCCTGCCGGAACGCTTCAAAGATGCTTTCGTGCTGATCCCGCTCTATGCCAATCCCGGAATCATGGATGCTGAACGCAATGCCGTCGTTCGGCGCCGTGGCGACGGACAGGCTGACAATACCGCTTTCAGTGAATTTCACGGCGTTGGACAGCAGGTTCTTCAGCACTTGCTCCAGGCGCTGGCGGTCGGTGAATAGCATCAGCGGCGCGCCGTCCCGCACATCGAGCTGGAAATCCAGCTGTTTGTCCGTGGCCAGGGGCTGGAACATTCCGCGCAGCCCCTCCACCAGACGCGTGACGCTGGTGTTCTCCGGACGGATTTCCAGCTTGCCGGCCTCAACCTTGGAAATGTCCAGAATGTCGTTGATCAGGTTGAGCAAGTCATTGCCGGCGCAATAGATCGAATCGGCGAACTTGACCTGCTCGGCGCTGAGGTTTCCCTCCGGGTTTTCCGCCAGCAGCTTGGCCAGAATCAACGAACTGTTCAGCGGCGTGCGCAGTTCGTGGGACATGTTGGCGAGGAATTCCGACTTGTACTTGCTCGAACGCTGCAATTCTTCTGCGCGATCCTCAAGCTGGATCTGGGCCTGATTGAGCTCGGTGTTTTTCAGGTCCATGGCGTCGCGTTGTTCGGCCAGGGCCAAGGCCTGCTCGGCGAGTTGTTCGTTGGTCTGCTCCAGTTCCACCTGCTGGGTCTCCAGGTGCGCCTGAGACTCCTTGAGAACCCGCGACTGTTCTTCGAGCTCTTCGTTGGCGGTCTTGAGCTCTTCCTGCTGTACCTGCAATTCTTCATTGAGTTGCTGGGTTTCGGCCAACACATCCTGCAAACGCTGGCGATAGCGTGCAGCTTCGATCGAGGTGCCGATGTTGCCGGCAATCAGTTCCAGCAATTCAATGTCACGGTCCATCAGTGGACGCAGAAAGCCCAACTCGATCACGCCATTGACCCGGTCGTCGTCGCTGGTCGGCACCACCAGCACACTGCGCGGCAAACCGTCACCGAGGCCGGAGCTGACCTTGAAATAATCCCCCGGAACCTCGTCCAGGCGAATCAGTCGTGCCTGCTGCGCTACCTGGCCGACAATGCCTTCGTCGCTGTAAATCTGCTGTTCACGCTCTTCTTGCTCACGAGAAAACCCGTAGGTGGCGATGCGCTTGAGGCCGCCGTGATCTTCGCGCACATAAATAGCCGCTACGGCCGTGCCGAGGTACTGCGCGCAGAATTGCAGGATGTTGCGTCCCAGCAGGTTCAAGCTCAACTGCCCCAGTACCTGCTCAGCGAGCTCGGTCTGACCGTTGCGCAGCCAGGCCTGTTGCTGCAGGCGATGGGCGCTGGCTTGTTGGGCCGCGAGATTGACGCTGTAGTTTTGCGAAAGATTGAGCAAATCGCGGCGCCCGACATACGCCAGCAAGCCGCTGACGCCGGCGATGAGCAACAGATAGAGGCTGATGCTCATGACCGTGGTGCGTCGCACCTCATCATTGCGCGATGCGCGTAGTTGCTGTTCGGTGTCGATCACTTCCTCGAACTGCTTGCGAATTTCATCGGTCAGGCGTTTGCCACGCCCGGCCTTGACCGCGGAGCGATAGTCACCGCTGCTGCGCTGCAAATCGATCATCGACTGCGCATAGCTGGTCCACTCCAACTGCAATGCCTGCAACCGCAGCAAGCGGTCGGTTTGCACCGGGTTATCGGCGGTCAACTCGAGCAAGGTATTGAGTGCCACGGCAACTCGCGGCTTGGCGGTTTCGTAGGGATCGAGGAAATGTTCGTCGCCACTGAGCAGGAAACCGCGCATCCCGGTTTCCAGGTCCACGGTCAGCTTGACCGCTTCATTGGCGTTATTGATCACCCGGTCGGTGTGTTCCACCCACTGGATCGTCGACAGCAGATAGGTGATCAGCGACACGAAGAACACGGCACTGATGACGCCCAGACCCAACGGCAGGCTGATGTTGCGGCTCAGGAGTTTACGAAATCGTTGCTCATCAACCGTGGACACAGAGGTCATGGGGCAGGCCTTGTCGAACTGTCAGGATGCAGGGAGTTTGCCCCAAAACTGGCACATTGATCCAATTTTCTGACATGTTTTCGCGCAAGGTCCTACATTGCGCTGCGCCCGCGCAAAGCGTCGGGTTATCCTAGCCTGACCTGCGCCAGGTTCTTTTTTGCATCGTCCTGGGAACTTGTCGGGATCCGCCACTTACTCATGCAATAAGCCGGCAATTTGCAACGACCGACAACACCAATCTTTATCGGGAATTCCACTATGTCATCCGCCAACGCCCCCATCATCCTGGTCGTCGAAGACGATGCCATCGTGCGCATGCTGATCGTCGACGTACTGGAGGAATTGGAGTTCAAGGTACTGGAAGCCGATGGCAGCGAAGAGGCGCTGCTGAGGCTCAAGGACGTGAACCAGGACATTGACCTGATGATGACTGATGTTGGCCTGCCGGACATGGACGGCCGTGAACTGGCCACCCACGCCCGCACGATACGCCCCAACCTGCCCATCCTGTTTGCCAGCGGCTACGCCGAAAACATTGAAGTGCCTGAAGGCATGCACCTGATCGGCAAACCCTTCTCCATTGATCAGTTGCGCGACAAGGTCAAAAGCATTCTCGGGTGACCCTGTGCGCCCTGTGGTTTAATGCGCGCCTTTTTCGTCCCTGCCCTGTCTTCGCTTCAAGGAATTCCCGTACATGATTGAGCCCAACGCAACCAAAGTCCTGGTCATTGGTTACGTCTGGCCCGAGCCCCGCTCTTCCGCGGCCAGCGGGCATGTCATGCAAATTCTCGAGGTTTTTCTGCAACAGGGCTGGGACGTCACGTTCAGCAGCCCGGCGGGCTTCGGCGAGCAACGTGCAGACCTGACGGCGATGGGAATTCACGAAGTTCCCATCGAGCTGAACAACAGCAGTTTCGACACGTTCATCAGCGAACTGGCGCCGGACATCGTGCTGTTCGATCAATTCATGATGGAGGAACAGTTCGGCTGGCGTGTCGAGAAGCAGTGTCCCGATGCCTTGCGCGTGCTCGAAAGTTGCGACCTGCAAAGTCTCAGGCATGGTCGGCATCAACGCCTCAAGGAGCGTTTGAAGGCCAACGATGACAACAATGACTTCAGCGACCTGTTCGCCAAGGCGTCGCGAGAAGAATTCGAGCACATGGCCAATACCGATCTGGCGAAGCGCGAGATCGCCTCGTTTTTTCGCTGTGATTTGACGCTGATGGTTTCCGAGGTGGAAATCGAATTGCTGGTCGAGCAATTCAGGATTGCGCGCAGCCTGTTGCACTGGTGTCCATTGATGGTCGATCTGCCGACCCGTGCGCCAGTCGAGTACGAAGACCGGGCACACTTTCTGCATATCGGTAACTTTCGCCACGCACCCAACTGGGATGCCGTGCTCTGGTTGAAAACCGCTATCTGGCCGTTGGTTCGCGAGCAATTGCCCAGTGCTCAATTGCATATCTATGGTGCCTACACACCGCCCAAGGCGACCGCCCTGCATAACCCGACCCAGGGATTTCATGTGATGAACTGGGCCGAGGACGCCCTGCAAGTCATGTCGTCGACGCGGGTCTGCATGGCGCCCCTGCGTTTTGGCGCGGGCATCAAAGGCAAGATTGTCGATGCGATGCTCTGTGGTACACCGAATGTGACGACCCCGGTCGGTGCCGAGGCGATGCATGGCGACGAGGCGTGGCCCGGTGCAGTGACCCGTTCGGCCCGCGAATTCGCAGATCAAGCCGTGCAACTCCACAATGACAAGACGCGTTGGCTCCATGCCCAGGCGCACGCGCAAACCCTGCTTGCCAGCCGTTACCGCAAATCCGTGCATGGCCCGGCCTTGATCCAGCGGCTGGTCGAATGCCAGCGGGATCTGGCTAACATCAGGCGAGATAACTTTACCGGCAGCATGTTGCGCCATCACCACCACAAAAGTACTCAATACATGGCGCAATGGATTGAAGCGAAAAGCCGGGCTCAATGAATCACATAAAAAAACTTTACATAAAACCTAACTAACAACCTATTAACAATACGAAACAGCCTGCCACTCTTGCTTGAATCGCAAGAGTGGCTTTTCTATTTTCTGATTGCTATAAATTCCTCTCCACCAAATGCGATAAAGCATTTAGTTCACAAATAACCCTATCCAACCTCACTGCACGGACGCACCATGAACGACAATAACGAAACACGACCAAACTTTGAATATGGCAATTACGCCCCGACCCTCAACGACTGGATGAGTAACATTCCAGTCATTGATAATCTTACCCTCGGCGAGTTGATTCTGCCTGGTGCACACAACACCGGATCAGACAAGAACGGTAACTATATCTTGGCACCAGCCACGCACTGGGCAGTCTGCCAAAACGACTCGTTTTATTATCAACTGATAAACGGCGCCAGGGCATTCGACGTCAGACTTGAATTTGATATAAACGTCAGAAATGGCAACAACCACTTGCATTTTTACTTCCACCATAACGGCGTACGCTCCTATCGCGAGCTCTCTCAGCTAACTCAGGACGTCTCCAGTTTTCTAGTGGCTAATCCCGATGAGTTCATAATCCTCGACTTCCATAAACTGGATCGTGGAAATCGTCCATTTAACTTCAAGGAGTTCAGTGATCGCCTGGTAGGTGGTTTAGGCGAACTCATCATTCCTCTTGAACACAGCCGTAAGACGCTTGGAGAGTTGAAACGCATCAGCAAGACTCAACGGGTACTGCTCGCCGCCGATTATCACCCGGACCTGGACCCACAAGCCTTTGGCAGGAGTATTCAACACAAATGGAGCGGCACCGCCATCACCGATGTCCAATACCTCGAATCTTTTATTGGAACGGTCATGGCAAGTCCTCCGTCTTCAAGTTCCCCATGGTCTCTCTCTGCCACCGCTTACTCCGTCGCAGGGGGGCCGGTTAGCATCCCTAAAAAGCTGAATGATTGGTTCGATGTCAACAAACCATGGATTCACAAGTGCAGCATTATCAATGCGGATTTCTTTGAAGAGTCAAACCTGGTTCACCTCTGCCGTGCGGCAAACATAATGAAAGCCCAATCCCGCCTCAAGTAATAGCGGCCATGAGGCATTGGTTTGTTCGATGGGCAGAGTCAAAGCGGTTTACGGCCATGCCTTGCATGAGCGGGCAAACAGGCGGCAGTAGCATTTTTCACCCGGCTGAAGGCATGATCAGGACGGGATAACAACACAAGCGCCCCTGTCATGACCCGCACCGCCAGAGTTACCGATCCTTCCTATGAATTGATGGACGACCACAACGGCCTGTCCATCATTTACCGCCAGCATGGTTTTCCCTGCCCGCTGGTGCGCTGGCATTTCCACAAGGAGTACGAACTGCACCTGATCGTTGCCAGCTCAGGCAAGGTATTCATTGGCGACTACATCGGTAACTTCTATCCGCAAACATTGTTCCTGACCGGCCCCAATTTGCCCCACAACTGGATCAGCCAGGTGGCCGAGGACGAAGTGGTGCCCAAGCGCGACATGCTGGTCAATTTCACCGACGAGTTGTTCGACAGCGGCTATCAGGTATTCGCCGAACTCAAGGCCCTGGCGCCGTTGCTGGAACGCGCGCAGTACGGCATCGAGTTTCGCTGCAAGCACACGATCGGCAAGGCGATGGATCTGATGCAGCGCATCGCCGATACCACCGGTGCGACCCGTCTCGGGCATTTTTTCATTTTGCTGGAGTTGCTTGCGGCCACCGACGACTACCAATTGCTCTCTGGCGCCACGACCCCGCAACTGGCCGACGAGAACAACATCGACCGCACTAACCGCGCGGTGGATTACATTTTCGCCCATTACGCCCGGGACTTGACGCTGGAAGAGGTCGCCGAACACCTGGGCATGAAACCGACGTATTTCAGCCGGGTATTCAAGCAGGCCACCGGGCGCAATTTCATCGAATTCGTCAATCGCCTGCGCATCAGCAAGTCCTGCGAGTTGCTGGCCGATGGCGACAAGCCGGTGACCGATGTTTGCTTCGAATCGGGCTTCAACAATATTTCCAATTTCAACCGGCGCTTCCAGCAACTCAAGGGCATGACGCCTTCGCACTACCGGCGGCTGGTGGTGCAGCGGCTGACCGAGCAAAACCTGGGTTGACCCCTCACCTCCCTGTGGGAGCGGGCTTGCTCGCGAATGCGTCGTGTCAGACGACATTTTGCAAACTGACACACCTCCTTCGCGAGCAAGCCCGCTCCCACAGGTACCCCGCCAGGCCTTGAAACCTATACGGATTCAATAGCGTGCCATCGCTGAAAAGCCCTTCCCTGCGTCTACACCCCAAAACTCCAGTGCAAAATAGTATCGATCAAAGTGCGATGGATGATTTGTTTCGCTCTCCATTGAAGGTTGTAATCAGTGCACATTCTTCCCTTCGCAGGAAGACACAAAAACAATAACTGTCCTTCTGTAACCCACCGGGTGCAGAAAAGGAGTGCATGATGCAACCTTCGGTAAAAGCCCTGCTTGCCCTCACCTGCATGACCCTCAGCAGCGTCAGTCTTGGCGCCCAGACCTTGACCATCGCCACCGTCAACAACAGCGACATGATCCGCATGCAGAAGCTCTCGAAAACCTTCGAGGCCGAGCATCCTGACATCAGGCTCAATTGGGTGGTGCTCGAAGAAAACGTCCTGCGCCAGCGCCTGACCACCGACATCGCCACCCAGGGCGGGCAGTTCGATGTGCTGACCATCGGCATGTACGAAGCGGCACTCTGGGGCGCGAAGGGTTGGCTGGAGCCGATGAAGGACTTGCCGGCCAGCTATGTCCTCGACGATGTGTTCCCGTCGGTGCGTGAAGGCCTTTCGGTCAAGGGCTCGCTGTACGCCCTGCCGTTCTACGCCGAAAGCTCGATCACCTACTACCGCACCGACCTGTTCAAGGACGCTGGCCTGAGCATGCCCGAGCGTCCGACCTGGGAGCAGATCGGCGACCTCGCGGGCAAACTCACCAACAAGGATAAAGAGCAGTACGGCATCTGCCTGCGCGGCAAGGCCGGCTGGGGTGAGAACATGGCGTTGATCAGCACCGTTGCCAACGCCTATGGCGCGCGCTGGTTCGATGAAAAGTGGCAGCCGGAATTCAACGGCCCCGAATGGAAAAACGCGCTGAACTTCTACGTCGATACCATGAAGAAATCCGGTCCGCCGGGTGCGTCGAGCAACGGTTTCAACGAGAACCTGGCACTGTTCAACAGTGGCAAATGCGCGATCTGGGTCGATGCCAGCGTCGCCGGCTCGTTCGTTACCGACAAGACCCAGAGCAAGGTCGCCGATCACGTCGGTTTCACCTATGCGCCGCATCAAGTCACCGACAAGGGCTCGGCCTGGTTGTACTCCTGGGCCCTGGCCATTCCCACCAGTTCCAAAGCCAAGGACGCGGCGAAAATTTTCAGCGCCTGGGCCACGTCCAAGGAATACGGCGCTCTGGTCGCGGAAAAAGACGGCATCGCCAACGTACCACCGGGCACGCGGGCCTCGACCTACAGCGAGGCGTACATGAACGCCGCGCCGTTCGCCAAGGTCACCCTGGAGTCGCTCAAAGCCGCGGACCCAAGCAAGCCGGGCGCCAGGCCGGTGCCTTACATCGGGATTCAGTTGGTGACCATTCCCGAGTTCCAGGGCATTGGTACCCAGGTCGGCAAATCCTTCTCGGCGGCGCTGATCGGCCAGACCACGGTCGACCAGGCCCTGGCGGCGGCCCAGCAAACCACTGAACGCGAAATGAAGCGCGCGGGTTATCCCAAGTAGCCCCGTATCCAATGTGGGAGCGGGCTTGCTCGCGAAAGCGGTATTCCAATCGCAAAAGCTGTGTCGGATGTACTGGCCTCTTCGCGAGCAAGCCCGCTCCCACGGTTGATCTTCATATGCCTGTAAATAATCGGTTTTGATCGCCATGAATACTTCAACTGCCAAAGCTCATATGGACATTGCCCAGCCCCAGCGCAAAAGCCGCGTGGCCAACCCCGGCTGGTTCCTGGTCAGCCCTTCGGTAGCGCTGCTGCTGTTGTGGATGATCGTGCCTCTGGGCATGACCCTCTACTTCTCGATGATCCGCTACAACCTGCTAAATCCGGGTGAAAACGAATTTGTCGGGCTGGAGAACTTCTCTTATTTCCTGACGGACTCGGGCTTCCTGCCCGGCGCCACCAACACGCTATTGCTGGTGGGCAGCGTGCTGCTGATCAGTGTGGTGTTCGGCGTGCTGATCAGCGCGCTGCTGGAGGCCAGTGAGTTTTTCGGTCGCGGCGTCGTGCGGGTGATGCTGATCTCGCCGTTTTTCATCATGCCCACGGTCGGTGCGCTGATCTGGAAAAACCTGGTTTTCCACCCGGTGTCGGGGATTCTCGCCTACGTCTGGAAGCTGTTCGGCGCGCAACCGGTGGACTGGCTGGCGCACTACCCGCTGCTGTCGATCATCATCATTGTCTCGTGGCAATGGCTGCCCTTCGCGATCCTGATCCTGATGACCGCCATGCAGTCCCTCGACCAGGAGCAGAAAGAAGCCGCGCGCCTGGACGGCGCCGGGCCGATCGCGATTTTCTGGCACCTGACCCTGCCCCACCTGGCGCGGCCGATTGCGGTGGTGGTGATGATCGAAACCATCTTCCTGCTCTCGGTGTTCGCCGAAATCTTCACCACCACCAACGGCGGCCCCGGCTACGCCTCGACCAACCTCGCCTACCTGATCTACAACCAGGCGCTGGTGCAGTTCGATGTCGGCATGGCCTCGGCGGGCGGCTTGATCGCCGTGGTCATCGCCAACATCGCCGCGATCATTCTGGTGCGAATGATCGGCAAAAACCTGACCGACAAAGCCTGAGGCCCGCCATGACTCTTCAACAATCCCGTCGCCTGCAAAGCCTGTTGCTCGGTACGTTGGCCTGGGCCATCGCGATCCTGATTTTCTTCCCGATCTTCTGGATGGTGATGACCAGTTTCAAGACCGAAATCGATGCCTTCGCCACGCCGCCGCAGTTCCTCTTCATGCCAACGCTGGAGAACTACCTGCACATCAATGAGCGCAGCGATTACTTCAGTTTCGCCTGGAACTCGGTGGTGATTTCCTTCAGCGCCACCGCCCTGTGCCTGCTGATCGCGATACCGGCGGCCTATTCCATGGCGTTCTACGAGACCCAGCGGACCAAGGGCACGCTGCTGTGGATGCTCTCGACCAAGATGCTGCCGCCGGTGGGCGTGCTGATGCCGATCTACCTGCTGGCCAAGAGTTTTGGCCTGCTCGACACGCGGATCGCGCTGATCGTGATCTACACGCTGATCAACCTGCCGATCGTGGTCTGGATGATTTACACCTACTTCAAGGACATCCCCAAGGACATCCTCGAAGCCGCGCGCCTCGACGGCGCCACACTGGCGCAGGAGATGCTGCGGGTGTTGCTGCCGATCGCCAAGGGCGGCCTGGCGTCCACGGTGCTGTTGTCGCTGATCCTGTGCTGGAACGAGGCGTTCTGGTCACTGAACCTGACCTCCTCGAAAGCCGCCCCACTGACCGCGTTGATCGCTTCGTATTCGAGCCCCGAAGGGCTGTTCTGGGCCAAGTTGTCGGCGGTCTCGACCCTGGCCTGTGCACCGATCCTGATCTTCGGCTGGATCAGCCAGAAACAACTGGTGCGCGGCCTCTCGTTCGGCGCCGTGAAATGAAGATTCCTGTAGGAGCGAGCTTGCTCGCGATGGACGTGAACGATAACGCGTGCAGACAGGAGGAACGCTCCGCCTACAAATTTATCGCGAGCAAGCTCGCTCCTACAGAAAAATAAACGGAGGCCCATCACCATGGCCAACCTGAAAATCAAGAATCTGCAAAAAGGTTTCGAAGGTTTTTCCATCATCAAGGGCATTGACCTTGAGGTGAACGACAAGGAATTCGTGGTCTTCGTCGGCCCCTCGGGCTGCGGTAAATCCACGCTGCTGCGGCTGATCGCCGGGCTGGAGGAAGTCAGCGGCGGCACCATCGAACTCGATGGCCGCGACATCACCGAAGTCAGCCCGGCCAAGCGCGACCTGGCGATGGTGTTCCAGACCTACGCCCTGTACCCGCACATGAGCGTGCGCAAGAACATGTCGTTCGCCCTCGACCTGGCCGGCGTGGCGAAAGCCGAAGTAGAGAAAAAGGTCAGCGAAGCGGCGCGCATCCTCGAACTGGGGCCGATGCTGGAGCGCAAGCCCAAGCAGCTCTCCGGCGGCCAGCGCCAGCGCGTGGCGATTGGCCGGGCGATCGTGCGCAACCCGAAGATCTTCCTGTTCGACGAACCGCTGTCCAACCTCGATGCCGCCCTGCGCGTGCAGATGCGCCTGGAACTGCTGCGCCTGCACAAAGACCTGCAAGCGACGATGATCTACGTCACCCACGACCAGGTCGAAGCGATGACCATGGCCGACAAGGTGGTTGTGCTCAATGGCGGCAAGATCGAGCAAGTCGGTTCGCCACTGGATCTCTACCACCAGCCTGCCAACCTGTTCGTCGCCGGCTTTCTCGGCACACCGAAAATGGGCTTCCTCAAGGGCAAGGTTACCCGTGTAGACAGCCAGGACTGTGAAGTGCAGCTGGACGCCGGAGCCCGCATCAACCTGCCCTTGAGCGGTCGGCAACTGAGCGTCGGCGGCGCGGTGACGCTGGGCATCCGCCCGGAACACCTGGAACTGGCCAAACCCGGCGACTGCACCTTGCAGGTCACCGCCGATGTCAGCGAACGCCTGGGCAGCGACACCTTCTGCCACGTCCGCACGGCATCCGGCGAAGCCCTGACTATGCGCGTGCGCGGCGATCTGGCCAGTCGCTACGGCGAAACCCTGAGCCTGCACCTGGACGCCCGACACTGCCATTTATTCGATGCCGACGGCGTGGCGTTGACCCGCCCGTTGCGCATTGCTGCCTGATTTGCGAGTGCCTGCGATGAAACTGAACAAACAGAACCTCAACCGCCTCGCTCCCGAAGTGGTCCTGCCCGCCTATGGGTTGGGCGATACCCGCCAAGGTATCGCGCACATCGGCGTCGGCGGTTTCCATCGCGCCCACCAGGCGTTTTACACCGATGCCCTGATGAACACCGGAGAAGCGCTGGACTGGGCCATCTGCGGTGTCGGCCTGCGCGCCGAGGACCGCCGCGCCCGTGACGATCTCAAGGAACAGGATTACCTGTTCACCCTGTTCGAACTCGGCGACAGCAACGCCACCGAAGTGCGGGTGATCGGCGCCCTTCGCGACATGCTGCTGGCTGAAGACGGTGCCCAGGCGTTGATCGACAAGCTGGCCAACCCCGAGATCCGCATCGTCTCGCTGACCATCACCGAAGGTGGCTACTGCATCGACGACAGCAGCGGTGAGTTCATGGCGCACTTGCCGCAGATCCAGCATGACCTGGCGCACCCCGACGCCCCGAAAACCGTGTTCGGCTTTCTCTGTGCGGCACTGGCCAGGCGCCGCGCCGCGGGCACGCCGGCGTTCACCCTGATGTCCTGCGATAACCTGCCGCATAACGGCGCGGTGACCCGCAAGGCCCTGCTGGCCTTCGCCGCCTTGCACGACAAAGATTTGCGCGACTGGATCGCCGCCAACGTCAGTTTCCCCAACGCCATGGTCGATCGCATCACGCCGATGACCAGCACCCAACACCGTTTGCAACTGGCCGACCAGCATGGGCTGGACGATGCCTGGCCGGTGGTCTGCGAACCCTTTGTGCAATGGGTGCTGGAAGACAAGTTCGTCAACGGTCGTCCGGCCTGGGAAAAGGTCGGCGTACAGTTCACCGACGACGTCACGCCCTATGAAGAAATGAAGATCAAGCTGCTCAATGGCAGTCATCTGGCGCTGACGTACCTGGGATTCCTCAAGGGTTACCGCTTCGTCCACGAGACCATGAACGACCCACTGTTCGTGCGCTACATGCGCGCTTACATGGATCTGGACGTGACCCCGCAACTGGCGCCGGTGCCGGGCATCGACCTGACCCAGTACAAAGACACGCTGGTGGCGCGCTTCTCCAATCAGGCGATTGCCGATCAGCTTGAACGGGTGTGTTCGGACGGCTCGTCGAAGTTTCCGAAATTCACCGTGCCGACCATCAACCGATTGATCGCCGATGGCCGCGAGACCAAGCGTGCAGCGTTGGTGGTAGCGGCGTGGGCGCTGTACCTCAAGGGAGTGGACGAGCATGGCCAGACCTACTCGATTCCTGACCCGCGCGCAGCGTTCTGCCAGGCACTGGTAGCCGATGATGTGCTGATTACCCAGCGCTTGCTGGCGGTTGAAGAGATTTTTGGTGCGGCGATCGCGCACTCCCCAGCATTTGTCGCGGCGTTCGAGTGGTGCTGCAACAGTTTGCGTGAGGTGGGGGTGTCGCGGACGCTGGAACGAGTGTTGGCGTAAGTCCTGCGGTGAAGCTGCCGCCGCCTTCGCGAGCCAGCCCGCTCCTACATTTGGAATGCATTCCCCTGTGGGAGCGGGCTTGCTCGCGAAGGCGGCCTGACAGGCACCAGGGATACTCAATCCAGACGTGTATCAAGGATTCAGCATGACAACCCAACAACACTTCCTCGGCATCGACTGCGGCACCCAGGGCACCAAAGCCATCATCCTCGACGCGGCCAGTGGTGAAGTGCTCGGCCAGGGCGCAGCCACCCACACGATGATCAGCGGCGCCAACGGCCGTCGCGAACAGGACACCCATCAATGGCTGGAAGCCTTCGCCACAGCCACCCGCCGCGCCTTGCTCGCGGCCAAGGTCGATGGCCAGTCGATCCTGGGCATTGGCGTCTCCGGCCAGCAGCACGGCCTGGTGCTGCTCGACGATCAGGGCAAGGTGCTGCGCCCGGCCAAACTCTGGTGTGACACCGAAACCACCCCGGAGAATGAACGCCTGCTGGCTCACCTGGGCGGCGAAAAGGGTTCGCTGGAACGCCTCGGCGTGGTCATCGCACCGGGCTACACCGCGTCCAAGCTCTTATGGACCAAAGAGCAGCACCCCGAGGTGTTTTCCCGGATCGCCCGCATATTGTTGCCCCACGACTTCCTCAACCATTGGCTCACCGGACGCAGTTGCAGTGAATACGGTGATGCCTCCGGCACCGGGTATTTCAACATTCGAACCCGTCAGTGGGATTTGCAATTGTTGCGTGACATCGATCCGGGCGGACGCCTGCAAGCCGCCCTGCCGGAACTGATCGATGCCCATCAGCCGGTCGGCACGATTCTGCCGGGGATTGCCGAACACCTGGACATCAACCCGCGGGCCTTGGTGTCCAGTGGCGGCGGCGACAACATGATGGGCGCCATCGGCACCGGCAACATCCAGCCCGGCGCAATCACCATGAGTCTCGGTTCGTCGGGCACGGTGTACGCCTATGCCGATCAGCCGAACGTTGCCCCGCAGTCCGCAGTCGCCACGTTCTGTTCTTCCAGCGGTGGCTGGCTGCCGTTGATCTGCACCATGAACCTGACCAATGCCACCGGGCTGATTCGCGACCTGCTGGAACTCGACATCGATGAATTCAACGAGCTTATTGCCCAGGCACCGATCGGTGCCGAAGGTGTGTGCATGCTGCCGTTCTTCAACGGCGAGCGGGTACCCGCCCTGCCCCATGCGAGCGGCAGCCTGTCGGGCCTGACCATGACCAACCTGACCCGGGCCAACCTGTGCCGCGCGGTGGTCGAAGGCACGACGTTCGGTTTGCGTTACGGACTGGACCTGCTACGTCACAATGGCTTACAAAGCCGCAGCATTCGGCTGATCGGTGGCGGTTCGAAAAGTGCGGTGTGGCGGCAGATCGTCGCCGATACCATGAATACACCAGTGATCTGCACCGAACAAAGCGAGGCCGCGGCCCTGGGTGCGGCGATTCAGGCGGCCTGGTGCGTATCCCGGGCAAACGGACACGAAGACAGTCTGGCGCACTTGTGCGAACGCTGCGTGAAACTCGACCCGGCCAGTGAAACCCTGCCGGTCACGGGCAATGTCCAAGCCAGTCAGCAAGCTTATGAACGCTATCAACAGCATGTCGCAACCCTTTGAAGAGTGAACAATTATGTACCTGGTGTGTGGCGAAGCGCTGTTCGATTTTTTCAGTGAAAACGACGCCAGCGGTCTGGCGTCCAACGTGAATTTCAAAGCCATCGCCGGTGGCTCGCCGTTCAACGTGGCGGTGGGCTTGCGCCGGTTGGGCGTGGACTCGGCACTGTTGGCCGGGTTGTCCACTGACTACCTGGGAAGACGCCTGCTGCAGGTGCTGCTAGATGAAGGCGTGCGGCCGGACTACCTGTTGGACTTTGCCGCGCCGACCACCCTGGCGATGGTTGCGGTCGGCGCCAATGGCTCACCGCAGTACAGCTTCCGCGGCGAAGGCTGCGCCGATCGGCAATTGCAACCGGAGCACCTGCCGACACTCGGGCCTGAGGTGCGTGGCCTGCATATCGGCTCGTTTTCCCTGGTGGTGCAGCCGATTGCCGACACGCTCCTGGCATTGGTACGCAGGGAAAGCGGCAAGCGCCTGATCAGCCTCGATCCGAACGTGCGCCTGAACCCGCAGCCGGACATAGACCTGTGGCGTAAACGTATCGCGACGCTGGTGGAGCTGGCCGACCTGATCAAGGTCAGTGACGAGGACCTGCATCTGTTGTACCCCGACCAGGATCCGGCGCAGGTCATCGCAGGCTGGTTGCAGCACCGCTGTCAGTTGGTGTTCCTGACCCGCGGCGGCGAAGGCGCGAGCGTGTTCAGCCGGGCTCATGGTTCTTGGTCGACACCCGCCTGCTCGGTAGAAATCGCCGACACCGTGGGCGCGGGCGATACCTTTCAGGCGGCGCTGATTACCTGGCTCACCGAACAGCAGCTGGACTCGGTGGAGGGTTTGAAGCAACTTGGCCGCGAGCAGATCGACCGCATGCTGAAGTTCGCGGTGCAGGCGGCGGCGTTGACGTGCAGCAAGACAGGACCGGATTTGCCTTATCGCAAGCATCTGGATTTGTGCTGAATTCGAGGGCCTCTTCGACTTGCTTGCGAAGGCTTTCCATCCGGCGCCTGATGGTCTTAACTGATACCCGTGACCACAGCGTTGCGACAGGCGGCGTTCAGCCGAATTAACCCTCGCTTAACCGTGTGGTCCAACACTTCACTGGACCGCACGCCCTCAGACTGTTCTGACGCCCAGTGCGGCAGGTTCGACAAGCCACACATCGAACTGACTTTCCGTCCGCACCGGAGATCACTGATGAACACTCGCACCCTGCTGGTTACCGCCGCCCTCGCCTGCACCGCATTTGCCGGGCTGGCTCAAGCCAATGACACCACTACTTCCCAGGCCGTGCCTTATCACTACGGCATGCCATTGCATGTCAGCAAAGTGATTTCACTGACCGAGCCCGACACCATGGAGTGCAAAGTGGTGAAGGCCGACATGAAGTACATCGATGACGCGGGAAAACCTGCAGAAATTACCTACCGTAAACTTTCCGACGCCTGCGAGAACCAGGGCTGAGCGAAACGTCTGATTTGGCACCTGCCGGTATTCCTTTGAGGGTTGCGGCGCTATGCTCTAGCGCCTCCCTCACTGCCCGCAAGGATTCGCCATGCAGTTGTCGTTTCGTACATTGTCGACGTTTACCGCCGCTCTATGCTTTTTCCTGGCCCTGGTGTGGGGTCTCGTGCCGCAGCGGTTACTGTCGCTCTGGGATATGGAGTTTTCATTCGCCGCAGGCTTGATCGCACGACGCACGGCTGTGCTGTTTGCAGCATTGAGCGTGATGTTCTATCTGGTTCGCCATGAACCCCCGTCCTCAGTCCGAAATGCATTGAGCCATGGCTTCGTGGTCGGCTGTTGGGGATTGGCTGCGCTGGGCTTTGGCGAATGGCTCAATGGTCATGCCGGGCCCGGCATTTTACTGGCGGTCGCCCTTGAACTGGCGCTGGGCCTGGCATTCTTCCAGACCCGGCGCGTGTCGGTGGAGCATGAAACCGCAGGCTAGAGCGCTTTGCCCAGCATCGAGTGCGGCTCGACCTCTACGTGATGCTGTCTGGAACGCAGTTGGCCGATCAACTCGTTTATTTCCCGACAACCATTGAGCCCGGAGGCATCGATGCCAGTGACCAATAGGTCGAGGTGATCGGTTTGCCCGTCGGCATAGACCTTGACGGTCATCGACAGATCCGGTGACAACGTGCACTGGCAACGCTGGGGTAAAAAGCTGCTTTCGATGATGTTGCGAATTTCCAAGGCAGAAAGAAACATGGCGACCCTCTCCTTTGTGAGACTGCCAATGATGGTCAATGCTCGCTCATGTGAAATCCCGGCAAGCTTCAAGGACAGCTACAGCATAAAACATGCCCCGGATTTCGCCGTGCAGCTCATCGGCAAATCAAGAGGTTAGGCAAATCACCGGTAAAGCCTGTCATGCAGATTGCAATAAACACCCCTGACGAACCCGCAATTTGCACGCTCGGCCCTGCGGGTTTGCATTCACTGCACACGACAGTGAAAATGCCGTCCTTCACTTCAAGCAAGGAGGCAACATGAATTCATTGACCGTCAACGCGAGCGCAGCGCTGTTCGCACTGGGGCTTGCTTGCGTTGCACATGCCGCCAAACTCGAAGACACCGCGCCCTATCCGAAGGCCGACAGCGGGTTTACCCGCCAGGTCATCCACCTTGCGCCACAGGCTCGGGAAGACGACTTCCAGGTCGAGATCCTGGCCGGCAAGACAATGACCGTTGACTGCAATCACCCCCGCCTGGGCGGCATTCTCGAGGAGAAGAACCTCGAGGGTTGGGGCTACCCGTTCTATCGCCTGGAAAAAGTCATTGGCCCGATGAGCACGCTGATGGCCTGCCCTGCCGGCACGAGCAAAGAGGATTTTGTCCCGGTGGTCGGCGACGGCTTCCTGCTGCGTTACAACAGCAAGCTGCCGCTGGTGCTGTACGTGCCCAAGGACATCGAAGTGCGCTACCGAATCTGGTCGGCATCGAACAAGGTCGAGAAAGCCGTTCAGGAATAACCGGGCATCCGCCGCAATGTGGTGAGGGAGCTTGCTGCCTCACCACAGGGACAAGCGTCATGCCTGGGCGCCACTCAACGCGGCGCGCTCGGCCACATGCCCCAGGCTGTCGAAGTTGATGTTGGCTCCTGAGTCGATGGCGATCAGGGTCTGACCACGAACCCCGCTCCGTGCCACGTACTTCTTGATTCCGGCCACCGCCAGCGCGCCGGAAGGTTCGGTGATCGAGCGGGTATCGTCGTAGATATTCTTGATCGCGGCGCAAAGCTCGTCGTTGCTTACCGTCAGCACCTCATCCACGCAAAACCGGCAGACCTCGAAGCCGTAAGCGCCGATCTGTGCCACCGCCACCCCATCGGCGAAGGTGCCGACGCTCGGCAGCACCACCCGTTCGCTGGCCTGCATCGCCGCTTGCAGGCACGCGGAATGTTCCGACTCGACGCCAATGATGCGCACCTCCGGCCGTAGGTACTTGACGTAAGCGGCGATGCCCGCGATCAGCCCCCCGCCTCCCACCGGCACGAAGATCGCATCCAGCGGACCTTGATGCTGGCGCAGGATTTCCATCGCCACCGTGCCTTGCCCCGCGATCACCTCCGGGTCGTCGAAAGGCGAAACAAAGGTTCGACCGGTTTCCTCGGCCAGGCCCAGTGCATAGGCCAGGGCAAACGGAAAGCTTTCGCCATGCAACACCGCATCGGCACCGCGACTGCGCACCCCGATGACCTTCAGTTGCGGTGTTGTGCTGGGCATGACAATGGTGGCGTTGATCCCCAACTCCCGCGCGGCCAGTGCCACGCCCTGGGCATGATTGCCGGCAGAAGCCGTGACCACGCCGCGAGCCTTTTGCGCGTCGCTCAGTTGCACCAGCTTGTTGTAGGCGCCGCGGATCTTGAAGGAAAAGGTCGGCTGCAGGTCTTCGCGCTTGAGCAGGACCTGATTACCCAAGGCTTCAGACAACGCGGGTGCCGCCTGCAACGGCGTGCGCACAGCCAGTTCATACACCGGCGCGGCAAGGATTTTTTTCACGTAGCGTTCAAGCAGGGCTTGCTGGTCGGTGGTAAAGCTCATGGTCGTCTCCTGAATTTGATCTGGGCCCCGGAGACAGAAAATGAAAACCCGCCTCTAGGGCGGGTTGGGTGCTGCAGTCGTGAGCTAGCCCGCCAAATGAGGAATGGCGGTAATAATGCTTGGCTGGCAGCGCAATACGGTGGAAGTCATGGCTCGAAATTAGCCGGACGCTGATGGCAAGTCAATGGCAAATTTGTGGTGGTCGCTATAGGCTGCTGATTCCAGTCATTGCCCAAGGAAGGAACACATGAATGCCATTGCCTTGCCCCTGATCGCCCTGATCGCCTTTGCCGGCTATACCGTTTCGGTGATGCTCCAGGCCGAGCAATCGCTGATCGAGTTCGGCATCAGCCTGATGTCACGACCTGATACCGCGCAAGTTGTGATCGATCTTTACCTGCTGGCGACACTGGCGGGCATCTGGATGTACCGGGATGCACGAAAGCGCGGGCAATCGGCGCTTTCGGTGGTGCCTTATCTATTGATTACCGCGGTGTTTGTGTCGATTGGGCCATTGTTGTATCTGGTGGTGCGAGGGCTGCAGAATCGGAAAAAATTGCTGAATGTCGGGCAAGTGGGCTGATCCGGGAATGGCGGCGGCTACAGATCGCCATCGCTGGCAAGCCAGCTCCTCCAGGGTCTGTGGCGACCACATAAACATTGTAGGAACTGGCTTGCCAGCGAAGGCGGTTTGAAAGCCGCCGACATCTCACTTCGCCAACCGCTTCAGCCCGACCACCATCGCCCCCGCCCCGAGCATCATCGCCGACAGGAGCAACGGGTAGGAAACCCGCTACTGGCTACTTCAAACCCACCCTGTACAACCCGCCCGTCTCCTCATCGGTCAACACATACAGATAACCATCGGGCCCTTGGCGCACGTCGCGAATGCGCTTTTTAAAATCGCCGAGCAAGCGCTCCTCGTGTATCACCTTGTCGCCATCGAACTCCAGGCGGATCAGTTCCTCGCTGACCAACGCACCGATGAACACGTTGTGCTGCCAGGCCTTGAAACGATCGGCATCGTAGAATGCCATGCCACTCAGGCCCGGGGACTTTTCCCAGACATGATTCGGAGCAACGGTGCCTTCGGCGGTATCGCCCTTGGCTTCGGGAATCGGTTGGCCGGAGTAGTTGACGCCATGGGTCGCCAGTGGCCAGCCGTAATTCTTGCCGCGCTCGATGATGTTGATTTCATCGCCGCCCTGGGGACCGTGTTCGTTTTCCCACAGTGTACCGTTCCACGGATTGAGCGCCGCGCCTTGCGGGTTACGCTGCCCGTAGGACCAGATCTCCGGACGGACGTTGGCCTGGCCGACAAAGGGGTTGTCCTTGGGCACCGTGCCGTCCGGGTAGATTCGCACCACTTTGCCTTGCAGTTTGTCGAGGTCCTGGGCGGTCGGGCGATCGTTGTTTTCCCCCAGGGTCACGAACAGGTAGCCGTCACGGTCGAACACCAGCCGCGAGCCGAAATGGTTGCCGACCGAGAGTTTTGGTTGCTGGCGCAGGATCACCTGGAAATCCTTGAGCGCCGTCATATCGTCGGAGAGCCGGCCGCGACCCACGGCAGTACCGGCCTTGTTACCCTCACCACCCCCTTCGGCATAGGACAGATAGACCATCCGGTCCTGCCTGAAGTCCGGTGACAATGCCACGTCCAGCAAACCGCCCTGCCCCTTGGCCCAGACCGTCGGCACGCCATTGAGCGGTGCCGACAGTTTGCCGTCGGCAGTGACAAGGCGCAGATTGCCGGGCCGTTCGGTCACCAGCATGTCTTTACTATCCGGCAAAAATGCCAGCGCCCAAGGATGTTCCAGTCCCGTCACGACAGGGGTGACTTCAAGGGTGCCTTCTTCGCTTTTCATCGTCTGGGTGGACGCGGCAAGCACAGGGACAGTGGTGACCAATGCACTGGCGCAGAGGGTTGCCAATAAGGTTTTACGCAACATGCAGGATTCCTTTTCCGATGAACATGAGGTCTGGTGAAAAATAGCGGACCGACGTGATGCCCGCCACTCAACGGTTGCCGGTGCCCGTATCTCTTGGAGCAGGATTGGGGATGAATTTAGGTGCGCTGGCGGGAGCGGTCCGGTCGGGATAGCGATTGCCGATGCCTCCATTGTCCAGGGTCGGCGGGCGCGGGACCGGCACGGTGTTCGGCCCGCGAATTGCCGGGGCGCTGGGTCGGGTGCCTTGCATGCTGTTGGGGTTGGCCCGGTTGATCGGGCTGCTGTAAGGATTGTTGTTGGTGCTGCCCGGCAGGTTCTGGGCCAATTGCCACGAAGCAGAGGTGTCGGCCCGCACCAGTGGGCCCAGTACGGCACTCAAGGCCAGCGCAATGGCGCCAAACACGTATCGGTTCATGGGGTGCCTCTCTACGTCACGTGGATAAGGACTTCGATACCACGCTACGCCCGGGGTTCGTATTTGTTAACAAAAACCTCCCCGGCAAGATGTAACACGACGTTGAACCGGGCAAAGGAACAGCCACGCAGACCACGGAAACTTTTGCCCAAGGCCGCAGGTCACCTGAACATCACTCGCGAGTAGACGACCATGGCACGGGCAATCTGGAAAGGCGCAATCAGCTTCGGACTGGTGCACATCCCCGTGGCGCTGGTCTCGGCAACGTCCTCCCAAGGCGTCGATTTCGACTGGCTGGACAGCCGCAGCATGGATCCGGTGGGCTACAAGCGTGTCAACAAGGTCACGGGCAAGGAAGTCACCAAGGAGCACATCGTCAAGGGCGTGCAATACGAAAAGGGTCGGTATGTGGTGCTCAGCGAAGAGGAGATACGTTCCGCTCACCCGCTATCGACCCAGACCATCGACATTTTTTCCTTTGTCGATGCCCAGCAGATTCCCCTGCAGAACATCGACACGCCTTACTACCTGGCACCCGACAAACGCGGCGGCAAGGTCTATGCACTGCTGCGCGAAACCCTGAGCCGAACCGGCAAGGTCGCTCTCGCCCAGGTGGTCTTGCATACCCGCCAACACCTGGCCGCGCTGATGCCGCTGGAGTCGGCGCTGGTCCTGGTGATGCTGCGCTGGCCGGCCGAGGTGCGCAGTCTCGATGAGTTGGCGCTGGGCAGCGAGGTGACCAGCCCGGAACTGGCCAAGGGCGAACTGGACATGGCCAAACGCCTGGTGGACGACATGAGCGCCGAGTGGGCGCCGCAAGATTATCGGGATGGTTTTGAAGACAAGATCATGGCGTTGGTCGACAAGAAGGCCCATGAAGGCAAGATCGAAGACGTCGAAACCGCCACTGGCGAGGATGAGCGCAAAACGGCGGACGTCATTGACCTGACCGAGTTGCTCAAGCGCAGCCTTGGCAACAAAGGTGCTGGTAAAGCAGCGGCCAAGCCAAAGGCGAGCAGCAAACCGGCAACGAGGAAGAAAGCCAGCAAGTGATTGGCTGGATGTTCCGGCCTCTTCGCGAGCAAGCCCGCTCCCACAGTGGAATGCATTTCAATGTGGGAGCGGCGGTGCGGCGATCCGACTTGCTCGCGAAGGCAGATTACGCCCACACGCAAAAATCAGATCAGAATGAACACCGCCAACAACCCGGCAAAGACCGACCACTTTTGCAGGTAGTAAAGCTTGCGGTTGCGCTTTTTCAGTTCCTTGCCGCGCAGGCGAACCTTGTAGACCTTGCCGAACAGTCGGTTGAGCCCGCCGGTCCTGTCGCCCGCCTCGTTCGGTGCACCCGCCGCCGACATGACATTGCGACTGAACCAGCGATTGAAGGCCGCCGCCCACCGATACTTCATCGGCCGCTCGACGTCGCAGAACAGGATGATGCGATTGTGTGGCGTGGTGTTTTCTGCGTAATGAATGTAGGTCTCATCGAACATCACCGCTTCGCCATCGCGCCAATGATAGTCCTGGCCATCGACATTGATGTAGCAACCGGCATCGTTCGGTGTTTCCAGGCCCAGGTGATATCGGTACGAACCGGCGTAAGGGTCGCGGTGACGCACCAGCCTGGAGCCAGGAGGCAGTTCGGCGAACATTGCCGCCTTGATCGAGCCAATGCCCTGCACCAGTTCGGTGGTGCGCGGGCAAAGCTTCATGGCCGACGGATGGCTATCGCCGTACCACTTGAGATAGAAGCGCTTCCAACCGGTCTTGAAAAACGAGTTGAAACCGACATCATCGAATTGGTTCGAGCGCTTGATCTCGCCGGCCCGAAGCAAATTCTGGCCTTCGGCACGAATTTCTTGCCAATGCGCCCGCAGTGGGCTCAGGTCGGGGAAGTCGGCCGGGTCGAGATAGGCTTTGTTGGGGATTTTCGAAAACAGATAAAGAAAGCAGTTGATCGGCGCCAGAAACGTCGAGTGATCACTCAACTGGCGACCCAACTTATGGCGCACTTGGCCACGCAGATGGACATACGCGATAGAGACAAGGTAGATAACGGCAATGATCAGTTTCACGGAAATCGTCACACGTCAGAAGTAAACACACTGCGCCCTCCCGGGTCTTGTGCAGCGACTGATTACGAAACAGCGGCCCCCTAGTGCCTTCGAGCCTTGCCGATGGTCGGTGTCCGGCTGACGGACGACATTTTAGCCACGGTTTGTAACCAATAGTTAACCTGTAACTGTGACAATGTGTCCACAAAATCCGTCGGAACCTTGCTCTGGCCTCAACGCTCTATCGCTTGAAGAGCCAGACCAGTACAATCGCCGCCAAACTTTACGCGCCCCCAGGTTGAGAGCGGGAAAAATCCCCTTTCAGCGCACGTTGACTCGGGCCAAGCGCGCCACATGCTGCTGTCCACTTAATGCCAGATGGATCTTCCACTGCCGATCGGGATGAACGTCCCGGGGTCCGATCAGTGGAAACGGGTACTGAACCGGTACTGCCGCAACCCTAGCTACTCTGAATGCTTCGCAGGAAAAACCTTTGATTTCTACAGCTAACATCACGATGCAGTTCGGCGCCAAGCCGCTCTTCGAAAACGTTTCGGTCAAGTTCAACGGTGGCAACCGTTACGGCCTGATCGGCGCCAACGGTTGCGGCAAGTCGACCTTCATGAAGATTCTCGGCAACGACCTCGAGCCGTCCGGCGGTCAGGTCATGCTGGAGCCGAACGTGCGCCTGGGTAAATTGCGCCAGGACCAGTTCGCCTACGAAGAATTCACCGTGATCGACACCGTGATCATGGGTCACGAAGAACTGTGGAAGGTCAAGGCCGAGCGCGACCGCATCTATTCGCTGCCGGAAATGAGCGAAGAAGACGGCATGGCCGTGGCCGAGCTGGAAACCGAATTCGCCGAAATGGACGGCTACACCGCCGAATCCCGCGCCGGTGAACTGCTGCTGGGCCTGGGTATTCCCCTGGAGCAGCATTTCGGTCCGATGTCCGAAGTGGCTCCGGGCTGGAAACTGCGGGTGTTGCTGGCTCAGGCGCTGTTCTCCGATCCGGAAGTGCTGTTGCTCGACGAACCGACCAACCACCTGGACATCAACACCATCCGCTGGCTGGAAACGATCCTCAAGGCGCGTAACAGCACCATGATCATCATTTCCCACGACCGTCACTTCCTCAACAGCGTCTGCACTCACATGGCTGACCTGGACTACGGCGAGTTGCGTCTGTTCCCGGGCAACTACGACGAGTACATGACCGCGGCGACTCAGTCCCGTGAGCAATTGCTGTCGGACAACGCCAAGAAGAAAGCCCAGATCTCGGAACTGCAAACGTTCGTCAGCCGCTTCTCGGCCAACGCCTCGAAAGCCAAGCAGGCCACTTCCCGTGCCAAGCAGATCGACAAGATCCAGCTGGCCGAGGTCAAGCCATCGAGCCGCGTGAGCCCGTTCATCCGTTTCGAACAGACCAAGAAGTTGCACCGCCAGGCCGTGACCATCGAGCAGATGTCCAAGGGCTTCGACGGCAAGACCCTGTTCAAGAACTTCAGCTTCACCGTCGAAGCCGGCGAGCGCGTAGCGATCATCGGCCCGAACGGTATCGGCAAGACCACCCTGCTGCGCACCTTGATGGGTGAGCTGACCCCGGACGCCGGTTCCGTGAAATGGACCGAAAGCGCGGAGCTGGGCTACTACGCCCAGGACCACGCCCATGACTTCGAAGACGACGTCAGCCTGTTCGATTGGATGGGCCAGTGGACTCAGGGCGAGCAGGTCATTCGCGGCACCCTGGGCCGCATGCTGTTCTCCAACGACGAGATCCTCAAGTCGGTCAAGGTCATCTCCGGTGGTGAGCAAGGCCGCATGCTGTTCGGCAAGCTGATCCTGCAAAAGCCGAACGTACTGGTGATGGACGAACCGACCAACCACCTGGACATGGAATCGATCGAAGCGCTGAACCTGGCGCTGGAAAACTATCCGGGCACGCTGATCTTCGTCAGCCACGACCGTGAGTTCGTATCGTCCCTGGCCACCCGCATCATCGAGTTGAGCCCGAACGGCGTGACCGACTTCAGTGGCACCTACGACGACTACCTGCGTAGCCAGGGTGTGGTGTTCTAAAACAACCTCGCTGCACTTGTAGGAGCGAGCTCGCTCGCGATGGACGACAACGATAACGCGTGCAACCTGAATGAACGCGTTATCCAGACGTTTTTCGCGAGCGATCGAGCGTCGACCGGCTGCTCCTACAGTCGGGTTGCCCCTGAAATATCGTTAGCCTGCTTCCTTTTATCCCAACGCCGCGCCATGATGCAGTTCTCCCACCGCCGCCCGCGAACGAGCCCTCATGTCTGCGCCGCAAGCTGCCCCGCAAAGCTCCATGGCGATCACCTTGCAGATCGTCTCTATCGTTTTCTACACCTTCATTGCCTTCCTCTGCATCGGTTTGCCGATTGCGGTATTGCCGGGTTATGTCCACGAACAGCTCGGGTTCAGCGCCGTCGTGGCCGGGCTGACCATCGGCTCGCAATACCTCGCTACCCTGCTCAGCCGGCCCATGGCCGGGCGGATGTCGGACAGCGTCGGCACCAAGCGCGCAATCATCTATGGCCTGTCGGGGATTGTGCTCAGTGGCGTGCTGACCTTGCTCTCGACCCTGTTGCAAGACATTCCCTTGCTCAGCCTGCTGATTTTGATCGCAGGGCGCTTGCTGCTGGGGATTGCCCAAGGCTTGATCGGCGTCGGCACCATCAGTTGGTGCATGGGCCAGGTTGGCGCCGAGCACACTGCGCGCTCGATATCCTGGAACGGCATCGCCTCTTATGGGGCGATTGCCATTGGTGCGCCGCTGGGCGTGGTGATGGTGCAACAACTCGGCTTCGCCAGCCTGGGCATCGTCCTGTCGCTGCTGGCCCTGGCCGCACTGATGCTGATTCGCAACAAGCCCTCGGTACCCGTGGTACGCGGTGAGCGCCTGCCGTTCTGGGCGGTATTCGGGCGCATTGCGCCGTTTGGCGCGAGCCTGAGCCTGGCATCCATTGGCTACGGCACGCTGACGACCTTTATCACCCTGTATTACGTCAATCGCGGCTGGACCGGCGCGGCCTACTGCCTGACCGTGTTTGGCGTGTGTTTCATTCTATCGCGGCTACTGTTCATTTCCGCCATCAGCCGTTTCGGCGGGTTCACCTCGGCCATTGCCTGCATGTGCATCGAGACGGTTGGCCTGGTGTTGCTGTGGCTGGCTCCTTCGACCGGGTATGCGCTCATTGGCGCCGGCCTGACCGGGTTCGGTCTGTCCCTGGTGTACCCGGCGCTGGGTGTCGAAGCCATTAAACAGGTGCCTAACTCCAGCCGGGGCGCGGGCTTGAGTGCTTATGCGGTGTTTTTCGACCTGGCGCTGGCAATCGCCGGCCCGTTGATGGGTGCAGTGGCGTTGAACCTGGGTTACGGGTGGATTTTCTTCTGTGCGGCGTTGTTGTCGGTGACAGGTTTGGGCCTGACGTTGCTGCTCAAGCGCCGCGCAATGGTGTAGGAGCGAGCTTGCTCGCGATAGCGGTCTGACGGTAACTAATGTGGCGCAGGTGCCACCGCCTTCGCGAGCAAGCCCGCTCCCACAGGATATCTGGCGCATTACTGATCGGCGGTCTGCATCCCGGCGCGGGTCGCCCTGCCCAAAGTACGCGAAAAGAAACTTCCGGCTTCAGAGATCAAATTGCGGTGAATGTCTTGCCGGTCGACACCATCGGCATCGGTACACAACGCGGGCATGATCGCAATCTGCTCGTCATTGCACGGCGCCATGAATACGAAGTGCCCTGCCCCGGCCAGTAACTTGAAGTCCGGCGCTGTCGGCAGTTTGCGCGCCAGGGCTGCGGCGTTCTTGTCGACCGCCACCAGTTTGTCGCCATCGCCGCTGTAAAGCAGCACCGGCACATGCACATCGGCCAAGGTGTGACGGCCGAACTTCAGGCTCAGCGGCGCCATCAGCATCAAGGCATGGACACGCGGATCGGCCACCGGTTGCAGGTCGTCGCGGTCGACAATCAGTTCGCCCTGGGTGTTGCAGGCATCGCGGTCATCCGGACGCTCCTGGCAATAACGGCGCAGGCGATCCAGGTCCGGTGTCGCGCCGGACAGAATCAATGCGGTCTCGCCACCGGCCGAATAGCCAATGACCCCCACCTGATTGGCATTGACGAAAGGCGACAGCATGCGGTCGCCCAAAGTCGCGGTTATGGCTTCGGAAATCTGGATCGGTCGACCATACAGGTTACTCAAAGTACCGAGGCGGCTGTGGTCCCTGGAGTTGTCACCCGGGTGGATCACTGCCACCACGACAAAGCCCTTGCGTGCCAGAGAGGTGGCGAGGTCGTGCAACGCCAGTGGCGTGCCGGTGTTCCCGTGGGACAGCATCAGCATGGGGAAGCGGCCAATGGCGACCTTGGTGTCCTCCCCGGCTTCGACGGTGTAACCCTCGAGTTTGCTGGTGTGCTCCCAGTCACTGGAAGGATAGAAGGCGATGGCGCGCATCGGCTGCAGGTCCAGCGGATCGAGAAAGGTCATCTCATGGAAGCCGACGCTCCAGTGAGGATGCGGCGCAGGCGCGGCGTGCACTGTATTCAGGCTGCTGAGCAGGCAAATCAGTAAAGTTGCACAAAGACGCACCATGGGATGCCCCACCTTGTTACCGGACTTGAGACGTAGACCCTGGAAAGCATAAGTCGGGCCACAATCTGAAACGACCAGAAACAAAAAACTCCGTAGCTGGTACTTGCGTAACCAGAATACAGAGTTTTTTGGGGCATTACCTGAACGGTTGCTTACTTTTACGCAAGCCTTACGCGGCGGCGAACAACTGCTCGCTGATTTGCGCGTGGGCAGCGCTCATGGCTTTGTTGCGCACGTCGTCACCGTAAGCCAGGCCTTCGGCGCGGACGATTTCGATGTCGGTGACGCCGATGAAACCGAACAGCAACTTCAAGTATTCTTCGTGGGCAACACCGGTTGCCTGACCGGCGTGCATGCCGCCAGACGTCGAGACGATCACCACTTTCTTGCCGCCGCACAGGCCTTCAGGGCCCGCTTCGGTGTAGCGGAAGGTCTGACCGGCAACGGCGATACGGTCGATCCAGGCCTTCAACTGAGTCGGGATGGTGAAGTTGTACATCGGTGCGGCAATCACCACGGCATCGGCGGCGAGGAATTCGGCCAGGGTCGAGGCACTCAGTTCGGCTTCGTGCTGTTGTGCGGCGTCGCGCAGTTCAGCAGTGGTGCCGGCGGCAACCAGGGTGTTGGCCGAGAAGTGGCTGATCGCGTCGGCGGCCAGGTCACGGTAGGTCACCACGGCGGTTGACTCGGCGGCTTGCCAGGCCTTGACGACTTCACCGCTCAACTGACGGGAAGCCGAGTTGTCGCCCAGGATGCTCGAATCGATATGCAGCAGTTTCATGTGGGATCTCCAGGTGAGGATCGCCCACAAGGGCGATCTGATGGGACTAATCCTACAGACGAAACCAATAGCTGATTAGACGGCAACAATGCGATAGTTCGTCTCACAGATAGAACAATCGGATTCACATCATGCAAGACCTCAACGACCTGTATTACTTCGCCAAAGTCGTGGAAGCCGGGGGATTCGCGGCAGCCGGGCGTTTGCTGGGCATCCCCAAGTCCCGACTGTCACGTCGCATCGCCGAACTGGAAGAACGCCTTGGCGCACGATTACTGCAACGCACCACCCGACAGCTGAAACTGACTGCCGTGGGTGAACGCTACCTCAGGCACTGTCAGGCGATGCTGCTGGAGGCGGAAATGGCCGACGAGGCCGTGGCCAGCATGTCCAGCGAGCCCCGTGGACGCTTGCGGGTGTCCTGCCCGGTCGGGCTGGCCCACGAAATATTGCCGGGGGTGATCAGCGACTTTCTGGAGCGGTTTCCGCAAGTCCAGCTGGAGGTCATGCTGCTCAACCGGCGGGTCGACCTGGTGAACGAAGGCATTGACGTGGCCCTGCGCGTGCGCGAACTGGGCGACGAAGATCCGCTGCTGGTCACCCGCCGCCTGCGCCAGGCGCAGATGCTGATGGTCGCCAGCCCCGGTTTTCTCGTTGGCCGCGAGATCAATCATCCCGAGGATCTGAAAAGCCTGCCGGTACTTGGTGCCCTCGAACCCGACCGCATGGTGCACATCCGCATGCTGGATCAAAAGGGTAAAAGTTGTGAACTCGCGCTCGAGGCACGGCTGGGCATCGACGACTTTATCGTGCGCAAGGCCAGCACCCTCTCCGGTCTGGGCTTTACGATGCTGCCCATGATGTATTGCGAGCAGGAACTGGAAAACGGCTCGCTGGTGCAGTTGTTACCCGACTGGTCGTTGCCCGGTGGCTGGCTGCAAGCGGTCTATCCTCATCGACGCGGAGTGATGCCGGCGGTACGCGCCTGGATTGACCATTTGGTCGAATCCTTCAATGCCTGTGGGGAAAGATTGTTATGAAAGCTGGACGGATGAGCGAAGAGGATGTCGCGAAGTATTGCCTGACCCTGCCCGGCGCTCGGGAAGACTATAAATGGGGAGGCGTGCGGGTGTTTTCGATTGCCGGGAACAAGATGTTCGCCTTGCAGGGGTTACGGGGTGATTCCCTGGCCTTCAAGGTCGACAAGGACTTGTTTCTCGGCTATTGCGACCGCCCGGGGATTCATCCGGCGCCTTATCTGGCGCGCGCGCAGTGGATCATCATGGAAACGCCCTACCCGCTCGGTAGCGAAGAACTACAGGGTTTGCTGCAGCGCTCCCATCAATTGGTGGTGAGCAGACTGCCAAAGCGGACTCAAGTCGGACTCCTGTTATAAAGCCTTCTTTATCAGAACAAGGCGAACAGGTTTGCGCCGAGGAACAGGTGATCGATCCAGAACACTTGGTGCAGCAGCACGATGAGCCAGAACACCAACTGAAACGACACCTTGCGCGTTTTGTGTCGAAACGCTTGCTGGGCCAACAACGCCCCGGGCCAGCCTCCGGCGAGTTCCAGCGCATGCAGGACATTCTCCGGTGTGCGCCATTGCTCGGCGCGCGCCTTGCGCTTGTCGCTCCAGTACAGGATAAACGTCACGACGCTGACGATGCCGTAGGCCGCCAGGGGAATCAGAGACTCCCCATGCAGCCAGAACGACACCGAACCCGACAGCGGCAACGCGCACAGGATGGCAAACACCAGCCACTTCAGCCGTGGATAACGGACCTGTCCCCCGGACTGGCGTCCGGGGTTATTGCGCGAGCGCGAGTCACTCACGGCTTGGCCGCGCTCCAGTCAACCCAGCCGAATTGCCAGGTCGCCAGGATGATCAGGCCGAACACGATGCGATACCAGGCAAACGCCGCATAGCTGTGGTTGGCGATGAACTTGAGCAGCCCGCGGACGGCAATCATCGCGAAGATGAACGCGGTGACGAAGCCGATCGCGAACACCGGGAAATCCGCCGGGACAAACAGGTGGCGGTATTTATAACCCGAGTACACCGCCGCGCCGACCATGGTAGGCATCGCCAGGAAGAACGAGAACTCGGTAGCGGTCTTGCGCGACAGGCCGAACAGCAACCCGCCGATGATCGTCGAGCCCGAACGCGAAGTGCCCGGAATCATGGCCAGGCATTGGGCGAAGCCAACTTTCAGGGCATCTTTCCAGGTGATGTCGTCCACGGTTTCGGCGTGCACTTCATGCTGACGGCGCTCGGCCCACAGCATGATGATGCCGCCTATGACCAGTGCCGTTGCCACGGTGATCGGATTGAACAAGTACTCGTGGATCAGGTCGGCAAAGATGACGCCCAACACCACGGCCGGCAAGAACGCGATCAACAGATTCGCGGTAAACCGCCGGGCCCCCGGCTGGGTCGGCAGGCCGATGACCACGTCGAAGATCTTGCGGCGAAACTCCCACACCACCGCCAGGATGGCACCCAGTTGAATGATGATGTTGAACGCCATCGCCCGCTCGCCGCCGAAGCCGAGCAAGTCGGCCACGATGATCTGGTGGCCCGTACTGGAAATGGGCAGGAACTCGGTCAGCCCTTCTACAACCCCAAGAATCAATGCCTGAAAGGCGGTCCAAAGATCCATCAATCCCCCAAAAGGCTATGCGCGCCGGCATGCCCCGTTAGTATTTTTCAAAAACTTACAATGCGACCAGCGTAGCTGATCCCCCGCGCCTCAATGATCACCACAGAACCGTAAAAACCCTGTGAAAAAACCACCCTGAGTCGGGTTTATCCGTGCGGGGCCGAAATCCTATCAGACAAGTCCGATCGACGGTTACAATCCGCCCCCTTCTTCATTTTTCCCCAAGGAACCTCCATGTCCGGGCTTGAACTGTTTGCCGCCGCCCTCGGTGTCATTGCCGTCTGGCTGACAGTCAAACAGAACCCCTGGTGCTGGCCCATCGGCCTGGTCATGGTGCTGCTATACAGCTGGATCTTTTTTGAGGTGAAGCTGTATTCGGACATGCTGCTGCAAATCGTCTATGCCGCCTTGCAACTTTACGGCTGGTGGCAGTGGACGCGGGTGGGTGAAACGACCCATGGCCGCGAAGTCAGCCGGCTCGACGCTCGATCCGTGGTGTTGAGCCTTGCCATTGGCGCAGTCGGCAGTCTGTTGCTGGGGGCGGCCATGGCCCACTGGACCGATGCCGCGCAACCCTGGCTCGATGCGGCGCTGACCGGGTTCAGCCTGGTGGCGCAAGTCTGGATGGCGCAAAAACGCGTGCAGTGCTGGCCGTTGTGGATCGCCCTGGATGTGATTTTCGTCGGGCTGTTCATCTATAAGGACCTGTACCTGACCGCCACCCTGTATGGGCTGTTCGCGGTTATCGCCGTGCAGGGCTGGCGCGAATGGCGCTCCGATCCGGCATTGCGCGCATGAAAGTCCTGGTCCTCACAGGCCCCGAATCCAGCGGTAAAAGCTGGCTGGCGGCGGAGTTGCAACAGCGTTTCGGCGGGATTCTGGTTGACGAGTATGTGCGCTGGTTCATTGAGCAGAATCCGCGGGACACCACGCTGGCCGACATCACGCCCATCGCCCGCGGTCAATTGGCATGGGAAGACCAGGCTCGGGCGCAACAACCGCCATTGCTCATCCTCGACACGCACCTGCTGAGCAACATCCTCTGGAGTCACACCCTGTTTGGCGAATGCCCCGTTTGGATTGAGCAAGCATTACTGGACCGGCATTACGACTTGCACTTGCTGCTGTCGCCGGAACACGTCGACTGGACGGATGACGGCCAGCGTTGCCAGCCCCGATTGAGTGAGCGCCAGGCCTTTTTCGAGCAGACCCTGACGTGGCTTGAGCGCCACGCACAACCGGTTCAAGTACTGCGCGGAGATTGGGCGCAACGCCGACTCCAGGCACTGAATGCCGTGACCCGATTGCTCGACGCCTGACCGGCGTTTGGGGCATTTTCCCCATCCTCCCCCTGCTGTGGGGGGGAAGTGTCCGATCCTGAAACAACCTCCCTGCCTGAAACTACCCATTTCAACGCCCTGCCTCGTTTGCTCACCAATGTGTTAAGGCGTTGTTACAAAAACGCTAGAACCCTTGTTCCAGAGGGGTTGCTCCGCAATTACGGGTTGCCTGCGCAGGGTTTTGTCTCACCGTTGGTACACCCTCGACAAAAGGTTCCCGATCCAAGTCTGTAAGCCATTGAATCAACTCGATATTCAAAAGGCGGCACAGCTTTCGCTCTATGCCTTACACAGCTGACCGGGGCCAGCTTACAAATGAAGGAATGAATGTCGTGGAGATATTCAAAAAAAAAGGCTTGATGTGCCTCCTGCTGATCGCGAGCGCTGCCGGCACTGTTCTCAGTTTCAACGTTCAAGCCGAAGGCAACGGTGTCATCGTGCTTGATCGTACCGTTCACCCAACGCTCATCGGTCGCAGTGGCGGCAGGGATCCGAACCCGGCCACCATCAGTGCCAATCCTTCTGCCCGCGTCACCGGGGAACTCAGCGACGCCGATATCGCCGGGGTAACCACCGGAACGACCCCTCATAACAACTTCGGGCAAAACCCGGGCGGCATGCAAGGCCTGAATGTCGTCACCAACCCCAACGGTTTGCCTGGCATGTCCGTCGGACACGGTGGTGGCAGTGGCGGCGCCATTTCCGGAACAATCAACCGCGCCATGAGCACCGGCCTGGGCTCACTGGGCAGAATGGCGGGGGGGCAATGAGATGGATCGTTCCCTTCTTTTACCTGCCCTGTTAACTGCCCTGCTACTTGCCCTGCTCGGCGGCACCAGCGTGATGGCCGATTCGGGCGTCAGCTCGGTGAACAACGCCACCCTCCTGGATTCCGGTGCCCAATACCGAGGTAACTTCAGCGTCAACCAGGCGGCAGGTGATCAACAGCAGCAGGCCAACGTCCGCGCGATCGCCATTGGTACCGAAGTCGGCGCGACCACCAGCGTCAGGCAGAAAATCACCACGCCCGCCAATCCGTCGATGGATGCGACGGCCAATATCGGCGGCACCTCTTTCAGTAATGGCAACGGCGTACTGGGCGTCAACCAGAGTGCCGGGGCGAACAACCAGATGGCCAACGCCCTGCGTATCAGCATCGGCGCTGCACCGCAAGCCATCGACGACAGCACTCTTTCTCAACAGAACGTGGCGTTGCTACCGGGCTCGGGAGCAACTGGCACACCAAACGGCAGTCGCCAGGTCGTGACGAGCGACCAGGCCTTCACTGGCAGCCGGGGCGTGATCCAGGTGAACCAAAGTGCCGGGGTGGGGAACCGAATGGCTAACACCCTGAGTATCCGGGTCTCTGACTGACCCCCGATACAGTGCGAATGGGGAAGTACCAACACTTGACCAACAAATGAGCACGGAGAATCACCATGAACCCGACAACTGCTCTCAAACCACTGGCTTTCGCCCTGGCAGCAGTGATGGCATTCGCAGCCCAGGCTGATCCCGTGCAGGGCAATGGACAGGGCGGCAACCAACAGCCTAATGGCCCGTCGCTGGATCAGATTCTGCAGATTACCTCAGGCGCCGGGGCCGCCGTGCTGGACTCGCAGGAAAGCAGTGACAGCGGGGTAGTGAACCGGGGCACCAAAAACGACGCCATAATCGATAACTCCCTGAACAACTCCAACGGCAACATGGGCGCCAACGTTGCAGCCGGTAACGGCAACCAGCAAGACAACGCCGCCGCCCTTGCCACCGCGGACGAAGCCTTCATCTTCGGCTCCGCCGTCACCGTCTCCAGCGCGACTCAGAAGAGCACCGGCAACACCGCCAGGAACCACTCCAACACCAACAACACAACGCTCAATAACGCTGGCAACAGCGGTTCCGGCAACATCGGCATCAATGTGACCACCGGCGACTTCAACCAACAGAAAAACAACCTGGCGATTGCCGTTTCGGGCGGCCGTGTAGCAGTTGCCGCAGCGGCGGCTAACCAAAGCACGTCCGGGCTGAACGTCACCAACAACGCCAGGACTGATTTCGTACCCGTGGGCGTACTCGGTCTGTCCGGCATAACCACTCAACAAGTGATGACGCTGGAAGGCTGGAAACCCCCTGTAACCAACAATGCTTCGATCACGAGCTCGATGAACAACTTCTCCGGCAACGGCGGAGCCAACGTATCGTCCGGCGTCGGCAACCAGCAAAGCAACTCGCTGTCCATCGCCGCAGGCTGCAAATCATGCCCATAATCGCGACCGTCATGAAAGCCTCGGCGACGGCGCTTTTCCTCGGTCTGAAGGCGTATCGTCCATGCATAAGACGGCCCTTTTCGCCCTGCTCTGCCTGTCTGGGCTGACCCAGGCCGCACAGATGCCGGTTGCCGCCCTGCCGGGCGGCGTGCTGGTGTACAAGCACGTACAGAGTTTGCGTGAGCGCAGGTTCAGCGACATCGTCGAACAGAAAACCGATTTCAGCTGCGGTGCCGCCGCGCTGGCAACAATACTGCGCCAGGCCTATTGGCTTGACGTCGATGAAGAGCACATCATCAAGGGCATGCTGGTCACCGCAGACCAGGACCTTGTGCGTACCCAGGGTTTTTCCATGCTGGACATGAAGCGCTACATAGAGCGCATCGGCATGCGCGCCCGGGGCTACAAGATCCCGCCTGAAAGACTCGATGCGGTGACGATTCCGGTGGTGGTACTGATGGAAATTCGCGGCTACAAGCACTTCGTGGTGTTGCAACGGGCGGACAAGAACTGGGTCTACATCGGCGACCCGGTGCTCGGTCACAAACGCTACTCCCATGATGATTTTGTCAAAGGCTGGAATGGCATTGTCTTCGCTATCATCGGCCCCGGTTACGACAAAACCAATGCGTTACGCAGTCCACCGGAGCCGCTGACTGCCAAGAACAAGATGGATAACTTCAACCCGGTCAAGGATGCTGAACTGATGGATTTTGGTTTCATACAGAGCGATTTCTTTTAATCGCCAATAAGATGATTGGGGGCAGGATGCTCCGGGAGCAGCAAATGAAAACCTCGTATTGGGTGTTCGCTACCTGTCTGGCAGCGAACACTTTAGGTTTTGCTGATGAGTTTAGTCCCATCGAAATCAAGGACCAGGAACTGGCCGAGTTGCGTGGCCGGTATGTGATGCCGGGGCGGATCATCAGCTTCGGTGTTGTCATGAGCAGTACCTGGCGCAACGCCAGTGGTGATCTGATCGGGGCAACCACCTCGATGCGACTTCAAGCCGCAACGGTCAAGCCCGAGTTCTACGTTTCAACCATCAAACACAACGGTAAAGGCGGTTCGCCCAACTCGGGTACCGGTCGTGTAACGGGTGGCGCCGGGCTGGGCACCTCTCAGGGCATCACCCAGGTCACACGGGCTGCAGGCGATGGCAACAGTTCAAACAACAAGATCGCCATCAACGTCAAAGAGGCCAGCACGGCCCCTGCGCCGGTGCCGAGCCGGGGCCAGGCACTGATAGCCGGTGAAACCATCACCGGCAGCAATGCTGCAGGCAGTGTCGCCGTGTCCGCGACCGGCGGCGGCGTTCAGGTGGCCATTACCGCCAACAACAACCAGGGCTCAAGCCTGCAACAGGTCGCCCAAGGCGGGTTGCTGCAAGACACCCGGTTGCTGGGCAGCAGCAATGTGGTCAACAACCTGACTCGACTCAGCGTCGTGCTCGACAATAAAAGCCCGAGTGCTGGTGCATTGGGCTACAACCTGAACCAACTCGCTGCATTACGGACCTTGGGGTATTGAGCTACGCTGAGACACGAGCATTGGGCACAAATGGGCGGCTTTTTCATGTACCGATTGGTATCACTGCGTGCAGTTATATGCTTGTGCTCTCTACTCCCGATGGCGATGGTGCAGGCAGCACCTGACCCGGAACTGGAGGCTCTCAAACGAGAGCTTCTGGAGTTGAAACAACGATACGAAGTCCAGCAAAAAGCCTTGGCGGTTCTTGAGCAACGGGTCCGCCAGGTCGAAGAGCAGCCCGCTTCGCCCCCGCCCAAACGCCTGGTCAAGTCCCCAGCGGACCTGAAGGGCAATCCAAACGTCGCCACCGGCACCGGTGCCGCGGCGGCTTCAGGGGGGGCCGTCGGGGGCAGCGGCAGTTCGTATGGACAATCGCTGGCCGATGACTCACAACCGGCGCAAAGCGTTTCAAACCTGTATGACGAGGCCAGCGGGTTCTTCGGCGGTGGCAAGTTCAGCGTCGAAACCGGGATAACCTACTCCCGGTACGATACCCGCCAGTTGGTCCTCAACGGTTTTCTCGCCCTGGACTCGATATTTCTCGGCGCCATCAACCTGGACCGGATAAAGGCCGACACCTGGACACTGGACCTCACCGGCCGCTACAACTTCAACAATCGCTGGCAGTTCGACCTGAACGTGCCGGTGGTCTACCGTCAATCTACGTACCAGTCCGGTGGCGGCAATAACGGCGCGGCAAACGTCACGACCGAAGATACCGTCAAGGAAGACCCGGCCATTGGCGACGTCAACTTCGGTATCGCCTACAAATTCCTCGACGAGTCGGCCAACACGCCGGATGCCGTGGCGACCTTGCGCGTCAAGGCACCGACTGGCAAAGACCCGTTCGGCATCAAGCTGGTTCGGGTGGACACCAACTCCAACCTTGCCGTGCCTGAGTCCTTGCCTACCGGTAATGGGGTCTGGTCGATCACGCCGGGGATCTCTTTGGTCAAGACCTTCGATCCGGCAGTGCTGTTCGGCAGCCTGTCGTACACGCACAACCTGGAAGAGTCTTTCGACGACATCAGCTCCAATCCGGCGCTCAAGACGCCGGGCAAAGTACGCATTGGCGACAGTTTCCAGATCGGCGCCGGTATTGCGTTTGCCCTGAACGAAAAGATGAGTATGTCGTTCTCGGTCTCTGACCTGGTGCAACGCAAAAGCAAGCTCAAGGAAGATGGCGGAGATTGGCAATCAGTGGTGTCCAGCGATGCCAACGCCGGTTACTTCAACATCGGCATGACCATTGCGGCCACCGACAACCTGACCATCGTCCCCAACCTGTCCATCGGCCTGACGGACGATGCCCCGGACTTCCAGTTCAGCCTGAAATTCCCTTACTACTTCTGACCCAAACAAAAAACCGCAGCAACTTTCATCGCAGCGTTTTTTTAGGGGCTTTCACTGGTTTGGAGGCCCGACTCGGACGCGATCCCTTGTAGGCGCTGGCTTGCCAGCGATGATCGTTAACGATGACGCGTGTGACCTGGATATACGCGGCGAACTTGAGTCCATCGCCAGCAAGCCGGCTCCTACAGTTTGGTGTTCACATCATTTCCACCAGGACGCGGTCCCGTGTAGGAGCTGGCTTGCCAGCGATGGTCGTTAACGATAACGCGCGTAAACCGGACAAACGCGGCGCACTTGAGTCCATCGCCAGCAAGCCGGCTCCTACAGTTTGGCGTTCACATCATTTCCACCAGGACGCGGTCTTTTGTAGGAGCTGGCTTGCCAGCGATGGTCGTCAACGATAACGCGTGTGGGCTGGATAAACGCGGCGCACTTGAGTCCATCGCCAGCAAGCCGGCTCCTACAGTTTGGTGTTCACATCATTTCCACCAGGACGCGGCCCCGTGTAGGAGCTGGCTTGCCAGCGATGGTCGTCAACGATAACGCGTGTGGGCTGGATAAACGCGGCGAACTTGAGTACATCGCCAGCAAGCCGGCTCCTACAGTTTGGTGTTCACATCATTTCGACTCGGACGCGGCCCCCTGTAGGAGCTGGCTTGCCAGCGATGATCGTTAACGATTACGCGTGTGACCGGGATATACGCGGCGAACTTGAGTCCATCGCCAGCAAGCTGGCTCCTACAGTTTGGTGTTCACATCATTTCCACCAGGACGCGGTCCCGTGTAGGAGCTGGCTTGCCAGCGATGGTCGTTAACGATAACGCGTGTGGACTGGATAAACGCGGCGCACTTGAGGCCATCGCCAGCAAGCCGGCTCCTACAGTTTGGCGTTCACATCATTGTCGACTCGGACGCGGTCTTTTGTAGGAGCTGGCTTGCCAGCGATGGTCGTTAACGATAACGCGTGTGGACTGGATAAACGCGGCGCACTGGAGTCCATCGCCAGCAAGCCGGCTCCTACAGTTTCCCGGGAATGCGTGAAGAAGCTTTTTTTGCAGTTGGGGTTCAGCGAATCTGATGTTTGTGCAACAACCGGTAGAAGGTCGGTCGCGACACCCCCAGTACTTTGGCGGCGACACTCAGGTTATCGCTGTGGCGGTTCAATACATCGCACAACGCCTGGCGTTCGGCCCGGGTCTTGTATTCTTCCAGGGTGCCCATCGGCGCGGCGATCGTATGCTGGCTGATCAACCCCAGGTCGCGGGCCTCGATCTGCCGGCCTTCGGCCAACACCAGCCCGCGACGAACGCGATTGGCCAGTTCACGAACATTGCCTGGCCAGTCGTGTTTGCCCATGGCAATCAAGGCATCTTCGCTGAAACTGCGTGGGCGACGCCCGGTTTCACGGCTGTAGAAATGGGAGAAGTGGTTGGCCAGCATCGACAAGTCACCATGGCGCTCGCGCAACGGTACGGTCACCACCTGCAGTACGTTCAGGCGATAATACAAATCTTCGCGAAAGCGTTTCTTCTCGATAGCGGCTTCCAGGTCGACATTCGTCGCCGCCAGAATCCGCACATCCACGGCAATCGGCTGACTGCCGCCCACTCGCTCGATGTGTTTTTCCTGGAGGAACCGCAACAGGTTGGCCTGTAGTTCCAGGGGCAGGTCCCCGATCTCGTCGAGAAACAGAGTGCCACCGTTGGCGGCTTCGATCCGTCCGACCTTGCGTTGGTGTGCGCCGGTAAATGAGCCTTTCTCATGACCAAACAACTCGGACTGGATCAAGTGTTCGGGAATCGCGCCGCAATTGATTGCAATAAAGGGTTTGCTGTGACGCTGGGACTGGCGATGCAGGGTGCGTGCGACCAGTTCCTTGCCAGTGCCGCTTTCACCGCGAATCAACACCGCAGATTCGGTTGGAGCCAGTTTGCTCAACAGTTTTCGCAGTTCACGGATAGGTTTGCTGTCGCCGAGCAATTCGTGCTCGGGTTGGTCAACATGGACCGTACCCTGGCCTCGCAACCGCGCCATGCCAAATGCCCGGCCCAACGTTACCTGAACCCGGGACACATCGAATGGCAAAGTATGAAAGTCAAAAAACCATTCACAGACGAAGTCGCCCACATTTTGCAATCGCAGCATTTCCTGATTGAGGACGGCTATCCACTCGGTACCACTGCGGCTGATCAACTCCTTGACGGCCTCGGGGTGTTCGAGGTGAAAAGGCTGCAGGCGTAACAAGCCCACGTCACAGGTTCGGTCAGCGGCGTGTTCCAGCGCGCAGCTATCAACGTCCCAACCGATAGCGCGCAATCCGGGGAGCAGACGATAGCAATCGTCGCAAGGGTCCACCACTAATAGACGTCGTGAAACAGGCGCATCACTCATGACTATTCCTTGGCGCCAAAATTAAGAAATTTTATTAAAAACAGTCATTTGGCGGACCTGACTGTAACGTTAGCAAGAACTTGACGGATCCTTGTACCGTTTGACTATAGGGTTGCCATACATCCAGTTATAAGAAGTGCTTTTGATAGTCACCTAACGACTCTTTCCTTTCATTCAGCTTTCAATGCCGGGCTCATTCCCGGGCATATGAAATAAAGTCGAAATTTCTTTTGATTTTGTGTGACCCAACTCCGGGTTGCGGGCATCAGTACAAGTAACCAGCCGAACGGTAAGCCCAACCGACGGCACATCACTTGATTGGGCATACAGAGAGAAGACCCTATGAACGCCCCGCTGCGTATCAACGAAGCACTTCTGATTGCCGACCGCGCATTTAAACCATTCACATGCGTGGCCTGGGCTCCACAGGACGGTAATGGCGAACTCAGCCTGACCGTGATCGACCGGACCAGCACCAGCATTGGCCGCAGGCAGATCCCAAGCAGTGCTTATTCCGATCCTGCACAACTCGAATTGCTGCTGGAACAGGCCCGCGCCGAATTGAGCCAGGAAGGTTACGCACTGCAGTCGTGGTCGATGCCGTACTAATCGTTTTGCGGATTACTCCGGGGTAATCCGCGCCCTCCCCCGTTTTTAGTTGGGCTGCTCGCTCTCGCCCTTCTACACTAATTGCCCCGTTAGTTTGAACTTTTGTGCAGCGGATTCTTTGCAGGCTTGCCATTGGTTCGAAAAGACACTGTTGTGGCACACAGCGACTCTCCGTCTGTTAGTTATTGCAGTTGTGCATCTCCCCATTCAGGGATTGAATATTCTCCTTATATAGTCGCCACCCAAACTTCTGGATCAGGACGACTCGCAAGGAGATGCGGTTCATGCCAATCCAGTCCGCCATTGCCTACTCCGCCACCCGGAATATTGCCGGTACTCTCGATACGACATTTGCCGCCAACGGCAAAACCCAGGTGTATTTCGCCGACAGCCTTTCCAGCCTGGCCAATGACGTCGCCATCGATGGCCAAGGCCGCTTGCTGGTGGCGGCCAAGGTCGCCATGGCCGAAGGCAGTCGCTTTGGCCTGGCCCGCTTGCTGGAGGATGGTTCGGCAGACCTTGCGTTCGGCAAGCAAGGCAGTGTCATCGGGCAATTCGAATCGGGTTTCGAAGCCATGGGCGCCAAGGTACTGGTCATGCCCGACGGCAATATCCTGTTGGCCGGCCTGCAATACGAAAACGCCCATCGCACGCTCCCGGCCCTGGCATTGTTCGATCAGGAGGGGCGCCTGGTTCAAGGCTTTGGCGATAACGGTCGCCGTGTCGTGCGATTGCCTGGCGGCCTGTCCCTGGGCATGCGCGATGTCTGGCTGCCTCCCGGCGTGCCGGGTGCAGAAGCCTGCGATGTGGACGTACAGCAAGACGGCCGGATCCTGATCCTGGCCAATCATCACTTCGAACTGGCCGATCATGTCGGTCTGTTGATTCGGCTGGATGTCGAAGGCTCGCTGGACTGCTCGTTCAATGGCCGCGGCTTTGTCGTGGTCAGGCACCTGCTGATGAACACCTGGCTCAGCAGCCTGACGGTACAGCGCGACGGCCGGGTTCTGGTGGGTGGCTCGATCAACTTCCCTGAGGAAGGCTTGCTGGCGCGCTACCAGGCTGACGGCCACCTCGACGACAGTTTTGCCGTGGATGGATTCATGACTTTCAAGGCGCACGGGCATGGTGCCCAGATCAGTCAGGTGGTCCAGCAAATCAATGGCGACATCCTGTGTGTAGGCAGCAGTCACGAGCCGATGCACTGCCTGACCTATAAAATGCACAGCAACGGCCGCCCCGACAACCACTGTAACGGTGGCCAGCCGCAACGCCTGGTCATTGGCCACAGTGGCTGCCAGTGGAATGCCGCGCAGTTACAGCCCGATGGCCGTGTGCTCACAGTCGGCGCAACCATCGGCGGCGTTGAAGCAGACTTCATTGTCGGGCGATACCTGCCCGACGGCCATCTCGATAGCCGCTTCAACGCAGGCTGCGGCTATGCCCGTACCCGCCTCGGCCCCAGCCTGGATACCGCCACTTGTATCGCGGCGCAGAGCGATGGAAATATCGTCGTGGGCGGCTATTCGCTGCATGGGAATTACAAGGCAATCGTCGCGCGATATCTGGGCTGAACCGATGCATTATTCGTGTGCTTGATCTTCTCGCCCGCTTACGGCAACTTGCGCGCTTCTTAAAACAAGGAGCAGCCGATGTCCGGTTCAATGGCCCAGGCGTTCGCGCACAACTTTCTCGGGAACTCGCCCCGTTGGTACAAGGCCTGCATCGTCGGCTTTCTGATTCTCAATGCCCTGGTGCTGTGGACCGTGGGCCCGGTGGCCGCTGGCTGGCTGCTGGTGCTGGAGTTCATCTTTACCCTGGCCATGGCGCTCAAGTGTTATCCGCTGATGCCCGGCGGCCTGTTGTTGATTGAAGCCCTGCTGCTGAAGATGACCACGCCCCAGGCGCTGTACGATGAGTTGCAGCACAACTTCCCGGTGATCCTGCTGCTGATGTTCATGGTGGCCGGCATTTATTTCATGAAGGACTTGTTGCTGTACCTGTTCTCGCGCCTGCTGCTAGGCGTTCGCTCCAAGGCCCTGCTGGCGCTGATGTTCTGCTTTCTGTCGGCCTTTCTCTCGGCGTTCCTCGATGCCTTGACCGTGACGGCCGTGATCATCAGTGCCGCCGTCGGCTTTTACTCGGTGTATCACCGCGTCGCCTCGGGTAACGATCCGCGCCAGGACAGTGAGTACAGCGACGACAAACACCTGCCGACCCTGCATCAGGGTGATCTCGAACAGTTCCGCGCCTTTCTGCGCAGTCTGCTGATGCACGGCGCCGTGGGCACTGCATTGGGCGGTGTTTGCACGCTGGTCGGTGAACCGCAGAACCTGCTGATCGGCCATGAAATGGGCTGGCACTTCTCCGAGTTCTTTACCCAGGTTGCGCCGGTATCCCTGCCGGTACTGGTTGCCGGGCTGGTCACGTGCGTCCTGCTGGAAAAGCTGCACTGGTTCGGATACGGCACGCTGCTGCCGGAAAACGTCCGCGCGGTGCTGGCCAACTATGCCGCTGAAGATGATGCCGAGCGCTCCCCACGCCAACGTGCCGCGCTTCTTGTGCAAGGCGCTGCCGCGTTGATTCTGATTGTCGGGCTGGCGTTCCACATCGCCGAGGTGGGCTTGATCGGCTTGATGGTGATCGTGTTGATCACCGCGTTTACCGGCATCACCGACGAGCACCGCCTCGGCACCGCGTTCAAGGACGCCATGCCGTTCACCGCATTGTTGGTGGTGTTTTTCGCGGTGGTCGCGGTGATTCACGATCAGCAATTGTTCGCCCCACTGATCCACTGGGTACTGGCGCTGCCGGCGGATCAACAGCCGGGCATGCTGTTCATTGCCAACGGCCTGCTGTCCGCCATCAGCGACAACGTGTTCGTGGCAACCATTTACATCACTGAAGTGAAGCGCGCCTTCATGGCGGGTGAGATGACCCGTGAGCACTTCGAGACGCTGGCCATTGCGATCAATACCGGCACCAACCTGCCGAGCGTGGCGACACCCAATGGCCAGGCGGCGTTTCTGTTCTTGCTGACGTCGGCCATTGCACCGCTGGTGCGCCTGTCTTACGGGCGGATGGTCTGGATGGCGTTGCCGTACACCGTGGTGATGGGCTTGCTAGGGTGGTATGCAGTGAGTTACTGGCTGTAACCCGAACCAAAAATGTGGGAGCGGGCTTGCTCGCGAAAGCGGACTGCCAGTCAACTCAAATGTTGAATGTGGCGGCCTCTTCGCGAGCAAGCCCGCTCCCACAGGAGATACGGGTTATCCAAGACGGTGCCAGACGCGACCGTCACGGGTGAGCAATTCTTCGCCGGCCTTGGGGCCGTTTTCCCCGGCGGCATAGCTCTGCACGCTGGAATCCTGCTGCCAGGCCTCCAGGAACGGTTGCACGGCACGCCAGCCGTTCTCGATGTTGTCGGCGCGCTGGAACAGCGTCTGGTCGCCTGTCAGGCAATCGTAGATCAGGGTCTCGTAGCCGGTGGACGGCTGCATCTCGAAGAAGTCCTTGTAGGCAAACCCCAATTCGATGTTGTCCATCTTCAGGGCCTGACCAGGGCGCTTGGCCAACAGGTCGAACCACATGCCTTCGTTCGGCTGGATTTGAATCCGCAGATAGGTCGGCTGCAATTCGTCGACTTCGGTGTCGCGAAACTGCGCATAGGGCGCCGGCTTGAAACAGATGACGATCTCGGTGTCACGCACGCTCATGCGCTTGCCGGTACGCAGGTAGAACGGCACCCCGACCCAACGCCAGTTGTCGATCATGACCTTGAGGGCCACATAGGTTTCGGTATTGCTATCGGGCGCAACCTTGTCTTCCTGGCGATAACCCGGCAGTGCCTTACCGTCGATTTCACCGGCGGCGTATTGACCGCGCACCGAGTTGGCGCGAGCCTCCTCGACCGTCCAGGGCCTGATCGCGCCGACGACCTTGGCTTTCTCGCCGCGCACCGCATCGGCGCCAAACGCGGCGGGAGGCTCCATCGCCACCATCGCCAGCAGCTGGAACAGGTGATTGGGCACCATGTCCCGTAGCGCGCCGGTGTGCTCATAAAAACTGCCACGGGTTTCCACGCCGACGGTTTCGGCGGCGGTGATCTGCACGTGGTCGATGTAGTGATTGTTCCAGAACGCTTCGAACAGGCTGTTGGAAAAACGGCTGACCAGAATGTTCTGTACCGTTTCCTTGCCCAGATAGTGATCGATCCGGTAAATCTGCTTTTCCGTCATCACCTTGAGCAGGCAGGCATTCAAGGCCTCGGCCGTATGCAGGTCGGAGCCGAAGGGCTTTTCGATCACCACCCTTCTGAACGCCTCGGGAGTTTCTTCCAGCAAGCCGGCGGCACCGAGACGGCGTGCCACTTCACTGAAGAAACGCGGCGCGGTGGCCAGGTAGAACACCGCATTGCCGGTTCCGCTGTCGGCGATTTTCGCCGCCAGCGCTTGATAAGTGCTGTCGTCCAGGAAGTCGCCCTGGACGTAGCTGATGCCTTTGGCAAGTTTCGACCAGACCGCTGGATCAAGGGTGTGGTCACCCTTGCCAGCCATCTCGCCGCGAATGAAGTCTTCGAGCTTTTGCGCAAAACCTTCATCGCTGATGGCGTTGTGGTCAACGCCGATGATCCGCAGTCCATCCCCGAGCAGGCCGTTGCGCTTGAGGTTATACAGCGCTGGCACCAACAGACGCTTGACCAGGTCACCATGGGCGCCAAACAGAAACAGCGTCGTCGCGGGTGCGGGCTCAGCCTTGGATTTCTTGCGGATCAAGTGGGTCATTTTTTCGAGGTCTCCACGTGGCCGCCGAAGCCGAAGCGCTGGGCCGAGAGCACCTTGTCGCCAAAGGTGCCCTGCCCGCGCGAACGGTAGCGCGAGAACAGCGAGTTCGACAGCACCGGTACCGGCACCGCTTGCTCCATTGCGGCTTCGATGGTCCAGCGGCCCTCACCGCTGTCAGCCACAGACCCGGAGAAACCGTCGAGTTTCGGATCGCTGGCCAGGGCATCGGCGGTCAGGTCGAGCAGCCACGAGGACACCACGCTGCCACGACGCCAGACTTCGGCGATGTCGGCGACGTTCAGGTCGAAACGCTGGTCTGGCGGCAGGCTCTCGCTGTTTTTGGTTTGCAGGATGTCGAAGCCTTCGGCGAAGGCCTGCATCATTCCGTACTCGATACCGTTGTGGATCATCTTGACGAAATGCCCGGCGCCGGCGGGACCTGCGTGAATGTAGCCACGCTCGGCACGATCGTCGTCGGACTTGCGGTCCTTGGTGCGCGGGATGTCACCCATGCCAGGGGCCAGGGTGGCGAACAGCGGATCGAGACGCTTAACGGTCTCGGTATCGCCGCCGATCATCATGCAGTAACCGCGCTCCAGGCCCCAGACGCCGCCGGACGTACCGACGTCGATGTAGTGCAGGCCTTTTTCCGACAGGGTTTTGGCCCGGCGGATATCGTCCTTATAGAAGGTGTTGCCGCCATCGATGATGGTGTCGCCGGCTTCGAGCAAGGTGCCCAGGGTGTCGATGGTGTCTTCGGTCGGCGCGCCAGCTGGCAGCATGACCCACACCGCACGCGGCTTGGCCAGGCCAGCGACCAGCGCAGGCAGATCGGTGACGCCGGTGGAACCCTCTGCGGCCAGGGCTTCGACAAAGGCGGTATTGCGGTCATATACAACGGTGGTGTGCCCGTTGAGCATCAGGCGCCGTGCAATATTGCCGCCCATGCGGCCCAGTCCAATAATCCCGAGTTGCATGTGCTGATGCTCCCTACTACAAATAAAATGTGTGTCAAAGGTTATAGCCCAACGCGACTCATGAGGTTAGTCCAGAGCGTTGGCGTGAAGTTTCCGGGCATTGTGCCCGATCCTGATGGATAACGTCGGGAATCAAGCCGAAGACACAACGACAATGAAAAATAAAAAAGTTCCCTTTGGGGGCAAAAGAAATCAAAATTGGCGCCGATAGTAGATCAGCCGTTGATTTCGAGGCGGCTCTACAGTTGAGACACGCCATTTGCGAGGTGAGCAATGGGCACAGTACATACCGCACTGCCAGCACAAACCCTTTACGTCACTATCCGTCGCGATGAATTGCGTCAGTTGAAAGAAGAACGCGATCAGTTGAAACAGGAGCTGGCGCAGTTACGCCTGCTGTTGCAAGCCGGCCAGACCCACCCCCTGGCTGTGACACAGCGCGCCCCACTCGCCTGACGCTTCCCTTGCAAGCGGGAGCAGTCTGCACTGCTTCCGCACTGGCTCACGCCCTGCCATTTTCGGCAACTCACAAAATTTTCACAATTGTTTCACGATAATTACGCGTTTAAGGCCGCCCGATTCCGCGCGGCCCTCGTTCGTCGTCCGCGATCTCCAAGTCCCGGCGGTGGTAGTGAATTCTCGGCTGGAGCGCTGAATGTCTTTGTTCAAACGCAGCAAAACGACTGCGGCAGGTTTTGACTGGGCCGGGTTCATCTGGCTGTTTGTATTTTTCTGGTACTTTTCCGGCATTACCCAGCTACTGATCCAGTTGACGGGCACCTCCGGCTTTACCGGATTCCGCCAGGCCTTCGTCATGAGCGCGATCTGGCTGGCGCCGATGCTGCTGTTCCCCAAGCAGACCCGTGTCATGGCCGCCGTGATCGGCGTTGTGCTGTGGGCGTGTTCCATGGCGAGCCTGGGCTACTTCTTCATTTACCAGCAGGAATTTTCCCAGAGCGTCATCTTCATCATGTTCGAGTCGAACGTGGCTGAAGCCGGCGAGTACATGACCCAGTACTTTGCCTGGTGGATGGTTCCGGCATTCCTGGCCCACACTGTTTTTGCCTGGTTCCTGTGGACTCGCCTGCGCCCGGTGTACCTGCCCCGTGGCAAGGCCATCGCGGCAGCCGTGGCCATCGTGGTGGCGGTGGTCGGTTATCCGCTGATCAAGCAGACCTCGCGCACCGGCAGTTTCGCCGAAGGCTTCGACAAGTTCGAAACCCGCATCGAGCCGGCTGTGCCATGGCAGATGGCCGTGGCCTATCACCGTTACCTGGAAACCCTGGCCGGCATGCAGGACATGCTCGACAGCGCCAGCAAGATTCCACCGCTGCACAACCTCAAGGATGCCATGGCCAACCAGCCTGCGACCCTGGTGCTGGTGATCGGCGAGTCCACCAACCGCCAGCGCATGAGCCTGTACGGTTACCCACGGCAAACCACGCCGGAACTGGACAAGCTCAAGGATCAACTGGACGTTTTCGACAACGTCATCACCCCGCGCCCGTACACCATTGAAGCGCTGCAGCAGGTCCTGACCTTCGCCGACGAAGAAAACCCGGACCTGTACCTGTCGACGCCATCGCTGGTCAGCATGATGAAACAGGCCGGTTACAAGACCTTCTGGATCACCAACCAGCAGACCATGACCAAGCGCAACACCATGCTCACGACCTTCTCCGAACAGGCCGACGAACAGGTGTACCTGAACAACAACCGCAACCAGAACGCCGCCCAGTACGATGGCGACGTGATCGAGCCGTTCAACAAGGCCCTGGCCGATGCGGCACCGCGCAAACTCATCGTCGTGCATTTGCTGGGCACGCACATGAGCTACCAGTACCGCTACCCGTCGACCTTCGACAAGTTCCAGGATCGCACGGGTGTGCCTGCCGGCATTCGCGATGACCAGTTGCCGACGTACAACAGCTACGACAACGCCGTGCTGTACAACGATTTCGTGGTATCGAGCCTGATCAAGGACTACGCCAAGAGCGATCCGAACGGCTTCCTGCTGTACCTGTCCGACCACGGCGAAGACGTGTTCGATTCCGTAGGACACAGCACCCTGGGGCGCAACGAGAACAAGCCGACGGCGCCGATGTACACCATTCCGTTCATGGCCTGGGCCTCGCCGAAATGGCGAGCAAGCCATGACTGGAACCTCGCCGGCGATCTCTCGCGTCCTTACAGCAGCTCGCACCTGATCCACACCTGGGCCGATCTGGCGGGCCTGAGCTTCGACGAACTCGATCGCAGCAAAAGTCTGGTCAGCGATAGCTTCAAGGCCCGGCCATTGATGATCGGCAACCCGTATGAGCGTGAGCAACGCGCGCTGATCGACTTCAGCCTGATGAAGCCAAAGACGCCACCCGCGGTCGTTCAGCAGTAATCCTTCCAGGGGCCGATTCCGGCCCCTTTTTCATGCTGGCTTTCCAGCAACCGGAGTTAATTCCCTTTTAACGGAATCGGCGGATAATGCCATTTCGACACTGCTTCATAGATTCATGGACGAAAGGCATCCGACATCTGTAGTGGGAGGCAAACCATGAAACGCACCGCAATGATCCTCGCCGGCCTGTTGGCCTTGGGTTCGACCAGCGCTTTTGCCGAAGGCGGAGCTGAACGCATGCGCTATTACTTCGAAAGTCTACGACTGGCCCAGCAACAAGCCCTGGGTCACCCAATCCAAAGTACTGAGTTGCGGGTTCCAGACGATCAAACCGCACAAATGACTGAAACCTACAGACCGAAATGATCCATGTGCCTCTGACTGCGACTCTACAGTTGGAGATGATTGCTGGGCGTCCTGATGGACGCCCTTTTTTTGGGTTCTTCACGCATTCCCGGGAAACTGTAGGAGCCGGCTTGCTGGCGATGGACTCCAGTGCGCCGCGTTTATCCAGCCCACACGCGTCATCGTTAACGACCATCGCCCGCAAGCGGGCTCCTACAAGGGACCGCGTCCTGATCGAAATGATGTGAACGCCAAACTGTAGGAGCCAGCTTGCTGGCGATGGACTCCAGTGCGCCGCGTTTATCCGGTCCACACGCGTCATCGTTAACGACCATCGCCCGCGGGCCCGCGTCCGAGTCAAAATGATGTGAACGCCAAACTGTAGGAGCCGGCTTGCTGGCGATGGACTCACGTGCGCCGAGTTTATCCAGTCCACACGCGTTATCGTTAACGACCATCACTGGCAAGCCAGCTCCTACAAGGCCCGCGTCCGAGTCAAAATGATGTGAACGCCAAACTGTAGGAGCCGGCTTGCTGGCGATGGACTCACGTGCGCCGAGTTTATCCGGTTCACACGCGTTATCGTTAACGACCATCGCTGGCAAGCCAGCTCCTACAACACGCTGGAAATGAAGTGACCTCCAAAGGTCCTGTCGAGCTAGAGGCTCTTGGTCCAAAACAGCATTCGCCCATGGACCGGGTCGAACATGCCGGCGGCGAAACCGGCTTTTTCATAGGAGCCCTGCGCCACGGCGTTGCCTTCCAGCACTTCCAGGGTGAGCTTGCAGCAACCGCGCTGACGGGCGATGTCCTCGACCTTTTGCAGCATCTTCTGGCTCAAACCCAGGCCGCGAAATTTTTTCACCACCGACACGTCGTGCACATTGACCAACGGCCGGCAGGCAAAAGTGGAAAATCCCTCGAAGCAATTGACCAGCCCGGCCGGTTCGCCGCCGACAAAGGCCAGCACACTGAAGGCGTGGGGACGCCGGGCAAGCTCTGCCGGAAGTTGCTCCAGTACAGCGGCCGGCAACGACTGCCCGCCTCCCATCGGGTCCTCGGCGTAGTGGTTCAACACCAGACAAATAGCCTCGGCATGCACCGGATTGGTGTAACTGGCCTGAAGCACAAGAATTTCTGCGGAGTCCATTTCCATCCTCGATCACACATGAAGTAGCCCCCAGCATGCATGTCACGCTGAAGTGCCCGCCGACCATAGCGCGAGCACCGTGGTGTCGACAATCGCAACCGCACAATTGCTTGGCGCTCAAGCGCCCCAGATCAGGGCTTCCGTCCATCCCAGTTCGGCAAAATCCTCGGCCCGCAAGTGCGATTCACCGGCGCAGAAAAACTCGTCGAGTTGCGGTGGCTTGACCGAAGTGCCGCTGAGCATGGCGTGAACCTGGCCGCGATGATGGATCTGGTGTTCGAACAAGTGGGACAGAAGGCGCAAACGGCTGTCGTACTGCGGCGTGTCGCGGGCGATGGTGACGATTTTGCCGAGACTGGCATCGCGCAGTTGCTCGCAATAGGCGATCAACCGACGGTCGACCTGGGCCTGCTCGCTAACGAGGTCGATCGCGAGCAAGCAGGGTTCGTCTTCCTTGAAAAAGACCTGGTAATTGGGATGCGGATCGTCGCCGCGCATTTCGCGCTCCAGTGCATCCACATAAAACCAGTCGCAGGTGAGGATGTGGTTGAGGGTGACGCGGATGCCGGGGAAAAAACTGACCCGGGGTGCGCTCAGTTCCTGCGCGGTCAATTGTCTCCAGGCCTTGGCCAATCGGTGATTGGCCCAGGCGTTCTGGTAGGCCATGGTCAGCAAATGGTGGGACAAGGGCTGATTCATGTTCGCTGCTCCCGATCGAATCCCGATCAAACTTCGGCAAACCGTTGCAACTGCATTTCCTGCAATCGACTGAGGGTGCGACGGAACGGGAACTCCAGGTAACCCTCGGTGTACAGCGACGCCATTGGCACTTGCGCTTCAAGGTACAGCGGCACCTTGCGGTCATAGCACTCATCCACCAGGGCAATGAAGCGTCGCACACCGTCGTCATGCACCGACAACTGCGGCAATTCGCGATCCCCCGCCTCCACCCGCTCGATGCCGTCTTCGGTGCCACGGGCAATGCGCCCGGCGCGCTTCTGCGCACTGAGGTTGGGGACATCACTCAACAGAATAGCGCTGTAGGTATCGCACAGGGCGATGAAATCCATGGCTGCGAACGGTTGCTCACACAGCGCGGCGTAGCGGGCCCAGAGCACTGTCGGGCTGGCCTTGACCACGTCGAGCGAGCGGTAACCGACCTGGATCGGCTCGCTCGACACTGACTGGCCGACGCTCAACCCCTGGAACACTTGATCCAGCGCGCCGGGCTCACCGGGCTCGGCCACCCAGTAGCGCTGCGAACCGACGCCCGGGTGCAAGCGATGGTCTTCCCCGCCATCCACCGCAATAACTTGCATATGTTGCTTGATCGCCGTGATAGCGGGGAGGAAACGGTCGCGATTGAAACCATCGGCGTACAGCTGGTCCGGCGGCAGATTGGACGTGCAGACCACCACCACGCCCTGTTCGAACATCACCTGGAACAGGCGCCCGAGAATGATCGCGTCGCCGATGTCATTGACGAACAGCTCGTCGAAACACAGGACGCGCACTTCTTCGGCCAATTCACGGGCCAACGCCTTGAGCGGATCGGCGGTGCCGGTCAGTTGAAACGAGCGCTGGTGCACCCAGCCCATGAAATGGTGAAAGTGCTGGCGCCGCGCCGGTACGCGCAGGCTTTGGTAGAACTGGTCCATCAACCAGGTTTTACCCCGCCCCACCGGCCCCCACAGGTACACGCCGGAAATTGGCGAGCGGCCTTCGTGCAGTGCTTCGTGGCATTTTTGCAGCGCCCACACGGCATGTTCCTGGGCCTCGTCCTGGACGAAGCCCTTTTGTTCGATGGCGTGCTGCCAGGCGCTTAGGGGGGATTCGATAGTCATGGGCGGCAGTATGCCATTGCGCATGGATAACGCGACCGGTGATCGGCATTTTTGTACAGCAAGAAAAAGCGCCTTGACGCGCTAGATTACTATCATCATATTTAATAGATGTTGTTAGTAATTTATTAACCCCGTCGCCATCTCTCTGGAGTCATCCCATGCATTACAAAGTTTTCGGTCGTAAAACCGGCTTGCGTGTTTCCGAACTGGCGTTGGGCGCCGGTAATTTCGGCACCGGTTGGGGGCATGGCGCCGAGCGTGACGAAGCCAAGCGCATTTTTGATGGCTACCTGGAAGCCGGCGGCAACTTCATCGATACCGCCAATGGCTATCAGGGCGGGCAGTCCGAGGCCATGCTCAGCGAATTCATCGCCGCAGAACGGGATCGCCTGGTCATCGCCACCAAGTACACCTTGGGGACTACACCGGCAGACGGCATTTCCCACACTGGCAACAGCCGCAAGAACATGGTGCGCGCCGTCGAAGAAAGCCTGAAACGGCTGAAGACTGATCATATAGACCTGTTCTGGGCTCACATGAGCGACGGCGTGACGCCCATGGAAGAGATCCTGCGCGGCTTCGACGATCTGGTCAGTGCCGGCAAGATTCATTACGCCGGGCTGTCGAACTTCCCCGCGTGGCGCATCGCCCGCGCCGACCTTTTGGCCGAGGTACGTGGTTTTGCGCCGATTGCCGCGATCCAGATCGAGTACAGCCTCGCCGAACGCACCGCCGAGCGCGAACAACTGCCGATGGCCGAAGCCCTGGGCCTGGCCGCGACCTTATGGTCGCCCCTGGGTGGCGGCTTCCTGACCGGCAAATACCGCAACAGTGAAGGCGACAACCGCGCGAACAAACTCGGCGTGCTGATCCACGCTGAAAAAAGCGCCCGCGAAACCGCCCTGCTCGACACCTTGATCGACGTCGCCGTCGCTCTCGAAGTCAGCCCGACCCACGTGGCCATTGCCTGGCTGCGGGAAAAGGCCAAGCGCTCGACCACGGCGCTGATCCCGATCCTCGGTTCCCGTACCCGTGAACAGCTGGACGCCACATTGGGCGCGCTGGATGTGCAGATGAGTGCTGAGCAGTTGGCGCGACTGGATGGCGTCAGTGACGTGGCCAAAGGTGTGCCGCACGAATCCATCAGTGGATCAATCGCACGCTTCAGCGGTGGTCAGATCCTCGACTTGCCAATCGTCCCAGTGGCCTGACGCAAATCAAAACTGTGGGAGCGGGCTTGCTCGCGAAAGCGTCATGTCAGTCGACATTGTTGTTGAATGACACACCGCCTTCGCGAGCAAGCCCGCTCCCACAGGGGGTTGTGTTTTACTTATCGACCTTGTGTTTGGCCGCATACAGACACAGCGTTCCCGCACACGCGAGCAATTGGCGCGACTCGATGGCGTCAGTGACGTGGCCGAAGGTGTGCCTCACGAATCCATTTCCGGTTCGTTCGCACGCTTCAGCGGTGGTCAGATCCTCGACTTGCCAATCGTTCCAGTGGCCTGACACAAATCAAAACTGTGTGCGGGCTTGCTCGCGAAAGCGTCATGTCAGTCGACATTGTTGTTGAATGACACACCACCTTCGCGAGCAAGCCCGCTCCCACATTTCGATCGAGTTTTACTTATCGACCTTGTGTTTGGCCGCATACAGACACAGCATTTCCATCGCCAGTGTCGCCGCCGCCAGTGAGGTGATCTCTGCGCTGTCATAGGCCGGGGCCACTTCCACCACGTCCATGCCCACCAGGTTGATCCCGCGCAGACCACCGAGAATCTCCAGCGCCTGCACCGTGCTCAAGCCACCGCACACGGGTGTTCCGGTGCCTGGCGCGAACGCCGGATCGAGGCAGTCGATGTCGAATGTCAGGTACACCGGGTTGTCGCCGACCCGTGCGCGAATCGCCTCGACTATCGCTTCGCAGCCACGGCGATGCACTTGCCGCGCGTCGAGTACTTGAAAGCCCTGGTGATCGTCATTGGTGGTGCGCAAACCGATTTGCACCGACCGCGACGGGTCGACCAGCCCTTCCTTGGCCGCGTGCCAGAACATGGTGCCGTGGTCGATGCGCTTGCCCTCTTCGTCCGGCCAGGTGTCGCTGTGGGCGTCGAAGTGAATCAGCGACAACGCACCGTGCTTGCGCGCATGGGCCTTGAGCAACGGATAGGTGATGAAGTGGTCGCCACCAAAGGTCAGCATCGCCGTACCGGCATTGAGGATGTGCTCGGCGTGGGCCTCAATCATCTCGGGCGTCGATTGCGGCGAGCCGAAATCAAAGTCGCAATCGCCGTAATCAATCACCGCCAGATGGTCGAATGGGTCGAAGGTCCATGGCCAATGCCGCTCCCAGGCAATGCCGGTGGACGCCGCACGAATGCCCCGTGGCCCGAAACGCGCACCGGGACGATTGCTGGTTGCCGTATCGAACGGCACGCCGCTGACGGCCACGTCGACCCCGCGCAAGTCGCGGCTGTAGCGCCGACGCATGAAGCTGGTGATGCCGCCGTAGGTACTTTCGGCGGCCGTGCCGTAAAGGCTGTCACGGGTAAGGGCTTGATCGTTCTGCACAGGGACGTCCATTTGAGGCTCCTTCATTTCTAGTTATTGGCGGCTACGGAAAGTGGTCCACAAGCGGGTGCGCTGGCGCATGTCCTTGAGGCTCATGCTGCGGTCGGCGTACAGCCGGCCACGTACCTCGGCGGGCGGGTAAATGTCCGGGTCGGTGCGCACGGCTTCATCCACCAGCGGCGTGGCAGCCTGGTTGGCGGTGGCAAAAAACAGCGTGTTGGTCAGCGCCGCAACGGACTCGGGGCGCAGCATGAATTCGATGAACTGGCGGGCGGCCTCGGGGTGTGGCGCGTCCTTGGGGATCGCCAGATTGTCTTGCCACACGATGGTGCCTTCCCTGGGAATCCGGTAGGCGATTTCATAGGGTTTGTTGGCCTTGCGCGCCTGATCGGCCGCCATGCTGGCGTCACCGTTGTAAGTCAATGCAAGGCAGAGGCTGCCATTGGCCAGATCGTTGATCTGCCGCCCACTGGCGACATAAAGCACTGAAGGCTGCAATTGATGCAATAACGCTTGAGCCGCATCGAGATCTTGCTTGTCGGTGCTGTACGGATCCTTGCCCAGATAATGCAATGCCAGGCCGATTACCTCCTGCGGTGAGTCAATGACCGCGATGCCACAGTCCTTCAGCTTGCTGGCGTATTCGGGCTTGAACAGCAGGTCCAGGCTGTTGAGCGGTACATTCGGCAAGCGTTTACGCACCGCCTCGACATTCATCCCAAGCCCCAGAGTGCCCCAGGTATAGGGCACGCCATAACGATTACCGGGGTCGACCGCGGCCATTTTCTCCAGCAGGTCGGGATCAAGATTGGCGTAGCCCTTCAGGCCTTCATGAGGAATGGCCTTGAGCGCACCTGCCGCCAGGCCGCGAGCCAGGACACTGGACGACGGGACAACCACATCGTACCCACTGCCCCCGGTGAGCAGCTTGGTTTCGAGTACCTCCGGCGCATCAAAGGTGTCGTAGCGCACATGGATGCCGGTTTCCTGCTCGAACCGTTGCAGGGTTTCGGGGGCGACGTAATCGGCCCAACTGTACAGATTGACCACCTTGTCTTCGGCCTGGGCCGAAACGGCGACGGCGAACAACAGCGCGGGTAAACACAGCTTGAACATGGGAGCCATGACGAACACCTGACCAGAGGAAGTGGTTGCAGGATGCGTCGTCGGATACATTGGTAAAATACCAAGTTAATTATCCTGACTTTATGACGGAGTAATGTTTGATGCTCGGCCAACTCCACGATCTGGATCTGCAATTGCTGCGTCTGTTTGTCAGCGTGGTGGAGTGCGGCGGTTTCAGCGCCGCCCAGGGCGAACTGGGCTTGAGCCAGTCGAGCATCAGCCAGCAAATGGCCAAACTGGAAACCCGTCTGGGCTATCGCTTGTGCAGTCGCGGAAAGGGCGGATTCAAGATCACCGCCAAGGGCGAACAACTGCTCAACGCCACGCGCACCCTGTTCCAATCCATCGAAGCCTTCCGCCATCAATCCAACGGCGTGGCCGGGCGTTTGATCGGCGAGGTACGTCTGGGGCTGTCCGAAGCCCTCGATCAATCGGTGCTGCAACGGGTGGCCGAGGCGATCCGGCGCTTTCGTGAGCGGGACGAGTCCGTGCGTATCGAACTGATCAGCGCCATGCCCGGTGAAATGGAACGCTTGCTGCTGCAACAGCGGCTGGACCTGGCCATCGGCTATTTCTCACAAGTGCAAAGCGCGTTCGACTACCGTGAACTGTTCATTGAAACCCAGCATCTGTATTGCGCCCCCGGCCATCCGCTGTTCAACAACAGGTCCCCGGACGATCAGGCTCTGCAGGCCTGCGACCGGGTCGACCACCCCTACCGTTTTCTGCGCAGTGACGAGCCCTTTCAGGGAAAGCTGTGTTCGGCCCGTTCGGAACAGGTCGAAGGCACCCTCGCCTTCATCCTGTCCGGCAAACATGTCGGTTATCTGCCCAACCACTTTGCCCGCACCTGGGAAAACCAAGGCTTGCTCCGCTCCGTGCGGCGCAGCGACATGAGTTTCGATGTCGCGTTTCACCTGGCCCGGCACCGGGCGCAGGTGGCCGGTGATGCGCAGAAGGCCTTCGAAGAGGACCTGCTCGCGGCGTTTGCCTGAAATCGTCTTGGTCTACGCTGTAACAGTATCGGACACGTACATGCAAAAATGCACAGATAACCTGCACTTATCCCGGTTGTACAAGGCAAATTTGCACTGATACGATCCCTCACCGCTCGCGCGCGAGCATCTCGATAAAGAACAATAAAAGCAGGGAGTTAGTGATGACTGCTCAGGTGTTTTCTCCGGGGACTCAGTCCATGGATGCCATGCAAAACGAAGTGCTGGCCGAAGTGCGCAACCACATTGGTCATCTGACCCTCAACCGCCCCGCCGGTCTCAATGCCCTCACCCTCGACATGGTGCGCAACCTGCACCGCCAGCTCGATGCCTGGGCTCAGGATTCGCAAGTGCATGCCGTAGTCCTGCGTGGCGCCGGGGAAAAAGCCTTCTGCGCCGGCGGCGACATTCGCTCGCTGCATGACAGCTTCAAAAGCGGCGACACCTTGCACGAAGATTTCTTCGTCGAGGAATACGCCCTCGATCTCGCGATCCACCATTACCGCAAACCGGTGCTGGCCCTGATGGACGGTTTTGTCCTCGGCGGCGGCATGGGCCTGGTGCAGGGCGCGGACCTGCGCGTGGTTACCGAGAAAAGCCGCCTGGCCATGCCGGAAGTCGGCATCGGCTACTTCCCGGACGTCGGCGGCAGTTACTTCCTGCCGCGCATCCCCGGTGAACTGGGGATTTACCTCGGCGTCAGCGGCGTACAGATTCGCGCCGCCGATGCTCTGTATTGCGGCTTGGCCGACTGGTACCTGGAAAGCGACAAACTGGGGACGCTGGACGAACATCTCGACCAGCTCGAATGGCACGACACGCCGCTCAAGGACCTGCAAGGCCTGCTGGCGAAATTCGCCGTGCAGCAACTGCCCGACGCGCCACTGGCGACTTTGCGCCCGGCTATCGACCACTTCTTCGCCCAACCCGATGTGCCGAGTATTGTGGAGCAACTGCGTCAGGTTACGGTCGCCGACAGCCATGCGTGGGCCGTCAGCACCGCCGACCTGCTGCAAACCCGCTCGCCGCTGGCCATGGCCGTAACCCTGGAAATGCTCCGTCGCGGACGCGAGCTGCCGCTTGAGCAATGCTTCGCCCTGGAGCTGCATCTGGACCGCCAGTGGTTCGAACGCGGCGACCTGATCGAAGGCGTGCGCGCCTTGCTGATCGACAAAGACAAAACACCACGCTGGAACCCGCCTACCCTCGAGGCGCTTGACGCCGAACACGTGGCGAGCTTCTTCAGCGGGTTTGACCGGAGCGAGAGCTGAGCCATGCACGATATCGAATTGAGCGAAGAGCAAGTCATGATCCGCGACATGGCCCGGGATTTTGCCCGTGGCGAAATCGCGCCCCATGCCCAGGCCTGGGAAAAGGCCGGCTGGATCGACGACGGCCTGGTGGCGAAGATGGGTGAGCTGGGCCTGCTCGGCATGGTGGTCCCCGAAGAATGGGGCGGCACCTATGTCGACTACGTGGCCTACGCCCTGGCCGTGGAAGAAATCTCCGCCGGCGACGGCGCTACCGGCGCCTTCATGAGCATCCACAACTCAGTGGGTTGCGGGCCGGTGCTCAACTACGGCAGCGAAGAACAGAAACAGACCTGGCTGGCGGACCTGGCCAGCGGCCAGGCCATCGGCTGCTTCTGCCTGACCGAACCCCAGGCCGGTTCCGAGGCGCACAACCTGCGCACGCGCGCCGAACTGCGCGACGGCCAGTGGGTGATCAACGGCGCCAAGCAATTCGTCAGCAACGGCAAGCGGGCCAAGCTGGCGATCGTGTTTGCCGTGACCGATCCGGACCTGGGCAAGCGTGGCATCTCAGCGTTCCTGGTACCGACCGACACCGCTGGTTTTATCGTCGATCGCACCGAACACAAGATGGGCATCCGCGCTTCCGATACCTGCGCCGTCACCCTGAACAACTGCACCATCCCCGAAGCCAACCTGCTGGGTGAGCGCGGCAAGGGCCTGGCCATCGCCCTGTCCAACCTCGAAGGCGGTCGCATCGGCATCGCCGCCCAGGCGCTGGGCATCGCCCGCGCGGCGTTCGAAGCGGCGTTGGCCTACTCCCGTGATCGGGTGCAATTTGGCAAGACGATCAATGAACACCAGAGCATCGCCAACCTGCTGGCCGACATGCACATGCAGTTGAACGCCGCACGGTTGCTGATCCTGCACGCCGCGCGCCTGCGCACGGCGGGCAAACCCTGCCTGTCGGAGGCCTCACAAGCCAAGCTGTTTGCATCGGAAATGGCGGAAAAGGTCTGCTCGTCGGCCATTCAGATTCATGGCGGCTACGGCTACCTGGAAGACTATCCGGTGGAGAAGTACTACCGGGATGCGCGGATCACGCAGATCTACGAAGGGTCGAGTGAGATTCAGCGGATGGTGATTGCCCGCGAACTGAAGAACTATCTGGTTTAAAAGCTCAAAAGCTTCGCGAGCAAGCCCGCTCCCACATTGGATCTCAGCGTCTATGAGGTCCCTTGTGGGAGCGGGCTTGCTCGCGAAGGCGTCAGTCAGACCGCCATTTTACTTACCTTGGAACTCGGCTTCCCGCTTGGCAATGAACGCCGCCATCCCTTCCTTCTGATCCTGCGTCGCAAACGCCGCATGGAACACCCGGCGCTCAAAGCGCACGCCTTCAGCCAGGCTCACTTCAAAGGCACGGTTGACGCTTTCCTTGACCATCATCGCGATCGGCAGCGACTTCTTGGCGATCAGCGCCGCGACTTTCAGCGCTTCATCCAGCAGTTCATCGCTCGGCACGATACGCGCCACGATGCCGCAACGCTCCGCTTCCACGGCATCGATCAAACGCCCGCTCAGGCACATTTCCATGGCCTTGGCCTTGCCCACGGCACGGGTCAGGCGCTGGGTACCGCCCATGCCCGGCAACACGCCGAGGTTGATTTCCGGCTGGCCGAACTTCGCATTGTCGCCAGCCAGGATGAAGTCGCACATCAACGCCAGCTCACAGCCGCCACCCAGGGCAAAACCGTTGACCGCCGCGATGATCGGCTTGCGGCGATTGGCCACGCGATCGCTGTCGCTGAACAGATCGTCGATGTAGATCTGCGGATAGGTCAGCTCGGCCATTTCCTTGATGTCGGCACCGGCGGCGAAGGCTTTTTTCGAACCGGTCAGGACGATGCAACCAATGTTGGAGTCTGCCTCGAAACCATCAAGGGCCTGGTTCAGTTCGCTGACGATCTGCGCGTTCAACGCGTTCAGCGCCTGCGGACGGTTGAGGGTGATCAGGCCAACGCGGCCGTGGGTTTCCAGCAAAATCGTTTCATAGCTCACAGGGGACTCCTTCTTATAGATTGCGCGAAATGACCATGCGCTGAATATCGCTGGTGCCTTCGTAGATCTGGCAGACCCGCACGTCGCGGTAGATGCGCTCCAGCGGGAAGTCGTTGAGATAACCGTAGCCACCGAGGGTTTGCAGCGCCGAGGAGCATACCTTCTCGGCCATTTCCGAGGCGAACAGTTTGGCCATCGAGGCCTCGACCAGGGCCGGCTGGCCACTGTCACGCAGGGCGGCAGCGTAGTGCACCATTTGCCGCGCCACGGCGATCTGGGTCGCCATGTCCGCCAGGCGGAAGGCTACGGCCTGATGTTCGATGATAGGTTTGCCGAAGCTTTCGCGTTCCCGCGCATAGTCGCGAGCCGCTTCGAAGGCGGCGCGGGCCATGCCCACCGATTGCGAAGCGATGCCGACGCGGCCGCCTTCAAGGTTGGCCAGGGCAATTTTGTAGCCTTCGCCCTCTTCACCCAGGCGGTTCGCCACCGGGACCTTCACGTCTTCGAAAAGGATCTGGCAGGTGTCGGATGCATGCTGACCGAGCTTGTCTTCGACCCGGGCGACTTTGTAGCCCGGCGAGTCGGTGGGCACGATGAACGCGCTGATGCCACGCTTGCCGGCGTTCGGATCGGTCACCGCAAACACGATCACCACCCCGGCGTTCTGCCCGGAAGTGATGAATTGCTTGCAGCCATTGAGTACGTAGTGATCACCTTCCAGGCGCGCACGGGTTTTCAGGCCGCTGGCGTCGGAACCGGCCTGGGGCTCGGTCAGCGCAAAGGCGCCGAGCATCGCACCGCTGGCCAAAGGCTTGAGGAAGCGCTCTTTCTGGTCGTCATTGCCGTAGTTGAGGATCGGCACACAGCCCACGGAGTTATGCACGCTCATGATGGTCGAGCAGGCGCCATCGCCAGCGGCGATTTCTTCCAGGGCCATGGCATAGGCCAGGTAACCGGTGTCGCATCCGCCCCACTGCTCCGGCACCAGCATGCCGAAGAAGCCCAGCCCGGCCATCTCGCCGATGGCTTCCTTGGGAAAACGGTGCTCGCGATCCCATTCGGCGGCAAACGGCTTCAGCCGTTCCTGGGCAAAGTCCCGGGCCATGTCGCGGATCTGTTGTTGGTCGTCATTGGGGATCATGGTGAATCCTTAAAATTTAATTGCCCCCTGTAGGAGCGAGCTTGCTCGCGAAGAACGTCAGGGCACCGCGTTCATCCAGGCGCCCCGCGTCATCGTTAACGCCCATCGCGAGCAGGCTCGCTCCTACAAGGGATTGCGTAGTCAGTAGAGACATTCCACGGCCATGGCCGTCGCTTCACCGCCGCCGATACAAATCGCCGCAACGCCGCGTTTCAGGCCTTTCTGGCGCAGGGCCGAGAGCAGCGTCACGAGAATCCGCGCACCGGACGCCCCGATCGGGTGACCGAGGGCGCAAGCGCCGCCGTGCACGTTGAGTTTTTCGTGAGGGATTTCCAGCTGCGTCATCGCCACCAGGCTGACTACCGCAAACGCTTCGTTGATTTCAAACAGGTCGACCTGGTCCAGCGACCAACCGGTCTTCTTCACCAGTTTCTTGATCGCGCCGATCGGCGCCACCGGGAACAGGCCCGGGGTGTCGGCGAACGCAGCGTGGCCATGAATCACCGCCAACGGCTTCAAGCCTTGTTTCTGTGCCTGCGACTGGCGCATCAGCACCAGCGCGGCGGCACCGTCTGAGATCGAACTGGAGTTGGCCGCCGTCACCGTACCGCCGTCGCGGAATGCCGGCTTCAACGAAGCGATCTTGTCCAGCTTGGCTTTTGGCGGCTGTTCGTCATTGCTGATCACGACCTGTTCTTTGCCCACCGTCACGGTCAGCGGAACGATTTCTGCCTTGAAACTGCCGTCCTTGATCGCCTGTTGCGCGCGGGTGGTCGAGGCGATGGCAAAGGCATCCTGGGCTTCGCGACTGAAACCATGGGTTTCGGCGCAGTCCTCGGCAAAGGTGCCCATCAAGCGCCCCTTGTCGTAGGCGTCTTCGAGGCCGTCCAGGAACATCGAGTCCTGCACCCGGCCATGGCCCATGCGATAGCCGCTACGAGCGCGATCCAGCAGGTAAGGCGCGTTGGTCATGCTTTCCATGCCACCGGCGATGACCACATCGGCGCTGCCAGCGAGCAGCATGTCGTGGGCCAGGATCGTCGCTTCCATGCCCGAACCGCACATCTTGTTCAGGGTGGTGCAGCGAGTCGATTTATCCAGCCCGGCACCCAGCGCCGCCTGGCGTGCAGGCGCCTGGCCCAGGCCCGCCGGCAGTACACAGCCGAACAGCACTTCGTCGACGGAGTCACTGGCGACCCCGGCGCGTTCAACCGCGGCCTTGATCGCAGCAGCGCCGAGTTGCGGCGCGGTCAGGCTTTTCAGATCGCCCTGGAAACCACCCATCGGGGTACGGACGGCACTGACGATAACAATCGGATCGTTGGACATTGTCATGACAAATCCTCCTTATTTGGCGGCCATGCGCAAGGCACCGTCGAGACGGATCACCTCGCCATTGAGCATGCTGTTTTCAATGATATGCCTGACCAGCCCGGCGTACTCGGCGGGTTTGCCAAGGCGCGGCGGAAATGGCACGCCAGCGGCCAGGGAATCGCGGACTTCCTGGGTCATGCCGGCCATCATCGGTGTTTCGAAAATGCCCGGGGCGATGGTCATCACGCGGATGCCGAAGCGCGCCAGTTCGCGAGCCGCCGGCAACGTCAGGCTGACGATGGCGCCTTTGGACGCCGAGTAGGCCGCCTGACCGATCTGACCGTCGTATGCCGCAGCTGACGCGGTGTTGATGATCACCCCGCGCTCGCCATCGGCATCCGCTTCGGTCTCGGCAATCGCCGCTGCCGCAAGGCGCAGCATGTTGAAGCTGCCAATCAGGTTGACGTTGATCACCTGGCTGAAACTGGTCAGCGCGTGCGGACCGTTCTTGCCGATAATCTTCTCGCCACGCACGATGCCGGCGCAGTTGACCAGGCCATTGAGGCCGCCAAAGGCCTTGACCGTCGCCTGCACGGCGGCTTCGGCCGCCGCTTCGTTGCTGATGTCCGCCACCACGCTGTGCGCGCCCAGGCGCTCGGCCTGGGCTGCAACGGCTTCGGCGTTCATGTCCACCAGCATCACTTTCGCGCCAGCGGCAACCAGCACCTCGGCGGTAGCTGCACCGAGGCCTGAAGCGCCGCCGGTGACGATAAAAATCTTGTTCTCGATCTGCATCATTGTTTCCCTGGATTCAAGCTGGAACGTTCTTCGCCGCGGCCTCTTGAGCCTTGGCGATTTCCTGGTTGCGCAAGATAAAGCGCTGCAATTTGCCGCTTGGGGTTTTCGGCAATTCGCTGACAAATTCGATTTCGCGGGGGTAGGAATGCGCCGCCAGGCGCTTGCGCACGTGCTGTCGCAGTTCTTCGGCCAACTCGGGGGCGGCGCGGTACCGCGGGCTGAGCACGACGAAGGCCTTGACCAGTTCGGTGCGCTCCGGATCAGGCTTGCCAACCACGGCGGCCTCGACCACCGCCGGGTGCTCGATCAGTGCACTTTCCACGTCGAACGGACCGACCCGGTAGCCGGAGGTAGTGATCACGTCGTCGCTGCGCCCGACGAAGCTGATGCTGCCGTCCGGGTTCCACTCGACGGTGTCGCCACTCAGGTAATAGTTGCCGACAAAGGCCTTGGTCGGCCCGCCTTCGTAGCCGGCGAACCAGCACATCGGCGATTGGCTGCGGTCGATGGCCAGAATGCCCGGCTGGCCGACACCCAGCTCCTTGTATTCGTCGTCCAGTACCACGATACGGTGGCCCGGCGAGGCAAAGCCGGCGGCGCCCATGTGGATCGGGTGCTCAAGGCCGTGATGGTTGCACAGCACCATGCCCAGTTCGGTCTGGCCGTAGTGGTCGTGGATGACCACGTCGAGGTTATCGGCGAACCAGCGGATCACTTCCGGGTTCAGCGGCTCGCCGGCGCTGCTGACGATACGCAACTTGCCCTTGATCGACCTGGCGAACTCGTCGCCGCCGGCAATCAGCAAACGGTAGGCCGTCGGCGAACCGGTGAGGTTGGTAATCCCGTACTTGTTGATCACCCGGCAGGTGCTTTCGAGGGTAAACGGGCCATCGTAGAAGGTGATCGGATGCCCCATGGCCATCGGCCCGGTGACACCGAAGTAAATGCCGTAGGCCCAACCCGGATCGGCGACGTTCCAGAACGCGTCTTCCGGGCGCAGATCCACCGCGTCGCGGGTGTAGCTCTGGAACGCAACGATGGCCTTGAGCGGCACCGACAGTGCTTTCGACGGGCCAGTGGTGCCCGAGGTGAACATCAGCAGGAACGGATCTTCCCCGCTCAGCAGCACCGGTTCGCAGTCGGCGGAAAAATTGGCCAGCTCGGCCCAGAAACTGAAATCGCCACGAACCAGGCCCTGCCCTTTGGGACCGGTGACGGTCACCGTGGTCGGGCAATCGGCGACTTCGGCAAGTTTCGGCCGGTTCACCGCATCGGTCACCACCACTTTCGCGCCAGAGCAGCTCAGACGGTGCTCGATGGCTTTGGGACCGAACGCGGTGAACAGCGGTTGATACACGGCGCCAATGCGCCAGGTGGCGAACACGGTTATCAGCAATTCGATATTGCGTGGCAACAGGCCGGCGACCTTGTCGCCTTTCTTCACGCCCTGGGCCAGCAGGAAGTTGGCAAAGCGCGCGGCCTTGTCCTGCAATTCGGTGAAGGTGTAGGCCGCACTGCTGCCGTCGCGCCCTTCCCAGAACAGCGCGATGCGGCCTGGCAAGGCATGCCGGTCGCAGCATTCGATACAGGCGTTGAGGGCCGTCAGGTGACCTGCCAGTGCGGCATCGACGGTTTGCTGGTAATTGAACTGAGAAGTAGCAGACAAGTAATCGCGCATTGCCAGAATCCCTCTGTGTTTCTTATTAGGTTGGGGGAACCGTAATCAACAGGGAAATACTCGCTCTGCGCGGGGTACCGGGCAATGGTCAAAGTTATCAAGTTGCCTGACTGGTTTGGCCAAAGCCCCCAGGCATCAGGAAGTGAAGCGCACCCCCGGTCTAGCGCGCTCGTCCACGGTCAGCTCGAACACGTCCGGGCGAGCGTAGTGACCGACCACGTCAAAGTCGTAGCGGGCGCGCACCAGGTCGTCAGTGTCGATTTGCGCGGTGAGCAGGCCGGCGCTGTCGCGCAACGGTCCGGCGAGAATGTCGCCCATGGGGCCGACAATCACGCTGCCGCCGGCGATCAGCAGTCGATCCGCCGGCCAGTTGGCGATGCCCAGGCCCAGGGCCTGGGGCGATGCCTGGACCTGACAGGCGCTGACCACGAAACAGCGCCCCTCATGGGCGATATGGCGCATGCTGACCTGCCACATCTCCCGTTCGTCCACGGTCGGCGCGCACCACACCTCCACGCCTTTGGCGTACATCGCCGTGCGCAGCAGCGGCATCATGTTTTCCCAGCACACCACCGCACCAATGCGTCCGACCTGGCTGTCGATCACCGGCAAGGTCGAGCCATCGCCCTTGCCCCAGATCAGCCGTTCGGTGCCCGTAGGCATCAGCTTGCGGTGTTTGGCCAGCAGCCCGGCCTGGGGATCGAAGTACAGCGCGGTGCAGTACAAGGTGCTGCCGGCGCGCTCGATCACGCCGATCACCAGATTGGCACCGGTGCGTGCGGACAGCGCCGCCAGCGCGTCGGTTTCCGCGCCGGGCACGTCAATGGCATTGGCAAAATAGCGGGCAAAGGCTTCGCGTCCTTCCGGCAGGCGATAGCCCAACTGCGTGCCAAAGCCCTCGCCTTTTGGATACCCGCCGAGCAGCGCTTCGGGCATCACCACCAGCGCGGCGCCGGATTCGATGATCGCGTTTTCATAGGACAGGATCTGTTCCAGGGTGTCGGCCTTGCCACCAGGCAAGGCGCCGATCTGCAGGGCGGCAACGATTGACTTGGGCATCTCGAAAACTCCGTTCGCATCAGGTGTTGCTCATTCTCTAGTGCCACGTGATCATCAATAAAGCCCCATTCACTGCTGAATGATATGAGCCATATGAATATCACCGACGTCGATCTCAATCTGCTCAAAGTCTTCGAGGCCCTGCACGAAGAGTCCAGCGCCAGCCGCGCCGCCTTGCGCCTTGGGGTCACACAATCGGCCGTCAGCGCGGCCTTGCGTCGACTGCGCCAGGTGTATGGCGATCAGTTGTTCGTGCGCACCGGGCGTGGCCTGGCGCCCTCGCTCAAGGCCAACCAGCTCAAGCCGGTGGTCAGCGATGCCCTGAACAAATGCCGGCAGAGCCTGGCGATGGTCGATCCGGCTGCGCAGCAGTACGAAGGTCGCTCGGTCACCGTGGGAATGTCGGATGATTTCGAAATTGCCTACGGCCGGCGGCTGATCGAAGAAATCGCCCGCAGCGCGCCGAAATTGCGCCTGATTTTCCGCCAGACCCACAGCCAGATCGTCGCCCAGGCATTGACGGAACGCAGCATCGACCTGGCGATTGCCGCGGGCGGATTCGCCGAGCGGCTGCTCAGCCGCCAGGTGCTGGGGGAAGGCGGATACCTGTGTCTGGTGGACCCGGCGAGCCTGGTCGAGGGCCAGCAGAGCATCAGTCTTGAGGAGTTTGTGGCCCGCGAACACATTCTGGTGTCGTCCGGCGGTTTTATCGGCATTACCGATGAGGGATTGGCGGCGCTGGGGTTGAGTCGGCGGGTATGCGCTTCGACCACGCACTTTGCCGCATTGCCGCACCTGCTCAAGGGCAGCCAGGCCGTGGCGACCATTCCGGCCCATGCGGCGCAAAGCATCGCAACGCTCAGCGGACTGGCGTTGCTGCCCTGCCCCCTGACGTTGCCGCGTTACCCGATCGAGCTGGGCTGGCGCACCAGTAACCAGCTCGATCCGGTAGTGTTGAAAGTGCGTGAAGCGATTGTCGCGAGTTTCCCGTGACCACCGGGGTTACTTGTTGGCCGCCATCAGGCGATTGACTTCACTGCGCACCATGTTGGCGAATTCCGGCGGCGACATGCCGTCCAGTTCGGCGCGAACCCATTCCGCCCACTTGCCTTTGCGCTTGGCCCGTTCGCCGAACAACCGCGCGGCCTCACCCTTGGCTTTGCCCAGGTTGTTTTGCCAGAGTTCGAACAGACGGGATTTCTCGTCTTCCAGCGCAGCGCGCTCGGCGAGGGGTTTGTCGGCCAGATTGAAGCTCATGGGAAGTTCCTGCTGCGTAAAATAGGCGACATCTTACACTGTAGGACGAAATTTCCTGCGCCGGTTTTTCAGCAAGATGGCCTCCCCGGGCAAAATAGCTGCAACTTTTCCGACGACGGCAGACTCCATTGTTCACTGTCCACTTACCTGCAAGGAGTACCTCAATGGCCCGCAAAACCGCCGCGCAAGCCGCCGAAGATCAAATCAAGGATCAAGCCTTCAGCGAACTTCAAACGCTGATCGAAGAGTCGGAAAAACTGCTGAAAAGCAGCGCTTCACTGGTCGGGGAGGAAGCGGAGACCCTTCGCGGGCAAATCGCCCTGAAACTCCAGCAAGCCAGGGATTCGGTGACCAGCGTGCGCGACCGCACCTTGCCCGCGGTCGAGGCCACTGAAACCTATATCGGCGGGCATCCATGGCAAACCGTGGCGATTTCCGCCGGGTTTGGCCTGGTGGTGGGGTTGTTGCTGGGCCGGCGCTAAGTACTGGCAAACACAGAACCCCTGTGGGAGCGGGCTTGCTCGCGAAAGCGTCGTGTCAGTCGGCATCAACTTTGTTGACACACCGCATTCGCGAGCAAGCCCGCTCCCACAGAGGGTGCGTTAATCAGGCATTCACTCCCCCGCCAGCTCCCGCAGGTTCGCCAGCGTCCGGGCATCCAGTTCAATGCCATTGACCTGCGACTTGGCGCGCTGATGATGACGCCGGTCACCCGGCAAACGCTTCAGGCCGACACCGTGCATTTGCCGCACCAATTCCTGGCTGCGTTCGGCAAAACTTTGCCCAGCCGCTTTGCTCGGGTCGATCACGATAATCAATTGACCCGTCCAGGGTGTCTTGGCACCAGGGTGGTTCTTCCAGTCGAATTCGAAGGAAAAATTGCCGCCGGTCAGTGCCGCTGCGAGCAACTCGACCATCATCGACAACGCCGAACCCTTGTGCCCGCCAAAAGGCAGCAACGCGCCGCCTTCAAGAATCGCTTTCGGGTCGGTGGTCGGCTGGCCAAGACTGTCCACGCCCATCCCTGCCGGCAAACGCTCGCCCTCGCGTGCAGCAATTTGCACATCGCCATGGGCAATGGCACTGGTGGCCAGGTCGAAGACAATCGGTCCGCCATCGGCCCGCGGCGCAGCGAAGGCAATCGGGTTGGTGCCGAACAGCGGCCGGTCGGCGCCATGGGGCACCACGCAGGTCATGCTGTTGACCACACTCACTGCGACAAGGCCTTCATCAGCGAAGGGTTCGACATCCGGCCACAAGGCCGCGAAGTGGTGCGAGTTACGGATCGCCAGCACCGCAATGCCGGCACTACGGGCCTTCTGCACCAGCAGCTCGCGCGCCGCCGCCAGGGCCGGTTGCGCAAAACCGTTATTGGCATCGACCCGCACAAACCCTGAAGCCACATCTTCAACCACCGGAACGGCCTGGCCATTGACCCAGCCGCTTTGCAGCGTCGAAACATAACCAGGAATCCGGAATACCCCGTGACTGTGGGCGCCATCGCGCTCGGCACCGGCGCAGTTTTGAGCCAGCACCCTGGCAACGTCGCCCGACGTGCCGTGACGCAGAAAAATCTTCTCCAGCAAAGCGCTCAGCGCTTGGAGTGACAGGTGTGACGAGACCGCAGTAGACGCGTGATCGCTTGGCGCAGACATCTGAAGCTCCAGACTAATTATTGGAGGGAACAACAGCGTACAAAGACCCGCCGATTAACAACGCGCGGCGAGCGACCTGTCAACCTTTCGCTCAGGGTCGATCGCGTTTTTCCGTGCCACGAATGCCCCCGCCCCGTGTGTTAACTATTTACCACCTGCGTCAACCCACCGGCTTTTAGGCTCGAAGCTCAATCCACAGGCGCATTTGAATGGCACCTTGAACGAGACTCGACGATGTCTACTCCAGTAATTCCGCTGTTTTTCCCCGAGGCACTGACGTTACCCGGCCTCTGGGGTGAACTTGGCAAAACCCACGGGCTGACGCAAAAGGATTTCCAATGGTTCAGCCATATCGAATTGGCCAGCCAGGCACTGCGCGATAAGCAGACACCGCCCATGTTGGCGAAAACCATCGTGCTGAAAATTCCGGGCCTGGAACCTTTGCCACTGGCCGGCAGCTTTTTGCTGACTGCGACGCCGGATGACAACGGCGTGATTCTCTACACTCCGTACGCCGGGATACAGAAGTTCACTGACCGATCGGCCATGACCGAACAGCTGGTGAAGCAACTCAAAGCGGCCGACGAAGACGACAATCTGCTGGCCTTCATGGCGTTGTCACAACGCAAGGCCGTGGCGGATGCCAGCACAATCGAACTGGACTTTCAATCCATCGAAGGTGACGTGTTCGAAGACCAGCGCAACACCCTCTCCCACAATCAGCAGCTCAACGACCAAGCCTTGCTCGATGAACTGAAAACGCTACCGTCCCTGACGTCGCTGCTCGATGCATTGCTGGCCGAACAACTGGCAGGGGCGTTTCCCGGCGTGGATCAGCGTCAGACCCAGGTGAATTTCCACCTGGCTGCGACTGAAGGCAACGATGATGCAAGCCGGCCGATGCGACGCTGGATCAATTGCCTGTCGCTGAGTGACGCCGTGCTCCTGCACTATCGCCATCAGCGTTGGCCATCCGGGCAGACCCATGAATTTTCCCATTCGAAACAGTCCCCGGCAAAAGCTGACCAGAGCCACTGGGAAACTGCGGTTACGACAGTCTCGCGCAAGCTGGTCCACTTGCTGGTCGGGCAGCTCGAACAGTACTGGAACGCGGCGAGCGCCGATGGCGTATCGCGCCGCGAGTTCTTCGGCCGGGCCATCGCCGATCAGTGGCGAGTGCAACTGCTGCTCAAGCGCGAAGCCGCAATCATCACCCCGGAGCAAAGCCGGGACTTGCACGCGTTGATCTCGACGGCGAGCCGGGCAAACGCATCAATGACGATCGAAACCCCGCGCCTGTGGGAGTACCCGGCCAATAACGTGGAGCTGGCCGGTTCACTGATGATCAGCGCCAGCCATGCGTATCTCTACACGCCCACCGAAGGTTTGCAGGTGCTCAGCAACTATCAGGACTTGCGCGATACCTTGCTCGCCAAGTTCAGCGCGGCCGGTCACGAAGATGAGCTCTATGGCCTGCTGAGCCTGGACGAACGCCAGCGATTCATTGGTTTTAATCGGCCGAAAGTGACCGGAGAAGTGATCTCCGGCGCAATCTTCAGCAAGCTCCTCGACGCCATCGTCACCAAGCAACTGCAGAACATGGATTACACCCTGCAGGTGTTTCGTCACAGTGACGGTGCCGTGGACATCCATGCGCTGTTCGACAAGGCGCTGGATATCCGTTCGATGATCAGCGAGCGCCTGCTGGCGCTGGAAACCGACGGACGCTGGAGCACCAGGCCGGTGTTGTCCGGCGACCAGCGTCCCGCCATGGTACGGGCCGACACGGCGGCAACGTTCGTCAAGAGCTTCAGCGACATCGAAACGTTGATCAACACGGACTTTACCGCACAACCGCTCGCTTCCCTGGCGTTGCAGCGGGTCAGCCTGATAAACCTGCTGCCTCGCCTGGCCCACACGCTTTCCGTCGGCATCCGCGGCGAAGCCAGTCTGCGCCGGCTTGGCGCGACACTGCGGGAGGCGGACCGGAGCATTGTCGAAACGGTGTTCAACCCGGATCATGGCGAACGGCGTAACCGTCTTTCCCTGAAGGGGTTCCGGCCCGATGCCTACTCACTGACCCTTGAGTGCTCCGGTCTGCGAAATGTCCTGCCGCTAGCCCATTGCCTGCTCTTGACCGAGCGTGGCGGACTCGACCCCTCCCACTCCGGCCGGACGATCCTGTGGACGCCCGCCAACGGGGTGGAGGCCTTTGACAACTTGAGTCGTGCCCGGCAGGAGCTGAACCGGCGCTTGCTCGACCCGCAACAACGCCTGGCGCTCCTGGAAAACCTCACGCCGAGCCAACACCTCTTCCACCAAAGCTACTCACTGGGTGCGCTGCGACTGATCGAAGGGCCTGTACTGGAGCTGGTCGCACGCTCGTCCTTCGATCATTTTCTGGCTCGTTGCGAACAGGTGCGCAGCTTCAAACTGGACGACACGAAGCAGAAAAAGGCGCTGAGCGCGCTGACCGCAAACGGGATCAACACCAACCTGCGAAGAGCCACCTCGATTGCCCGGGCGATGTCCCTGCAGCAGTCACTGCCCACCTGGCTTGGAATGGCTGCGCTCGAGGATCAGCGGCTGCACGTTGAACTGCTGGAGCAATACCGCAACAGCGTCGAGGAGGACAAAGACTACTTGCACGGGATCACTCCCCTCAGGTCGTATGTGCATGAACGGTTGACGACGCTGCTCGCCAACCGTTTCCCTGACAGCAAGCTGAACCCCGACGATATTGACATCATCCCCGACCTCAACCTGATCGGCCCCGCCCGAAACTTGACCGAGTTTGCCCTGAACCATGTCAGCGTCGCGCAAGGTTCCGGATTCCAGGTCGCCTCGACAGCCACTCAGACGCTGCCCAAGGGGCTGGACCAGGCTGCGGTCCGCCAACTGCTGCAGTCATTGAACATCGTGCAAAGCTACGCGACACAGGTAGAGCAGAAATTGTCCGGTGCAACGGCCGACGTCGAAAGCCGGATACAGCGCTTCGTCAAACAACTGCCCTGGCAGCTGCTGCAACACGCTCACGAACTGAAGCTGTTGCAAAGGCTATCCCATAGCGCGTTCGATTTGCTTCGACAGGTGCTGGACATGCCGGACGCCACTGCCCGCGCGGCCGTGCAAGGAGCACACGCGATTGCCCGGCCACTGGAGCTGATCAAGACCACCGGCGGCGGCGCCGTCAAAGCGCTGGGCCTGTACCTGGTGAGCCCCGGCATCGCAAAGACCGGGCCGCACATCCTCTATGCCCCTTACCTCCCTGGCGGTTCTCCTTTCATCGAGTTCGACACCGAGGCCAGCGTTGTCTCGGCGCTGAACACGCCGGGGCTCTTGCAGGAAATGCTGATCCGCCGCCTGCCGGACAGCGAGCAGTCCGTCTTTCGCAACCTGTTCAAATCGACCGCTGGGCAATTGAGCGAGATCACCCTGGCGTCCAACCCCATTGGCGGCAACTTGCTCACCCACCTGTTCCACGACAACACAAAACTGCTGTCGCACATGCTCGGCAGCCAGTTGCAGGCAGTCGGACAGGCAGACTGGGAGGCGGTCAAACATCTGTTCAGCGCCGGTATCCAGCGCGTCCTGGGTCTGTTGCCCGGCAAGCTCGCTTATCTGCAATTTCTCTGGAACGCTTACCGGGACGCGCTCAACTCGGCTGAAGCGCTGCAGGACCATCACTGGAAAGTCGCGCTGGAGGACTTTATTGCCGGTGCGGTGCAACTCATCACGCTGGGCAAGTTGTCGCTGGAGGGGTGGACTGAAACAGCCCAAGTCAGCCACGAAACCCTTGCCCCGCCGGTTGCCACCCCGATCGTCGCGCCAAAGTGGTCCGAGGTCGACTCGACGGCGCCGCTGCGCACGCGGCTGCAACCGTTCGAAACCACGGTCGAACTCAAGAACCTGACGAAAAACAGCGCTGACGGTACCTACCTCGATGCGGCGAGCAAAAAAACCTACGCCCCCATCGCCGGCAAGGTGTACGCCGTGGAAAAAACCGGGGCAGCCTGGCGAATGATCAAAGGCAAGGAAGCAGGCCCGGTATTGCTGACTGCGCCAGACAAGCAATTGGTGATCGACCCGGACATCCATACGGTCCACTTCGGCAAGGCCATGTCGACCATGCAAAACCGGCTTGCCCATGCCCATATCGCCAGGGAGGTGCTGAACATCGAAGCCCGGGGCATGGAAGACATTCGCGCCAGGCATCCCGAAAAAGCCCGAATGATCGTGCAGGCCATCGACATGGCCCGTTACTACGCGTTCAACAGCTTGCACAACATGGCGCAGCTGCGGAAGTTAGTCCCCGGGACCCGGCTGGACACCTTCCTCAAACGTTTCTTTGGTGTAAGCCAGGTGAACACAGCGCTGATCGACAAAATCAAGAGCGCCATTCTTCCCATCTGCAATGCGCTGGTCGACCCCGATGAAGACTGGATGAACTCCCATCGCTTTATCGTGGGTTCAAACCGGGACCCGCAGGAAAACCTCATCGCGTTTGTCCTGGAAAAGGATCTACAGCGCAACGTGCATTTCACCGAACGGTTTTTCGATCAGCAGCTCGACTGGTACAAATCCTGCCTGACTGAACCTTTCAACGTCGACGGCCACAGCCAGGCCGCCACGCTGATCCACGAATTCGCCCATTTGTTTTCCAAGGCCCTGGACATTGCGTCCCTTGAGGCCAGGCGGCCGTTCAGCGATCTGGTGGCGCCGAACAGCGCCTTTGGCATCGCCATGAAACAGTCTCAACTGGACTTCCAGCGTGTGGCCTTGTCGATGGAGACGCCAAAGGAGGAACTGTTTGCACGCTGGAACCGTGGGCTGCAAACGTGGATCAGCCTGGACTCGATTCCGGATGCCTATCACGTCGGCAAGGCCGTTTTGAAGCTGACGGGCAGCGATACCATGGAGCAGGCACGGGAAGCGTTCCTGGACGTGGAAAATGCGACCTTCAGGACCGATGTCATTTTGCACAACGCCGATTCCCTCGCGTTCCTGATCTGCGAAATGGGCCGACAACTGGACCCGGTGCCGCCCGCAACGGCCTCCGCAACCGGATCCTGACATCACAACGCGCAGGTCCCCGGACCTGCGCGGCATATCGCTCGCGATGGCACTGTGATGATTATTTTGATCTTTTTTCACGCCTCCCTATGGATACTGCCAGTCGACGACAGGCTATCCCCAGGCGATGCGTTGAAAAAAAACTACACATTGATGGTTAAATGCCATGACTGATGTTCTCGCAGGCTTGCCCCAAAGGTTAGAATGCACGAAATCAGGATGAGCCAATGACCGAACACACGCTCTCGGAAGCCGAATACGATGCCATCACCGATGCCGCCGCGCATTGGTGCATGCGTCTGCACGCCAATGATTGCACCGGGCAAGAGCGCCAGGCGTTCGAGCAATGGCGTGACGCGCACCCGCTCCACGCCTTCGAGTACGAAGCGATGCTGGAGATCTGGGAGGTTGCTGGCGACTTGCCCCCTCCCGAGCCCGTCGTGCCGCTGGTTCGCCCCCAACCCGAACATCCGTGGCGCCGCCTGGCGATCGCCGCGGCGGTCTGCGCCCTGGCGCTGCCGCTGGCGGGTTATGGCGGCTGGCACCTGGGCTGGGTACCGAACGCGTACCAGCACTTCGAAGCGACCGACAATGTTCGCACGGTCACCTTGAAAGATGGCAGCCAGGTGGAGCTGAACCTGGGCAGTGAGCTGACGTACAGCAACTACAAGGATCAGCGGCAAGTCACGCTGAAGAAAGGCGAAGCCTTCTTCAGTGTCAGCCATGACACCCGTCACCCTTTTGTGGTCAAGGCCGCCGAAGGCCGGATTCGGGTGACCGGCACCCAATTCAACGTGTGGATGTATGAAGATCAGGTCAAGGTCAATCTGATCGAGGGTTCGGTACTGGTCAGCAGCAACGACGACATGCCCGGCGACGGTTTGCGCCTGGGCCCCGCGATGCAGGCCAGTTATCGCCACGGTGACTTCAGCCCGCGCATCAGCCAGACTTATGACAATGACAGTTCGCTGGCCTGGCGCCAGGGCAAACTGGTGCTCGACGACCTGGCCCTGAACGATGCGCTGCCGCTGATCAATCGTTACCTGGACAAACCACTGATGGTCGCGGACAACAGCACCGGTTCGATCCACATCGGCGGCATCTACAACATCAAGGAGATTAACGGCCTGGTGAAGTCCTTGCCGCGGGTCCTGCCGGTCTACCTGACCCGTAACCAGGACGGCAACCTGGTGGTTAACGCGATTCCGCAAAAGAACCCGAAAAGCTGAAAAGGCCGCCACCCTTGCGGGGTGCGGCCTTCAGTATCCATTCAACGCTCCATTTCTTTACTGTGCGGCGACCTTGGCAGCCTTTGCGTCCTGCTGATTGATCGTCTGTACCTGATAGTTCGGATCGGACAGGATCTGTTGCTCGGTAAAGGGCAACACGCTCCATTGCTTCTTCGAAAAGGCCTGGGTCTGATCCCGCGAGAACTTCGACGCCGGGTCACTGGACAATGAGAACGCCAGCAGCCCTTTGGCCTGCGGTCCGTTTTCGTCAAAAGTCACCACTTGCAGGTAACTCGTGCCACTGACCACTTCACGCTTGCCATCGCTGCGCGGCACGCTCTGGATGGCGTTGTAGACCCCCAGCGTACCCGGCCCGCCATGGATCGGCGTCTGTTGGCCACCGCTGCTGACCACCTGGATATCGCCCCAGCGACTGTTCGGCTTGAGGCCTGACGCCTTGACCTGTTCCGCCGAAGCCAGCATCGCGGCCCGTAGCGCCTTCGCCACTGGCGGGTGATCAACCGCCAGGCCGCGCGGGGTATGTTGCGGATCCAGCGGATCGAAGGCGACACGCCAGATGTCCGGTGCTTGCTCCAGTGCCTCCATGACATTCTGGAAGTGCACAAAGCCCAGGCCGCTGTTCAGGTTGGCCTTGCGGTCCCACGCCTTGAAGCTGGCACACAGCGGTGTGAGCGCTTTGGCCTCGGCACCGAGATCCGCCGCGCAGAATTGCAGCAGGTCCGGCATCACTTGCGCCGCCTGATACACCTGATCGTCCATGACCATGTGCTGCAAGTCCGCCGCCGCGATCTTGCCCGCCTGGCCCAGCGTACTCAAACGGTCCAGGGCAAAGCGTGAACGCAGGCCCAATGGCTGGCTGTCCTGGCTGATCAGCGGGGAATAGCCGGTCAGCGGTTGCGCGGGGTTGGCCATCCACGCCGAATCGTTGGAGTGCTGGACGAAATCCTTGCGCAGCAATTGCGGCAACTTGTCCGCGGCATAGATGCCCTGCTGTGGCGCCTGCGGATCGATGTCCCAGGCGCAGGCGCTGTTGGAACCGTCGAGAATGATCATCTGCAGGCCGATCCGCGGATCGCTGCATTGCGCCAGCTTGTCGACGCTGACGTTGGGCACCACCGAGAGGTTCATGTACAGCGTCTGCCCCTGATCGTCCGCCGCCAGGGTGTTGACCCACGGTATGCCCTGGATCTTGTGGACCGAGGCCTGGAAATCCTCGAGGTTTTCTGCGCGGTTCATCGCGTACCACTGCTGCAGGACGCGGTCGTTATCCAGGTTGGCGTCGCGCAGGCTGAAGGCGTACTGATGATCCCAATCCAGTTTGCCTGGCCATTGCACCACCGGACCGAACTTCGAGCTGTAGACCACGTGGGGAATCGCCTGGACCTGCCCGTCCGCCTGCCGGATGTTGACGGTCACGGTCTGCTTGTCCATTGGCAAGGACTGGCCGTCGAGCAGGTAACGGGTCGAATCCTTGGGATCGAGTTGCAGGCGATACAGGGTGAAATGCCTGGAGGAATCTACGGTGTGGGTCCAGGCCAGGTGTTGATTGAAACCGATGTTGATCAGCGGCAGGCCGGGCAACGCCGCGCCCATCACATCCAGTTTGCCTGGAATGGTCAGGTGCATCTGATAAAAACGCATGCCGCCCACCCAAGGGAAGTGCGGATTGGCCAGCAACATGCCGCGTCCGTTGAAAGAACGCTCGCTGCCGATTGCCACCGCGTTACTGCCGCGATCCAGGGCAAAGCGCTGCATGCGCGTGGCGGCCACCTGGAACGCTGCCGGGGCGTTCGACGCCTGTGTCTCTGCCTTGGGCGGCGTGGCACCGGCCAGGGCTTCGGCGAACTGGCCGACACCGCCTTCGACCAGCAGGCGCCGGGTCAGCTTGACCAGATCCATTGCCGTGATGTCCCGGACCCAATCACCCTGACACTGTGGCGGCAAACCCTGGGTGCGACGTTCGCTCAAGGAGCGGTTGTACCCCGCCACATAGCCTTCAACCAGTTCACGCACCTCCGGGGTCTGGGCCTGCCAGAAACCGGCGACGGCCTGCGGGGTGTTCAGCCAGGTCAAAAACACATCGCTGACCAGATTCTCACGCTCTTCAACGGTGAACTGATCCGGTCCGAAATAGCGCGAACGTTCGCCGTTCACCGTGGTGATCTCGTTGGCCAGCAGGCACAGGTTGTCCTGGGCGTAGGCATAGCCGATGCCGTAGCCGAGCCCGCGCTCGTCGGCGGCGCGGATGTGCGGCACGCCAAAACTGGTTCGGCGGATGTCGGCGGATGTCTGCGCAGGCGCAGTGCTTGCGCTCGCCGCAAGGCTCAACCCCAGAGTCAAACCCGCCAGGCTCAACCTGGTTAACTGGCTGGAAATAATCACGCTCGCTCCTGATCGAAAAAATCATGGCCACCGTTGCGCGTACCCACGCGCGCGGTGCCTCCCTTTAGGGACGAAGCTCACGGCAAAAATTTAGCGGCTTTATTTTCAGCGTGGACATGGCCCTTGCAGGAACTGGCTTGCTGGCGATGGTCGTGAACGATGACGCGTATGAACCGGATAAACGCGGCGCACTTGAGGCCATCGCCGGCAAGCCGGCTCCTACAGTTTGGCGTTCACATCATTTCCACCCGGACGCCAGCGATGGTCGTTAACGATAACGCGTGTGAACCGGATAAACGCGGCGTATTTGAGGCCATCGCCGGCAAGCCGGCTCCTACAACTACCCGGGAAGTACGCGGTCCCTTGTAGGAGCTGGCTTGCCAGCGATGGTCGTTAACGATAACGCGCGTGAACCGGATAAACGCGGCGTATTTGAGGCCATCGCCAGCAAGCCGGCTCCTACAGTTTCTCGGGATTGCGTGAAGAACCAAAATTTAGCGGTTAGCGCACGTTGGCGTGCGAACTGACAGGTTGATCACACGACGGCGACAAAATTTCTACATTTGAGCCTTCATGATTTGGGTGGCTCATACGTCTAGTCATGTAAGAGCGCCCACTTTTTTCCTGATCAGGCTCTGAAAAGGAGTTTTGCAATGTACAACTCGCAACTGCCAACGGACGGTAGCAACGCGCCAAAGGGTACTTCCATGGGAGTCGGCGTATTCGAGCCGCGTAGCGATCGCCACGGCAACGAGCGGATCAGAATCCTGCTCAAGAGCTATGGCCTGCGTACCAGTCTGATTCGCCTGAAAGTCATCGATGCCCTGCTGACGGCCGCCGAAAGCGACCGCAGCCTTGGTGTGCGTGGTGTGCACAGCCAATTGCTGGACCTTGACATTCCGCTGTCTTTTCTCAGCGTGCGTGAAGTGCTAAAGCGCTTGTGTAGCGAAGGCGTGATTGTGCTCAACCCGGACAAAAGCTACAGCCTGCATCCACAGGCTGCCGCCATCCTGCGCAACCAGTGATCCAATGATCAGGGCTTGACCTTGCGGCGCATCACACCATTGACGACCACCACGATCACCGCCACGCCAATGGCGATGTACTGGAACATCTTTTCGCTGATGACGCCGGTATTCTGCAACCAGGAAAGGCCAAACATGATCCCCAGTACTACCAGGGAGATCAGAATCGAGTATTTCAAACGTTGCGACTGAGTCATTGCGGGTTCCTGAATCTGAAAATGTATCCGGTTTGTATCGACGCGCATGCCAAGCGCTTACCCTGTTTCGGGGATAAGCGGCTACAAGCGGGGTCTCATGTTACAGCCGATGAAGAGTTTTAGCTTCATTGCGGCGATAACCATGAGGACTTTCAAATGTTGCGTCGAATCACACTGCTGATTCCCCTGCTGGCCATCCTGACCCTGAGCGGCTGCATTGTTTTCCCCCACGGGGGCTGGCACCACGACCACTACGACGGCCATGGCGGGCCGGGTTACTACCAACATCGTTAACAGTTGTTCAACCTGCAGAATCCTTCCTGTAGAAGTCATTGCCAGGCTGGGCACATAGCTCCACCAGCCAATCGACAAACACACGCACCCGCCGGGACAACTGGCGGTGCGGCGGATACAGCGCTGTCATCGGCATGCCCGGTGGCGGCACTGCCTTCAACACTTCACACAAACGCCCCTCCTCGAGTTGCCGCGCCACGTGATAGTACGGCGTCTGCACCAACCCGTATCCCGCTTCGCACGCGGCCAGATAACCATCGGCACTGTTGACCGCCACCTGCTTGGGCAGGTCAACCTGCTGCACCTGGCCATTGACGACAAACTCCAGCCCATAACGTTTACCGCTACTGCTGTAGAAGTATTCGACCATCTGGTGACCGTGCAGGTCATCCAGTGTATGGGGCGTCCCGTGCCGTTGCAGATAGTCGGGGCTGGCACAGGTCACCTGATCCATCATTACCAGCGGCCGCGCCACCAGTGAATCGTCCAGCGGCGAGCCACCGCGCAATACACAATCGACGCCCTCGCGAATCAGGTCGACCGGGCGGTCATTCAAGCCGATTTCCAGTTCGATCAACGGATAGCGGGCCGTGAATTGCGGCAGTGCCGGAATCACCACCTGGCGCCCCACTCCCGCCGGCATGTCCACGCGCAGCAACCCCTTGGGATTGTGGCGTGCGGCGCTAAACACCGCTTCGGTCTCTTCAAGATCCGCCAGCAAGCGCACGCAACGCGGGTAGTAGGCCGCACCGTCGAGCGTCAGGCTGATCTGCCGCGTGGTGCGTTGCAGCAGTTGCACCCCCAGATGCGCCTCCAGTTGCTTGATCAGGATAGTCACCGAAGCCCGGGGCAATTGCAGGCTGTCGGCGGCCCTGGCAAAGCCACCGAGCTCGACGATTCGGGTAAAGACGCGCATGGCGTTGAAACGGTCCATTGCTGGCTCCACCACTGGATTGTTTAGAAATTACGAATAGTGATAGCCGTTTTAGCGTGTTTATCTTGTTTCTGTCGAGGCGAACAATGGCCATTCACATCACAGGGAGCTGATTTCATGTACACACGTCAATTGGGAAAGAACGGTCCGCAGGTCTCGGCCATTGGCCTCGGCTGCATGGGCATGACGGACTTCTACACCACCGGCACGGATACCCGCGAAGCCACGGCGACCCTGCATCGCGCATTGGAACTGGGCGTCACCCTGCTCGACACCGCCGATATTTACGGCCCGCACACCAACGAAGAACTGATCGGCAAGGCGATTGCCGGCAAGCGCGACCAGGTGTTCCTGGCCAGCAAGTTCGGGATCGTCCGTGACCCGGCGAACCCTGTTGCCCGGGGCGTCAACGGTCGGCCGGAGTACATTCGCCAATCCATCGACGGCAGCTTGAAGCGCCTCGGCGTGGACACCCTCGACCTGTATTACCAGCACCGCATCGACCCGCAGGTGGCTATTGAAGAAACCGTCGGCGCCATGGCCGAACTGGTCCGTGCTGGCAAGGTGCGTTATCTGGGCTTGAGCGAGGCCTCGGCGGCAACCCTGGAACGGGCGCACAAGGTTCACCCGATCAGTGCGCTACAGAGTGAATACTCATTGTGGAGCCGTGATCAGGAAGAAAACGGTTGCCTGGCGGCCTGCCAGCGCCTGGGTGTTGCCTTTGTGCCCTACAGCCCGTTGGGTCGAGGGTTTCTGACCGGCGCATTGACCAGCCCGGATGATTTCGCGGCAGACGACTACCGCCGTTTCAGCCCGCGTTTCCAGGGCGAAAACTTCGCGAAAAACCTGCTGCTGGTGCAACAGGTTCAAGCGCTGGCGGCGGAAAAAGGCGTGACGGCGGGCCAACTGGCGCTGGCGTGGGTGCTGGCCCAAGGTGACCATGTGATTCCGATTCCTGGCACCAAACAACGCAAATACCTGGAAGAAAACGTGGCCGCCCTGGAGGTGACGCTGAACGCCGAGGAACTGCAGGCGCTGGAGGCGATCTTTCCGGCGAATGCCACCGCTGGCCTGCGTTATCCGGAAGAAGTCATGAAACTGCTGGACCGCTAAGGGTCACCGGCCCGCTCAATGAACCGGGCGGGCCGGGCAACATGGCGTCAAGCCTTGGCCGGGAGACCAATTCCAGATCGCAAAAGCAAGATCAAAAGATCGTCCGAACGCGGCCCGAGCCTTCGGCAACTCCTACAGGGGAACGCGTGCACCACCAAACAACGAGGTTGAGCGTTAGCTCGCCTCGCGGTGCTTTTGCGCCAAGTGACCCGCCGTAAGGGCGGAACCAATAGTCGCCGTTACCGCAAAAGTGGATATATACACCACCAACAAAATACGCCAGCCGCGATGCCGCCATCGCCAGCAAGCCGGCTCCTACAGGTATCGGTGTTCGCCGGGATTGCATGAAGAACTTTTTTGAAACCGGGAATCAAGTAGACACGCACCTTCGGCATTTGAACCTGACGAATTTGTAATGTGCCCCTCATCTGCCCGACAGCCTTGATCTACCATCATCGAAGCGCGGATCCTTGTAGCAATTCGAAACACTCCTTGAATGCCTGACCGGAAAAAATGGTCAGAATGCGTTTTTTTGCCAGTTAGCCGAGACGAATCCCATGCGAAATCCTCTGCGTCTGATCGCCCTGAGCGCCCTGTTCATCTCCTCGCTGGCCCAGGCCGCCGACCTCATTCCGATCGAGGTTCATCGCGACGCCAATTGTGGTTGCTGCAAAAAGTGGATCACCCATCTGGAAGCCAATGGTTTCAAGGTCGAGGACCACGTCGAAGCCAACATGAGTGAGTTCAAGCAACAGCACGGCGTGCCACCGCGCCTGGCGTCGTGCCACACGGCGTTGATCAACGGAAAATTCGTCGAAGGTCATGTCCCGGCCGACCAGGTCGTGGCCCTGAGCAAGCGCGACGACCTGTTGGGTGTCGCGGCCCCTGGCATGCCCATGGGGTCGCCCGGTATGGAAATGGACGGCATGAGCGATGCCTATCAGGTCATCGGCCTGAAAAAGGACGGCACTGACGTGGTGGTTGCGGACTACCCCGCCCATTGATTTGGGGTGCGTACTTCGGGCTGTTTTTCGCGGCATTCGGTGCCGCCACGCTACTGCCGTTGCAATCCGAAGCCGTGCTGGTCGGACTGCTGCTCAGCGATCGGTACTGGCTCTGGGCACTGCTGGCGGTGGCAACGCTTGGCAACGTCCTGGGGTCGCTGTTTAACTGGTGGCTGGGGCGTCGAATCGAACGGTTCCGCGACCGGTGCTGGTTTCCGGTGAGCCCCCGACACCTGGAAAAAGCCCGGCTGCATTATCAACGCTGGGGTCATTGGTCGTTGCTGCTCAGTTGGCTGCCGGTGATCGGCGATCCGCTGACGCTGGTCGCCGGGGTCATGCGCGAGCCCCCAGGGCGCTTCCTGCTGATCGTCACCTTGGCCAAAGGCGCCCGTTACGGCGTGCTGGCCCTGGTGACATTGGGCTGGATGGGTTGAACCTTCGAGGGCGGCGATTGCCTGTGGTTAATGCCGCCCTAATCGAACCGATCCAGCATGGGCGGATTTTCCATGGAGCTGTCCCATGCCGCGCCCCTTCTCCTGCTGGTTATCCGGCCTGTTGCTGACCGCCGCCCTGCCCGTCATCGCCCACGCCGAAGGGCCGGAATATGGCCCGCAACTCCAGGGTTTCGACTATCCGTACACACTCAAGCACTTCGCCTTCGAATCCCAGGGCCAATCCCTGCAAATGGGCTACATGGACGTCGCCGCCCACGGCAAGGCCAATGGCCGCAGCGTGGTGCTGATGCACGGCAAGAATTTCTGCGGCGCCACCTGGGACACCTCGATCAAGGCCCTCAGCGACGCCGGCTATCGGGTCATCGCCCCGGACCAGATCGGCTTCTGCACCTCCAGCAAACCGGCGCACTATCAGTACAGCTTCCAGCAACTGGCGACGAACACCCAGCAATTGCTCAAGGCGCTGGGCATCCAGAAAGCCACCCTGCTGGGGCATTCCACCGGCGGCATGCTCGCCACCCGCTATGCCTTGCAATACCCCGAACAGGTCGAGCAACTGGCGCTGGTCAACCCCATTGGCCTGGAAGACTGGAAAGCCCTGGGCGTCCCCTATCGCACCGTTGACCAATGGTACGAACGCGAACTCAAGCTCAGCGCCGACGGGATCCGCACCTACGAGCGCAACACCTATTACGGCGGCCGCTGGAAACCGGAATTCGATCGCTGGGTCGACATGCTCGCCGGCCTGAACAAAGGCCCGGGGCATACGCAAGTCGCGTGGAACTCGGCGCTGATCTACGACATGATCTTCACCCAACCGGTGTACTACGAATTCCACAACCTGAAGATGCCGACCCTGCTGTTGATCGGTACGTCCGACACCACCGCCATCGGCAGTGACATCGCCTCCCCCGAGGTCAAGGCGAAGATCGGCCACTATGACGTCCTCGGCAAGCAAGTGGCCAGGCTGATTCCCCAGTCCACGCTGGTCGAATTCCCGGGCATGGGCCACGCGCCGCAGATGGAACAACCGGCACAATTCCACCAGGCCCTGCTCGCCTGGCTGAACAAGACCAACCCCGTGCGTTGAAGAGGAAAGGCTGATGCCTGTACAGATTGCAGTGCTTGATGATTGGCAGGATGTGGCGCGGGATGTGGTGGACTGGTCGGCGCTGGACAGCGTCGGCCAGGTGAGTTTTCTCCACGACTACCCCGCCGACAACCAGGCCCTGGCCGAGCGCCTGGCCGGCTTTGAGGTGATTTGCGTGATGCGTGAGCGCACCCGCTTCGATGAAGACCTGCTGCGTCGCCTGCCGAAGCTCAAGCTGCTGGTGACCGGCGGCATGCGCAACGCGGCCCTGGACCTGAAAGCCGCCGCGGCGCTGGGCATTCAGGTCAGTGGGACCGACAGCTACAAACACGCCGCACCGGAACTGACCTGGGCGCTGATCATGGCGGCGACCCGCAACCTGGTGGTCGAAGCCAATGCCTTGCGTGCCGGCCAGTGGCAACAAGGCCTGGGCGGCGACCTGCACGGCAAGACATTGGCGATCCTCGGCCTTGGCAGCATCGGCCAGCGTGTCGCGCAGTTCGGCCAGGTGTTCGGCATGCGCGTCATCGCCTGGAGTGAAAACCTCACCGCCGAACGCGCGGCGCAGGTCGGTGTGACCTATGTCGGCAAGCAGGAACTGTTCGAGCAGGCTGATGTGCTGTCAGTGCACCTGGTACTCAGCGAGCGCAGCCGGGGCCTGGTGGATGCACAAGCCCTGGGCTGGATGAAGCCCACGGCGCTGCTGGTGAATACCGCTCGCGGGCCGATTGTCGATGAAGCGGCGCTGATCAAGGCGCTACAGAAACGGCGGCTGGCCTGCGCCGCACTGGACGTCTTCGAGCATGAGCCGCTGCCCGCCCACCATCCGTTCCGGACCCTGGACAACGTGCTGGCGACGCCCCATGTCGGGTACGTCAGTCAACAGAACTACCAGCTGTTTTTCTCGCAGATGATCGAGGATATCCAGGCCTGGTCGGCAGGGGCTCCGATACGTTTGCTGGGGTGATACCGCATCATTTCGACGAAAATCCAATGTGGGAGCGGGCTCGCTCGCGAAGGCGGTGGGTCAAGCAACATCAATGCTGCCTGACACTCCGCCTTCGCGAGCAAGCCCGCTCCCACAGGGAACTTCAGCGCCCCTTCTTCACCGCGACGAACGCGACTGTCTCATAGGGAACGGTCACCACGTCCTTGTCGCGCAATTCAGGTTCATTGGCGATCAGCGCTCGTATCTGCTCATCGACCCGCGCCCGCCCCTGCGCCGGCAACGCTGCAATGAAACTGGTGGAACGCACCCGGTTGTAAATCACGTCCTCCGGCGCGCCTGTGTGGCTGTGGCTGAAATGCTGCTCACGCAGCGGTCCGAAGGCCGGATGCGGGAACGCGTGGCGCCAGGCTCCGGTGTAGAAGCGAGGAGTATCGCCTTCCAGTGCATTGACGATCGCATCCAGTTTCGGCACCCAGCCCACCCTGGTATCGCGCAGGTTCCACACCAGCCCCAGCTTGCCTCCAGGCTTGAGCACCCGGGAGATCTCGGTCAGCGCATCAGCACTGGCAAACCAGTGAAAGGCCTGTGCACACACCACCACGTCCACAGAGGCATCCGGCAGGGGTAAATCCGTGGCCGTACCGTTGACCGCCAGCACCCCGGGAAACGTCGTGGACAGTTTTTCCAGCATCTGCGGCACCGGTTCCACGGCAATCACCTGGGCCCCGGTGCTCAGCAGTCGAGCGGTGAACTTGCCGGTACCGGCGCCCAGGTCGATCACGGTTTTATCCGCATTCAAATCCAGGGTTGCGCTCAACCAGTCGGCCACTTGTGGCGGATAGTCCGGGCGTCCGCGCACGTAGGTGTCGGCAGCGAACTTGTACCCGGCTGTCGAATGATGGACTTGATCTCTCATGGCAATTCTCCACTGCAATGGCGAATGCGCACGAGCATAGCGCCTGGATGTAAGCTTTCCTTGAAAACACTGGCAGAACGTAATGAATAATTGTTCATGCTGCGGTGTTCTCATGACATTCACCATGAACATGAGATTGCCGGCGCAGCCGGTCCATTCAAATGTTCAGGCCGCTGGCTGTCTCAACCTTGCGCTGCATCCGGCGGGGCGCAACATGATCTCAAACGCATGAATCGATGGAGCAAAGCCCATGAATATTCGTTTTGCCGTTCTGATGACCCCGCTTTTACTGACCGTTGCGCTGTCCGGCTCGCTCGCCCTGGCCAACGGGGGCGGTGGCGGTGACGAGCCGCCGGCCAAACCCAATTGCCCCAAGGGCCAGGTGCTGGATACCCGGTCGCAGCGCTGCGTCAAGCAGACCAGCAACCTGGTGCCTGACGAAGACCGTACCAACTATGCCTATCAACTGGCCAAGGACGGGCGTTATGAAGAAGCCCTGGCGCTGCTCGACACGCTGAAACAACCAAATACCGCAAAAGCGCTGAACTATCGCGGCTACGCCACGCGTAAACTAGGGCGTACCGACGAAGGCATCGGTTATTACCTGCAATCGGTGAAACTCGACCCGCAGTACGCGCAAGTCCGCGAATACCTCGGCGAGGCCTATGTGATCAAAGGCCGGCTGGATCTCGCGCAGGAGCAACTGCAGCAGATCAAATCCATCTGTGGCAGTACCCAGTGCGAGGAGTACGAGGACCTGGCCGAAGCCATCAACGGTTCATCGAAAACCTGACAACCCGAGCGGACGGAGGTCGCCATCGCCAGCGATCAGGCAATACGAACGGAACTGAACCAGCATCTGGCGCGTTTATGGCGCTACGGCCTGCTGTTGTCCCGACAACGGCATATCGCCGATGACCTGGTGCAGGCCACGTGTGTGCGAGCGCTGGAGCGGGCCGCTCAATTCGTGCCGGGAACGCGCATGGACCGCTGGCTGCTGAGCATTCTGCATTCGATCTGGCTCAATGAAGTCCGCGCCCAGCGAGTGCGTCAGGGGCAAGGCCAGGTGGATGCCGATCAGGCCTTGTCGTTCGATGGCGAATCCGTGGCCCAGACCCACGTGTTGGCGGCACAGGTCATCCGCCGCGTCGATGCGTTGCCCGAGGCCCAGCGCGAAACGGTGTTTCTCGCCTACGTCGAAGGCCTGTCCTATCGCGAAGTCGCCGATGTGCTGCAAGTGCCCATCGGCACGGTCATGAGTCGCCTGGCTGCCGCCCGGGCGAAACTGGCCGAATATCCACCATTGCACACGGTGCCCCACCCTTACCGAGGAGAACATTGATGAACGCGAAACCCTCGGACGAACAACTGGTGGCTTACCTCGACAACCAACTCGATGCCGAGCAGCGCTCGCGCATCGACGCGGCCCTCATTGCCGACCCGATGCTCGGCCTGCGCCTGCAATGGCTGGACCGCAGCAGCCTGCCATTCAAGGACGCCTACGATGAACTGGCCCGGCAGGCGCCGGTGGATCGTCTGCAAGGCATGCTCGCCACGCTGCCTTCGCCCGCCCGCCCCGGACTCAATCGGCGCTGGTTCCTGGCCGCCGCGGCCGGGCTGCTGGCCGGTGGCGTGCTGGCGGACCGTTTGTTCCTCGGCTGGCAAGCGAGTCAGCAGACACATAACTGGCGCGGCCTGGTGGCCGATTACATGGCGCTCTACGTGCCGGAAACCCTGGATCACCTGCCCGGTGATGAAGCCACCCAACGGGCACAACTGCGGACCATCGATGCGCGCCTGGGCCTCGACCTCGCGCTGGCCAAACTGAGCCTGCCCCATGCCGAGTTCAAGCGCGCGCAAATCCTCGAGTACGACGGCGCGCCCATCGCCCAGATCACCTACCTTGATCCCGCGCACGGCCCCATGGCGCTGTGCGTTACCCGCTCCAACAGCGGCAGCCGGCATTTAGCCCGGGAACAGCGGCGCGAACTGAACATCGTGTATTGGGCTGACAAGGAACACGCCTGGATGCTGATCGGGCATCAGCCGATGACGGACCTGGAGGAGATGGCCACGCTGTTGCAAGGTCGGCTGACCACTTGATAGGGCGACACCGGCACGCGGGGTAGTGAAAGGCCCCGCAGTTCGTCATGCTCTCCAGCTGTCGACGCCCGACTTCTCAAGGCCATAAGCCTTTGGCGGCTCTCCACTCGTCCCTTTCGCCATCGTATATTTCACCGCATCGCCCACCAGGAAACAGGCGTTTCCCTCTGCGGTCAGGTTGGGCCCGATCCTGATGGCCACGGTGCTGAAGCCACCATCAGGCCTGACCATCGCAAACTTGGTCGACAGGCTTTCGACCTTGACGTCCCTGATTGCACTGATCGTACCCTGCCCGCTGGTTTTTATTGTTGGCGCGCTCATTCGTCTCCTCCAGCCTTGCTGCCTTCTCCTGACGTTGCAGACTAATGAAACGCGCAAGTGCAGCGTCTTGCTACTGTAAAACCTGACAGATGATGCTGCCGCTTGTCGTAATCAAGCCGAAGGCGGCAACCACAAGCGAAACCGCGCCCCGCCCAGCGGCGAGGCTTCCACCGTCAGCGTGCCGCCCTGGGCCTCCAGTGCGCGGCGGCTGATTGCCAGCCCCAGGCCGAAGCCACCGGTGGCGCGGTCGCGGCTGCGGTCGAGGCGGTAGAAGGGTTCGAAAATCCGCTCGCGCTCGTCGTCCGGAATGCCGATGCCGTCATCGTCGACCCAGATCTCACAGCCGCCGGCGTAGACCTGCACACCGATCTGGATACGCTTCTCGCAATAGCGCATGGCGTTGCGCAGCAGGTTTTGCAGGGCGCGGGCCGTCAGGCGCGGGTCCAGGCTGAAGCGTTCGAGCTGACCATGGAGCAGCACGTCGATGACGATTTCCGGGGACTCCATTTCTTCGTCGACGCTGCCAAGAATGCTGTCGATGAACTCATCCAGCGACACCTCGACCTGTTCCAGTAGCCGCGCCGGGTTTTGCAGGCGACTGTAGGACAGCAGCTCCAGCACCAGCTCATCGAGTTCCCGAATGTGCGCCACCAGGCTTTGCAGGCGCTCACGACTGGCTGCCGGCAAGTCGTCCGAGAGCGCCAGCGCCAAGCCGAAATCCAGGCGCGTCAGCGGCGTGCGCAACTCGTGGGACACCGCATTGAGCAAATCGCGCTGCTGGTTGAGCAGGTTCTCGATATCGCCGGCCATGGTGTCGAACACACTGGCCAGGCTGCCGATGTTGGAACTCGGGGAAATTTGCGTGCGCTCGCCCAGATGGCCCTTGCCAAAGCGTTCGGCCGCACCCTTGAGGCGCTCCAGGTCACGCCAGTGCGGGCGCAGCCACAACAACAGGCACGCGAGCATGGTCGCGCCGATCAGTACGTTGATGCTCCAGTACAACAGGTTGACGTCCAGCGGGTCCGGCGGCACCACCATTTGCACCACGGTGCGCTCGTTCAGCGGCGCGACCGCCAGCGTGCGCCAACCCCAGTCGCCCACGCGCACGACGTTCTCGCCGCGCTGCAAACGCTGCTGCTCATCGGGTGTCAGGCCGCTGTCGTCATTGCTGCTGAGCACGATGTGCAGCGGATTGAAGTCCTTGTCCATCTCCGCGGCCAGGGCCTGCCACTGCTCGGTCGGAACCGCGTGAAACTGTTTGACGATCAGCGTTTGCAAACCGCGCGAGTAATCGAGGTTGTAGGTCACAAAGCGCTCGTGGAACACCTTGACCACCAGATCCGGCACCAGGTAAATCGCGGCGCTGAAGGAAACGATGGTCACCAGATACAGACGAAAGAGGATTCTGAACATCGGCTCAGCATTCCCATTCGGAACGACTGAACAGGTAGCCCTTGCCCCACACGGTCTTGATCTTGCGCGCTTCGCCGGCGTGGTCGTCGAACTTGCGCCGCAATTTGGAAATCGCCACGTCCACCGAACGGTCAGTGCCATTGAATTCGATGCCGCGCAGGCGTTGCAGGATCTGGTCGCGGCTCAACACTTCACCGGCATGCCGGGCCAGCACCACCAGCAGGTTGTACTCACCGCTGGACAGCTCCACCAGTTGCTCGCGCCAGGTGACGGTGCGTTCGGACAGGTCGATGCACAGGTTGCCCATCAGAATGCGGTCGTTGGCGGTCTGCGGCTCGCTGAGGCTGCTGCGGCGCAACAGGGTCCGCACCCGGGCCAGCAACACCCGCGGCTCACAGGGTTTGGTCACGTAGTCGTCGGCGCCCATTTCCAGGCCCAGGACCTGGTCATGACTGTCGTCCCGGGCGGTGAGCATCAGGATCGGCAAAGTCGCCGAATCGGCGCGCAGCAGGCGACAGACCTGCAAGCCGTCGAGGCCGGGCAGCATCAGGTCGAGGATCACCAGGTCCGGCGGATTGAGCCGCGCACGTTCGCGCACATGGTCACCGCGACCGATCACGCTGACGGAATAACCGTTGCGTTCCAGGTAGCTGGCAATCAGTTCGGCGAGGGCGGTGTCGTCTTCGACCAGGAGGATGTTGGGCATGGGGTGTTTCCAGAAAGTGCTGTGGCGCCTGGTCCGGCCCTATCGCTGGCAGCCAGCTCCTACAGTGGTGGGTGGTGTTCACATTCTTTGTGGTCACATCCAATCCCTGTAGGAGCTGGCTTGCCAGCGATAGCGGTCTGACAGGTGCAATAGAAATCAAGGACTGAAGGATATACGCCCTCACTCGTTCCTGAGTAAAACCCTTACACAATTTCACACAGCACCAACAAAGCTTCACCGCTACCCTCGCCAGCGCCCGGTAGCATGCCGGGAGTCTTTAATGGGGTACTACATGTCGAAGAATCTGCTTGCCAGGCTCAGTCTGATTGCTCTGGCGTTGACACTGGGCGCGTGTGACAAATCCTCGAACGCCGAGGAACAGGCACCGCTGGCCACGGTGCGCATCGAAACCATCGAAGCGCGGCCACTGACCATCAGCAGCGAACTGAGCGGGCGGATTGCCGCACCGCGCATGGCCGAAGTGCGCGCCCGCGTGGCCGGCGTGGTCTTGCAGCGGACCTTCCGTGAAGGCAGTGACGTGAAACAGGGCGATGTCTTGTTCCGCATCGACCCGGCGCCGTTCAAGGCCGACCTGGACAGCGCCGAAGCAGCGTTGCGCAAGGCCGAGGCCAACGCGTTCCAGGCCCGTTTGCAGGAGCAACGCTACGCCCAGTTGATCGACGACAAGGCCATCAGCGGCCAGGACTACGACAACGCCCGGGCCAACGCACGGCAGACTGCCGCCGACGTCGCCGCCAATAAAGCTGCCGTGGAACGAGCGAAACTGAACCTCGGCTACGCCACCGTCACCGCGCCGATTTCCGGTCGTATCGGCCGCGCACTGGTCACCGAAGGCGCATTGGTGGGACAGAACGAAACCACGCCCCTGGCGCTGATTCAGCAACTGAACCCGATTCATGCCGACCTGACCCAGTCCACCCGCGAACTCAACGAACTGCGCCGGGCCTTCCGTTCCGGCCAGCTGCAGCAGGTCGGCCAGGGCCAGGCCAAGGCCACGTTGATTCAGGATGACGGCAGCCTCTATCCCCTGCCGGGCAAACTGCTGTTCAGCGACATTACCGTCGACCCGGGCACCGGCCAGATCATCCTGCGCAGCGAGTTCCCCAACCCCGACCTCGACCTGCTGCCCGGCAGTTTCGTGCGCGTGCGCCTGGAACAGGCGGTCAACCAGCAGGGCATCAGCGTGCCGCAACGGGCCGTCCAGCGCGACAGCGCCGGCATCGCCCAGGTGTTGCTGCTCGACTCTGAGCAGCGAGTCGGGCAGCAACCGGTCGAGCTCGGCGCCGTGCAAAACGATCGCTGGATTGTCACCGGCGGCCTGAAGGCTGGCGACCGCATCGTCATCGAGGGCCTGCAGCACGCCCGCCCCGGCGAGAAAGTGCAGATCGACGACACCCCTCTTCCACTCGCCCAGGTGACTGGTCAGTAAGCAGGACGCTTTTTTATGCCGCAGTTTTTTATCGACCGCCCGGTGTTCGCCTGGGTGGTTGCCCTGTTCATCCTGCTGGCCGGTGCGCTGGCCATTCCGCAACTGCCGGTGGCGCAATACCCCGATGTGGCGCCGCCGCAAATCGAAATCTATGCCGTGTACCCGGGCGCTTCGGCGCAAACCGTGGACGAAAGCGTGGTCAGCCTGATCGAGGAAGAACTCAACGGCGCCGATCACCTGTTGTATTTCGAATCCCAGAGCAGCCTCGGCAGCGCGACCATCAAGGCCACCTTCCAGCCGGGCACCAACCCGGAGCTGGCCCAGGTAGACGTGCAGAACCGCCTCAAAGCCGTGGAGTCACGGCTGCCGCAAGCGGTGATCCAGCAAGGTTTGCAGGTGGAGAAAGTCTCCTCCGGTTTCCTGCTGCTGATCACCCTGACCTCCAGCGACGGCAAACTCGACGACGTGGCGCTCAGTGATTACCTGGCGCGCAACGTGATGAACGAGATCAAGCGTCTGGACGGCGTCGGCAAGGCGCAGTTGTACGGCGCCGAACGGGCGATGCGGATCTGGATCGACCCGCAGAAACTGCTCGCGTTCAACCTGACGCCGGCGGACGTCAATACCGCCATCATCGCGCAAAACGCCCAGGTGTCGGCCGGCAGCATCGGCGATCTGCCGACCCGCACCACCCAGGAAATCACCGCGACCATTCTGGTCAAGGGTCAGTTGTCGACGCCTGAGGAGTTTGCCGACATCGTCCTCAAGGCCAACCCGGACGGTTCGACCGTGCGCATCAGCGATGTGGCGCGGGTCGAGATCGGTAGCCAGGAATACCAGTTTTCCACGCGCCTGAACGGCAAACCGTCCACCGCCGTCGCCGTGCAGTTGTCGCCTGGCGCCAATGCGCTGAACACCGCGACCCTGGTGCGGGCGAAGATGGATGAACTCAAGCGCTACTTCCCGGCGAACGTCGAGTATTCGATCCCGTACGACACCTCGCCCTTCGTCAAGGTTTCGATCACCAAGGTGGTCTACACCCTCGGCGAGGCGATGCTGCTGGTGTTCGCGGTGATGTTCCTGTTCCTGCAGAACATTCGCTACACGCTGATTCCGACCCTGGTGGTGCCGGTGGCGTTGATGGGCACCTTTGCGACGATGCTGGCGCTGGGGTTTTCGATCAACGTGCTGACCATGTTCGGCATGGTGCTGGCCATCGGCATTCTGGTGGACGACGCCATCGTGGTGGTGGAGAACGTCGAGCGGATCATGGCTACCGAGGGCTTGTCGCCCAAGGAAGCGACGCGCAAGGCCATGCAGCAGATCACCGGGGCCATCATCGGCATCACCCTGGTGCTGGTCGCGGTGTTCATTCCGATGGCGTTCATGCAAGGCTCGGTCGGGGTGATCTACCAGCAGTTCTCGCTGTCGATGGCCACCTCGATCCTGTTTTCGGCGTTCCTCGCCCTGACCTTGACCCCAGCCCTGTGCGCGACGTTGCTCAAGCCGATCGCCAAAGGCGAGCACCACGAAAAGACCGGGTTCTTCGGCTGGTTCAATCGCGGCTTCGAGCGACTGACCGAGCGTTATCAGGGGTGGGTGGCCTATGCGTTGAAACGCACCGGGCGCTACCTGCTGATCTACGGCGTGCTGCTGATCGGCCTGGGCGTGGCCTTCAGTCGCTTGCCCTCGTCGTTTTTGCCGGTGGAAGACCAGGGTTACACCATCACCGACATCCAGTTGCCACCGGGCGCGAGCAAGAACCGCACGGTGCAGGTGGCCGAACAGGTCGAAGCGCACAACGCCGGCGAACCGGGCATCCGCGACAGCGTGGTGATCCTCGGCTTCAGCTTCTCCGGCAGCGGGCAGAATGCGGCGCTGGCGTTCAGCACGCTCAAGGACTGGTCCGAGCGCGGCAGCGACGACTCGGCGGCTTCGATTGCCGACCGGGCCAACGTCGCCCTCAGCCAGATCAAGGACGCAGTGACCTTTGCCGTACTGCCGCCGCCCGTGGATGGCTTGGGTACGTCCAGCGGCTTCGAGTTCCGCCTGCAGGATCGCGGCGGCCTCGGTCATGAGCAGTTGATGGCGGCCCGCACCGGGTTACTCGCCGCGGCGGAAAAAAGTCCGATCCTGATGAACGTGCGCGAAAGCGCCCTGGCCGAAGCGCCGCAGGTGCAACTGATCGTCGACCGCAAGCAGGCCAACGCGCTGGGGGTGTCCTTTGCCGATGTCGGCAACGTGCTGTCCACGGCCGTGGGCTCGGCCTACATCAACGACTTCCCCAATCAGGGGCGGATGCAGCGCGTGGTGGTCCAGGCCGAGGGCGATCAGCGCAGCCAGGTGGAAGACCTGCTGAAGATTCACGTGCGCAACACCCACGGGAAAATGGTGCCGTTGTCGGCCTTCGTGCAGGCCAAATGGACCCAGGGCCCGGCGCAGTTGACCCGCTACAACGGCTACCCGGCGATCAGCATTTCCGGTGAGCCGACGCCAGGCCACAGCACCGGCGAGGCCATGGCCGAGATCGAGCGGCTGGTGGCGCAAGGACCGGCGGGCCTGGGCCAGGAATGGACCGGGTTGTCGTTGCAGGAACGCTTGTCCGGCAGCCAGGCACCGATCCTGCTGGGGCTGTCGCTGTTGATCGTGTTCCTGTGCCTGGCGGCGTTGTACGAGAGCTGGTCGATCCCGACCTCGGTGTTGCTGGTGGTGCCGCTGGGTGTGCTCGGTGCGGTGCTGGCCGTGACCCTGCGCGGAATGCCCAACGACGTGTTCTTCAAGGTCGGGCTGATCACCATCATCGGCCTGTCGGCGAAGAACGCGATCCTGATCATCGAGTTCGCCAAGAGCCTGTATGACGAAGGCCACGACCTGATCGACGCGACCCTGCAAGCCGCGCGCCTGCGGTTGCGGCCGATCGTCATGACCTCCCTGGCGTTCATCCTTGGCGTGGTGCCGCTGGCAATCGCGACGGGCGCCAGTTCGGCGAGCCAGCAGGCCATCGGCACCGGGGTGATCGGCGGGATGATCACGGCGACCCTGGCCGTGGTGTTCGTGCCGGTGTTTTTTGTGGTGGTGATGAAACTGGTGCGCAAGCGCCACAAAACCACCTGATCAACACCACTGTCCCAATGTGGGAGCGGGCTTGCTCGCGAAAGCGCCGTGTCAGTCGACGATGATGGTGACTGACACGCAGCCTTCGCGAGCAAGCCCGCTCCCACAGGGGGGGCCTCATCGGTTTCAAGATTGTGGTTACCTGGGCTAAGGTGTTGGCATAGCCCAAAGCCCATCGAGCCTCCATGTCCTTCCTCACCCGCACCCACCCTCGCCTGTCCGCCGCCATCCTGCTGGGCATCGTGGTGGGCTTGCTGGTTCCGGCCGATTCGCCGATCAGCAAGATCCTCATCGGCTGGAATACCGGTGTCTGGGTCTACCTGCTGCTGATGGTCTGGCTCACTGTGCGTTCGAAAGCGACCGACGTGAAACGCATCGCCGAAATCGAAGACGAAAACGCCGGGCTGGTACTGGCGCTGGTGAGCATTGCGGCACTGGCCAGCCTGGCGACCATCACCTTCGAACTGGCCGGCAGCAAAGACCTGGAAACCACGCGCAAGTTGATGCATTACGGCTTCACCGCGCTGACCGTTATCGGCTCATGGCTGCTGATCGGGGTCATCTTCAGCCTGCATTACGCGCGGCTGTATTACCTCTGGGACGGCAAGGAGCCGGCGCTGCGTTTTGCCGAAGGGCTGACGTCCCCCAACTACTGGGACTTCCTGTACTTCTCGTTCACCATCGGCGTGGCGGTGCAAACCTCGGATGTCGGCGTCGCCACGCAGGGTATGCGCAAGATAGTGCTCGCGCAGTCGTTGATCGGTTTTTTGTTCAACACCGCCATTCTCGGGTTCTCGATCAACATCGCCGCGGGCCTGTTCGGCTGACGACTGCACAAACGTTCTAGGCATGGCCCTCGGTCCGGAGGTTAAATAGCCCGGTAAACCGTATCGCAGGTGCCCCATGACTTCTCACAACTGGATCGACCTGACCCAGGACGCCGACACCGGCATCGAGACCCTGCGCGCGCATTTCGAAGGCCATGCCTATGACCCGCACTGGCACGACAGTTATCTGGTGGGGGTCACCGAGCAAGGCGTTCAGCAATTCAATTGCCGAAGGGCCAGGCACCAGAGCACGCCGGGCAAGGTGTTCCTGCTCGAGCCCGGTGACATCCATGACGGTGAAGCGCCGACCGTCGATGGTTTCACCTACCGCATGCTGTACCTCGACCCGCAGTGGTTGCAGCGCGAACTCGGCGCCGTGTTCGAGCATGCCCCCGACAACAGCCAGCTGAGCTTCGCCGCCACCCTGGCCTGCGATGCCCGCCTGGCCCAGGCCACCAGCCTGGCGTTTGAAACCTTGCACCATGGCGAGCTGAAGATCATCCGCCAGGCCGCCCTCGACGGTTTGCTCGAACGCCTGACCAGCCACTTGCACTGGCGCGCTCGCGATGGCCAGGACCCGCGTCTGCCACGAGTGGCGCAGAAGGCCCGGGAATACCTGCATGCCAACGCGCAATACGACATCGGCCTCGACCAACTGGCCGCCGTCACAGGCGTCGACCGCTTCCGCCTGACCCGCGCGTTCAAGGCCGCTTACGGCATGGCGCCCCACGCGTACCTGGTGCAATTGCGCCTGGCCACCGCCCGCCGACTGCTGGCCCGTGGCGAACAACCGGCCACGGTGGCGATGCAGTTGGGTTTTGCCGACCAGAGTCATCTGGGGCGCTGGTTCATGCGCGCCTACGGCCTGACACCGGCGCTGTACCGCAAACGCTGCTCAAATCTTCCAGACAGGCAGGCCCGTGGATTGTGAAGATCGACTTCACAGATCTTCACTGGAGTTAGCCTGCAATGCTGTCCTCTTTCCCGACGTTACTGCCGTTCTTGCTGTTTGCCTTTGTCGCTTCGATCACCCCCGGCCCGACCAACATCCTGGTGCTCAGCAACAGTGCCCGATACGGCTTGCGCGCCGCCATGCCGATCATCTTCGGTGCCTGCGCCAGTGCCGCGACACTCGTGCTGCTGGTGGGTACTGGCGTTGGTTCGTCACTGACGGCATGGCCTGCACTGCAAAGCGTCATGCAGTGGGTCGGGGTAGCGTGGCTGAGTTATCTGGCCTGGCAGATTTTCCGCGCCCCGGCTGCAGCCATCAGCCTGGGAAAAACCGAAGATCGATTGGGCTGGATGGGCGCCGCCAGCCTGCAATGGATCAACCCGAAAACCTGGATGATGGCGCTGGCTGTAGTCAGCGTCTTCGCCGGCGCTGGCGAAGACCGCTTCGTGCACGTGATGAACCTGTCCTTGGTGTTTTTCCTGACTTCCTTGCCCTGCCTGGGTGTTTGGGCGCTGCTCGGCGCCGGTTCAAGCCGCTGGTTGCGCTCACCCTCTGCAATGCAACGCTTCAATCGCTGCATGGGCCTGTTGTTGCTGGGTTCAGCGTGGTTGAGCGTGCTGGCCTGAACCCCACTTGTCGATCATTGTTCGACAATCAAGCATTGGGGACTTGACGGCGAATCGGCTTTTGGTGTCTTCTGAAACCGGTTTCAGTGCTGTCTCACGAAGCACTCGACCTTATAAATCCAATAAGAAGGTTTCAGACCGTGAATGATTTCTCCGCCGCCCAGCGCAGCCGCGTGACCATGCTCGACGTGGCCGAACACGCCAAGGTCTCCAAGGCCAGCGTATCGCGGTTCATTGGCGAGGATCGTGCCCTGCTCTCCGATGCCATCGCCCAGCGCATCGAACAGGCCATTGCCGAACTCGGCTATCGCCCGAACCAGATGGCCCGCGGCCTGAAACGCGGGCGCACCCGCCTGATCGGCATGCTGGTGGCCGATATCCGCAACCCTTATTCAATTGCCGTGATGCACGGGGTTGAAACCGCCTGCCGTCAGCACGGCTATAGCCTGGTGGTGTGCAACACCGACCGCGACGACGAGCAAGAGCGCCAACACCTGGCCCTGCTGCGCTCGTACAACATCGAAGGCCTGATCGTGAACACCCTCGGTCATCACCGTGACGAGTTGCACGAACTGCACCGGGAAATGCCCCTGGTGCTGGTGGATCGCAAGGTCGAGCACCTTGAAAGCGATATGGTCGGGCTGGACAACCCGCAGGCCGTCGAGATGGCCCTCGCCCATCTTGAAGAGCGCGGTTATCGCGATGTGTTGCTGGTGACTGAACCGTTTGACGGTACCAGCTCGCGGATCGAGCGGGTCAACAGCTTCAAGGCGCAAATCGAACAGCGCCCGGCGCTTCGCGGCACCTCGATCGAAACCGGCAGCGAACTGACCACTCGCCTGAAAACCTTCCTCGACACGCCTGGCCCGGGTCCGAAAGCGCTGTTTTGCGCGAACGGGATCGCGGCGCTGGCCAGCACCCATGCGTTGCGTGAACTCAAGATCAACCTGTTTGATGACCTGGGCCTGATCGCCCTCGATGACCTGGATTGGTACCCGTTGGTGGGCAGCGGCATTACCGCCCTCGCGCAGCCGACCACCGAGATCGGCGCCAGTGCGTTTGAGTGTCTGCTCAAGCGACTGCGCGGGGATGACGGGGCGGTGCGGACGCTGGATTTTTCGGCGCGGCTGGTTGTTAGGGGGTCGACCCTTGGAAATTTTCGGTGAATGTCCCGGCCTCTTCGCGGGCAAGCCCGCTCCCACAGTGATCGGAGTAGAACACTCATCTTGTGTACGACATCACCCCCCTGTGGGAGCGGGCTTGCCCGCGAAGAGGCCCGAAAGACCAACACACAATTGCCTGATATTTTTTTGAACAAAAATGAAACCGGTTTCAGAGGTATAAAAACAATGAACAGACCAGCCGTTTCCATCAGCCTTTCCAGCTACGGCGCCGACCTTGTGCGTCAACGTGGCCAGGGCAGCTTCATCGGCATTCTCGCCGCCGCCGGCGCCACGCGCATTGAGTGGCGCGAAGAACTGCTGACCCTCGAGGACCCTGCTCAACTGGCCGATGCCACTCAAGCAGAAGGTCTTGAGAGCGTGTATTCGTCACCCATGGAGCTATGGCTGGCCGGCCAATCCAGGCCCAACCCCGAACTGCTCACGGCCCTGCAACGCGCCCGGGCGTTCGGCGCCAAATGGCTGAAGGTGTCGCTGGGCTACTTCACCGAAAACAGCGATCTGCAAACCCTCGCCCGAGTGCTGGGCGAAAGCGCCGTGCAGTTGCTGGTGGAAAACGACCAGACCCTGCACGGCGGCCGCATTGAACCCTTCCAGCGTTTTTTCGCGGACGTCGAGCAGCACAGGCTGCCGATCAAAATGACCTTCGATATCGGCAATTGGCACTGGCAGGACCAGTGCGCCGCCAGCGCCGCGCGGTTGCTTGGTCGTCACGTCGGTTATGTGCATTGCAAGGCGGTCACGCGCCGTGCCGACGGCAAACTCGTCGCCATCCCACCCGCCGTCAGTGACCTGCAACAGTGGGAACACCTGCTGCGGCACATGGCCCAAGGCGTTATGCGGGCCGCGGAATATCCGCTGCAAGGCGATGACCTGGTGCAACTGACCACCGAGCACGTCGCTGCCCTCGCCCACCTCGGCCAATCGCAGCTGGAGAGTGCTCATGTCTGAGATCGATATTCTGTCCTTTGGCGAGACCATGGCGATGTTCGTCGCCGACCAGGCCGGTGATCTGGCCAGTGTAGGTGCTTTCCACAAACGCATTGCCGGCGCTGACAGCAACGTCGCCATTGGCCTTTCCCGATTGGGCTTCAACGTGGCATGGCTGAGCCGTGTCGGTGCCGATTCGTTGGGCCGGTTCGTGGTCGACACCCTGGAAAAACAAGGCCTGGATTGCCGCCACGTCGACATCGACACCGCCCACCCGACCGGCTTTCAACTCAAGTCGCGCACCGACGATGGCAGCGATCCGGTGGTCGAGTACTTCCGTCGTGGTTCGGCGGCCAGTCACCTGTCGCCGCACTCGATCGTGCCCGAATTGCTCAAGGCCCGACATCTGCACGCCACCGGCATTCCCCCGGCGCTGTCGGAGTCGGCGCGGCAGATGTCGTTCGAATTGATGACCCGCATGCGCGAGGCCGGGCGCAGTGTGTCCTTCGACCCGAACCTGCGCCCGAGCCTGTGGGCCAGCGAACGACAAATGATCACCGAGATCAACCGCCTCGCCGCCCTCGCCCATTGGGTACTGCCGGGGTTGAGCGAAGGTCGCTTGCTGAGCGGTTTCGAAGACCCGGCCGACATCGCCGCCTTCTACCTCGACCAGGGCGCCGAAGCCGTGGCGATCAAGCTTGGCCCGCACGGGGCTTACTACCGCACACATGTAGATCAAGGTTTCGTGGCGGGCGTGCCGGTGGCAACGGTGGTCGATACGGTGGGTGCCGGCGATGGTTTTGCCGTCGGCATGATCAGCGCGCTGTTGGAAAACCAAAGCGTTGCCGAAGCCGTGAAGCGGGCCAACTGGATTGGCAGCCGGGCGGTGCAGAGTCGGGGGGATATGGAGGGGTTGCCCACACGATCCGAAATGGTCAGCGAATTTGAGATCGCCATCGCGAGCAAGCCCGCTCCCACAAGGGATGTGTGTCGAACGTAGATCCAATGTAGGAGCGGGCTTGCCCGCGATGAGGCCCGTGCAGTCACTGAAGATTTAAACCGTTACCTGCTGCGACAAAAACAACAAGCTCAGGAGCACCACCATGAAAACCGCAACGCTCGCCACCCGCCGCTGGTGGTACATCATGCCCATCGTGTTCATCACCTATAGCCTGGCGTACCTCGATCGCGCCAACTACGGGTTCGCCGCCGCCTCCGGCATGGCGGCCGACCTGATGATCACCCCAGGCCTGTCGTCGATGCTCGGCGCGCTGTTCTTCCTCGGCTACTTTTTCTTCCAGGTCCCCGGCGCGATCTACGCGCAGAAACACAGTGTGAAGAAGCTGATTTTCGTCAGCCTGATCCTCTGGGGCAGCCTGGCGACGTTGACCGGGATTGTCTCCAATGCCTACTGGCTGATCGTCATCCGCTTCATGCTTGGCGTGGTCGAAGCCGCAGTGATGCCGGCGATGCTGATCTACCTGTGCCACTGGTTCACCCGCGCCGAACGCTCGCGGGCCAACACCTTCCTGATCCTCGGTAACCCGGTGACCATGCTCTGGATGTCGGTGGTCTCGGGCTATCTGGTGCAGCACTACAGCTGGCGCTGGATGTTCATCGTCGAAGGTTTGCCAGCGGTGTTGTGGGCATTCATCTGGTGGCGCCTGGCCGATGATCGTCCGTCCCAGGCCAAGTGGCTCAACGACCAGGAAAAACAGGACCTGGAATGCGCATTGGCCGCCGAACAGGTTGGCATCAAGGCCGTGAAGAATTACGCCGAAGCGTTCCGCTCACCCAAGGTGATCATCCTGGCCCTGCAGTTTTTCTGCTGGAGCATTGGCGTGTACGGCTTCGTGCTGTGGCTGCCGTCGATCCTCAAGGCCGGCGCGCAGATGGACATGGTCCAGGCCGGCTGGCTGTCGGCGCTGCCCTACCTGGCGGCGGTGATCGGCATGCTGCTGGTGTCCTGGGGTTCGGACAAGCTGCAAAAACGTAAACGTTTCGTCTGGCCGCCACTGCTGATTGCCTCGATTGCCTTCTATGGCTCCTACGCCTTGGGTGCCGAACACTTCTGGTGGTCCTACACCCTGCTGGTGATTGCCGGCGCCTGCATGTACGCGCCTTACGGACCGTTCTTCGCGATCATTCCGGAGATCCTCCCGGCCAACGTCGCCGGCGGCGCCATGGCGCTGATCAACAGCATGGGCGCCCTCGGTTCCTTTGGCGGTTCGTATCTGGTCGGTTACCTGAACAGCTCCACCGGTTCGCCCGGCGCCTCGTACCTGTTGATGAGCGGCGCACTGATGTTTTCGGTGGTATTGACGACTTTCCTCAAGCCCGGCGCCAGCGATCGGGAGCGGCCCACGGCCACGGTAACGCGCACCGCCACGGCACATTCCTGAATTGAAGTTGAGATCTCTAAGATGAAAAAGCAGGTCGTCCTGTACAAGAAACTCTCGCCGCTATTGATGGCTCGCCTGCACGAGCAGGCCGAAGTGACGCTGATCGAAAACCTTGATGCCGAGGGCCTGGGCAAACTGCGCGATGCCCTGCCCCGCGTCCACGGTTTGCTGGGTGCCAGCCTGAAACTGGATGCCGAACTGCTCGACCTGGCACCCGACCTCCAAGCCATTGCCAGCGTCTCGGTGGGTGTCGATAACTACGACATCGACTACCTGACCCAGAGGCACATCCTGCTCAGCAACACGCCGGATGTATTGACAGAAACCACCGCCGACACTGGTTTCGCGCTGATCCTGGCAACGGCCCGGCGCGTCGTGGAACTGGCAAACATGATTCGCGAAGGCAAGTGGACCCGCAACATCGGCCCCGCGCATTTCGGCAGCGACGTGCACGGCAAGACCCTGGGCATCATTGGCATGGGCCGCATTGGCGAGGCCCTCGCGCAGCGCGGGCATTTCGGCTTTGGCATGCCGGTGATCTATCACAGCCAGTCACCGAAACCGGCGGTGGAACAGCGGTTCAATGCGCAATACCGAAGCCTGCCGGAGCTGTTGCAACAGGCCGACTTCGTTTGCCTGACGTTGCCGCTGACTGCGCAAACCGAAGGGCTGATCGGTGCAGAACAGTTCGCCCAGATGCGTCCCGAGAGCATCTTCATCAATATTTCACGGGGCAAGGTAGTGGACGAAACAGCGCTGATCGAAGCCTTGCGTGCGGGGCGGATTCGCGCGGCGGGGCTGGATGTATTCGAACGCGAACCGTTGAACCGGGACTCGCCGTTGTTGCAGTTGAACAACCTGGTGGCGACACCACACATCGGCTCGGCCACCCATGAAACACGGGAGGCCATGGCCAGATGCGCGGTGGACAATCTGTTGGCAGCGCTGGCGGGGGAACGTCCGGCCAATCTGGTCAACGCCCGAGCGTGGAAAGCTTGAGGGATCAGGCGCGGCGCGCGACCAGCAAATCCGCCGCGCACAGGGCAATGCGTCGGCAGGCATCCGCCAGTTTGCCGCGGTCCACCACCAGCCCGATGCGGATATGCCCCGCCGCGCTCGGGCCGAAGGCTTCACCGGCCAGCACCGACACGCCATAGCCCTCCAGCAGGCATTCGGCGAAGCGCTGGGCCGACAACCCGGTCTGGCGTACATCGACCATCACGAACATGCCGCCATCCGGGCGAATCGGCTTGAGGCCCGGACATTGGCCCAGGCTGGCACACACCAGGTCACGCCGCTGGCGATACTCTTCACGCATCGAGGCCACTTCCGGCAGGTCCCGGTCCAGGGCCAACTGCGCGGCGTTCTGCACGAAATCCGGAATGCCGAACAGCATGCTCAGGGACAAATTGACCAGGTGCCCGGCCATGGGTTTGGGCCCGATCACCCAGCCCACCCGCCAACCGCTCATGGCATGGGACTTGGATAGGCTGTTGATCGTCGCCGTCCGCTCGGCCATACCCGGCAGGCTCGCGGGGCTGATGTGCTGGCCTTCGAACAGCAGATCGCTGTAGACCTCATCGCTGATCAGCCACAAATCGTGACGAATGCACAGCGCCGCCAACTCCTGCCAGATGGCCAGCGGCAAACTGGCGCCGGATGGATTGTTCGGACTGTTGAGCAGGATGGCGCGTGTCTTCGCCGTGATCCGCGCCGCGACATCCGCCGGGTCGACGCGAAAACCGTTCTGCGGGCGTACCGGCACCGGGACCACTGTGGCCGCACACGCACCGATCACGCCTTCATAGGTCACGTACATCGGCTCGGCGACAATCACTTCATCGCCCGGATCGAGCAAGCATTGCGCCACCGAATACACCGCACACTGCGCGCCCGGAAAGACGATCACATGTTCGGCATCCACCACCTGGCCACTGCGTTGCCGATGCCGGCGCGCGATGCTATCGCGCAGCCCTCGACTGCCGCGGACTTCGGGGTAGTGCGTATCACCGGCCAACAGGCTGGCGATGGCGGCCTGGACGATGGGTTGTGGCGTATCGAAATCCGGGTCGCCGATTGACAGCAACAGGACATCGACGCCCTGTTCGCGCAATTGCAGCGCTCGATCGTGAATCTGCCAGGCCGCCGCTCCGTCACCGGCAATTCGTTGGGTCAAGGCTGAGTAGCGCATGTCGGTCTCCTATCGCGCGGGTGCTCCCAGCCACAACCCTATCTCAAATCACGAAACACGCCACCATGGCTTTCAATTCCACCACCAAATCGGCTGGCGGAGCTTTTGTGGCGAGGGGGCTTCCCCCCGTTGGACTGCGAAGCAGTCCCGCTTTTTGCCTGGTAAATCCCGTATACGTATTGCGGCTGCTGCGCAGCCGAACGGGGCGATGCGGCGTTCCGACAAGCCCCCTCGCCACAGAAAGCCACAGAAAAACTCTCAGCCGCAGCGGACAGCCATCCGCCAGACACGCGCGATATCGGTCGCCCGTTCACGCAGCAGACGCGGCGCCTCGGCACAGGCCTGCTCCAGGGTCATCGGCCCGCTTGCCAGGGCAAACGCAGCGTCGATGCCATGCTCATAGAGTGCCTGGTACCCGTCGCCCAGTGTGCCGGCGATGACGATGACCGGCACGGCGTGCTGGCTGGCGACACGCGCCACACCAAACGGCGTCTTGCCGCGCAGGGTTTGCGCATCGAAACGTCCTTCGCCGGTGATCACCAGATCGGCGCCTGCAACCGCCTCGGCCAGGCCTACCAGTTCACCGACCACCTCGACCCCGGCCTTGAATTGCGCGCCCAGGAACGCTTTGGCGGCAAACCCCAGGCCACCCGCCGCGCCGCTGCCCGGTTCGTCGCGAACGTCCTTGCCCAAGGCAGTCGCGCAATGCTCGGCAAAGTGCCCCAGTGCCCGGTCAAGCTGTTCGACCTGCACGGGCGACGCACCTTTTTGCGGGCCAAAAATCGCCGAGGCACCGTGGGGGCCGCACAGCGGATTATTGACGTCGGCGGCGATGTCGAAGCGCACCTGCGCCAGACGCGGATCGAGGTCGCTGAGGTCGACGCGGGCCAGTTGCGCAAGGGCGAGCCCACCCGGTGACAGCGTCTGCCCCTGGGCGTTCAGCAATTTCACACCCAGCGCCTGCATGGCACCGGCGCCGCCGTCATTGGTCGCACTGCCGCCAATCGCCAGGATCACCCGTTGAGCACCGGCATCCAGCGCGGCGTGGATCAATTGCCCGGTGCCGAAGGTGCTGCTGATGCACGCATCCCGCTGCGCCACCGGGACCAACTGCAAACCACTGGCCTCGGCCATTTCGATGATTGCGGTGTGGCTCTGCGGCAACCAGCCCCAGGCGGCTTCCACCGTGGCCCCCAGCGGCCCGCGCACCAGGGTACGACGCAATTGGCCTTCGCACGCGGCAAGAATCGACTCGACAGTCCCTTCCCCACCGTCGGCCATCGGGCATTTGATCAATTGTGCATCCGGCCACACCTGTGCCAATCCCAATGCAATGGCATCGGCCACGCCTTGAGCGCTGAGGCTGTCCTTGAACGAATCGGGGGCGATCACGATTTTCATGGGAATTCTCCAGTTCCAATGTCCACATGCTGCCAGCCGCCATGAACAATAACGCCGGTCCGCTGCACAAACGGCGATGAGGATTATTGTTCATTTCCACAAAGTACCTGCTTTTTGTGGGAGCGGGCTTGCTCGCGAAAGCGGTGTGTCAGCAGCATCAATGTTGTTTGACCCACCGCTTTCGCGAGCAAGCCCGCTCCCACAGGGAATGTGTGTGCGTGGTTCAGGTGGGCGCGTCTGTCTGGGGCAGGAGTTGCACGCCGAGATAGAGGGCCAGCATGCCATCGAGTCGCAACGGATCAACCCCGCTAAGCTCGGCAATCCGCTCCATGCGATAGCGCAGGCTGTTGCGATGAATGCCCAGTGCATCGGCGCAAGCCTGGCTCTGGCCGCCGTGTTCGCACCAGCTGCGCAGGGTCGCCAGCAGTTGGCCGTTGCCGTCCTTGGCAATGACCTTGCGCAGCGGGTTGAGCAATTCATCGAGAGCATCGTCGTTGCGGTGGCGCCAGAGCATCACCGGCAGCCGGTAGCGGTTGAGCGTCAGCAATCGGCAGCGCGGCAACACCTCGCGTCCGTAGGCCAGCAAGTCACCGACCCGACGATAGCAGCGGCGCAACCCCGTCAGCCCGTCGGCCTGCCCACCCACGGCGATACGCAGGATGTTCCAGCCCAGGCCGTCGAGCTTATCCAGCAAGCGCTCGTTCTCCACCGACTGGCTGGCCGGCCGGCACCAGAGCAACGAGGTCTTGGCCGAGCTCACGCACCAACTGTCGGGGTGGCGGCTGGTCAACCAGGCGCTGAGTGCCTCGACGGTTTGCCCCGGTGCGTGCTCCAGGCCCAGTTCGAATAGATACGGCACCCGGGTCAATTGCGGCTTGAGGCCCAACTGGGCCGCTTCATCGACCAGTCGCGGAGAGTCCCCGGCTTCGCTGAGCAGCAGCGCCAGCAGATCATCGCAGCGCTGGCGCCGCCATTGCAGCTCGGCCTGCTGGTTGCGCTGGCCCACCAGCATTTCGGCGGTCATGCGCACCAATTCGGCGTAGGTACGCAGTTGCTCGGGTTCGCCGGTGATGCCCAATACGCCGATCAGGCGCTGGTCGAGCATCAGCGGCAGGTTGATACCCGGCTGCACGCCCTTGAGATGAATCGCCGTCTGCGCATCGATCTCCACCACCCGGCCGTTGGCCAGGACCAGTTGCGCGCCTTCGTGCCGGGTGTTGACCCGCTCCGGTTCACCGCTGCCCAGGATCAGGCCCTGGCTGTCCATGACGTTGACGTTGTACGGCAAAATGGCCATCGCCCGGTCGACGATGTCCTGGGCCAGGTCGTGATCGAGTTCGAACATGCACGTGATCCTTGAAGACGGTAATGGAACGGATTGTTCACCCGCACAGGCCTTGGTGGCAAACCCTGTGCTCAGGCACAAAGACAGCCACCCTGAGGGTGGTCGAGACTCTCAGGGCGATCAACGTTACCCTTTGCATCGCAAAAAATCATAATAAAGAGAGAGCCGCCATGACACAGAGCGCCGTAGCGTCCGAGGCCATCGCTGACGACAAAAACGCCGTCTACAAGCGCATCACCCTGCGTTTGATCCCCTTCATTTTCATCTGCTACCTGTTCAACTACCTCGACCGGGTAAACGTTGGCTTCGCCAAATTGCAGATGCTCGACGCGCTGAAGTTCAGCGAAACCGTGTACGGCCTCGGCGCCGGCATCTTCTTTATCGGCTACGTGCTGTGCGGCGTGCCCAGCAACCTTGCGCTGACCAAGTTCGGCCCGCGACGCTGGATCGCGCTGATGATGATCACCTGGGGCACCCTGTCGACCTGCCTCCTGTTCGTCACCACCCCGACCGAGTTCTACACCTTGCGCCTGTTCACTGGCGCCGCCGAAGCCGGCTTCTTCCCGGGTGTGGTGTTGTATCTCTCGCAGTGGTTCCCGACCTTCCGCCGTGGCCGCATCATGGCGCTGTTCATGTCGGCGATACCGGTTTCAGGCCTGCTCGGCAGCCCGTTCTCCGGCTGGATTCTCAACCACTTCGCCGCAGGCCAGGGCGGCCTCGCTGGCTGGCAGTGGATGTTCCTGCTGCAAGGCATTCCGACCGTAATCCTCGGCGCACTGGCTTATTTCCTGCTCAGCGACAGTTACGCCAATGCCAAATGGCTGACTCCGTTCGAGCGTTCGGTGCTGGAAGCCGACCACGCTGAGGACCTGGCCAACAAACCGAAAAACACGACCGATTCGCTGCTGGCGGTGTTCAAGAACCCGGCGATCTGGGCCTTTGGCCTGATCTACTTCTGCATCCAGAGCGGTGTCTACGCGATCAACTTCTGGTTGCCATCGATCATCAAGAACCTCGGCTTCAGCGATAACCTGGTGATCGGCTGGCTCAGTGCGATTCCGTACCTGCTGGCCGCGGTGTTCATGCTGATCGTCGGCCGCTCGGCGGACCTGCGCAAAGAGCGCCGCTGGCACTTGGTGGTGCCGATGCTGATGGGCGCGCTCGGCCTGCTGATCGCGGTGAACTTCGCCGCCAACCCGGCCATCGCCATTCTCGGCCTGACCATCGCCACCATGGGCGCCCTCACCGGCTTGCCGATGTTCTGGCCGGTGCCGACCGCGCTGCTCAGTGCTGGTGCGGCGGCGGGTGGGTTGGCGCTGATCAACTCCATGGGGCAGATGGCTGGCTTCCTCAGCCCGTACCTGGTGGGTTGGGTCAAGGACAGTACCGGTTCGACCGATGCGGCGTTGTATCTGCTGGCGGGTGTGATTGTCTGCGGCAGTTTGCTGGCGTTGCGCATGACCCGCACCTTGCGCGCCTAAGCACCGCAAATCCCCTGTGGGAGCGGGCTTGCTCGCGAAGAGGGAGTGTCAGTCACATCAACGTCGACTGATACACCGCCTTCGCGAGCAAGCCCGCTCCCACAGTTTGATCTGCGGTGTTCGATATTTCCGTTTGATCCTCGCGATCGTTCTGGTATCTGATTGAGCCTTTCCCACTGGTAAAAGGATTTGCTCATGAGCTATCGCACACTCGGTCAGTCGGGTCTGCAGGTGTCCACCCTGACCCTGGGCACCATGATGTTCGGCGAACAGACCAGCACCGAAGATTCCCTGCAAATCATCGACAAGGCCTGGGACCAGGGCATCAATTTCATCGACACCGCCGACGTCTACACCAATGGCCGCTCCGAAGAAATCGTCGGCGAGGCCATCGCCAGCCGCCGTCATGAATGGGTGCTGGCGACCAAGGTCGGCTTCGGTCCGGTGGATGGCGTACCGAACCGCAGTGGTTTGAGCCGCAAGCACCTGTTCAACGGTCTCGAGGCCAGCCTGACGCGCCTGGGCACCGACTACCTCGACATCTACTACCTGCACCGCGAAGACCACAACACGCCGCTGGAAGTCACGGTATCGGCCATCGGCGACTTGATCCGCCAGGGTAAAATCCGCTATTGGGGTCTGTCGAACTACCGTGGCTGGCGCATTGCCGAAGTCATCCGCGTGGCCGACAGACTGGGCGTTGACCACCCGGTGATCAGCCAGCCGCTGTACAACATCGTCAACCGCCAGGCGGAAACCGAGCAGATCACGGCGGCGCAAAACTTCGGTCTGGGCGTGGTGCCCTACAGCCCGCTGGCACGCGGGGTGCTCAGCGGCAAATACGCACCGGATGTGAAACCGGACGCCAACAGCCGTGCCGGGCGCCAGGACAAACGCATCCTGGAAACCGAATGGCGCGTCGAATCCCTGCGCATCGCCCAGCAAATCCAGGAATACACCCGGCAGCGCGGCGTCGGCATCGTCGAGTTCGCAATTGCCTGGGTGCTGAACAACAGCGCCGTGACCTCGGCCATTGTCGGGCCACGTACCGAAGAGCAATGGGACGCCTACACTAAGGCGCAGGCGGTGCAGATCACGGCCGAGGACGAGGCGTTCATCGATTCGATGGTGACGCCGGGGCATGCGTCGACACCGGGGTTCAATGATGTGAGCCATTTTGTGCCGGGGCGCAAACCGCGCACTCCCTGAATCAACACAAAACCACTGTAGGAGCGAGCCTGCTCGCGATGGTGGGTCAGCTACATAGATGTCAACTGACACACCATCGCGAGCAGGCTCGCTCCTACAGTTGGGCGGTGTTGATTGATTGGTCAATATCCGGCCCAAAAACCACGTATCCTCCGCCCCCCCGTTTCACCTTCAACATCGCGAGGACAGCTTGTCTAAAGGTATCGCTCTATCGGTTTCAGCCTCGGTGCTGTTTGCCGTCATGTATTACTACACATCGCTGCTCACCCCCTTGAGCGGCGTGGAAATCTTCGGTTGGCGCATGCTGCTGACCGTGCCGTGCATGACCGTGTTCATGGTGGTATCCGGCGAGTGGAAGCGCGTGCTGGAGATCGTTCGGCGCGCCATGGCCAATCCGAAACTGATTGGTGCGCTGATCCTCTCCTCTGCCCTGCTCGCCGTGCAACTATGGCTGTTCATGTGGGCGCCGCTGAACGGTTACAGCCTGGATGTGTCCCTCGGTTACTTCCTGCTGCCGCTGACCATGGTCCTGACCGGGCGGATCGCTTATGGCGAGCGCCTGTCCTATCTGCAAAAAATCGCCGTGGTGTTCGCCTGCCTGGGCGTGATCAACGAGGTGTACCAGGTGGGTGGTTTTTCCTGGGCGACCTTGCTGGTCTGCATGGGTTATCCGACCTACTTCGTCGTGCGCAAACGGCTGGCAACGGACAATCTCGGTGGCTTGTGGTTGGACATGGCGTTGACCCTGCCGGTGGCGTTCTGGTTCGTTCAGAGCGGCGCGCAAGGTTTTAGTGTGTTTGACCAGCATCCATGGTTGTCGCTGTTGATCCCGCTGCTCGGCGTGATCAGTGCTTCGGCGCTGGTGGTCTACATCATTGCCAGTCGCCTGCTGCCGTTCAGCCTGTTCGGCTTGTTGAGCTACGTCGAACCGGTGTTGCTGCTGGGGGTGGCGTTGCTGCTGGGGGAAAGTATCAAGACCGGCGAATGGCTGACCTACATCCCGATCTGGATGGCCGTGCTGGTGCTGGTGTTTGAAGGGTTCAAGCATCTGGTGCGGCAGCGCAGGCCTTAAGCACACACAAAACAAATGTGGGAGCGGGCTTGCTCACGAAAGCGGTGTATCAGTCACTATTTAAGTAGACTGAAACGACGCCTTCGCGAGCAAGTCGAATCGTCGCACCGCCGCTCCCACAGTTTTTTACAGCGTCAACAAGTTAGTCGGTGGAGAGAACACCACGACGCACCTGGTCACGCTCGATGGACTCGAACAGTGCCTTGAAGTTGCCTTCGCCGAAACCGTCGTCACCCTTGCGCTGGATGAACTCGAAGAACACCGGCCCCATCAGGGTTTCCGAGAAGATCTGCAGCAGCAGACGCTTGTCGCCCGACTCGGAAGAACCGTCCAGCAAGATACCCCGTGCCTGCAATTCGCCCACCGGCTCACCGTGGTTCGGCAAACGGCCTTCGAGCATTTCGTAGTAGGTCTCCGGCGGCGCGGTCATGAAGCGCATGCCGATGCTTTTCAGGTGATCCCAGGTCTTGAGCAGGTCATCGGACAGGAAAGCAACGTGCTGGATGCCCTCGCCGTTGAACTGCATCAGGAACTCTTCGATCTGCCCAGCGCCCTTGGACGATTCTTCGTTCAACGGAATGCGGATCATGCCATCGGGTGCGGTCATGGCCTTGGAGGTCAGGCCGGTGTACTCGCCCTTGATGTCGAAGTAGCGGATTTCACGGAAATTGAACAGCTTCTCGTAGAAATTGGCCCAGTAGGCCATGCGACCGCGATACACGTTGTGAGTCAGGTGATCGATGATTTTCAGGCCGGCACCGACCGGGTGACGGTCAACGCCTTCGATGAACACGAAGTCGATGTCATAGATCGAACTGCCTTCGCCGAAGCGGTCGATCAGGTACAGCGGCGCGCCGCCGATGCCTTTGATCGCCGGCAGGTTCAGCTCCATCGGGCCGGTTTCAATGTGGATCGGCTGGGCGCCGATTTCCAGGGCGCGTTTGTAGGCTTTTTGCGAATCCTTGACGCGGAACGCCATGCCGCACACCGACGGACCGTGCTCGGCGGCAAAGTACGAGGCCACGCTGTGGGGTTCGTTGTTGAGGATCAGGTTGATCGCGCCCTGGCGATACAGGTGCACGTCCTTGGAACGGTGGGTCGCCACCTTGGTGAAGCCCATGATCTCGAAGATCGGCTCCAGGGTGTTCGGGGTCGGCGATGCGAGCTCGATGAATTCAAAGCCCATCAGGCCCATTGGGTTTTCGTATAGATCGGCCATGGTTGGCGCCTCATCATGCTTTTGGAATTAACTAATGTTAGTTGCTAGCAATGCTGAGACCGGCGGGTGGCGCACAGGAGATGCCCCGCACACTGCGGGCGAGAAAGTCACCGTAGATCAGTTGAAACCCGAATATCTTCATTGTCGACCCAAGGCTCTTGCGGGCGAGGCTTCTGCTGCCAGAAGACGATTATTATTGTATGCGTAACCCGATTCTACACAGCGTAAATCAGTTTGTCCGCCTTCTGTATCAAATCCCCTTTTTCCCTCCTCGCGCAAGGGGTTTATTGCACAGGAAAATCCCCGCCAGAATCAGCCCGCCGCCCAGGCACATGGCCAGCGTCAATGGCTCATCCAGCAGCAGCGCGCCAAGGATCACCGCCGTCAGCGGGTTCAAGGCAATGAACACGCCGGAACGTGTCGCGCCGATTTTGCGGATGCCGTCGTAATAGCCGATATAGGCCAGCGCCGACCCCAGCACGCCCAGGTATAAAAGGCTCAACCATTGCTGCGCCCCCAGTTGGGTGATCGCGGCGACACTCACCTCATCGCGCACGATGCAGGTCATCCAGAGCATGACGGTGCCCAGCAAAATCGAATACGTCACCGTTTGCACAGGTCCCAGGGTCTGGTTCAGTTCTCTGGAGCACAGCGAATAGACACCCCAGCCGAGGACGCAACCGAAGATCAGCAGATCACCGAGCCAGGCGTCGGCACCCCCGGTCAACAATTGCGGGTTGCGGCTGACGATCACCACGCTCGCGCCCGCGATACAAACGGCAATTCCGACAACTTTGGCCCGGTTCAGGCGCTCCTTGAACAGCAGCCAGGAAGCGAGGCCGATCACGGCCGGATTCAACGCGACGATTAAAGAGGCCCGCGAAGCGTTGATGTAGTGCAGGCCATAAAAGAAGCACAGGTTGTAAAAAAAGATCCCGAAAAAGCCAAGCAACAGCAGTTGCCGCCATTGCCGCAGGCTGGGCCAGACCAGCGTTATCCGTGCCATGCGCACAAACAGCAGCAACGCCACGCTGGCCAGCAGAAACCGCAGGCTGGCCGCCAGCATCGGACTGAGGCTGTCGGCCAGATAGCGTCCGGCAACAAAGGTGCCGCCCCACACCATGGTGACCGCCGCCAGTTTCAGGTAGACCGGCAGATCCGAGGGTTTTGACAGGGATTGCTCGCAGATCGTCATCGTTTCCAGGACCGCATGTCAGAGAGATGACGTATCATTCGACTAATACTTAGTCATCGTAAAATGAGCAAACACTCATGACCCTCACTCAACTGGAGATTTTCTCCCTCGTGGCCGAACTCCACGGCTTCACGGCAGCGGCCAATCGCCTGGGTATTTCCCAATCGGCGGTGTCCCATGCCTTGAAGTCCCTGGAGCAGGAGTTGGGCGTCGAGTTGTTGCGCCGGCATCAATCCCGAATCGAGTTGAGCGACATTGGCCAACAGTTGTTGCTGCGCGCCCGAGCGATGCTGGGCCTGGCCAACACCCTGCGCCAGGAAGCGGCGGACGCGAGGGGCATGAAGCGCGGCACGCTGCGTATCGGCTCCTTCGGCCCGACCTCTTCGATCAAATTGTTGCCGTTGATTCTGCAGCAATACCGCGCCACTCATCCCGGCATCGAGGTGCATATCGACGAAGGCCCCGACCGCCAGGTGCTGCAGTGGCTGGAGGAGCGACGGATCGACATCGGCTTTGTGGTGTTGCCCGAGGAGCGTTTCGACACGGTCGCGCTGGTCGAAGACCAGATGGTCGCGTTGCTGCCCGCCGGACATCCGCTGGCCAGTTACGACAGCCTGAGTCTGAAAGACCTGTGTCACACCCCGTTTGTACTGACCGAGGCCGGTTCTTCGGAACTGGTTTCACGCCTGTTCACCACGGCCCGACTGACGCCCAACATCCGCTATCGCTGCTCGCAGTTGATGAGCACCCTGGATGTCGTCGCTCGTGGCGACGGGGTGACGGTGGTTGCCGAAGGTTCTTTGCCCAACCAAATTGACCGCCGCTGCGTGAAAAAACCGCTGTCGCCGGCGGTGTTGCGCCAGGTTGGCCTGGCGGTACTCGATCGACGCCAGGCATCTCCGGCGACACTGGCCTTTATCAAGGTCGCCGAAAGTCTCGACCTGCGTTGAGCGGCATAACCGCCAAGGGCCAACTATCATGGCCCATATTCGAACTCTTCATGGGAGGCGTCTTGCCCTGCCAGCGTTTGAGAGCCTTACTTCTTCGTGACAGGATTCGCGAATGCCACTGAAAGCCAAAACCCGCAGTCGCCGCACAAAAATTGCGGTCACCCTGATCAGTGGATTGCTCCCGGTGGTGCTGGGAGCCGCCATTCTTTACATGCAAGCAGGGCGTGCGCTTAAACAAGACACCGAACAGACCGCCGAGGACGCTGTTCGCCAGTTCGAACTGATGCTCGACAACACCGCCCAGGCCGCTCGCGTGCTGTTACCGATGGCTGGCCAGAGTTGCAGCGACGTCAATCTGGCCCTGCGCGAGCAGGTCACTCGCCGCCCATTCGTACGCTCAACCAACCTGGTGTGGGACAACAACCTCTATTGCAGTTCGTTGTTCGGAGACTTTCAGGAGAAGGTCAATTCCGGTGACTACACCCAGGGCGCCTTATGGCTCATGAATGGCAACCCGGTGACGCCCAACACCGCCTTGCTGGTGTACCGGCTGAGCGAAGGCAAAAAAGGCGCGTTGACGACCCTCGACGGTTATCACTTGAGCAATATCCTGCGCTTGATCGGCCGCAACACCCTGCTGTTGCTGCAGGTTGGCCCGGACTGGATGTCCGCCGACGGCAAGGTTCACAGCGGTACTGCGCCGGCAATGCCGGTTGCGCAGAGTCGTTTGAGCTCCGGGCACTACGCATTTGCCGTGGAAGCCGGTTTCCCCGAGGGCGAAACCTGGCGATACATGAGCAGCGAGTATCCACCCCTGTTCAGCCTGCTGATTTTCTTCAGCGTGATTGCCGGGTCAATCGGTCATTTCCTGCAAAAACGCGCCTCGGCACCGACCCAGGAAATGCAACGGGCACTGGAAGCCGCAGAGTTCATTCCGTATTTCCAACCCGTCGTGCATGGCGACAACAAAAGCTGGTCCGGCGCTGAAGTGCTGATGCGCTGGAAACATCCGAAGGAAGGCCTGGTGCGTCCGGACCTGTTCATCCCGTTTGCCGAGCACTCGGGACTGATCGTGCCGATGACCCGTTCGCTGATGAAACAAACCGCCGCCCTGCTCGGGCCGCAATCCGCCAGGTTCAACAAACCGTTTCACATCGGCATCAACATCACCGCCAGTCATTGCCATGACCTGGATCTGATCAAAGACTGTCGCGAATTTCTCGATGCGTTCGAACCAGGCTCGATCCATCTGGTGCTGGAACTGACCGAGCGCGAACTGATCGAGCCCACGGCCATTACCTTGCAATTGTTCGAGCAACTTCGCGAACTGGGCGTGAAAATCGCCATCGACGATTTCGGCACCGGTCATTCAAGCCTTGGCTACCTGCGGCAGTTCAATGTGGACTTCCTGAAAATAGACCAGAGTTTTGTCGCCATGATCGGTATCGACACACTCTCCAGCCACATCCTCGACAGCATCATCGAACTGGCCGTCAAGCTCGACCTGGCCATGGTGGCCGAAGGTGTCGAAACCCGCGAGCAAAGTGATTACCTGAGCGCTCACCAGGTCAACTTCCTGCAAGGTTATCTGTTCGGCAAACCCATGCCAGGTGCGGAATTCATTAGTGCATTAAGCGACCATTAACTCGAAAATTTAATCGATAAAACAACGACTACACGCACCAATTTGAATCAAAACACTACTGCCGTTACATGAAGAAAAAGACAGGATTTACTCTTGGGCAATTAACTACTACAATTTTTCATGCCTGCGCTAAATTGGCGGGTGAGCCACTATCACCGAGTCGCTTCAAGGCTCTTGGCTTATAGCTTTGTTTGCGGTTGGCATCAACCAAACACACTATTGGAGTAAAGATATTGTCCAGACTCGCTGAATTCCGTGCAGCCGAAAAGGCCCTTCAAGAACAGCTCAAGCAGTTGGAGTCCCTGAAGAACGATGCCGGGCTCAAGAAAGAAATCGAATTCGAAGAGAAGCTCCAGGGCTTGATGAAAACCTATGGCAAGAGCCTGCGCGACATCATCGCCATACTCGATCCAAATCCGGCAAAATCCGGCCTGCTGCAGGCGGCCGCACCTAAAACCCGTCGCGCCCGTGTGGTCAAGGTTTATCAGAACCCGCACACCGGCGAGCTGATTGAAACCAAGGGTGGCAATCACCGCGGCCTGAAAGCCTGGAAAGAACAGTACGGTGCAGCCACCGTTGATTCCTGGCTGCGCGGCTAACTCCCGCGGCGACAAAAAAGCCCTGCTTATGCAGGGCTTTTTCATGGATTATCTAAAATGCCGTGGCGAGCGCCAGACAATTACCCGACCGCCAACTACTTTGTGCTTAATCCATTTGGATATCTAAAATATTCTTCATGCATCAAAAAAGCACTGTCGCTAACTAAAGTTTCAAGCTGTTACGGGCAGCGTCTATTTCCTCCTGACTCGCCTTATAAGCCTCGGCCTGTCCTGCGTAGGAAAGAACATAGGCCTTATCGGCATCCACCGCGGCCACCAATGTTTGAGAAAGCACGTGCCTGCCGTTTTGCGTGACGGTGCAGGTTGTTTCCAACGCAGCCAATCGACTCAGCGTAGTCGAATGAATTCGCGTGCAGACACTTTGGTACCCACCCTGAAAGAAGTCTTTTTGTACTGACTTGCGCATTTCCAGCAATACGCCTTCGAGGTTTACCTGATGATCGCTTTGCACCGGACTCATGGTCAGCTCCATCACCAGGAGCGGCGCTCCATTCTGATCATTTTTGACCGCCCGCTGGCGGCTGACCCCCGACGCAGAGTCAGGCAGGGCTTCGATCTGCCAGCCTTGCGGCCAGGTCACCACTGGCGCATCGGCGCGAGCAACGCCAGCCAGCGAAAGCACGCCTAGCAGGATGAACAGCATTTTACGGAGTCGAATCATTACAATGGGCACTCACGGATCAAGCCGTAAAGTCTGGGCCCAGGCCGGCTGTCAGGCAATAGCCGACTGTTTGGGTTTGGTGATGTCCGAACCCTTGCGTATCATTGTCGCCATTCGTTAGCCCATACATTTCCCGGAGGGCCCATGAGCCTGCACGAATTGAACACCTTCCCCGGCGTCACCGCTCAACCCGACACCGCGACGCAGAAATTCGTCTTCAACCACACCATGCTGCGGGTCAAGGACATCACCAAGTCCCTGGACTTCTACACACGCGTCCTGGGTTTTACGCTGGTGGAAAAGCGCGATTTCCCGGAAGCCGAGTTCAGCCTGTATTTCCTCGCGCTGGTCGACAAAAACCAGATCCCGGCCGATGCCGCCGCACGCACCGAGTGGATGAAGTCGATCCCCGGCATCCTGGAGCTGACCCACAACCACGGCACCGAGAACGACGCGGATTTCGCCTACCACAATGGCAACACTGACCCGCGCGGTTTTGGCCACATCTGCATCTCGGTGCCGGATATCGTCGCCGCCTGCGAGCGTTTTGAAGCACTGGGCTGCGATTTCCAGAAACGCCTGAGCGATGGCCGCATGAAGAGCCTGGCGTTCATCAAGGACCCGGACGCTTACTGGGTCGAGATCATTCAGCCGGCGCCCCTCTAAAATCCGCCGATGATCCTTGTGGGAGCGGGCTTGCTCGCGAAGGCGTAGTGTCAGTCACTTCAATGTCGAATGATACGACGCCTTCGCGAGCAAGCCCGCTCCCACATTGGTAATGTGTAAGGCACAAAAAAACCCATGATCGCTCATGGGTTTTTTGTGTTTTCAGCGCCGGCGTTTATGCCGGAGCGGAAGTGCGGATCAAGTGATCGAAGGCGCTGAGAGAAGCCTTGGCGCCCTCGCCCACTGCGATCACGATCTGCTTGTACGGCACAGTCGTCACGTCGCCGGCAGCGAACACACCCGGCACCGAGGTTTCACCGCGAGCATCGACGATGATCTCGCCACGGGGTGACAACTCGATGGTGCCTTTGAGCCAATCGGTGTTGGGCAGCAAACCGATCTGCACAAAGATCCCTTCCAGTTCCACACTGCGCAATTCGTCGCTCTGACGATCCTTGTAGCGCAGGCCGTTGACCTTCTGCCCGTCACCGGTGACTTCAGTGGTTTGCGCACTGGTGATCACGGTGACATTCGGCAGGCTGTGCAACTTGCGCTGCAACACCGCATCGGCGCGCAACTGCACATCGAACTCCAGCAGCGTGACATGGGCCACGATACCGGCCAGATCGATGGCCGCTTCGACACCGGAGTTACCACCGCCAATCACCGCCACGCGTTTGCCCTTGAACAGCGGACCGTCGCAGTGCGGGCAGTAGGCAACACCTTTGTTGCGGTATTGCTGCTCGCCCGGCACGTTCATTTCACGCCACCGTGCGCCAGTTGCGAGGATCACGGTCTTGGCCTTGAGCTTCGCGCCGCTGGCGAAGTGAACCTCGTGCAACTCACCTTCTTTGCCGGTGATCAACTTGTCTGCGCGCTGCAGGTTCATGATGTCCACGTCGTACTGCTTGACGTGTTCTTCAAGGGCCACGGCCAGTTTCGGCCCTTCGGTTTCCTGCACCGAGATGAAGTTCTCGATGGCCATGGTGTCCAGCACCTGGCCACCAAAACGTTCGGCCGCGACACCGGTGCGAATGCCTTTTCGGGCTGCGTAGATGGCCGCCGAAGCACCGGCCGGGCCACCGCCGACCACCAGCACGTCAAAGGCATCCTTGGCGCTGATTTTCTCGGCCTGGCGTTCGATGCCGCTGGTGTCGATCTTGGCGATGATTTCTTCCAGGCCCATGCGGCCCTGGCCGAAGTTCACGCCGTTCAGGTAGATACTTGGGACCGCCATGATCTGACGCTCATCGACTTCGGCCTGGAACAGCGCGCCGTCGATGGCGACGTGGCGGATGTTCGGGTTCAGCACCGCCATCAGGTTCAGCGCCTGGACCACGTCCGGGCAGTTCTGGCAGGACAGCGAGAAGTAGGTCTCGAAGCTGAACTCGCCTTTGAGCGAGCGGATCTGTTCGATCACTTCGGCACTGGCTTTCGACGGGTGACCGCCGACTTGCAGCAAGGCCAGTACCAGGGACGTGAATTCGTGGCCCATCGGGATGCCGGCGAAACGCAGGCTGATATCGGCCCCGGGGCGATTGATCGAGAACGATGGCTTGCGTGCATCATCACCGTTGTCGAGCAAAGTAATCTGGGTGGAAAGACTGGCAACGTCTTTCAACAGTTCGAGCATTTCCTGGGATTTCGCACCGTCGTCGAGGGAAGCAACGATCTCGATCGGCTGAGTGACCCGTTCCAGGTACGATTTCAACTGGGCTTTAAGATTGGTGTCCAACATACGGGCGATTTCCTTTTTGCTGTTTCGTATAAAGCAGGCATAAAAAAACGCCCGAGCGAATCTCGCCCGGGCGTTTTTATTGGGCGGTGCAGCTTACCGGGTAGGTGCGGAGTTCCGCCCTGATGGTGCGATCACAGACTTAGATCTTGCCGACCAGGTCCAGGGACGGCGCCAGAGTGGCCTCGCCTTCTTTCCACTTGGCTGGGCAAACCTGGCCCGGGTGAGCAGCAACGTACTGGGCGGCCTTGATCTTGCGCAGCAGCTCGGAAGCGTCACGACCTACACCGCCGTCGTTCAGTTCAACGATCTTGATCTGGCCTTCAGGGTTGATCACGAAAGTGCCACGGTCAGCCAGGCCAGCTTCTTCGATCAGCACGTCGAAGTTGCGGGAGATGGCGTGGGTCGGGTCGCCGATCATGGTGTACTGGATCTTGCCGATGGCTGGCGAAGTGTTGTGCCAGGCAGCGTGGGCAAAATGGGTGTCGGTGGAAACGCTGTAGATCTCGACGCCCAGGTTCTGGAATGCGTCGTAGTTGTCAGCGAGGTCTTCCAGTTCGGTCGGGCAGACGAAGGTGAAGTCGGCCGGGTAGAAGAACACCACGGACCACTTGCCTTTCAGGTCAGCGTCCGAGACTTTTACGAAGTCGCCATTTTTGAATGCATCAGCTTTGAACGGTTTAACTTGGCTGTTGATGATAGGCATCGTTGACTCTCCGTCAGGGGTTAAGAAGTTGATGGAGAGAACTTTACCGACTCGACGAACGGAAGGCTCATTGGCAAACCTCATACTGCTGATTGGCTTTCGCTATTAGCCAGCTGTATTAATAGAAGAAAACGGTATCTAGGACTCCACCGGCCTTTCCGTAATGCGTGCCATCCCGAGGAACGGGCTGGCTTCGATGTAACGCATGGCCGACTTCATGTCCTTCCAGCCCACATAACTCATCAGGGATTTCAAATCCCAGCCACTTTGATGCGCCCAGCTCGCAAAGCCGCGGCGCAAGGAGTGACTGGTGTAGAGCTCGCCGGCGATACCCGCCCGCGCCAACGCCTGGCGCAGTAGCGGAATCACACTGTTGGCGTGCAATCCCTCCTCGCCCAAATGCCCCCAGCGATCGATGCCACGGAAGACCGGCCCACGCACCAGTGCCGCCTCGGTGATCCAGTCGATATAAGCCTGCACCGGACACAAGCGTTGCAAGGCCGGTGTTTGATAAGTCTTGCCGAGGTTGTCGCGATCACTCTTGCTACGCGGCAGATAGAGACTGATGCCGGAACCGGCGCTGGCATGCACGTGTTCAACCTGAAGCCTACACAACTCGTCGCTACGAAAGCCGCGCCAGAAGCCCAGCAGGATCAACGCCATGTCGCGCCTGGCACGCAGCAAACCCGGTCGGTCGCCTTCGACCCTGGCGGTTTGCACTTCTTGCTCCAGACAACCGACCACCTGCTCCAGATGCTGAAGCTGCAAGGGTTCGGCTTGTTTTTCCCGGGCCGGGTGCAGCGCGCGGATGCCCTTGAACACCTTGCGCACCACCGGCGCCTTGGTGGGATCGGCAAACCCCTGGCTGTTGTGCCACTGCGCCAATGCCGACAAACGCAGTTTCAGCGTATTGATCGACAACACCCCGGCATGGGCCACCAGATAACGCGCCACGCTGTCGCTGGTGGCCGGCAGAAAACCGCCCCAGGTCACCTCAAAGTGTTCGATGGCCGCGCGATAGCTGCGACGGGTGTTGTCGCGTGTCGCGGCTTGCAGATAGCGATCCAGCTCGCTCATGGGAAACAAACCTGTCTTGACCGACTGTAGGAGCGAGCTTGCTCGCGCTGACCGTTAACGATGACGCTGGCTATCTGCATTCACACGGCGCTCTCAGGTTTTTCGCGAGCAAGCTCGCTCCTACAGGGTTTGTGTACGGAGAAATAGAGTGAGGATACCTGAAAAGCGCTATCACACGGGGTAATACCAGTATATCCCGTGTCAGTTACATTCATTATTTAACTTTATAGATTGAATGGTACAATGTGTATTTACGTGGTACGTACCACATCATTAAAACCCGGGAGAACTCATGGCACGCGGCGGTGTAAATAAAGCGGTGGTTCAAGCCGCTCGGTTGGCGATCCTCGCTCGCGGCGAAAACCCCAGCATCGATGCCGTACGGATCGAGATGGGCAATACCGGCTCGAAAACCACGATTCATCGCTATCTCAAAGAGCTCGATGACAGGCACGAACCGGCCGAAGCGCCGGCGGAGCCGATCGACGACGAACTGATGGCGCTGGTGGCGCGGCTTGCACAAAGACTCAAGGAGCAGGCGCAGGAACCCATCGACCAGGCGCGCACGCAGTACGAAGAACAACGCAAGACGCTGGAAAACCAGCTCGGCGAAGCGCAGGAGGCCAACAGCGAACTGCACCAGCAATACGAATTTCAGAGCCTGGCGCTGACCCAGGAGTCCGAGGCACTACAGGAAACCCGCGCCAGTTTGCAATCGGAGCAAACCCGCAACGCCGGGCTAAACCAGGCGCTGGCCGATTTCGAACTGCGCCTGAAAGACAAGGACGAGCAGATCCGCTCCCTTGAAGAAAAACACCTGCACACTCGCGACGCGCTGGAGCACTACCGCAATGCGGTCAAGGAACAGCGCGAACAGGAATTGAGTCGCCATGAAGGCCAGGTGCAACAAATACAGATGGAACTGCGACAGGCTCAACAAAGCGCGTTGGTACGCCAGGATGAAATCACCCAATTGCACCGCGACAATGAACGCCTGCTGACTGAAAACCGTGGCACGTTGCGCGAGCTGAGCCTGCTGCAGGAACAGCTCAAGCAAAGCAATACCCGCCAGGATCAGTTGCTGGATCAGGCGACCCGCGTCGACAGCGAGCGCACCCTCCTCCAGGAACGCCTGCGCGTCGCCCTGCTGGAAAGCCAGGCACTCAAACAGAACGTCGATGAGCAGTCGCAGCTCAACAAGGCGCTGGAAATGGATCTGGCCAAGACCCGCACGGATCTGGAAGAACGCGTACGTCTGGCCGCAACCCTTGCGGCAGCGGCAGACGCAGCGAAGAAGGATTAACCGGCGACTGGCGTACGCATGGTGACGAACTCTTCGGCGGCCGTCGGGTGCACCCCGATGGTTTCGTCGAAGTCGCGCTTGGTGGCGCCGGCCTTCAAGGCAATCGCCAGCCCCTGGACGATCTCGCCGGCATCCGGACCGACCATGTGGCAACCCAACACCTTGTCGGTCTTGGCGTCCACCACCAGCTTCATCAGCGTGCGCTCCTGGCACTCTGTCAGGGTCAGCTTCATCGGCCGGAAGCGGCTTTCGAAGATCTGCACGTCGTGGCCGGCTTCGCGAGCCTCCTCTTCAGTCAAACCGACGGTGCCGATGTTTGGCAGGCTGAACACCGCCGTCGGGATCATCTTGTAGTCCACCGGACGATACTGCTCCGGCTTGAACAGGCGTCGCGCCACCGCCATGCCTTCCGCCAGGGCAACCGGTGTCAGCTGAACACGACCGATCACATCGCCCAGCGCCAGGATCGACGGCTCGGCGGTCTGATACAGCTCATCGACCTCGACAAAACCTTTCTTGTCGAGTTTGACCCCGGTATTTTCCAGCCCGAGGTTGTCCAGCATCGGACGACGCCCCGTGGCATAGAACACGCAATCGGCTTCCAGCTGGCGACCATCCTTGAGCGTGACCTTCAGGCTGCCATCGGCCTGCTTGTCGATGCGCTCGATGTCCGCGTTGAACTGCAGGTCCATGCCACGCTTGGTCAACTCTTCCTGCAAGTGCTTGCGCACAGCCCCGTCAAAGCCGCGCAGGAACAGCTCGCCGCGATACAGCAGCGTGGTCTGTGCGCCCAGGCCATGGAAGATCCCGGCAAATTCGACGGCAATGTAGCCACCGCCCACCACCAATACACGCTTGGGCAGCTCTTTAAGGAAGAACGCCTGGTTGGAGCTGATGGCATGCTCGTGTCCCGGGATTTCCGGAATCTGTGGCCAGCCGCCGGTAGCGATCAGGATGTTTTTGGCGCTAAAGCGCTCACCATTGATCTCGATCGTATGTGGATCGACGATGCTGGCGTGGCCTTCATGCAAGGTCACGCCACTGTTGACCAGCAGGTTGCGATAAATGCCATTGAGGCGATTGATCTCGCGGTCCTTGTTGGCGATCAGCGTCGCCCAGTCGAACTGCGCCTCATCCAGGCTCCAGCCAAAACCGGAGGCCTGCTCGAAGTCCTCGGCGAAGTGCGCACCGTAGACCAGCAATTTTTTCGGCACGCAGCCGACGTTCACACAGGTACCGCCCAGGTAGCGGCTCTCGGCCACCGCCACTTTCGCGCCGAAACCGGCGGCAAATCGAGCAGCCCGCACACCACCGGAACCGGCACCAATCACATAAAGGTCAAAATCGTAGGCCATTTTCAATCTCCTCGGCAGGCCAACAGCATACCTGCGGACATTTGTGGGGCAAGCGCTGCAGTCGATATGGGGCCTGAAAATGAAAAAGCCACCCGAAGGTGGCTTTTCAAAACAATCAGGTCGCCGGCTATCAGTAAGCCTTGCCCGTCTTGTAGAAGTTCTCGAAGCAGAAGTTGGTCGCGTCGATGTAGCCTTCGGCGCCACCGCAGTCGAAACGCTTGCCCTTGAACTTGTAGGCAATCACGCAACCGTCCTGCGCCTGTTTCATCAGGGCATCAGTGATCTGGATCTCTCCGCCTTTGCCTGGCTCGGTTTGTTCGATCAGGCTGAAGATGTCCGGCGTCATGATGTAACGACCGATGATCGCCAGGTTCGACGGGGCATCTTCCGGCTTTGGCTTCTCGACCATGTTGCGCACGCGGTACAGGTCGTCACCAATCAGGTCGCCAGCAATCACACCGTATTTGCTGGTTTCTTGCGGGTCGACTTCCATGATCGCGACGATGGTGCAGCGATACTGCTTGTACAGCTTGACCATCTGCTTGAGGACGCCGTCACCTTCCAGGTTGACGCACAGGTCATCCGCCAACACCACGGCGAACGGCTCGTCGCCGATCAGCGGACGACCGGTCAGGATCGCGTGGCCCAGACCTTTCATTTCAGTCTGGCGGGTGTAGGAGAACGAGCACTCGTCCAGCAGGCGGCGGATGCCGACCAGGTATTTTTCCTTGTCGGTGCCCTTGATCTGGTTTTCCAGCTCGTAGCTGATGTCGAAGTGGTCTTCCAGGGCGCGCTTGCCGCGACCGGTAACGATGGAGATTTCGTTCAAGCCGGCATCCAGTGCTTCTTCGACGCCGTACTGGATCAGTGGCTTGTTCACCACCGGCAGCATTTCTTTGGGCATGGCTTTAGTCGCTGGCAGGAAGCGAGTACCGTAACCGGCTGCTGGGAACAAGCATTTCTTGATCATATAAGTCCTTGAAAGGGCTGTGTGTACGAGTTTCGGCGCAGTCTAATCAGGCGGCGTGCACCTTACAATGCCCCGCGCTGGCTAACCGATGTCAACATAGAGAAATATTCTTGCCGATAGTTCCCTGCGGACGTGCACAGGTCACTTCGCAACCTATTATGCATAGCAGAAACCTGCGTAATTGCACGGTTTTCACTGATCCGCAGCGACCTGCCCTACGCCCATTGGCACCCGTTGCGTGCGTTTGCCGGTATCATGGCGCGATTGAACCAGACAACGAGGCAAATAGATGTCGGAAGCAAAAAGCGTCAACGGATTCCTGATCAACAAGCTGAAAGACGGTCAATGGTGGGTGGCCAGTGTCGGCGGTGAAAACATCGCCGGACCTTTCCCTTCCGAAGCCCTGGCAATCGAGGTGGCTTCGGTGCTGGAGCTGGAGCACCCGGAACCGAAGCGACGCGGCAAGGACAAGAACTGATCGACGTCCGATGCGAAAAGCCCTGCCATTGCGCAGGGCTTTTTTTCACTGGTCTGGATTCAACTCGGACCCGGCCCTTGTAGGAGCTGGCTTGCCAGCGATGGTCGTTAACGATAACGCGCATGACCTGGATAAACGCGGCGCACTGGAGTCCATCGCCAGCAAGCCGGCTCCTACAGTTTGGCGTTCACATCATTTCCACTCGGACGCGGTCCCTTGTAGGAGCTGGCTTGCCAGCGATGATCGTTAACGATAACGCGTGCAAACGGATAAACGCGGCGCACTTGAGCCCATCGCCGGCAAGCCGGCTCCTACAGGGATTGCGTTATCGGTGTTTCCCGGGATCGCGTGAAGAAGCTTTTTTGTGAATGACGAAAAGAAGTGGCCTTTGGCTATAACCTTTTCAATCCGGCGCTGTCTGAGCCTTAGCCCACTATCCTGACGACGACCACGCCATGAAAAAATTTTTGCCCCTGATCGCAATATTGGCCCTGAGTGGCTGCGCAACGTCGGAAGAAACCTACCTGGGCAACGGAGAGCACGGCCTGTCGATTGATTGCTCCGGGGAAGCCAATTCCTGGGCTGCGTGCTACGAGAAGGCTGAAGCGTCCTGTGCAGGCACCGGCTACAAGATTGTCGGTACCGATGGCACACCCTCGCTCAAGCAGAGCGAAAAGACCCTCGGCGCCGATGTCGGCAACTACAAGAGCCGCAACGTCGTGGTGATGTGCAAATAAGGCGCCGCGCCCTAAATATGGATTTCGGCGAATTTGATTCCAAGCGCGCGCACGGTATCGATCAGGTCATCAAGACGACTGAAGGACTCGACTTCATCATTGTCATCCACCAGGAAATAGCTGCGCCCGGCGCTCTTCTTGAAGAACACGATCCATTCCCCCCGCTCCGCCGGATTCTGAATCACATGGGTGGCAGAGATTAACCCCTCTGCATGGCGTTCCCGGACCTGCTCACGCTTCATATTCGACTCCAGAAATAACAATGCCGCCAAAGCCTGGCTTTGGCGGCATCGGTGCTGATTGTCGATAGTTTATCAGCCGGAAATGCACTCGGTGGCAGCCTTCTGTACATCCTTTGGACGCACCGGGACATTGGACATGCTCTCGTGCAACTTGATGCTGCTGCCGCCCGAGCGCTCTTCAATGTCGAATACGGCAGACGGCCCCGAGGAGTACTTGAGCGGTACGATCACACGCAAGCCCTCCTTGTGCGGCTCGATTTGCAAGGCGCCGCGACTGTCAGCCAGTTTTTCGCTGAGGCATTGTGCGTATTCATGGGGTTTCTTGCCAGAAATCACGCTCATGGTCGGCAGCGTCTCATTGATATCAGAGACGTTCGCACAACCACTCACCAACACCGCCAGGGAAAGAATCGACAAACCCCACTTCATACAAAACCTCCGATAAAGAGGCTCGGACAACGCAGATGCGTTTTTTCTCCGAGACAAACTGCTTTATCGCTCATCAAACGTGAAATTAGCGTTTTTAATTGTCAAAGTGGCCGGATAATAAGGCCTTCGGGCTGATAAACTGCGCCAATCGCCCATGCTATCGTTTTGATTTTGTAGAAAAAGCCCTTCTGGAGGCGCCTCATGAAATTTATCCATCAGCGCGAGCACCTCAATGAGGACGACATTGTCGTCATTCAATGCTCCCAAATGTGCAACATCCGTTTAATGAACGACGCCAACTTCCGCAGCTTCAAGAATGGCGGTCGTCACACCTATCACGGTGGAGCCTTCGACACCTTTCCGGCCCGCATCACCGCGCCGAGCACCGGTTTCTGGAACATCACCATCGACACCGTGAGTCACCGCGCGATCAGCGTGACACGCAAACCCACCCTGACTCACTCGATCAAAATCATTCGCCGTTCCAGCACGAAACTGAGCTGATCAACGAAACACAAGACAGGCAGATACTACCGTGGCCCAAACGACCAAGTACGTCATCAAATACAAACTCAACGGTGAGCGCCGCTTCGAGTTTGCCCAGCTTGAAAAGGGTACCGCAGAAGAAGCCAAAGCGGCGCTGGATGCCATTCATGGACAAGACGACGTCATCAGCGACATCAGCGTCAGCAAAGCGCTGTAACGCGATCCGGAGCGACAATGGACGTCGGCTCCCACTCGCAATTCGACCGCAAGCAGCGGAGTGCCTGCGTCATCCTTGCCGTCCAGACTGGCCACCTCAACAACAAGAGGCCCGGCAATGAGCGAACACTATCTGGACAGGCTGGACTGGCCCCTGCTGGAACAGCAACTTGATCAGGACGGTTACGCCGTCATCCCGGCACTGCTGAGCCACAAGGCTTGCGGGCAAATCAGCGCCTTGTACCCCCAAACCGAGCCTTTTCGCTCGCACGTGGTGATGGCTCGCCACGGGTTTGGCCGGGGCGAGTACAAGTATTTCAGCTACCCTTTGCCGGAACTCGTGGCCCGTTTGCGCAGCGCACTCTACCCACGACTGGTGCCCATCGCCAATCGCTGGCATGAGCAGATGGGTTTGCCGGGGCGCTTTCCCGAATCTCATCCGGCCTTCCTCGAACGCTGCCATGCCGCCGGTCAGAACCGTCCGACGCCGTTGTTGCTGCAATATGGTGCGCAGGACTACAACTGCCTGCATCAGGATCTGTACGGTGAGCACGTTTTCCCACTGCAGGTGGCGATTTTGCTTTCAGACCCCGAGCAAGATTTCACCGGCGGTGAATTTGTCATGACCGAACAGCGTCCGCGCATGCAGTCACGCCCGATGGTCATCGGCCTGAACAAAGGTGACGGGCTGATCTTTGCCGTCAACCAGCGGCCGGTCAAAGGGACTCGTGGTTACTACCGCGTGACCCTGCGTCACGGCGTGAGTCGCCTGCACGGCGGCAAACGGCATACCCTTGGAATCATCTTTCACGATGCGTCATGACCCCATGAATCCGCTGACTTTCGATCTGTTTACCGATGCAGAACCCGCGCAACAGCCCAGGCGCGAGCAGATCGGCGAACAGTCCTACGTACTCAGAGGCTTTGCCCTGCCCTGGCTGGAGCGCTTGCTGCCCGCCCTGGAAGAAGTGCTGGCGGCCGCGCCGTTTCGGCAGATGGTCACGCCCGGCGGCTTTACCATGTCGGTCGCCTTGAGCAGTTGTGGCACACTCGGCTGGACCACCGACCGCAGCGGTTATCAGTACACCCGCCACGATCCGCAGACCGGCCGGCCCTGGCCGATGATGCCCGAAGTGTTTTTGCAGCTGGCGCAAGCGGCGGCGCAGGCAGCAGGCTTCAGCGATTTTGCGCCTGACGCCTGCCTGATCAACCGCTACATTCCCGGGGCAAAAATGTCATTGCATCAGGACAAGGACGAACATTCCTACGCAGCGCCCATCGTTTCGGTCTCGCTGGGGTTGCCGGCGATGTTCCTGTTTGGCGGCTTTGCGCGCAGCGACAAAAGCCAGCGCGTTCCCCTGCTGCATGGCGACATCGTGGTCTGGGGTGGCGTGGATCGCCTGCGTTATCACGGCGTGTTGCCGATCAAGGACGGGCATCACCCGAAACTCGGCGAGCAGCGCATCAACTTCACCTTCCGTACCGCTGGGTAAAGATTGCGAATTTGACCGCAAGCGCCGGAGTGTGTGGCAATTGCCCCATGGTTAATGTGCAGGCACCCCCTCAATGGACGTGACGCCATGACAACCCAATCGACCAAGATCACCATCGAAAACGATCCGCGCTGGGCCGCCGTGGTCGCCCGCGACCCCAAGGCTGACGGGCAGTTTGTCTATGCCGTGAAGACCACCGGCATCTACTGCAACCCCAGCAGCCTCGCGCGCCTGCCCAAACCACAGAATGTCGAATTCTTCGACAGCGCCGAACAGGCCCGGGCCGCGGGCTATCGTCCGAGCAAGCGCGCGGCAAAGGATCAGAGCGAAATCGCCGCGCAGCATGCCGCCACCGTGGCCGCTGCCTGCCGCCAGATCGAAAGCGCCGAAACGCTGCCCACCCTGGGCGAATTGGCCGAGGCGGCGGGACTGAGCAGCTTTCACTTCCATCGCGTGTTCAAAGCCGTCACCGGCCTGACACCCAAGGGCTACGCCGATGCCCATCGCTCACGCAAGGTGCGCGAGCGCCTGGCAGACGGCGGCTCGGTGACCGATGCCCTGTATGACGCCGGCTTCAACTCCAATAGCCGATTTTATGAAGCGGCAGACCAACTGCTCGGGATGAAGCCCGGGGATTACCGCGCCGCCGGTCAAAACAACGACATTCGATTTGCCATTGGCCAGTGCTCGCTGGGCGCGATCCTGGTGGCGCAGAGCGAGCGCGGAGTTTGCGCGATCCTGCTGGGCGATGATCCGCACCAACTGGTTTGTGATCTGCAAGACAAGTTCCGGCGCGCCAACTTGATTGGTGCCGATCATGAATTTGAGCAATTGATTGCCAGGGTCGTCGGCTTTATCGAGGCGCCGGCGATTGGCCTGGACCTGCCATTGGACGTGCGCGGTACCGCTTTTCAGGAAAGGGTCTGGCAAGCGCTGCGGGAGATTCCGGTCGGCAGCACGGCAAGCTACGCCGATGTCGCCCTGCGCATCGGTTCGCCCAAAGCCGTTCGCGCCGTGGCTCAAGCCTGCGGCGCGAACAGCCTGGCCGTGGCGATCCCGTGCCATCGCGTGGTGCGCAGCGATGGCAATCTGTCGGGCTATCGCTGGGGTGTCGAGCGCAAGCGCCAGTTGCTGGAGCGTGAGTCGACGTAATCAGCGATTCACATCCACCACCACGCGCCCGCGCAATTGCCCGGCCAGCAAGCGCGGCGCGGCATCGATGGCTTCGCTCAAGCCGATTTCATGGCTGATCAGCGGCAACAGATTGAAGTCCAGGTCCGTGGTCAGGCGATTCCAGGCTTGCACCCGCTTGGCTTTGGGTTGGGTCACGCTGTTGATGCCGGCCAGGGTCACGCCGCGCAAGATGAACGGCGCAACGGAAGCCGGAAAGTCCATGCCCTGGGCCAGACCGCAGGCCGCGACGGTGCCGTTGGCCTTGGTGCTGGCGCACGCATTGGCCAGGGTGTGGCTGCCGACCGAATCGATGACGGCCGCCCAGCGTTCCTTGGCCAACGGCTTGCCTGGCTCGGACAAGGTGGCGCGATCGATGATTTCGCCAGCCCCCAGCTGCTTCAGGTAATCGTGCTCCGAGGTCCGGCCGGTGGAGGCAACCACCCGGTAGCCGAGCTTGCTGAGCAACGCGATGGCGAAACTGCCGACGCCACCGTTGGCGCCGGTGACCAGGATTTCGCCCTGCCCGGGCGTCACGCCATTGTGCTCAAGGGCCAGGATGCACAGCATGGCCGTATAACCCGCCGTACCGATGGCCATCGACTGGGCCGCGGTAAAAGCCTTGGGCAGTGGAATCAGCCAGTCGCCATTGAGGCGAGCCTTCTGGGCCAATCCTCCCCAATGCCCTTCGCCCACGCCCCAGCCATTGAGCAGGACGGCGTCACCGACCGTGTAGTCCGGATGCCCGCTGGCCTCGACGACCCCGGCCAGGTCGATGCCCGGCACCATCGGAAATTTGCGCACCACCGGGCTGCTGCCGGTGATCGCCAGGCCATCCTTGAAGTTCAGCGTGCTGTAGGCAACACGCACCGTGACATCGCCCTCGGGTAACTGATCGTCCTCGATCTCTTGCAGTGTGGCCCGATAACCGCTGTCGTCTTTGTCGATCAAAATACCTTTGAACATTACGGCCTCTCAATGGAATCAGTCTGGTGGTGGTGCAAATGAAATAACACATGGCAACCGATTGCCGTACCCGACTTTAAGCCAATCCGGCAGACCGCCGGGCGTTTTCATTGACGGCGGCTATGCTTTTTCGCAACCTTGAAATGCCGCAAGAACCTGTCTTGTCGATGGAGCTGACAATGCCTCAACTGCGTTTATTCACCGTTTTACTGATGCTCTGCCTGCTTCCGCTCAGCGGTACGCAGGCGGCACCCGCGCAACCCGCCCAACCACCCGCGACTCAGGCGCCGGCGGCCCCCAGCTGGCCACAGGTGCTGGCTGCTGGCGACACCAAATTGACCATCTACCAGCCGCAACTGGACAGCTGGGACGGCTACACCCTGAACGCGCGGGCCGCTGTGGAGGCCACGGGCACCGATGGCAAATCCACTTATGGCATCGTGCAGTTCAGCGCCCACACATTGGTCGACAAGGCCACTCGCTGGGTGGCGCTCGACCAGTACACCCTCACCAAGGCCGACTTCCCCGATAGCGCAACCAAGGCTGACAGCTGGGTCGCCGCGGTGAAGCAAGACGCCGAGAAGCGCACCAAAACCATTTCCCTGGACCAACTCGAAGCCGCGCTCGGCGTGATCGCCGCCGAGCAGAAGTCCAGCAGCGCGCCACTGGAAAATACTCCGCCGACGATTATTTCGTCCGAGGTGCCAGCGTTGTTGGTGTACATCGATGGCGAACCCGCCTATCGCCCGGTTGATGGCACCTCGCTGCAACGGGTGATCAACACCCGGCCATTGCTGCTCAAGGACGCACAGGGCAAGCATTACCTGCACGTATTCGATGGCTGGATGGTCGCGGACAACCTGGGCGGGCAGTATGCGCCCCTGCCCTCGCCGTCCGCCGAGCTGGAAAAAGCCAAAAAAGACGCCATCCAGAGTCGCCAGGTGGACCTGCTGACAGGCCAGAGCGACCCGAAGGACAAGATACCGACGCTGGCCAAACCGCCGATTCCGCAAATCTACATCGCCACGGTCCCGACCGAGCTGATCGTTACTGACGGCGCGCCCCAATGGCAGCCGATCCAGAACACCAAACTGCTGTATGTGACCAACACCACCGGGCATATTTTCAAGGAAATCGGCGATCAGGACAGCTATGTGCTGATCTCGGGACGCTGGTTCCGCGCCAGTGACATGAAAGGCCCCTGGACCTTTGTGGGCGCGGACAAACTACCCGCAGACTTCGCCAACATTCCCGATGACAGCCCCAAGGAAAACGTGAAAGCCTCGGTGGCCGGCACCCCGCAGGCCAAGGAAGCCGCCATTGCCGCGACCATCCCGCAGACCTCGGCGATCAAGAAAAGCCAGGTAAAAATGAGCAAGCCGCCGATCGACGGCGAACCGCAACTCAAGGCCATCCAGGGCACGCCCTTGCAATACGTGGTCAACAGCCCGATGCCGATCATCATGGTCGATGCACACAGCTGGTACGCGGTGGAGAACGGTGTCTGGTTCGTCGCCACGTCGGTGCAAGGCCCCTGGGAGGTCGCCTCTTCAGTACCGGCGGTGATCTATTCGATTCCACCCAGTTCACCGATGCACTACATCACTTACGTGAAAGTCTACGAAGCCAGCGGCGATACCGTCGTCGTCGGTTACACGCCGGGCTATCAGGGCTCGACACTGGACCCTGACAGCGGTGTGGTGGTGTATGGCACCGGTTATCCGTATACGCCGTGGGTGGGCAGTGTCTGGTACGGCCCGCCGGTGACCTATGGCTTTGGCGTGGCGATTCGCTACACCCCGTGGACGGGCTGGACGTTCGGCTTCGGCTTCGGCTGGAGCTGGGGCGGCAGCACAGTCGCCGTCGGTTGGGGCTGGGGCGCCTATCCGTGGTGGGGCAATTACGGCTGGGGTTACGCCTGGGGGCCGCATCTGTACCCTGCGCCAATGCCTTGGGGCGGAGCCGCTTACGGCTATCATGGTGGCGCTGTCGCCTGGGGCCCCGGCGGCTGGGCCGGCACCACTGGCAACATCTACCGCCAGTGGGGCGACCGCGCTTCGGTCAGCCGCTACGGCGCCGGTTACAACGCCTGGACCGGTAATCGCTGGGCCGGCCAGGTTGGCGCCTCCTACAACTCGCGGACCGGCGTCGCCGCGGCAGGCCAGCGCGGCGCGGTACATAACGTCTATACCGGCAACTACGCCGCTGGCCGCAGCGGCGTGGCCGTCGGTCCCGACGGTGGCGCCATTGCCGGCCAGCATGTGACGGCCGGCAACGTTCGCACCGGCACCCAGGTCAGCGCCAATCGCGGTGCCGTCTACAATCCCAATACTGGCAACACCACTCAATACGGCGGCATCCATGATCGCAACGGCGGCGTGGCGCATGTCGGCGACAACGTGTACGCCGGCCATGATGGCAACGTTTACAAGCGGACCGACAGCGGCTGGCAATCCATGGTCCAGGGCGGTGCAACCCGTGCCGCCCCAGCCAATACCAGCCAGGTGCAGAATCTCAATCGTGAGTACGATGCCCGCTCCTTCGGCAATGATCGCTTCAACAATTTCCACAATTCTTCCCAGGTGATGAATCACTCCTTCGGTGGTGGCGGTGGAGGCTTCCACCGCCGCTGAAGAAACCCGGCAAGCTGAAATGACGACTGGCCTTGCGCCAGTCGTTGCGCTACAAATCCTGTTCTACCGTCCCTGCCCTGTTTCAACGTCGGAGAACACAGCACATGAACCAATGGCCAGATACCCGCATTCTTGACCTGCTCGGGATCGAACTGCCGATCATCCAGGGACCGATGGCCGGTGCCACGAATTCGGCCATGGTGATTGCAGCCAGCAATGCCGGTGGCCTGGGTTCGATGCCGGCGGCGATGCTCAGCACCGATCAACTGCGCGAAGAGCTGAAAACCATCCGCCAGCACACCCAGCGCCCGATCAATGTCAATTTCTTCTGCCATCAACCTCCAGCCCCTGACGAGCAACGCGCGCTGGACTGGAAAAACCTGCTGCAGCCGTACTACCAGGAACTCGGCGCCGATTTCGCTGCGCCAACCCCCGTGTCCAACCGGGCGCCGTTCGATAATGCGGCCTGCGAAGTGGTCGAGGAATTTCGCCCCGAAGTGGTGAGTTTCCACTTTGGCCTGCCGGAAAAATCCCTGCTCGACCGGGTCAAGGCCACCGGTGCGAAAGTGCTGTCCTCGGCCACCACCGTCGCCGAAGCCGTGTGGCTGGAGGAGCATGGTTGCGATGCAATCATTGCCATGGGTTTTGAGGCCGGTGGCCATCGCGGGATGTTTCTCAGCGATGACCTGAGTAGCCAGGTGGGGACTTTCGCCCTGGTGCCGCAAGTCGTCGATGCCGTGAAAGTGCCGGTGATTGCCGCCGGCGGCATCGCTGACGCCCGAGGCGTCGCCGCTGCCTTCATGCTGGGCGCTTCGGCGGTGCAGGTGGGTACGGCCTACCTGTTCACGCCTGAGGCCAAGGTCAGCCCGTCCCATCACAAAGCGTTGCGTACCGCCAAGGAAAGCGAGACGGCGGTCACCAACGTGTTCACCGGTCGCCCGGCCCGGGGCATCCTCAATCGAGTGATGCGTGAACTGGGGCCGATGAGCGCCAAGGCTCCGGCCTTCCCCCTTGCCGGTGGCGCGCTGATGCCGTTGCGGGCCAAGGACGAAGCGGATTTCAGCAACCTTTGGGCCGGCCAGGCATTTACCCTCGGAGCCGAATTGACCACCGCGGCACTGACCCGGCAACTGGCTGAGGAAGGATTGGCGAGACTGCTACGTCGCCCCTGAGGGTCATCCGCAGTGAAATTGTATACAATTTTATGCGCGCACATTCCGTTTAAAGGCAATTCGCTATATATTTCCCTACATAACGAATCACCCCCCTGCTGCAATTGCCTTTAACGGAGCCGTTTCATGACCATTCGTGCCTCACGTTTTGCCCCTACCTGCCTGGCGAGCCTTCTCGCCGTATTCGCCTTCGGCTCAGCCCAGGCGGACGAAGTCCAGGTGGCTGTCGCCGCCAACTTCACCGCGCCGATCCAGGCCATCGCCGCTGATTTCGAAAAAGACACCGGGCACAAACTGGTGACCTCCTTTGGTGCCACCGGCCAGTTCTACACTCAGATCAAGAACGGCGCTCCGTTCGAAGTGTTCCTCTCGGCAGACGACAGCACGCCGAAAAAACTTGAAGCCGAAGGCGACACCGTCAAGGGTTCGCGCTTCACTTACGCAGTCGGCACCCTGGCGCTGTGGTCGGCCAAGGAAGGTTACGTCGATGCCAAGGGCGATGTGTTGAAGAAGAACGAGTACCAGCACCTGTCCATCGCCAATCCGAAGGCTGCACCTTACGGCCTGGCGGCTACCCAGGTGCTGACCAAGGAAGGTCTGACCGACAAGGTCAAGGACAAGATCGTGGAAGGCCAGAACATCAGCCAGGCCTACCAGTTCGTCTCCACCGGCAACGCCGAGCTGGGTTTTGTCGCCCTCTCGCAGATCTACAAGGACGGCAAGATCACCAGCGGTTCGGCCTGGATCGTTCCAGCCAGCCTGCACGACCCGATCAAACAGGACGCGGTGATTCTCAACAAGGGCAAGGACAACCCGGCCGCCAAGGCATTGGTTGACTACCTCAAGGGGCCGAAAGCGGCCGCTGTCATCAAGTCCTACGGCTACGAAATCTAAATGTCGCTATCGAGTGCCGATTTTTCCGCCATTTGGCTGACCCTGAAACTGGCGTCCCTGACGACCGTCATCCTGCTGATTGTCGGCACTCCGATTGCGTTATGGCTCTCGCGCACCCGCTCCTGGTTGCGCGGCCCGGTCGGGGCGATTGTCGCCCTGCCCCTGGTGCTGCCACCGACGGTGATTGGTTTTTATCTGTTGCTGGCGCTCGGCCCTCACGGGTTCGTTGGCCAGTTCACCCAATCACTCGGCCTTGGCACCCTCACTTTCAGTTTCGCGGGGCTGGTGATCGGTTCGGTGTTGTATTCAATGCCGTTCGTGGTCCAGCCGCTGCAAAATGCTTTTTCCGCGATGGGTACGCGCCCGCTCGAAGTGGCCGCGACGCTGCGGGCCAATCCCTGGGACACCTTTTTCAGCGTAACGCTGCCCCTCGCGCGCCCAGGTTTCATTACCGCGGCCATTCTCGGTTTCGCCCACACCGTCGGCGAGTTCGGCGTGGTGCTGATGATCGGCGGCAACATTCCCGAGAAGACCCGCGTGGTCTCGGTGCAGATCTACGATCACGTCGAAGCCATGGAATACGCCCAGGCCCATTGGCTGGCCGGGGCGATGCTGGTGTTCTCGTTTGCCGTCTTGCTGGCGCTGTATTCCAGCCGAAAAACCAAAGCGGGCTGGAGCTGATCAATGATTCAAATGCGCCTGAAACTGGATTACCCGGGGTTCGCCCTCGACGTCGACCTGCAACTGCCGGGCCGTGGCGTCACCGCGCTTTACGGTCATTCCGGCTCGGGCAAGACCACTTGCCTGCGCTGCATCGCCGGCCTGGAACGGGCCGATCAAGGCTTTATCCAGGTCAACGATGAAGTCTGGCAAGACAGCGAAAACAGGGTCTTCGTCGCGCCACACAAACGCGCACTGGGCTACGTGTTCCAGGAAGCCAGCCTGTTTCCTCATCTGTCGGTGCTGGCCAACCTGGAGTTCGGCCTCAAGCGCATCCCCAAGCCGCAGCGCCGGGTCGACATGGCCCACGCCACCGAGTTGCTGGGCATCAGCCATTTGCTCGACCGGCACCCGCAACACCTATCGGGCGGTGAGCGGCAGCGGGTCGGCATGGCCCGCGCCTTGCTCACCAGCCCGAACTTGCTGTTGATGGACGAGCCTTTGGCCGCGCTGGATGCCCAACGCAAGAATGAAATCCTGCCCTACTTGCAACGCCTGCACGACGAGCTCGACATCCCGGTGCTGTACGTCAGCCACTCCCAGGATGAAGTTGCGCGGCTGGCCGACCATATCGTCTTGCTCAGCAGCGGCAAGGCACTGGCCAGCGGCCCGATCGGCCAGACCCTCGCGCGCCTCGACTTGCCGCTGGCGATGGGGGATGACGCCGGCGTGGTGATCGAAGGTCGTGTCAGCGCCTATGACGCCGAGTATCAGTTGCTCAGCCTGCAATTGCCCGACACTTCCCTCAATATTCGTGTGCCTCATACGCCTATGGATGCGGGCCAGGCACTGCGCTGCAAGGTCCAGGCGCGAGACGTGAGCCTGAGCCTGGACAGTGCCGGGCAAAGCAGCATTCTCAATCGCCTGCCGGTCACCGTGGTCAGTGAAATGAGCGCCGATAACGCCGCTCACGTGCTGATTCGCCTCGACGCCGCAGGCTCGCCGTTGCTGGCGCGGATCACGCGTTATTCCCGCGACCAACTCAACGTCCACCCTGGCCAACAACTCTGGGCACAAATCAAAGCTGTCGCGGTGCTGGCGTAAATCCGCCGGCACGACTGCAGCGGTGCGGGGTCAATGGCTGTAACGACCATCGCCCGGGACAATCGCCATGCCCGATGTTCTGCCTCCTGACCTGCATTACGTCGATGACACTCAACCGGGCATCACCCGCAGGAAGCTGCGCGGAAAATTCGCCTATTTCGACCCGACGGGACAACGCATCACTGGCCCCGACGCAATCGACCGTCTCAACGCACTCGCGGTGCCACCTGCCTATACCGAGGTGTGGATCTGCGCCGATCCACACGGGCATCTGCAGGCCACTGGCCGGGATGCCCGGGGGCGCAAACAATACCGTTATCACCCCCGCTGGCGAGAGGTACGCGACGCCGACAAATACTTGCGCCTGCGTGACTTCGGGCTGGCTTTGCCGAAACTGCGCCAACGCCTGGAAGCCGTGTTGGCGGCACCGGGATTCAGTCGCGACAAAGTCATGGCCACGGTCATTACCCTGCTCGACACGACACTGATCCGTATTGGCAACAGCCAATACGCTCGGGACAACCGCTCCTACGGCCTGACGACCTTGCGCAGCCGCCACGTAGAGATCAACGGCAGTGCCATCCTGTTCCAGTTCCGCGGCAAAAGTGGCGTCGAACACCAGATCACCGTGAAAGACCGGCGACTGGCCCGGATCATCAAGCGATGCCAGGAAATGCCCGGGCAGAACCTGTTTCAGTATCTGGATGAAAACGGTGACCGGCGCACTGTCAGTTCCTCCGACATCAACAGCTATTTGCAAACGCTCAGCGGCGCCGATTTCACCGCCAAGGATTACCGCACCTGGGCCGGCAGCGTGCTGGCGCTGGCGATATTGCGCAAGCTGCACTGGCAGCCTGAAACGGACGCCAGGCGGCACCTGGTGGAGATGATAAAGAACGTTGCCAGGCAACTGGGCAATACCCCGGCCGTGTGCCGCAAGTGCTACATCCACCCGGCGGTGCTGGACGGTTTCCTTCTCGGCGACCTGGCACAACTGCCCAGGCCGAGGGCGCGCAAAGGGCTTTCGGCCGAGGAAGTCGGGCTGGCGATCTTCCTTGAGCGGATAGCGGCAGCGCCTGAACCGACGAATTGACCTGTCTATTTTTTGCACGATCAGCAATGGCTTCTATAGTTGAACTGAACACGAATCAGCTGCGGAGACGCCATGGAAGACATTTTCGTCGTGAAGCGGTGCAACAAGATCATCATCCATGGTCGCCGTGAGGGTGAGTATGACCACCTGCCACCGGATGCCGCGGTCTGGTACCGCATCGCCGATACCCGTACCCAGGGTTTCATCGGAGACGGCTACGACGTAGAAGAAGACGCCCAGCGTGTTTGCCAGCTGCTGAACGCTAAATCACAAGTGACAGCCCGACAAAGCTGAGGGCCTGCCAGCGGTTTTTAACCGGTCTATACTGAAATGGCTGAAGGATCAGCGACCCCAACGGCAGAAAGCTCGCTCCCGGCGGGCTTTTTGCTGCCACACCCAGGTTTCTTGAACGGAGGTGTCTCCCATGTCCGAAAAAGAGTCCATCACCACCCTGCTCACCTTACTGGACTCCCGTCAGGCTCGCTTGGCCGCGGCCTGCAAGGAAATCGCCGACTGGGTCGATCATCAAGGCGGGCACCCCACCGCTCTTAGAATTCGTGATCGCCTGAACGACATCGAGAAGGACACACCGCTGATCCGGCACACGCTGTCGTCTCTGCAACCTGTTGACCGGCCTCTGCCGCGGTTCAGGTGATCCGTCACGGACTTGCGGTACGAGGACAGGCCCGATTCGGGCAGCATGACCGGTGACGGTGACGTTTCCGGATGCCTGGCTGTCTGTCAGGATTTCACCCTCTCTCACAACCCGGCCTGGCGCCGGGATTTTTGTTGGGCAAAACCAATCGAACGTCACCGCTCACGTGAGGTCAACCGCTCACACGTCACGAAGGAGACGTTCCAATGGTCACTCACTTCAAAGTCAGCGGGCACCTGGCCTGCGGCCACAACGGCAATAACCTCGTATCAACCCGTGAACTCAATCGGGTGAAATGCCGGAGTTGCCGAAACACCGAGGTCTACAAAGAAGCACGCAAGGCCGAACGCAACGCCGCCCGCCGCGCAGCGCGCAAAGCCAAAGCCCTGCACAGCGCCGTTACCTGGCGTTCGGCCTGGACCGAGCGACTGACCGCGATGGCCGGCCTGCAACGCTTGCCACGGGGGTTTGCCGGCCAGCCCTTCGTTTAGGTCTGGACTGAAACAGGATTTGCTAATCCATGGGCCCTTGCATTGCACAAGGGCTCAATCGGAGCGCAAAAGCCATGAACACAAAAATCCTGATCATCATCGCCAGCTTGTGCCCGGCCCTGGCATTCGCTCAAGGCTGCGACCTTGTCACCCGCTCCCAGAGCGCCTCCGTTTCGGCGATCGAAAGCCACTCCTGTCCTGAGTACCAAGGCATGCCCGTGGAGTCGATGAACGGGTCTTGCAGCAACCCGGGCAAGGAGATGCCCAGCAGCACAAGCAGCGTCGGACAATGCGCTGATGACTATCGGGCCAGCTGCCTTGCCGCCTTGTCGCAAGAAGCCCTGGCCAACCCACGGCCCATCAGCAAAGACAAAAACAGCAAATCGGTCAACATCCCTGGCAACGCCCGGATCATCACCTACTACCACGACACGGAACACCTGGCACAATCGAGAATCGAGTGTGAAACCGGCGGTGGTCTCGGGAAATCGAAATAGCCGCGACGTGGTTACTGCTGGTCGGCATCCTTGCGCACGGGCTGCATGATCTCGCGCAGGGACATACGCTTGAACGCCTCGACCAGTGCTCGCCCTTCCTGCGGTGCGCAAGTGACCGCCAGGCGCATGGTCGCCTCGCCCAGGTGCCAGATCAAAAACGCCGACTCCTGAACCTGTTGTTGATCGAGGTCTGGATACACGCGAAGCATCGCCTGGGCCAGAAGTGCTCCGGCCACCCGGCTCTCCACCAGTTCCAGTTGCATTAACTGCTTGTCGGCCTGCATGCCGGACCAGATGTCACGCATCACCGGTGTCGCCATCACGATCTCGTAGTACAGATCGAGCAACTGCGAATAGGCCGTCTGCAAGCCCTGGACATCCTCGACAGCCGCCATCGCCTCGGTAATGCAACGACGGCTTTCAGCGTTGTAGCGTTCGGCCAGCGTGCGAATGACGGAACTCTTGTCGGGGAAATACTGGTAGAGGGAACCGATCGAGATCCCGCAGCGCTCGGCAATTTCACTCATCTTGAGTTGGTCGCTGCCCTTGTCCGCAATCAATTGCGTCGCCGCTGTCAGAATCCGCTCCTGACGTTCGCGGCTGCGTTGTTGCGTGGGATTACGCCGAACAGACTCTACAGCAGGCTGTTCAAGGGCTTCTGGGGTCTTCTTGCGCACGAGTGAATTTCCCGATCAATAACGTGACATGTACTCACCTTAGCATCGCCACACCCTGTGCCCAACAACAGATGCCCATACGTCGGGGAACTCGATCCAGTGGGTTGACGAAAAAACATGAGGATCTATCATCTTTTAAACATGAGCATCACTCACATTAACCGATGGAGATGAACGCGATGAAACCCACTCAACCAATCACCCTGGTCCTCGGCGCCACCGGCAAAACCGGACGCCGAATCACCCAACGACTCGAGGCCGCCGGCCTGCCCGTTCGCCGAGGCTCCCGCGACGCCAATCCCCCTTTTGACTGGGAAGATCGATCCACCTGGGACGCGGTGATCGAGGGTGTTCATGCGGTCTACATTTCCTTCCAGCCTGACCTCGCCGTTCCCGGCGCCCTGCAGACCATCCAGGCGTTCACCGACCTGGCGGTGAAAAGTGCAGTCCGCAAACTGGTTCTGTTATCCGGCCGCGGTGAGATCGAAGCACAACAGGCCGAACGCGTCGTACAGGACAGCGGGCTTGACTGGACGATTCTGCGGGCCAGTTGGTTTTGCCAGAACTTCAGCGAGGCGCACTTTCTCGAACCAATCGTACAAGGCGAACTCGCACTCCCTGTCAGCAATATCGCCGAGCCCTTTATCGATGCAGAGGACATTGCCGAGTGTGCCGTCGCAGCCCTGACCCAGCCCGGACACACCAACCAGCTCTACGAGTTGACCGGCCCCCGGGCGTTGACCTTTGCCGAAGCCGTCACCGAGATCGCCCGCTCCACCCAGCGCGAGATCGATTTCGTGGCCGTACCCGCGGATGCCTATCGGCAGGCATTGGCACAGGAACAACTGCCCGCGCAGTTAATCGATCTGGTGCTGTATCTGTTCACGACCGTGCTCGACGGCCGCAATACATCCGTGGCCGATGGCGTACAGCGGGCACTGGGGCGGCCGGCGCGCGACTTCAACGACTACGTGCAGCGCACTGCGGCTGCGGGCATCTGGGGAAATGAGCGTCCGACGTAAAGCATTGGCGACAACAGGCTTCGTCAACTAGGGTCTCTTGCGTATCGAACCGCGGCACCTTAATTGGCAGGAGCCTGATCAAGGAGGAACCCATGTCACTCAAATCCAGTGCCGAACAAACCTACCGCCAGTGGTCGACCCCGATCCTGCTGGAACTCAAGGAGCGAGAGCATCAAATGAACCCATCAGACCGCCAGGCTCTGGAAAACGTACTGCTGGAAAGAAGGCTGATCAACACCGGCAACCCAACCGGCAACGATCGCCGCAAGGCAGACCCTGCATCCTGAAAAGCATCAGGCGACCACGATCAGGATGCAAGTGATGGAGCAGAAACAAACAAGGGTTTGCCTGGCCTTCGCTGGCAAACCCTTGTTTGCGCATAACACCCGACTACCGCGCTAAAACCACCCACTACGTTCGTCTTCCAGCTCCTGGCGACATTGCTTGAGTTGGGCGTTGTAAACCTCTGACTGCTTTTGCACTTTCTGGGCAACCTGCATCAGCCACGGTTTAGCGCGATAGGTATTACGGCTAAAGCCCCCACGCCCTTCGTGGTAAGCCAGGTACTGATTGTAGGTGTCCCATTTGGAGATTCCGAGCTGACGCTGGGTGCCAGTGGTGTACCAACCGATAAACATGATCGCGTCGTCGAAGCTGTCACGCGAACCACCGTTGCCCGTATTGCCCTTGTACTCACCCCACACTGGATCTTGAGCCTGCGCATAGCCGTAGGCCGAACTGACTCGCCCCCAAGGGATCACCCAGAGCAGGTAGTCACGCGGCGGCAATGCATCTGCCACGAAACTGCTTTCCTGCTTCATGATCGCCATGGCCACATGCACAGGCGTCCCATATTCACTCTGCATTTGCAGCGAGTCCTCGTACCAGTCGGGATACTCACGAAAAATACTGCAGAGATTGCCTTGGTCTTTTGGCGGCGTGGTCATGCAACCCGTTAAAAAGATAAACAACAAAGCCAACAACAAAACTTGTCCTTGTTTCATTCATTACCCTCAAAAGTAAGGGCATAAAGAACCCTCCGTTTACTGCAAGGAGCCTGAATCACGCAGGTGCAGGCAAAAACCTCAGAAGACATCCGGCCTGATCGCGTCACCCTTTTCGAGAGGCTTCTTTGTAATTCCCTATTGCTGATCTAGAGCATTTTCTCCAGACCGATCTTGTCGCTGAGCCAGGCCTTGAAGCTGCGCCATTTGCTGCCGGGCTCCTTGCGCAAAGTATGCAGGCGACCGTCGTCCTCGGTGAGCCAGACGATTTCGCCGTTTTCCAGTCGGGCCTGGAAACTCATGACCGGCGCCATGCCCTCAAGCGCCAGCTGGCGCACGTAGCCGGCCAGCTCGGGACTGTCGACCAGCACCCCGACTTCAGTGTTCCAGAACACCGAACGCGGGTCGAAATTAAACGAGCCGATAAACACTTTCTGCTTGTCCAGGATCATGGCCTTGGTATGCAAGCTGGAGTCCGAGCCGCCACTGAAACCAAACGAAGAGCTGCGGCCGGGATCGTCCGGCTGGCGCCGCAGCTCATAGAGCTTCACGCCATGCTCGAGCAGAGCCTTGCGATACGGTGCATAGCCGCCATGCACCGCCGGCACATCGGTGGCTTCCAGTGAGTTGGTCAGCAGGCGCACATCAACGCCGGCATCGGCACGCCCCAGCAGATAATCCATGCCCGGTTTTTGCGGGACGAAATAAGCCGAAATCATGATCAGCTCGTTACTGACGCCATCGAGTTCAGGCCGCAGTTGTGTGGCCATCAATAGCGCGCGTGCCGGCTCTCCGTCAGCCAGGACCTTGCTCGGAGCGTCCCACATCGCCGTGTTATAGGCCCAGATCAGTTGCTTGCGCCAAGTCTCCCATTGCGGTTGAGTCTGGTAAGTCATGAGATGGTTGTACAACGCCCTGCTCTCGATACGCGAGGCCTGCAGCGATTGCTCCAGGCGTTGACGGCTCTCGAGCAAGTCTTGGGCTGTCGGCTTATTGAGCAGGAAGTCCGTGATCGGCTGGCTCAAGGCGCTGTTCCAGTACTGATCGAAGCTGTGTCCCAACTGCTCGGCGACCGGGCCGATGCACAGCAGGTCCATGTCGGTGAAGTTGAGATCGGGCTTGGCGTCAAAATACTCATCCCCCAGGTTGCGTCCGCCGACGATGGCTGCGCTGTTGTCGGCCAGCCACAGTTTGTTGTGCATGCGTCGGTGTTGTTGGGAAAGATCAAGCAGGCGGCCCATGGTTCGAGTGACCATGGTGCTGCGCCCCAGATGCAAAGGGTTGAAGACGCGGATATGGATGTTCGGATGCACCGCCAGGGTCGCGATGACTTCTTCCTGGCCGTCGCTGGCCGTGTCATCGAGCAAGATACGTATCCGTACGCCGCGATCGGCAGCCAGCAGCATTTCACGCACCAGTGCCCGGGTGCTGAGACCGTTGTGCACGATGTAGTACTGCAGATCGACGGTTTTCTGCGCATTGCGGATCAACTCCGCGCGCGCCCGGAACGCTTCACTGCTGTTGGGCAGCAAACGAAAACCCGAGCGCCCCTCATGCGCAGCGGCCTGAGCCTGGATCGAGCGCCCGAAAGCCGATTCGCTGGCGGGTATCGCCTCGCTGAATTCGCGGGGCAGCCGCGTGGTAGCGCAGCCGACGAGCAACAGCGCGAACAACATGGCACAGAGGAACCGGGACATGGGCTGGCCCTCAACCTCGAAGGGTGTGGTTTTCGCTCGGCATCCAGCCAGTACTGGCTGCCGAGAACATGCAGCCCTCGGTAATCCGCACGACTTGTTCCAGTAAAGCCCGCTTCAAGCAGCGTGTCGAAATTTTCCGGCAGCTACACCCAGAGCTTGAAAGGCCCTGAGGCCGATACTTCCACGCCACCTCAAGGCAAGCAGCCGCTACCAAAAGCGGGTGAAACAAGGTCGCTACACTCTCCATAAATGGGGAACTACACCCACCCAACCAGGCATTCACCACCAAATTTGAGGAATATTCCCCCACTCCCCCTTTCTCTTGCTTGAGCCCCTCGCCAACAGCCTGTTAATTAATTGGGCATCATCCTCGCTCTATTGAAATGGCTCATTAGTTGCACCACCCCTTGGGACCCGCAACAGCGGTCGTCCCGGGCATCATGGAGACGGCTGGACTCGCAAGATTCGGTATGACGCGAGAGGTGAGAATTGGTGATGGCTTCCACTGAGAGAGCAATTGCTCGAGTCACGAAATGGCCGATGCCCCTTTATAAGCAGCTCGCTGAGTTGAGCCTATTGCTTTTCGCGTTGCTGATTATGCTGGGGTTGTCCGCTGTAGTAGCGATGGAGTTGACCTTTGGAACAGTGCCCTGACGAGTCTGGTACAGACTTTTTATTTTGCGTTGCAAAGAACACGGGCATGCCAACAGCCCTTTGAGCAACGAAAGTGTCGGTGTGTCGAGATTGATGTAGAGACTAACAATGTGCACTAAACGGGAGCCGCCATTGCAGCGGCCCCTTTGCTTTACTCGGTTATTTCGCGCAGAGCGCAAGCCCTTTCTCGATAAGTGGTGTCATCGCCACTTTCGATCCTTTGTTTTCGGGATCATTACGCCAAATTCTATTGACTTCGGTCCAGCCGAACTGCTTCGCATGGCTGCTCGCAGAATCGTTCATTGCATAAGTTACGCCTTGGAACTCGAGCAGAACCGAGGACGGATCCACACAGGAAAGTTTTCCTTCGGAGATGGTCAGAGGCCATTTCTCGCCGTACTCAGCTCGGGTAACGGAGGCAGTCATGCCCGGGAACAAGACATGAAAAGTAAACCAGTAAATTACTCCCGCGGTGGCTGCGAGTCCTACCAGCTTTGAAGGTATCAAAGGTTTCTTTTTTGCCCCGCAGTGGGGGCACGCATTCGCGGATGGTGAAATTTGATGCATGCGCTCTTTGGAGGCTGCCAAACCCATTTGTGTTTCCCTCTCATCCTGAGTTCTGCCAAAACGACAGACGTAGTTTTCCTTCCCAAGGTGCCTTCCGGACCATTGGGTTTGAAGCATTTATCGGTTGTGTCGCGACGCCAACTCAGCGAACGCACTGAGCGAATGGTGAATATGGAGTTTATCGCTTTCGGGGAGAGAGCGATACATATCAAGGACCTGGTGCTCTTGCGTAGATAGGTCACCCAAGGGAACCGAAGCCGACTTCCAAATGCGCGATTTGCGGGCGAATTGCGGCAATAAAAAAACTAAGGGCCTGCATGAGGTATCTCACGCAAGCCCTTGATATTCATGGTGCCCGAAGCCGGAATCGAACCGGCACGCCCTTACGAGCGGGGGATTTTAAGTCCCATGCGTCTACCAGTTTCGCCATTCGGGCGGTAGCGCGGTGAAGCGTCGAGTTTTTGCCAAACAACGATCTGGCAGTTCTGACGCTTGTGCAGCAGAGGTGGAAATATATACATCCCGCCCCAGTGAAGCAAGTTCGCAAATAGCCTTTTCAAATCTAAATCTTGCAGGCTACTGCAAATAAAAAAGCTCCGTAAATCATAGATCTACGGAGCTTGTTTATTAGTGGAGGCCGAGGTCGGAATCGAACCGGCGTAGGCGGATTTGCAATCCGCTGCATAACCATTTTGCTACTCGGCCTCAAAACATTTGTTGTCAGTAGCGCGACATCAAATGCGTGCAAACTTGGAGCGGGAAACGAGACTCGAACTCGCGACCCCGACCTTGGCAAGGTCGTGCTCTACCAACTGAGCTATTCCCGCGTCTTGGTGTGGCGCATTCTATAGAATTCAGAAGCGCCGTCAACCCCTTGATTCAAAAAAGTTTTATTTCTTTTCAACGTCAGTCTTCAGATGTGGCCAGGCGGCCCGCAGGTACTGGACCATCGACCACAAAGTCAGGCCAGCCGAGATCATCAGCAAGGTATAACCGAGCAAGACCCAGAAGCTGAAGTCCTTGGGATTGGCCAGCAGGATCACCAGCGCCAGCATTTGCGCGGCGGTTTTCCATTTGCCCAGGTTGGACACGGCGACATGGGCACGAGCGCCCAGTTCGGCCATCCACTCGCGCAGTGCCGAGACGACAATCTCGCGACCGATGATCACGGCAGCTGGCAGCGTGAGCCACAGGTTGCCGTGTTCCTGCACCAACAGTACCAATGCAACCGCAACCATCAGCTTGTCGGCAACCGGATCGAGGAAAGCCCCGAACGGTGTGCTTTGTTCCAGGCGGCGGGCCAGGTACCCGTCCAGCCAGTCGGTCGCGGCAGCGAATGCGAAGACCGAGGCCGAGGCCATGTAGCTCCACTGGTAAGGCAGGTAGAACAGCAAAATGAAGATCGGTATGAGCAGAACGCGTAGAACGGTAATCAGATTAGGGATATTCATCGGCACAACTGGCTACGAGGTGAGGGGGCATTCTACTCGCTGTGCAGATTTGCATAAATCAACTCTGCGAGCTTTTTACTGATCCCGGGGGCTTTGGCAATTTCTTCGATGCTTGCACGAGACAGCTCCTGCAATCCACCAAAATGTTTCAACAAATCCCGCCGACGTGTCGGTCCGACGCCAGCGACGCCTTCCAGTGTAGACGTCCGACGGGTTTTTCCACGCCGGGCGCGGTGCCCGGTGATGGCAAATCGGTGGGCTTCGTCGCGAATCTGCTGGATCAGGTGCAGCGCGGGAGAATCGCCGCGCAACGTGAATTCATGTGCAGCGTCGTTCAGGTACAGGGTTTCGAAACCGGCCTTGCGCGTCGCGCCTTTTGCCACACCCAGCAGAATCAGGTCAGGCACGGCCAACTCATCGAGTACGTCGCGAGCCATGGACAACTGCCCCTTACCGCCGTCCACCAGCAGGATATCCGGCAGCTTGCCCTCCCCGTCCTTCAGTTTGCTGAAGCGTCGGGTCAATGCCTGATGCATCGCCGCGTAATCATCGCCAGCCGTAACGCCTTCGATGTTGTACCGACGGTAATCGGATTTGATCGGACCTTCGGGGCCGAACACCACGCAGGACGCCACCGTTGCCTCGCCGCTGGAGTGACTGATGTCGTAGCACTCGAGTCGTTGAGGGGGCTCGTCGAGCTTGAGTACCTCGGCCAGTGCATCGAACCGTGCCGTAATGTGCTGACGATTCGCCAGGCGCGCACTCAGTGCCTGCTCGGCATTGGTCACCGCCAATTGCTGCCAGCGTGCCCGCGTACCCCGCACGCGATGGCTGATGGTCAGTTCACGTCCGCGCAACTCGTCGATGGCGGCAATCAGTGTCGGAAAGTCATCGTGAACCACATTGACGATCAACTCGCTCGGCAAGTCGCGCTCAGGACTGCTGATGAAGTATTGGCCAAGAAACGCGGCCATGACTTCGGAAACGTCTTCTTCAATACCTACCTGAGGGAAGAAGTTCTTGCTTCCCAGAACCCGCCCACCCCGTACGCTGATCAAGTGGACACAGGCACCGCCTGGATTGACGAAGGCGGCAATCACATCGACGTCCCCGGTCCCGCCTTCCATGCTCTGCTGATCCTGAACCCGGCGCAGCAGCGCAATCTGGTCGCGCAACTCGGCCGCTCGTTCGAACTCGAGATTGATCGCCGCTTCTTCCATCCCGGCGGACAACTCGTCAGTCAGCGCGTTGCTGCGCCCCTCAAGAAACATCACCGAGTGGCGCACATCTTCGGCATACACCTGGGGTTCCACCAGCCCGACGCAGGGCGCCTTGCAGCGCTTGATCTGGTATTGCAGGCAAGGACGGGTGCGGTTCTTGTAATAACTGTCTTCGCATTGCCGAACGAAAAACGTCTTTTGCAGCAGGCTCAGGCTTTCGCGAATCGCACCGGCGCTCGGGTAAGGCCCGAAATATTTGCCCTTGGCCTTTTTCGCGCCACGATGAATGCTCAGGCGCGGAAACTCTCCGTCGGAGAGAAAGACGTAGGGGTAGGATTTATCGTCGCGCAGCAGGATGTTATAGGGCGGGCGCCATTCCTTGATCAGCGTCTGCTCAAGCAACAAGGCTTCGGTTTCGTTGGCCGTGATCGTCGTTTCGACCTGGGCGATACGCGCTACCAGTGCAGCGGTCTTGGGTGCCAGCCCGGTCTTGCGAAAGTAACTCGACAGGCGATTCTTGAGATTTTTCGCCTTGCCGACGTAAAGCAGACGCGCTTCGCTGTCGAACATGCGGTACACGCCGGGGCGCCCGCTAACGGTCGACAGAAAGGCGCTCGGATCAAAGGTTTCGGTCATTTTCAGAGGCTGGCGTCGACCATGCCATGACGAACCGCCAACAGCGTCAACTCGACATCACTGCTGATCGAAAGCTTTTCGAAGATGCGGTAACGGTAGGTGTTCACGGTTTTTGGGGACAGGCACAATTTGTCGGAAATGATCTGTACTTTCTGGCAGCCGACAATCATCAGCGCGATCTGGATTTCCCGCTCCGACAAGGCATCGAAAGGCGAATCGTTGGTGGGCTGGAAGGACTTGATCGCCAGCTGCTGGGCAATCTGCGGGCTGATGTAGCGTTGCCCGGCGAACACCAGGCGAATGGCCTGGACCATTTCCGGCAAACCTGCCCCCTTGGTCAGGTAACCCGCCGCCCCGGCCTGCAACAGCCGTGTAGGAAACGGATCCTCCTCACACACGGTCACCGCGACGACCTTGATATCCGGATGACTGCGCAATAATTTGCGAGTGGCTTCAAGACCGCCGATGCCCGGCATCTTGACGTCCATCAACACCACATCGGGTTTCAGCTCACGCGCCTTGAGCAGGGATTCCTCACCCGACTCGGCCTGGCCGACTACTTGCAGGCCATCGATGTCAGCCAGCATTCGTGTAATGCCTGTACGAACGAGATCATGGTCATCGACTACTAGCACCCTAATCAAGCAGACACCTCGCGATATGGTCTTATTGGGTTGCCAGACACCTTAGCAAAAAGCATCTGGCAGACCTAGCGGAAAGCATCAGATTAAAAGTTTCAATTCATCTTGAAAGGCTTGTCGCAAGCGTGTTGTAGCAATCCGGGCCGGGGATATCCAGCTGCATCCTCAGGAAACATTCGTCCTTGCCCGCCACCTTGAATCCCTTGCGCTCGTACAACACTTGCGCCGGGTTGTTTTCAAAAACCGTCAGGCGCAACGCCGGGCGCCGCTCCTGGCGCGCCAGAGCCAGCACCTGATCGATCGCCCAGGATCCGGTACCCTGCCCACGAAACGCTTCGACGATATGCAACTCGCGTATGTACAAGGCCCTGGCATCACGGCTCAGGCTGGCATACCCCAGGATATGGTCGTCCCATGTGATCACCCGGTTGTCTCGCCCGGCCCAGGCCACGTCAAACGCTTCGTCCTGCCATGGCAGATCATGCTCAATGTAGTAACGCAGCATGCCTCTACAGGTCAGTTCGCGGGCGAAATCCAGGTCATCAGGCGTTGCCGGACGCCATTGGCGCTCCATCATTCCAGCTCCACTGCCAATACCTTCCCGGTCCAACCCGCACAATCACGCCGGGCAACGACCATCTGGTTGCCGGTACCGACGGCGGCTGCAACCAGCGAACCGTCCGGGGACCACACCGCACTACGCCCTGCCGACTCCCAGCCACCCGTTGCACCGCCATGGTTGGCCATCAACACCATCATTGAATGGACAGCGGCGTAGCCCTGTAACAACGCGGTATCCGGGTCGTAGCCTTTTGCCGTGATCAGCACGCCAGCGGCGTATACGCCGGCACCGTTCAGTGCAGCGTTAGCCGCATGATCGGCATGGGTGAAATCTGCGCACACAGCCAACGCAATCGTGTCGGTGCCGATGGTCAGAGGCTCGCCCCCCGTTCCCGGCGCAAACGCCTCCTCCTCCCCCGGATGCAGATACTGCTTGCTGTAGACCCCGAGAGAACCATCGGCACCCAGTATCAGCGCGCCAATCAGCACAGGCGAGGTGTCCATCAGCCGAATCGGCATGCCGACGACAGCCGTCACCCCGGCTTCCCGGGCAGCATCACGCAGCGGTTGCAGGACAGCGGCGTCCGGAGCAATCGCCAGCTGCGCCGCGAGCCCCCGTTCGTAGCCGGTCAGCGATAACTCCGGGAACACCAGCAATTGCACGCCCTGATCCGCAGCCACCTGAATGAAACGTTGATGTCTGGCGATATTGCCGGCGAGATCTCCAGGGATGGAAATCGATTGCGCAGCGGCGAGGGTCAGAGCCGTCATGGTAGGTCCTTGTGCCGAGGTGTTTTGTTGAGGCGCAGTGTGTGTCACAACCTTCGGGGCACTCAAGCGATAGAAAGCGTTGTCGTTGGCCAATAGCATTTTCTGATTGAATCTGCGCACCGGCCTCTAGTAAGCTCGGTCCATCCATCGGAGACAGACCATGTTCAACGCCCTCTTACAGCTTCGTACCGCCAGCGCCCTGCGCTCGGTTGCGGCTGCCCGGGTGAATGACGGTTGTGCTCCGGTCAGCTTTTATTTTGGGTATTGGTTTAGCCACTGGCGCGCCTGATACCCACACGGCGCCCACTTTTAACGGGTCGCCACCAGAGAATTCTCAACCCCCGGTCGGCCTCCCGACCGGGGGTTTTGTTTTTTCAGCCCCAACCTTTTTAGCGACACACCAGACATCCAGAGGATCAAGAACATGAACTACGCCACTTATTACCGTTACGACAGTTTTACCGCCTGGCGATTTACCAGCCTCCGCTCGGGACAGCCTGCCGCCTCCGATCGGTCACCCACAGGTGGCAAGCACACACACGCAGCCAATTTGGCCAATTGTCGAACACCCCAGTAGGGCCGAGCGCGCGGGCATGAACCCGCCACCAGCCCAGGAAGCCTTGAATATGAACTCGTCCGTCTCTGCACTGCCGCTGTCCACCTTGAGCCCTGCCAATGAAGCGCTGACCCTGCGCCTGCCCAGCTCATTGCAGCTCAAGCAGCAATTGCCACTCAGCAACACCCTGACCCAGCAAGTCACCGCCCACCGCCAAGCGGTTCGCGCGATCCTCAACGGTGAAGATTCCCGTCTGCTGGTCATCGTCGGCCCATGCTCGATACACGACCCGAAATCAGCCCTCGAATACGCCGGCAACCTTGCCCGCCTCGCCGCCGAAGTCAGCGACGAAATGCTCCTGGTGATGCGCGCCTACGTCGAAAAACCCCGCACCACGGTTGGCTGGAAAGGCCTGGCCTACGACCCGCACCTGGATGGCAGCGATGACATGGCCGCCGGTCTGACGCTGTCCCGCGAGCTGATGCGCGAAATGCTCCGCCTGGGCCTGCCCGTTGCCACTGAACTGCTGCAACCGATGGCGGCCGGCTATTTCGATGATCTGTTGAGCTGGGTGGCCATTGGCGCCCGGACCACGGAGTCGCAGATCCATCGCGAAATGGCCAGCGGCCTGGGCATGCCTGTAGGGTTCAAGAACGGGACTGACGGTGGTGTCACTGTCGCCAGCGATGCCATGCGTTCCGCCGCCCACCCCCATCGTCATTTCGGTGTCGATAGCCAGGGACATCCGGCGATCATTCAAACACCGGGCAATGCGGACACTCACCTGGTATTGCGCGGCGGCCATCAGGGGCCGAACTACGACAGCGCCAGCGTCGCCCAAGTGAACAGTGACCTGGCCAGGCTCAGGATTCCGGCTCGAATCATGGTCGATTGCAGTCACGCCAACAGCGGCAAAAACCCGTTGCGCCAGCCGGCGGTGTTCAACGACGTACTTGAACAACGCCTGCAAGGTGATCGTTCGCTGATTGGCATGATGATCGAGAGCCACTTGTTCGAGGGCTGCCAGCCGTTGAGTTCGTCATTGCAATACGGCGTATCAGTGACCGACGGCTGCCTCGGCTGGGCCGGGACAGAACAACTGTTGCTTGAAGCGGCAGACCGGCTGCGAGCGCAAGACAAC